>JADJRB010000001.1:0-1257952 GCA_016712445.1 Acidobacteriota bacterium | reverse complement strand
CTCGCGCAAAGCCGTCACCATCGCGGCGTCGGTAAGCGTATAGGCATAGATGGCCATACCGTAGGAAACCGAGCCCGCGATGCCGCCGATGACACCGTTGCGCATTTCCGGCCGCAGGCTTGCCACCACCCTGCCCCGCCGCTGCCAGGCGAGCACCAGCGTCACCCCGATCCAGTCGATCAGGAACAGCCACACGATGAAGGTGAACGGCGTCGGCATGGCCCGCGCCGCCTTGGTGTCGGCCACCGCATACAGGCCGACGCCCACGGCCGTCATCATCGCCCAGAACATCGCCGCCCGGTCGAGCCGGCGCGCCTCATGGGTCGCACCGGTCGGCAGGGCAAAAACGAGGATCGACAGGCTCGCCAGCACCAGCCCGGCGACCTGCCAGAGCGCCAGCTTCTCGTGCAGCAGCACGGCAGCCAGCGCGGCGGTGGCCAGCGGCCCAAGCCCGCGCATCACCGGAAACACCAGCGACAGCGCGCCCCGGTGCAAGGCCCGGATGGCACAGAACTGGTAGAACCAGTGTACCACCATGGAAAGCGCGATCAGCCACCAGGTCTCCGGCGGCGGCGCCGGCACGAAGGGCGCGATCGGCAACACGGTCAGCGCCATGACCAGCGCCACGATCGCCCGCGTCGTCAGCACATCGCCGCCGCGCTTCACCATGACGTTCGTCACCGCCACGGTCAGGGCCGAGGCAAGGCAGAGTACGACAGGCAAGGTGGCAGCAGTCATCGGGGTCCGAATAAGCGCCTTTGCAGCATCGCGATAGCCGTCCCGAAGTCGCGGCGCGGCCGCCGCCAAGGGCAGGAAT
Organism: Acidobacteriota bacterium; assembly: GCA_016712445.1. Lineage (NCBI taxonomy): Bacteria > Pseudomonadati > Acidobacteriota > Acidobacteriota bacterium. The sequence continues at coordinate 1,257,135 of JADJRB010000001.1, read as the reverse complement.
GTCGAGCAATTTCCGGAGCCGCGCCCAGCGCCGTCCGGAACCCTGCCTGCCGTCTGGCGTTGAGGTCGCAGGCAAGGAGCACGACGATATGGGCAAAGGCATCTTACTCTGGTTCCTCGGTATCCCGATCCCGGTGATCATCCTCCTGTTGCTGATCTTCTAGGAGCTGCAGATGACCGACTTCTCGATTTCCTCGCCCGCCCCAAGCCGCGAAGGCTGGATCGCGCCGGCGATCAGCTGGTCCGCCGTCTTCGCCGGCGGATTCGCCGCCATCGGCCTCAGCGTCGTCCTCATCATTCTCGGATCGGCCTTTGGCTTCGGCGCGATGTCGCCCTTCGCCGGCGACGGACTTTCGGCGGCCACCATCGGCATCGTGACGATTGTCTGGCTGATCTTCATACAGCTCTTCGCCTCCATCGCCGGCGGCTACATTGCCGGACGAGTGCGCCCGCGCTGGACCATCCATGGCGACGAGGTCTATTTCCGAGACACTGTGCACGGGTTCCTCACCTGGGCGGTGGCGAGCGCGGCCATGTTTGCCGTTGCGGCGCTCGCCGCGGGTGTGGGGACTGTCGCCGCCGCCGGAGCAGCCAGCGCCATCGCGAGCACGGAAGAGGCCGACGACTTGCCCGCCATCCTCATCGCCGACCATCTTTACCGCGTACCCGGCGTTCCGGCGCAGGCCCTTTCCACATCGCGGGAAGAGGCAAGCCGGCTGATCCTGCAGTCGATCGCAGATGAAGACGCCATCACGCCGGAAGACCGCGCCTGGCTCGTTCGCGACGTCGCCGACCGCACCGATATCCCCGTGACCGAGGCAGACACGCGCGTTCAGCTGGCGTTTGCCCAGATTGAACAGGCGCGTGAAACGGCCCGTGAGGAAGTCGATGCGGCGCGCGCCGCCAGCGCAACCCTCGCTGTCGCCACGGCGCTCGCCATGATGGTCGGCGCCTTCGTCGCCTGTTTCGCGGCCGTGTTCGGCGGCCGGGAGCGCGACGGCCTTGAGGATCGGCTGGTCGCGACCTGACGGCATTGAATGCAGCCGTCCGTGGCGTCAGGGTTTGACACCCCCTGCCCTTGAGGCATCCTTCCCGCAGGAGGAAATGCCATGACCACTTACGACCTGATCATCCGGGGCGGCACCATCATCGACGGCTCCGGCGCACCCGCCTTCGAAGGCGACGTCGCGGTCTCGGGCGGCGTGATTTCGGCCGTCGGCAAGGTAAATGGCAAGGGTATCGAAGAAATCGACGCGCGGGGCCAGACGGTCACGCCGGGCTTCGTCGACCTGCACACCCACTACGACGGACAAGCCGCCTGGGCCGAAGCGATCAGCCCCTCCTCGCTGCATGGCATCACCACGGCCGTCATGGGCAATTGCGGCGTCGGCTTTGCACCGTGCAAACCGGAGGACCACGGGCGGTTGATCCGCCTAATGGAAGGCGTGGAGGACATCCCCTATCCCGTTCTGGAAGAGGGCCTGCCCTGGGCCTGGGAAAGTTTCCCGGACTATCTGGACTTCCTCTCCACCCGCAAGTTCGACACCGACATCTGTGCCCAGCTGCCCCACGCCGCCCTGCGCGTCTATGTCATGGGCGATCGCGGCGCCAACCGCGAGGACGCCACCCTCGCCGACATCGCGGCGATGAAACAGCTCGCCAAGGAAGCCGTGATGGCCGGCGCGATGGGCTTCTCCACGTCGCGCACGCTTAACCACCGCACCTCGGACGGCCAGCCGACACCCACCCTCACCGCCTCGCAGGATGAACTCACCGGCATCGCGATGGGCCTCGCCGAAGCCGGGCGCGGCGTGCTGCAATTCGTGTCGGACTTCAACGACCCCCAGAAAGAGGCCGCCATGCTGCGCCGCCTCGTCGAGGTCTCCGGCCGCCCGCTCTCTGTCTCGCTCGCGCAGGCGGATGTCGCTCCCGAAGGCTGGCGCCTGCTGCTCGGCGCCATCGAGACGGCCGCCGCCGAAGGCCTGCCGATCCGCGCGCAGGTCGCGCCGCGCCCCGTCGGTGTGCTGCTCGGTCTTGACCTGACGTTGAACCCGTTCAGCGCCCACCCGGTCTACCGCGAGATCGCAGACCTTCCGCATGCGGACCGTGTCCGCACACTGAACAATCCGGACTTCCGTGCCCGCCTGCTCGCCGATGAGCCGAACACGGACAATCCTTTCCTGAAAGTGATGCTCCGCAGCTTTGGCAAGATTTTCCAACTCTCCGATCCTGTCGACTACGAACCCGGCCCGGACCGCACGCTGGAAGCAATCGCCGCCCGCCGCGGCGTGAAGCCGGAGGAAGCCGCCCTCGACCTGATGCTGGAACGCGGCGGCACCGGCATGCTCTACCTGCCCTTCCTCAACTACTCTCAAGGCACGCTCGACCCGATCGCCGAGATGATGCAGAGCCCCGCCACCCTGCCCGGCCTCTCGGATGGCGGCGCGCATGTCGGCATGATCTGCGACGGCTCGTTCACCACCACAATGCTGACCCACTGGATCCGAGACCGCACACGCGGGCCGAAACTTTCGCCGGAATACCTCATCCACAAACAATCCCGCGCGACCGCCGAATGGATCGGCCTCTGGGACCGGGGCCTGATCGCGCCCGGCATGCGGGCGGACCTGAACGTCATCAACCTCTCCGGCCTGAAGCTGCACCTGCCGGAAGTCATCCGCGACCTGCCCGCGGGCGGGCGCCGCCTGATGCAACGCGCCTCTGGCTACACCGCCACCATCCTCAAGGGCCAGATCACACACCGTGATGGCACGCCAACGGGGGCCAAACCCGGCCGCCTCGTTCGAGGTGCCCAGCACGCACCGGCGTCCGCGATCGCGGCGGAATAAATTTTGTAAAGGCCGCTTGACTAGTCAAGGAGCCTTGTCATATAGACAAGGAAACTTGACTAGGAGATGGCCAAAATGACCCAACCCAAAGGCTTCCGAACCGCCAACAAGCGGTACCTGATGATTTTCATACCGATGATGACGATTTACTGCGTCAGCATCGCCGCCGCGCTCACCTTCATCGACTTCAACACCTCGCCCACAGGCCTTCGCATCGCGGCTTCGCTGGGAGTCTCGCTGCCGCTGGTCGCGATCCTCTGGTCCATCCTGCGGCTCGTGCGCGAGACGGACGAGTATACCCGCCTGCGCCAGCTGCAGGCCCTGTCCGAAGCCGGCTGCCTCCTGACCGGCACAATCTTCATCATCGGCTTCCTTGAGCGCTTCAATGTCATCCCGGACACGCCGCTCTTTCTGTTCGGACCGGCCTTCTTTTTCTTCTATGGCCTCGCCCATGCCCGCCAGCGCCTCGGCAAGACGGTCTGAGACGCGCCATGAAGAACATCATCCGTGCCCTGCGCACCGAGCGTGGCTGGAGCCAGCAGGAGCTGGCTGACAAGCTCGATGTCTCCCGCCAGTCCGTCAATGCCATCGAGACCGGGAAGTACGACCCCTCGCTGCCCCTCGCCTTCGCCCTCGCCCGCCTGTTCGGACGCCGCATCGAAGAATTGTTCGATGACGGAGTGAGCGTCGCGGAATAACCAAAAAACTCCCTCTCCCAAGGGAGAGGGGTTCAGCAGCACCTACGCTTTCAACCCCACCAACGCCTTCGCAAAGGCCTCCGCACTGAACGGGCGGAGGTCTTCGGCCTTCTCGCCGATGCCGATGAAGTGGATCGGCAGGTCGTGCGCCTCGGCAATCGCCACCAGCACGCCGCCCTTTGCCGTGCCGTCTAGCTTGGTCATCACGAGGCCGGTCACACCCGCCGTATGCCGGAAAGCCTCCACCTGCGAGAGCGCATTCTGGCCAACGGTCGCATCCAGCACCAGGATCACATCGTGCGGCGCCTGCGGATCAATCTTCCTCACGACACGGACGATCTTGCCGAGCTCGGACATCAGCTCGGCCTTGTTCTGCAACCGGCCCGCCGTGTCGACCAGCACGAGGTCCAGGTCTTCCGCCTTCGCCTTCTCGACCGCTTCGTAGACGAGCCCCGCCGAGTCCGCACCGGTGCCCTTTGCCAGCACCGGAATACCGGCGCGCGCGCCCCAGACCTTCAGCTGCTCAACCGCCGCCGCGCGGAACGTGTCGCCCGCCACCAGCAGCGCCTTCGCCCCCTGCTCCTGCAGGCGTGAGGCGATCTTGCCGATCGTCGTTGTCTTGCCGGACCCGTTGACGCCCACGAACAGCACCACGCGGGGGCGCGGCCCGTCCGAAAAGTCGACGACCTTCTCGCGCGGCTTCAGGATCGCCTCGATCTCGCTGGCGAGCGCCGCACGGATCTCGTCGCCCGAAACTTCGCGGTCGAAGCGCCCCTTGGCGAAGCCCTTGGTCACCCGCGCCGCCACCTTCGAGCCCATGTCGGAGGTGATCAGCAGGTCTTCGAGTTCTTCCAGCGCGGCCGCGTCGAGCTTCCGGCGGCCGAGCGCGGCGAGGCCTTCGCTGAGCCGCGCGGTGGACCGCGCGAGGCCTTCGCCGAGCCGCCCGAACAGGCCCGGATCATTCGCCTCGGCTTCCGCCGCCGCGCGCGCCGCCGCTTCGGCCTCCGCGCGCAGGCGCGCATGCTCGCGCCGCTCTTCCAGCAGCTTCAGCTCGGCCGCCGCTTTCGCGCGCACGGCTTCGTCTTCAGCCTCCTGTGCCTCGCGCTTCTGACGCTCTTCCCAGGCCCGGTTCGCCTCGGCGACCTTCGCCTCGATCTCGGCCTTCTCGCGCGCCGCGGCTTCCTGAGCCGCCAGCTCTTCCGCCGACAGCTCCGGCGCCTTCATTGTCTCGCCCGCGGCCTTGGCCTCGTCGAGTTGTTTCTTCTTGCCGAACCAGAGGATCATGTCAGGGTCTCGCCCAAAAGCTGTTTGCCATCATGGCCTGTAATCCGTACCGGGACGATCTGACCGCCCTCACCGTCCGCATCCAAGGCCACCTGCGTGAAATCCGGCAGGCGTGCTGCGGTTCCGCGCTCTACAAGTGCCTCGCGCACCTCGCCAACATGCCGCGTGAAATGACGCACCAGCGCCGCCTCGCCCGCCGCCCGCAGCCGCGCCGCGCGCGCCTTGATCTCTGGCTTCGCCACTTGCGGCATCTTCGCCGCCGGCGTGCCGGCGCGCGGGCTGTAGGGGAAGGCATGCAGGAAAGACAGGCCGCAGTCCTCGACCAGCCGCAAGGAACTCTCGAAATGCGCTTCGGTCTCGGTCGGGAAGCCGGCGATAATGTCCGCGCCCAGAGCAATGTCCGGGCGGATCATGCGCAGCCGCTCCGCCAGCGCAATCGCCGCCTCGCGGTCATGGCGCCGCTTCATGCGCTTCAGGATCAGGTTGTCGCCGTGCTGCAGCGACAGGTGCAGGTAAGGCGCCACGCGCGCCTCGCCCATCGCCTCCAGCAGCGCCTCATCCATCTCGATGGCGTCAATCGAGGAAATCCGCAGCTGGCGCAGGTCCGGCACCAGTTTCAGGATACGCTGCACGAGATTGCCCAGCTGCGGCGCCCCCGGCAGGTCGCCGCCCCAGCTCGTCAGGTCCACGCCCGTCAGCACGACTTCGTGGTGCCCCGTCTCGACGAGCCGGCGCACCTGCGCCACCACCTCCCCCGCCGGCACCGAGCGCGAGTTTCCGCGCCCGTAGGGGATGATGCAGAAGGTGCAGCGGTGGTCGCAGCCGTTCTGGACCTGCACATAGGCGCGGGCGCGGCCTTCCATGCCGTCGATCAGATGCGCGGCGGTCTCGCGCACGCTCATGATGTCGTTGACGCGGACTTTTTCCGCGCCGCCGAGGAGGTCCAGCGGCGCCCAGGTTTCGGCCTGCATCTTCTCGTGATTGCCGATGACGCGCGTCACTTCCGGCATCGCAGCAAACATCGCCGGGTCCGTCTGCGCCGCGCACCCCGTCACCAGGATCGGCGCGCCCGGATTGTCCTTCGCCGCCCGCCGGATCGCCTGGCGTGCCCCGCGCACCGCCTCCGCCGTCACCGCGCAGGTATTGACGATCACCGCCTCGCCGAGACCCGCCACCAGCGCATGCCGGCGCATCACCTCGGACTCATAGGTGTTGAGGCGGCATCCGAGGGTAATCACCGTCGGGCCAGAAGGAGGGGCAGTGTCCGGCATTTGCCCGTCAGATCGCGCCTTGGCGGCGGAAATGCAAGCGCGCTGCGCCGGAATGCTCAGTTCTGGCCGGTGCAGGCGCCGGTCTTGTGACCCAGCAACACGCCTTCTGCTTCAATCGGCCAGCCCTCTACCTTTCCCGCCAGATGGATGCGCCCGTAAAAGCTGTCGCCGCCCTTGGACACCGCGAACGACGCTGTGCCGATCATCGGCGTGCCGTCAAAGTCGCAGGCAAGGTTCATGTCGAATGCGTGTTCCCGGGTCCGGCTGTCGGTTGCCCGGCACTCCCCCATCACGCTCGCCATGCTCTCGTCGATGGTCACGTCCGCATCGGTAGCCCAGCATTCGTCGATGATGTCGTGCTCCGAGGGGATATCGACCTTCTCGCCGTCCATCGAGAAGTCGAAATAGACATCGCTGGTCGCATACCAGTTCCCCTTCGACACCTTCAGCGGCTCGGCGGCGGCGGCGCCAGCAATCATCAGGAACGGTATCAGTGCCAGGACACGGCGCATCGGAATCTCCCCTCAAACTGGCTGCCAGACTGAAACGCTGCGCGAAAGTCCGCAAGTCCCCGCTGCACCGCCGTTTGACCGGCTGCCCACAGCGCGTAAACCGTCCTGGACGCTTGCAGAGATCGCCCGTGACAGCCCTCACTCCCTTCGACGGCCCGGTCTGGCGGCTCCTGCCAGACAGATTGGCAGCCACGCCCTCTGCGCCGGCCACGTCGCCGGAAGGCCGATTCCACCATGGCGGACAGGTTGCCGCCTACGCTTCGCTGACTGCCGAAGGTGCTGAGATTGCGATCCGGCGCTATCTCGGAGACGGTCTCGCCCGGCAGCTCGTGTCCATGTGGCTCAAGGCTGACCGCCTCGCGGACTGCCGCGGCAATCCGGGCGCCTCCATCGTGTGGCAAGACCTGCGCGCCTCTGGCGCTCCCTCGCCGACATGGTCCTATTCCGATGCAGCCCGCGCCGCCGGCGCGCAGGCCATGCTCTACTCCTCGCGTTCGCGCCCGGAGCTCAGCCATGTGGTGGTGTTCGAACCCGCCTGCCTGACGCCGGCGCCTTGAGCCGTCAGACGTCCGTCACGAATTCCAGCTCGACCGGGCCCGTCATGTAGACGTGGTCGTCGCTCTCGCGCCAGTCGATGTGCAGGTCGCCGCCATCGACGATGATCTTCGCCTTGCGCCCCGTCAGCTTCGCCCGCGCCGCGCAGACGAGCGCCGCGCACGCGCCAGTGCCGCAGGCCTTGGTCAGCCCTGCCCCGCGCTCCCACACCCGCAGCCGGATCGTCTGCTTGTCGAGGATCTGCGCAAACCCGACATTCGTGCCCTGCGGGAACAGCGGATGGTTCTCCACCAGCGGGCCGATCTTCGGGATGTCATAGGCGTTCACGTCCTCGACGAAGAACACCGCATGCGGATTACCCATCGACACCACCGCCGGCAGCGCCAGGATCGGCTTGTCGATCGGACCGATCTTCAGGTCTACCCCGCGCACATCCATTTTCTCCGCCAGCGGAATATCCGCCCAGCCCATCAGCGGCGAGCCCATATCCACCGTGATCAGGCCGCCCTCGGCGCGGAACGCCTTCAGCATGTCGGCTTCGGTCTGGATGGTGATCCGGTCCTTGCCGGTCTCGTCAAGGATCAGCTTGCCGACGCAGCGCGAGGCATTCCCGCAGGCATAGACCTGCCCGCCATCGGCGTTCCAGATGCGCATGAACACATCCTTGGTCGCATCCCGCTCCAGTGCGATCACCTGGTCGGCCTTCAGGTCGGCCGCGATCTGGCGTATCTGCTCGACGCTCGGCGCAAACGGCGTGGAGCGCGCGTCAAAAATGGCAAACGCGTTGCCGGCACCGTTCATCTTCCAGAGCTTCATGGGGTGAACTCCTACCGGGTTTCCGCAAGCGCGGGAAGCGTCTGCAACGCTCACTTCGGCACCCGCGCCGACACGGCCCAGCCGGCAATCTGGACCCCCAGCGCAGCCATCAGCGCAAGTGGCATCAACCTGTGTTCAAAATACAACGCCGCGACCGCCCCGAGGATGCAGGCATAGTCGATCAGGTCGCTCGACATCAGCCAGCCGAGCGGCGTGCGCGCCTTGCGCACGTCCAGCAGCGTAACCCCCGGCCAGGTCCGGCTCATGTCCGGCGGACCAAATGCCGTCAGCACATCTTTTGGCTTCAGCATGCCTGCCATTTCGGCAAGATCGGCCAGCTTCGCCTCCCCCATCGCAATGGTCCGCTTGCGCGCCGACGTGCCGAGCAGGCTGACAATCGCCGAGAGGATAACCCCCAGCGCGACCGCGAACTCGGTGAAACCTGCGTAAGGTGGATAGCCGCCCATCGGCCCCATATAGGGGGCCGATGGCGTTTCGTCAGCGGGCGCGCGGAGAAGCCTCGCTTCAGGCCGTGGGCACCGTTCCGCCGTCGATGATGTATTCCGTGCCGGTAATGGCGCCGGCCCTCGGTGAAACCAGGAAGGTGACCAGGTCAGCAATCTCCTCGGGCTTTGCAGGCCGGCCTAGCGGGATGCCGCCCAGCGATTGCATCAGTCCCTGCTCTGCCGCCGAATAGTCTGTGCCGCTCTCGCGAGCGAGCCGGTTTACGAGCGCCACGGATGCTTCCGTTGCGATCCAGCCCGGTGCCACACGCACCACACGGATGCCCTTCGGAGCGACTTCCTTCGACAGGCTCTTGCTGTAGGCGGACAATGCCGCCTTCGCACTGGCATAAGCGGTTGTCGCGTCAGGCAGCGGCATCACGCGCTGGATGGATGTGACATGAACCACCACACCAGAACCCTGCGCAATCATCCCCGGCAACAGGTCCCGGTCCAGACGCACGGCCGGCATCAGGTTGAGGTCCATCTCCTTCTGCCATTCCGTTTCGTTCAGGGCAGCAAACCCGCCCGCAGGTGCGCTGGAGCCGCCTGCCACATGCACGATGATATCCACACCGCCCATCTCACGCTCCGCTGCCTGCGCAATCTGCGCACAGCCTTCCGCCGTCGAGACGTCAGCTGCAACAAACCGCACGCCGGCCGGCAGGTTTTCCGGAGCGCTGCGCGCTGTCGCCAGAACGTCGACGCCCTGAGCGGCGAGTGATGCAACAACCGCGCGGCCGGCACCCTTGGTGCCGCCAGTGACCAGCGCGCGCCGGCCGGCCAGACCCATGTCGAAGCTCATGAGCCAATCTCCAGCGCGGAGATGCGATCTCCGGCGAGCGTGAACGTGTAGCGCAGCATCACCGGACTACCGGGAAAGTCTCCTTCAACGCGGCCTGTCACAACCATCTGTGTACAGACGTTCTCTGACCATACCGGCGTCACCTCATACTTGTTCGCCGCCTTGCTCGCGCGCTTCCACGCAGCAATCGCTTCAAGGCCGTGATGCGTGTGGCCTTCATCTTTCACGGCGGCGTCAGGCGCAAAGAAATCAGCAAGCCTGCGCGTATCGTCATGACGCTCAGCATCAAAGTAGCGGCTGACAGGAATGGGCATCGTATCGGGCATCGGATCGGCCTCCATCGGGGCGCCTTGGGAGTAAGACGCCTTGCAAGACAGACGATATCGAAGTAGCCATATTAAATGACAAGTACGGACGAAAAAGTAGGGTACTTACCTGAAGGTGGGCGCCCTGATTATACAGCAGAAACCGCCGCCGACGGTGTCGAAGGTGCCCTTCAGCTTCTGGAGGGCCGCTGGAAGATGACCATTCTTTTCCATCTCTTCCCAGGAGATCTCATGCGGTTCTCGGATCTCGAGCGGGCCATTCCAGCCATCTCCCAGAAGATGCTGATCCAGCAGCTGCGCAAGCTCGAGGCCGACGGCATCGTGCGCAGGATTGTTCACCCGCAGGTCCCGCCAAAGGTCGAGTACGGCCTGACGCCCTGGGGTGAGAAGCTCTGCCCTGCCCTCGACGCACTCCTGCTCTGGGCAGAGCACCGGCCCGCCTAGCGGGCGCGCGGAATGGCGGCCCAGTAGTCGAAATCCAGCAGCACGCCTTCGGCATGCTTGCCGGAAACGTCCTTGTAGGCAAAGGCGCCCGGGTCCTGGTCCTTCACCGCCACAAGACGCAGGCGCAACGCGCCGGCCGTCTCCGACAGCTCCGCCTTGCCGAGCACTTCGCTCCAGGCATAGACCGTGTCGCCCGCGAACAGCGGCGAGACATGCGTGCCCGCATTGATGGCCAGGATCTGTCCGGCATTCTCAAGCCCGTTGAACGCCAGCGAACGCGCAATCGAGATCACGACACCGCCATAGATCAGCCGCTTGCCGAACCGGCTCGCCTTCTGGCCATGCGCGTCGAAATGCACCTTCGCCGTGTTCTGGTAGAGCCGTGTCGCAATCTGGTGCTCAGCCTCTTCCACCGTCATGCCGTCGACATGGTTGATCTTCTCGCCGACGCTGTAATCCTCATACACATGCCGGCTGCCGGCCTGGGCGAAGGGCCAGCTCTTCATTTCCGGAAAGCCCGTGAGGTCCGCTGCCGAGACCGCCGGCGGCAGGTCCGGCACCACTTCAGGCGGCGCCGGCGAGGCGGCATCGCGCTTGTTGACCATCACCCAGCGCACATAGGACATCACCTCTTCGCTGCGCTGGTTCACGCCTTTCGTCCGCACCCAGACGACCCCGGTCTTGCCGTTGGAGTTCTCCTTGACGCCGATCACCTGGCTCTCGGCGCGCAACGTATCGCCTGGCATCACGGCGCGGTGGATGCGCCCGTCGGCATAGCCGAGGTTCGCCACCGCATTCAGCGAGATGTCCGGCACCGTCTTGCCGAACACGACATGGAAGGCATGCAGCGGATCGACGCAGAGGCCCGGCAGGCCGGCGGCCTTGGCGAATTCGGCGGAGGAGTATTGCGCGTACCGGTTGCCGGTCAGCGCCCGGTAGAGCGCGATGTCGCCCTCGGTCAGGGTCTGCGGCGTCGGATGGATCAGCGTGTCGCCCGGCTTGAAGTCTTCGAAATAGTTGCCGGGATTGGATTTCGTCGTGCCGGTCATGTGCGCGTCCTCGTGCGAGGGCGCGCGGCGGCGCCGGGCGTCAGGCCCAGACGCGATCCGGAACGCCCAGAAGTGTCTCGGCGAACACCTGCATCTGCGGACCGGCAGAAATCAAGGCGGTTGCGGCAAAGGGCAGCGATGCCGCCAGCACCAGGGCCGCGCCGAACCCGGCCACCAGCGCCTGCAGGTCCGGCCGCTCCGCAAATTCCTCGAACGCCCGCGGCCCCATCACGAGGTAGGGCACGCCAAAGGCCGCGAACGCCGAAAAGGCGAGCAACAGGCCGGCAAGGAGGAGTGCAAGCGTCAACATGGACGCCCGTATGCCAGAAGATGGCGAATACCGGCTTCAGCCAATCGATGAAATTTGATCGATCTTCAAAGCCCCCTCTCCTGCGAGAGAGGGGGTTGGGGGGGTGAGGGCGGCCGACCTTGCAACCCGGGCCGCCGCAGCCGGCGGCGCTAGACGATCTCCAGCAACTTCTCATTCGGCCGGCCCAGCACCGCCTTGCCGCCCTTGATACCGATCGGCCGCTGGATCAGCTTCGGGTTTTCCGCCATGGCCGCATAGACCTGCTCGTCGCCGGCGGTTTCGGAAAGCCCCGCCGCCTCGGCATCCTTCGCCCGCAGGAACGCACGCGGCGATTTCGCGCCCATCTTCTTCGCGATGTCCTTGAGCTCCGCCACCGACAGCCGCTCGGCCGCGCTCATGTACTTGCGCACCTCGACCTTCACCCCCTTCGACTCGAGCAGCTCCAGCCCCTTCTTGGACGACCCGCAACCGGGATTGTGGATGAGGATGTAGGTCATATGGAGCTCCTGAGTTTGCGGGTAAGGAGTTAGGGGCGAAGCGCGGCGTGTCGAGTCCAGCGCCCCCAAGAAAGCCCCCCGATTCCATCTACCAAGCGGAACCACGCCTTCCAAGAACAAACGGACCGTGTTTCACTTCCAGCACAAGACTTTCGGTGTCGCCAATACCGCTTCAGGGATTTCCGCCAAGCGTGGACATGATCGTTCCATCACTCAGCAGTAAACTAGATCAGTTGTCGGCGTCACTCCTATCATATGGAGGGACACTATAGCCGGTTTGGATATCGGTAATGATATCGCCAATCCAAGTTGCACCAGAGTATCTCTCACCGCCAAGCTCGCCGACACGAACATGCATTCCGACCACATTGAAATTTCGTGTATTGAAGACAGGCGCTCCCGATAGCCCTGGCTCTGAGCCCTTTGCTGTCCAGATGGCGCGATCGCCATTGCCAATGTCGCCGAAACCTAAGACCTCCATCAGAATTAGTTCGGCGTTTCTTCCTTGGGGAAATCCGAAAGACAACGTTAGGCGAGGAAACCTTTGCCCGCCCGAATCGTCGAGAACTCGACCATCCGCAATTTGCGGCAACGTTTTCACAAATGACCTATCAAACTCTGCTGAGTCGACCCCCTCAAGCGGTAAAATTTGGTCTGTTAATGCATCGGGAACTTCAAACACTGCCGGGCCAGTCGGTATGGAACTCAGAAAAAGCGCCTCCCCCAAGGGCGCAGAGGCACACTCTTCTTCAACTTCTGCCTCTTTCAGGCAAACCACCGTGGCGTATGGATCAGTAGCGGCAATACCGAATCTCGGATCGATATTGAATGCGGCAGTAACAATGACCCACCTACCCTGCCAATCGGGTACTAAAGATCCTCCGTCCAAAACGAACCCTGATCCGACCATTGAACGTTGCCCAAATTCATTGGGCGCTTGCTCAATCCGAACGATTCCCTGCAGACTCTTTACAGCAAATCCTGTCCAGCGATCACCGACATTCATAGTGTGGTCTCGACCCAACACCCGGATAGCAAGGGGAACGCCTGATGCAAGGGTGGCATTGATCTGCCTAAGCTCTTTGTTGGCTTGTTCCTTTTCCGAAGCCGTTCGCTCCAAGACTTCGTTGTTCAAAACAAGCGACTTCTGTGCTGTCGTCAGCTCCACATTGGCTTCCCTAGCCTTCAGCATCTGAAACACACTTACCCCAGCGAGTCCTGTCATCATGATCGCAACCGCACCAGAGATCAGCGCCGCACGCCTTCCTCGCCGCTTCGCATTACGATCCGCATCCTCCTGCGCGCGATTACTGGCCGCAATCAGGCCCGCCTGAATGTCCGTGAGCGGAGGAGCGTGGATTGGACGCGCCGATGACCACTGGCGCACTGCGTCCAGTTCCTTGCCACGAAGCAGGAGATCATCCGTCCGGCCTAGCTCGTCCCAGCGACGCGCGAGATCGGCCACCCGCGTATGCTCGCGCAGCCAGCCAACGTCCGTTCGTAGGGCGAGAGCAAGGTCCTTGAGCGCGTCGCCAAACGGCCGATTCAAAAACAAGCAGAAGTTCAGCCTGCGGAGATCTACCGGCACAAGAGACATGTCGAGCGTTGTGTAGCTGACTGGCACGATCCGCTTGGATGCTTTCGCCGCTGTGTCGAGCTCCCATGCCACGATCTCGGAAGAGAGGCTTTCTGGGCTGACTACCCAGACAATGGTGTCCGCACGGTTGATCAGGTCGCCAAGCCGGCTCTGCCAGGCCTCGCCATGCGCAATATCCGCCTTGTCGATGAAAGCATCGAATCCGCAGGCTTCGATGCCCGAAACCAGTTCCTGCGCGAACCCGCTGTCAGCGCGCGAGTAAGATACGAATATTTTCGCGCCTTGATCGCTCACGGCAAATTTCCCACACCACTGCACTGAGCGTTACCATACCAAGGCGCGCGAATCGATGCAGCAATTCAGAGCTGTCGAGCTTCAGGCTGAAAGCTCACTCTCCGTTCGGGGAGGCGGGGTTCAAAGAAAGTTCAGGCCTAACCCATCGCCTTGATCGCATCATCCATCGCGACAGTCCGGCGTGCCTCGTCGAGGTGCAGCAGCTCCGTCATCTTGCCGTTGACCTTCAGCACGCCCTTGCCCGCATTCGCCGGATCGGCAAACGCCTCGATCACCGCCTTCGCCTGTTCCACGTCATGCGGGCTCGGCGCGAAGATGCGGTTGCAGTCTTCCAGCTGCGAGGGGTGGATCAGCGTCTTGCCGTCGAAGCCGAGGTCGCGGCCCTGCTCGCATTCATTGCGGAAGCCGTCCTCGTTCTTGATGTCGTTATACACCCCGTCAATGGCCGTGATCCCGTAGGCGCGCGCCGCCGCCACCGACAGCTGCAGCGCCGTCTGGAAGGCGAGCCGGTCCGGGGTCATCCGGGCACGGTATTCCTTCGCGAGATCATTGGTGCCCATCACGAACGTCGTCAGCCGCGTGCCGCGCGCCGCAGCGGCGATCTCCTGGATGTTGAGGATCGCCAACGGCATCTCGATCATCACCCAGAGCGCAAAGCCCTGCCGGCCACCGGCCTGCGTGATCGCCGCATCGAGCCGGCGGATGTCCTCGGCGCTCGTCACCTTTGGCGCCAGCACGGCGGCCGCGCCGGACGTCGCTGCCATATAGAGGTCCGCATTGCCCCAGTCCGTATCGAGCCCGTTCATCCGCACGACCAGTTCGCGCTGGCCATAGCCGCCCGCCGTCAGCGCCGCGCGGATCGCCTCGCGCGCCTCGCCCTTGGCATCGGGGGCGACGGCATCTTCAAGGTCGAGGATCAGCGTATCGGCCGGCAGGTCGCGGGCCTTTTCCAGCGCGCGCGCATTGGCGCCCGGCATGTAGAGACAGGAACGGCGCGGGCGGTGTGCGATGGACATGGGCGGCAGGCCTCCTTGACGGGGTCGGTTTCAGGGGCGAAGGGGTGGCCTGTTTCCGGCGCAAAATCAATGCGACCGAACGTGGGAGACGCGCATGCCAGATACCCCGATCAGCGGCTTCGTCGCGCCCGGCTTCGAGGCCGTGCAGGACGCCTTCGCCGACAATTTCGCGCGCGGCGAAGAACAAGGCGCGGGCTTCTCCGTCATTCTCGATGGCGAGGTGATCATCGACCTCGTCGGCGGCTGGGCCGACCGGGCGGGCACCCGGCCATGGGACGCGGGCACCATCGTGCCGGTCTACTCCACCACCAAGGGCATTGCCGCGCTGGTGCTCGCGATGGCGGTTGAAGACCTGCCCGCAGGCTATGAAACGCCGGTCGCCGAAGTCTGGCCGGAATTTGCCGCCGCCGGAAAAGACGCCATCACCATCGGCGAGGTGGCCAGCCACCAGGCCGGTCTGCCGGGCTTTGCCGAGCCCATCGACCCGGCGCTCTGGCTCGACCCGCCCGCCTGCGCCGCCGCCCTCGCCGAGCTCGCCCCGATGTGGCCGCCCGGCACCGCGCATGGCTACCATCCGCTGACCTGGGGCTACCTCACCGGCGAGATTGTCCGGCGCATCACCGGCCGCACCCTTGGCACGATCCTGCGCGAAGACATCTGCAGCCCACTCGGCATTGACTTCCAGATCGGCACGCCGGACGCGGACCAGTCGCGGGTCGCGGAAATCCTGCGCCCGAAATCCCTCGCCGACCTGGGCGAGATCACGCCCGCCCGCCGCGCCGCGTTCGTCAGCAAATGGGCTGCGCCCGACCGCGGCGGCGCGATCTGGCGCCAGATCGAAATTCCCTCCGCCAACGGACATGGCACGGCCTCGGCGGTTGCAACGCTGTACAATGCCTATGCCCATGTCGGCCTGCTTGGCGGCCGCCGGCTCATCCGTCCCGGCACGTTCGAGGCGCTGACCCGCCCGCGTGTCGACGGTCCCGACCTCGTGCTGCCGCTGACCACGCGCTTCGGCGCCGGCATCATGCACAACACCTACAAGTCCTTCGGCCCCTTCGAGGACGGTCTCGGCCATTGCGGCTGGGGCGGCTCGCTCGCCATCGCCTCGCCGTCGCGCGCGCTCACCTGCGCCTATGTGATGAACCGCCAGTCGAACACGCTGATCGGCGATCCGCGCGCGGTCCGCCTCGTCGAAGCCGTCGCCGGCTGCCTTTGATCCGATGGCAGACGGGTTCGACTGGCCGGCCTTCCTGCTCGCAGTGGCGATCATCGAGCTGACGCCTGGCCCCAACATGGGCTGGCTCGCGGCGCTCACCTTGCGCGACGGCCACAAGATCGGCTTCGCTGCGGTCGCCGGCATCGCGCTCGGCCTCAGCGTGCAGCTGGTCGCCGCGGTCACCGGCCTCACCGCCCTTCTGATTTCGGTGCCGAGCATCCACACCGCCCTACATTGGGCCGGCATCGCCTTCATGCTCTACCTTGCCTGGGAAGCCTGGTCCGATGGCGGCTCCGCATCGCTCGCCCAGCGCGGCGGCGCGTATGGTTTCCGGAGCGGCCTCGTCGCCAATGTCCTCAACCCGAAGGCCCTCGCCTTCTATGTCCTGCTGATCAACCAGTTCATCGCGCCCTCGCACGGCCTGCCCGTCTGGGTGCAGAGCCTCGTGCTCGGCCTGATCCATCTCAGCGTCGCCACGCTCGTCCACGTCGGTATCGTCCTCGTGGCGGGCCATGCTGGCACACGGCTCGAAGGCTGGCGCACCTCGCTCGCCGCGCGGCTCACGTTCGCAGGCCTCCTCATGGGCATCGCGATCTGGCTTGCCCTCACGCCGCCGCGCGCCTGACGCCGGTCTGGCACGGGCATTGCAAAGCCCATTTCAGATCAACGTTGATCTCACATGCACACCCCTATCTCCGGCGGCACCTTCGGGCGTCGCCGTTTCTTTTTGGGGTGGCCTCAGGCCGGCCGGGCCGTCCGCGCGAGGCGGCGCGCCTTCGCATCGCCCATCAGACTGTCGGCGGTAAAGATCACCAGCGCCGTCCAGATCCCGGCGAAGCCGACGGCATGTAGCGGGCTGAAGCCTTCCTTGAAAACGAAGAGCGCGATCAGGAACTGGATGGTCGGCCCGATATACTGCATCATCCCGACCGTTGAGAGTTTCAGCCGCTTGGCCGCCAGCGCGAACAGGATCAGCGGCACCGCCGTGATCGGCCCTGCGGCCATCAGCAGGAACACGTCGGCTCCGCCCTCCCCCATCCAGCGCCCGCCCGGCTGGTTGGCAAACCAGGTGAGCCAGGCCACAGCCACCGGCGCAAGCAGCGCGACCTCGACCAGGAAACCCGCGCGGCTGTCGATGGCGACCTGCTTGCGGATCACCGAATAGGCCCCGAACGTCGTGCACAGCACCAGCGCCACCCAGGGCACGCGCCCGAAGGCAAACGCAATCACCGCCACGCCCGCCGTCGCCACGGCGACCGCCACCCACTGCGCCTTGCGCAGCTTTTCCGAGAAGATCAGCATGCCGAGCAGCACATTGACGAGCGGGTTGATGAAATAGCCGAGCGAGGCTTCCATCGCCCGGTCGGCATTCACCGCCCAGATATAGGTCGACCAGTTCACCCCGATCAGCAGTCCGGACAAGGCCAGCCATTTGAGGTTCGAGCCCGAGAAGGCCGCCTTCACATCGCGCCAGTTGGCCGCCACCGCGATCAGTGCAATCGCCGTCGGCACCGACCAGATGATCCGGTGGGCCAGGAGCTCGAACGCCCCGACATGGCGCATCGCCCGGATATAAAGCGGCAGGCTGCCCCAGATCAGGTAGGCGCCAAGGGCAGCGAAAAATCCAAAGCGCACGGGCGTGGTCATGGCTGCTCCTATACGAGGCTGCCGGAGCGCCCGCCACCCGGATTTTGCGCGCCGCCTAGGCAAGCCAGCCTTGCGCGGCTAGGTCTTGCAAAACCGCTCCGGAGACACCCCATGCTTCGCCCCTTGCTCGCCGCCGCCGGCCTTGCCGCCCTTGCCTTCGCCGCGTCGGCCGAGACCACCTTGCTCAGCGGCGGCCATGTGCTGGATGTCGAGCGCGGCGTCATCATGAAGGACCACGACGTCCTCATCGAGGACGGGAAGATCAAGGCCATCGGCCGCGCCGGAACGTTGGGCGCAACCGGTGCGGACCGGATCGACATGCACGGCGCCTTCCTGCTGCCGGGCCTCTCCGACAGCCACGTCCACCTGACCAACCGGTCGGACCTGCACGGCTACCGGCGCCTGACTGTCTCCACCCCGCGCGCCGCCATCTCCGGCGTCGCGAATGCCGAGAAGACCCTGCGCGCCGGCTTCACCACAGTGCGCAATCTCGGCGCGCCGGGCTTCACCGATGTCGACCTGAAGGACGCCATCGACTCGGGCGAGGTTCCGGGCCCTCGGATCATTCCGGCCGGCCAGTCGATCGGCATCACCGGCGGGCACTGCGATTCGAACCTCCTGCCCTACGAGGACCACTCGGTCGGCGGCGGCGTGGCCGATGGTCCGTGGGCGGTGCGCCAGAAGGTACGCGAGAACAAGAAGTATGGCGCGCAGGTGATTAAGTTCTGCGGCACCGGCGGCGTGCTCTCCAAGGGCACGACCATCGGCGCCCAGCAGTTCACCTTCGAGGAAATGAAGGCGATCGTCGACGAAGCCCACGAGCTCGGCCTCAAGGTTGCCGTCCACGCGCACGGCGCGAAGGGCATCCAGACCGCGCTCGAAGCCGGCGTCGATTCGGTCGAGCACGCCAGTCTGATCACGGACGAAAGCCTGAAGCTCGCGGTCAAGAAGGGCACCTTCCTGTCGATGGATATCTACGTGTCGGACTTCATCCTCAGCGAGGGCGAGGCCGCCGGCATCCTTCCGGAATCGCTTGAGAAGGAGAAGACCGTCGGCAAGGCCCAGCGCGAACGCTTCCAGGCCGCCGTGAAGGCCGGCGCCAAGATGGCTTTCGGCACCGACGCCGGCGTCTACACGCACGGTTTCAATGCGCGCCAGTTCGCCTACATGGTCCAGTGGGGCATGAGCCCCGCCGAAGCGATCCGCGCCGCCACCATGGGCAATGCCGAACTGTTCGGACTGACCGCCGAGATCGGCAGCCTGACCGCCGGCAAGCGCGCCGACATCATCGCCGTCGACGGTGATCCGCTGGCGGACGTTCGCCAGCTCGAGGACGTCGACTTCGTGATGAAGGACGGCGCCATTTTCGTGAATGAACTCAACTGAACCTGACTAAAAAGGGCCGCTCCTGAGAGCGGCCCTTTCCAGTCTGACACCCCCCGGTGCCCCGTCGGGCTGGCCGGAGCCAACCCGCTCAGACCTCGGTATCAACCGAACTTGTAATTGAACCGTGCACCGATGACCCGCGGTGCGCCGGCATAGGTGTAGTAGCTGCGCACATAGACCGGGCCGCCATCGTCGTCGGTCAGCACCTGGTTGAACAGCGGCGTGCTGACCGCACCGGTCTCGTAATACTCGTCGAACAGGTTGTTGATGAACAGCGTCGCTGACCACGGACCCGTGTCATAGACGACCGAGGCATTCGCCACGCCGTAGCTGTCGAGCGTGATGCCGTCGCCGAGGCTGCCCGTGCGCGTCAGCACGTCGCCCTGCCAGGCATAACCGCCATTGAAGGTCAGCGTCCGGCCGGACACAAGGTCATAGACGTATGATCCGAACACGGAGAACTGGTCTTCCGACGAGCCCGGCAGACGGTCGCCGTCGCGCCCGTCGATCAGGATCGTGCCGAAACCCGGCGGCGTGATCGACTGCACGAGACCCGGCGCCGGCGCGGTGAGCGAGGCTTCCGTATGGCTGTAGCTGCCGCGCAGCGTCAGCGCATCGGTCGCGGCCCAGACGCCGTTGAGCTCGATACCTTTCGATTCGGCGCCGTCCGCGTTCACGGTGATCGGGATCGACGCGTTGATCGTCGCCGAAGTCAGCTGCGGATCAGTCCATTCCACATAATAGACCGCGCCGTTCAGCGTGACGCGGCCACCGGCCAGCGTCGACTTGAAGCCGACCTCGTAGTTGGTGGTCGTATCCGGCAGGTACTGGCGCTCGTCGCGCGTCGAGATGTCGCCCGGGTTCGGCCCGTACTGCTGGCCGGGCGCAAGGGCGCAGGCGCCCTGCAGGTTCGGCTGCAGCGGATCGAAGGGATCGCACTGGCCGACGCCGTTGGAGTTGCCGATCCGGTAGCCTTCCGAAACCGTGAGGTAGCCGAGCAGGTCTTCCGTGAAGTCATACGAGGTATTGAACTTGAACAGCGTGCCTTCATCCGACTGGCCGGTCTTCTCGGTGCCGTTCGGGCTGCCGGCGGCAAAGTCTGCCTGAAGGCTGTCCTGGAGCGAGCTGACGCCGACCGGAATGAAGGTCGGGTCAAACAGCGGGAAGTCGACGTCCGAGAAGGATTCGAGGTCGTACTGGTAGTATCGCCCGCCAACCGTGACACTCCATTTGTCGGTGAGGTCATAGCCGATCTCGCCGTAGAAGGCCGACTCTTCGAGCTTGGTATAATCCTGCGAGTAATACTCGAGGTCATCCGGGCGGTTGAACCCGGCATAGGCCGCATAGCCCGGCGTGTACTCGGCCGAATAGGCGGCGCCTTCGAACTGGTTGTAGAACGCGCCGACGATCCAGTTGAGCGGGCCGTCCGTCTTCGAGACGAGCCGGACTTCCTGGTTGATGCGGGCTTCCATGCCCTTTTCGTGCGTGTACGACGTGAAGGTCGGGAAAGCTTCGTAGCTGTATTCGAGCGTGATCAGCAGGTCGGTCTGGTCGCGCTGGCCATTGTCGTTGAAGCGCGAATAGCCTGTCGCCGACGTCAGCTCGGCAAAGCCGAGGTCAGCCACCACTTCCAGGGCGAGCAGCTGGTTGGTGATCTCGTTCGGCTCCGGCACGCGCTTGGCGAGTTCGTATTCGCCGGTCGGCACGCCAGGCTGCTGGCTGACGCCGCGCCGGCCTTCGATATCGGATTGCTGGATATAGTAGGTCAGCGTGCCGTCGAGCCAGTCAGTCGGCTCCCAGCGCGCGGCGACGCGGCCCGACCAGACTTCCTCGCCGTCCGCATCATTGATGCGGTAAGTATTGGCCGCCACATCGGCCGGATCGCTGAAATCCGGATCGGCATCGGAGACACCGATCTGGCGCACGACGAACGGATAGTCGGTGAAGCCGGAATCATTTTCATAGTCGATCGAGGCACGGATGGCGAAGTTCGGCGCGAAGGCCTTGTTGAAGGTCAGGCCCGCCTCGTAGGAAAGGTCCTCGGCTTCGGAATATTGGGAGATCTCGGTACGGACATCCAGCGTGTCGCCGTCGAAGTCCGGCTTCTTCGGGATGTAGCGGATGGCGCCGCCGAGCGTCCCTGCCCCGTAGAGCGTGCCTTGCGGCCCCAGCAGCACTTCGACGCGCTCGAGGTCGTTGAGTTTCAGGTCGAGGAAGACCGGCACTTCGCCGAGATAAGTCGCGACCGTGCCGCCCCCGTCATTGTTGCCGTCGCCGGAGCCGAGGCCGTCGGCATTGAGGCCGCGCACGATGATCGGGTTGCCTTGCCGGCCGCCGCGATCAACAACGTTGATGCCGGGTACATAGGCGAGCACATCGGCCAGCTCGTCGAAGCCCTGCGCCTCGATCTGGGCGTCGCCGACGGCGGCGATGTTCAGCGGAATGTCCTGGACGCTCTCGGCCCGGCGGGTGGCCGTGACGGTGACGGCCTGGACGCGAAGTTCGCTGTCGGCTTCGTCAGTGGCTTCCTGGGCTGCGGCGGTGAACGCGAACGACGAGGCGAGCACCGCGGCGCTCGCGGACAGGAGTAGATACTTGCGGGACATTGTTGGTGTTTCCTTCTTTGGCGATTTTTGACGTCGCCCCTCACACTTCAGTAGGCAGACAAGGTGGAGCCTAGGCAACATGCGCAAAGGTGCGTGTTGGATTTTCAGGCGCGATGACGCAAAAAGAGCACACGTGACAGGCAAATATCGAGCAGCCGGGAAATAATTTGCCCAATTCTTCATCACCTCCGGAATCCTCTCGCGCGCCTCTTGCCGAGGCGGCGCGCCTTCTGGCGCTGGGCGAGTACCGGGCGGCGCATGCCATCTGCCTGGAAGTACTGAAAAATGATCCGGGTAACGCCCAAGCCTATTATCTCCTCGGTATCCTGACGCGCGACCATGGAAATATCGCCCGCGCCGCAGACCTCTTCCGCGCCGCCACGGATCGCCGGCCGGATCACGCGCCGGCCCATGCCCAGCTTGCCCGTTGCCTGCTGGCGCTGAGCCGCCGGGGAGACGCCGTGGACGCCGCACGAGCCGCCGCCCGGCTGGAGCCGGCCGATGCCTTTACCCTCGACACGATCGGCGTGGTGCTGAGCCGCGCCGGCCTGCACCGCGAGGCCCTGCCCTGGTATGCCAGGGCGTGCAGCGCCGACCCCGGCAACGCGAACTTCCAGTACAACCATGCCGCCGCGCTGCAATTCGCCGGCGACCTCGAAGCGGCCCGCGCCGCCTATGCACGCTGCGCCGAGGCCGATCCCGCCGATACGCGCGGCCTGCCCGCGATCGTCCAGATCACCCGGCAGACAGCGGACGAGAACCAGATCCCGGCGCTTGAGGCTCTGTTTGAGCGGCACACGGACGATCCGGACGCCGCGCTGCGCATCGGCCACGCGCTTGCCAAGGCCCATGAGGACCTGAAGAACCCCGCCGAGGCGCTCGCCTGGCTTGACCGGGCAAAGACTGCCAAGCGCCGCACGGTTTCCCACGACCCTAAGGCAGACGCCGCCCTGTTCGAGGCCGCCATCCGCTCCGCAACGACCCTCCGTGGGCGAACGAGCGGCGCCGAAGGCGCGCCGGTCTTCATCTGCGGCATGCCGCGCACGGGCACCACGCTGGTTGACCGCATCCTCTCGGGCCATAGCGCGCTGGCATCGGCCGGCGAACTCACCGACTTCGCGCTCGTGCTGAAACGGCTGGCCAAGACACAATCCAACCTGGTGCTCGATCCGGAGACGCTCGACGCCGCCGCCGGCGTCGATCTCACCGCGCTGGGCAACGGCTACATGCAGCATGTGCGCGCCTCGCTCGGGATAGCCGGACGCTTCACCGACAAGATGCCGCTGAACATCCTGCTGGCGCCGGTCATACTTGCGGCCTTGCCCGAAGCGCGCGTGATCTGCCTGCGGCGTCACCCGGCCGATACGGTGCTGTCGAACTACCGGCAGATGTTTGCGACCAGTTTCTCCTACTACAATTACGCCTACACGCTTGAGGACACGGCGGCCTACTACGTCCAGTTCGACCGGATGGCCGGGCATTTCGAGCGCGTCCTGCCGGCAGACCGGTTCACCGTTGTGCGCTACGAAAACGTGGTGGCGGGCATCGAGACCGAAGCGCGCCGGCTACTGGATTTCTGCGGGCTCGACTTCGAGCCGCAATGCCTTGCTTTCCACGAGAATGCCGCGCCGGTCGCGACGGCAAGCTCGGCGCAGGTGCGCGAGCCGCTCTACACCTCCGCCCTCGGCCGCTGGAGGCGATATGAGGCCGGCCTCGGCCCGGCTCTCGACATCCTCGAGGCCGCCGGATGCCTCGCCCCCGGAGAAAGATCGCCGCCCTGACTGGCGCTTCCCGATTCCGGCGTTAGGTTGGCGCCCGCATTCAAAGGGACAAGCCATATGAAACACCGCCGTCTGGGGAAAAAGCGCGATCTACGTATCCGACATCTGCATGGGCACGATGACCTTCGGCACGCAGACCGACGAGAAAGAAGCCTTCCGCATCCTCGACGCCAGCCTCGATGCGGGCATCAACTTTTTCGACACGGCCGAGAACTACCCCGTTCCACCCGACATCAAGTATGGCGGCCTGACGGAAGAGATCGTCGGCCGGTGGATGAAGACGAAAGACCGCGACTCAATCATCCTCGCCACCAAGGTCTGCGGGCCGTCGCATGGCTGGATCAAGGGATCGCAGCGCGCCGGCATGACGGCGCTCGACCGCCACAATATCCGCCGCGCCGTCGAGGCGAGCCTGACCCGTCTGCAGACGGACTATATCGACCTCTACCAGACGCATTGGCCCGACCACGGCATCGCCTATGACGAGACGATGGAAACCCTCGACGAGCTTTGCCGCGAAGGCCTCGTGCGGATCGTCGGCTGCTCGAACGAGGACGCCTGGGGACTGATGAAGTCCATTGCGGCGTCCGAACGGACCGGCAGCGTGCGCTACCAGACGATCCAGAACAACTTCTCGCTCAACAACCGCCGCTTCGAGGACGCCCTCTCGAAAGTCTGCCGCGAGGAAGGTGTGAGCCTGATCCCCTATTCCCCGATCGGCGGCGGCGTCCTGTCCGGCAAGTACCAGAACGGGGCGACGCCGGAAGGCGCGCGTTTCTCGCGCTATATCAATCTCGGCGGCCGCCACACCGCGATGGCGCAGCGCTTCGTCAACGAGAAATCACTGGCCGCGACCGAGCGCTACATGGCGATTGCCAAGGAGGCCGGCATCAGCGTGGTGACGCTGGCAACGGCTTGGTCGAAGCAGCATGACTTCGTGGCCTCGACCATTGTGGGCGCCTCGAAGTTCGATCAGTTGGCGGATATTCTGGCCGCCATTGATCTCGAGCTCTCACCGGAAACGATGAAAGCCTGCGACCAAGTGACGAAGGACATCCTCTACCCGATGGGCTGAGCGGCCACGCCAATTGCCGCCGATACCTGCGTAGGCAGGTATCCAGCGTAGGGACGCTCTGGACCCCTGCCTTCGCAGGGGTCTGCGGAGATGTGGTGCTAGCCCGTATCGATGCCAGCCCAGGCTTCGGGTCTGGCGAGCTGGTCGAGCCGAATCAGCAGCGTGTCGACGAATGGTCCGACGCGGCGGGTGACATGCCAGGGGACGGGGAGCTCGCGCAGGCCGGGCACGGTGAGCGTGCCGAAGCGGCGGGCGAGACGGCGGGCATGGGGCGCGGGATCGCGCAGCACGGCGGCGAGGCGTTCGGCGGCCTCGAAGAGGAGTGCCCATTGCAGTTCGGGCGGGTCGGTGCCGGCGGACTTGCCGGTGGCGGCATGCGTGAGCTCGAACAGCTGGAAATGCGCCCGGCGCTGGCCTGACGGGGCGGCGGGGACCGGCATGTGCGGACGCGGATCCGTGCGGCGCGGCGGCGGCAGGGTGATCTCGGCGGCGAGGATGTGGAGATAGCGGCGCACGAGGGCGGTGATCGCCGCAAGCTGCGCGCGGGCGTCGCGGGCGACCTGCGCGAAAGCCTCCGGCGCGGTGGCACGCAGCAGCGTGCGCAGCGCGACAAGCAGCGCGGCGATCGCATGCCAGAGGTCAGGATGCGGACGGGTCATCAGCAGAACATACCCCTGCCCCGGAGCCTGCCGGATTGGTTTGGGTGAAAAAACTTCGGCGCGTGTCATCCCGGCGAAAGCCGGGACCCAGAATCCCCAGCCACTACAGGAGGTTCTGGATCCCGGCTTTCGCCGGGATGACACGGGACGGAGGTGGGGAATGCGGGACTGGCGCTGCGTTGGGGCAAACTTGTGCAACCAAATCCGGACATGCCGGGCGCGGTCCCCGCCTGCGCGGGGATGAGCGGACAGGCCTTGTTGCCGGGGGGGACCAGAGATGGGCCCTCAGACCGGCTGCGCCGGTCGAGGGTGACGAAAGGGGGCGGACTGTTTGTGCCTCAAGGCCCTCACCTCCCATTGCTGCGCAATGGGCCCCTCCTCTCCCGGAGGGAGAGGGGTTGGGGGTGTCCGTGTACAAACGAACCGGGCTCCCGCCTCCATCTGCGGGAGGTCGGGAGCCCTTATCTTTGTGCCCACCAAAGCTTGTTGCTGACGCGCCCTAGGCGGCGTTCTTGCCCTTGGTGAGGACTTCGCGTTTGCCGGCATGGTTGGGGGCGGAGATGACGCCCTCTTCCTCGAGCCGGTCGATCAGGCCCGCGGCCTTGTTGTAACCGACCTTGAGGCGGCGCTGGAGATAGGAAGTGGAGGCGCGCTGGTCGCGGATGACGACCTGGACGGCTTCGGAGAAGAGCGCGTTGTCGTCGTCACCGCCGCCGCCGGAGCTGCCATCGCCCATGCCGAGCATGGCATCCATGACCGGCGAGCCGGTGGAGCCGTCATCGGCGGATTCGAGCACGTCCATGACATAGTCCGGCTCGCCCTGCTCGCGCAGCCAGTCGGCCACCGCGCAGACTTCCTCGTCGGAGACGAAGGGACCGTGCAGGCGCTGGGTTTTCTTGCCGGGTTCCTGGTGCAGGAGGTCGCCGTGGCCGAGCAGCTGTTCGGCGCCTTGCTCGTTGAGGATGGTGCGGCTGTCGACCTTGTTGGTCACCATGTAGGAGATACGGGTCGGGAAGTTCGCCTTGATCGTGCCGGTGATGACGTCCACGGACGGACGCTGCGTGGCGGTGATCAGGTGGATGCCGGCAGCGCGGGCCATCTGTGCGAGGCGCAGGAGGCAGCCTTCGATCTCCTTGCCGGCGACGACCATCAGGTCCGACATCTCGTCGATCACGACGACGATCTGCGGGATATGGTCGATCGGCAGGATTTCGCTGTCGCCGGTGGTCGGCGCGCGGCTGACGAGTTGTTCTCCGGCGGCGCGGTATTTGGCGGCCTTCTCGTTGAAGCCGGCCAGGTTGCGCACGCCTGCCTTGGACATCAGCTCGTAGCGGCTTTCCATTTCGCGCACGGCCCATTTGAGCGCGTTGACGGCTTCCGGCGCCTTGGTGATGACCGGGGCGAGGAGGTGCGGGATGCCTTCATAGACGGTGAATTCGAGCTTCTTCGGGTCGATCATGATGAAGCGGACCTGCTCGGGCGTGTGGCGGTAGAGCAGCGACAGGATCATGGCGTTGACGCCGACCGACTTGCCCGAGCCGGTGGTGCCGGCGACGAGCAGGTGAGGCATGCGGGCAAGGTCGAGCACGGTGGGCATGCCGCCGATGTCCTCGCCGACCGCAACGGGCAGCGTGGCGCGGGAGTTCACATAGGCTTCGGACTGAAGAATCGAGCGGAGATAGACGGTCTCGCGCTCGTCGTTCGGCAGTTCGATGCCGATGGCGTTCTTGCCGGGGACAACCGCGACGCGGGCCGAGACGGCGGACATCGAGCGGGCGATATCGTCAGCCAGCGTGATGACGCGGGAGGACTTCACGCCGGGGGCGGGCTCCATTTCGAACAGGGTGATGACCGGGCCCGGACGCACTTCCTTGATGCGGCCCTGGATGCCGAATTCCTTCAGGACTTCCGACAGGCGCGCGGCCTTGGCGAGGAGCGCGTCCTCGTCGAACGTCTCGCGGCGCTCCGGCGGGACCTGCAGGAGGTTGAGCGACGGCAGGCGCGTCGAGGTGCGGCGGCGCTCGGGCTTCGAGACTTTCGGGCTGGCGGTGGTCTTCGGCTGGTGGCGGGGCACGGCGAAGCGCAGGCCGGGCGCCGGAACGGTGGCGGGCGTGTCGTCGTCCTCGCCGGCCTCGTCGTCATCGTCCCAGGCCGAGGCGCCATAGCGGCTGTCGTCTTCGTCCTCGTCGTCCTGCGGCAGGTAGCGCGAGGACGGGAGATAGTCGTCGTCATGCTTGATGACGAGCGTGCGGTCGCCGGAGGGGGCGGCGCCTTCTTCCATGCGCACCGGGCGCTGGGCGGAAAGCTGGTGGCCGATGCGGATGAGGAAGCCGCCGACACCGGCCGCGCCGACGGCGGCGTGCTTGCCGGAGCGGGCGGCGGTTTCCTGGAGGAGGACCGCGTCGCGGCGCTGGAAGCCGAGGGCGGAGAGGCCGGCCCAGAGGGCGCAGGCGCCGAGCAGGAAGCCGGCCCAGCTTTCCGGGGCGGGCAGCATCAGGGCGCGGAACGGCAGGACCGCGAGATTGAACACACCGTCGCCGAACATGCCGCCGAGACCGGCGCTGAGCGGCCAGGTTTCCGGGACAGGCCAGGCGGCGAAGGCGGCGGCGGACAGCGGCACGCCGACGAGGCCGTAAACCCAGCGGCGGATGCGCGGCTTGCCGACGAGCACGGCGCGCATGGCGCCGCCGATCATCAGGGCAAGCCCGGCGATCCAGCCGGACCAGCCGAGGATCTGGCGGGCGATATCGGCGAACACTGCGCCGGCCGAGCCGAACAGGTTCTGCACATCGGCGCCGGTGGCGGCATTCCAGCTCGGATCGGACGGCACATAGGAGCCGACGCTGCCGCAGACGAAGACCCCTGCCCCAAAGGCAGCGGCACCCGTGAGGATCCGCCAGACCGGATCACTCACCGTGCGCAGCTCTTCATCTCCGATGGCAGTATTCTTCATGAGGGGAAGCGCTCCGGGTTTGCGAGAGACGGAACGACAGCTTTGGCGGGTTAGGCTTAACACCCGGCAAACACAGCCTGTGGAATTCCCATGTTTTTACCGTCACATGCGCGGAATCTGCGGGATTCGGCCGAGTTAATTCTTCTACATGCGAAGACGCCCCGGCGGATCACTCCGCCGGGGCGCCCGGTAAGGTTTCGGAAAAGCTCCCGCCTATCGGTTGGAGAATTCCGGGTAGGCTTCGAGGCCGACCTCTGCGCGGTCCATGCCCATCATCTCGTCTTCCTCGCTGGCGCGCACGCCGAGGGTGAACTTGAGGACGAGCCAGACAACCGTAGAGGCTGCGAGGACGAACACCGCCGTGAGGCCGACGCCGACCGCCTGGCCGAGATAGCTCGGGTCGCCGGCTTCGTTCGGGCCAATCGCGCCGCCATGCGACAGCGGGACGATCATGGTGCCCCAGATGCCGCACACAAGGTGGGCCGGGATGGCGCCGACGACGTCGTCGATCTTCAGCTTGTCGAGCAGCGGCACGGCGAGGACCACGAAGACACCGCCAACAGCGCCGATCAGGACGGCCTGGCCGATGGTCGGGGTGAGCGGTTCAGCCGTGATCGAGACGAGGCCCGCGATGACACCGTTGAAGACCATCGTGGCGTCGATCTTGCCCTTGTAGAGCACGGCGGTGGTGACGGCCGCGGCGAGGCAACCACCGACAGCGGCCATGTTCGTGTTCACGAAGATGATCGAGACGGAGTTGATGTCGGTGATGGTGCCGGCAGCGAGCTGCGAGGCGCCGTTGAAGCCGAACCAGCCGAGCCACAGGATCAGCGTGCCGAGGGCGGCGAGCGGGATGTTGGAGCCCGGCATCGGGTTGACGTTCTTGCCGAAATACTTGCCGGTGCGCGGGCCGATGATCAGGGCGCCTGCAAGGGCTGCCCAGCCGCCGACGGAGTGCACCAGGGTCGAGCCGGCGAAGTCCGAGAAGCCCCACTGGGCGTCAAGGTAGCCGCCGCCCCATTCCCACGACACGACCACCGGATAGATGACGCCGGTGAGGACAACGGTGAACAGGAGGAACGGCATCAGCTTCACGCGCTCGGCAACGGTGCCGGACACGATCGAGGCCGCGGTGGCGACGAACACCATCTGGAAGAACCAGTCGGAGCCCGAGGAGTAGCCGCCATTGGCTTCCTCCAGCGGGGCCGGCGACCAGATGGCGAGATTGGTGGGCAGGAGGCCGGTCATCAGCGTGGCGTCGCCCGGATAGGCGAGGTTGTAGCCAGTGAGCCAGAACATCAGGCCGGCGACGGCGAACAGCAGCACGTTCTTCATCGACTGCATCGCGGCGTTCTTGGAGCGCACGAGGCCCGCCTCGAGCATACAGAACCCGGCGGCCATGAACATGACGACGAGGCCGCCGATCAGGAACAGGTAGCTGTTGTCCACATAGGCCGGCACGGCGGTTGCGGTTTCGAGTGCTGCCAGGCGTTCTTCCAGTGTCAGCGGCGCCGCCTCCTGCGCCCACACCACACCCGTCGTGAGCAGTGACAGCGGCGCAAGTGTCGCCCCGCGGATCAGTAATCCAGTCAATCGGCCCATGGGCCCCTCCTTCTGTCTGTTTCGGTCCTGCAGAGCTCGGGACCCCCCGCGCTCTCCCGGAGCCGATATGATTTCGCCTGCCCGAAAAAGTCGCACGGCAGACACTTGCCGCGCCCGATTCCGGGGCCGGTTGGCTAAAGGTTGTGCACGCTTGCGGCCAAACGCCCAATTCGATGCCACCGCTGGACGCCGCAGTGCAGCATCGCTACCTCATTCATATGGGTGAAACCGACATCAGCCTGCCTTCGCAATTCGACCTCGCCGTCGTCGGCGCGGGTCCGGTCGGCACATCGCTGGCGGTGCTGGCGGCGCGCGCAGGCTTCACGGTTGCGCTCGTCGATGGGCGGCCCGCCTCTGCAACAAATGCTGCAGATACAAGGACTTTCGCGATCGTGCGGGGCAGCTGGCGGCTGTTGTGCGCCGCCGGGATCGAGGGCGACCTTGCCGGCACCACGACGCCGCTCAACGGGCTGGACGCCGAAGACGGCGGCACACACTGGTTCGGCGCGCCGCATGCCGCGTTCTCAACCGGCGACCTCCCGGCTGGCACAGACGGTGAAGCGCTGGGTCAGATGGTGCCCGCCGGCGCCCTGCAGGCTGCGCTGGACCGGGTGGCCGGTGGCACGGCCAACCTGACTTGGCTGCGCGGTGCACGGTTTTCGGGCATGCGGACGGGCCCTGCAGGGGCCGAGCTGGACCTCGAAGACGGGCGCACCCTGAAGGCAGGTCTGGTGGCGGCCTGCGACGGGATCCATTCGGCGGTGCGCACCGCGCTCGGCATCCGCTCGGAAGGACGCGACTATCGCAAGTCGGTGTTCGCTGCCGATGTGTCCCTGAGCCGGCCACATGGCGGGATCGCCCGCCAGCTGTTCACGCCGGAAGGCCCGTTCGCGACGCTGCCCCTGCCCGGCGACCGGGCGAACCTTGCCTGGTACATGAAGTCCGGCGCGGCCGAAGCGCTGGCCAAGCTTCCGAAAGACGCCATCGAGGCTGAACTCAATGCCCGGTTCGCGCACTTTGCCGGTGAGATGCACCTCGCGGGCCCTCCCCTCGCCTATCCGCTGGTGATGCAGATTGCCCGGACCATGACCGGGCCGCGCACCGCGCTGCTGGGCGACGCGGCGCGGCGGATCAATCCGCTGGCCGGGCAAGGCCTGAACCTAGGCTTTAAAGATGCCGCCGCACTGATCGACGTGATGACGGAGGCGCGCGAGACGGGCCTTGATCCGGGCAGCGACACGGTGCTGGCCCGCTACCAGGACTGGCGCCGGTTCGATTCGAACCTGACGGCGATGACCATGGACCTCATCGACCGGGCCTTCTCGAACGACAATGCCATGCTCAAGGGCCTGCGCGGGCTTGCCCTGACAGCGGCCAACCGCGTGGCGCCGCTTCGCAAGCTGCTGGCCAGGCAGGCGAGCGCCGACCAGGACCATCTGCCGAGCCTGATGCGCTAGGCGCTGCCTGCGGTCAGTCGCCGACCGTCAGGGCGCGGAGGATGTTCCAGGTGTAGAGGCCGCTGGAGTGGCCATCCGAAAAGAAGATGCGGACGGCATAGCGCCCGACCGGCTCGGCCTTCAGCACACGGATGTCTTCCGGCACCGGGGGCTGCGGCGGCCTGGGGCCGCGCCCGTGACCCTGCACCTCCGCAGACGGACTTTCCGCACGCAGGCGCTTGTAGGAAACGATGCCGGACGCGCCGTCGTCGAACTCGGCGAACATTTCCTGCGCGCCGGCGCGGAAGGTAAGCCGTGCGGGCCAGGCGAGCGCGCTCATTCGCCCCCCTCCTCCCCTTCCGGCGCGGCCGGCAGGTCGAGGTCACGGGCTTCTTCCGCCAGCATGATCGGAATGCCGCCGCGGATCGGATAGGCAAGGCGCGCCTTCTTCGACACCAGCTCATTCGCCGTGCGGTCGTAAACCAGCGGCTGGCGCGTCAGCGGGCAGATCAGCAGTTCCAGCAGGCGCGGATCGACGCCGGAAGGCGGCGCATGCGGGCTGGGCGGGGCGTCGGGGCCGGGGTCGCTCATGGCGGAATCCTATTGCAGGGGTCCAGTATCGCCGCCCCGGCCATCGATCTCAAGCAGGGTGATGAGCGTGCGGGCCCGGTCGGCCAGCGACGGGGCTTCCAGCAGCGCCTGTTTCTCTGCTGCCTCGAACGGACAGCCCGCGGCAAGAGCGTGGACGAGCGTTTCCATCGGTGCGTCCTCGACGGCGCTCCAGTCGGCATCGAGGCCGAGCGCGGCGATGTAGGTGCGCAGCGCGCTGACGAGGCGGGTGCGCGGCGGCAGGCCGGACTCCGAGGCCGGCTGCAGGTCCGCGGCAAACACCGCCCAGTCGGGCGTGACCTTCCGGTAGGGCGTGGTGACGGCCTGTTCGCGCGCGACGCGGAAGCGGCAGATGCCGCTGAGCGTAATCAGGTAGCGGCCGTCGTCGGTTTCGCTGTAGCGGGTGATGCGCCCGGCGCAGCCGACCTGCGCGATGTCCGGACGTTCGCGCGGACCGCCGAGGGTCTGCACCATTCCGATCATCCGGTCGCCGCGCATCGCGTCGTCGATCATGTTGAGGTAGCGCGGCTCGAAGATGTTGAGCGGCAGTTCCCAATGCGGGAACAGCATCGCGCCCGGCAGCGGGAAAATCGCCAGCGTCGCCGGAAGATCGGTCGTCTTGTGGTACTGGCTCATGGCAGCGTCCTTCCTGGCGAACCTCAAGGACAAGCCCGTGCGGGCGTCCGCAGTCAGGCGAACATCAGCGACGAGAGGCGGCGGCGGCCTTCAATGGTGACCGGATCGGTCGGGCCGGCCGCTTCGAACACCTGCAGCAGCTTGTCCTTGGCCTTGCCGTCTTCCCAGCCGAGCTTGGCCGAGAGGATGATCAGGAGATGATCCGCTGCGTCCTTGTAACGCCCGGCCGCGGCGTACTGTTCCGCGAGTTCGAAACGCTTGGCGTGGTCGCCGGGATTGGCGTTGACGGCAGAGACGGCGGCGTCGAGTTCGGTCGGGGCTGGCGCTTCGGCAGCCATTTCGATTGCCATGCGCACGCCCTTCACGAGGCTTTCGTTCTTCTTGGCTTCAGGCACCATCTCGAGCGTGGCGAGGGCGCGTTCCTTGTCGCCATTGGCGAGATAGCAGCGGGCGAGACCGGCGATGGCGGGCACGTTCTCGGGCTCTTCCTGGAGGATGGCGGCGCAGATTTCGGCGGCGAGCGCGATGTCGCCGGCCTGGCTGGCGGCTTCGGCCTGCGACAGCGCTTCGGCGATCACCTGTGCGTTATCGGTGCCGCCGACGAGGCGTTCGATGAAGGCGGAGACCTGCGATTCCGGCAGCGCGCCCATGAACCCGTCGACCGGGCGGCCCTTGTGGAAGGCATAGACGGCGGGGATCGAGCGCACGCCGAGCTGGCTGGCATAGGCCTGATGCTCTTCGGTGTTGATCTTGACGAGCTTCACCGCGCCCTTCTTGCCCTCGACGACTTTCTCGAGGACCGGGCCGAGCGTGCGGCAGGGGCCGCACCACGGCGCCCAGAAGTCGACAATCACGGGCTGCGTCATCGAGGCTTCGACGACATCCGCCATGAAGCCCTGGTCCGTGCCTTCGATCGTGTGCTGGAGGCCTGCCGTTGCCATATCGGGTATCCCTTGAGTTTACGGGCGCAAGATGGGATGCCCGCCGAAACTCTGCAAGCGGTTGCGGCGTTCTGCATAAACGCCAGCCCACCGCCCTGTTTAGGCCGGGTTCAGGCGACTATCTGTAGACCTCGGCCAAGGTCAACCAAGGAGACCGGACACATGATGAACCTGATTGCCAGCATCAGCACTGCCGCCCTGATCATGGGCGCGCCGCTGACCATCGGCCTGAAACAGGTGCCGACGAGCCCCGCCGTGACGGCCCCTGCGCAGGCCGCTGCGCCGCTGAGCGCCGCCGAGCGGACCAAGATCCTGAAGGAAGCCTCCAAGGCGCTGGCGGGCGTGAAGACCGCGCGCGGCAATTTCGAGCAGTATTCGCCGGACGGCTCGTTCTCGACCGGCCAGTTTGCCCTGTCGCGCCCCGGCAAGGTGCGGTTCGACTATGATGACCCGGTGCCGCTGGTGCTGGTGAGCAACGGCACGACCGTGGCGCTGCAGGACAGCGAGCTGGAAACCACCGACCGCGTGCCGCTGTCGTCGACGCCGCTGTCGATGCTGTTGTCGGACAAGCTGGATTTCGAGGCACAGGCCGAAGTGATCGATGTGCGCCGCAGCGGCGGCAAGACGAACATCACGGTGCGCGACAAGTCGGGCGAGACCGAAGGCACGCTGACGCTGATACTGTCTGGCAGCGAGAACACGCTGACCGGCTGGCGCACGGTGGATGCCAGCGGCGGGAGCACATCGGTGCTGCTCAGCAATGTCGAGACGGGCGCCAAGCTCAACCCGCGCCTGTTCATCCTGCGGGATTTTGACAACCGCTGACCGGTCAAGGGGTGTTACGTCCAATTAACTTGCGAATCCCCAGCGCAGTGACATTAATGCAACTGTCGACGGATGAGGAAACCTCGCGCAGCACCGACCCCCCGCTGTGAACCTTCCGAAACCGCCGAGACCCTGGCTTCTTGCCGAGGTCAAATAACGACGCTCCCCGAAGCGTCCGGCGCGCCCGAACTCCCCGCGTTCGGGCGCGTTGACGTTTGGGGCTGCCCTGCTAGGCAGGCTTATGCCCAAAGCCCTCAAGATCGTCAGCTGGAACATCAACTCCGTGCGCCTGCGCGCGCCGAATGTCGAAGGCTTCGTTGCGGCCGAGAAGCCGGACGTCGTCTGCCTGCAGGAGACAAAATGCCAGGACGGCGAGTTTCCGCTGAAAGTGTTCAAGGACATGGGGCTGGGCCACGTATTGATGCGCGGGCAACGCGGCGGACATGCCGGCGTGGCGATTGCCTCGCGGGTGCCGCTTGAGCAGATCGATGCCCCCGACCTCTGCCGCGAAGGACATGCGCGCGTGATCGCGGCGCGGCTGAAGAACGGCCTCGAGATCCACAACATCTACCTGCCGGCCGGCGGCGACATTCCCGACCCGGCGGAGAACGACAAGTTTGCCCACAAGCTGGATTTCCTCGACCGGCTGGGCCCGGCTTACAAGAAGCTGCCGAAAGGCGCGCGGCGTATCCTCGTCGGCGACCTCAACGTCGCCCCGCATGAGCATGACGTCTGGTCGCACAAGCAGCTGCTGAAGATCGTCTCGCACACGCCGGAGGAAACCGAGCGGCTGGAAGACGGGCGCAAGGTGGCCGGGTTTGCCGACATTGCGCGTCTGGCGGTGCCGGAATCGCAGAAGCTGTATTCGTGGTGGAGCTACCGCGCGGCGGACTGGGCGGCGGCCAACAAGGGCCGCAGGCTCGATCATATCTGGGCGAACAAGGACGCACTGGCCGACACGAAGGTCGACAGTTTCAAGGTGCATCTCGCCTGGCGCGGCGGATGGAAACCTTCCGACCACGCACCGATCAGTGTTGAGGTGAAAGCCTAGCTGCCCGGCCGCCAAGCATAGTGGCATTTCTGGCGGCGGTGGACAGGGTCTTCCTCGGTCCGCTCGAGCGTGAAGCCGTGATGCGTGTAGAAGGCGCGGGCGCGCAGGTTGTCCGTATGCGTCACAAGCACGATGCCGTCCGGCAAGCATCGCTTGGCATAGTCCATAAGGAGGCGGCCGATGCCTGTTCCCTTCCCTTCCGGGTCGACGAAGATCTGGTCGATCCGGGCTTCCGTGGGAACGAGGGCGAGCAGACCGTGCAGGCGGTCGCCGTCCTCAGCTGTGAACAAGTCCCACTTCGTTGCGGCGTCATTGTAGAAGCGCGCGCGTACGCCCTCGCGGCTGAGGTCGGTATCGTTGGAGATGCCGATCGACATCCAGCTGTCGAACCAGAGGTCCGCGAGGACGGCATAGTCGGCGGGCGTCGCCGGGCGGACGATCACGGCTGCAGGCGGTAGCCGCCCGGATCGGTCATCAGCAGGCGGGCGTTTGAGGGGTCCGGCTCCACTTTCTGACGAAGGCGGTAGATATGTGTCTCGAGCGTGTGCGTGGTGACGGCGGCGTTGTAGCCCCAGACTTCCGAAAGCAGCGTCTCGCGCGCCACCGACCGGCCACCGGCGCGATAGAGGTATTTCAGGATCTCGGTTTCCTTCTCCGTCAGGCGGATGCGCTTGCCTTCCTTGGTGCGCAGCGTCTTGGTCGACGGGCGGAACTCGTATGGCCCGATCTCGAAGGTCGCGTCCTCGGTCTGCTCGAAACTGCGCAGCTGGGCGCGCACGCGGGCGAGCAGGACGGAAAAGGTGAAAGGCTTGGCGACATAGTCGTTGGCGCCGGCATCGAGGCCGGCGACCGTATCGGCTTCGCCGGTGCGGCCGGTGAGCATGATGATCGGCGCGCGCACGCCGGCCGCCCGCAGGCGGCGGCACGTCTCGATGCCGTTGATGCCCGGCATGTCGACATCCAGCACGATGACATCGACCCGCTGTGCGGCGGCCAGCGTCAGGGCCTCTTCGCCGGTTCCGGCGCTGGAGACCGCGAAGCCGTCGCTGAGCTCGAACTGTTCGGACAGGGTTTCCCGGAAATCGGCCTCGTCATCGACGATGAGGATGTGCTTCTTGCCGGTCATCACGAAATTCCTTGAGCGTCTTCAGGGGCCTGGGCGTCTGGCGCGACTTGGCGCCCGGCGAAGCGCGTGCATAGTTCGGCGCATACCTTGGCGCCAATAACAATCCCGGGAGCCGCAGCTGGCAAGCCATTTTACTGCCCATCCGGACGGACGGTTCGAGGGAGCGGGCCTCGAGCTGCGCTGCACGCTTGGCAAGGGCGGCGTCGTGGCCGCGCGCAGCAAACGCGAGGGCGACGGCGCCTCGCCCGCCGGGTCCTGGCCCCTGCGCCGCGTCTATTTCAGACCGGACAAGGGGCCGCCGCCGGAGACCGGGCTGCCTGTCATCGCGCTGCGGCCAGACGACGGATGGAGCGATGACCCCCGGGCGCCGGCCTATAACCGGCTGGTCACACTGCCCTGCCATGGCAGCGCCGAGCGGCTCTGGCGCGCCGATGGGCTCTACGACTTGATCGTGGAGCTGGGGTATAATGACGATCCTCCCCTGCCCGGACGGGGCAGCGCGATCTTCCTGCATGTGGCGCGGGACAACATGGCGCCGACCGAGGGCTGCGTTGCGCTGGCCGAGCGCGACCTGAGGGCGGTGCTGAAACTTGCCGGGGGTGGATCGGTGCTGGAAATCCGGGCCTAGGCGCGGTCGCCGAACAGGGCGGTGCCGACCCGGACATGCGTGGCGCCGAAGCGGGCGGCGAGCGCATAGTCGCCGCTCATCCCCATCGACAGGCTGGAAAGGCCGTGTGCGCGGGCAAGTTTGGCGAGCAGAGCGAAATGCGGACCGGCCGGTTCGCCGACCGGCGGGATGCACATCAGGCCTTCGACCTCAAGACCGGCTTCGGCGCGCGCAAACGCGAGCAGCGCGCCAAGTTCACCGGGCGAAACGCCGGCCTTCTGGGGCTCCTCGCCGGTATTGACCTGGATCATCAGGCGCGGCCGGCGGCCGGCCTTCTGCATCGCGGCGGCAAGCGCGTCGGCAAGTTTCGGCCGGTCGAGCGTCTGGATCACGTCGAACAGACGGACGGCGTCTTCGGACTTGTTCGATTGCAAGGGGCCGATCAGGTGGAGTTCAAGGTCGGGAAAGTCGCGGCGTTTGCCTTCCCAGTGGGCGTAAGCTTCCTGCACGCGGTTCTCGCCGAATACGCGCTGGCCGGTTGCCAGAAGCTCGGCGATTGCCGCGCCGGTCTGTGACTTCGACACGGCGACGAGGACAGGCGGCGGCGTGGCAGCCCCTGCCAGTTCGGCGAGGATCGCGGCGCGGCGTTGGGAAATTCCGGGTTCCGGCGTATCGGTCATGTCGATGAGCCTAGAACCCCAAAGCTGGCCGCAGCGCAAGTTGATCGCCGCCGCCCGCGCGGTGCGGGCGCATTTTCCGCCCGCCCTGCCCCCGGCCCTTTTTCTGACCGATCCGGCGCGGACGCCGGACCCGTTAGCCATCGCGGGCGGCCTGCCGGCCGGGTTCGGCGTGGTTTACCGGCATTTCGGGGCGCCAGGACATCGCGGGACTGCGCAGGCTCTCGCGGCGCTCTGCAATCGGCGGGGGCTTGTCTTCATGGTGGCCGCGGATCCGCTTCTGGCGGTCGAAGTGGGCGCGGATGGGGTGCACTGGCCCTACCGGCTGCGCCGGGAAGCGCGCAAATGGCAAGCCCGCTTCGCGGTGCAAACGGTGAGCGCCCATTCGGCGCGCGAGCTTCGGGCGGCTATACGGTTTCCGGTGGATGCGGTTGTGCTGTCGACGGCATTTGCCTCGGCGAGCCCGAGCGCGGGGGCGGCGCTGGGCGCTGCGCGGCTGCGGCAGCTGGCCGGGGCGGCCCCCTGCCCGGTCTACGCGCTCGGCGGACTCACAGCTGAAACGGCAGGAATCGCCGCAAAAGTTGCGGGACTGGCGGCTGTGGACGGAATGAAGCCCTTCGGGCCGATCAGAACTTGAAGGCCGACTTCAGCCGGATACCGGCCTCGACGTCCTGGTTTTCCCAGCGCGCGGAGTCGTTGAGCTCATTCAGCTCGTCGGCGCGAATGCTGACTTCGCCGCCGACCGAGAAGCGGGGCGTGATCTTGAAGGTGGCGCCGGCCTGAACTTCCTCGCGCGGCAGTGGCGAGATGCCGAGGCGCGTGAACTTGTCGACGCTCAGCTCCCAGCGGGAATTGCCGCCGAGGCGCATGGAGAAGTCCTGGTTCGGCTCTGCCTGCCATTGCGGGCGGTTTTCAGCCGGCTTGGCTTCCGAGAACTGGCGATACCATTCTGCTCGGGCCGCCGGGGTTTCCGACAGGGTGGGCGCTTCGATGCGGATGGCGTCGGCGTCTGCGCTCACCTGTGCGATCGCCGGGGCCGAGAAGGCCGCCGCCGCGAAGGCAAAAGAGAGGGCGAAACGATTGCGCATGTCCAATTCCTGAACTTCAAGAATAGTGGGCGCGGGTTCCTAATGGAAGATTAACATTCGGAAACGGCGGGCTTTTAACCGGAGAGTGTGATTTCGATCACAATACCATCCGAAGTTTCCCGTGTTTCCGGGGCCAAAGGCACCGGATTTCCCCTGTAGCGTGTATCGAGGCGCTGCCAGCCGCCCACCACGCGGATGTTTTCGTTAAGATTTCGCCCGAGCGACAGGCCGATGGAGTCTGATTCGGCGCCGAGGCCGTCATCGTCCGACTCGGCATATTCGAGGCCTGTGTCGAACTTGCCGAGGTTGACGCGCAGGGCAGCCGAGAGCGCCGTATAATCTCCAGCCGCTGCGAATCCGTTTGTGCTGTCGAGGTAGCTCGCGCCCAGCGCGAAGGACGAAAACTCGAGCGAGCCGCCCGCCGACCAGGTTTCCACCGTGTCATAGATCCCGGGCAGCGCCGCCTGCGAAGCGTCCGCCTGGCTCCACGCCGCGCCGGCGCGAATGCGCACACCGCTGCGCGGCAGGCGGCGCGAGACATTCAGTGCCAGTTCGAGGGCGTCTTCGATGTGCGGGCCGGATTGGCCGCCGACAAGGCGCGAGGGGTCGCGGTCAAGGCCCGGGGCATTCGCCTCTGGGGTCAGCGAAACGCCGGCCCGGACGCCGAGGATGCGAGGCGTGGCGTAGCTGACCTTCAGCGACGGGCCGGTCAGGTCATGGTCCGTCCGCACAAGGGAAAGGCCCGACGGGTCGAGTGCCGGATTGGCGAGGGAGGCATAGCGGAACAGCGTCGGCGCGCCTTCGAAGAAGCGGGTGGCGGCGCCCTCGTCGAGGCCGGCGCGCAGTTCGCCGTAGCCGCCCTCTATATATATGTATCCGGTTTCGATGCGCCCGCGCGGGCCGGCATCCTCGAAACCTGGGCCGCGGGCGAGGCCCGTGAAGGCGCCGGCCGGACCGGTCAGCGGCTGGGCCGGGCCGACAATGCCGCTGAAGCCCGCACGTCCCGGGTTGTCCTTGTCGAGGCCGCCGGAGGCGCGAAAGCCGACTTCCGCACCATTCTGCAGCACGTAGTTCATCTCGAAGGCGCCGCGCGCCGTGTAGAGCAGCGCCTCGCTGCCATCGGTGGCGCCGACGATGGCGGTCTCATAAGTCGCGGCGGTCTCGATGCCGCCGGGATCGTCCCAGACATCCTGCGCGGCGGCCGGCGATGCGAGGGCCGCCAGGGCCAGCGTCAGGCCTGTCAGATGATGGCGCATGGCGGCACTCCCTCGCGAATCTGCGTGTGAAGGCCATGCGCAGAACGAGACTGGCGAGGCCACACCCCCCTTGTTATACACGCCCCGTGAACAAGGTCTTGCACGCGGGAACATACAGATGATGAAGCCGACACTTGCCGCCGCCTTTGCTGCGTTGATCGCCCTGGGCGGCTGCCTTTCCGGCGGCAAAACCGACCGCGCCGCCAGCGCCGCGGCCGAATCCGTGGGCGCGGTGAACCCGTACCTGTGGCGCGCGACGCTCGACACGATGGCCCCCCTGCCCCTGCAGAGCGCTGACGCGCTGGGCGGTCTCGTCATCTATGACTGGAAGAGCTTCGACAGCGCCCCGAACGAGCGCATCAAGGCGACCGTCTACATCCTCGACTCGCGCCTGCGCGCCGATGGCGTGAAGGTCAGCGTCTACCGCCAGACCAACACGGACGGCACCTGGGCCGATGCCGGCGTCGACGCCGAGACCGGCCAGCAGCTCGAGAACAAGATTCTTGAACGGGCCCGACTTCTTAAGGCCAACGAAATCGGCTAAAGCGCCGGACTTCGCCTGTCCTTCTGATGTCTTGATGGGAGCCCGCTGATGGCCACCCGATATGATCCGCAAGCTGCGGAGCCCCGCTGGCGTGACGCCTGGGCCTCTGCCGACCTGTTCCGCGCCCGCACGCCCTCTGAAGCAGGCGACGCGCCGAAAGCCTATGTGCTCGAGATGTTCCCCTACCCGTCGGGGCGCTTGCACATGGGCCATGTGCGCAACTATGCGATGGGCGACGTGGTGGCGCGCCACCGGCGCGCCAAGGGCTACAACGTGCTCCACCCGATGGGCTGGGATGCGTTCGGCCTGCCGGCCGAGAACGCCGCGATGGAGCGCGGAATTGCGCCCGGCAAGTGGACCTACGCGAACATCGACGCGATGCGCGCCCAGTTCAAGAAGCTCGGCCTGTC
This sequence comes from Acidobacteriota bacterium, assembly GCA_016712445.1. NCBI lineage: Bacteria > Pseudomonadati > Acidobacteriota > Acidobacteriota bacterium. Next base: position 1,216,176 of record JADJRB010000001.1, on the reverse strand, counting down.
ACTGGACTGGAGCCGCGAATTCGCGACCTGCGATCCCGAATACTACGGCACGCAGCAGGCCCTGTTCCTGAAGTTGCTGGAAAAGGGTCTGGTCTATCGCAAGGCCTCCAAGGTGAACTGGGACCCGGTCGACAATACCGTGCTCGCCAACGAACAGGTGATCGACGGGCGCGGCTGGCGTTCGGGCGCACTGGTCGAACAGCGCGAACTGACGCAGTGGTTCTTCCGGATCACGGCGTATGCGGATGATCTGCTTACGGAGGTCCAGAAGCTTGAGCGCTGGCCGGAGAAAGTGCGCACGATGCAGGCAAACTGGATCGGCCGCTCCGAAGGCGCGCTGGTCTGGTGGGATATCGCCGAAGTTCCGGATTTTCTCGCGAAGGCGCGCTCTGGAAGCGGGCAAAACCACGCGGTCGATCCGATCGAAGTCTACACCACGCGGCCGGACACCCTGTTCGGCGCGAGCTTCATTGCGCTCGCCCCCGACCATCCACTGACGCGCACGATAGCGGCTGAACGCGCGGATGTGACGGCCTTCATCGCCGAAGCCTCGCGAATCGGGACATCCGAGGAAGCCATCGAGAAGGCGCCGAAGCTGGGCATCGATCTCGGCGTGCGCGTGCGCCATCCCTTCGACGAGACGCGCACTCTGCCGGTCTGGTCGGCAAACTTCGTGCTGTCGAGCTATGGCAGCGGCGCGATCTTCGGATGCCCGGCGCATGACCAGCGCGACCTCGATTTCGCCCGCAAGTTCGGGTTGCCGGTCACGCCGGTCGTGCTGCCGCCTGACACCGCGCCGGAGGATTTCCGCGTCGATGACAAGGCCTATACGGGGCCGGGCCACATCTACAATTCGGATTTCCTGGACGGGTTGGCGGTGGACGAGGCGAAGCGTCTGGCGATCTCGAAGCTGGAAGCGTCGGAACATGGTCAGGGTACGGTCAATTACCGCCTGCGCGACTGGGGCTTCTCGCGCCAGCGTTACTGGGGTTGCCCGATCCCGGTGATCTATTGCGATGCCTGTGGCGTGGTGCCGGTTCCGGAGAACCAGTTGCCCTTGCGCCTGCCGGATGACGTGACCTTCGACAAGCCGGGCAACCCGCTCGACCATCACCCGACCTGGAAACACGTCGACTGCCCGGCCTGCGGCAAGCCCGCGCGGCGGGAGACCGACACGCTCGACACGTTCGTGGACAGCTCTTGGTATTATGCCCGCTTCGCTTCGGCCAGCGATCCGGTCGAGCGCGCCTACTGGCTGCCGGTCGATCAATATATCGGCGGCGTCGAACATGCCGTGTTGCACCTTCTCTATTCGCGCTCCTTCGCCCGGGCGATGCGCGATTGCGGCGAGCTGGACCTGCCCTCGGGCGAGCCGTTCGCCGGCCTGTTCACGCAAGGCATGGTGACGCACGAGACCTACCGCGCCGCGGATGGCCGCTGGCTTGAGCCAGGCATGGTCGAGAAACGCGGCAATCACTGGGTCGAAATCGCAACCGGCGATCATGTCGAAGCCGGCGCCATCGAGAAGATGTCGAAGTCGAAGAAGAACACGGTCGACCCGGACGCCATCGTCGCCACGTATGGCGCCGATGTCGCGCGCTGGTTCGTGCTGTCGGATTCGCCGCCCGAACGCGATGTGGAGTGGACCCAGTCCGGCGTCGAAGGCGCCGGCCGGTTTGCGCAGCGCATCTGGAGCCTCGCCGACAGCCTGCCCGAAGGCCCCTTCCCTGCCCCCGGCGAGGAAGCGGCATCCATCGAGCTGCGCCGCACGAGCCACAAGGCGGCCAAGGCGATCGACAAGGCGATCGAGGAATTCCGGTTCAACTCCGCGATTGCCTCGGTGCATGAATGGGTCAACGCCCTGAAAAAGGCGGAAGCCGGCGACGGCCTGATCGGGGCGCGCGCCGAAGCATTGTCGATGCTGGCGCGGTGCATTACGCCGTTCATGCCCCACCTCGCCGAAAGCGTCTGGGAGCGGATCGGCGGCGCTGGCCTTGTTTCGGCAGCGCCCTGGCCTGAGGCCGACGCGGCCCTGATCCAGGACGACACCGTCACACTGGCCGTGCAGGTGAACGGCAAGCGGCGCGGCGAGATCACGGTCGACAAGGGCCTTGCCAGCGACGCCGTAGAGGCCGCCGCCCGGGCGGTGCCTGAGGTGAAGGCCTTCATCGACGGCAAGGACGTGAAGAAAACCATTGTCGTGCCGGGACGCATCGTGAATATCGTGGTGGCATGAAACGCCTCGCTGCCGCCTTGCTCGTCGCCTGTTCGGGCGCCTCCCTTGCCGCCTGCGGATTCCAGCCGGTTTACGCACCGGTGGACGGCAAGGTCGCCGATGGCGGCCTGATCGAGGTCGCCACGATCCGCGGCCGAGCGGGCCACATGCTGCGCCAGGCCCTGTTGCAGGAACTGGCCCTCGGCGTGCCGGGCCTGACCGAGCATGTCACGCTGACGGTGGACCTCAACGACCAGCTCTCGCGCCTCGCTTTCCAGCCGGACGGCGCCGCCTCGCGCTCGAGCGTCCTGGCGACCGGCATCTACACGATGAGCGGTGAAAGCGTTTCGGTCAGCGGCAGCGTGGATGTCGAGACCGGCTTCCTCGTCCCGGATTCGCCGTTCGGTGACATCGCCGCCCAGACCAGCGCCTCCGACCGGGCCATGCGCGTGCTCGCCAAACGTATCGCCGACGACATCCGCCTGCAGTTCGCGAGCCGCTGATGCTGGTCAAAGGCCGGCAAGCCGAAAGCTTTGCCCGGCGGCCCGGCGACGAGGTCTGGGCGATCCTCGCCTTTTCAGAAGATGAAGGCCTGGCGGCCGACGCAGTGCAGGCTGCCCTCGCCGCCTGGGGCGGGAAGACGCCGCTGGACGTGACTGTGCTCGACGACGACGCGATCCGGAAAGATCCGTCCCTGTTGTTCGACGCGCTGGAAGCGGTGTCCCTGCTCGGTGACCCGAGGGCCGTCCGGGTGCGCACCAGCGGCGACAAGATCGCCGCGCTCCTGATCGAGGCGATCGAGGCGGGTGATACCGAACCGGGGCGGTATGCCGCGAAGCTCGTGATTGAAACCGGGTCGCTGGCCTCGAAGTCCAAGCTGCGCTCCGCGGCGGAGAAGGCCAAGCGGACGGCCTGCCTGCAGCTCTTCGCAGAGGAAGCCGGCGACATCGGCGAACGGGTGCGCGCGGCCCTGCTCGCCGAAGGCGCCGTGATCGAAGATGCGGCACTGGACGCGTTTTGCGCCGACCTGCCCGGACACCGCGCGATCGCCAATTCGGAGATCGAGAAACTCGCGCTCTATGCCCGGGGCCTCGGCCGCGCCGTGTCCGAGGACGACATTCGCCAGCTCACCGCCACCACCCTGCGCCAGGATATAGGCGGCGTTCTGATCGCCGCGCTCGACGGGCGGCCGGCGGATGCGCACCGCGCGCTCGACCGTCTGAACGAAGTGGGCACCAGTCCGATCTCGGTGCTGAGGTCGCTGCAGATGGAAACACTCCGGATGCTGAGCGCGCATGAAAAGGCGGCTTCGGGCGACGCCAATCCGGGCCGCAGCCTGCGCCCACCGGTCTGGCCGAATGAATGGCCGGCCTTCCGCAAACGGATGAACACCTGGACCCCGAAACGCCTGATGCGGATCATGGAACGGATCCACGATGCCGAGCGCCAGGCCAAGACAGCTGGCCCCACGGCCGAGCCAATCGTCCGTCTACTGATTAACGATCTGGCAAGGGTTGCCGAAGCGGGTCGCTAGACGGGAGGCCGGCGTTTCGCGGTGAGGCGCTTGCATACCTCGTCCAGCTGTTCGAGCTCGCGGTACTTGATCCGGATCTCGCCCCCTGCCCTGCCATGCCGGATGTCGACCACCAGGCCAAGTTCGCGGCTCAGGTCTGCTTCCAGCGCTTCGGTATCGACATCCTTCTCGGCGGCCGGCGCCGGCACGGCGGACTTCGTCTCAAGCGGAACGTTGTCGCGCGACTCGCGGGCCTTGGCTTCAAGCTCGCGAACGCTGAGGCCGCGCGCGATGGCAAGCTCGATCAACGCTTCGGGGTCGGCCCCGCCCAGGGCTGCCCGTGCATGGCCGGCGCTGATGCGCCCTTCGCGGACATGCTTGCGCGCCATCTCAGGAAGCTGGAGCAGGCGGAGCGTGTTCGAGATATGCACGCGGCTCTTGCCGACGCTGGCCGCCAGGCTGTCCTGCGTCCGGCCGAAGCGCTTGACCAGCGCGTCGTAGGCTTCCGCCTCGTCGATCGGGTTGAGGTCGGCGCGCTGCACGTTCTCGATGATGCCGATCTCGAGCAGGGCAAGATCGTCAACTTCGCGCACGACCGCCGGGATGTGCGTGAGGCCCGCCATGCGCGCGGCGCGCCAGCGGCGCTCACCGGCGATGATCTGGAATTTGCCGGCTTCCTTCGGATCGGGCCGCACGAGGATTGCCTGAAGCACGCCCTTCGTCTTCAGCGACTCGGAAAGCTCGCGCAACTCCGCATCGTCAAACGTGCGCCGAGGCTGGGCCGGGTTGCGGCGGATCTGCTCCAGCGGGATCTCGTTGGCTCGTTCCGTAGGCGGAACATCCGGGGGCGGAGTACCCGCAGGCGCACGCACGCCCATCGATTCGACTTCGCCGATCAGGGCCGAGAGGCCCCGGCCGAGCCGCGACACCTTGCGGCCATCATCCTGGGGGTCCGCGCTCATGCCACCCTCGCCTTCTCACGCTGCAGCACTTCCGAGGCGAGGCGGATATAGGCCTCGCTGCCGGGGCAGCGATAATCATAAAGAAGCGCCGGCTTGCCGAACGAGGGCGCCTCGGACAGGCGGACATTGCGCGGGATGACGGTGTTGTAGACCTTCGAGCCGAAGAAGGAGCGCACTTCGTTGGCGACCTGGTCGGACAGCGAATTGCGACGGTCATACATGGTCAGCACGACACCCTGGATCTCGAGCGTCGGGTTGAGGCCGGAGCGGACAACCTCGACGGTGCGCAGGAGTTGCGACAAGCCTTCGAGCGCGAGGAATTCACATTGCAAAGGAACGAGCAACGCGTCGGATGCCGTCATCGCGTTGACCGTCAGGGCCGACAGCGAAGGCGGGCAATCGATCAGCACATAGTCATATTTCACGAGGTCCCCGGTCTCGGCGCGGGCGATATAGGCCTGCAGCGATTCCTTCAGGCGGTATGAGCGGTGGGCGTCGCCGGCGAGCTCGGTCTCGACGCCCGACAGGTTTTCGTCGCCGGGCACGATGTCGAGCCGCGGCACGATGGTGGAGAGTACGGCCTCCTCCAGCGGGATCCGGTCGACCACAAGATCATACGACGTCTTGAGGCGCTCGGCCCGCGAGATGCCGAGCCCGGTCGAGGCGTTGCCCTGGGCATCGAAGTCGACGATCAGGACGCGGCGCCCGACAGCGGCCAGAGCGGTCCCGAGATTGATCGACGTGGTCGTTTTTCCGACCCCGCCCTTCTGGTTCACAACAGCAAATATTCTAGGCTTGGCCATGGCGTCTCGCAGCCTCCCGCACAATCAAGATTACCCCGGACCCACCACTGCGACTTGGAATCGCTTGATAAGCGAAATTCCACCTTTGCCGGGCTGCCGTCAATTCCTCATTCCAGCGTTCGCCCTTTGGGAAAACCCCTGTTGCACCTTTGCACAGCCAGGGCGCGGCATAATCCAGAAGCTTCGGCAGCGGCGCGAAGGCCCGGGCGGTCACAAAATCGGCCTCGATCGGCGGCGCGGATTCGACCCGTCCCTGGAACACCTCGGCCGGCAAACCGGCGGCCTCGATGGCCGCGCGCAGGAAGGCGCACTTCTTCCCGACACTCTCGATCATGGTGACATAGCCGGCTGGCCGGGCCGCTGCGATGATCAGCCCGGGAAAGCCGGCGCCTGATCCAAGGTCCACGACGCGGGCGGTATCCGGGATACGGTCGAGCAGCTGGACCGAGTCGCCGACATGCCGCGTCCAGATCTGAGGCCACTCCTTTGGGCCGATCAGATTGCTCTTTGTCCGCCACTCGTCGAGCGTCGCGACGATGATGTCGAGCTTTGCCAATGTTTCACGTGAAACATCGTGGGCGGCGAGGAACGCCGCGCGGTCTTCTGTGCTGGTCATTTATACTACCCTGTGCGCCGGACGCGTTTCACGTGTCCGAGCAAGGCTGTCAACGCGCCGGGCGTCACGCCTTCTATACGCGCTGCCTGTCCGAGGGTTTGCGGGCGCACAGCCTTGAGCTTTGAACGGACCTCATTTGAGAGACCGCCGATAGCGTCATAGTCGAGATCCGCCGAAAGGGTCAGCGACTCGTCCCGGCGCAGCGCGGCGACGTCTTCCGACTGTCGGTCGAGGTAGGCCGCGTAGAGGGCTTCGATCTCGATCTGCGAACCGACATCGCCGGGTATCCGATCAAGCTCCGGCCACACCGCGCAAAGATGGGCGAGGGTGATGTCTTTATAAGAGAGGTATTCCCAGGCCGACCGGACGCGGCCGTCCTGATTGACCGACCACCCGGCCTTCACAGCGGCGTCTGGAGATAGGGTCAGCGACTTGAGTTGGGCGCGGGCCTCCTCCAGCGCGCGATGTTTCACGTGAAACATCGCCGCACGGTCCGCGCCGACGCAGCCCGCTTCGACCCCACGCGGCGTGAGCCGTTGGTCGGCATTGTCTGCGCGCAAGGCCAGGCGGTATTCGGCCCGCGACGTGAACATGCGATAGGGCTCTGTCACCCCGCGCGTCACAAGGTCGTCGATCAGGACCCCGATATAGGCTTCGGCCCGGTCGAAGATGACCGGGTCTTTTCCGGCGGCGGACCGCGCGGCGTTCAACCCCGCCATCAGACCCTGGGCGCCCGCTTCCTCGTATCCGGTCGTCCCATTGATCTGGCCGGCGAGGTAGAGGCCGGACAGGGCCTTCACTTCGAGCGCCGGCGAAAGGGCCCGCGGATCGACATAGTCGTATTCGATCGCATAGGCGTGCTGGAGGATCACTGCATCTTCCAGGCCGGGGATGGTCCGGATGAACTGGTCCTGGATCTCTTCGGGCAGAGAGGTCGAGATGCCGTTCGGATAGACCGTGTGATCATCGAGGCCTTCCGGCTCGAGGAAAATCTGGTGGCGGTCGCGGTCGGCGAAGCGGTGAACCTTGTCTTCGATGGACGGACAGTAGCGCGGACCCCGTCCGGCGATCGCTCCGGAATAGACCGCCGACTGGGTGATGTTCGCGTCGATGATCGCGTGGGTCTCCGGTGTCGTCCAGGTGATGCCGCACGCGATCTGCGGCACCTCAATCCGGTCGGTCAGGAAGCTGAACGGGATGGGGTCGGCATCCGCCGCCTGCATTTCGAGACGGTCCCAGTGGATCGTCCGGCCATCGAGCCGCGCGGGGGTGCCGGTCTTGAGCCGGCCCATCGGGAGGCCGAGATTGTAGAGCCGGTCCGCGAGACCGATGGCCGGTGCCTCGCCGACCCGGCCCGCCGGGATGCGCCGGGCGCCGATATGGATGACGCCTTTCAGGAACGTGCCGGTGGTGATGACCACCTTCGCAGCCCGGTAGGTCGCGCCCGTCAGACCGACGACGCCCGCGACCTTGCCATCCTCCACGATAAGGTCTTCGGCGCCGTCCTCGATCAGGGTTAGGTTCGGATAGTCCGAGAGCTCGGCCTGCATCGCCTGGCGATAAAGCTTCCGGTCGATCTGTGAACGGGGCCCCCAGACCGCGGGACCCTTCGACCGGTTCAGCATCCGGAACTGGATACTGGCCTTGTCCGCCATGCGGCCCATGACACCATCGAGGGCATCGATCTCCCGCACGAGGTGCCCTTTGCCGAGACCGCCGATGGCCGGGTTGCAACTCATCTCGCCGATGGTCGACAGCTTGTGCGTGACAAGCGCCGTGCGCGCACCGAAGCGGGCGGCGGCGGCCGCAGCTTCGCAGCCGGCATGGCCGCCGCCGATCACGATCACATCAAAGTCGGCCGCGTGCGGCATTAACCATCTCTTAAGCAGGGGTTTCGCGGGGTATATAACGCCGGGCGCCCCCAAACCCTAGAGCCTATTTCCCGATGCAGAAGCGGGAGAAGACGGCGCCGAGGACATCCTCGACTCCGATCTCGCCGACGATGGATTGCATCTCCCGGATGGCGAGGCGGAGGTCTTCGGCGACGAGTTCGAAGCCGAGCTCCTGGCCGAGCGCCTCGTCCGCCGCCTTCAGGGCATCAAGGCCCCGGCTCAGCTTTTCGCGATGTCTCGCCCGAGTGATGACTGGCGCCTCGACGGATGCCGCGCGCTGCGACACGAACCCGGCGATCCAGGATTCGAGCTTCTCCATCCCTTCGCCGGTCCGCGCCGAGAGGGGAAGGGCCCCGTCCGGGGCAAGGGCAGGGGCGCGCAAGTCGGACTTGTTGAAGACGACAATGTCTTGGGGCTCGACCGGACCCGGGGGAGGGGAGGGGTCTTCGAAGTCGACCACATGGATCCGGAGGTCGGCTTCGGCCGCCGCGCGTTTCGCCCGGCGGACACCTTCGGCTTCGACCACGTCTTCCGTCTCGCGCAGGCCGGCGGTGTCCGCCAGCCAGACAACCTGTCCACCGAGGACAAGGCGCACCTCGACCACGTCTCGGGTGGTGCCAGCGATGTCGGTGACGATAGCGGCTTCTCTCCGGGCCAGCCGGTTGAGGATAGACGACTTGCCGGCATTTGGCGGGCCGATGATCGCCACGCGGAACCCGTCCCGGATCCGCTCCCCGATGCCGCCATCGCCGAGGGCTGTTTCGACTTCATACATAAGGTCACCGATCTTGGCCCGGATCGGGTCGGCTGCCTGCGGGCTGACATCTCCCTCATCCGGGAAGTCGACCATGACCTCGACCAGCGCGAGCAGGCCCGTCAGCTCGTCACGCCACTTGTTATATGTCTCGGACAGTCCGCCGGAGACCTGCCGGAGGGCCTGCGCCTTTTGGGCGAGGGTCTCGGCCTCGATCAGGTCGGCGACCCCTTCGGCTTCGGTCAGGTCCAGCCTGCCCGCCTCGAACGCCCGGCGGGTGAACTCGCCCGCCTCGGCAAGTCGCACTCCCGGAAGGGAGGTCAGCGCAGCAAGCGCGTGCGCGATCACCGCCGCGCCGCCATGCAGGTAAAGCTCCAGCGTGTCTTCGCCGGTATAGGAATGTGGGGCAGGGGAGAAGAGGACGAGCCCTTCGTCGACCTCCGCGCCGGACGAATCCACGATCCGGGTCAGGACTGCCCGTCGCGGTTCCGGCAGTCCGCATGCCAATAGAGTGTCGCAGACCTCGCGCACAGCCGGGCCCGAAACCCGGACGACGGCAATCGCCGAAGGGGGCGGCCCGGAAGCGAGGGCACAGATCGTGTCCTGCGCGGCCACGACCGATGCCTCAGTTCTTCATCGCTTCGAAGAACTCGTCGTTGGTCTTCGTCTGGCGCAGCTTGTCGATCAGGAAGTCGATCGCGTCCGAGGTTCCCATCGGGCCGAGGATGCGGCGCAGGATGTAGATTTTCGACAGCTGGTCCTGCGGCGTGATGAGTTCTTCCTTCCGCGTGCCGGACTTCATGATGTCGATGGCCGGGAAGGTGCGCTTGTCGGCAATCTTCCGGTCGAGCACGACCTCGGAGTTACCCGTGCCCTTGAACTCTTCGAAGATAACTTCGTCCATCCGCGATCCGGTATCGATCAGGGCGGTGGCGACGATGGTCAGCGAGCCGCCGTTTTCAACATTGCGCGCGGCGCCGAAAAACCGCTTCGGACGTTGCAAGGCGTTGGCGTCGACACCGCCGGTCAGCACCTTGCCGGAGGAGGGGACGGTCGTGTTGTAGGCGCGGCCGAGGCGCGTGATCGAGTCGAGCAGGATGACGACATCGCGTTTGTGCTCGACGAGGCGCTTGGCTTTCTCGATCACCATTTCGGCAACCTGGACGTGGCGGGTCGCCGGCTCGTCGAAGGTCGAGGCGATGACTTCGCCCTTCACTGTGCGGCGCATGTCCGTCACTTCTTCCGGGCGCTCGTCGATCAGAAGAACGATCAGGTAGCACTCGGGATGGTTCTCCTCGATGGCCGAGGCGATGTTCTGCATGAGCACCGTTTTGCCGGTGCGGGGCGGGGCGACGATCAGCGCGCGCTGGCCCTTGCCGATCGGGGCGACGATGTCGATGACGCGGCCAGAGCGATCCTTCTTGGTCGGATCGCGGCTCTCCATCTTGAGCCGCTTGTCCGGGTAGAGCGGCGTCAGGTTGTCGAAGTGGACCTTCTTGTTGGCCTTGTCAGGATCCTCGAAATTGATCTGGCTGACATCCGTCAGGGCGAAGTAGCGCTCGGAATCCTGCGGGGCGACGATCGGGCCTTCGACCGTGTCGCCGGTGCGGATGTTCGCCTTTTTCAGAACTTCCGGGCTCACATAGATGTCGTCCGGGCCGGGCAGGTAGTTCGACTCTGGCGACCGCAGGAAGCCGAAACCGTCGACCAGCACTTCGAGCACACCCTGGCCCGTGATCTCCACCTCGCTGTCCGCGAGCTCCTTGAGGATCGCGAACAGCATGTCCTGCGTCCGCATCGAGGATGCATTCTCGATTTCAAGCTCTTCGGCGTAGAGCAGGAGCTCTTCAGGGGATTTGGCTTTGAGTTCACGCAGCGTGACGCTGGTCAGGTTATCAAGCATCGAGGAGGCCATTCGGGCTGGGTCCGGATTATGGATTTAGTTCAGGGGGGTGCCGGTCAGGGAAAAGTGTGGGGCGCCACGAGGATTGGGCGCACCGGCATGCGCCTCTCTTCGCCAATTTGTCCTGAAAGGTCAAGCAGTCTTGGCGGCGGGATCAGAAGGGTTTCACAATAACCAGGATGACAACGCCGATCATCAGGAGGAATGGCACCTCATTCAGCATGCGCAACTGCTTGGCCTGGACGGTGCCGGTGACATTGTCGACCTTCCGGCCGAGGCCGATGAAATAGCCGTGCAGGCCGCTGATGCCCAGGACCAGCAACAGCTTGGTGTGAAACCAGGGCTGGAGCAGGATCTGGCCGCCGCGCTGCCAGTCTAGGTACACCATCAGGATTCCGAGCACCCAGACAAGTATCAAACTTGGATTCAGGATGATGCGCTTGAGCAGCGCCGACGCATCTTTCATGGTTTCGAACAGCGGCTCGCCCGGCCGGCTCGACAATTGATGGATCTTGTAGCGCGGATACACCAGCAACCCGGCCATCAGCGCAATCACGAACACGATGTGCGCGGCCTTGATCCAGAGATAGACGTCCATCCGGTTCCCTCACGCTGCCGGCGCGTTGACCCGCTGGCCGGCAGCCTGATGTGTGACCGCATGCGGGCAGGCCGTCCAGTCGGAAGGACAAAGCCGTCCGCCAGCGCAGGAGCGGATCGCGCCTTTCATCCCCAGCGCCGCCAGGGTCTCGCCCGTCAGCGTGCGGATGAACTCCGGATGCGTACCGAGCGCTTCAACCCGCGTGTAGCTCGCCGCGCCGGCTTTCTCGGCGACCAGCCGGTATTCCTCGCCGAGCTCCACCAGCGTCTCGATATGCTCGGACACAAAGGCAATCGGCGCGATCAGGATATGCTTGCCAGCCTCGGCATGGCGATGGACTTCGGATTCCGTGGCCGGCCCGATCCATTTCAGCGGCCCGACGCGCGACTGGTAGCAGCCGATGACTTCCCACTCGGCCGGCACGCGGCCGGCAATCATCTCGGTCAGCGCTTCACACTGCCACTGGTAGGGGTCGCCCGCCTCGATCACCTGTTCGGGCAAGCCGTGCGCCGACAGGAGCAGCGTCACTTTCTCGGGTGATCCGGCTTTTGCATGCGCTTCGAAGATGCGCTCAACATGCGCCGACACGAAGTGCTCTTCGAACGGAAAGCAGCAGACCGTCTTTGCCTGGCCCTTGAACGCTTTGCGCCAGGCGTCCAGCGAGGACCCCGTCGTCGTGGTCGAGAATTGCGGGTAGAGCGGGAGAAGCACAACCTCGTCCGCCCCCCAGGCTTTCACCTCGCGCGCGGCCTCTTCGGTGAACGGGTGCCAGTAGCGCATGGCGATGAAGCACTTCACCTCGTCGCCCGGCAGCGCGCGTGCCAGTTCCGCCTGCAGCGCCTCGGCTTGCGCCTCCGTTTCGCGGAGCAGGGGAGAGCCGCCGCCCGCATCCATCATGGCATAGTTCGCCCGGGCAGACTTGGCGCGTGTCCGCGAGATCAACCGCGACAGGAACCAGCGCAGCGGCAGCGCGGTGCGCAGGATTGCCGGATCACGGAACAGGTTCTGCAGGAACGGCTGTACGGACGAAGGCCCGTCCGGGCCCCCGAGGTTGAACAGCACGACAGCAATCCTGCGCCCCATACGTAAGTCTATCCCTTCCGGATACGGCTGAGCACCTGCTCGACATGTGCGATTGGTGTCTCGGGCCGAACCCCGTGCCCGAGATTGAAGATATGGGGCCGGCCCCTGTAGGCGTCCAGCAACTCATCCACACGTGCGTCAAGTCGCGCACCACCCTCGATCAGCAGAAGGGGATCGAGGTGTCCCTGCACCGGAAACCCTGCAGGCAGTTCGCGGTTCAGGAAGGCGGGCGATGCGGCGGTATCCAGGCCGACAGCGGTGACGCCGGTCGCGGCCACATAGTCCGGCACCATCACGCCGGCCCCGCGCGGAAAGCCGATGATCGGCACCGTCACGCCCATCGCGCGCAACCGGTCGACCAGCTTGCGCGTCGGCGCGATGATGACTTCCCGGAAGATATTGTCCGGCAGGCCTTCGGCCCAGCTGTCGAACAGCATCAGCGCTTCGGCGCCGGCCTCAACCTGTTTGGCGAGGTAGTGCGCGGTCGCTTCTCCGACGACATCCATCGCCGCGGCGAGTTCCTCAGGCTTGCCGTGGGCCCAGCGCCAGGCAGCCGACTTGTCCGTCTTTCCGCGCCCTTCCACGGCATAGAGCGTCACCGTCCAGGGTGACCCGGCGAACCCGATCAGAGCGGTCTCCGCCGGAAGTGCGGCTTTCACCCGGGCGACCGTTTCGTAGACCGGCGAAAGCTTGTCGGCCGCTGCCTGGGGTTTCACGCGGGCAAGATCGGCGGCAGCTGAAATGGTCTCGACCAGCGGGCCTTCGCCTTTCTCGAACCGCACATCGAGGCCCATCGCATCCAGGATGAGCAGGATGTCGGCAAACAGGATCGCGCCGTCCATGCCATAGCGGCGGATGGGCTGGAGGGTTGCTTCGGCGGCGAGCGACGGCGTGTAGCAGAAATCAAGGAAGTCACGGGCCCTGGCGCGCGTCTCGAGATATTCGGGAAGGTGGCGCCCGGCCTGGCGCATCATCCACACCGGGGGAGGAGACTGGACCTCTCCTGAAAGCACCTTGAGGAATTTCTTCGACCTTGCGGCTGTCATCCGGAGACCCCCTTTTCAATCCAATTCAAACAAGCCCGTGAGGGCGCTTATGATTATGAAACCCTGAAATGCTGGGAGAGCGTGGTTTCAACGCCTTTGTCCACTGAAATCCACAACCGAGTCACAAGGACGGTTCGCCTCACAGGCGATCAGAATCTCCACGAGTCTCAAAGATTAACGCAAGGTTAACACCCTCGCCGGAGTCACAGCCGGGAACAAGAGAAGACCGGATGGGAGTCGAATTCGCGCCGCTGTGGATTGCGTGTGACTCGTTGTGACTCCCGGGCCATTCCACAGGCGAGTCACAACCCTTGTGCAATGCCGCCGGTCCCGGCAAGAGAAGCGCATGACCCGCCCGACCCGGCCCGCCATCTACTTCAACGTCCATCTCGTCTCGGACTCCACCGGCGAGACCCTGAACGCTGTGCAGCGGGCCGCCTGCGCGCAGTTCGAGAATGTGCAGCCGCTCGAGCACAATTACTACCTCGTCCGGTCCGAACGCCAGCTGGAACGGGTGACCCGCGAGATCGAAGCGGCGCCCGGCGTCGTCTGGTACACCATCTCGGATGCCGGACTGCGCGCGCGGCTGGAAGCCTTCTGCCGTGAGCGGAGCATTCCGACCCTGCCGGTGCTCGATCCCTCGATCGCCATGCTGAGCCGCCACCTCGGCGTATCCGCCAACAACCGTGTCGCTGGCCAGCACGCCATGGACGAGGACTATTTCGAGCGGATGGAAGCCATCAACTTCACGCTCGCACATGATGACGGCCAGAATGTCGAAAGTCTGATCGGCGCCGATGTCATCCTCCTCGGGGTCAGCCGCACCTCGAAGACGCCGACCTGTGTGTATCTCGCCAACCGCCAGGTGCGCGCGGGTAATATTCCGCTGGTGCCCGGAACCGTATTGCCCGACTTCCTGGAAAAGCTTGGCGACAAGGGCCCGCTCGTGGTCGGCCTGAAGATTTCCGCCGAACGGCTCGTCCAGATCCGGCGCCAGCGCCTGATCTCGCTGAACCAGGATGACGCCGGCGACTATGCCGACGAGGAAGCCGTGCGCGAGGAGATCACGCAGGCCAACCGCCTTTTCCAGCGCAACCAGTGGAAGACGATCGACGTCTCCCGCCGCTCGGTCGAGGAAACCGCCGCCGCCATCCTCAACCTGCTGAACGAACGCCGGGGCCATCCGTGAGCCTCGCCGTCACGCTCGCCTCCGGCAGCGCCAGCCGCCGCGCTGTTCTGGCCGCCGCCGGCGTCGTCGCCGAAGCGGTGGCGCCGAATGTGGATGAAGACGCCTTCCGCACCGCGCTGCGCGCCGACAAGGTGTCGGTGCGCGACCAGGCGATGCAGCTCGCCGAGATGAAAGCCGTGCGCGTGTCGCAGGGCCGCCCCGGCCTGGTCATCGGCGGCGACCAGATGCTCGCCCTCGGCGACGAAGCCTTCGACAAGCCGCGCGACCTCGCCGAAGCGCGCAGCCACCTCGCGCGCCTGTCTGGCAAGACCCATACGCTGGAAACGGCCATTGTGGTTTGCGAGGAAGGCGTGCCTGTGTGGCGCCATCTCGCCCGGCCGAAACTGACCATGCGCCCGCTTTCCGGCGCTTTCGTGGATACCTACATCGCGACGTGCGGCGAAGCACTGCTGTCCACCGTCGGCGCCTACCAGCTCGAAGGCCTCGGCGCGCAATTGTTCGCACGCATCGAAGGCGACTATTTCTCCATCCTCGGCCTGCCGCTCCTGCCGCTGCTCGATTATCTCCGTGTCCGGAAGGTGCTGCCCCAATGACCCGCCTGCTGGGAGTGATCGGCGACCCCGTCTCGCACTCGATGTCGCCCTACATCCACAATCACTGGCTGCGCCAGCACCAGCTGGATGCCGTCTATGCGGCGCTCGAAGTGAAGGCAGACGAACTGGCGTCGTCGCTGGACTCGCTCCTGGCGCACGACGCCTTCGGGCTGAATGTCACACTGCCGCACAAGGAAAACGTTCTGAAGCTCGCTGCCAGCGCCAGTGATACAGCTCGCCGCATCGGCGCGGCCAATACGCTCGCACGCAGCGATACGGGCTGGCACGCCGACAATACTGACGCGCCGGGCTTTGCGCTGACCCTCGAGTATGGCGACATCGCGGTTGAAGGCCGCGAAGTCTTCCTGCTCGGGGCAGGGGGCTCGGCCCGGGCCGTCGCAGACGTGCTCAACCGGCGCGGCGCGCGCCTGACCATCTGTAACCGGACGATCGCCCGCGCCGAGAAACTCGCGCTCGACCTGGCCCCCGCCGCCCGTATCCTGTCCCTCGAAGACGGACTCAGCCAGCTTTCGAGGGCCTCGCTCGTGATCAACACGCTCAGCGCCGGCCATTCAGGCGCAAGGTTCACGTTGCCGGACTCCGCCGGCGGCATCTTCTACGACATCAGCTATGGCAAGGGCGCCGCCGCCAGCCTTGCGGAAGCCGGCGCGAAAGGCTGGCGCACGCTTGACGGGCTCGGCATGCTGGTCGCACAGGCCGCGCTCAGTTTCGAGCTGTGGTTCGGCGTCACGCCTGACCTCGCCAACGCGCATGCCCGCGCCCGCGCGCTGCTGGAGGCTACGCAATGATCATCCTTGGACTGACAGGTTCGATCGGCATGGGCAAATCCGCCACCGCCACCCTGTTCCGCGAGGCCGGCGTGCCAGTCTACGACGCCGACGCTGCGGTGCACGCCCTCTATGCCGAAGGCGGCGCTGCCGTCGAGCCGATCGGCGCGGCGTTCCCGGGCGTCGTGCACGAGGGGGCCGTCGACCGGACCCGCCTGCGCACGCATGTGCTCGACAATCCGGAGGCGATGAAGCGTCTTGAAGGCATCGTCCATCCGCTCGCCGGCGAGGCGCAGCGCGACTTTCGTCAGGCCGCGCATGCCGAAGGTGCCGCGCTCGCAGTGCTCGACATCCCGCTGCTGTTTGAAACCGGCGGCGAGCGTCACTGCGACTTCACGCTGGTGGTCACGGCTCCGCCCGCCATCCAGCGCGCGCGCGTGCTGGCCCGTCCGGGTGTCACGGCGGAAACCTTCGAGGCGATCCTCGCGCGCCAGATGCCCGACGCCGACAAGCGCGCCCGCGCTGACTTCATCCTGTCGACGGCCCACGGCTTCGACTTTGCCCGCGACCATGTTCGCGCCATAGTCGCGCTGATGATTCGTCTCGCCGACGGGAAGCGCTGATGGCCGAAAAGCTCCGCGAAATCGCTTTCGACACCGAAACCACCGGCCTCAGCCCGGCGGACGGTGACCGCATCATCGAGATCGGCGCTGTCGAACTGATCAACCATATCCCGACCGGGCGCACCTTCCGCCGCCTGATCAATCCGGGCCGCCCGGTCTCCGAGGCGACCATCCGGATCACCGGCATCACCGACGCCGACCTCGTCGACTGCCCGCCCTTCGAGCATCCGGACATCGTCGACGCCTTTCTCAGCTTCCTTGGCGATGCCGTCCTTGTCGCGCACAACGCCGCTTTCGACCGCGGCTTCCTGAACGCCGAGCTGGCGAAATGCGGGCGCCCGGCCATCCCGGACGAGCGTTGGGTCGACACCGTCACCATGGCGCGCAAGCGTTTCCCGGGCGCACCGGCCAGCCTCGACGCCCTCTGCAAGCGGTTCGATATTTCGCTCGAAAGCCGCGCCTTCCACGGCGCGCTGCTCGACAGCCAGCTGCTCGCCAGCGTCTATCTCGAACTGCTGGGCGGGCGCGCCCGCGCGTTCAGTTTCGAGGGCGATACCGGCGGCCCCGGCCGGGCCGACCGGCCACCGGCCGCGCAGCGCCCGCAGCCGCTCGCGCCGGCAACCACGGCCGAGGAGGCCGCCGCGCATGCGGCCTTCATCGAAAAGCTGGGTGCCAACGCGATCTGGCGATCGCTCGTCTAGGCCGGCGGGTTGCCCGCACGTTCGGCCGCCTTGCGGTACTGCGCCTGGTAAAGCTGCACGAAGTCGACCGGGTCGATCAGCAGGGGAGGGAAGCCGCCCTCGCGCGTGATTTCCGCAATGATCCGGCGCGCGAACGGGAACAGCAGGCGCGGGCATTCGATCAGCAGCATCGGCTCGACCTGCTTTTCCGTCACGTTGGACAGCTGGAACAGGCCGGCATAGTCGAGCTCTGTGATGAACAGCGTCGCGTCGCCGGCGAGCGCCTTGGCGGACAGTTTCAGCGACACTTCAAACAGGCCGTTGCCGTCCGCGTGCGGCGCGGCGCCCACGTCAATCCCGAGATCGATGTTCGGCTGGGCCTGAACCGGGGCATGGCCCGGATTTTCGAATGACAGGTCTTTCACATACTGTCCCAGCACCCGGAGGGACGGCGCGGACGGGGCAGCGCCTTCTGGCGTGGGGTTTGCGGGCGAGCTGGTATCTGTCATTATAAGCCTCTACTGGTCGCGCCCCGCGCCTAGCATGCGCCCCTTGGCCGCGCAACGCAAAGGCTGGCACCCGCGCCCGGCCCACACTATCTACCCGGTTGATCCGAGCAATTTCTGAGGAACCCTGCGCCGAATGTCCAATCCTGTGATCGAAGTCCTCATTCTGGCCGCCGTCGCACTCTTCGTGCTGTGGCGTCTCTATGTGGCGCTCGGCCGGGGCGGCGACGAGCGGCCGATGCAGCGTCCGGCCCCCGCGCCGGAACAGCGCGCGCCCGCCGCCGATAAGCCAATCGCGGCGCCGCGCCGCACGGAAGCCGAGCGGCCCGTGTTTACCGGCCCCGCAGCCGGCGGCCTTGAGGACATCTACAATGCCGACCGCAGCTTCTCGGCGGAAGAATTCCTGCGCGGCGCCAAGGCGGCCTACCAGATGATCGTCGGCGCCTATGCGCGGGGCGACCGCAAGGCGCTTCGCCCGCTGCTCGATGACGATGTGTATGAAGCCTGGGACGCCGCCCTGTCGGCGCGCGAAGCCAGCGGCGACCGGGCTTTCGAACTGCTGCGCATCAAGCGCGCGGAAATCGAGAAGGCCGAACTCGACGGGGCCACCGCCCGTGTCTGGGTTCGCTATGAAGCCGATCTCGGAGACGGCGAAACCACCCGCACCGCCAAGGAAATCTGGACCTTCAAGCGCGAAACCGCTTCCAGCGATCCGAACTGGCTGCTCGACGACGTCGACGTCGCGGGCTGACCGCCCGCAGGTTACAAATCCGACGTCTCGCCTGTCAGGTGAAAGGGCGGTTGGCAGCCCCCGCCGTTTCACGGCATATGCGCAGGCATGCGTGCCTCCAGATTCCTGATCCCCCTCCTCGTCGCGCTCGCCGCCTGCCAGACCCAGCCGGCGCCGATTGACCAGCGCGTGCCGGTCGACCTGCCAGCCGGTCCCTCCGCACTGCCGCCGTCAGCCAGCCCTGCCACCTATCTTGAGCTTCCGGGCTGGGCCGGCGCGCCGCTTTCCGCGCCGATCGAAGCGTTCAAGCGTACCTGCGACCGTTTCACCCGGCGTGCCTTCGATGCGCCCTTGTCGCGCAGCGCGCCTTGGGCCGGCACCGCCGGAGACTGGCAGCCGGCCTGCGCCGCGATCACGGCCGCCCGCGACGAAGCCGCCGCCCGCACGATCTTCGAAACCCAGTTCGTGCCGCTGGAGATCATCGACAAGGAAGGCAAGCAGCGCTTCACCGGCTATTTCGAGCCGCGCTATGAAGCCCGCCGCACGCCCGAGCCACCGTTCACCGAACCGATCTTCGCCGTCCCGCCCGACTTCGTCGCGAACGGTGACAGCCCGCTGCAGCGCCTGCCTGACGGATCGACCCGCCCCTATCCGGCACGCGCCGACATCACTGCGCGCGGCGGCCCCGCCATCGCCTATGCCCACCCCGCCGATGTCTTTTTCCTGCAGGTCCAGGGCTCCGGACGCCTGACCTTCCCGGATGGCACCACGCTGCGCGCCGCCTATGCCTCGCACAATGGCCAGCCGTTCAAGTCGGTCGCCAACTGGCTGATCGATTCCGGGCGGATCACCCGCGCCGAAGGCTCCATGCAGGGCATCCGCGGCTGGATGGACCGCGCCAGCGCCGCCGAGGTGCGCGAAGCCATGAACGTCAACCCGCGCTTCGTCTTCTTCCAGTCTCTTCCCGAAGGCGATCCGGAACTCGGCCCGAACGGCGCACACAATGTGGCCCTCACGCCGCTCGGCTCGATGGCGGTCGACCCGGAATTCCACGCGCTCGGCGTGCCGATGTTCATCCAGACCACAGCGCCCGGTCTCGGCGGCGCCTGGTCCGGCCTGCTGATCGCGCAGGATACTGGCGGCGCCATCAAAGGACCGGTGCGCGGCGATATCTATTTCGGCACCGGCCCGGAAGCCGGCAACCGCGCCGGCACGATGAACGCGCCCGGCCGGCTCTGGGTGCTGTTGCCGCGCGCCGTCGCCGCCCGCATGTTCGAAGCTGGCCTCGTCGCCAGCCTGCCGCCTGCCGGCCAGCCCGGCTGATGAAGCGAAGGTCCCTGTCGCCCGAAGAAGCGCGCGCCTGGGCCCGTGTCGCCGCAACGGTGAAGCCAATCGGTCCGCGCGCCGCAGATCTCGCAGAGTTTTCGGCGGCGCTGGAAGCCGGTCCGCAGGAACTCGACCCGCCGCCCGCGCCGTCGCCGCCCAAGGCTCGCAAGCCCGCAGAGGCCAAGCTCCCGTCGCTGCCGGCAGAGCGCAGCGGGGAGAAGAAAGTGCGGCGCGGCCAGCTTGCCATCGCTGCGCGCTTCGACCTGCATGGCCATACCCAGGCGAGCGCGGCGCGGGCCTTGCCGGCTTTCCTCGAAAATCAGCAGGCGGACGGTGCGCGCTGCGTGCTCGTCATCACCGGAAAGGGCAGGGAAGGGCAGGGCATCCTGCGCCGGAACTTCCTGCTCTGGCTGGAATCGGCAAGCGCCCGCCGGCTGGTGTCAGGCTACGCCGAATCCCACCCCAAGCATGGCGGGGCGGGCGCGTTCTACGTTTTCCTCAGGCGGCCCGGCTAGGCGCGCTGCGCCAGCAGCACTTCCGCCACCTGCACCGCGTTCAGGGCAGCGCCCTTGCGCAAGTTGTCATTGCTGAGGAACAGCGCGAGCCCGTGGGCCACCGTCGGGTCCGGCCGGATACGGCCGACATAGACGGGGTCACGCCCGGTGGCTTCCAGCGCGTTCGGCA
This sequence comes from Acidobacteriota bacterium, assembly GCA_016712445.1. NCBI lineage: Bacteria > Pseudomonadati > Acidobacteriota > Acidobacteriota bacterium. The sequence continues at coordinate 1,195,672 of JADJRB010000001.1, read as the reverse complement.
CTTCGGTCACCACCACGCCGGGCGCGTTCTGCAGCAGCGCGGTTGCATCGGCTGCGCTGATCGGGCGCTCGAACTCGGCATTGATCGACACCGAGTGGCCGGTGAACACCGGTACGCGCACACAGGTGCCCGAAACCGGCAGGCCGGGGATCTCGAGGATCTTGCGCGTCTCGTCGCGCAGCTTCAGCTCTTCGTCCGTGTACCCGTCTTCGCCGAGCTTGTAGTTCAGCGCGACGACGTTGAACGCGATCGGCACGGCCCATTTCTTCGGCGCCGGAAAGGTCTTGGCTTCGCCGCTGCGCGCCAGGGCGCCGCTGCCTTGGCCCACCGCCTCGATCTGAGACTGCAATTCCTCGACCCCCGCAACGCCGCCGCCGGACACCGCCTGGTAGGTGCTCGCCACAAGGCGCTTCAGCCCGGCGCGGTCATGCAACGGCTTCAGTACCGGCATGGCGGCCATCGTCGTGCAGTTCGGGTTGGCGATGATGCCCTTCGGGATGGACTTCAGCGCATGCGGGTTCACTTCGGCCACCACGAGCGGCACGTCCGGATCGCTGCGCCAGGCCGATGAGTTGTCGATGACGATGGCTCCGGCCGCGGCAACCTTCGGCGCCAGCGCCAGCGAGGTTGCTCCGCCTGCGGAGAAAAACACGATGTCGAGCCCGGCATAGTCGGCGGTCGCGGCGTCCTCAACCACCACGTCCTTGCCCTTGAAGGCAATCTTCGTTCCGGCAGAGCGCGCCGAGGCAAAGAAACGGATGCCGCCCAGCGGGAAGTCCCGCTCGGCGAGGATATCGCGCATCATCTCGCCCACCAGTCCGGTGGCGCCGACGATCCCGACCTGCGGCCGGCTCACATCTGCAGTCATCTCAGGCCCTATTCGAAATCGCGGAACACGTCGTCAGCAGAGATCGCCTTCTTGAAGGCGTTCTCGGGCTCGGGCTCCGGTTCGAAGGCCGGCGTGTCCTGCGCTGGGGCAAGACCGGGGCCTTCGGCGCGGGCAGCTTTCTCGGCGTCCAGCTTGCGGCGCTTGTCGGCGGCCTTGGCGATTACTTCGTCCAGTTCGATCTGCGAGCACAGGCCGAGCGTCACCGGGTCGACCGGTTTGATGTTCTGCGCATTCCAGTGCGACTTGTCGCGCACGTTGTTGATGGTCGCCTTGGTCGTGCCGATCAGCTTGATGATCTGGGCGTCCGGCACTTCCGGGTGGTGGCGGATGAACCAGGCCACGGCGTCCGGCTTGTCGGCGCGGCGGATGACCGGCGTGTAGCGGCTGCCCTTGCGCTTCGGCTGCGGGATGTGGTCGATCCGCGACTCGGCCAGTTTCAGCTCGTGATCAGGGTTCTCCTCGCCCTTGGCGATTTCCTCGCGAGACAGGATCCCGCCGGCAATCGGGTCGACGCCGCGCATGTTCTCGGCCACGTCGCCATCGGCGATGCCCTTCACTTCGAGGTGGTGCAGGCCGCAGAACTTCGCGATCTGGGCGAAGGTCAGCGTCGTGTTGTCGAGCAGCCAGACGGCGGTCGCGCGCGGCATGAGAACGTCGGACATGGGAATCTCCTCAAAAAACTGCCGCCTGAAATGCAGCCGCCCGGCACTTGGGGTGCCGGGCGGTCAGGGTTCAGCGCGGCTGATACCTTGCGGGCGCTATACGCCAGATGAGCCCGGGTGGAAAGGCATTCTGTGGAAAAGGCCTGTTTTCACGGCCTGAGCAGGATTTTGCCCGAATGCCCGCCGCTGCTCATCCGGGCGAGGGCTGCTTCGGCCTCGGCCAGCGGGAACGCCCCGTCCAGCACCGGCCGGATATGCCCGGAAATCACGTGCGGCCAGAAATCCCGCTCCACGGCGTCGCGGATGCGGCGTTTCTCTTTCACTGGCCGGGCCCGCAGCGTCGTGGCCATCACCGACAGCCGCTTCATCAGCACCGGCGCGAAGTTCACGCTCGCCGCAAAGCCCTCCTGGTAGGCAATGTTGATGATCCGCCCGTCGAGTTTGGCGGCCGAGATGTTCTTCTGGATGTATTCGCCGCCGACCATGTCGAGCGTCACATCCGCGCCGCCTTCGGCTTTCACCACCTCCTCGAACGCTTCGGTCCGGTAGTTGATGGCCCGCGTGGCGCCCAGTTCGCGCGCGAGCGCGCACTTCTCGTCGGAGCCCGCCGTGCCGAAGATAGGGGAGGCGCCCCACACCTTCGCCATCTGCAGCGCCATCACGCCAATGCCGCTGGTTGCGCCGTGGCAGAGAAAAGCCTCGCCCCGCTTCAGGCCTGCCCGGTCGAACACGTTGGCCCACACCGTGAACATCGCTTCGGGAAAGCAGCAGGCGAGCGTCAGGTCAAACCCCGCCGGCACCGGCAGTACCGATCCCTCATCGGCGCAGACATGCGTGGCATAGCCGCCGCCCGCCAGCAGCGCCGCCACCCGGTCGCCCACCTTGTAGCGCTCCGTGCCCGGACCAACCGCCGACACGATGCCGGACACTTCCAGCCCGAGGATCGGCGAGGCGCCCGGCGGCGGCGGATAGGCGCCCGCTTTCTGCGCGAGGTCGGCGCGGTTGAGGCCGGCCGCCGCCACCTCGATCTGCACCTCGCCGGCCGCAGGCTCGGTGCGTGGCATTTCCGTCAGCACCAGTTTCTCCCCGGCGGATGCAAAGGCGGCTTTCATCATGGCGGACATCTTGGCGCCTCCGTATCAGGGCGTTGGAGAAGGATTTCGAGTCGCTTCTAGCGCCTCTTTCTGCTTTTCTGAACCCGCAGAACGGGAGCGCCCGATGGCCATCCATGATGAAGAGCCGGTCCGCATCAAGCGCCCGCAGGCCCTCGACCAGATGTCGGTCGAGGAACTGGAGGTGCATATCGCATGGCTGAAATCCGAAATCGGCGCGTGCGAAGCCGAAATCGACCGCAAGAAAGCGCAGAAGCGCGCCGCCGACGCCTTGTTTGGCGGCGGCAGTTAAGTCTCGTGAAAGGGCTGCAGGTCTAGTCTGGCGGCGGCCGGACACCGATCTCGGATGGGGGGCAAATGGCTGAACGTGACACGATTGATCCGCCTGCGGGCCCGGAGGCCTTCACCGGCGGCAAGCTGTTTGACACCGTGTTCACGCGCGGCATGGCCCTCGTGGAGGAAACCGCGTCCTATCTGGATGGCCCCGGCCGCGAGCAATCCAAGGCGCTGCCGCGCGAGGCGGGCCTGACCTATTCGGCCTGGAGCATGGAGCTGACGACGCGCCTGATGCAGGCCGCTTCCTGGCTGGTCATGCAGAAAGCCGTGCGCGACGGCGAAATGCGCCGCGAAGAGGCCGGCGCCCGCAAGTACCGGATCAAGCGCGACGACCCGCCGCTCGATCCCGCCGCCCAGCATGGCCGCGGCCTGCCGCCTCGTTTCCTCGAACTCGTGGGCCGGGCCGAGGCGCTCTACGAACAGATCTGCCGCCTCGACGAGGCCCTCTACCAGCCCGGCAGCAAGGCAAAGCCCGCCGCCAACCCGGTCTCCGACCAGATCGCCGCCCTGCAGAAGGCCGCCGAAACCGGCGCCTTTGACCCCCTGATGGTCTGGCGCCGCAAGTAAGGCAAAAGGTCAGAGCGCGCCGTAGGTGCGCAGGAAGGCCGCCGACTGGTCGGCGCAGAAGCCGTCCTTCACCGGCGCCCGCATGATCGTCAGGCGGTGGAAGATCGGGCCCAGCAGTTGCTCGATCACATCATCCAGCTCGAAATCGCGCCGGATCACGCGTTTTGCGGCCAGTTCCGCCAGCAGCATGCGCAGCGGCTGGCGAATGTCGCGGCCAACCCAGGCGCGCCAGACTTCGCCGGCATCCTTGTCATCCGCCGCCGCCAGCAGCGCCACGCGCAGCACGGCATGGCCATGGCCGGTACGGGCAGCCGCTTCGAGCGGAATGATCAGGGCGGTAATGCGCTCCTGTGGGTCGCGTCCGCCTTCGGGCGCGTCCGGGATCAGCGCGAGGGCGGCGTCCACACACATCGCGCCGATCGAAGGCCACCAGCGATAAATCGTTTGTTTTGAAGCACTTGCGCGCTTGGCGACCGAGTCCACGCTGAACCCGCGCCAGCCATTCTCCGCCATTTCCTCACGGGCGGCTTCCAGGATCGCTGACTTCGACGCTTCGCTCCGCGTCGGCCCCTTGCGGGACTTGGAAGTCGACGCTGCCGGGGCAGGGGCTGCGTTCTGCGCGTCGGTCGGGGTATCCATCTAGAAGCTCCTTGGGGCCCGGCAGGCGTTATAGACGAAATCGGCTGCGGGGCGAAACAGACCGTTCCGTTCTAGATGCCATTGGTTTCGAAAATGCTTGCGAGCGCGCAGGAATTGCGTATCCCGCTGTGAAAATGTTGCAGGAGCGAACATGAAATCCGTCGAAGACATGATCGCCGGTTATCGCCGGTTCCGCGCAGGCGCCTATGCCCAGCAAGTCCAGCTCTACCGGGAACTCGGGGAAGGGCAGGACCCTGACGTCATGCTGATCGCCTGCGCCGACAGCCGGGCCGAGCCGTCCGACATCTTCAACGCCGCCCCCGGCCAGATGTTCGTCGTGCGCAACGTCGCCAACCTTGTGCCCCCCTACAAGCCGGACGGCGGCCTGCACGGCGTCTCTTCGGCCCTCGAATTCGCGGTCCGCGTCCTCAAGGTGCGCCATATCGTGGTCATGGGCCACGGCGGCTGCGGCGGCGTCTCCGCGTCGCTGACCGAAAACAAGAGCCCGCTGATCGGCGAGTTTGTCGCCAACTGGGTGAAGCTGCTCGACGAGGCCCGCGACCGGGTCCGCGAGAGCGGTTCGGTCAACCCGCAGTTCGCGCTCGAACTCGAAGGCATCGAAACCTCGCTGGCGAACCTGATGACGTTCCCGTGGGTCGCCGAGAAGGTGCAGGCCGGCGAGCTCGAACTGCACGGTGCCTGGTTCGCCATCAAGCACGGCGAGCTGCACTGGCGGAACCCGAAGACGAAGCGCTTCGAAGTCGTCGCGCCCTAGGGCTGCGTAATGTCGCGGCCTCTTCCACTCTGCGCGGGCGCCGCTATATTTCTGGGCAGAGTGGGGACGTAGCTCAGCTGGGAGAGCGCGGCGTTCGCAATGCCGAGGTCGGGAGTTCGATCCTCCTCGTCTCCACCATCCTGCTTCGCGGCTGCGCCGCTTCGCAGGACTTTGTCCTGCGGGGTGGCCTTACTTCTCGTTCTGCGCCCGCACCACCGCGTCGCGGATCAGCTCGCGCGCCTTGTCGACCCCGAACCAGCCTTCGACGCGCGTCCACTTGCCGGTCTCCAGATCCTTGTAGTGCTGGAAGAAGTGCTGGACCTTGTCGATCAGCGTCTGCGGCAGGTCGTGATAGGTCGCGATCTTGTCGTAATAGCCGGTCAGTTTCGGGTGCGGCACCGCGAGGATCTTCTCGTCCTGGCCCTTGTCGTCGGTCATCATCAGTACGCCGACCGGGCGCGCGCGCAGCACCGAGCCGGGCACCAGCGGACGGTTGCCGACCACCATCACGTCGATCGGGTCGCCGTCGAGACTGAGCGTGTGCGGAATGAAGCCGTAGTTACAGGGATAGCGCATCTCCGTGTACAGGAACCGGTCCACGAACATGGCGCCGCTTTCCTTGTCGATCTCGTACTTGATCGCGTCGCCGCCGAGCGGGCATTCGATCAGGACGTTGACATCATCCGGCGGGTTGTTGCCGGTCTTGATCTTGGAAAGGTCCATGGCGCGTGTCCTTCGGGCGGAGCGGGGAGGGCGTTTCTGGCGCCCCGATGACGCGCCGCAGCAAAAAGGTCAAGGTGCGCAGCTGCCCCGATGCGTTAACGTGGCCGGCGCGCCTCGAGCCATCCGAGGATCAGCGCCAGCGCCGCGTCGCGGTCGAGATCGTTGAGCAGTTCGTGATAACCTTCCGGGAAAATCTCGAGCGTCTTGTCGTCTGACTTCACTAGATCGAAGAACCGCTGCGAGCCTTTCGCCGGCGTCGCCGCATCCTTCGCGCCGTGCACCACCAGCACCGGCACCGTCCAGTCGCCATACCGCCGCCAGCCGGCTTCGGACACAGCAATCGCCGTCGCCCCCAGCCGCGCCGGCGGCGCCTCGAGGCAGATCATCGGGTCAGACGTATAAGCCGCCACTTCTTCCGGAATGCGCGACAGGCTGGCCGGTGCAATCGGCGGCGTCAGCCGCGCGGCGGGCGCGACCGCCGACATCAGCCCGGCCACCGCCTTCAGCGCGCCGCCGAGTTCGACAAGGATCGCCGGGGCGCTGAGCACCGCGCCGGCCGCGCCGTCCGGCGACTGCGCGACACTTGCCGCGGTCACCAGCCCGCCGAGCGAATGGCCGAACAGGAAGACCGGCCCGCCATCCTTCGCCAGCGCCGCCCGCGCCGCGAGATGGTCGTCCACGGCGCGGCGCATGTCGGTGACGCCGCGCGCGCCGGGCGATCGTCCGTGTCCCTGCAGGTCGAAGGCGTAGACGTCGAAACCCGCCGCCGTCAGGCGCGGGATCAGCCGGTGATAATGCTCCACGTAGCGTTCGGCATACTCGCCGTACCCATGCGCCAGCAGCAGTTTCGCCTTCGCCGCCGGGCTGCGCCACACATAGCCGGCCAGCCCGCGTCCGAAATCCCAGGCTTCTGACGTCACTTCGCTTGTCATCTCTTGGGCCTCCCGCAGCGTTCGCGCCATCCTGCGCGATCTGCGCGCCGGGGGCTAGCGCTTGCCGGGCGATGCTTCCTGCGCCTCGAACACTTTCATCTCGGTGCGCGCCGCCGCCAGCGCCCGCACCTCGCGCACGAAGGCAATGCTCTCCGGCACCGCAAAGTGCGCCTTCAGCGCCTCGGCGTCCGTCCATTGCTCGACAAACACCAGCCGCGACGGGTCCTCGCAATCCACATGCACATTGTGCGCGATACATCCCGGCTCGGCGCGCGACCGCCGGCTGTGCTCAATGCAAAGTTCGGTGATGCGCGCCGCCGTTTCCGGCCTGGTGATGACGTGGCCGACAATGATGATCATTTGCCCCGCCGCCGCACCGCATAATTGAAGCTCACGGAAATCCGCGCCTCTTCGCTCAGCGAAGGCATCACTTCGTGCCGCAGCCAGCTTTCCCAGAGAAGGCAGTGGCCTTCCTTCGGCTGCGCATAGACGAACCGGCGCGCCTCTTCCGGCGCGTCGTCCACCAGCTGCGGCGCCGCCATCATCATCGCGAGGCGCGGGTCTTCGAATTTCAGGCGTCCGGCGCCCTCCGGCACACAGACATAATAGGTGCCCGAAATGACCGACCCCGGATGGATATGGCCCGTATGGTGGCCGCCCTCGCCGAGGATGTTCACCCAGATCGCGTCGAGTTCGAGCGCCAGCCCGTCCATGTCCCAGTGCAGCGCCTTCGCAAACTTCGCGGCCGCCTTGTCGAGCTGCTTCTTCAGCTCGGCGAATTCCGGCATCCGCTCGGGCAGGTCGTCGAGCGAGGCATAGGACGTATAGCCCGGATAGCCCTCGCGCTCGCACCAGTCATTGCCGGCCGCATCGTCTTCCGACAGCACCCAGGCCGCGCGCTCCAGGCCCGCGCGCAGGGCCTCGTTGCCGATCGGCAGTTCGTCGATGAGGCTGGCAAACAGGCGGCGCATGGCCGCGCGCGTTACAGGCTTTTCGCCAGCGCTTCAAGCTGGTCGGTCGCGGCGCCCCAGCCTTGTTCGAAGCCCATCGCCTCGTGCTGCTTCATCGATTCCTCGTTCCAGTGCAGCGCCCGCCAGATGAAATGCGTGCGCCCGCCGCCGGCATCCTCAAGCAATACTTCGGTCGTCATGAAGGCCTGATCCGCCGGCACCCAGCCCGCCCGGAAGGCATCCGTCGACACCAGCCGGCGCATCGGATCCACTTCCAGGAAAACCCCGGCATTCGGGAAGGCCTCGCCGTCCGGCCCGCGAAACACCGAAGTCATCTCGCCGCCGGGCCGCAGGTCGATGGCAATCTCCGTCGCGCGCCACGGCTTCGGGCAGAACCATTCCTCCATCAGCTTCGGCTCGGTCCAGCAGCGCCAGACATTCTTCACCGGCGCGTCCAGCACACGGTCAATCTCGAGCACGAACTTCGCGGCGCTCCTTGTCTTTGTATCGGTCATCTTCGTGTCTCCGGTCTGGGGCAGGGGGGTCAGTAGGAACCGGTCCGCACAGGACCGGCAGGGGTGTAGGTATTGACCGTCACGCCGGATTCGCCCGTCCGGCTACGGATCAGTTTCAGTTCGGAAGGCGCGGCGCCCCCGCCGAACAGGCGCTTGCCCGTGCCGATGAGTACAGGAAAGATCATCAGGATCACCTCATCGGCGAGCCCTTCACTGATCAGCGGCGAGGTCAGCGACGAGCTGCCCCACACGATCAGGTCCGGCCCGGCGGATGCCTTGATGCGCCGCACCTGCGCCGCCAGGTCTGCGCCCACCGCTTCCGCAGGCCCCCAGGCCAGGCTCTCCGGCCGGTGCGTCGCCACATATTTCGTGGCGCCGTTGATCTGGTCCGCCATCGGACCTTCCGCCTGCGGCCAGTACCCGGCCCAGATGTCATACGTCCGCCGTCCGATCAGCAGGTCGAACCGTTCGCCATGCGCCGCCTCGATCGCCTCGCCGCCTGCGGGGTCGTCATGCGGCGCGGACCAGCCGCCATAGGCAAAGCCGCCATCGCGGTCTTCCTCCGGCCCGCCGGGCGCCTGGATGATGCCGTCCAGCGAGACGTGTTCGAGAATTGTGGTCTTGCGCATGGCCCGCCCTCACATGTTGATGTCGGGCTCGACCAGCCGGCCGAACTTCTGAAGGCATTCCTGCCAGCCGATGTAACATCCATCGACCGGGATCATGTCCGGGATGCCGTCCTGCACGATGGTCATGTCAGTGCCGGACGGCACGGCCTTCAGCGTCACCGTCACGGTCATTTCGCCCGGCATGTTCGGATCGTCGAACCTGTCCGTGTACACCAGTTTCTTCCCGGGCTCGAATTCGAGGTATTCACCGCCGAAAGAATGGCTTCCCCCGGTCGTGAAGTTGCGGAACGACATCTTGTGCTTGCCGCCCTTGCGCGCCTCCAGTTCGTGTACGGTGCATGTGAAGCCGAAAGGCGGCAGCCAGCTGGCAATCGCATCGGCTTCCACGAAGGCGCGGAACACCTTCTCGGGCGGGGCAGTCAGCACGCGGTGCAGGCGAACGGTTCCGGTCATTTCAATTTCCTTTGCGGAGGGCGCCAGCCGGGCTGGCCGGCGCAAACAGGTGTTCAACATACCGGCGCAGGTGGCCGATGCTGTCGCCGGCCAGCGCGCGGTCGCCGCTCGCCTTGGCAAGAATGAAGGCGCCCTGCACCACGCTCACCATGTGCAGGGCAAGGCTGCGGGCGGTCCAGTCGCCCGTGATGCCGCGCGCACGCCGCGCCGCTTCGATGTCGGGCACCAGCGCATCGGCGTGCCGGGACATGCTGTCCCACGCCGCCGCCTGCACCGCCGGGCTCGTCGTCCAGGCTTCCTGCACCATCGTGCCGACAAAGCAGGTGAACTCGGCAATCTCTCCGTCGGTCATCGCGCGGCGCAGGTCGATATAGCCCAGCACCCGGTCGAGCGGATCTTCCGGCGCGTGATAGTCGGCCCCCGCAAAGAACGGCTCGGTCACCGCAGACCAGTGATACGCCGCCTCGGCGGCCAGCGCGTCCTTGCTCGCGAAGTAGTGGAAGAAGGCCCCCTTCGACACGCCGGCCGCCGCGCAGATTTCGTCCACGCTCGTCGCCGCCAGGCCCTTCTGCCGGATCAGCCCGAAGGCCGCCTCCATCAGGCTGTCGCGGGTTTTGGGGTTCGCCGTCCGGGCCATGGATCATCTCCTTGCCCAATACATACCAACCGGTCGGTATCTATGTCAAGCCTCGGCGCTGACCCGTCTTCCCGGTGCAACATGCCTCCCTTTCCCCGCGCACTACCCGTGCCCCCGGCAGGGGTATATGACTGCAGCACCATTGAGGCGGCCGGGACGATGACCGAAGCCAACGCGCGCGCGGACACGCCGCTCCTCCAGCGGCCACTGAAAGTGTTCATCTCGTACGCGAGGCGCGACCATAAATTTGTCGACTGGCTGGACAACAACCTGCGCAGCCACGGTCTCGAAACGCTCGTCGATCGCAAGTCCATCGAGAAATTTGCGGACTGGTGGGAGCGGATCGAACAGTTGATCGTGCAATCCGATGCCGTCGTTTGCGTCCTCTCGAAAGCGATGGCGAAATCTGCCGTCGCGCGCCGCGAGGTCGACTTTGCAGTCTACTGCAACAAGCGCCTCGCACCGTTGGTCATCGAGGACGTCGCCGATCATAAGACGCCGGACGCCTTGAAGCGCCTGAACTATGTCTTCGCGCGCAAACGGGACAATCGCGACGCGGCATTCGGCGATCTGATGAATGGCCTGCAGGCGGACATCGAATGGGTGCGCGAGCACACCCGCCTCAGCGAACTCACGCATCTCTGGGCCTTGAAGGAAAAGTCGTCCGACCTGCTCTTGCGCGGCGCCGAGCTCGAGACCGCCGAGGCCTGGATCGCGACGCCGCGCACGTCGATGCCGCTTGCGTCCGATCTGCAGCGGGTTTTCGTGTCGGTCAGCCGTACCGAATGGAACAGGGGCCAGAGCGCCGACACCGACCGCCTGAACCAGATCACGTCGCGCGCCCTGGTGCTGGAGGGAGAACGCGCTTTCCCGTCTGATCCCCAGCTGGCGCTTATCCTTGGTGCGCACGCCGTGAACACAACCTGGCGCCACAACCGGACTGCGCTCGAAGATGCTCTCACGCTGTTGCGGCGCGCCTTGCTGGCCACGCTGCCAGGCGTCGGCGACCTGCCGGGGCACGCGTCGCATGTCGCCTGGTCACACGATGGCGCGCGGCTGCTCGCCGGTCTCCGCGAGGCGACAGCGTTCATCCTTGATGTGGCGACGGGCAAGACCCTCCAGGTGCTCGAAGCGCATACCGGCGAGCGGCACCTTCAAATGATCGAGGACGTCGCCTGGAGTCCTGATGATGCCTGCGTGGCAACCTGCGGCCGGGATGGATTTGCAACCGTTTGGGACGCCGCGACAGGCGAAAGCAAGGCGCGGATCGATTGCAGGGGAAGCGAGGCGCTGGGGAGCGACGCGCAGACGGTCGACTGGCACGCCGATGGCCGTCTGCTCGTGGGCGGTCTTGCAATGTCACGCATCTGGCGAAATGCGCAGGACCATCGTAGCGGACCTCGCGGCAGGGCGCGTTGGCGGCCGCATCACCAGACGATGGCGGTTGGCAATGTGGAAGGAGGCCTCCTGTTCCTTGATGACGCGTTCAACCTGATCAAAGAGGTCAAGTCCGCTCACGAACGTTATGTCTACAGCCTCGCCTGGTCGCCCGACGGCAGCCGCCTCGCGACCTGCTCGGTCGACGAAGACCTGAAGATCTGGACTGCCAACGGCCAGATCGCCGCCGCAATCACGGGCGCGGGTGCGGGGTCGTTGGCATGGAATCCCCAGGGCACGCTGCTCGCCTGCGGCGAAGACCGTCTCACGATCCGCGACGCGCAAACGCTCGGGATCGTCCATGAAGTGTCTTCGCCAAAAACCCTGCTCGGCTCGGAGACAGAACATGGTCTCGGCTATTCCAGCGGGGTTGCCTGGTCGCCCGATGGTCAAGTGCTCGCGGTCGGAACTTTCGGCAAGGTGTTCCTGTTGCCGGTGGCGCTGCTCCAATCGGCGGATGCGGAAGAACTCATCGGGTTCGCCAAGCGCCACATCACGAGCGCCTTGAGCGCAGAAGAGGTGCGCCTCTTCTTCAAAGGCGAGCCGCCCGGGTTTGATTAGAATCGAAAACCCTCCACACGCGTGTGGAGGGTTTGTGGAGTGCCGTCTGGCAGGGAAGGGCGCTTATTCCGGCTTGCGGAATTTCAGCGTCATCCGGTCGCTTTCGCCGATCGCCTTGTATTTTTCGGGATCGAACCCTTCGACCGTCGTGCCGTCGCGGTTAGTGGTCGTCGAATTGGGCGGCAGCGTCCAGACGCCGAAGGGATGGTCGGCGGTGTCCGCCGGATTGGCGTTGATCTCGCTGGCTTCGACGAACTCGAAGCCGGCCGCGGTAGCCAGCGCCTTCACATAGTCCTCATGCACATAGCCGCTGGTCGCCTTGGGGTCCTGCGCCTGCGTCGACGGCAGGCGGTGTTCCACCACGCCGAGCGTGCCGCCGGGCTTCAGCGCCGAATATGCGTCGGCAAAGAATTTCTCGGCAAAGCCCGCCGCCATCCAATTGTGCAGGTTGCGGAAGGTCAGCACCACATCGGCCGTACCGTCGGCCGTCAGCGGGCCGGACGAGGCGGAAAAGGCGGTGTACTCGATGGTGCCGAATTTCGCATCGGCATAGGTCGACTTGAATTCGGCAAGGCGCTGCTCGGCGCGGGCGCGGCGGTCTGCGTCCTCGATCGGTTCGATATCGAAGCCGGCTGCCACCAGGCTGCCGCCGCCGGAGGCGAGCCAGGGCGCCAGGATATTGGTGTACCAGCCGCCGCCGGGCCAGACCTCGACGACCTTGTCATTGTTGTCGACGCCGAAGAACTCGAGCGTTTCGGCGGGATGGCGCCAGGCGTCGCGCGCCTTTTCCTCGTCGCTGCGCAGGTCGGACGCCACCGCTTCGGCCAGCGTCATCGTGGCCGGGGCTTCGGGCGCGGCCGCTTCCACGGAGGCGGGTGCGGGCGTCTTGGCGGGGGTGCACGCGGTGAATACGAGGGCCGAGGCGGCCGCAAGCAACAGGTATTTCATCGTCAGTTCTCCATCCCGGGGGCTCTTGATAGACCCCTTACGCTACCCACATAGGGCTTGTCACGGTGCCGCCAGACGGGCCGTGGCCGGTGTCACGTGCCAGTGCCGGATGACCGGGCTGGGTTTGCGCGACGGCCGAACCGGAACCGGACCTCCTTTGGAGTGTCCACAGTTGCTTGAAGCAAAGGACTGTGTATCAAAATGAGCAATATCGACCTCACCCCCCTCTACCGCACCATGGTTGGTTTCGATCGCCTCGCCGGCATGATCGACCAGGCTTCCCGCCTCGATGGTACGCAGGGCTATCCGCCCTACAACATTGAACGCGTTGACGAAAATGCCTTCGCCATCGAAATCGCGGTGGCCGGCTTCACCGAAGCCGAGATCGACATCGAGACCAAGGAAGGCCTCCTGACCGTCGCGGGCAAGAAAACCGAGACCGAAGACGGCAACGGCCGCAACTTCCTGCACCGCGGCATCGCCCAGCGCAGCTTCATCCGCCGCTTCCAGCTCGCCGATCACGTTCTCGTGACCGGTGCCAGCCTCGAGCACGGCGTGCTGAAGATCGATCTCATCCGCGAGATCCCGGAAGAGAAGAAAGCCCGCAAGATCGAGATCGGCACCACGGCCCAGCCGTCGGAGCCGCGCCTGATCGGCAAGAAGAAGGCCTCTGACGCCGCCTAAGCGCGTATCCTCCGCTCACTGACGAACGCCCGCAGCCCCTCCTGCGGGCGTTTTTCGTGTCAGCGGCCGGGTGCGAAATATTCGGTGATACCGGCCGCGGCGCAGAAAGCGGCAAGGCCCGTATCGCCGAGGCGCTCGGCGACGCCGGCGCGCACGGACGCGAAGGCGCGCGCGGCATAGGCCTGCGTCGCCTGCTCGAAGAGGCCGTCGTCGAAGGTCACCGAAAACCGCTTCTTCTCGCGTGACGCGCTGGCGGCATTCGCAAACGCCCAGGGCAGGTAGGTGCGCGAAACTTCGCCCTCGAAGATCGGCAGCAGCGTCGCTTCCAGCGTCGCCAGCTCCTCGAACGGCCCGGACGCCTTCGGGTCTTCCATGTGCCCGCACCACGCGACCAGGAAAGGGGCGCGCTCAATCAGCCAGGCGCCCGGCGTCGGGTCCGTCAGCATCTGCTGGAACTGCGCCGCGATCGCGAAGTCGGCCGCGCTCGGCCTTCCGCCGAAGATGAAAAGGTGGTGCTGCAGGTGGCTGTTCAGGCGCAGCGCAAACCGGCGGTAGGAGCTTTCCAGCGTCGGCGCATTCTCGGGCTCCGCGCCGACCAGCGGCAGGCGGGCCAGCATGCGCGTCGCAATTTGCTTCGCCGGCGCCTTGAAGGCGCGCGGGCGCTTGCCGTCGTTCAGCTGCACAAGTACCCGCAACGCCGCCGCGTCGCGGTCCGGCTGCTGGCCCCAGCGCTGCTGGAACATGCACTTGTTGAGCCACTCGTCGGCATAGTCCTCGAGGATCATCGCGAGCGCCTGCGTGGCGGCGTCTTCCGGACGCGCGGGCGGCTCGGGATGCGAGGCTTCGAGCGCGGCGAGGATCAGCGTGGAATCCTGCGCCGGGGCATGGCTGGGCGACAGCAGCAACGGCACGGTCGGCGTCGCTGCGCTCTTGCGGAACTCGGCTTCGTTGGCGACCGAGCGCGCAACCCAGTCAAACGCCACGCCCTTATAACGCAGCGCAGACCGCACCTTCAGCGAGTACGGAGATGTCTCGGCCCCGAAGAGGCGGTAGTCGGCCATTGGCTCACCCGGCTGTTGCTCGGGCCTGTCTAGGCAGTTCGCCCCGGGCTGCCAAGCGCCGTTTGCCCGCAGGACGTTTCATCGCTAAGCGCAAGTGCTACAGGTTGGCCGATGCCAACCGGGCGACAGGGCAGGAGACGGCAATGCGCGTGATGCACGTGATGGCAGGCGCGGAAGAGGGCGGCGCCGAGAATATCATGCTGGAATCCGTCCTCGCCCTGGCCGAGGCGGGCTACGCCCAACACGTCGTTACCCGGCCCGACAATGCCTTTCGCCTCGGGAAATTTGCGGCGGCCGGCATCGGCACCGACACGGCGAGCTTCAACACCAGCTGGCCATTTCCGACCCGCAAGGTGATCGATGCGGCGATTGCGGCCTTCAAGCCGGACGTCATCGAATACTGGATGGGCCGCGCCGGGCAGTTTGCACCGGCGGCCCACCGCGCCCGGTCGATCGGCTGGTACGGCGGCTATTACAAGCTGTCGCGATTCCGGAACTGCGAATGGCATGTCGGCCTGACCATCGACCTGCTGCGCCACATCCGCGAACAGGGCGTGCCGGAAGAGCGGGCGGCCATCATTCACACCTATGCCGATTTCGAAGGGACCGCGCCCGCTTCGCGTGAGGCGCTGACGACGCCGGCGGGCGCGCCGGTGGCGCTCGCGCTCGCGCGGCTGCACGAGAAGAAAGGCCTCGACACGCTGCTGGAGGCCGCCGCGAAACTTCCCGACCTGCATGTGTGGATCGCGGGGGAAGGGCCGATCGAAGCGGAACTCAAGGCGCAGTGCACCAGCCTCGGTCTTGATCACCGCGTGCGCTTCCTCGGCTGGCGCAATGACCGCGGCGCCTTGCTGGCGGCGTGTGATGTGGTGGCGTTTCCGTCCCGGTACGAACCATTCGGCACGGTCACCGTGGACGCCTGGGCCGCCGGCAAGCCGCTGGTCGCAGCAGATGCGGTTGGCCCGGCCGCGTATGTGAAGGACGGGATCAACGGCCTGCTGGTCGCGAAGAATGACGCAGATGCGTTGGCGGCGGCGCTCGGCCGCGTGATCTATGACAAGGCGCTGGCGAAGAAACTCGTGGAGGGCGGCACCGCGAGCTACGAGGCTCAGTTCACGAAGGCGGCGTTCCAGCGCGACTCGGCCGCCCTTTACGAACGTATCGCAGCCCATGCCGGGCCGTTCGCAGGCTGATCAGTTCGCTGCTGACCTGAAGAACCAGGCATAACGGCCCGCGGCGGTGCGGCGGCCCGTGCCGACCTCCACCGCCACGCCAGCGTCGCGCAGGATGCGGATGCCGTCTTTCGCCGTCGGGTGCGGATCTTCAATGGCGACGACGACGCGGCGGATGCCGGCGTCGACGAGTTTCGAGGAACATGAGGCCGCGCCGCTGGAGCGTTCGCGGCAGGGCTCCAGCGTGACATAAGCCGTGCCGCCACGCGCGCGGTTTCCGGCGTCGTCCAGCGCAATTTCCTCTGCATGCGGACGGCCGCCCTTGCCGGTGACACCTTCGCCGACGACATGCCCTTGAGCATCAAGGATGACGCAGCCGACCGAAGGATTCGCGCCGGTAAGGCCCTGGTTGAGCCCGGCGAGCGCGAGCGCCCTTCCCATCAGGCGGCGGTCGCGGCGCTTGCTCACGGCAGGGCGGGCAGTTTCTGGGCGCGGGCGGCGTCGAGATAGCGCACTGAGACCGGCTTCAGCGCGGCATCAAGTTCGATCAGCAGCGGGTTGCCGGTCGGAATCTCGACGGAGGTGATCGTCTCGTCCGGCACCTTGAACAGGTGTTTGACGAGGGCGCGCAGGGAGTTTCCGTGCGCTGCGATCAGCGTGTCCTTGCCCGCCTTCAGCTCCGGCGCGATGCGGCTTTCCCAGTAGGGCAGGACGCGCTCCAGCGTGGTCTTCAGGCTTTCCGTGTCCGGAATGTCGATGCCGCGATAACGCGGATCGGTGGACAGGTCGTACTTCGTGCCGACTTCCAGCGGCGGCGGCGGGATGTCGTAGCTGCGGCGCCAGATATGGACCTGTTCCTCGCCGTGCTTGGCCGCGGTCTCGGCCTTGTCGAGCCCGGTCAGGCCGCCATAGTGGCGTTCGTTGAGGTGCCAGTCCTTCTCGACCGGCAGCCAGACGCGCTTCATCTCGGTCAGCGCAAGCCACAGTGTGCGGATCGCGCGGGTCTGGACGCTGGTGAAACCGGCGCGAAAATCGGCGTCGAGTTCGGACAACATCTTGCCGGCGGCGCGGGCTTCGGCTTCTCCCTGCGCGGTCAGGTCAGCGTCCCACCAGCCGGTGAACCGGTTTTCGAGATTCCAGGCGGATTGTCCGTGGCGGATGAGAACAAGCTTGGTCATGCGGTTCCTGCGTGAGGTGGGTCGTGGGTTCGGGCGCGTTATGCGTCTTGTCGCCCGGAAATTTCAAGCATCCATGACGCGGATGAGTTCGGCGAGGGCGAGGACGACGTGATAGCCGGTCGAGGCGGGCATGTCCTTCGCAAGGACAGTGCCATCGGCGGCGAAGTGATCGATCCAGCCGCCATCTTCGGTGAGGAATTCGTCCATCAGCACATCGAAGCTGCGGCAGGCGGCCGAGGCGAAGCGGGCTTCGCCGCGCTGTTCGTACATCGCAAGATGGGCTTTCAGCGCTTCGGTCTGCGGCCAGGTGCGGCGCGAGGGATCGGCCGCCGCGCCGTCGCGGGTCACCTCCTGGCAGGCCCGGCCGGCCTCGTCGAGGGTGGAGACGCCGAAACTATAAAGCGTGGAGGCCGCCTCGGGCAGGGGCTTCTGGGCGAGGCGCGACCAGGTGTGCAGCAACCAGACCCATTCGAACTGGTGGCCCGGTTCAACGATGCGGGCCGCGTCGCCGTCCGGCGCTGACCAGTCCGGCCTGAACTTCTCGCCGAGAAAGCCGCCCGGCCCGGCGGTAAAGTGCGCCTCGAAGAGGCCGACGATTTCTGAGGCGCGTGCGAGGTGTCCCGCTTCCTTGTCGGTGCGGTGCAGCGCGAGGCAGGCTTCCAGCAGGTGCATGTGCGGGTTCTGCAGGCGCACCGGCGGGGCCGGCAAGACTTCCGCATAACCGCCATGGGTCTGGTCGCGGGCGAGCTGGTCAAGCGCGGCGAGGATCTTGTCCGCCTGGCTCATCGCAGCCTCGCCGCCGCCGGGGCCGCGCGCCGCTTCGGCGAGCGCAAAGAGCACGAAGGCGGTGTCGTAGAGATCGGCGGAGGCATCCGCGAGGCCGGAGCCATCGGCGCGCAGGATGCGTCCCGGCAGGCCGGTGGGCGCGAGCGCCGGGCCGGTCAGGACCGAAACGCCGGCCTGAACAAGACGCGCCGAGACATCGCGCTTCCAGCCGAGACGCCAGGCTTCAGCGAAGACATAGGTCTGGCGGGCCTGCACGCGCACGCGGGTCGTCTCGCGTGGCAGGTCGTCGTGATCCAGCGACAGGACTTCCGGAAACAGGCCGGCGGGCGTCAGCCCGTGCTCCGCCCAAAGCGGGAAGCAGCTCTCGAACAGCCAGGTGCGGGCTTCCTTGGCGCGGCGGCGCAGGGCGCTTTCGGTCATCCGGTTTGCGGTCTCCACGGTTTGCGGGGCCACTGCAAATGGCTCGCCAAATTGCCCGCGACCCTGCTAACAGGAGCATCCCGCCTTGGCCAGCGGGACCGGACCAACGGGAAGGCGGACGCATGAAGGCTTTGAGCAGTTTCCGGATGCGCGACGGGTTGTTCTTCCCGCTGGCGGGCCTGCTGGTGGTGCTGATGGTGTTCGTGGCGCTGCAGCCCGGCATCGGGCGCCTGCCGACCGGGCCGGTAGCCGGTGACGGCGTCAGCTACGACCGGATCGTGATCGACGGAAAATACCTCAACAAGGTGATTGCGGGCGGCGATGCGCGCACGCGGCTGCTGCGGACGCCGGAAAACGGATATGTGCTGCAGATCGATGCCGCGGTCGGCGCGCTGGCCGACCCGCCGGAGCAGGGGCCCCACTTCCGGCTTGCGCCGGATATCGAGCTGCAGTTTTCCGGCCGCCGGATCCGCGCCACGGTGCGCATGCGGCCGGCCGACGACCAGGGGGCGATGGCGGCGAAGCTGGACTATTCGGCCGGGCGGGTGGGCGAATCGGGCTGGCAGGAATTCGACCTCGTGCCGGGCTTTGCCGACTATTCGTTCGAGTACGATGTGCCGGTCGCGTCCGGGGAGCAGGGGGTCGACTATTTCGCCGTGCGCCCGGTGGTGCCGGAGAAACGGCGCGGCCTGCTGGTCGAGCGCATAACGCTGGAACGCTTGCCCTGAGCCGGTTTGCAATGCCGGGCAGGCTTGGCTAACACACCCGTTCCCGCGCGCCGGCCTGAGGCGCGCCCGCCCTTTCAGGAGACCCCATGCGCATCCTTCTCGCCACGATCAGCGCCCTTGCGCTGGCAGCCTGCGCCCACGGCCCCGCCCCGGAGACTGACGTGACCACTGACCTTGCCGCCCAGACAACGCCGTTCGATCCCGATTCGCATCTCTGGCTGGAAGAGGTTGAGGGACCGGAAGCGCTCGCCTGGGTCGAGGCGCAGAACACGCGCACGCTGGCCGAGCTCGAAGCCGATCCGCATTATGCCGCGTTCAAGGCCGACGCGCTGGAAGTGCTGAACGATGACCAGCGCATTGCCTACGGCACGGTGCGCAACGGCTATGTCTACAATTTCTGGCAGGACGCGGTGAACGTGCGCGGCCTGTGGCGTCGCACGACGCCGGAAAGCTACGCGACCGACGCGCCGGTCTGGGAGACCATCCTCGATTTCGACAAGCTGTCGGCGGATGAAGGCAAGAACTGGGTCTACAAGGGCGCTGACTGCCGCCGCCCGAACCAGGGCGAAGCGAGCCGCTGCCTGATCTCGCTGTCGAATGGCGGCAAGGATGCCGTGATCGTGCGCGAGTTCGACCTCGGCACCAAGACGTTCGTTGACGGCGGCTTCGTCACGCCGGAAGCCAAGCAGGGGCTCGCCTGGTCGAACCTCGACACGTTGCTGGTTGCCACCGACTGGGGCGCGGGCACGCTGACGGAGTCCGGCTATCCGACGACGGTGAAGCGCTGGACGCGCGGCACGCCGATGGACAGCGCCGCCGAACTGATCCGTGGCAAGACAACCGATGTCGGCGTCTGGCCGATGGTCATCAAGCTTGAGAACGGCCGCATCCTCGACGGCGCCGTGATCGCCGAGACGTTTTTCACGTCGAAGTATTTCTGGTTCCCGGAAGGGGAGACCGAGGCGGTCCAGTGGCCGATTCCGCTGATGTCGTCGCCGAAGGGCATCTACAAGGGCCGGTTCCTGTTCACGCTCGAGCAGGACTGGACACCGGAAGGGCAGGCGGCGTTCAAGGCGGGTGATCTCGTCGCGTTCGATGTCGATGCGTTCCTTGAAACCCGTGCGCTGCCGCCGGTCTCGCTGGTGTTCCGTCCGGATGCGACGCAGGCGGTCGACGGCGTGGCGGTCGCCAAGGGCGCTGCGCTGCTGGCGATCAGCGAGAACGTCGTCGGCAAGGTGCTGCGCCTCGAGCCGACCGAAGCGGGCTGGACGACGAGCGCCATCGACCTGCCGGGTTCCGGCCAGGTGGGCATCGCATTTGCGGACGAAGACGAGACCGCGGTGTTCCTCAACTACGAGGATTTCCTGACGCCGGACTCGCTGCTGAGCTACGACATCAACACCGGCGCGGTCACGACGCTGAAAAGCCTGCCGGCCAAGTTCGATACCGCAGGCCTGAAGGTGGAGCAGTTCTTCTCGACCTCCAAGGATGGCACCAAGGTGCCGTACTTCCTGATCCACCGGGCCGACATCAAGCTCGACGGCACGACGCCGACGCTGCTCTACGGCTATGGCGGATTCCAGGTCTCCCAGACGCCGGGCTACAGCCCCGTGCTCGGCCGCCTCTGGCTGGAGCAGGGCGGCGCCTATGCCCTCGCCAACATCCGCGGCGGCGGCGAATTCGGACCGAACTGGCACCAGGCGGGCCTCAAGCAGAACCGCCAGCGCATCTATGACGACTTCATCTCGGTCGGCGAAGACCTCGTCGCCCGCAAGGTCACCAGCCCGGAGCATCTCGGCATCATGGGCGGCTCGAATGGCGGCCTCCTGATGGGCGTGATGCTCAACCAGCGGCCGGATCTCTGGAACGCGGTCGTGGTGCAGGTGCCGCTGCTCGACATGCTGCGCTACCACCTGCTTCTGGCGGGCGCCTCCTGGGTTGGCGAGTATGGCTCGCCGGACGTGCCGGAAGAGCGCGCCTTCCTCGAGACCATCTCGCCCTACCAGAACTTCGACGCGTCGAAGCCGTATCCGGTGCCGTTCTTCGTCACTTCGACGAAGGATGACCGTGTCCACCCGGGCCATGCCCGCAAGATGGCGAAACGGTTCGAGGAGGCGGGCCTGCCTTTCCTCTATTACGAGAACACAGATGGCGGGCACGCCGCTGCCGCTGACCAGACCGCAAGGGCGAAGCGTCAGGCGCTGGAGTTCACCTACCTGACACGCCAGCTGTTTCCGGAGACGGGGAACTAGTCGCGGCCATGTGAATTGTCCGGGCGGGCGGGATATGTCACTCAATGTGACATGAGACTCGATGCGCCCGGACTTCAGGTGGCGGATGTGCGCCTGGACCTCCTGGCCGAGGGGCACCGCGCGCCGCTCGCGGCCTCGGGGGCGGTGGCCGCCATGTGGCAGTGGATGCCGGTGATCCCGACCGGCACGAACTTCGACGCCTATTTCGACCATACCCTGGCCGACGCCCGCACAGGCCGGTCGATCCCGTTCGCGATCACTCGTATTTCGGACGGCGCCTTTGCCGGGGTGGCCGCCTATCTGGAGGTCTCCCGCACCCACCGGCGCCTGCGGATCGGGTACCAATGGCACCCGGAAGAGATGCGCAGCGGTGTCGTGCCGGCGGCGACGGCGCTGGCCCTGATCGGCCGGGCCAAGGCCTGCCGCATCCGGCGGATCGAGTACCTGATCGACGAGGAGAATGTTCCAGCGATCAAGTCGGTGGAGCGGATCGGCGCCTCGCGGGAGGGCCTGCTGCGCAGCCATATGCGGGCCGCGAAGGGCACCTGGGCCAATATGGCCCTGTATTCACTGGTGGATTCGGAGATCCGGGCCGCCATGACGCTGCTGCAGGACCGGGTCGCGGCGCTGCAGATTGCTTGACCTGTGGAAAGCGCCATGCTTTAGGCCGCCCACATCTCGCGCATTGAAGAAGCGCGCCCTGACCAGCACATGTTCCAAGTGAACGGGAGGCGGCGGGGCCCCCTGCCCGGCGAAGTCTCGCTCGGCGGGGCTTTTGAGCTTTGAGCGGTATGAGGAGAAGTTTCGATGTTCGACGCCCTGAGCGAACGCCTTGGAAGTATCTTTGACGGCCTGACCGGCCGCGGTGCGCTGTCCGACAAGGACGTGAGCGAAGCGCTGCGCGAGATCCGCGTCGCGCTCCTGGAAGCCGACGTGGCACTGCCGGTGGTCAAAGACTTCATCGACAAGGTGCGCACCCGCGCGGTGGGCGAAGAGGTCATCCGCTCGGTGAAACCGGGCCAGCAGGTCATCAAGATCGTCTATGACGCGCTGGTCGACATGCTCGGCGCCGACGAGGAAGCCTCGCACCTGCGGGTCGATGTGCCGCCGGCGGTCGTGATGATGGCGGGCCTGCAAGGCTCCGGTAAAACCACGACGACGGGCAAGATTGCCAAACGCCTTGCCGACCGCGGCAAGAAGCGCGTGCTGCTCGCCTCGCTCGACGTGCGCCGTCCGGCCGCCATGGAACAGCTGGCGATCCTCGCGAAACAGGCCGGCGAGAATGTTGCCTCGCTGCCCATCATTCCCGGTCAGCTGCCGGCTGACATTGCCCGCCGCGCCGTGCAGGCCGCGAAAATCGGCGGCTATGATGTCCTCTTCCTCGACACCGCCGGCCGCACCTCGATCGACGAGCAGATGATGAGCGAGGCGGCCGAGATCGCCGCCATCGCCAATCCGTCGGAAGTGCTGCTGGTTGCCGATGCGCTGACCGGCCAGGACGCCGTCGAGACGGCGCGCCGTTTCCATGAACGCCTGCCGCTGACGGGACTCGTCCTGACACGGATGGACGGCGATGGCCGCGGCGGCGCCGCGCTGTCGATGCGGGCCGTCACGGGCCTGCCGATCAAGTTCCTCGGCGTCGGCGAAAAGCTCGACGGTCTCGATGCCTTCGACGCCAAGCGCGTCGCCGGCCGCATCCTGGGGCAGGGGGACATTGTCTCGCTGGTCGAGAAGGCTGCCGAGCAGATGGACGCCGAAAAAGCCGAGCGGATGGCCGCGAAGCTGAAGAAGGGCGAATTCGACCTCGACGACCTCGCAGACCAGCTGCGCCAGATGCAGCGCATGGGCGGTCTCGGCGGTATCATGGGCATGATGCCGGGCGCGCGCAAAGCCAAGGAAGCGATGGCGAATGCGAATCTCGACGACCGGGTGCTGAAGCGGCAGGAAGCGATCATCCTGTCGATGACAAAGGCCGAACGTCGCAAGCCAGCCTTGCTGAACGCCTCGCGCCGCAAGCGGATTGCCGCCGGCGCCGGCGTCGATGTGTCGGACGTCAACAAGCTGCTGAAGATGCACCTTCAGATGTCGACCATGATGAAGAAGATGCGCACGAAGGGCGGCATGAAAGGCATGCTCGGCGCCGCGCAGGCGGCCGGCCTCAGTCCGGCTGACCTTGCGAAGATGGGGTCCGGCGGCATGCCGGGCGGCTTGCCCGGCCTGGGGGGGCCCTCCGCAGGCGGACTACCCGGAGGTTTGCCTGGATTGGGCGGCGGCTCACTGCCCGGCCTTGGAGGGACGAAGAAGAAATGACCAACCCCGACCAAACCCTCGCGCTGTTCCAGCTGAACCAGCTGCGCGCGTCCATCGACAACATGGACTCGATCCTCATCCACACGCTGGCCGAACGGTTCAAGCTGACCCAGCAAGTCGGCAAGCTGAAAGCGCTGCACAACCTTCCGCCTGCGGACAAGGCACGCGAAGCCCAGCAGGTCGAGCGTCTGCGCCGCCTGGCGAACGAATCCGGTCTAGATCCGGCCTTCGCCGAGAAAATCATCGCCTTCATCGTGGCGGAAGTGATCCGCCATCATGAACAGATCCGTGGCCGCGAGGCCGAGTAATACCGAACAAGAACCCCGAGAGACAAACTTCAGGAGAACCCCATGTCACTCAAAATCCGGCTCGCCCGTGGCGGCTCGAAAAAACGCCCCTTCTACTCGATCGTCGTTGCCGACGCCCGCGCTCCGCGCGACGGCCGCTTTATCGAGAAGATCGGCACTTATGATCCGCGCCTTGCGAAAGACTCCGCCGAGCGCGTGAAGGTCGATGCTGCGAAAGCGGCAGACTGGATCAAGAAAGGCGCCCAGCCGACCGACCGCGTCGCCCGCTTCCTGTCGAAAGTGGAAGTTGACGGCAAGGCCGTGACGACCTGGGAAAACAGCAACAATCCGAACAAGGGCGCACCGGGCAAGAAAGCCCAGGAGCGTGCGAAGGAACGGGCCGACAAGGCTGCTGCCAAGGCCGCTGCTGCTGCGGCCCCGGCCGAGGAAGCCGCTGCCGAATAATCTGGCGGGTTTCTATAAACCGAACGGCGAAGGCCGGTGTCCGAAAGGCACCGGCCTTTTGTTTTCGCGCGGAAAAATCGGGAGGGGGAGGGAACCGAACCGCACCCTGGTTCGCTTTAGGGGCAGTTAACCCTGTTACGGAGCCCCCGCCATGAAACGTCATTCCAGACTCTTCGCCGGTGCTGCCTGCCTCGCGGCGCTCGTCATTCCTGCCTGCGCGTCGGATGGCTACGGCCCCGGCTATGGCACGCCGGACCGTGATCAGGTCGTACTGCACGACGGTGCGAATTATTCCGGCACGGCCGTCGCAATCAACGGCGCGGTACCTGATCTCGTGGATTATCGCTTCAATGATGCGACCTCCTCGATCGTCCTCAACTATGGCAGCTGGGAAGTCTGCGAAGACGCCAATTATGGCGGACGCTGCGAAGTGCTGACGGCCAGCGCGCCGGACCTGCGCGGCCTGCGCCTCAACGACAACATCTCCTCGCTCCGCCCGGCGGGCGGCTATGGCTATCCGCCGTCCACCGGCACGCCGGTCTATGGCAGCCTTGTTTTCTTCTCGAGCACAGGCCTTCGCGGCGATGCGCTGACGATTGACCGCGACGAGCCGGACCTTGCCCGCGCCGGCTACAATGACCGCGCCCGCAGCATCGACATCCGCTCGGGTGTCTGGGAAGTCTGCACCGACGGCGACTATCGCGGCCGCTGCACCACGCTCGACCGGCCGGTCGACAATCTCAGCGACATTGGCCTGTCGGGGAACATCTCCTCGGTCCGCCTCGTCACCCATCGCAGCGGCTACTGACCCGCAAATCCAGTGAAGCTGCAAGGCCGGCGCCTTTCCCCGGGGCGCCGGCTATCTGCGTCGTGCAGCCTGAACGCCGGCCAACAAGGCCCGCATGGACCATTCAGGCAGACTGGCCCAGAGATGTCTCCACTTGTTGGAGACTGACCCATGCCCCGCGACTTCCTGGCCCAGACTTTTCTCGCCGCTGTCTTCATCGCGATGGCGGCCGCCCCCGGCGCCGAAGCGCAGAAGGACGAGATCGAAGCCTTCCGGCGCGGCCCGCCGCCTGCCACGGGCCCGGCCGAAATCACACTCTATTCGGATACCGGCCTGCGCGGCACCTCGGTCACCTTGACCGCCGACCAGACCAAGCTCAGCCGCGTCAGCTTCAACGACAAGGCGCGCAGCGTGGAAGTCCGGGGCGGCGTCTGGCTGCTCTGCACGGACGCGAACCTTGGCGGCAAGTGCGAGTACGTTGACCGCACGGTGCGCAATCTCGGCGAGATAGGCCTGTCGGGCAACATCTCGTCGGTGCAGGTGACGAGCTATGATCGCGGCCCGCGCAGCTATGACATCGCCCTGTTCGCCAACTCGAACTTCCGCGGGCCCTTCCTTGGCTTCGACGAAGGCGAGGCCAGTCTCAGCCAGTTCCGCTTCAATGACACCGCGAGTTCCATCCTGATCACGCGCGGCACCTGGCTGGTGTGCGAGAACACCGACTACCGGGGCAATTGCGAATTTCTCGATGCTTCGATCAGCGACCTCGGCGGCATCTACCTGAATGACGCCATCTCCTCGTTCCGCCGCTATGACGTGCGCCGCGAAGGTCCGTGGCGCCGGCCAGTGCCCTTGCCGGGGCCGTCTTATCCCCCGTCGAATGGCGGCGCCGTCGGCGGGCTGAGCGGTGAGCAGTCGGTATTCTTCCCGGCGCCGACCTATCGCGGCGCCCGGATTTCGAACCGCGACGGCGCGGCCACGCGCTTTTGCCAGGACCAGGGGTTCTCCGAAGCGGTATATAAAGCGCCGGGGAGTGTTCTCTCGGACGTGCTCTGCCGCTAGAAGCGGCGCATGCAAGCCAAGAGCGATGACAGACTGATAGCCGTGGGCGTCCTGAGGGGCGCCCATGGTGTGCGCGGCGAAGTCCGCGTGAAGAGCTATACGGCCGACCCGGACGCCCTGTTCACCTACGGCCCGCTGCTCGACGAGACCGGCGCCGTGGTGCTGACCCCGAAATCCGCTCGTCCGGGCAAGGACCATTTCATCGTCCGCCCGAAAGAGATGAAGCAGAAGGAAGAGTGGGACTCGATGCGCGGGCGCCTGCTGCACGTGCCCCGCGGACGCCTGCCGGCAGCGGCAGATGACGAGTTCTATGTCGAGGATCTCGCCGGAATGGAGGTGCAGGACGGCGCCGGCTCGCGCATGGGGCGAGTAAAGTCCGTGCAGAACTTCGGCTCGGGCGACCTGCTGGAGGTTGAGGTTGCCGGGCTTGCCGCGACCGTCTTCGTGCCGTTCACGCTGGCGGACGTACCGCAGGTGGATGTTGCCGCGCGCCGCGTCACCATCCCTGACCTCGCCACCTGGAGTGAGCCGGCAGGCACCCTGCCGCCGGGCGAAGACAGGCAATAGTCCGGAAATTGCAGCTTGCCGGGCCGGCGCCGCAGTTTGTTGCGCCCTGTTCATAGCGCCTGTGTCAGTTTGCCGGCGTCATGGACGAAAGGAGTCCAAATGCGCCGCTTATCCCTGCGCGCGGTCGTCGCGCTGTCTGTTCCGGCTTTCTTCACCGCGCCCGCCGCACTCGCCCAGTATGCGAGCTACGAGGGCGGCAGCGATGAGCCCCCGGCCGCCATCGCGCTGTTCAGCGACGAGGATTACTATGGCGACGTGCGCGACATCTACGATCCGTTCGGCACACTGAGCGATCTCAATTTCAACGACCGGCCGCGTTCGGTGGCCGTCTTCGCCGGCCAGTGGGAACTCTGCGAGAACCGGGACTTCACCGGCCGCTGCGTGTTCATCACTGAAGACGTGAGCGATCTCGGCTGGTTCGGCCTGAATGGCCGCGTCACCTCGGTGCGCCCGATCTACGAATATACCGAAGCGCGCCACGGGCTCATGTTCACCCGCGACAAGTACGGGTACATCCGGTACGCGGACAACGAGACCTATGGCTACGATACCTGGACGCATGGCTATGCCAGTTCCTGGGGCATCAGCGTTTCGCACTATGGCTATTCGCCGGACTATTACCGTTACGGCTATTACAGCCCGACCTGGGGCTATGATCCCTATGGTTTCGCCTGGGGCCCGCGCGGCACGATCCGCTATACCAGCACCTACCGGCGCCATCCGCGCCCCTCGGTGATCAACCCCTACTGGATCGGCTGGGATTTCCATCGCAGCGACTGGCGGCGCGGGCACTGGAGCTGGCGCGGCGGCGACGATCATTGGCGCGACCATCGCGGCGGACGTGACGGACGCGGCGGCGGTCACGGCGGTGACGACTGGCGCGATCATCGCGGCGGTGATGGCCGTGGCGGCGACGGGCGCGGAGGTGATGGACGCGGTGGACGCGGCGGCGACGACCGCCCGCCGACGCGGGACGTTCCGGGTGATCGCTGGGGTCCTGGCGCCGGTGGCTCGGGCAGCGTGACCACCGATCCCCGTCCGCGCCGCGATGGCTGGACCGGCGATCGCCGCGGCGGCCGCGACGGGCGAGGCTCGGGCGGCGGTAGCTGGACGCCTGGCACAGGGTCAGGTTCAGGCGCCTCAGTCGTATCGCCCGTGCCTACCGATCCGCGCCCCGGCCGGGGCGGCGGTTCCGGAGGTGGCAGCTGGACACCCGGCGCGGGCACGGGTTCTTCGATCACGCCACCTTCAGTCGACGTCCCGCGCGAAGGTCGTGGCGGACGGCGCGGCGGCGACGCAGGTCTCGCGGGCGGCCCGGTCGCTGACACGCCGCGCGGCGGCGGGTCTGATGGTTGGCGCGGCGGCGGCCGAGGCGGCGATTCCGGCGGCCGTAGTGTCGGACGCTCCGGCGACGGCGTATCGAGCGGCGGTGGAAGAGGCTGGACTGCACCCGCGGCCTCGCCTCCGCCTCCACCTCCGCCGCCTGCTGCGGCGAAGGAAACGCGCCGCGAAGTCAGCCGGGATTCCGGCCCGCGTGACGGCGGCAGGGCCGGCGGTCGTCGCCGCGGCGACGACTAGGCGTCAGTCATATCAGGAAGGCTGGCCGCCGCGTGGATCATTCCATTCGGCGGCCACGCCATATCCGCCCCGGCGCACAAGCCAGAACATCCCCACCAGATCGAATATGCCCGCGCCCAGACGGCCGAGGAATCCATACTTCGACTGGCCGGCAAGCCGGCGCCGGTCGTTGACCAGTTCCTCGCTGACCTCCCACCCGGCGCGCTTCACGAGCGCCGGCAGGAAGCGGTGCATCGAGGCGAAATAGGGCAGGTCGCGGAATGCCTGTGTACGGATCAGTTTCCAGCCGCAGCCCGTGTCCGTCGCATCATCCTGAAGCACGAACCGGCGGACCCCGTTGGCAACGCGCGACTGGATCCACTTGAAACCGGAATCGTTGCGGCTGTTGCGCTTGCCGGCGATGATGCCAAGCCGTGCCGGCGCACCCGCGGCGATCTTCGCCGCCCAGACGCGCGCGGTATCGGCCGGGTCGTTCTGGCCATCCCCGTCGAGCAGCTGCACCCAGTCGCCGCGAACGGACTTCAGCCCAGTGAACAGGGCGGCAGACTTTCCGCGCCGCTGTACATGCGTCAACACCGTCACCGTATCAGGATGGCGAACCTTCGCTTCAGCCAGCTCGGCGCCCGTCGCGTCGCCCGAACAGTCATTGACGCAGACGATCTCGAAATCGATGCCCGACAGCGCTGCGTGCACCTCGTCGATGACGGGGTGCACATTGCCCGCTTCATTATAGAAGGGGATCAGAACGGAAAGGGCAGGGACGCGGTCCATCGCCCCTGCCTAGTCCAGCCCGCGTCTCAAGCCAATCGGGCTTGCTCAATCAGGCCGCAAACACCTGTTGGCTTGCATGCCGCGCGAACTCGGTCTTCAGCACGTCCGGGCTGTCCACAGGGCGGCGCTCCAGGTCCGATACTTTGAACGGCGCATTGTAGCCATAAGCGTCGGTCCAGATACGGTCGAGGCGGGCCTCTGTAAGATTGCCGGTGTAGGCGACTTCGCGGATCTCGGTGGCGTCGGCGCGGCGGCGGGTCTTTTGCGTGCCGGGCAGGTAGATCGTGCCGTTCGAGAAGTCGACGGCGAAGGCAATGACGCCTGGCACGAGGAACAGGAGCAGGCCGATGCCATCAAGGATGAGGACCGTCGAGTCGAGCTCGCCGTCGATCTGGCCCTTGCGTTCCGGATACATGATCGTGCCGCAGGCGCTGAGCGAAGTGGCGGCAAGCGCAAGGCCGGTACCGGCGAGAAGTTGGCGGCGTGACGGGTTCATCATGTCTCTCCTTTTGGGGGGGACGGCCAGTATCTTCCAAAATCCTGACAAAAGGATACCGGGATCGGTCAAGTTTGGCCGGCGCGCTTCCGGTCTTGCGGCTGTAGCAGGCCCCTGTCAGTCTGTACCCGAACTAGGGGAAGGGTCACATGGCGGCAGAATCTCACGGGCCCGACCTTGGCGCGCTGGTCATCCTGCTCGGCTCCGCCGTGCTGGCCGTGCCAGTATTCAAGCGCATCGGGTTCGGGTCGGTGCTCGGTTACCTCGCCGCCGGGCTTGCCATCGGTCCCTTCGGCTTCCGGGTTTTCACCGAGCCGGAAGCGATCCTGCACGTCGCGGAACTTGGCGTGGTCATGTTCCTGTTCATCATCGGGCTGGAAATGCAGCCCTCGCGGCTCTGGGCCATGCGCCGGGAAATCTTCGGCCTCGGGCTCGCGCAGGTGGCCGTCTGCATGGCGCTCTTGTCCTGGGTCGGCGTCGCTCTCGGCTACAGCGCTCAGGTCTCGCTGATCGCGGGCACCGGCTTCGTGCTCACGTCCACCGCCATCGTCATGCAGATGCTTCAGGAACGCGGCGATCTTGCGAAGGAAAAGGGCCAGCGGATGATCTCCATCCTGCTGCTCGAAGACCTCGCCATCGTGCCGCTGCTGGCGCTGGTTGCTTTTCTCGCGCCGGGCGGCGGCGACGTCTCGCTGGGCGAAAGGCTGCGCGGCGTGGCGCTCGGCCTCGGCGCCATTGCGGCGCTGGTGGTCGCGGGGCGCTACCTGCTGAACCCGATCTTCCGCATACTCGCGGCCGCGCGGGCCCGCGAAGTGATGACCGCCGCGGCGCTGCTGATCGTGCTGGGCGCGGCCTGGTGGATGCAGCTCGGCGGGCTGTCGACGGCCATGGGCGCCTTCCTCGCGGGCGTGCTGCTGTCGGAATCCTCCTATCGCCACGAACTGGAAGCGGATGTCGAACCCTTCCGGGGCATCCTGCTTGGGCTCTTCTTCCTGGCGGTCGGCATGTCGCTCGACCTCAATGTGGTGGTGCAGAACTGGCAGCTCATCGCGATCAGCGTGGTGGCCTTCACCGTTCTCAAGGGTGTCGGCGTCTACGCTGTGGCGCGCCTCTTCAAGGCGAGCCACCGCGAAGCCGTCGAGCGCACGGTGCTGATGACGCAGGGCGGCGAGTTCGCCTTCGTCCTCTATGCGGCGGCGCTGGCCGTCGGCCTGATCGACCCCGAAGGCAATGCCATGCTGACCGCCATCATCATCATCTCGATGGTGATGACGCCGCTCTTCGTGCTGGTGCACGACCGGCTGATGCCGGAAGTCGAAGTCGATGCGAGCGGCGTGGAGACGCCCAAGGACGCCGTCGGCACGGCGCTGCTGATCGGGTTCGGCCGCTTCGGCCAGATCGTCAGCCAGCCGCTGCTGGCGCGCGGCTATTCGGTGACGACCATCGACAATGATCCTGAGATGATCCGGGTCGCCGCGTCCTTCGGTTTCAAGGTCTATTTCGGCGACGGCCAGCGCCTCGATATCCTGCACGCCGCCGGGGCAGGGCAGGCCGCGCTCATTCTCGTCTGTGTCGACGACCGCGCCGCCGCGACGCGGATGGTCGAGCTCGTGCGCCACGAATTCCCGAACGCGCTGCTGCTGGCGCGCGCCTATGACCGCGAACATGGCATGGAACTGGTGAGGGCAGGGGTCGACTATCCGGTGCGCGAGACTTTTGAGTCCGCCATCAAGTTCGCCCGCGCCGCACTTGACCGGCTGGGCGAGCCGGAAGACGCCATCGACGATGCGATCGAGGAACTGCGCCGCCGCGACGAGGAGCGCTTCGCCCTGCAGCTCACCGGCGGCATGCTTGCCGGGCGGGAGCTGATGATCGGCAACGGAGGCGCCGAGCGCCCGAACGAGGACGCAGCCCTGCCGGCGACTGACGCAGACGAGAGCACGGTTGGCGGCTGAAACCACCCGCGCTAAACCCCGCCAATGTTCACCGCCACTTGCATCACCCTCGTGCCAGAGGCCTGGCCCGGCCCGCTTGGCGCCTCGATCCTTGGCCGCTCGCGTGCCGAGGGGCTATGGGCGCTGGAAACCGTGGACCTGCGGACCTTCGGCCTCGGCAAGCACCGCAAGGTCGATGACACGCCGGCCGGGGGCGGGGCGGGGCTGGTCTTGCGCGCCGATGTGGCTGCGGCTGCCATCGACAGCGTTCCGGCCAATGGCCGCCCCCTCGTTTACCTCTCTCCTCGTGGCCCCCGCTTTAACCAGCAGATGGCCCGCAGCTGGGCGGCGGGGCCGGGCGTAGTGCTGTTCTGCGGCCGGTTCGAGGGGCTGGACGAACGGGCCATTGAGGCGCGGGGGATGCAGGAGGTCTCGCTCGGAGATTTCGTGCTCGCCGGCGGCGATGTCGCCGCGATGGCGATGGTGGAGGCCGCGGTGCGGCTTTTGCCCGGCGTGGCAGGCAATTCTGCCTCCCTGACAGGGGAGTCCTTCGAGACCGGATTGCTCGAATATCCCCAATACACGGCCCCCCGGGAGTGGGAGAACCGGGCGATTCCGGAGATTCTCCTCTCCGGCGACCACAAGCGTATAGAAGAGTGGCGTCTCGACCGCTCAAAGGCGTTGACTTTTGACCGCCGCCCCGATTTATACGCCGCTTACTCCCGACCCCCCACTTCTGCTGCGCCGGAGACTGGCGATGAACCTGATTAAAGAGCTTGAGACCGTCGAAATGGCCCGCGTCCTCGGCGACAAGAAAATTCCCGCTTTCTCGCCCGGCGACACGCTGGCCGTGAACGTGAAGATCAAGGAAGGCGACCGTGAGCGCGTCCAGCGCTATGAGGGCGTCTGCATCGCCCGCGCCGGCCAGGGCCTCAACGAGAGCTTTACGGTCCGCAAGATCTCCTTCGGTGAAGGCGTCGAGCGCGTGTTCCCGGTGGTTTCGCCGACGATCGACTCGATCGAAGTGGTCCGCAAGGGCCGCGTCCGCCGCGCGAAACTCTACTACCTGCGCGACCTGCGCGGCAAAGGCGCCCGTATCGCCGAGCGCACCACAGGCCACGGCATCGAAACCCAGGAAGTGGCTGTCTCGAAAACCGAGCGCCGCCGCCAGAAGGACGCCGAAAAGCTGGCCCGCAAGGACACGGCTGCCAAGGCCCGCGCCGAAGCGGCTGAAGCCGCTGCGGCCGCCGAGGCGGTTGCCGCCGCGGCTGCTGAAGGCGCCGCCGAAGAATAGGATTGCCGGCTTAGGCCAGCCCTGAATTTCACGCCCCCGCCGCAAGGCGGGGGCGTTTTGTTTTGGCGGTGAATGCCGGAAAGATTTTCCGGCGAGGCGAGGTTTCGGGCGAGCGCGCGCAATAATTTTGCGCTGACCGGGACAGGGAAGCTGCGCGCGGGGTTTCCTCGCCGTGTTTCGCCGCTATTGTGCGGCGCGCAAAGGAGAGGCCGAAATGCCGGGCAAGACACTTTATGACAAGATCTGGGACGCGCACGTCGTCCACACCGACCCGGCCTCGGGCGAGAGCCTCC
Source organism: Acidobacteriota bacterium (assembly GCA_016712445.1). Classification (NCBI taxonomy): domain Bacteria; kingdom Pseudomonadati; phylum Acidobacteriota; species Acidobacteriota bacterium. The sequence goes on along the minus strand of JADJRB010000001.1, from coordinate 1,162,782 downwards.
TCTATATCGACCTCCACCTAATCCACGAAGTGACGACCCCGCAGGCGTTCGATGGCCTGAAAGCGGCTGGCCGCAAGGTGCGCCGCCCTGAACTGACCCTGGCGGTCGCCGACCACAATACGCCCACCGAAAACCAGGCCGCCGGCCTCGCGGGCGTCAAGGATCCCGAGGCGCGCAACCAGCTGGAGACGCTGGAGCGGAACGTTGCCGAACACGGCATCCAGTACTTCGCGATGGGCGACATCAATAACGGCATTGTGCATGTCGTCGGCCCGGAGCAAGGGCGTACACAACCCGGCATGACCATCGTCTGCGGCGACAGCCACACCTCCACGCACGGCGCCTTCGGCGCGCTGGCCCACGGCATCGGCACGTCCGAGGTCGAGCACGTGCTCGCCACGCAGACGCTCCGCGCCCGCAAGATGCTGAACATGGCCGTCGAGGTTTCCGGCCAGCTGCGCCCCGGCGTCAGCGCCAAGGACCTAGCCCTGCACGTCATCTCGATCACCGGCACAGCCGGCGGCACCGGCTACGTCATCGAGTATCGCGGCGAAGCCGTGAAGGCGCTGACGATGGAAGGGCGCATGACGCTCTGCAATCTCTCGATCGAAGGCGGCGCCCGCGCCGGCCTGATCGCGCCGGACGAAAAGACTTTCGCCTACATGCAGGGCCGCCCCTCGACGCCGAAAGCGGGCGCCTGGGAGGTGGCCGAGAAATTCTGGCGCCAGCTCTACACGGATGACGACGCCGTGTTCGATCATGTCATCCGCATCAAGGGTGAGGACGTGGAGCCGACCGTCACATGGGGCACCAGCCCGGAGCAGGGGATTGCTCTCTCGGCCAATATTCCGCGTCCGGAGGATTTCTCCGACCCCGTCAAGGCCGCCGCGTGCGAGCGGGCGCTCGCCTATATGGGTCTCGAAGGCGGCAAGCCGATTGCCGGCACGCCGGTGCAGCGCGTCTTCATCGGCTCCTGTACCAACAGCCGCATCGAAGACCTGCGCGCCGCGGCCGCTGTCGCGAAGGGCAACAAGGTGGCCGCCGGCGTGCGCGCCATGGTCGTGCCGGGCTCCGGCCTCGTGCGCGCACAGGCTGAAGCGGAAGGCCTCGACCTCATCTTCACCGAGGCAGGCTTTGAATGGCGCGAGCCCGGCTGTTCCATGTGCCTCGGCATGAACCCCGACATCCTCGCCCCCGGCGAGCGCTGCGCCTCGACGTCCAACCGCAACTTCGAAGGCCGTCAGGGCCGAGGCGGCCGCACCCACCTGATGAGCCCCACACTCGCCGCCCGCGCCGCCATCAACGGCGTCATCGGCTGATCGATCCGCCCAAGGAGCAAACCATGGCCTACGACCTGACCCCCCGGCAGACCTGGACGCGCGAGGAAATCCGCGCCGTCTACGACCTGCCGCTCGACCAGCTGTTCGCCCGGGCACTGGCGGTGAAAGCTGCGAACTGGCCCGATGGCGCGGTGCAGAAGTCGCAGCTGCTGTCGATCAAGACCGGTGGCTGCCCGGAGGATTGCGGCTATTGCAGCCAGTCGGCCAAGTTCGACACCGGCCTCAAGGCCGAGAAGCTGATGCCACTCGAGGAAGTTGTCGAGACAGCGCGCCGCGCCAAGGCGAACGGCGCCGACCGCTTCTGCATGGGCGCAGGCTGGCGCTCGCTGAAAGACCGCGACCTGCCAAAAGTCGCCGAGATGATCACGGCGGTGAAGGCCGAAGGCCTCGAAACCTGCGTCACGCTCGGGATGCTCGAGGCCGGCCAGGCCGAAGCGCTGAAAGCCGCCGGGCTCGACTATTACAATCACAACCTCGATACCTCGCGTGAATATTACGGCACGGTCGTCAGCACCCGGACATACGAGGACCGCCTGGAGACCCTTGGCCGTTGCCGTGAGGCCGGTATCAAGCTCTGCTGCGGCGGCATCCTCGGCATGGGCGAGACGCGCGAAGACCGCATCGGCCTCATCCACGAGCTTTCGAAGCTCACGCCGCATCCGGAAAGCGTGCCGATCAACAAGCTGGTCCCGATCAAGGGCACACCGCTTGGCGACAGCGAGGAGATCGACGCGATCGAACTTGCCCGCGCCATTGCCGTCTGCCGCATCGTCTTCCCGCAAAGCTGGGTCCGGCTCTCGGCGGGCCGCGAGAAGATGACCGCCGAAGGCCAGGCGCTGTGCCTGCTCGCCGGCGCCAATTCCATCTTCGTCGGCGACCGGCTGCTGACGACGCCGCTGCCCGGCGCCGACCGTGACGCGCGCTTGCTGGAGTCGGTCGGCGGCTGCTCGAAGTGCTGACCGCCTAAAGGGTCGATAAGCGTTGCTAAACAAGCCGTTCGGTTGTCTTTCCGCTGCGGCGGGCCGATAGTCTCCCTTCACAGATTTCCTGAAGGGAGACTTGCATGTCCGGTACCGTGAAACTCGATGGCGGCGTCACGCTCGACGGACCGCGCGGCCGTATCTACGGCTCGATCCTCGAAACCATTGGCGCCACCCCGCTGGTGCGCGCCGAGAAGTTCGCGAAGGCCGAGGGCGTCAAGGCCGACCTCCTGTTCAAGCTCGAATTCTTCAATCCGCTCGCCAGCGTCAAGGACCGGATCGGCCTCGCCATGATCCTCGGCCTCGAAGCCGAGGGCAAGCTGAAGCCCGGCGGCACGCTGATCGAGCCGACGTCGGGCAATACGGGCATCGGCCTCGCTTTCGTGGCTGCGCAGCGCGGCTACCGGCTGATCCTCACGATGCCGGAATCCATGTCGATCGAGCGGCGCAAGATGCTCGCCTATCTCGGCGCGGAGCTGGAGCTGACACCGAAAGAGAAGGGGATGGGCGGCGCCATCGCCAAGGCGAAGGAGCTCTTGGAGTCGATCCCCGGCGCGGTGATGCCGAGCCAGTTCGATAATCCGTCCAACCCCGCCATCCACGAGAAAACCACCGCCGAGGAAATCTGGGCGGATACGGACGGCAAGGTCGACGCCATCATCTCCGGCATCGGCACCGGCGGCACCTTCACCGGCACCGGCCGCGTGCTGAAACCGCGCAAGGCCTCGCTGAAAATGGTCGCCGTCGAGCCCGAAGCGTCCCCGGTCCTCTCCGGCGGCGCCCCCGGCCCGCACATGATCCAGGGCATCGGCGCGGGCTTCGTGCCGGGCAATGCCGACACGAAACTGATCGACGAGATCATCAAGGTGTCGAACGCCGACGCCCTCGCCACCGCCCGCAAGCTTGCCAAGCTTGAAGGCATTCCCGGCGGCATCTCGTCCGGCGCGGCGGCCTATGCGGCGGTCCAACTCGGCAAGCGCCCGGAGATGGACGGCAAGACCATCGTGGTCATCCTCGCCAGCTTCGCGGAGCGGTATGTTTCGACGGCGTTGTTTGAGGGGCTGTAACGGCGCGCGCGCCGGAAGACCTTGATTGACCCGTTTTTGACGTTTCAGTTCGACGATTGAACAATACCCCAAAAGCGAAATTGTCTTAGCAGCTGATCATGGCGTAATCGGAGCGAAAGCAAGGTCTCGTAACTTTTAGGTACTCGAAATCCATCCCGGAAGGGTTGGGTCGTAGTTGATCGTGAGAATTGGTCCGCCATTGTCTGGAGTCACTTCGATTCGGGCTGGCGTCGTTGCCGTGTGTCTATTTGCTCCCACGGTTTTCGCATCATCGATTGTTTGAAAGCGCGAAAAATTTTCGCCGAGATGCAGAAGTACCAGCGGCATTTAGGTTTCGTCTTTCCAGTCATGAACGAGAGGGTAAGGGTGGGTGAAGTGGCGAGGTTATCGAGCCAGCCCCAATCCTGTGAGTTTCGCGACATACTCAGGGTCTGCCATCCGCGCATTTGAAGCGTTAATAGCGCGACCAACGAGAACAAAAAATCGGAAGAGACCAAACGAAACCATGCAAGCGTAAATTGCGATCGATACCCCAATGAAAGTCACATCAGAATCAAACTCGATCATCACAGCGAGCCCCATGCAGATGAAGAACATAAGAAGCGCGTTACGCATCAGAACTGAGAATATGTGTTCGAGATAAAAAAGCGCTTTGTCAGAACCGGACATGACCTTCCACTCGTTGACATGTCCGGAATTGTTGTTGAGGGATCCGCAGCGACTGCATTCGACAAACGGCTGACCTATTCCGGAGTAGTTTTGCACATACCCGCCTGTGAGGCTTTTCCCGCACGAACCACATTTCTGATTGATCATAACAACCATAGGCGAAACCCCAAGCTCTTCGTTGTTAATTCAGTCTAGGCCGATGGGATGCTTGCACAATGGGAATTTTGTGATTGCTCCCTAAGATCGCGATTGCGGATAGGCTTCTTAGCTGAATGGGGTTTTCGACTTTCTGCTGATGCCCATCGCTTCCCATCGGAGTCCGCTGACGTGGACTCCCCGGCATCCTCAAAGGCTCTACCTATCGGTCCGCCACGGCAGGCCTCGCCAAGTTCCGGTCCATGGTGGTAACTGCGGGTGAAAAAATCACCCGAGGAAACACCATGACCCGCTACACCCTTCACGGCATCTTCGCGTCCGGCCCGACCTACAAGGTTGGGCTGATGCTCCGCCTCACCGCCACGCCGTTCGACTATGAGCATGTCGACCTGCGCGCCGGGGCCCACAAGGCCGACGCCTTCCTCGTCAAGAACCGCTACGGCCAGGTGCCGGTGCTGGAAGACAGCCAGACCGATTACTGCCTCAGCCAGTCTTCCGTGATCCTCGACTATCTGGCCGACGAGACCGGCAAGTTCGGCGGCAAGGATCGCGGCGAGCGGTTGCGGGCCCGCGAATGGCAGCTCTGGGGCGCCGGCGCGCTGACCACCGGCATCTACCGCACGCGGGCGGCGAAGCTCGGCTTCTTCAAGTTCCCCGAAGCGATTGCCGAAGCGAACCTGCAGACCGCCCTCAGCTCGCTGAAGGAATTGAATTCGTTGCTCGACGGGCGCGACTGGCTGGTCGGCAAGGGCGCCACCATCGCCGACATCGACATCTACGGCATCGCCGCCTATGCGGGGCAGGCGGGCATCGACCTGCAACCCTTCCCGAACATCCGCAAATGGTTCGCCCGCGTTGAAGCGCTTCCCGGCTTCAAGGACGTCAACGCCTGCCTGCCGCAGGCGAGCGCAAAGGCATGATCAGCGGCCTTGATCACATTGTGATCCTGGCGCCCGAGATCGAAATGGGCACGGCGGTCTATGCCGCCTTGCTCGGCCGTGCGCCGGACTGGCAAGCCATCAGCGAGGCGGGCATCGCGACCGCCTGGTTCCAGCTCGGCAACACCGCGCTCGAACTCATCGCGCCTGCAGGCGGCACGCCCGCCGCCGACCACCTGCGCGAACGCATCACCGAAGAAGGCCCCGGCCTGAAGTCGCTGGCGTTTCGTTCCGGCGATCTCTCCGGTGACCACCGCGCCTTCACCCGCACCGCGCTCGCGCCCACCGCCATCGAAGACGGCCTGAGCGAAGACATGGCCCGCGAACTCCGCCGCACCTGGCGCCGCTTCCGCTGCGCCCCGGAGGCCACCGCCGGCGTGCGCTGGTTCGTGGTCGAGCCGCTCGAAGGCGCGCTGGAGCCCGCCGAAGTGCCGCTCGGCCATGTCCACGCGCTTGACCATCTCGTGATCAATACGCCGAACCCGAACCGCGCGATGGCGCTCTATGGCGCCAAGCTCGGCCTGCGCCTCGCGCTCGACCGCACGGCGCCGGAATGGGGCGTGCGGCTGATCTTCTTCCGCACCGGCGGGCTGACGGTCGAGATCGCCCACCGGCTTGCGCAGGCCGAAGACGCCGCCGGGCCCGACGGTTTCTGGGGCCTCACCTGGCGCGTCGGCGACATCGAAGCGGCGCACGGCCGCCTCGCCGCTCACGGCTTCAACGTATCAGACGTTCGCACCGGACGCCGCGCCGGCACCCGTGTGTTCACAGTGCGCGACGGTACCCTGAACGTGCCCACCCTGTTCATTGCCGGCGTCCCGGACTAGAAAGCCTGCCATGACCCCGTTCAAATCCCTCACCGGTACCGCCGCGCCCTTGCTCGAGAAGGGCAAGCCGATGTCGAACATCGACACGGACATGATCATCCCGAAGCAGTTCCTGAAGACGACAACCCGCACCGGCCTCGCGACCGGCCTTTTCCATGAGCTGAAAACCAACGCCGATGGCTCGCCCAATCCCGATTTCGTCCTCAACAAGCCGGCCTATGCCAAGGCGTCGATCCTGATAGCCGGCGAGAATTTCGGCTGCGGCTCCTCGCGCGAACACGCACCGTGGGCGCTGCTCGACCAGGGCATTACCTGCGTGATCGCGCCCTCCTTCGCCGACATCTTCCACAACAACTGCTACAAGAACGGCATCCTGCCGGTGCGCCTGCCGGTGGATGTCTGCGAGAAACTGGCAAAGGCCGCTGGCGGCGCAAACCATGTCTTCACCGTCGACCTCGAAACCCAGACCGTCACCACGCCGGACGGGGAGACCTACAAGTTCGATGTCGATCCCGGGCGCAAGTCGAACCTGCTCGCCGGGCTCGACGAGATCGGCGCCTCGCTGACGGCCGCGCCGGAGATCGAGAAGTTCGAAAGCCAGCGCCGCCTCGCGACGCCCTGGCTCGAAACCGCCCGCTGAGACCCGGCGGGCCCAACCGGAGACACACCCATGCTTCGCCGCGCCCGCCTGCTCCTGCCGCTTCTCCTTTTGCCCGCGCTGTCCGGCTGCCTCACCGATCCCTTCGGCACCAAGCCTGAAGTCCCGAACGTGAAGATCCCCGAGCGAACCGCGCCGGCCGAGCCGGAAGCGGCACCCGCCAAGGAGGATCCCGCGCCATGATCGTCATTGAAGGCACCGTCCGCGCCCCGCCCGAACGCGTCGCCGAAGCGCGCGCCGCGATGGAACAGATGATCCGCGCCAGCCGCGCCGAGCCGGGCTGCATCGACTATGCCTACGCCGTCGACGTGCTCGATCCCGGCCTCATCCGCGTCTCCGAACGCTGGGAAAGCCGCGACGCGATTGCGGCGCATTTCAAGACCGCCCACATGGCCACCTGGCGCTCGTTCTTCCCGCAGCTCGGCATCACCGACCGGTCCCTGCGCCTCTATGAAGCGGACCCCGAGCCCATCTGAGCCGGTTGCGCCGCGCGCCCCGCCTCGCTACTCAGCCCGCACCAATGACTTTTCGCGGAGGCCGCGCCCATGAAGAAGACACTTTTGCTCTTGCCGGGCGACGGCATCGGCCCGGAAGTCACCGCCGAGGCGCGCCGCGTTGCGGAGCTCCTGGTGTCGGACATCGTCATCGAGACCGGCCTGGTTGGCGGGGCCAGCCTTGATGCGCACGGCACGCCGCTGACCGACGCGACGCTCGAGAAAGCCCGTCACGCCGACGCCGTCCTGCTCGGCGCAGTCGGCGGCCCCAAATGGGTCGGCGCGGCGCGCGACAAGCGCCCCGAGGCCGGCCTGCTCGCGCTCCGCAAGGGGCTCGACGTGTTCGCCAACCTTCGCCCGGCTTTCTGCTTCCCGGCGCTCGTCGACGCCTCCAGCCTGAAGCGCGACCGGGTCGAAGGCCTGGACCTGATGATCGTCCGGGAACTGACGGGCGGCGTCTATTTCGGCACGCCGCGCGGCATCGACGAGACGGGCGGCCTGCGCCGCGGCTATGACACCGCCATCTACACCCATCCGGAGATCGAGCGCGTCGCCCGCGTCGCCTTCGACATCGCGCGCGGGCGCAAGGGCCGGGTCTGCTCGGTCGAGAAATCCAACGTCATGGAATCGGGCCTCTTCTGGCGCCAGGAAGTCACCCTCGCCGCGGCAGAATTCGGGGGCGGCGTGGCGCTCAGCCACATGTATGCCGACGCCTGCGCGATGGAACTCGTGCGCCAGCCGAAACAGTTCGACGTCATCCTCGCGGACAACCTGTTCGGCGATCTCCTGTCGGATGAAGCGGCCATGCTCACCGGCTCCATCGGCATGCTGCCCTCGGCCTCGCTCGGCGCACCGGGTGCGCCGGGCCTCTACGAACCCGTGCACGGCTCGGCGCCGGACATCGCGGGGCAGGGCGTCGCCAACCCCTGCGCCGCTATCCTGTCGCTCGAGATGGCGCTGCGCTGGTCGCTCGGAAAAGAGAAGGCGGCCGACCAGCTCTTTGCCGCCGTTGGCAAGGCGCTCGATCGCGGCGCGCGCACGCGCGATCTCGGCGGCGAACTGACCACCCGCCAGATGGCCGACGCCGTCATCGCCGCGCTCTGACGCCAGAAATGAAAAACCCCGCAGCAGGCTGCGGGGTTTTCCGTTTTGACAATCCGTATCCGGATCAGAATTCCTTGCGGAACGTCACGCCGAAGGTGCGCGGCTGGCTCCGGTGGAAACCAAGCCGGGCGCGTCCGCCGCGTTCGCGGTCGAATGACAGGTCCGCTTCCTCGTCGGTCACGTTGTTGGCGTAGAGCGTCACCGACCAGGTGTCGAACTCGAGGCCCGTGCTGAGGTTCAGCGTCGTGTAGGCGTCGAGGTTGAGGTCCACCAGGTCGCGCGGGCTTTCGAGGCCGGTCAGCGCGCCGAGGGCAAGGCCCGTGGCAGCCGGCAGGCCCTGCGTCGCGGTCTGGTCGCTCGGCTGGGTATAGCGGTCGCCGATGTGCTGGACAGAGCCCGAGACGAACGCGCCAGCATCGATCCAGCGCGGATCCCAGCGGTACGTGCCGGCGGCCGACAGCTGCAGTTCCGGCACCGAAGGCAGGCGGTTGCCGTCCTGGATGCCGCCGATCACCGTGCTGGTGCCATCGACCACAGTGGAGTCGAACTTCGCTTCCAGCACGCTGGCCGCGAGGCTGAGGTCAAGGCCGTCCATCGGGCTCCAGCCCAGTTCCGCTTCGAGGCCGGCGGTGTGCGCCTTCTCGACGTTGAACACGATCCGCGAGGAGCACGAGCCGGCGTCCAGCGTGACCTGCAGGTCCTGGATGTCGGTGTAGAACGCCGCCGCATTGAACGTGACATTGCCCGTCAGCGCCTTCATGCCGGCTTCGTAGTTCCACAACTTCTCGTCGCCATAGCTCTGGAAGCCGCCGAAGATCGCCTGGTCCTGCGGGGTGCAGAGCGGCACGTTCAGCGGGTCGTTGACGCCGCCGAGACGGAAGCCCTGGCTCGCCTGCGCGTTCAGGGTGATCGTATCGGTCGCGTCATAGCTGACCAGCACGCGCGGCGAGAAACCGTCCGACGACGTCGTATCCTGGACATTCGAGTCGCCATTGGCAAACAGGCCGCCCGACGAGATCGTACGGTCTTCCTCGAAGTCGTAGAAGCGGCCGCCGGCCGTGACGGTCAGTTTCTCGGTCAGGTCATAGCTCGCCTCGCCGAACACCGCCCATTGGGTTAGGGAGTAGGAGAGGTCCGAGTTGAACGGCGAGTCGGCCGGGAAGCCGTTGGCCACCGCAGCCGACGTGCCGGCGCCGAGCGTTGCGTCCGTCACCGCATCGTAACCCGGCGTCGGCAGGCGCTGCGCATAGACCCGGTCATTGTTCGAATAGAACACGCCGGCCAGCCATTGCAGCGCCCCGTCGGAATTCGAGCTCAGCCGCAGCTCCTGCGTCGTGCTCTCGTAGGCGGTGGTGTCCCGCAGGTTCGAGGGCAGGAAGAAGGACGGCGCCGGATAGCCAAGATCCGACGACACGCTGGACGTCAGCGCCGAGGCATCGCGGCTGACCAGGATGTCCCGGTCGATATAGCTCGTCACCGAAGTCAACGTCACCGCGCCGAGATCGAGGCTCGCCGTCAGGTCGGCAATCATCGTCTCGTCCGAGAACTCTTCGTCCAGCAACAGGAATTGCGAATTGTCCGGCATCGTCGCCGAGCCCGACAGCCAGTTGAACGCTTCGGCCCGGTTGAACCCGTCCGCCCCGATCTCCTGGTAGATGATGCGCGGCGTGATGGTCAGCGCCTCGTTCGGCTGGAAGGTCAGCGCGATGCGCCCGCCCGTGCGATTGCCGCTGTTGACGTCTTCGCCGCCGGAGGGGCCGATCGCGTCGATCCAGCCGCCATACTCGGTGTGATAGCCGACCGCGCGCAGCGCCGCCGTGTCGCCGAGCGGCAGGTTGATCATGCCTTTGACATGCCCGCCCGTGCCGCCATCGCTGATCGTGTTGAGGTTCGCCTCGAGGCTGCCTTCCTGCGTGCCGATCACCGGCTGGTTGGTGATGTAGCGCACCGTGCCGCCGACCGAACCCGATCCGAACAGCGTGCCTTGCGGTCCCCGCAGCGTCTCGATGCGGTTGAGGTCATAGAGGTCGATGTCCGGCGTGAACAGCGACAGCGAGATCACCGACTCGTCGAGATACACACCCACCTGTTCCTTCACGCCCGGCTGGTCGCGCACGATCTGGCCGGCCGAGACGCCGCGCACGGCGACCTGGCTCTGGCCGGGGCCGAGGTTCTGGATCGAGAGGCCGGCCACCGAGCGGGCCACGTCCTCGAGATTGCCGGCGCCGGACCGCTCGATGTCTTCCGCCGTCTGGGCGTTGATCGAGAACGGCACGTCCTGGATGGTCTCGTTGCGCTTGGTCGCCGTGACGATCACGGTCTTCTGGCGGGCTTCGGCGTCGTCGCCGGTGTCCTGGGCAATCGCCGCCGGCGCAAACGCCAGCAGGGCGAACGCAATGGCAGACGCACCCAACATGTAATTGGTCTTCATGGTTTCCTCCTGTGGGATGCGGCCCTCCGGTATTCCGGATTGACGTCTCGCATCCTTGGCGGGGAAACTAACGCCGCCGGGCGGGCTGACCAAGGGCGTGCTGCCCCTGCGGAACCGGGCGGCAGCGGAATTCGGGAGGGCTAGACAAAAATGTCACGGAAATTTCCCCCTTTGGCACAGGTCGGTGCGCCGGAAGTTCGCCTGCGGAGCGAGTGGCGTCCCGGCGACACTGACCTCGTGGTCGACCTTCACGCGCGCGGCTATGCCGGGGAAGGGCCACGCTTTGCCTCTGGTTTTGCTGACTATGTCCGCAAGACGGTCGAGGAAGCGGACCTCACCGACCCCGCGCGCGCAAGCCGCGTCTGGTTCGCCGAGCGCGGCGCTGAAACGCTCGGCTGCGCCGCCATGATCGACCGCGGCGGCCGCGGCCAGCTACGCTGGGTCGTCCTGGTGCCCCAGGCGCGCGGCCTCGGCCTTGGCAAGGCGCTGTTCGAGGCCGCCATGGCCCACGCTGCCGCGCAGGGCTGGCCGGAAGTGTATCTCGAAACCACCGACGGCCTCGGCCCGTCGATGCAGCTCTATCTCGCGAACGGCTTCGAAGTCGTCAGTGATGAGGAAGAAGAACTCTGGAACGGCCGTGGCCGGATGATCGTGATGACGCGCCGCCTCTAGGCGATCGCCCTGGCGACCATCCAGAGCGCCATTACGATCATCATCAGGTTCTCGGTCAACGATACGAAGCCGAGCGGTACATTGCTGCTTCCGCCGACGCACGCACATTTCAGGTCGCGCTTCTCGACATAGACCGCGCGGTAGACCGAAACTGCACCCACCGTGCCGATCAACAGCGCAACCGGCGCTGCCACGAGCCCGGCCACGCCGCCGGCGATCATCAGCACACCCGCGCCCGCTTCCGCAAACGGATAGACATAGGCATAGCGCACCTGCCGGCGCGCCAGCAGGTCATAGCCGAGGAACATGTTCGTGAAGCGCTCGATATCCTGCAGCTTCAGCATCGCCAGCAGGCACATGGCGACCGCGATGAACCATTCGCCCGCGCGGATCGTCAGCACCGTGCCAAACACCGCCCAGCTCATCGCCAGCGCCATCAGCGCCGACATCGCGAACAGGGCGATTACCGGCGTGTAGGATTTCGAGTCCGGCTCGGCCACCTTCAGCCCGAAATGCCGGCGCAGGTCATCATGCCCGCCCACGCGTTCGCCGCCGATGAAAGTCTGCGGCGTCGTCTTCACGCCATACTTCTCCTTGAACGCATCGGTCTCGGCCCGCGAGGCGAGGTGATGATCCTCCACCTCGAAGCCGCGCTGTTCCAGCAAGGCTCTCGATTTCAGCCCGAACGGACAGATATGCTGCGGCGTCACCATCCGGTACAGGACCGCCTTGCCGTCGGTCGAGGCATGGGTGTCGTTGGTGCTCATCGCGAGGCTCCTTGATTGCTCAACGTCCCGGCCTGTGGAATGTTGCCTCCAAAATACGGCCAGAGAGCCACGGAGGAAACGACCCATGTCCTACGCCGCCGGACGGCTGATCCATGATGCGGACAGCCACCTGATGGAAATGCCGGATTGCCTTGATCCGTATTTCGACCGCCGCCTGCTTGCGCGCTATCACGCCTTGCCATCCTTCCAGGCCAAGCTGAAGCGCGCCAAATGGCTTGAGGCCGAGCGCGCCAAGCACGAAGACGCCGCGTTCCGCGCCGGCGCCGAAGGCGCGATCCTGCTGCGCAAGAATTACGAAGCCCTCGGCGCCTTCAACGCATTCGACCGGCCCGCCGTCATGGACCTGCTCGGCTTCGCAAGCCAGCTGGTCTTCACCACCTTCTGCCTCGGCAATTTCGGGCTCGACCAGTCAGGCGACATGGAACTCTGCTATGCCGCCGCCGATGCCCACAACCGGATGATGACGGACTTCTGCGCCGTCGACCGCCGCCTTCTGGCGGTCGCCTATGTGCCGCTCGAAGATTTCAAGCGCGCCGAAGTCACCGCGAAGCTGGCCGTCAAGCTCGGCGCCAAGGCGCTGATGGTGCCGTCCGTATGCCCACAAAACCACGGGCCGAGCCATATCGGCCTCGATCCCGTCTGGCGCATCGCGGAAGAAGCCGGCATCCCGATCCTCCTGCATGTCGGCGGCGAGGAGAAGCTGAACCCCGTCTACAAGCAGAACGGCCTGCCGCCGGTGCCCGATTTCCACGGCGGCGACGACAACTTCACCTCCGTCTCCTATATGCCGATCCCGCAGTCCGCGATGCAGACACTCGCCACGCTCATCTTCGACGGCGTGTTCGATCGCTTCCCGAAGCTGAAATGGGGCGCCATCGAACTCGGCGCCGCCTGGGTGCCCGGATGGATGCGCTCCATGGATTCCGCCGCCCACGCCTTCCTGCGCAATGAAGAGCGGTTGCAGAAACTCTCCGCGAAGCCGTCCGAAATCGTCCGGCGAAGCTTCCGCGCCGCGCCCTATCCGCACGAAGATGCCGGCTGGATCATCCGCAATTCCGGCGACGAAGTCTGCCTCTTCTCATCGGACTATCCGCACGTCGAAGGCGGCCGCAATCCGCTCAAGCGGTTCGACGAAACGCTTGCCGGCTGCACGCCCGCGCAGGTCGCAGGTTTCTACTCGGAAAACTTCATCGACCTGATGGGGGAGGGCCTCGCGGCGGATTTGCGACGTCCGGCAATGAAGGAAAGCGCCTGAACCGCATGGCTCATGCGCCTTCTCCCTCGCAGAAGATAGACACCCGTCTCAAGGAGATTGGCGGCTGGCGCGGCGCGGCCCTCGCAAACATCCGCAGGCTTATCAAGGAAGCCGCGCCGGATGTCGAAGAAACGATGAAATGGCAGAAGCCGTCCAACCCTGCCGGCGTGCCAGTCTGGGAGCAGAATGGCATCCTCTGCACCGGCGAAGTCTACAAGGACAAGGTCAAGCTCACCTTCGCGCACGGCGCCGCATTGCCAGACCCCAAAGGCGTCTTCAATGCCAGCCTCGACGCCAGCACGCGCCGCGCCATCGACCTCGCCGAAGGCGACAAGCTGAACGAGGCCGCCTTCAAGTCGCTCATCAAGGCAGCCGTCGCGCACAACACATCGAAAGCGGTCAAGGCCGGCGGCAAGACCAGGAAGCCCGTCCTTCTCTCTGGCGGAAACCCGCAGATCGCGAAGGGCGACGGCGATGCGCCGGTGCAGGCCTACATCGCCGCCATGCCCGGCTGGAAGCAAGAGGTCGGCCAGCGGCTCGACGCCCTGATCACCGCCGCCGTGCCGGGCGTGCAAAAAGCCGTGAAGTGGAACTCGCCCTTCTACGGCGTCGAAGGCCAAGGCTGGTTCGTCACCTTCCATGTGCTGACGCGGTACGTGAAGGTTACCTTCTTCAAGGGCATCCACCTCACCCCCATGCCCCCCGGCCATACGCCGAAGAGCGGCGAAAGCCGCTGGCTCGACATTCCCGAAGACGGCTTCGACGCGGCGCAGATGAAGAAGTGGCTGAAACAGGCCGCAAAGATCCCCGGCTGGAAGCCCTGAGATTTATTCAACCAATTGGTTGACAATCAAATCCCGTCCCGTATATTCAACCACATGGTTGAACTACTTGACTCCCCCCGCCTCGACGCCGTCTTCCACGCCCTGGGAGACGCCACCCGCCGCCGCATGCTCAAGGAGCTGACCGGCGGCGCCCGCACCGTCTCGCAGCTCGCCGAGCCGTTCGAGATGTCCCTCGCCGCCGCCTCCAAGCACATCAAGTCGCTCGAAGGCGCCGGCCTCATCCGCCGCGAAGTGCGCGGACGCACCCATGTCTGCCACCTCGAGGCCGGCCCCCTCGCGAACGCCCATGACTGGCTCGCCTTCTACGAACAGTTCTGGACCTCCCGCCTCGATACCCTCGAACGCCTTCTGCGCGACGCAGATTCCAAATCCTCCGAAGGAGATCCCCAATGACCAAGCTCGCCGCATCCTCCGCCTACGGCACACTCGTGGAGCCGACCGTCCTGAAACTCGAACGCCTCCTTCCGGGCCCGCCCGAGCGCGTCTGGGACTACCTGACGAAAAGCGACCTGCGCCGCCAATGGCTCGCGTCCGGCGACATGGACCTGACGCCCGGCGCCGAGTTCGAATTCGTCTGGCGCAATGACGAACTCACCAACCCGCCCGGCAAGCGCCCGGACGGCATGGGCGCGGAAAACCGCATGACCTGCAAGGTTCTCGACGTCGATCCGCCGCGCCGCCTCTTCATTTCCTGGGGCGTGCAGTCCGACGTGCTGTTTGAGCTCACCGCCAAAGGCGCCGGCACACTGCTCACCATCACGCATCGCCGCGCACCGAACCGCGACGTCCTGCTCAGCGTCTCCGCCGGCTGGCACGCGCATGTGGACGTGCTGGAGGCCAGACTCGCGGGCACCGATCCCGCACCGCATTGGGACAACTGGGTCAAACTGCGCGCCGAGTATGATCAGCGCTTTCCCGAATAACGTTCGTCAAACAGTGCAAGCTCATCCTGAGCGAAGTCGAAGGATGGGTCACAACAGCCCTTCGCTCGGCTTGGCCCATCCTTCGACTTCGCTCAGGATGAGTGTCGCGTCTTGGGCAATGGTTCAGGTCGACATCTAGCTATAGTCCGCGATCCGGCAGAGCAGGGGCCCGCGAAACTCGAAAAAGCTCGCGCCGCGCACCTTCACGGTCTCGCCGGCGCGCACGCCGTTCGGCAGGTCGACCGCCGCGCGGCCCTCGAACTCGATCTCCGCGGCGGCCTTGCCCGCATCGGTGACGAGGTTGATCAGCCGCTGGCGGCGATACGAAAAGGCATTGCCGGACACTTCCGCCACCTGCCGCATCATCGCCTTGCCATCCAGGCGCATGGATTGTCCGGCATTCGAGATATTCTCGAACACCACATCATCCGTCACGCAGGCCAGCATCGCGTCGATGTCCCGGTCATTATAGCTTGCGATATAACGGCGGATGATCTCGTCCAGCACGGCGCGGGAACCCCTCTTTCGGCATCGCCCCCTCCTGCCAGCCGGGGGCGTATTGCACAAGCCGCTTTAAGCCGGAGCCGAGATGGCCCATATAGCCCGCAAACCACCCGGACTGGAGAACATCATGGGCACGCGCATCGCGGTTGTTGGCGCCACAGGCAATGTCGGTCGGGAGCTTCTCGCCATCCTCGACGAGCGCCTTTTCCCGGCGGACGAAGTCTACGCCGTCGCCTCCCGCCGCTCGATCGGCAAGGAAGTCTCCTACGGCGACCGCACGCTGAAATGCCACGACCTCGAACAGTTCGACTTCTCGAAGGTCGACCTCGTCCTGATGTCGGCCGGCGGCAAGGTGTCGAAGGAATGGTGCCCGAAGATCGCCAAGGCCGGCGCCATCACCATCGACAACTCCTCCGCCTGGCGGATGGACCCGGACGTGCCCCTCGTCGTGCCCGAGTGCAATGCCGACGCCGTCATGGGCTACAAGAAGAAGGGCATCATCGCGAACCCCAACTGCTCGACCGCCCAGCTCGTCGTCGCGCTGAAGCCGATCCACGATGCGGTCGGCATCTCCCGCGTCGTCGTCTCCACCTACCAGTCCGTCTCGGGGAAGGGGAAGGACGCGATGGACGAACTCTGGAACCAGACGCGCGGCGTCTTCGTCAATGACGAGCCGACGCCCGAGATCTTCCCGAAGGAGATCGCCTTCAACGTCATCCCGCACATCGACGACTTCATGGAGGACGGCTTCACCAAGGAAGAATGGAAGATGACGGTCGAGACCAAGAAGATCCTCGACCCGAAGATCAAGCTGGTCGCCACCTGCGTGCGCGTGCCGGTCTTCGTCGGCCATTCCGAGGCCGTCACCATCGAGATGAACGGCGAGATGAGCGCCGACGAAGCGCGCGCCCTGCTGCGCGAAAGCCCCGGCCTGATCGTCCTCGATGATCCGAAGGAAGATCTCTACATGACGCCGAAGGAAGCGGCCGGCGAATGGGCGACCTATGTCAGCCGCATCCGCACCGACCCCACGGTCGAGAACGGCCTCGCCTTCTGGTGCGTCTCGGACAACCTGCGCAAGGGCGCCGCCCTCAACGCCGTCCAGATCGCCGAGGAACTCCTCAACCGCGGTGTCCTCAAACCGGAAACGGCAAAAGCGAAGGCCTGACCTTCAACCCCTCTCCCGCCCTGCGGGAGAGGAGGGGCCCGCCGCCCGGAGCGGTGGGAGGTGAGGGCCTCCGTGCGCAACATGCCTCTCCCTCCGCTCACCCCGGCGACAGCCGGGGCCCGGTAAAGCTGCCTAGAGCACGCTGAAATCCACCACCTCGAAACCGTGCCCCGTCGCTTCCACGAAACGGCGGAAGTCGGCCTGCGAAATCGCGGTCGTCCCGGTGTTCACCAGCGGATGGAAGTTCACCACCTCCGCCGCCGCCAACACGGCGTCCACCAGGAACCGCACGCGGCCTGCGGTATCATTCATCAGCGCAAACGCCGTCACCGATCCGGGCACCACGCCCAGCACCTCGGTCATCAGCTCCGGCGCCCCGAACGACAGCCGCGCCGTCCCGATCAGCTTGTGGAGCTGGTTCAGCCGGATCGGCCCATGCGCCTCCGCCGCGATCAGCACGATCTGCCCGTCCTTGTCCTTCAGGAACAGGTTCTTGGTATGCGCGCCCGGCATCTCCGCCTTCAGCGCGCTCGATTGATCGACGGTGAACATCGCCTCGTGCCAATGCGTCGTGTGCGCGATGCCGAGGCGGTCGAGATAGGCGAACAGGTCTTCGGGGCTTGCTTGCATGGCGCCCATTCGCCAAGACTTGCCCCTCCCGTCAAGAAACGAATGCCCCGCCGCCCATGCACCTCGACTGCTACAAGATCTACGATGTCGCCCCGGAGATTGTCCCCGGCCGGTCCGATCGCGCCTGGATGGACGCCTTCGTCGACCGCCATCCCTATCGCTGCCTGCCGCTGACCATGGCGAACTCCACGGGCTGGGAAATCCTCTGCCCGATGGACATCAAGATCCAGTGGAACGGCGGCCCCCGCATCGAGGACATCAACCTCCTCACCACTGGCGACCCGCGCGCCATCGCTTCTTTCGCCGACAGCCATTTCATGCGCGGCATCGTCACCTTCCACACCGGCCACCTGTTCCGCACGCCGCCCGGCTGGGGCGTCTGGGTCACCGGCCCGCCGAACTGGCCGAAGGACGGCATCGCCCCGCTGACCGGCCTCGTGGAAACCGACTGGCTGCCGTTTCCGTTCACGATGAACTGGCAGATGACGCGCCCCGGCGAAGTCGTCTTCCGCAAGGGCGAGCCCTTCGCCTTCATCACCCTGATGGAACACAAACGCCTCGAGGAGATCACGCCCGAGCGCAAGCTGATGAGCACCAATCAGGAGCTGGTGAAGGAATACGAAGGCTGGCGCGACAGCCGCGCCGACTTCAACACGCGCCTCAAGGGCGGCGAACAGAACGCCATGAAGGAACGCTGGCAACGCCACTACATGCGCGGCGAAAAACCGGACGGCGACAAGGCGGAAACCCACCAGACAAAGCGCCGCCTCAAGGCACCGAAGGAAGTGAAATAGCTACGTTCGTCGGTCGTCATCCCGGTTTCGCCGAAGGCGAAGACCGGGACCCAGCAAAGCAAAAAAAGCGCGTGACAACGCTCAATGTTCCCTTTATGTTCCATACATGCAGTTCAGCTATGTCTACATCCTCGCCTCAAGGCGAAATGGCACGCTTTACACAGGCGTCACCAGCGACCTCGAGGGCCGTATCTGGCAGCACAAGCACGACATCACGCCCGGTTTCGCCCGCAAGTATGATTGCAAGCTGCTCGTCTGGTTCGAAACCCATAACGAAATCGGCGAAGCCATCCGCCGCGAGAAACAGATCAAACGCTGGCACCGCGAATGGAAACTCCGCTTGATCGAAGCAGCCAACCCTTATTGGCGCGACCTCTGGCTGGACTTATTTGTTGCACCGGAGGAGTCGATCTTGCCGGAGGCCAGGGAACTCAACCTCTCTCGCTTCAACCACGTCAGTTAGTCGTCATCCCGGTTTCGCCGCAGGCGAAGACCGGGTCCCAGGCTTCCTTTCTGCGTTCTCGATAGTCTGCTCAAGGACAGTCTGGGTCCCGGACATTTGCTGCGCAAATTCCGGGATGACGACAAACTGGGGAAGGGACTCGCTGAGTTGAAATGTTCGCAGCCCATTAGCCGCTCAGTGGCCAACCCAAGAGATCAAACAGTTGCTTCGTCAGATCGGAAGCGATCTTCTTAACTACTTCGCCTGCGGCAAGGATCATAGCGCCTCTGAGAATTCCATTCACGAAGCGAGATATAATCTCCGGAGAAAGCCTAGCCACACCAAGTGACGCTTCAAAAATTGCGATCTCGGATACCAATATTTCTCGACTGTCGGGATCAATCTCATTGTCTTGCTCGACAGCGAGCTTCAACGCCGAGGCGGTTTTGGATACTTCTTGTCTAGTGACGTCAGAAAGTTCGAGGTAGTTTCTCGGAATGGAGTACCCAAGTTTGAATTCGAACTCTCGCTTCATTTGTTGAAGCAAAACGATCAGCTGCGTTTGGGGATCACGAAGGCTGACTGGCACGTCGTGGATCTTTGAAGCCACTGATCGCGCTTCCATAGCTAACTTTATATCGCCGGAGAGACCTACGATGTGCAGAACCGCGCCTAACCATTCGTGATTCTGCGGCAGATCATGTCTGAACGTGGCTTTGCTGGGAACGGATCCCAACAACCGTACCAGTTCATGCAGAATCCTTTCGTCGGTCGACATCTAAGTATCCAATCACTAGTTCTTCCCGAACTTCCGGTCGCGGCCCGCCATCAGTCTCAGGCGCAGGGCGTTCAGCTTGATGAAGCCTTCCGCGTCCTTCTGGTCATAGGCGCCGTGATCGTCCTCGAAGGTCACGATCTTCTCCGAGTACAGACTATAGGGCGACGAGCGCCCGGTGAGGTAAGCGGTGCCCTTGTAGAGCTTGATCGTCACTTCGCCGGTCACCCAGCGCTGTGAATGGTCGATCGCCGCTTGCAGCATTTCGCGTTCGGGGCTCCACCAGAAGCCGTTATAGATGAGCTCGGCATATTTCGGCATCAGCTCGTCTTTCAGGTGCGATGCGCCGCGGTCGAGCGTGGCCTGTTCGATGCCGCGGTGGGCGACGAGGAGGATCGTGCCGCCGGGTGTTTCGTAGATGCCGCGCGACTTCATGCCGACGAAGCGGTTTTCCAGAAGGTCGAGCCGGCCGATGCCGTGTTTCTTGCCGTAGGCGTTCAGCGCGGTCAGCAGGGTCGCCGGGCTCATCGCCTCTCCGTTGATGGAGACCGCGTCGCCGCGCTCGAAACCGATGGTGATGACTTCGGCCTTGTCCGGCGCGTCTTCCGGCGAAATCGTCCGCATATGGACAAATTCCGGCGCCGCCTCAGCCGGGTTTTCGAGCACTTTTCCTTCCGAGGAGGAGTGCAGGAGGTTCGCGTCCACGGAGAAGGGGGCGTCGCCCCGCTTGTCCTTGGCGATCTCGATGCCGTGCTGTTCGGCGAATTTCAGGAGGTCGGTGCGCGATTTGAAGTCCCAGTCGCGCCAGGGCGCGATCACCTTGATGTCGGGGTTGAGGCCGTAATAGCCGAGCTCGAAGCGGACCTGGTCGTTCCCCTTGCCGGTCGCGCCATGGCAGACAGCGTCGGCGCCGACCATGTCGGCAATCTCGATCTGGCGCTTGGCGATCAGCGGCCGGGCAATCGAGGTGCCGAGGAGGTAGACGCCCTCATAGACGGCATTGGCGCGAAACATCGGGAAGACGAAATCGCGCACGAATTCCTCGCGCACGTCCTCGATGAAGATGTTTTCCGGCTTTACCCCGGCGGCCAGCGCTTTCTTGCGGGCGGGCTCCAGTTCCTCACCCTGGCCGAGGTCGGCGGTGAACGTGACGACTTCGCAGCCGAATTCCACCTGCAGCCATTTCAGGATGATCGAGGTATCGAGGCCTCCGGAATAGGCAAGAACGACCTTTTTCGGGGCGACACGTGGCTTGGCCATGGAAATCCTGACGTCTTTTTCAGCGGAAGGGGGAAAGTGTTGCCTTAAAGACCCGCCCGGTCCCTGACAAGACGGACAGGAACGGGGATTCCAGTGGTTTACGCTTTCCTTAGCCGTTATAGTAAATTCGCAGGATGTGGGCGGCCGCCGGGCCGCCGGAGGCAAGGTGGCAGAGATGCTGAACGACCCGATGGACCAGGTAAGCCGCCGGACGCCGGCCTTGCCGGAAAGCCTGCGCCAAGCTGTCCGCGAGGCAGAAGCCACAGGCCGTGCCGCCGAGGAGCGTGCCCAGTCGGCCATGCCGTTCCGCGCCCGTCTGCGCGCCCGCGACGCCGTCCGGCCCCAGCCGACCCTGTCGATCCTGACCCATTCCGCGCCGATCACGGCCGGTCCGGTCTCCCACTACGCCGTCTCGGAAGTGCGCGCGCTGGAAAAGCCGCGTGTGCCCGGCCGTCCGGCCAGCAAGGCGCCGCTGATCCCGGTCGCGGCCACCGCCGGCGGCATTCCCGTGATCCAGAAGGGCGGCTCCGGCGGCGATGACGGAGACGACGACGAGACGCGCGGCGGCTTCTTCTCCCGCCTCGGCGATTTCTCGCAGTTCGCCTTCGCCGGCCTCGCCGTGCTCGGCCTTGCCGGGCTTTCGGTCATGGCGGCCGAGAATGCCCTCGGCAAGAAACCGGCCAGCGATGATGCGGACGGCGACCTGACGCTGACGACCGCAAGCGTCGAGACGGCGCCGCTCACCGCGAATGTTTCTGCGGCGGCCGTCGAGCAGGCTTCAACGCCGGTCGATGCGGCGCCGACGCCGTGGTTCGACTATCGCGGCACGGCCGACCTCTTGAGAACCCGCGTCGCCGAAATCGAATCTGCCGAGCGGGAAGCCAACCGGCAGGCCGCGCTAGATGCCGACAAGTCCGCGGCCGCTGCCATTGCAAACGCAGAAGCCGCCCGCGTCGCTGCGCAGGCGCCGGCAGCCACGGATGGCCCGGCGGTGATCGACTCGCGCCTACGCGACCGTCTGGCTACGGAAGAAGCGATGCGCACGGCGGATGCCGACGCCGCCATGAAACTGAAGCTGGAACAGCAGGCGGCGGCGGCGAAAGCCGAAGCAGACCGGCTCGCGGCCGAAGAAGCAGCCCGCGCCGCGGCGGCCGCTGCAGAGCGCCAGCGCCTCGCTGATGCGGAAGTTGCCCGCGCGGCGGAAGCCGAGAAAGCACGGCTGGCCGATCTGGCCGCCAAGCAGAAGGCCGCCGAGGCCGAGGCGAAACGGCTGGCCGACGCCGAAGCCGCCAAGGCGGCCCAGGCCGCCGAGGCGAAGCGCCTCGCCGACATCGAAGCCCGTCGCAAGGCCGACGCTGAAGCCAAACGCCTCGCCGATCTTGCTGCGAAGCAGAAGGCGGCAGACGCGGAAGCGAAGCGTCTCGCTGATGCCGAAACGAAACGCCTCGCGGCGGTCGAAGCCAAGCGCGTCGCCGATGCCGAGGCAGCCCGCCTTGCTGCCGCGACGGTGGCCGTGGCTGCAGCGCCGGCGCCGCGTGTCTGGACGAATCCGCCCGGCCGCGCCTCGCTGAAGCCCGTCCGCCCGGCCGCGCCGGTCGAAATGGCGGCGATCGATTCCAGCGGCCTCGGCGAACCGGTTGTGCGCGCCGCGCCGCCCTCGCTGTCGGCCACCACACCTTCGGTGCGCGCCTTTGGTCCGCGCCCGGTCGATGACTTCATCGCCGAGCGCGCGGAATATACCGCCGGACATTCGCTCGATGTGGCGGCTCTTGATGCGCTGAAATCGGATTTCCTCCGCCTCGTCGAATCCAGCGCCGATGGTACGCACCACGAGTTGACTACGCCGGATGGCCGCCCGCTGCTGATCCATTTCGAGCGCACCGTGCCCGTCGATCCGGTTACCGCCAGCATCCACGCGATCAGCTATAATCCGTTGGCGGATGGTAGCATCACGCGCACCTATGCCGAGCCGGCGAACGTCAACGTCAAGGTCATGTGCCGCGATGTGGCCTATGCCTTCCCGGGCCAGGAGCGCGGCCGGTTTGCAGCCTGCGAAAGCGAAGCGGGTGTCTGGACGATGGCGCGCGCGTCGACCACCAACGGCAAGCAGATCTAGCCGCTCACGTCCCCGGTCTTCGCGGCCCGTTTGAGCACATGGCGTTCGACCATCCGGAAATTGCGCTTGTGCGCCTTGAAGAAGAAGTCGAACGCATCGCCCGCAATCGGCACAGCGCCAAGCGTCGCATCAAGCAACAGGTTCGAGCCAATCCGCGCATGCACATGCCAGGGCAGTTTCAGCCGCAGCGAGGTCATCAGCGCCGCCGAGCCCGCCGCCAGGGTAACGGCGTCGCCAAGTACCGGCACAAGCCCGACCAGCGCGTCGGCGCCGAAACGGATGCCCTTGAACTCAAACTGCGTGTCCATGAAACGGGCCATGCCTTGCAGCCATCGCAGCTCTTCATCGACCGTCCGGCCGGTGTGCAGACGCACGCGGCCCAGCGCTTCCCGGTCAATCGGCGTGGGGCGCGGCATGACGTCGTCTCCCGGAAAAGGCGCGCGGCGGATTCTTGCGTGCGCCGGCAAAGCCTGCGAAATCTCAAGGTGATGACAAGCGCACCTGTTTACAAGCTGCTGAGTGAAGCCGACTGGGCGAAGGCCTTGGCCGGCGGCATCACGGCGACCGACCTCGACATGACGGACGGCTATGTCCACCTGTCGACGGCCGAGCAGGTGCGCGAGACTGCCCGGCGCCATTATTCCGGCCAGCCGCGCGTGCGGCTTCTGCGGTTTTCGCCGGAAAAGCTGGGTGAAGTTCGCTGGGAGGCCAGCCGCGGCGGGGAGATTTTCCCGCATCTTTACGGCCCGCTGGAGATCACGCGTGCTGAAGCGGCCTGGTGGCTGCTGCCGGGACCGGACGGCGCCCCGGTGCTGCCGAGGATCCTCTGATGATCACCGAACTCGGCGCGCAGGCGCTGCGTCTTCTGCCGCCGGAAGCGGCGCACGTGGCAACCGTCCGCCTGCTGAGCAAGGGGGTGGGTGTGCCAGCGCGGGCGCCGGTGCTGTCACCCAACCTGGGTGTGACGCTGCCGAAATCGGGTCTGAAGCTCGCTTCGCCGGTCGGCCTCGCGGCTGGTTTCGACAAGAATTGCGATGTGCCGGAGGCGATGGCGAAGTTCGGCTTCGGCTTTGTCGAATGCGGAACGGTGACGCCGCGCCCGCAGCCGGGCAACCCGAAGCCGCGCCTGTTCCGGCTGGAAGAAGACCGCGCAGTGATCAACCGGATGGGCTTCAACAATAACGGGCTCGACTATTTCGTGCGGCGGCTTGCGAAATATTCCCACACGGTGCCGATCGGCGCGAATGTCGGCGCCAACAAGGACAGCGAAGACCGCGCGCAGGACTATGTCACCGGCATTGAGGCCGTCGCGCCGCACGCGGACTATATCACCATCAACATTTCCTCGCCGAATACGCCAGGTCTGCGCGGCTTGCAGGACAAGGCATCTCTGACCGGGCTCCTGTCCCGGTGCGGTGCTGCCGACCGGAAGGGCAAGCCTGTCTTTCTCAAGGTGGCGCCGGACCTGGACGGCGAGGCGATTGCCGACATCTGCGGCGTGGTGCGCGGGGAGGGGGCGTGGCTGTCTGGTCTGATCGTCTCGAACACGACGCTGGCGCGGCCGGCCAGCCTGAAGAGCGGTCACAAAGGCGAGACCGGCGGGCTTTCCGGCGCGCCGCTGTTCAATCCGTCTACGGATGTGCTGCGCCGCTTTGCAGAGCAGCTCGGCGGGGCTTTCGACCTGATCGGGGCCGGCGGCATCGCCTCCGTCGCCGATGTCCGCGCCAAGCTGGCGGCGGGGGCGCATGCCGTGCAGCTTTATTCCATGCTTGTCTATGAAGGCCCGGGCCTCGCCCAGCGGATCAACCGGGAGCTGGCGGAGACATCCGCCTGAGCAGGCCGGGAAGAAAGGCGCCGAGCGTCGCGGCGCGGTAGACATACATCGTCAGGAACGCGCCCCAGACGCCTGCATTGCCATAGGCGGGCCGCAAGGCGAGATCGGTCGCGATATAAAGCACGGCGACCGTGACACCGGAATTGCGCAGTGCGCGGCCTTGCGTCGTGCCGATGAACAGGCCATCGAGCTGCCAGGCCGCCACGCCGAGGAGCGGAACGATGGCGCAGAAGGGCAGGTAGGCGCGGGCGGCGGCGCGCGCTTCGGCGTCGGAGATGAAGGCGTCGATGATGACATTTCCGCCGGCGAGGTACGCGAGCGAGAAGGCGGCGCCGGAGACAATGGCGAACTCGGTCGTCAGCCGCATCGCGCGCACGAGCGCGGCGCGGTTGCGCGCGCCCCAGGCGCTGCCGGCGGCGGTTTCGGCGACGAAGGCGAAACCGTCGAGCACGAAGGCGGCGACGGTGATGAACTGCATCAGTACGGCATTGCCGGCGGTGGCTGCGGTGGAGACCAGCGTGCCGGAGCGGACGAACCAGGCGAAGCAGAGCAGCAAGGCCAGTGTACGGATCATGATGTCGCGGTTCGCCGAAAACATCGCAGCGAGCCGGGCGCGGTCGAACAGGCCCTGGCGGGCGCCGAGACCCTCACGGACGAGCCAAAGGCCAAAGCCGAGCGCGGTCCATTCGGCAATCGCGGTGCCGGCGCCGATGCCGGCGGGGCCGAGTTTCAGGGCGGAGACGAACCAGAGGTCGAGCCCGGCATTGATGGCATTCAGCACGATCTGGAAGGCGAGCATCTGGCCGGTCTTGCCGGTGCCGAGCATCCAGCCGGAGACGGCAATGCCCATCAGGTAAGCCGGCGCGCCCCAGATGCGGGCGTTGAAATAGTCCGTAGCCAGACTTTCGACGCGCTCGGTGCCTTCGAAGGCGAAGGCCATGCCGGCTTTGAGCAAGGGTGAGAGGAGGAAGAGCGCGAGGCCGATGGCACCGCCGAGAAGCAGCGCGCGGACGAGAACGGCGCCGCGTTCGGTCTCGTCGCCGCGGCCGATGGCCTGCGCGGTGAGGCCGGTGGTGGACATGCGCAGGAAGCCGAAGCCCCAGTAGATGAAGCTGAAGGCGACGGCCGCGATGGCAACGGCGGCAAGGTCCGCCTTGTCGCCGTAGCGGCCCATGACGAGCGTATCGACCAGACCGGTCGTCGCCGTAGCCGCCTGCGCCGCGACAACGGGAAGAGCGAGTGCGAGGACTTTCTTCCGGGTAAGTATCATGTCCCGCGTGGTATCAGGGCCCGTGGGATTTGGAAGGCAGAGGCGCCTGTCGCGGGCTGCCTTTCGGCACGGGGGTCTGGTCAAATTGTCGCGAAAACGGGGTTCAGTCAAAACTGACCACATAGCGTGAAGATTCATTAATTCTGCTGTGACACACGTACGCCCATCAACCCAACGGAGTACGTGCCATTCATTGCGTTCGTCCCATCTGGCAGTCAGAGCAAGCCGCGTTTGCACCCGTGACTGCTGCAACGCCTGCAGATTTCGTGCTTTATTTCGGTCCGCGCGAATTGATAGAGAAGCCGTCTGTCTTCAACTCCCTTCGCGCCAGTTTCCCGGGAGCCGAAATCCTCGGGTGCTCTACCGGCACGGTCATCACGGATACGCAGGTGTCGGACAAAGTGGTCGCCGCCATCGCGGTGTCCATGCGCCATACGAAAGTGCGCACCGTCTCGCTCGAGCTTGACGGCGCAGCTTCCCATGCGGTTGGCCGCAAGCTCGCCGAGCAGCTGATGGCCGACGACCTTGCCGGCATCATGATCCTGTCGGACGGATTGAACGTGAACGGATCGACCCTGGTGGCAGGCATCCAGAGCGTGACCGGTCCGTCCCTGCCCGTCGGCGGGGGGCTTGCCGGTGACGGCGCGGCGTTCGCGCACACGCTGGTCGGTGCCAATGCGCTGCCGACAGAAAACACGATCACCGCTCTCGGCTTTTACGGCGACCGGATCGAGATCAACCTCGGGGCGGCGCATGGCTGGGATTTCTTCGGGCCGACACGCCGGGTGACGCGCTCGGAGGGCAACGTGCTTTTCGAAATGGACGGCAAGCCGGCCCTGGATCTGTATGAGCGATATCTGGGCGAGGAAGCTGAAAACCTGCCGGCCTCGGCGCTGCTTTATCCTCTCATGATCACCAATCCCGCAGACCCTGCGGACGAAGTGGTGCGGACCGTGCTGGCAGTGGACCGCGAAGCGCGCACCATGACCTTCGCGGGCGACATCCCCGAAGGCTGGTCGGCGCGGTTGATGCGCGGCGTGTTCGACAACCTCACGGACGGCGCGGCGACAGCGGCACAACGCGCGCTGCCGCCAGAGCCTTCAGACGATGAGGGCCTCGCCCTGTTGGTCAGTTGCGTCGGCCGGCGCTTGCTGATGGGCCAACGTACGGCCGACGAAGCTGAAGCGGCGACATCCGTTCTCGGCGACAAGTTCCGCGACATCGGATTCTACTCCTATGGCGAAATCGCAACGCAAGGCGGCGAAGGCTATTGCGGACTGCACAATCAGACCATGACTGTGATGACCTTCCGGGAGCATTGAATTCCGTGTTTCCGAAGCACAAGACATTTGCACGCCAGCTGCGGGAGCACACGCGGCCCGATGGTTCGATCGATCTCGCAAGTCTTTTCATCGCCGTTGAAGCAACCTACCAGGACAACGACCAGAACCTGAAACGCATCGACCGTGCAAACCGGCTGATGGCGGAGGAACTGGAAGACGCCCTGGCCGTTCGCGACGCCGCGGCGGTCGAACGGGCCGCCCGCCTGGAGGCAATGGAAGCCGCGCAGACGGCGATTGCCGCTAGTGAAGCGCGCTCACGCCACCTCGCCTACCATGATACGCTGACCGGCTTGCCCAACCGCGCACTTCTGCAGGAAAAGCTGGCGCAGGCGATGCAACAGATGCGCCGCTCGGGGGCGACCTTTGCGGTTCACTGCATCGATCTCGACAACTTCAAAAGCATCAACGACACGTTCGGCCATCAGGCCGGGGACGAACTTGTGCGGGCCGTATCCGCCTTGCTCAGCGAGACATGCGGCCGGGACGACACGATTGCGCGCCTTGGCGGCGACGAGTTCGCGATCATCCAGGCGAATGCTTCGGAACAGGATGCCGAGGAACTTGCCGCGCGGTTGGTGGAAGCGATTTCACGGCCAATCGATCTCGAACTGGTGCGGGTTCATATCGGATGCAGCATCGGCATCCTGGTGGTCAACGACGGCTCGGTCGAGCCGCTGGAAACACTGCGCCAAGCCGATCTCGCATTGTACCAGGCGAAGGCTGAAGGCCGATCACGGTTTGTCGTCTTCAGGGACGAGATGGACAAGGTTGTCCGCACACGCCGTGAATTGCAGGAAGACCTGCGGATCGCGATCGCAAAAGGGGATATCGAGCTGGTCTACCAGCCGCAGGTCAACGATGGCGGCAAGATTCTCGGCGTCGAGGCGCTGGCCCGGTGGGTCCACCCGACGCGCGGCCCCATTCCGCCGTCGGTATTTGTGCCGATTGCGGAAGAAGGCGGCCTGATCGTCGATCTTGGCCTCTTCGTCTTGCGCCGCGCGTTTGAGGACGCCGCTCGTTGGCCGGACCTTCAGGTCGCCGTCAACGTATCCGCCGCGCAGCTGCGCATGAAGACCTTCATTCCCCAGATCAGGGCATTGCTGCGAGAAACCGGCGCCCAGCCCAAGCAATTCGAGCTGGAAATCACCGAAGGCGTGTTGATGGGCGATGACCTCGCAACGCACGACACGCTCGAGAAGCTGCGCGCGCTCGGGTTCAGCCTGGCCCTCGACGATTTCGGGACCGGGTATTCGAGCCTGAGTTACCTTCGCCGCTTTCCGATCGACAAGATCAAGATCGATCGGTCTTTCATCGTCAATCTCGGAATGGATGCGGAAGCCGAATCGATCGTGCTGGCCATCGTCAAGCTTGCGCACTCCCTCAACATGAAGGTTGTGGCAGAAGGCGTCGAAACCGAAACCCAGCGCGACTCGGTGTCAGCCGCCGGATGCAACTTCATCCAGGGCTTCCTGTTCGGGAAGCCGATGGTTCCCAACGAGATCGACAAGCTCTGTCCCCGGAACGATTTCTCGCTTTCCGCGGTGGCGTGACGGCGCAAGCGGCCGGTGTGAAACTCAGTCGAGTACCACCACCTGCCGGGCGACCGTGCCCTTGTTGTCCTTCAGGTTCTGCATGGCGCCGGTGATGCCGTCGAGGCCGATCCGGTCGGAAATCAGGTCGTCGAGGTGCAGCTTGCCCTGCCGGTAGAGGTCGACGAAGCGCGGGAAGTCGATCCGGAACCGGTTCGAGCCCATCACCGCGCCCTGCAGGCGTTTCTCGGTGACGAGGAGCTCGATGCCGGGAATCTCGATGTTCACGCCGGGCGAGATCATGCCGATGATCGTGGCGACGCCGCGCGGGCGCAGCATGTGATAGGCCATCTCGGCGGTCTGCTTTGAGCCGACGCATTCGAAGGAATAGTGGACGCCGCCCTTGGTGAGTTGTTTCACCTGTTCGATGGCGTTGCCGTTCTTCGGGTTGACGGTGTCGGTGGCGCCGAAGCGGGTGGCGAGTTGCAGTTTCTCCGGCGAGAGGTCGACGGCGATGATGCGCGAGGCGCCGGCAATCGCCGCGCCGTTGATCGCGGCAAGGCCGACGCCGCCGCAACCGATGACCGCGACGGTTGAGCCCGGCTCGACCTTGGCGGAATGGAACACGGAGCCGACGCCGGTGATGACGCCGCAGCCGATCAGCGCGGCGCGGTCAAACGGCATATCCTTGTCGATGGCGCAGAGCGTGTTCTCGTGGACAAGGATCTGCTCGGCGAAGGAGGAGAGGTTCAGGAACTGGCCGACCTTTTCCTTGCCGATGGACAGGCGGGGCGCTTCGTCCGGACGGCGCTTGAACTGGTCGCCGTTCTGCGTGTGGCAGACCGACATATGGCCGGTGAGGCAGTATTCGCAGACGCCGCAGAAGGGTGAGAGGATCGAGATGACATGGTCGCCGGGCTTTACGGCCGAGACCATCGAGCCGACCTGTTCGACGATGCCGGCGCTTTCATGGCCGAGGATGACCGGCATCTCGGCCGGGAAGTTGCCATCCCAGAAGTGCACGTCAGAGTGGCAGACGCCGATGGCCTTCAGGCGCACGAGCACTTCGCGCGGGCCGGGCTTGGAGATGGTGACTTCCTCGATCGACAGAGGCTTGTTGGCCTCGCGCATCACGGCAGCTTTCATGGCAGTTCCTCCGGGGTTTTATGTTTTCCGGAGCATCGCGCAGGGCAGGGCGTTTGGCCAGTGTGACGCTGCGGCAGCAGGCGTTCAGCCGGGCGCGAGGGTCGCGAAAGCGGTGCGGGTCGCGTCGTCGGCGGGGAAAAGCAGTTCGAGACGCAGGTCACGGACGGTGACGTCTTCGCTGGTGCCGAAATGGGCGATGGTGGAAAGGAAGCGGAGCTTGCCTGCGGGCGTGCGCAGCTCAAGCGGCACCAGCGGACGCCGGGTAGCGGCGACGGGCGGATGGCGCGCGAGGGCTGCGTCCAGCTCGGCGAGGAGGCTGGCAAGCTCGCCGTCCCCTGCGGCCTCAAGCGCTTCTAGCGCGATGCGGCCGCGCAGTTCGGAAAGCACCTCGGGCAGGTTTGCGATCAGGTCGGCTGCGGCATCCGATGCGGTCAGCATACGGATGAGGCTCGTTTCGCCGCCCACCTGCAGCGGCGCGAGCAGGGCGAGGGCCGAGGCATTTGCGTCGCGCACGCGCCAGTGACGGTCCGCGAGGATCGCCGGCCAGGGCGCGTGACGGTCCATCATTTCCTGCAACACCATCCGGAACGGCCCAAGCGCCTCGGAGTCGATCGGCGAGGCGGGAAACACGGCGGCGAAGCCGGCCGCCTGGAGGAGGCTGTTCTGGTCACCGAGCGGCAGCACCAGCCCGTCCGCCAGTTGCAGCACCATTTCGCGGCTGGGTTTGGCCCGGCCGGTTTCGAGGAAGGAGAGGTGGCGCGACGAGATTCCGCAGGTGAGCGCGAGGTCGAGCTGGCTCATCCGGCGGGCAGCGCGCAGGCGGCGCAGCAGGCCGCCGAAGGGGTCGGCCTCGGTCAGCGGGGGCAGCGTGTCGCGCAGGCTCATGCCTCCACCGTCGCAGGCGCGGCGCGGCAAGTCCA
Organism: Acidobacteriota bacterium; assembly: GCA_016712445.1. Classification (NCBI taxonomy): domain Bacteria; kingdom Pseudomonadati; phylum Acidobacteriota; species Acidobacteriota bacterium. Next base: position 1,131,904 of record JADJRB010000001.1, on the reverse strand, counting down.
TGACCTGCGAGGTAATTGCGCTGCCTACCTCGCTGGGTCGATCATTGCGTCCAGTCGCAACAGGAGATCGACATGAGCGGACTTTGGAAAACCTGGATGAGCCTCTGGTGCTGGGGCGTCATCCTGTTTGGCGTGGTGCTGGCGGGCGGCGGACTGCCTGCCACGGACGTTGCGGTGAGAACGCTCTATGGCATTCTCAGCAGTACGCCGTTGCCGGACGGGTTCATGGACGCGCGGGGCATGCGCTTTTCGGTCGCCCTGATGGGCGCCGTCTCGATCGGATGGGGCGTGACGATGCTGAACCTGCTGCCGGTGATCCATGCCGCCGGCGCGCCGGCGTGGCGGGGCCTGACTTTTGCGTTGGCGACCTGGTTCGTCATCGACGGCGCCTTGTCGGCCGCGACTGGCTTTGCGCTCAACAACGTCCCCAACACGGCGCTGGCGATCGGATACCTTGTGCCGGTGATCGCCAGCGGCGTGCTGAAAGCGCGCGCCTAGTCCGCCGCAGGCGCGGGCACGAGGCCGAGGGCGCGGGCCATGACGTGGAAGAGCTCGTTTTCCTCGATCACGCCGGTGACGAGGTTCGAGCCGGGACCGGAGGCGAGGGCGGCAACGTCTTCGCCGCCATGTGTTTCCGAATACATCGGCACGAGGGCGGGCTGGCGGAAGTCCGGCGCCAGCGTGTCAACGTTCGTCAGGTCCTGACGTTTGCACTCGTAGATCGGCTCGCCCTTGGCATCCTTGCCTTTCTCGACGCAGGCGCCGGGGCCGTTCGCATAGGAAAGCGTCGTGTACGGAAGGCCGTCGGCGCCGTTGGCGCCGCCTTCGCCGCCGATGCCGGAGACCGAGAGGCCGAGGATCGGGTTGCCGCGCTGGGCATAGCCCGCAATCGTCAGCGTGTGCGAATGGTCGGCGGTGACGATGATCAGGGTCTCTTCCGGATTAGTCATCTCGAGGGCTGTCGCGACGGCGAGGTCGAAGGCCATCGCGTCTTCCAGCGCGCGGATGGCGTTGCCGGCATGGTGGCCATGGTCGATGCGGCCGCCTTCAACCATCAGGACGTAGCCGTCCGGATCCTGGGAGAGGCGGGTGATCGCGGCGCGGGTCATCTCGGCGATGTGGGGCTCGCCGGCCTTGTCCTTGTCGCGGTCGAGTTCGAACTGCATGTGCGAGGGTTCGAACAGGCCGAGCACCTTGACCGGCGTGGAGAAGTCGGTGGCCTCGAAGCCGGCCTCGTCGAAGATGAAGGTGTGGTCGCTGTCCTTGGCGGTCCATTCCTCGATCAGGTTACGGCCATCGCCGCGGCCGCCCGTCTTGCCTTCATATTCCGGATCCTGGGCTTCCTTCGGCAGGAACTTCTCGCGCCCGCCGCCGAGCACGATGTCGAAGCCGGACCCCGGCATCTCGATCAGCTGGCGGGCGATGTCCTTGCAGGTGTCGGACGAGGCGCCCTTCATGTCGGTGTCGGCCTCCCAGTCCCGGAGCGGAACCTTGGCATAGGTGGCGCCGGGGGTTGCATGGGTGATGCGGGCGGTGGAGACGAGGCCGGTTGCGAGGCCCGCGCGGGCGGCAAGCTCGAACAGCGTCTCAACTTCCGTACCCGGCACACTGGCGCAATTGCCGTAGCTGACATTGCTGTCGACACCGAGCACGCCGGACAGGGTCTTCACGCCCGAGGTGAAGGCGACGGCGGTGCCGGCGGAATCGGCGATCTGGAAATTGTGGCTGTAGGTTTTCGACAGCGCGGAATAGGGCAGGTCGTCCATTGCGAGATGGTAGCTCTCGCCGTCGAGGCCCTGCGACTGGCCGGCGTAGATGCGGGCGGCGGTGATCGTGGAGACGCCCATGCCGTCGCCGATGAACAGGATGACGTTCTTGGCCGGCTTGGTGCCGCGCGCGGCGATGCGGGCATCCACGGCGGCAGCGGCGCTGACATAGTAGGGATCGGCCGCCTGCTTCGGCAGCACGGCCGTGCGGCCTGCGGTGAAGTCTGCGGCTTCGGCATTGTCGGCGGGCGCGACGCTTGCTGCGGGCGTGGCGCAGGCGGCGAGGACGGCGAGGCTGGCGGCGGCGAGGGCGAGGCGCATGGGCGGGGTCTCCGGTCTGAATCAGTCCGAACCCCTTTAGCCCCACTTTGTGACAGTGGCGACCCTAGAGCGGGGCGGCCGGTTTGATCCGCTGCTTGCGCTGCGCCAGCCAGACAGCGGCGAGGATGGCCGCGGCCCCGGCGAGCTGGATGGCGGTCAGGGGCTCCTTGAAGACCTGCCAGGAAATCGCCGCGGCGACGACCGGCTGCGCCAGCACAAGGATGCCGGCGACGGCGGTGTCGGTGGAGCCGAGGCCCGAGATGATCAGGCCCTGGCCGGCGACCTGCACGATGATCGTCAGCGCCAGCGGGGCCGCGAAGCCGGAGAGCGTGGCGGGCATGAATTTCTCGCCCGAGCCCCACACGACAAAGAAGGCGAGCGCCGTTTCGAACACGCTGAGCCAGAACATCGCCTCAAGCCCGCCGAGCGTGCGGCGCGCGAGCTTGGAGAACAACATGTAGAACGAGACGAACACCGCCGCCGCGAGGGCGAAGAGGTCGCCGCGCAGGGCGCCCGCTTTCGTTGCATCGCCGCCGAGCGACAGGGCGGCCGCGCCGATCATCGCGAGGACGGCGGCCAGTGCCCAGTAGAGGCCCGGGCGCTCCTTCAGGAAGGCCCAGGCGGCGAGGCCGACGAGGACGTTGCCGAGGTTGACGATGAAAGTGGCGTTGGAGACGCTAGTCATGGTGAGTGCCCAGTGCCAGAGCGCCATGTCGAGCGTGAAGAAGAGGGCGGCAAGGAAAACCGCCGTGTTCGGCTTGCGCGGCAGGCGCCGGTCCGCAACGAGGACGAGTACGAGCAGCATGGGCACCGCGAAGAGGTAGCGCCAGAACGCGATGGCCTGCGGGCCAAGGTCGCCGAGGCCGAGGCGCAGGCCGATCGGGGCGAAGCCAAGCGCGATGCCGCCGCCGAGCACCATCAGCGGGCCGAGCCAGGTGCGGTGGCGGGTCACGGGGCGGGGCTGGGGAACGGTGTTGGTCATCCGGCGCGCGTCATCGCGCGAATATCGTCCGGCGTCATCCCCTCTGCGCGGTAATCACGCAGGCTCTTGTCGCCGAAGCGTTTCGACAGCTTCTTGCCGTCCGGCCCGAGCACCAGTGGGTGGAAGCGGTAGACCGGCCGGGGCCAGCCCATCAGCGCCTGCAGCAGGGCGTGGATGCCGGTCACGGCCCGCAGGTCTTCGCCGCGGATGACATGCGTTACGGCCTGCAGGGCGTCGTCATGGCAGCAGGCGAGGTGGTAACTGGCGGGCGTGTCCTTGCGGGCGAGCACGACGTCGCCAAACCTCTCCGGGCGGGCCGCCACCTCGCGCTGGCGGGTTTCGGTCCACTCGGTATAGTGCAGGGCGTCAAAAGCGGGGCCGAGTTCAGCCCGGGCGGCGTCGAGCGACAGGCGCCAGGCGAAGGGCGACTGGTGGGCAAGGCGCGCGGCCTCATCGGCCTTGGCGAGCGGCTTGCTCACGAGGCCGCCTTCATCCGGGTCGGCGCCGGCCGGCAGCCGCGCGGCAATCTCGCGCCGGGTGAGAAAGCAGCGATGCACGAGCCCCCGCAGGCGAAGCGCGTTGAGAACCGTGCTATACTCATCGAAATGGTCCGATTGGCGGCGCACCTTGCCGGTCCAGTCCAACCCCAGCCATTCCAGGTCTTCCAGGATGGCAGTCTCGTACTCGGGACGGCAGCGCGTCTGGTCGATATCCTCGATCCGGAGCAGCACGTCGCCCCCTTCGGCCCGCGCGGTGTCCCACACGGCGAAGGCCGAAGCGGCATGCCCAAGATGCAGGCGACCGGTCGGGGAGGGGGCAAAGCGGGTGCGCAGCCGGGTCATGGTCCTGAGAATACAGTGTTTCCCTGTTGCAAGGATTTGGTAAGAAACGTATCGCCTTGAGGCTCTAGAGGGTAGCTGAGATGTTGATCGCCGGTTGGCTCGAAACGGCCGATACCTGGTTGGTTCAGAACGTGCCGCACGCCGAATGGCTGGGCCTGTTTGGCGCCGCCATGGCGGTGCTCGCGCTGCTGTATGTGACGGTCAGGGTGCTTTTCGCGCTGCGCCGGTTTGCCGGTGCTGCCGCGAACTTCAGCCGCGCCCGTACGGCCAAGGCCAGCAAGGCGCCCGGTTTCCGCATCCTGCTTGCGCGCCCTGATGGCGCGTCCAGCGGCCGTATCAACAAGTGGCTGAGCGAGGCACTGGCACGCAACCTGCCGGTTTTCGCCTTTGGGGCGCCGTTCTCGCTGGTGTCGATGGGCCGCATCAAGGGCGGGCTCGGCACGGCCTCCGTCGCCCGCGCCCGCAAGCGCATGGCGACCGCCGACGCCGACCTGTTCGTCTGGGTCAGCCGGCACGGCAAGGGTGACCGCGGCCTTGAACTGCACGGCCTCAGCCGCGGCGGCGGGCTCACCCCGGCCGAAGCGCGCCTGTTCACCATCGCGCTGCCCGGCGCCCGCAAGGCGCATACCGAAGACGTGGCCCGGCTCGCCTCCTACCTGATCGCCAAGCACCTGCAGCCGGCGCTCAGCGATCCGCAGGCCTTCCGCGCCGAGAAGATCCGCGAACTCGCGCTCGAGCTCGACGGCGTGCTGGAACATGACCTGCCGGTGTCCCAGACGCTGCGCGGCGAGATCGAAGCCGATTTCTGTGCGGCCGGTGTGCGCGTGGCTGAGGAACTCGGCGACCTCGCAGCGCTCGACAAGGTGATCGCACTGCGCCGCCGCCACCTCGAGGAGGCCTCGATCTCCGCCGATACGGGCCGCATCATCCAGGCGAAGCTTGAACTCGGCCGCGCGCTGATCGTGCGGGCCGAGAAACAGTTCGACCAGAACGTCGTGAAGGAAGCCATCGGCCACCTCGCCCAGGCGGTCGAAGGCCTGCGCGGCGATCCGACGATCCAGCGCGCCCAGTCCGCCTCCGACGCCCTGTTCAAGGCGCAGGCGATGATCGAGTCGCGCAAGCGTTTCTCGCTGAACTTCGGCTCGTATGGCGGATCAGCCGACCTTGACCGGCGGAAGCGGACAGCTGACGCCCGTGCCGCCGATGCCGCAATAGCCGTTCGGATTCTTGGCCAGGTATTGCTGGTGGTAGTCTTCCGCGAGGAAGACCTCGCCGCGCGGGGCGACCTCAGTGGTGACCGCGTCACCGTGGCCGGCAGCCGCCAGTTCGGCATTGTAGGCGGCGATCATGTCGCGCGCGGTGCGCTCCTGCGCCGGTGAGGCATAGTAGATGGCCGAGCGGTACTGCGTGCCGATGTCGTTGCCCTGGCGCATGCCCTGACTCGGGTCGTGGCTCTCGAGGAAGAGCTTCACCAGTTCGGCGAACGTCACTTCGGCCGGATCGAAGATCACTTCGACGATCTCGGTATGGCCGGTGCGGCCGGAGCAGACCTCCTCGTAGGTCGGGTTCGGGGTGATCCCCCCGGCATAGCCCACACGGGTCAGCCAGACGCCCCTGGTCTGCCAGAACAGGCGCTCGGCGCCCCAGAAGCAGCCGAGGCCGAACACGGCGGTCTCGAAGCCGGCGGGTGCCTCGGCTTCCAGCGGGCGGCCATTGACGAAATGGGCGGCGGCAGTGGGGATCGGGCGGGACCGGCCGGGCAGGGCGGTCTCGCGGGTCGGCAGGTCGAGGGGCTTCCTGGAGAAGAACATGGGCTTGGCTCCGGTATCTGGACCCGGAATATGGGGGCAGGCGCCGTCTGCGGCAATCACAAGCTTGCGAGGCGGCGGATCATCCGGTATCTGCTCGCCCTTCGCCGCCCGCGGCGTACGGAGAGGTGGCCGAGTGGTCGATGGCGCACGCCTGGAAAGTGTGTAGACGGGAGACCGTCTCCAGGGTTCGAATCCCTGTCTCTCCGCCAGCGGCTTTCCGGCCCTTCAGATCGACACCAGACGGGGGCCGGACCCTGCCAGCCCGAGGGGCGCGTTGCGGGCCCGGCATCCAGACGGGGCAAGGCATGAGCCTGCACGCCGGATCGCAGATGCCGGCATGCCCCGGGCAAAATCTTCCGTCTACGGACATCACGTTCGTTTAACCTTCGTTGGTTTTCGGTTACCGGGGCATTATCGGTAATTTCATGTTGTGGCGCGAATGTCGGGCCCGGGCTTTCCCGGCGTGGAGCATTCGGCACAAGTGGCAGCGAGACAGAATCCAGAGCGCTTTGTGCCGGCGTCCCGGTACGCGCCGGTGCGCACGGTCAGCGCCTGGATCGCGCTCGCATGCGTCGCGGTGATGGCCGCAGCGCCGACGCCGGACGCGGTGCAGGTGCAGCTGTGCATCGCCACAATCGCCGTCTACTTCCTGATGGGATGGCTGCGCCCCTCGGGCGGGCCGCTGCGCAGCTTCGTTGCGCTGCTCATCATCTTCACGAGCACGCGCTACATGATCTGGCGCGTGACCGAGACGATGCCGGTGGATTCCCCGCTGTCGATCGTCGGCGGCATTTTCCTGCTCGGTGCCGAGACGTACGGCTACATCCTTCTGCTGCTGTCGACGTTCCTGTCGGTGGATGTCTACAAGCGCGGCCCGCGCCCGGTGCCGGTCGCGCCGGACGCCTGCCCGACGGTCGACATCCTGATCCCGAGCTATAACGAGCCGGACGACCTGCTCGAAGTGACGCTGACCGCCGCGCTCAACGTCAATTATCCCGCCGGGCGGGTGAACGTGTACCTGCTCGACGATGGCGGCACGCTGGGCAAGCGCACGCAGGCCGATCCGAAGAAGGCCGCCGAAGCGCAGGCGCGCCACGAACACCTGAAGGCAGTGTGCGAACGCCTCGGCGCGCATTACCTGACGCGCGAGAAGAACGACCACGCCAAGGCCGGCAACATCAACGCCGCGCTGAAGCACACGCACGGCGACCTGATCCTCATCCTCGACGCCGACCATGTGCCGTCGACCGACATCCTGACACGGACGGTCGGCTATTTCGTCGAGGATCCGAAACTCTTCCTCGTCCAGACGCCGCACTTCTTCCTCAACCCCGATCCGCTGGAACGCAATCTCGGGACATTCCGGAACATGCCGAGCGAGAACGAGATGTTCTATTCGGTGATCCAGCGCGGGCTCGACGGGCTCAACGCCTCCTTCTTCTGCGGATCGGCGGCGGTGCTGAGGCGCGAATACATCATGGAGATCGGAGGCATCCAGGGTGAGACAATCACCGAAGATGCCGAAACGGCCCTCGAGCTCCACGCGCGGGGCTACCGAAGTGCCTATGTCGACCGCCCCATGGTAGCCGGACTGTCGCCCGAGACCTTCTCGGGCTTCATCGTGCAAAGGATGCGCTGGACCCAAGGGATGGTCCAGATCTTCCTGTTGAAGAACCCGCTCCTGAAGAAGGGCCTGACGTTCGCCCAGCGCGTCGGCTACTTCAATTCCTGCTTCTACTGGTTTTTCCCGCTCGCCCGGATGGCCTTCATCCTCGGGCCGCTGCTTTACCTGCTGCTGGGTGTGCGGGTGTATGTGGGCGATCTTTCCGACTTCCTGATGTACGGCCTGCCGCACATCGTCGGGGCACTGATGCTGTCGTCGATCCTCTACGGGCACACGCGCTGGGCGTTTGCGTCCGAGCTCTACGAGGTCATCCAGTCGATCCATTGTTCGGGCGCCATCTTCCAGGTGCTGCGCAATCCGCGCTCGCCGAGTTTCGCCGTGACGCCGAAGGGCGAGAACCTCGACGAGAATTTCGTCTCCCCTCTGGCGCGGCCGTTCTATGTGCTGATCGCCATCGTGTGCCTCGGCGAACTCGCCGGCCTGGTGCGCTGGTTTATCGATCCGGTCGGGGCAGGGGTCATTTCAGTCCTGCTGTTCTGGAACACGTTCCACCTCCTTCTCCTCGTCTCGGCGCTCGGCGTGCTCTACGAGCGCTCGCAGCAGCGCGTATTCCCGCGCTTCGAGATGCGCCGTCCGGTCACCCTTCGCCATGACGGCGCCGCCGTGCCATGCGAGATGACCGATGTGTCGATCACCGGCATGGGTTGCCTCGTGCGCAGCGCCGACGAAGGACATTTCGCGGAGGGCGACATCTTCCGCGCCGATGCGCGCGATCTCGGCGCCAGCACACCGGCGCAGCTCGATCTGAAAGTGCTGTCGGCCGTCTCGACGGCGGAGGGCCAGAAGCTCGGACTGAGCTTTGTCATCAGCACGCACGAACAATGGTCGGCGGTCGTCGGGCTGATGTACGCGCGCAGCGAGAACTGGAAGACGTTCCGCGACGGGCGCGCACGCTCCGACCACATGGCCTCCAAGATCGCCGGGCTCGTCCGCTCGAGCCTCGGCCACGCCCTGATCCACATCAAAGCTGTTACACGGGAAGTACGCTCATGATTTCCGCCCTTCGCTCTGCGGCGATTGCCGTCTTGCTGCTTGCTGCGTCGCCGGGGGCGGCCGTGCTCGCCCAGGAAGCCCCGGCCAGCGAGGCCGCTGTCGACGTCTATGCACGCTTCCGCGACAATCCGGAGGTTACGACCGAGCCGGTCGAGGGCGGCCTCTGGCGCGCCCGCCTGCCGCTGGCCGCGCTGCGCGCGCCGCAAGGCCCGATCCGTCTCAACGGCGCCAAGGCGACCGAGGCGGTGTCCTTCGAGATTGCTCCGCAGGCGGACATCCAGTCGGCTCGCGTGGTGCTGCGTCATGTGAGCGGACGGGCGCAGGAAGGCACCAAGCCGCAGCTGCGCCTCAGCCTGAATGACCGGTTCGTGGCACAGGTCGACGGTGTCACCGAGCGGGCCGCCGCGGTCAACGAGATCGTGCTCGATCCGTCGGGTCTCTTCTCGGGCTTCAACACGCTGCGCATCGACGCCGTGCAGCGCTACACCTATGGCTGCCAGGACCCGGACGCCGCAGAGCTGTGGACGGATGTCGACACCGCGCGTTCGTATGTCGAGGTCGTGTATGCGCGCCGGCCTTTCGGCGCTTCGCTGGCGGACCTGGACGCGGTGGTGTCGGCGGGGATCGGCGGGGTCGCGCAGCTGGGTATCGTGGCGGGCGGCGCCGACCCGGATGCGCAGAGCCTGCGCTGGGGCGCGCTCGCCGCGCAGGCGGTTGGCAACCGGATGGATTACAAGCTGCCGAAGATCACGCGTCTCGATGCCGGCGCCGTGCAGTCGGCCGGGCAGGGCACGGACCTCATCGCCGTCGGCACGCCGGAGCAGCTCGGCGCGCTGGCGCCGCCGCAGCTCACCGGGCTGAAAGGCGACGCTTCCTGGCTTTCGATCGGGCCTTCGCCGGCCGATCCGTCGCACTTCCTTATACTCGTCTCCGGCCGCACACCGGCTGCCATTGACGGCGCGCTGCGGGCGCTGGCCGCGAACGCGTTCCCGCTGTCGGACACGGGCTCGCTTTTGCTGCAACCGGCAGAGGTGCCGCAGGGCGCCGTGCTGGCGAAGCGCCGTCCGCTCGATGTTGACGCAAAGTATGTGTTCCGCGATCTCGGCTTTGCGGAGATGTCCGTGCTCGGACAGGAGCGCGGTGAGGCCCGGCTCTCCTTCAGCTTGCCGGCGGATGTGCATTTCCGCGCCAAGGCGGATGTCGTGTTCGCGCTCGATTTTGCCTATGGCGCAGGCCTCGATGACAAGTCGGTGGTCAATGTCGTGGTCAACGGCGCTTTCCAACGCGCGGTGCGCCTGACCAATCCGGACGGCGAAGTGACGCCCGGCTACCAGGTGGCCGTGCCCGCCAGCGCCTTCCGGCCGGGCCGTAACGAGGCCGTGTTCGAGATCGAGCTTTCCTCGCCTTCGGAAGGCGAATGCGCGGCGCGCAGCACGCGCCATCTCGCCTTCGTGCTGAAGGATACGTCGACGATGACGCTGCCGGCCGCCGACCGGTTCGTGGAATTGCCGAATCTCGCGCTGCTGTCGGAAGCCGGCTTCCCGTTTGCCGGGCAGGATGAAGCGCCGTTTGCCTTGCGCGCGGCCGATGCCGGCCCCGCAACGGCGGCCGCCGTGTGGACGCTTGCCGCCCGCCTCGGCCAGATCCATGGCGCGGCCTTCTTCGATACGGATTTCGGCCTGGGGCTCGACCTGCCGGATGCCCACACGCTGGTCGTCGGCGCGCGGCCGGATCTCGGCGGCTTCCTGCCAGTGCAGGTCAACATGCCGGACGGCCAGCCCGCCGACGGCTTCAGCCGCGATTTCAGTCTCGTCGATCTCGGCGACAACGGCCTCATCATCGAGGGCGAATCGCCCGGCCATCCGGGCAAGCTGGTGGCGCTGGTGACGGCGGAATCGGCGGATCAGCTTCTGGCATCGGCCCGCACGCTGGTCGAACCGAGCCACTGGAGCCAGCTCAAGGGCGGCGCCGTGGTCTGGCGTGACCACGCCGCGACCATCGTCTCGCGCGCCGCCAGCGACACGTTCGAAGTCGGCAACATGTCGCCGGGCGACATCGCGCGGATGAAGAGCGGGCGCGCGCCGTGGCGCTGGATCCTGACCATTGCGGCGGCGCTGTTTGCGCTCGCGGCAGCGCTGGCGTTGATCGCCCGCTACATGCGTGACCGCGTCAAGGACAAGTGAGCCGCCTCGCCCGCCTCCTGTGCGCGGCCCTTGCCAGCGCGGTCTGCGGGCTCGCCGCCGCCGCCCAGCCGGCGCGCGCGGCGCAGGCGGAAGGCGTGTTCTCGATCGGTATTCCGAGGGCGGAGGAGGCCGCGCCGGTGCAGCCTGCCGTCCCGGACGCAGCGCAGCTGCAGGCAGTCTGGGATCTCGGCGCGGCGGGCAACCTCGCATCGGCCGGACGGCTGCTTGCCTCGCTTGAGGCGGACCATCCTGACTGGCGCCCGCCGGCGCGCCTGACGACCTATCTCGCGGCCGCCCGGCGCGAAGCCGACGTGCGCAGCGCCCTCGCCGCGCGCGACTGGGCGGGTGCACTGGCCAAGCTGCCGGCGCCGGGCGCGCAGGCGTGCGAAGCGCCGTTCGATCTCTGGGCGCGGGCCGAGGCAACCGAGGGTCTTGGCCAGCAGGCGGACCTCCGCGCTTTCTATGTCCGTACGCTGGGCAACTGCGCCGATCCCGAGCTTGCCGCAGCGATGGCGGGGCGTGCGCTGCAGGTGCTGGACGCCGACGGGCTTGCCGCCATTGCCGCGCTGGCCTCGCTCCGGCACAGCGAAGACGCCGGCGTGCGGGTCGCGCACGGGCGCATCCTTCGCGCAGAGGCCCGCCTCCGGTTCGATGCGGCGGCGGGGCAGGGTGATCTTGCGGGCGCCGCGCGCGTGGCGGATGCCTCGGACGATCCCGTACTCCTCGCCAAGGCGGGCTGGGTGTTCCTTGAGGGCGGCGCGGCTGGCGCCGCAGACTATTTCAGCCGCGCACTGGCGCTCGGCGGCGATGAAGACGCGCGGCGCGGCTATGTGATGGCAACCCTTGCCGCCGGCGACATTTCCTCCGCACGCGGCGCAATTGCAAAGGCGGGCAATCCGGCGGCGCTGGCCGGACTGTCGGCGCGCGCAGACCTGGCCGAAGCCGCCGCGCGCCGGGCCGCAGGCGACTGGGCGGGCGCAGTGGCGCTCGCGGCGAGCGCGCGGAGCGAGACTGCGCTTGCAGGTGAGGCGGACGCGCTTACCGGCGGCGCGCTGCTGGATGCGTCCGGCGCAGCCTATGCCGCCGCAGATTTCATCGAGGCGCGACGTCTGGCGGAGCGGGCTGCGGCCTATCCGGCCACGCGGCGGGCAGCGCTGATGCGCGCCGCCTGGACTGACCTGCAGCTGGGCGAGGCGGATGCCGCTGGCGCCGCCTTCAGCCGCCTCTATGTCGAGATGCCGGATACCGAATCGGCTGAGGGCTATGCACTCGCGGCCGCCCGGACCGGACAGCTCGGTGCGGCAGCGGCATTGGCGCGCACGCTTGGCGGCCCGCTCGGCGCCAAGGTCGACGCGCAGTATGCAGAGGCCGCCTTCAGCGAAGGCAGCTATCTCACCGCGCGCGCCTATGCGCCGGACACATATGAAGCGCTCGAGGGCATGGAAGGGCCGTGGTATCGCCAGGCCGTCTCCTTCCGCCAGCAAAGCGGCACGGCGGGTGAGAACCGGTTGACCGGCGGCGTGGCAACGACGTCGGCGGGCTTCGCGCGCGGCCCAAACACTTTTGAAGCGGGCGTCGCCTTCTACACGCTCGATCCCGGCCGGGGCGCAGCTTCGGGCCTTGCGCCAGCTCGCGAAACGTTCGCGGCGCCTTATGCGGCCTGGAGCCGGGAGGGCGAGACCCGGCTTGCCGCGCGGATCGGCCTCCTGCCAGCCGGCGCCGATGCGGATCCGGTCGTCATCGGCGAACTGGCGGTTTCGCGGCAGGCGGGCGGCGGGCAAGTGGAGGCGCGCGCCTTCAAACGTCCGGTTACGGACAGTGTCCTGTCCTTCGCCGGACAGCCGGACGCGGGCGGTGAGACCTATGGCCCGGCATCCGCGACCGGCGCGCAGGTGCGCGCGCGCATGCCGGCGGGCGAGCACTATGCCGTGCAGGCGGATGCCTCGGCTGCGGAGATCGACGGCGACAACCTCGCCGGCAATTCAGTTGTCTCGGCAGGCGTATCGGCGTCGCGTGCCATAGCCCGCGACGGCTTTGCCTATCTCGTCACAGGTCCGTTCTACCAGTTCCAGGCGTATGACCGGAACACCAACTTCTTCGCCCCCGGCCATGGCGGCTATTTCAGCCCGCAATCCTTCCACCGCGCCGGTTGGTCGGCCAACCTTCAGACCGATCCGCTCGAGCGCTGGATCCTGAAGGCCGATGCGGCGCTGGCTTACGAATCGATCGAAGAGGACCCCGCGCGCGCCAACCCGTTGCAGCCCGGCCCCCAGCCGCTGCTCGGCGGCGGACGCAGCGCCGGCGCCGCGGGCGCGCTGGAGCTTGCCGCCGCGCGCCGCCTGTCGCCGCAGTTGATCCTTGCCGCCCGCTTCGCCGCCACCGCCTCGCAGGCCTATGAGGATGTGCGCGTCGGGATCGCCCTCACCTGGGTGCCCGGTGGCCGCGTGGGCCTTGCCCGCACCGACTTGCCGCCAGACCCTTTCAGCCCTGCCGCGTGGATCCAGTCATGACGCAAGCGACCGCCTCTGCACTTCCTCCGCGTCCGGACTTCCGGGCCCGCCTGACCCGGCGCCTGCAGCGCAGCGATCCGTTCCTGAAGCGCGCGGTGCAGGCAGCCGCCGTGATTGGCGCGGTGATCGGGCTGCTGCTGTATGGCTGGCAGGCGGTGAACACTGACGCGCAGGCTGCGCGGCGCGCGCTGGCGCAGGCGGCGACCGCCGGCCAGCTGGCCGCAGAGTCAGACCTGGCGCGGATCGATGCAGCGGCCCGCGGGGCGGCGCCGCTGATCACGGCGGCGCTGGCGAAAGACGCGGCACCCGAAGAAATCCGTAGGCTGAGGGCCGGCATAGCCGCGCTGCTGCAGGAGACGCCCGTCACCGCCATCATCATCTTCGACGGACGGGGCCAGGCCCTCTCCGTGTTCGGCGATCTGCCGTCGGACGCCGCGGGCCGTGTTGCCCCGCGCCGGACGAGCCAGCGGGCCGGCGGCGAATTGCTGCCCCTCGAGCTCGCGCCTGTGTCGGCACAGCGTGCCGCGCGCTACCTCGATCTCTCGGCAGGAAAGGGCCCCAAGCTGGACGCCGCGCTCGTATTGCGAACTGGCGCCTTCCAGGGCGCTCTGGGCGCCGGTTCGGCCGCAGGCGACGGTTGGCGCGCCGCGCTGCTCAACCGCGACGGCGAGACGGTCGTGCCCGCCTTCGCCGCGGGCCGGGCTTTTGGCGTCGCAGAGACGAGCCTTGCAGCCGAGGCGCTGGGCTGGACGCCGCTGCACGCCGACGAGGCCGCCGCCGCTGGCCGCGTGACCGGCGAGGCCGGCGACGTGTTCATGGAAACCCGCGCCGTGGCGGGCAACGCCTTGCAGCTCGTCTATGTGGGCGAGGTGCGGCCGGCGTTCTCGATTCTGGCTTCGCGCCGGTTTGAACTGATCGCGCTGCTTGGCTCGGTTGCGCTGGCGGCAGCGCTGGCGATCTCCGTGATCCAGAACGAGTGGCAGCGCCATGACCGGCATGTGCGCGACGCCGACCTGATGGCCCTGCGCGCCGATGTGACCTGCGACCTGCTGTCGGCCGGCGTCATCGACTGGTCTGTCGCGGATGGCGGTGTGGAATATTCCGAAGGCTGGGCGGACCTCTTCGCGCAAGGCGTCGAGCCTGCATCCGAGCAGATCTTCGACTGGATCGCGCGTATCCATCCGGACGACCGGCTCGCCGCCCGCGAGGCCTACCAATCGATGCTCGACGGACACATGACCGAACTCGTTCACCGCGTGCGGGTGCGCCTGTCATCCGGCCTCTGGGTCCAGGTGGCCGAACGCGGACGCGCCATTGCCGGCGTTGGCGGCGAGGTCAAGCGGATTGTCCTTGTGCAGACGGTCGAGCCAGTGGATGGCAGCGCGCTGCGCGGCGCCTTCGACGGGGTCCGGCGCGCCGACGCCGTGGCAGTCTGACGCCCGCTGTTCAGTCCGTGCGTTCGACGAGGCGGGCGACGCCTGCGAACTTCCGCTCGCCGATCCCGAACGCTGCAAGCCCGCCGAAGTACAGGAAGTAGACCATCATGTTGCTTGTGCCCGAGGCGTAGGACTCGGTGAAGCAGGAGATGAAGATAACCACGAACATCACCAGCAGCGTGGAATTGACGAGGTTGCCGTTGCGCAGCCACAGGTTCGCCGTGCGCAGGCCTGCCCAGCCGATGGCCAGCAGGAACAGGCCGAATCCAACCCAGCCAAAGTGAACCCGGGTTTCCCAGAATGCGCTGTGGAAGGACAGTTTGGTGCCAAATGGCTTGGAGTCGTTTTCGTTCAGTGTCTGCGCGATGCCGGTCATCGGGTTCCAGAACCCTTCGACGCCGACTCCGAACCAGGGATGCTCGGCCGAGACGCGCTCGGCGGCGTTCCAGATCGCGGTGCGTCCGGTGAACGTCGAATCCTTGCCCACGAGGCTCAGGAAGTCGTCGACAATCGAATTGTTCGGGATCGACAGGACCACCAGCGTGATTACCAGTGCAACAGCTGCGATGAAGGCGAGGAACGTGGTGCGCATGTGGCGCACGGTCGAAACGCCAGTCCAGACCAGCTTGACGCCGATCAGCACGGCGCTGCCGCCAACCGCGAAGACCAGCGACGTCGCCGAGTCAGCCAGGAACTGGAACAGGAACGCAACCGGCACGAAGGCTATCGCGATGACGCGGAGCGGGAACGGCTCCTCGTCGTTGAGGAAGGTGCCGAGCGACGTGAGGATCACCAGCATCATGTGGAAGGCGAGGCTGTTTTTCTGCGCATAGGGGCCGCCCTCGGCGAGGGTTGCGAAGAAGGGCACCGTATAGAGTGTTCCCAACCAGCCGGCGAACATGATGAGGCGCAGGAATTCGACCGCCCGCAGGCGCGCCGCCAGCACGATCAGCAGGGTCGGGGTCAGGAAGAGCAGCGTTGCGGATTTCAGCGCGTCGGCGGGGTAGGGCGTCCAGAAGATCGAGAAATAGGCCAGGATCGGCAGCGGGAAGAGCGGCCAGGCTTTCAGCATCAGGGGCATCACTTCCCGGTAATGAACAACCAGGATGCCGAGCAGGCCCGCGATACAGGCGTAGCGGATCGGCTGGAACGCATCGATCGGCATGAACACAGCGAACAGCCAGACCGTATAGAACGCCTGCTCCCACAGCGGCGCACGGCGCGCTTCCTCGTACACGTTCACCGGAATGACGCGCGGCGGCATGAACGGATTGGGATGGGTGTGTAGCAAGTGACAGGTACTCCGGCGCCTCGCGGCGGCTTGCAAGCGGCATGCCCGGCCCGTGTGCAGGCTGCCTTTTAGGCTGGCAGGGTTAACGCGCAGGGTAGGCCTGCCCCGAAATTGGGGCAAGCAGCCTCTTCCGTCCGCCGCCCGCTTCGGTTAGGGGGCGGGCATGGCGATGGTAAAGATTTGCGGGCTCACCGATCCGGACCTGGTTGCGTTTGCGGCCGGGGAGGGGGCGGACTGGATCGGCCTCAATTTCATTGCACGCAGTCCGCGCTACGTGACACCCGAAGCGGCGCCTGCCCTGCTCCGGTCGGTGGGCAATGCCGTGCCGGTGGCGCTGTTGGCTGACCCGGAAGTGGCGCAGGTGATGGAAATCGCGGCCTTGGGCTTCCCTGTGATCCAGCTGCACGGCGCCGAGACGCCCGAGCGGGTCGCCGAAGTCAAGGCGATGACCGGGGCGCAGGTCTGGAAGGCCATCGGGGTCAGCGGCCCGGCAGACCTCATGCAGGCTGCAACATTCGAGGCGGCCGACCGGCTGCTGATCGATGCCGGCGCACCGGCCGGCGCCGCCGGGGCCGGCGGTCATGGCACGGCGTTCGACTGGCACCTGCTGGACGGCTGGGCCGCCCCGAAACCCTGGCTTCTGGCCGGCGGCCTGACGCCCGAGACCGTCCGCGAAGCGATTGCCCGAACCGGCGCCGAGGCGGTGGATGTGTCCTCTGGCGTCGAGCGGGTGCGAGGGCTAAAGGACAAGGAACTGGTCCGCGCCTTCCTGCGCGCGGCCAAAGGGCACTGATTTCACGATGGACCTGCGCAATACCTGGGACAAATGGCCGGATGCAAACGGCCGGTTCGGCGAATTCGGCGGACGCTATGTCGCCGAGACGCTGATGCCCCTCGTGCTGGAGCTGGAAGCGGAATACCGCAAGGCGAAGCAGGACCCGGCCTTTGCCGCCGAGATGCAGGACCTGTGGACGCATTATGTCGGCCGCCCGTCGCCGCTGTATTTCGCCGAGCGCCTGACAGAGCATTTCGGCGGCGCGAAGATCTACTTCAAGCGCGACGAGCTCAATCACACCGGCGCCCACAAGATCAACAATTGCCTCGGCCAGGTGCTGCTCGCGCGCCGGATGGGCAAGAAGCGGATCATCGCGGAAACCGGCGCCGGCCAGCATGGCGTGGCGACGGCGACGATCTGCGCGCGCTTTGGCCTGGAATGCGTCGTCTTCATGGGCGAGACGGATGTCGAGCGCCAGAAGCCCAACGTCTTCCGCATGCGCCTGCTGGGCGCGAAGATCATTCCCGTCTCCTCCGGCACCGGCACGCTGAAGGATGCGATGAACGAGGCGCTGCGTGACTGGGTGACGAATGTCGAGACGACGTTCTACTGCATCGGCACCGCTGCCGGCCCGCATCCCTATCCCGAGATCGTGCGCGACTTCCAGTCCGTGATCGGTATCGAGGCGCGCGCCCAGATCCTCGAGCGGGAAGGGCGCCTGCCGGACGCCGTGATGGCCTGCATCGGCGGCGGCTCGAACGCCATCGGCCTCTTCCATCCCTTCATCGCTGATGAAGACGTGCGCCTGATCGGGGTCGAGGCCGCAGGCCACGGCATCGAGACCGGCCAGCACGCCGCCGCGCTGAATGGCGGCAAGCCGGGCATCCTGCACGGCAACCGCACCTACCTGCTGCAGACCGATGACGGCCAGATCATCGATGCCCACTCGATTTCGGCAGGCCTCGACTATCCAGGCATCGGGCCGGAACATGCCTTCCTGCGCGACATGGGCCGCGCCGAATACCTGTCGTGTACGGATGATGAGGCGCTCGCCGCCTTCCAGCTGTGCACGCGGCTTGAGGGCATCATTCCGGCGCTGGAGCCTGCGCACGCGCTCGCCCGCGTCGGTGAAGTGGCGAAGGATCTTGGTCCGAAGGGCCTGATGATCCTCAACATGTGCGGCCGCGGCGACAAGGACGTGTTCTCCGTCGCCAAGGCGCTGGGAGTGGAGATGTGAAGCCGCTGCTCGGCCTCCTGCCTCTGGCGGCGCTCGCCGGCTGCGTGCCGACGACGCGGTATGCCTACGTGCCGGTCACGCGCGAGAATTTCCAGGCGGCGAAGGACGGCGACGCCATCCCGCTCGTCGCGCAGTCGATGGCGATCTGTTTTGCAGATGGGCGCACAGCGCTGCTGCGTGATGCCGAATGGACCGAGACAGGCATCTGCGGCCAGGCGCATTCGCCGGTTGGCGGCGATGACGGCATGGAATGTTACGGCTGGGACTCGCTGGCCGCTGTGGGTGTTCCCTATGAAAGCCGGTCGGCCTCCGTCGTGCCGATGGCGGCCTTCAAGCTCGGCAAATGCGATCCGGAGGCGCTGAAGCCATGACCAAACTCATCCTTGTGCGGATTGCCTGTCCGTCGCGGCGCGTCGCAGAAGACATCGCCGATGCAGCGCTTGAAGGCCGGGTGGCCGCCTGCGCGAACCTCGAGGGCCCGGTCACGTCCTCGTATCGCTGGAAAGGCGTGATCGAGCAGTCGTTCGAGTTCATCCTCTGGCTGAAGGCGCCCGAGGCGAACTGGTCGAAGCTCGAAAAGCTGGCGCGCGAGCACCATCCCTATGACGTGCCGGCCATCGTCGCCATGCCGCTCAGCCATGTCAGCGAAGCCTATGGCGCCTGGGCTGCCGAGAACACGGAAGCCTGATGGGACGCACACGGATCGAGGCGGCGTTTGCGAAAGCAAAGGCCGAAGGGCGCGCCGCCCTTGTGACCTACCTGATGGCCGGCGACCCGGACCTCGAAGCGAGCTACGACGCCCTCTGCGCCCTGCGCGATGGCGGTGCGGACATCATTGAACTCGGCGCGCCCTTCACCGACCCGATGGCGGATGGCGCTGCGATCCAGAAGGCGGGCCTGCGCGCCCTCGCCAATGGCACGACATTGACCGATGTGCTCGCTCTCGCCGCCCGCTTCCGGAACGAAGACCAGACGACCCCGTTGATCCTCATGGGCTACGCCAACCCCGTCCATGCGCTCGGCTACGAGACCTTCGCCGCGAAAGCGGCCGAAGCGGGCATCGATGGCACGATCCTGGTTGACCTTCCCCCCGAGGAAGACGGCGTCCTGCGCGCTCTTTACGTCCGCCATGACCTGTCCGTGATCCGCCTCGCGACGCCCACAACCGACGAATCGAGGGCCGCCAAGGTCGCCGAAGGGGCCTCCGGCTTCATCTATTTCGTCGCCGTAACGGGCGTCACAGGGGCCGGAAGCGCCGATCCTGCCGCGATTGCAGGCCGGGTCGCGATGGTCAAAAGGGTCTCGGGCCTGCCGGTTTGTGTCGGCTTCGGTGTAAAAAATGGTGCACAAGCCGCCGAAATGGCTAAAATCGCCGACGGGGTGGTCGTTGGATCGGCTTTTGTGGAAAAGGCGGGCGATGCACAGGCAACCGGCCAGCACGGCGCAGCAGCTCCCGCGATGGGCGCGCTGGCGCGCGAGCTCCGGGCAGCCATTGAATCTGTCCCCAAGGCCTGACCGCCCTCTGATTTCAGGAGTCCCTGTCTTATGAACTGGATCAACAAGGTCACCCCGCCGGGCCTGAAGACGATGATGCAGAAGAAGGACACCCCGGATGACCTCTGGGTGAAGTGTCCTGTCTCCGGCGAGCTGATCTACAAGAGCGACCTTGAGGCGACCTGGAACGTCACGCCGGCCGGGGCGCACCTGCGCATCTCGCCCCGCGTCCGCTTCCGCCTCCTGTTCGACGACGAGCGCTGGGAGCCGGTGTCGCTGCCGCCCGTGCCGATGGACCCGCTGAAGTTCAAGGATGACAAGCCCTACCCCGCGCGCCTCAAGGCCGCGAAGGCCAAGGTGGCCAACCGTGACCTGAAGGAGACCGAAGAGGGCGGCGCCCCGCTCCTGCAGGAAGACTGCATGGTCGCCGCCTACGGCAAGATCGGCGGCGTGCCGGCGGTCGTGCTGGTGCAGGATTTCGATTTCATGGGCGGCTCGCTCGGCATGGCCGCCGGGGAAGGTTTCATCACGGCCGCCCAGCTCGCGCTCGCGCGCAAGTCGGCTTTCGTCGTCTGCACCGCATCCGGCGGCGCCCGCATGCAGGAAGGCACGCTCAGCCTGATGCAGATGCCGCGCACCACGCTCGCCATCAACGACCTCGCCGATGCGAAGCTGCCCTATGTGGTGGTGCTGACCGATCCGACCTCGGGCGGCGTCTCGGCCTCCTATGCGATGCTCGGCGACGTGCATATCGCCGAGCCCGGCGCGATGATCGCCTTCTCGGGCCCACGCGTGATCGAACAGACGATCCGCGAAAGCCTGCCGAAGGGCTTCCAGCGCTCGGAATTCCTGCGCGAGAAGGGGCAGGTGGATATCGTCTGTGACCGGAGGAAACTGAAAGCGACCCTGTCGCGTGTGCTGGCCCACCTCCTGCCGCTCGCGCGCCGCCGCGAAGACCGCTCGAACGTCACGCTCACCCCGCCGAAGACGCATGCCGAAAAGCTGCCCCAGCCGAAGGGCGCCGCTGATTGACCGGTAACAGCCCGGCGCTCGACGCCTCGCTGAAGCGGTTCGAGGGTCTTTATCCTGATGTCATCGAGCTGTCGCTCGGGCGCATCCTGCGCGCGCTCGAACGGCTGGGCCGTCCGCAGGACCGCCTCCCGCCGGTCATCCATGTCGCCGGCACCAACGGCAAGGGCTCCACCTGCGCCTTCATGCGGGCGATGGCCGAAGAGGCCGGATTGTCCGTACACGTGTTTACCTCGCCGCATCTCGTGCGCTTCAACGAACGCATCCGCCTGGCCGGAAGGCTGGTCGATGACGACCGCCTGATCGGCTGGCTCGACCGCACGTTCGAGGCCATCGGCGACGGCGAGATCACCCATTTCGAGGCGACGACGGCAGCCGCAATCCTCGCCTTCTCCGAAGTGCCGGCCGATGTGCTGATCCTCGAAGTCGGCCTCGGCGGGCGGTTCGATGCCACCAACGTCATCGACGCGCCCGCCCTCTCCGTCATCACCCCGGTCGACTTCGACCACAAGGCGTTCCTCGGCTCCGACCTGCGCGCGATCGCGGGCGAAAAGGCCGGCATCATCAAGCCTGGCCGGCCGGTGCTGACGGCGATCCAGCGCAAGGTCTGCGACGATGTGATCGCGAAGAAAGCGGCGGCCGAAAAGGCGCCGCTCTACCGGCTGAAAACGCACTTCGTGGACGCGATGCCGGCCGATCTCGCCCTCATCGGAGAGCATCAGCGCTCCAACGCCGCGCTCGCCGCGATGGCGATGCAGCTGTTCGGCAATTCCACCCGCATCGACCAGGCGGCCATCTTCCGCGGCGCGCGCAGCGCCACATGGCCGGCCCGCATGCAGCGCCTGAAACCCGGCCCCGTCACCGCGATGGCAGAGGGCCGGGAAGTCTGGCTCGACGGCGGCCACAATCCGCACGCCGCGCGCGCCATCGCCCGCCACCTGAAACAGCTCGGCGGCAAGACCGCGCTGGTGACCGCCATGCTCGCGAGCAAGGATTCGGTCGGCTTCTTCATGCCGTTCCGCTACCTGAAGCCGCCGGTGTTCACGATTCCCAATGCGCCCGGCCATCTGGGCGCCGAACCGATCCGTCTCGTCGACGCTGCCCACACGGCGGGTCTCGACGCGAAGGCGTGCGACAGCCTCGCCGGTGCCATGTCCGCCGCCGCGGCCAGCGGCGCAGACCGTATCCTGATCTGCGGCTCGCTCTACCTCGCCGGCATCGTGCTCGGCGAGAACGGCGAAGCGCCGGAATAGGCGCGAGTATTGCCTTCAGGCCCCCCACCCTAACCCTCCCCACAAGGGGGAGGGGATCTGTTGCATGCGGCCTATGGGTGAGCTCTCCCCAAAGGCTGAGCGGTCCCCTCCCCCTTGTGGGGAGGGTTAGGGTGGGGACTGGAGGCACTCAGATTTCGTTGCAGAAGAACGCACTTGCGCAACCCCGCCGCCGCCCCCGTTGCCCGCAAATTCCCCATTCCGCCGCCCATCCGGCCCGGCCCTGAATTATTTCAGCGGTTTGAATCCGGCAGGCGCCGCACCGGCTTAAACTCCCGTCGATGATTGCCCTTCCTCCGCTCCACGAACTCTGCCGCTGCGCTGTGGTCACGCACACCGTGCTGAAAACCTATGCGAAGGATGAGACGAAAATCTGGAACAGGGCCCGCCGCCGTCATGCCTGGGACGGGCTCGCCGTGTTCGCCTCCCTCCTGCGGCGCCTCATCCACCTGATGGCCCGCGCCGTGCCCCTTGCGCCGATCCATCCGGATACGGACGGCAGCGCGCCCCGCGCGCCGCCCGGTCCCGGCCTGCGCCTGCGCCCGCGCCTCGCCTTTCGCCTCATCGAGACGGCGCAGGTCCGCCGCCGCCAGCCGAAGAATCCGGCGCACGTCCCGGACACGCCGGCGTTTGACCGCGCGCGTTTCCTCGACCGGCTGTCCGCGCTCGCCCGCGTCTACCGCGAACGCGAACGCCTCGCCCGCCGCCTCGCGCGCCGGGTCCAGTCCGGCCGCGCGCCGCTGCGGGCGCGGCCGCTGCCAAAGCAGGTATACCCGCGCGTGCACCCGGCTTTCTCTTCGTTGTTGGATACGCTCAGCGCGGTTCTGCGCGGGCCGGCAATCCCGGACTCGTCCTGAATGGTCTCAGCCGTCGTCCACGCCGATATCCTTCATCAGGTGTGCGGGCAAACGCCCGCGCAGATGCACGCGCGCGCGCCGTTTCGAACGAGCCAAGTCTGTGTCGACGCTTTTAGAGGCGGGAAAGCGCCAAACCCGTCCGGCGCAGCGCGCCAGTCGAGAAATAATGTTCATGTGAACCTTGAAGCTGGGATTGGAGACGGAGCAGGGGCATGGCGGTCTCCTTTCCGGGCTTCAGGCCGCAAGGGGGCGGCGGGTTCGGACACGTGCGTCTACACCAAGGGGCCGGGTTTTGACAGGCCCCCCGCCGCCGGACTTGAAAGACCTTTCCAGCGAGCGCGCCAAATTGACCCTGACGTAAGCGTCAAGCCTTGCGCCCGGGGCGCCGCAACGGTAGGGACGGCGCACTTTTCGAGTTCCACAACCAAAAACCAACTGGGAGCGCCCGCATGAAGGTTCTCGTGCCCGTCAAGCGCGTCATCGATTACAACGTGAAGGTCCGCGTGAAGCCGGACCAGACCGGCGTCGATCTCGCCAACGTCAAGATGTCGATGAACCCCTTCGACGAGATTTCGGTCGAAGAGGCCGTGCGCCTCAAGGAAGCCGGTGTCGCCACCGAGATCGTGGTTGTCTCGATCGGCCCGCAACAGGCGCAGGAAACCATCCGTACCGCCCTCGCCATGGGCGCGGATCGCGGCATCCTGATCAAGACCGACGTGACCGTCGAGCCGCTCGCCGTGGCGAAACTGCTGGCCAAGGTCGTCGCGGATGAAAAGCCTGACCTGGTCCTCACCGGCAAACAGGCAATCGACGACGATTCCAACCAGACCGGCCAGATGCTGGCGGCCCTGCTGGACTGGCCGCAAGGCACCTTCGCCTACAAGATCGAGAAAGACGGCGACGCGCTGAAAGTCACCCGCGAAGTCGACGGCGGCCTGCAGACCGTGAAGCTCGCCCTGCCGGCGGTCGTGACGGTCGACCTGCGCCTCAACGAGCCGCGCTATGCCTCGCTGCCGAACATCATGAAGGCGAAGAAGAAAGAGATCGTCGAGAAATCGCCTGACGATTACGGCGTCGACATCACGCCGCGCCTGACGGTGGTGAAAGTGACCGAACCTGCGGCCCGTTCGGGCGGCGTGAAGGTTGAAGACGTGGCGACCCTGGTCGCGAAACTCAAAGCTGCAGGAGCTGTGTAATGGCTGTCCTCGTAATCGCAGAACATCACCATGGCGCGCTGACGGATGCGACCCACAAGGTCGTCACCGCCGCCTCGAAATTCGGCGGCGACGTCGATGTGCTGGTTGCCGGTGAGAATGCCGGCTCGGTGGCCCCGGCCGCCGCAAAGATCTCGGGCGTGCGCAAGGTGCTGAAGGCGGAAGGCGAAACCCTCCGCAAGCAGACCGCTGAAGCGATGGCCGAACTGGTCGTGCCGCTGATGTCGGGCTACGACGCCGTGTTCATCGCCGCCACCACCACGGGCAAGAACATCGCCCCGCGCATCGCTGCGAAACTCGACGTGATGCAGCTTTCGGAAATCGTCGAAGTCGTCGATGCCTCGACCTTCGTTCGCCCGATTTATGCCGGCAACGCCATCATGACCGTGAAATCGGCCGACGCGAAGAAAGTTATCACCGTGCGCGGCACTGCGTTCCCGGCCGCCGCCGAAGGCGGTTCGGCTTCGGTGGAAGACGTTGCGCCGCCGTCCGGCCCGTTCAAATCGGAGTTCGTCTCGGAAGAGATGGTGAAGTCGGACCGTCCGGAACTCACCGCCGCCAAGCGCGTCGTCTCGGGCGGCCGTGCACTCGGCTCGTCCGACAAGTTCAAGGAAGTGATCATTCCGCTCGCCGACAAGCTCGGCGCGGCCGTCGGCGCCTCGCGCGCCGCCGTGGATGCGGGCTATGCGCCGAACGACTACCAGGTCGGCCAGACCGGCAAGATCGTCGCCCCGGAACTCTACATCGCCGTCGGTATATCGGGCGCCATCCAGCACCTTGCCGGCATGAAGGATTCCAAGATCATCGTCGCGATCAACAAGGACGAGGAAGCCCCGATCTTCCAGGTCGCCGATTACGGCCTCGTGGCTGACCTCTTCGTCGCCGTTCCGGAACTGACGAACGCCCTTTAGGCGCCGGGAAAACCATTCAGAAAGCCCGGTGCTTCAGGCGCCGGGCTTTTTGTTTCGCCCCGCCAATCTGGCGGCCCTGCCGGATTGAGCTTTGCTGCGATGCACAAATCGCTATAACGGCGCAATTCAACAGGCGTTCAAGGAAACGTTGCATGACCGAATTCAGGACGATCGGCGTCATCGGTGCGGGCCAGATGGGGAACGGCATTGCCCACGTCTCAGCGCTCGCCGGATACGATGTAGTGATCACCGATGTGTCGCAGCCAGCCCTCGAAAAGGGTCTGGCGACCATCGAAGCCAACATGGGCCGGCAAGTGGCGCGTGACATCATTACCGTGGACGCGATGAAGGCGGCGCTGAAGCGCGTCAAGGTTTCGACCGAGATGAAGGCGCAGGCCGCGGCGGATCTCGTGATCGAGGCGGCGACCGAAAAGCGCGACGTGAAGGAAGCCATCTTCCGGTCGATCTGCGACGTGGTGCCGGCACACACCTACCTTGCGACAAACACGTCCTCGATCTCGATTACCCGGCTGGCGTCCGTGACGGACCGGCCGGAGCGCTTCATCGGCCTGCATTTCATGAACCCCGTGCCGCTGATGAAGCTGGTGGAAGTGATCCGTGGACTGAACACCGATCAGACGACCTACGATGCCGCGATTACCTATGCTCACCGGATCGGCAAGACCACGACGAATGCCGAGGACTACCCGGCCTTCATCGTCAACCGCGTGCTGATGCCGATGATCAACGAGGCGATCTACACCCTCTATGAGGGCGTCGGGAACGTGCAGTCGATCGATACCGCGATGCGCCTCGGCGCGAACCATCCGATGGGTCCGCTGCAGCTGGCGGATTTCATCGGTCTCGATACCTGCCTCTCGATCATGCAGGTGCTGCATGATGGTCTCGCCGACACCAAATACCGCCCGTGCCCGCTGCTGGTGAAATTCGTCGAGGCCGGCTGGCTGGGCAAGAAGTCCGGCAAGGGCTTCTACGACTATTCCGGTGATCATCCGGTGCCGACTCGCTAGGCAGCCGCATTTCTTAAGAGTCCGGTAACCATCCGCGCGCTCCTTGGCTCTGCAAACAGAGCTGCAGGAGTCCGACATGGTCCGTACACCGTTGAACTATCTCGCCGGCGCAGGCGTGCTGCTGGCAATCGCAGCCGGCGGCGCCTACTACGCCTCCCAGTCGGCTTCGGCCGCGAGCGTTGCGGGAGAGGGCGAAGCGCTCACGGTTTACTGGTCGGATGGAGATTCAGGGCGGCTGTCGGACGGAACGAAATTCCGGCTCCATGGCATCGATTCGCCGGAAACCGGCTCGATGAAACAACGCGGCGGCGCCAAGTGCGAAGGCGAGCGGGCGCTGGGATTCGAGGCGAAGGAGGCGGCGCTCGAACTGACGCGGGGCAAGACAGTGCGCGTCAGCGAGAGATTTGGCGCAGACCGTTACGACAGGCTTGTCGTGAGCCTCGAAATCAACGGCAGGGATGTGGCCGCACAACTTGTTTCAGGTGGCACGCACCAGACGTGGGACTATGATGGACGACAGAAGAAACCGGACTGGTGCGGCGAAGCTTCCAGCTGAAGGCTTGCCTTCAGGGCGTCGCCGGTTAGCTTCATCCCGGGACGGCAGGAGGCAGGCGATGCGGCAATTTCTGATCACGGCGAGCCTTGGCCTCGGACTCGTCTTGTCGGCGTGCGATGACGCGCCGCGCCGCGGTGAACCCTACACACCACCCTCGGCCGCCGCGCAGGAACGCGAAGTCCTGGGCGAGACAGAGCCGTCAGATTTGCCGCTAGGCCAACGGGCGGCGCTTGTCTATGCACATGCGATGACGGCTAGGGCGCTGGCAAAGGCCGGTGATGAGGCGGCTTCGGATGAGGCGAGCATCATCGGTCTTGCGGGCGGCTCGGCCGACGCGGGGTTGATGACTGGCCTCGACACGCTCGGGTTCGACCCGGCGAAGCTGGAAGCGGCAATGGCGGCGCCTGACGACGAGACGGCCGCAGCGGCAGCAGACGAAATGCTCGGCGGACTTCGGCAGGGCGCGGCCGTCGATGCCAAGGCTACGATCGAATTCCTGATGAAGTCGCTTTCCGCGTCGTATGAAACTGCGGTCGTCTCCGGCGAAATCGAAGATCAATCCGCCTATCGCGGGGCCTATGGACTAGCGGTCGCGGCGCGCGACATTGCGGCTGCGCAAGATCCGGAAACGTTCGGATCACTGAAGACCGAGCTCGATGTGCTGGTCTTGATGTGGCCGAACAAGGGGCCGGTCTACGGCGCGCTTCCGGCGCCCGAAATGGTCATGGCCGAGCAGCTGGCGCGGGTGAAGTCAGAGCTTGCCGGCGTCCCTTAGGACGGCGTCGATGAACTGCACGGCTTCCGGCGCAGCCCAGTCGGTTTCGCCGGACATGCGCGCGATTTCCCGGCCTTGCGGATCATAGAGGATGGTGGTCGGAAAACCCTGAACATTGGCGCCGTAGACGATGTCGCCCCGGTCGAGCGGCGCATGGCGGAACGGGATGTTGGCCGCGCCGAGTTCGACCAGGCGGCGCTTGGCATACTCGACGTCTTCATCGGCATCGATGCTGATGGCGACGATCTGGAAGGCGTCGCCGCCGCGCGCCGCTTCGAGGGCACCGAGCGAAGGCATTTCGCGTTCGCACGGGCCGCACCAGGTCGCCCAGTAGTTCACGAGTATGGTCTTGCCTTTCAGGCTGGCGAGATCCGCTTCGGTGCCGTCGGCGAGGTCGAATGTGCCTTCGGGGACGGGCGTACCGGCACCGGCGAAGTCGAGCTTTTCGAGCGTGCCGGTCGCGTACCGTTCGAGCGTGTTGGCAGGCGGCTTGCCGCCGGCTGCGCTGATCAGCACATAGACAATGGCCGCGAGGGCGACCAAGAAGAGGCCGGCAAAGGCATAGCGGATCATACGGGGCTCGGCTCCGTTCGGAAAAGTCACGAAGGATATGGCAATGAGTTCAGGTAAAGGCCAGTCGATGTGGGGTGGCCGTTTTGCCGCAACACCCTCCTCGATCATGAACGAGATCAACGCCTCGCTGGATGTTGACCGCCGGATGGCCGAGGAAGATGTGGCCGGCAGCCGGGCCCATGCGGACATGCTGGCCGAGATGGGCATCCTCACGGCGGGCGACAATGAAGCGATCCAGGCCGGGCTGGACGCCGTTGTCGCAGAGATGAGGGATGGCACATTTCCCTTCCGGCGCGAGCTGGAAGACATCCACATGAATGTCGAGGCGCGTCTCAAGGAGCTGATCGGTGAGCCGGCCGGGCGGCTTCACACGGCGCGGTCGCGCAATGACCAGGTGGTGACCGACTTCCGGTTGTGGACGCGCGGCGCGCTGGATGCGACGAGCCACCTTGTGACGGAGCTGCAGGGGGCGCTGGTGCGCCGGGCAGGGGAACATGCCGGGTCCATCATGCCCGGTTTTACGCATTTGCAGACGGCCCAGCCGGTGACGCTGGGCCATCATCTGCTGGCTTATGTGGAAATGCTGGAACGCGACCGCACGCGGCTGCTCGATTGTGCCGTCCGGCTGAATGAAAGCCCGCTCGGTGCCGCGGCGCTTGCCGGGACCGGCTTTCCGATCGACCGGGACATGACGGCCGAAGCGCTCGGCTTTGCGCGGCCGATGGCGAACTCGCTGGACGCGGTCGGCTCGCGCGATTTTGCGCTGGAAGCGCTCGCGAGCCTGTCGATTGCGGCGACGCACCTGTCGCGCCTTGCCGAGGAAATCGTGCTCTGGACGAGCCCGCAATTCGGCTTCGCTGTCCTGCCGGATGAATGGTCGACGGGATCTTCGATCATGCCGCAGAAGCGCAATCCGGATGCAGCCGAGCTGATCCGGGCGAAGGCGTCGCTGATCACCGGCCTGTTCTCATCGCTGCAAGGCGCCGTGAAGGCGTTGCCGCTGGCTTATGCCAAGGACCTGCAGGATGACAAAAGGCTCACGTTTGAGGCGTTCGATACGTTTGATCTGTGCGTGCGGGCGATGACCGGGATGATCGCCACGATCACGTTCAGGCCGGACGTGATGCGCGCGGCGGCGGCAAAAGGCTATTCCACCGCCACCGACCTCGCCGACTGGCTGGTGCGGGAACTGGGCCTGCCGTTCCGGGACGCGCACCATGTGACGGGCCGCATCGTGGCGCTGGCCGAGGGCAAGGGCGTTGAATTGGCGGAACTTTCGCTCGGCGAGATGCAAAAGGTGCATTCCGCCATCACGAAAGATGTCTTCAATGTGCTGACGGTTGAGGCGTCTGCCTCATCCCGGACATCTTATGGCGGCACAAGCCCTGTTCGGGTCGCGGAACAGGTGGCACAGTGGACACAGAGGCTTCGACTGGAGTGATGACGATGAAACGGATGCTTGGCGCCGCGGCTGCGGTAGTCCTGATGAGCGGCGCTTCGGCCTGCGGATTGACGGGCGACCTGAAACGTCCGGGGCCGCTGTATGGCGACCCCAACAATGTCGACCCGGCCTCGTTGCCGGACGCTGAGAACAAGAACCTGCCGCCGCTGCCGGATCGTCCTTCGCAGGCGCCCGAAGAGGAAACCGAGGACGAGCTGCTCGGCGGGCCGGATACCTGATGCGCGGGCGGCTTTTCCTCGCGCTTGCGGCCGGATTGGCGCTGGCAGGATGCCAGACGGCGGGCGCCCCCGCCGAGACAACCGTGCTGTCGGCCGAAGCCGCCGAAGCGGACCCGCTGGATGTTGCAGTCTCCGTCTCGGACAATCCATCCGAAGGCCTGACGGAGAATGACTGGGGCGGAGAAGTGCCGCAATCGAAACCGGCCGGCGACGTCGATGACGGCGGCCTTGGCGATCTAGACTAGGCGCCCGGAGCCAGGATGCACCATTTCAACTATTCCGGTGGGCGCCTCCATTGCGAAGGTGTGGACCTCGAAAGGGTCGCGGCGGAAGTCGGCACGCCGTGCTATGTCTATTCCAGCGCGACGCTGCGCCGGCATGCGCGGGTGATTGCCGATGCCTTCCGTGGACAGAGTGTGCTGGTTGCCTATTCGGTGAAGGCCAATGGCAACCTCGCCGTGCTGGCAACGCTGGCGAGCGAAGGCTGCGGGGCGGATGTGGTCAGCGGCGGCGAATTGCTGCGGGCCCGCAAGGCCGGCATTCCGGCCTCGCGCATTGTGTTCTCCGGCGTCGGCAAGACGGCGGCGGAAATGAAGCTCGGGCTCGAGCAAGGCATCCACCAGTTCAATGTCGAGAGCGCCGGGGAACTGCGCCTGCTTTCGAAAGTGGCGGTCGAGACCGGCCGCGAGGCGCCGATAGCGCTGCGGGTGAACCCGGATGTGGCGGCCGGCGGCCATCCGAACATTTCGACCGGCAAGTCCGGTGACAAGTTTGGTGTGCCATGGGGCGAGGCCGAAGCGCTCTATGCCGAAGCCGGGCAATTGCCGGGCATCCGCGCGGTGGGCGTCGATGTGCATATCGGCAGCCAGATCGGCGACCTCGGCCCGATGCGAGCGGCGTTCGAGAAGGTGGTGGCGCTTGCGCTGCGCCTGCGTACGCAGGGACACGCGATCCGCCGCATCGATGTCGGCGGCGGGCTCGGTATTCCGTACAAGGAAGGGGACGCGCCGGCGCCGCCCTCCGCTTACGCGGCGATGATTTCCGAAGTGACCGCCGGACATGGCTTCGATGTGATCCTGGAGCCGGGCCGGGTGATTGCCGGCAATGCCGGCGTGATGCTGACCACCGCGCTCTACGAGAAGCAGGCGCCCGACCGGACCTTCCTCATCATCGATGCGGGGATGAACGACCTGATCCGTCCGGCGCTCTACGGGGCGCACCATGACATCGTGCCTGTGAGCGAGCCGGCGCCGGGCCATCCATCAAAGACGTATGATGTGGTCGGGCCGATCTGCGAGTCGACGGACAAGTTTGCGGCCGGACGCAGCCTGCCTGAAGTGAGCCCGGGCGAGCGGCTGGCGTTCATGTCGGCGGGCGCCTACGGGGCCGTGCTCTCCTCGGCCTACAATGCGCGTCCGCTGGTGCCGGAAGTTCTGGTGGACGGCGACCAGTATGCAATCGTCCGCAGGCGGCCGAGTTTCGAGGAACTGGTAGCGTTGGAGCAGGTGCCGGCTTGGCTTACGACAGTGGCCTGAGCGAGATCGCGGACAAGGTTTCCGCGACACACCGACGGCTGACGCTGCTCGCGCTGGGACGGGCGTTCTGGCCGGTCTTCGTGCTCGTGTGCCTATTCCTCGCCGCGGCGCTGGCGGGCGGTTTCGACCGGCTCGACAAGATCACCGCTGCGCTGCTCACGCCGGTCCTGCTTGTTGCCGGCGCGGTGCTCACCTGGCGGGGCTTGCAGAAATATGACCGCCCGGACGAATCCGAAGCGTCCCGGTTGCTGGAAGCACCCTCGGAGCTGAGGCCGTTGACCTCGCTGAAGGACCGGCCTGCCCATCCGTCGCCGGCGGCGGCGGGCTTGTGGCAGGCGCACCGGGCGCGGCTGCTGGCGGAGCTGCGAAACCTGCGCCTGCCGCGGCTCAATGCCGAATGGAAAGCGCTCGATCCCTACCTGCTGCGCGGCTTGCTGCCGGTGGCAGTGATTGCGTTTGCGGTGCTGGCGGGCGGCGACGGGCCGGGGCGCATCTGGCGCGCGCTGTTCCCGGACTATGGGGCGCTGGTCGGCGCCGACAAGATGATTGTCGAAGCCTGGGTGACGCCGCCGGAGCATACGGGCCGTCCGCCGATCTTCCTGAAGCCGGGGAGCGAGGAGGTCCGTGTACCGAAGGGTTCGGTGGTGACCCTGCGCACGGAGGCGCCGTCTGCGCCGCGGATCGTGATGAAGGGCGCGCGGGACCGGGACGCGAAGTTTGCCGCAACGCCGGACGGCGCCTGGGAAGCCAAGGCGACGATCAACGGCGACACGCGGATCAGCGTCAAATGGTGGGGCGAGCGGGCGCGCTACAGCTTCACGGTTCTGCCGGACGCGGTGCCGGCGATCGAGTTTGTCGGCCTGCCGGAGCCGGGCGCGCAGGACCGCGTGAAGTTTGCATGGAAAGCGCAGGACGATTACGGCATCGCCGGAATCGAGCTCGCCATCCGCCTGCGAGAGCCGCATCCGGCGGCGCCCGATGCCGAGGAACGCGTGCCGGTGCCGATGCCGGGGGCGGCGGGCGCGAAGGAGGCGAATGCGTCGGTCGAACTTGACCTGACGCGGCATCCCTGGGCCGGGCTCGCGGTGGACCTGCAACTCGTGGCGCTGGACGGCGCCGGGCAGGAAGGGCGCAGCGAAAGCGTGCCCTACATCCTGCCGGAAAAACTGTTCCTCGATCCGCTGGCGCGGGCGGCGCAGGAGGCGCGGGTGACCGTGCTGCGCGAGCCGCGCCCCTATGCGCCTGTGAGCAAGAACAGCCAGTCACTGACGGACGGCGCCCTGAACCTTGCTGCGACCGGGCGCCTCGGGCTCGCGCCCGACGGTGTGCGCCAGGCCGCCGCGATGCTGGGCGCGATCACCTACAAGGGCGAGTATTTCTTCGATGACCTGGGTGCCTTCCTCGGTTTCAAGATGGCCGAGGAGGCTTTGATTGCGGCAAGCTCGAAGGCAGAGGCGGATGCGGTGGATCCGCTGCTGTGGTCGATTGCGCTGAAGCTTGAATATGGCAGCGCGGCAGATGCGGCCCGGCGGCTGGAGGCGGCGCGGGCCGCGCTGGAGCGGGCGCTGCGTGACGGGGCGTCGGAAGAAGAGATCCGCAGGCTGATGGAAGCTTTCCGCGACGCCGCGAACGAATACCTCGCCGCCAAGATGGCCGAGGCAATTGCCAACGGCATGGACGCGCCGCCGTCATCCGAGGACCAGCAGGCGCAGGCCGGCGGGCAAGGGCTGGGCGGACAGGACTTCGAGGACATGCTGAACGCCCTGCAGGACCTGACGGATACCGGCGCGTCCGAACAAGCGCGGCAATTGCTGTCCGACATCACGAACATGCTCGAGAATCTCGAGTTCCAGCAAGGCGGGCAAGGCCAGGATGGACAGGGCATGCCGGGCCAGCAGGGTGAAGGCGAACAGGCGGATGTGCCGCCGGAAGAGCAGGAACTGACGGACGCGATGCGGCGCCTGTCAGAGATGCTGCGCGAGCAGCGCCAGCTGAATGACGATACGCTGGCCCAGCAGCGCGGGGAGCAGCCGTCCGGCGAGGGTGGCACGCCGCCGCCGTTCGGTTCACCGGAAGGTGAAGGCGCTGACGAAGGCGGCGGCGGGCAACAGGAAGGCAGCGGCATGGGCCGCGGCGAGACGCCGGGCGAGGATGGCACCGGCGCCGGCCGGGACGGTGAGACACGCGAGGGCGATCAGGGCGGCGGCCGCGAGAACGGCGGCACGCTGGCGGAGCGCCAGGCCGAGCTTGGCCGGATGGTGGAGGAATTTGCGCGCCGCGCCGGGGAAGGCGAGGGCGAAGGCGGCGGAAACGGCGCGCAGATCGATCCCGACGCGCTGTCGGCGATCCGCGATGCGCAGCGCCGCGCCGAGCAGGCGCTGGAGAACGGCAATGAAGGCCGCGCCATTCTCGAGCAGGAACGCGCCACGCAGATGATGTCCGAGATGTCGCGCGGGCTTGCGACGGCGCTCGACAGCCTGCGCGCAGACCGGCTTGGCCAGCAGGGCGGGAGCGAAGACCCGCTCGGCCGGTCATTGATGGGCGCCGGCAATGACGGCGAAGGCGTCAACATTCCCGAAGAGGCCGAACGCCAGCGCGCGAAGGACATCCTCGACGAATTGCGCCGCCGGTACAACGAAGCGGAAGACGAGGAAGAGCGCGAATACCTGCGCCGGCTGCTCGACCGGTTCTGAGGCGGCGCTTGCCGGGCCTGCGGGTCCGTGGTCTGCTCGCGGCAAAAGAAGACCGGGAGGAAAAGATGGCGCGCTGGGAATATACCAAGGGGCTGAAGGATATCGGCAACGGGCTTTATGCCTGGCTGCAGCCGGATGGCGGATGGGGCTGGTCGAATGCCGGGCTGATCGTCGACGGCGAGGCTTCGCTGCTGGTCGACACATTGTTCGACATGGCGCTGACACGCGATATGCTGGCGGCGATGGAAGATGCCAGCGGCATCGGCGCCGGAAAGATCGGCACGATCGTCAACACGCACGCCAATGGCGACCATTGCCATGGCAACGGATGTTGTCCGCAGGCGGAGATCATTGCCAGCGAAGCAAGCGCGAAGGAGATGGCCGAGGTGCCGCCCGCGACGCTGGCGATGTTCAAGGCGGCCGGTTCGAAACTTGGACCGGCGGGCACTTATTTCGCCGACATTTTTGCGCCGTTTGATTTCGAGAATGTCGATGAGCGCACGCCGACGAGAACCTTCTCCGGGGAGATGTCGCTTAAGGTTGGCGGCAAGGAGGTGCGGCTGATCGAAGTCGGGCCGGCACATACGGGCGGGGACGTACTGGTGCATGTGCCGGGCGACCGCGCCGTCTATACCGGCGATATCCTGTTCATCGATGGTACGCCGCTGATGTGGGCGGGGCCTGTGCGCAACTGGATCGGCGCCTGCGAGAAGATCATCGGCATGGATGTGGATGTGATCGTGCCGGGGCACGGTCCGATCACGGACAAGGCGGGGGTGCAGCGCGTGGCGGACTACCTCGCCTATGTGGACCGCGAGGCGCGCAAGCGGTTCGAGGCTGGGCTGAGTGTGCGCGACGCGGCGCATGATATCGCGCTGGGTGATTTCTCAATCTGGGGCGATGCGGAGCGGATCGCGGTGAATGTCGACAGTCTGTACCGGGAGTATCGGGGTGATGGGAAGGTCACGCCGGTGATCGAGCTGTTTGCGTTGATGGCGGAAGTACGGGACGCGCGGCGAGGGTAGGAGTTATCCGAACCCTTGCAGGCCCTCACCTCCCACGCCCTTCGGGCGCGGGCCCCTCCTCTCCCATAAATGGGAGAGGGGTTAGGAGCGTTGCGTTTGGGGCTGGGTGGCAACTCCTTCTCCCGCAGGGAGAAGGGGCTTTGAGGGAAGCGTTCAGCGGTTCGCGCCCGGCACCCATTTGATGTCGTCTGCGCCGTTGTTGTTGGCGGCGCGGCCGGCGACGAAGAGCCAGTCGGACAGGCGGTTGATGAAGGCGAGGGCGGGCGCGCCGACCGGTTCGTCCGGCAGGGACGCAAGCTCGGCCATCTGGCGCTCCGCGCGGCGGCACAGAGTGCGGGCGACATGCAGCTGGGCAGCGAGGCGCGAGCCACCGGGCAGGATGAAACTGTCGAGGGGCGGGATGGACTCGTTCATCGCGTCGATCTCTTCCTCGAGCCGCGTGACCTGCGTTTCGATGATGCGCAGCGGCGTCCATTCGAGCACGCGGCCACGGTCGGGCGTCGCAAGGTCGGCGCCTAGATCGAACAGGTCGTTCTGGATGCGGCGGATCTGCGCCAGCAGCTCGCCTGAGGCGTCCAGGACCGCGACGCCGAGGGCGGCATTCAGTTCATCCACCGTGCCATAGGCCGCGACACGCGGGTGCCACTTGGCAACAGTCTCGCCGGTGGACAGGCGCGTCTCGCCCTTGTCGCCGGTGCGAGTGTAGATCTTGTCGAGCCGGACCACGCCTCAGCCGCCGATCTTGATGGCGCCGGCCGCGAAACCGATCAGGACGATCAGGCCGATGGCGACCGCCTGGAAGATGACGCGCAGGCGCATCAGCTTGTTGGAGCGGCTTGCCTGGTTCTCATCGGTGCGGATCAGGTTGAACAGGCCGAACCCGAGGACGACGACGATGCCGGCGAGGGCGAGATAGAAGGCGATGGTCAGGAGGTTTTGCATGGCGCGCGGCCTTTCAGGCAGGAATCCATCATAACATAGTCCGGTGCGGGCGCAGCGGCCCTGCAACATGGGGTCGCGCCGGGGGTTAGTTGTCGTTCTCGAGGCGATCGGCGAGCGCTTCGACCCGGGCCGCCATCGCGAGCAGGATCTCAACCGCACGCGCATCCGTTTCAGGGCGGGCGGAGACCCCCCGGCGGGCGCTGTCGAGTTCGTCCAGCAAGGCGAGCGCGGTGATCAGGAGCAGGCGTTCGTCGCCGATATCGCCTACGGCGCCCGCGATCTCGCGCACCCTCTGGTCAAGCTGTTCGGCGAGGCGCTGGATCCGGTTTTCCTGTCCGGGGGCGCAGGCGATCGAGAAGCTCCTGCCGCGGATCGAGATGTCGGCCTTGGCCATGCGGTCACTCGTCCTTCCCGAGTGCGGCGCGGACTTCCTCGATGGCCGCGCCAAGGGCCAGACTCGCCTCATCGGCGAGTGCCTGAAGCTCTTTTTCGCGTGCGAGGGATTGGTCGAGGTCGTCGGCCAGCTTCGACCGGTCGGTCACCAGGGCGGCAATTTCGGCGCGCAGGGCGGCCGGGTTGCCGGAACGCAGGAGGTGGGCCTCGAGCGCGGATTCGAGGCGCTTGAGGGCGGTGTCTAGGCGTTGGGCGGCCGGATCGAGCTCTGACATGGCCTTTCTGGACTAACTGGAATGGATGCGCGCGCCAAGCGCCTTGACGGTTCAGCGAGAGTCTGGCCTAGCACCAACCACGCAAACACCGGGAGACCAGCAGAATGGCTGTCACGAATCGCGAGATGGCGAACGCCGTCCGAGCCCTGTCGATGGACGCCGTCGAAGCCGCAAAATCGGGACATGTGGGGCTGCCGCTGGGCATGGCGGATGCCGCAACGGTGCTCTTCCGGAAGTTCCTCAAGTTTGATCCGAAAGACCCCGCCTGGCCGGATCGCGACCGGTTCGTGCTGTCGGCCGGACACGGCTCGATGCTGATCTATTCGCTGCTTCACCTGACCGGCTACGCCTCGGTGAGCCGCAACGACATCCGCAATTTCCGCCAGCTGGGCGCGAGCACGCCGGGGCACCCGGAAAACTTCATCACGCCGGGCGTCGAGACGACGACCGGGCCGCTGGGGCAGGGCATCGCGACGGCCGTGGGCATGGCGATTGCCGAGCGCCACCTGAATGCGCGGTTTGGCGATGATCTGGTCGACCACCGCACCTGGGTGGTCGCGGGGGATGGCTGCCTCATGGAAGGCATCAGCCAGGAGGCCATCACGCTGGCCGGGCACCTGAAGCTGAACAAGCTGATCGTGCTGTTCGACGACAATGCCGTGACCATCGACGGCTCGACCGACCTGTCGGATTCGACCGACCAGTGCGCGCGGTTTGAAGCTTCGGGCTGGGTGTCGCGCCGCGTCGACGGGCATGACGAGAAAGACGTTGCCGACGCCCTGAAATGGGCAACCAAGCAGAAGAAGCCGGTCTTCCTTGCGGTGAAGACCATCATCGGGTTCGGCGCGCCGAAGCTGGCAGGCACCGGCAAGGCACATGGCGGACCTTACGGGGCCGAGGAGATTGCGGGAATCCGCAAGGCGCTGGATTGGCCGCATGAGCCGTTCGAAGTGCCGGAGGCGATCGAGAAGGCCTGGGCGAAAGCGGGCGAGCGCTGCCGCGACGAGCATCAGGCGTGGAAGAAGCGCCTCGCGGCGAGTGCCCACAAGGGCGAGTTCAATGCGGCGATGGCGGGCCGGCTGCCGAAGAATCTCGGCAAGGCGGTCGCCAAGCACAAGAAGGCCGTGGTCGAGGGCGGCGCCTCGAAGGCGACGCGGGTGTGGAGCGGCGAGGCGCTGGAAGTGATCACGCACCTCGTGCCGGAGATGGTGGGCGGCTCGGCTGACCTGTCGGGTTCGAACAATACCAAGACGGCTGTCACGGCGCCGATGACGCCGAAAAGCTGGGACGGGCGCTATATCCATTACGGCGTACGCGAGCATGCGATGGCGGCGGCGATGAACGGCATGGCGCTGCATGGCGGCATCATTCCGTATTCCGGCACCTTCCTGGTGTTCGCGGACTATAGCCGCGCGGCGATCCGGATTGGCGCGCTGATGGGCCTGCGCGTGATCCATGTGATGACGCACGATTCGATCGGCCTCGGCGAAGATGGCCCGACGCACCAGCCGGTGGAGCATGTGGCTTCCCTGCGCGCGATGCCGGAGATGGTTGTGTTCCGTCCGGCGGACGGTGTGGAAACCGCCGAGTGCTGGGAACTGGCGCTGGCGCGCGCGGACGGTCCGGCGACGATGGCGTTGACGCGGCAGAACGTGGCGCCGGCCCGCAAGACGCATACGGACGAAAACCTCTGTGCGAAGGGCGCCTATATCCTCTCGCCTGCCAAGGGCAAGGAGCGCGGCGTGCTGGTGGCAACGGGTTCGGAAGTCGAGATCGCGCTGAAGGCGCAGGCGCTGCTGGCGGCGGAGGGCATCGGCGTGCGCGTTGTCTCGATGCCGTCGATGGAACTCTTCGGCCAGCAGGATGCATCCTACCGCGCGGCGACGCTGGGCAAGGACTTGCCGAAAGTGGCGGTCGAAGCGGGTGTGCGGTTCGGCTGGGACCGGTGGATCGGCGAAGACGGCGGATTTGTCGGCATGGACAGCTTCGGCGCCAGCGCGCCCTACCAGAAGCTCTACCAGCATTTCGGCATCACGGCTGAGGCCGTGGCCGAGGCGATGAAGGCGAGGATCTAGAGCCCCGTATAGTTCGCACGCGGACGAATGGCGCGGCCGCTGGCGCGCTGCTCCATCGCGTGGGCGATCCAGCCCGCCATTCGGCCTGACGCGAAGATCAGGAAGGCGGCGTCGTCCGGCAAGTCCAGTTGCACGGTGAGCGCTGCGAGGAGCATGTCGATATTGGCGGCTTCGCCGGACGCCTCTTCGGCGGCGCGCACGGCGCGTTTCAGCGCGAGCGATGGCTTCATCCAGCGCAGGAGGGCGGCGGCGCGCGGGTCGCCGGCCGGATAGAGCGTGTGGCCGGTCGCAGGGATCTGCTCGCCGCGCGCGGCCAGCGCCGCCAGTGCGGCAGGCGGGCCATCCGCGACGGCGGCACGCAGGTAGGCAAGGGCGCGGGCGGAGGCTTCGCCGTGGAGCGGGCCGGTGAGGGCGGCGCAGCCCGCCAGCGCGCAGGCGGCTAGGGGCGCGCCGGTCGAGGCGGCAACGCGCGCGGCAAAGGTCGACGGGTTCAGTTCATGGTCGGCGACGAGCACGAGCGCGCGGCGGACGAGGTCTGTGCCGGCGGGGTCGAGGGACCAGAAGCGGCCGAGACGTTGGTGGAAGAAGCCGCGCCCGCCGGCGCCGGTGATCGCTGCGCTGAACTGGGAGAGCAGTTCGCCGCCTTCCAGCGCGAGCGCGCCGGGGCCGCGCCCGAAACTCGGCGGATCGGCGGCGGCGCGCGCGGCGAGGAAGGCAAGAGCGCGGGCCTTGCCGCACTCACCTGGCGGCACGCCGTGCGAGGCCCGGGCGGGGGGCAGGGCGCCCGATTGCCAGAGCAGGCAGGCGGCCTCTTCGAGCGTCGCGTCGGCGGCGAGACGCACGGCGTCCCGGCCGCGATAGATCAGCTTGCCGCCCTGCACTGTGGTAATCGCCGTTTCCATCACGGGTTCGCCCCAGGAAATGGCGGCGCGGGCGATGGCGCTGCGTCCCCGCCCGCTCCGCCGGCGGGCCACGAGCGCGGCGATATCCGGGGCGGAATACAGGCTGGCGCGCGGATCGTCCGTATCCGGCTGCGAGGCGATCAGCCCGCGGCTGACATAGGCATAGAGTGTCTGGGGTTTGATCCCCAGTTCTTCGAGGGCTTCGCGGCGTCCGATCCACTGCATATATTGATTATATTGATCAAGATTGACGTTGAACAGTCCCAGCGCAACATCTGCGGGCAGAAAAGGAGACCGAGCATGGATTCCGGACTTGAGAATGTCGTGGCCGCCGAAACGGTGCTGTCGGATGTGGATGGGCAGAACGGGCGCCTGGTGATCTGCGGCTGGCCGGTCGAGTTGCTGGCTGCGTCGATGGCGTATGAGGATGCCGCCCACCTGCTCTGGCGGGAATTCTTCGATGATCTGCCGGATGTGCGCACTCTGGGCGCAAGGCTTGGCGCGGCGCGGGCGGAGGTGTTCCGGCATGTGCAGGCCTTGCCGG
Organism: Acidobacteriota bacterium; assembly: GCA_016712445.1. Lineage (NCBI taxonomy): Bacteria > Pseudomonadati > Acidobacteriota > Acidobacteriota bacterium. Next base: position 1,092,298 of record JADJRB010000001.1, on the reverse strand, counting down.
AGGCGCTTGATGTAATTGCCGCGCTGCGGGTCGGCTGGGCGATGCTGCCGGATGATGAAAGCCTCGAGGCGGCGCTGCGCCTTGCGGCGGCTGGGCCGGTGTTCACGGCGGCGGCCGTCCGGCGCGCCCGCGGCGAGGCGCCGATTGCGCCCGATCCGGATCTTTCCCATTCCGCCGATTTCCTCCGGATGCTGACGGGCCGGGTGCCCGACCAGTCCGAGGCGCGGGCGCTGGACGCCTATCTCGTGACGGTGTGCGATCATGGCCTCAACGCGTCCACCTTTGCGGCGCGAGTGGTCGCATCCACGCGGGCGGGTCTTGTCTCATCTGTCGTTGGGGGACTTTCCGCCCTCAAGGGGCCGCTGCACGGCGGCGCGCCGGGGCCGGTGCTCGACATGATCGACGCCATCGGTGTGCCCGAGAATGCGGAAGCGTGGATCGACGGCGCGCTCGCGCGCGGAGACCGCCTGATGGGGTTTGGCCACCGGGTCTACCGGGTGCGCGACCCGCGCGCCGATGCGCTGAAGGCGGCGCTCGCGCGCCTGCCGGGCACGTCCGGACGCATCCGGTTTGCCGAACATATCGAGCGGGCGGTGCTGGGACGGCTCGCGAAGAAATATCCGCAGCGGAAGCTGGAGACGAATGTCGAGTTCTACACCGCGCTCCTTCTAGAGGCGCTGGGCCTGCCGCGCGAGGCGTTCACACCGGTGTTTGCCTGCGGCCGGGTTCTGGGGTGGACGGCGCATGCGCGTGAACAGATCGCCGAAGGGCGACTGGTGCGGCCGCGCTCGGTGTATCGCGGCGCGGTGCCTGTGCCGGCCTGATGCGGGTCAGGCGGTGATCCGGGGCAGCCACATGACGAGGCTGGCGCCCGCGATGCCGCCCGCCATGATCAGGGTAAGGACGACCAGCAGCGCGGACATGGCATGCTTTGGCAGCGATGTCCGACTGGTTTCGGCCAGAAGATAAAGCTGGTAGACGGCCAGCGGGAGGACCGTCTGTGCGAGCATCGCGGCGCGCCCGGCCGGACCGTCCAGCTGGTCGCCGAGGCCAGCGCCGCCGGTCGGTATTGCCCAAGCCATCATCATCACCCGGAGGAACCAGACGCCGCTTGCCATCAGGAAGAGGCGGGTGGCCCAGCGGCGATGCGACGGAAAGTTCCGGGCCCGCGCGGTGCGCAGCGCCATCAGCGCGCAGGTGAAGATGGCCGCGCCGTTGAAGCATTGCAGCGCGGCGTTCGTCCAGCCGCCGAAATTCGGACGCAGCAGGTTGAGCGCGATGGCGCCTGAGCTGATGAGGAGCGCGACGGCGACGTAGAAGCGGCCGTTCCAGCGATGGAAGGCGGGCAGGCGGCGGCGAATTGCCGGCACGAGCTGCAAGGGTCCCGAGGCGGTGATCAGGAGGGCGAGCGGCAAATGGAGCATGAGCAGTGTGTTGCCCACGAGGTCGCCGGGACGAAGCCCGTTGAAGAGGACATCGTTCCAGCGCGCGAGGTTTCCTTGAATGGCCGACCCGCCATAGAAGACCGCGATATATACCGCAAAGATCGCTTGCCCGGTGACGGCGCAGAGGAACCAGGCGATGCCGGTGCCCGACAGGATTCGCTGGGCGCGGCGCGGATCGGGGCGGGGCGTATCGAGAGCGGAAGAAAGTGCAGTCATGTCGGCGCCGGGAGGAAGCAATCGGGAGCGCCACTATATGTTTATCGATATTCGGCCGGTATGATCGGCTGTCGCAGTTTCCTGACCCTGGGTGCCAATCACGGCGGAGCATATGTCGGAGCTTACGGTTTCAGCGGGATATGTCCGCTCTTTCCTACAACTCGCAGAAGCGCGGGGCGCCGAGACGGCGGCGCTGCTGGAAGCTTGCGGTGTTTCACCGGCGCTTCTGGAGTCGCCGGACGCCCGCATTCCCTTTGACCGGTTCAAGGCGTTGATGCGCCATGCGAAGACCGTGTGCAACGAGCCCGCGCTGGCCCTGTATTTCGGCGCGGCGGCGCCGTTCAACGAAGTGTCGATCGTCGGGCTGATTGCCTACAGTGCCGGATCGATGGGCGCGGCGTTCGAACAGACAAACCGGTACGCGCGGCTGGTGGTGGAAGTCGACGGTCACGAAACTGCCAGCCGGTTTGCCATCGTCCGGCGGAGCGACGGCGTCTGGCTGGAGGACCGGCGGCGCAATCCGAATGACTTTCCCGAGCTGACGGAATCGACCTGGGCCCGGTTCGTGTGGGACCGGGCGCGCGCCTTTCCCGATCGGCCGCCGTACGTGCTCGAAATCCATGTCACCCACCCGGCGCCGCCGCATGCGGCGACCTACAGGGACTTCTTCGCGGTGCCGGTGCGCTTCGGCAGCGACTGGAACGCGATGCGGATCGAAGAGAGCTGGCTGGACGAGCCAACCCATGGGGCAAACCGCTACGTGTTCGGGATCTACAACGCCCATGCGGACGCCTTGCTTGCGCAGCTGCTGGAGTCGAAATCCGTCCGTGGACAGATCGAGGCGGCACTGATCCCGGTCCTGCACACGGGCGAGGTCTCGATGACACAAGTGGCGCGGCGGATGGGCTTCAGCCGGTCGACGCTGCACCGGCGGCTGAAGGCGGAAGGGGAGGCGTTCGAGATCATCCTTGACGACCTGCGCCGGCGCATGGCGCTGGATTATCTCGACGGGCGCAAGGTCTCGGTGAATGAAACGGCCTACCTGACGGGCTTTTCCGATCCGTCGGCTTTCTCGCGCGCGTTCCGGCGATGGACGGGCACCAGCCCGGGGCGGTACCGCAGCCGGGAAGGCTAGGCGTCGGGCGTCTCGGTGAAGAGGTCGAGCTGGTTGGGGTCGCGCGGCTTCCGGCGCCGGGTGCGGGTGCGCCCCTGACGGAAATAGAGGTCATCCGTGTGGTCGGAGGCAGCTGGCCGCGGCGCGGCCGGGGGTCGCTGGGCGGCTTCGGCGGGATCGACCTGCTTCCACCAGGTCACCGCCACGACGACGTGGCCTGAGGTGTCTTCGTAGCGCTGGATGTGGCCGGCGGGACCATCGGCGGACTGCGCGCCGAGCAGCGCCAGCGCTTCGGCTTCCGGCAGGTGCAGCCAGCTGGTTTCAAGGCCGGCAATAACCAGGCCCGGCGACAGGCGCGCCGCTTCGCTCCGAGTCCGGGCGATCTGGGTGCCGGGCCGGGTCGCCTCTTCGAGGCTGCGGGCAATTGGGTAAGCAAGGCTCATGAGAGCGGCGAGGTAAGCCCGTCATCGCCCGGCGTCCAGCCCGTATCGCTGACGCTGGTCAGCCGCGCCGCCGCCAGACGGGCGAACCGGAGCGTGACGGCCTTGCGCCGGGCCGCCACCAGGCGGGTCTCGGGCGCTTCGCGGATGACCGCGCCGTAGAAGGCATCGGCAACGATCAGGCCGGCCTCAGGCGGGATCAGCTCCTGCGGGAAATCGCTGGCGACCGCAAAGGTCAGCCGGTCGCAATAGTCCATGTATTCGCGCCATTTGTTGTCGGATTTGAAGTCGGCGATGCTCGACTTGATCTCGATCATCCAGATATCGCCGGCCGGCCCGATGGCGGCGATATCGGCGCGGCGATTGTTGGCGAGCGTCATCTCGGTCAGACCGTAATAGCCAAGGTGCCCCATCAGCCGCAGCGTGCCGCGGCAGATTTCTGCGGCGCGGCGGGGCAGTTGCTCGTCGGGCGGGGCGGGCGTCATCACGGCGGTGCGTTCCGTTTGTGTTCCGGGTCGCCGAGATAGGCCCCTGCGCGCCGGATCGTCAAGGCTTGGGACCGGCTAGTCCGCGCGCGCAAAACATCAAGGCGTCATGCATCCGATCCGGTTCGGCGTGCGTAAGACTTGCCAGAGTGCCAGCTCGGACTGCCGACAGGAGGACAACATGGCCGGTGCCTATGACGCCTCGAATACCGCTGACCGCCAATTCGTTCGCACTGCCATGCAGGCGGCGATGCTGGCGCCTGAGCATGAAGCACGCCTCGCGCGGCGCTGGCGAGAGCAGGACGACGAGGCTGCCCTGCACGAGTTGACGACGGCCTACATGCGCCTCGTGATCGCGATGGCCGCGAAGTTCCGCCACTACGGGCTGCCGATGGCGGACCTCGTCTCGGAAGGCAATGTCGGTTTGATGCAGGCTGCGGCCCGGTTCGAGCCGGAAAGGGAAGTGCGCTTTTCGACTTATGCCAGCTGGTGGATCCGCTCGGCGATCCAGGACTATGTGTTGCGCAACTGGTCGATTGTGCGCACCGGCACGACGGCGGCGCAGAAGTCGCTGTTCTTCAACCTGCGCCGCCTGCGGGCCCAGATTGCGGATACCGGCGACGGGCTGATGAAGGCGGAGAACCGCGAATGGGTGGCGACCCATCTCGGGGTGCCGGTGCGCGATGTGGAGACGATGGCGTCGCGTCTTTCCGGGCCGGACCGGTCGCTGAACGCGCCGCTTGTGGCCGACGGCGACGGCGAATGGCAGGATCTGATCGCCGACGAGTCGGCGACGCCCGAACAGGCGGTGATGGCGCACAAGGACAGCGCCCGGCGGCGTGAATGGGTCGCGAAAGCGCTGCAATGCCTGACGCCGCGCGAGATGCACATCATCGGCAAGCGACGCCTCGCGGAAGAGGCGATGACGCTGGAAGCGCTCGGCGAGGAACTGGGTGTGTCGAAGGAGCGGGTGCGGCAGATCGAGCATCAGGCGCTGCTGAAACTGCGCAAGGCGCTTGAGCAGATGGTCGGCAGCCCGTCGGCGTCGGGCCTGCTGCCCGAGGCCTGATCCCTCGTCAGTCGAGCCGTTCGAGGTTCAACGGATGAGTGATTTCCAGCCGGCCATCGCGCAGGAAACCGCGGGCGCGCAGGTGCGTGCCTTCGGGCAGCTGGCAGAGTTCGGCCGCGGACTTGCCGATCTGCAGCACCAGGGTTGAGCCTTGCAGGGCGACCTCGCAGACGGCGAAACGCTCCTCGGAACTCTGCATGTCGCCGGCGATGCCTTCGACCAGCTGGAAACGGTCGGCGCCCTCGGGCAGGGCGGCTGCGTCGTGGATCGGCCAGACGCCATCGTCCCAAAGGCCCCGGCGATCTTCGCGCGCCTTGGTTTCGTAGGCGAGCAGCGGCGCATTGGCCGCGGCGGTGTCGGGATAGACGCGCACGCGCGCGCCGCCCTTGCGGACCATTTCGGCGTTGAGCCAAAGACGGGGGCCTAGCGCGTCCGTGGTGACGACGTGCGCCAGCGCGCGGTCATACCGGTCGCGGGTGAGGCCGCCATAGCGCAGCTCCACTTCGCGGCCGAGCACCATGTCTTCGAGCAGGCGCTTGGCATCGGCATAGCCGGCCTCGCCCTCACGGTCGCGGTAGGGTGCGGCGGGCGCTTCGATGCCGACCAGACGGACGCTCTGGCCAGTGTCCAGCACCAACGCATCACCGTCGAGCACCCGCACGACGCGGCCCTTCTCGCCGGCTGCCAGCTCGTCCAGCGGGTCTTTCGCGGCCTGGCACGCGGCGAGGGCGATGGCCAAAATGAAGAGCGCCAGTATTCGCGACACGCGCTGTGTTCCCCGTCCAACCCCGCCGGACTCTATCACCCGTCCGCCTCCGCGCTGGCAAGCGGAGTCTCCGCTCGGGGATTGCCAGACGCGGGCGGCGCCCTCTAAGCCTTCCGCAACGATAACCCCCGGGAGGGACCCCATGTCGAAACCCAAGAAATCCTATCGCAAGCGCGAAATCGGTGGCCACACGCTGAGCCCGGAATCCATGATGATGGGGTTCGGCTACGATCCTTTCATGTCGGAAGGCTCGATCAAGCCGCCGATCTTCATGACCTCGACCTTCGCATTCAAATCCGCGCGGGACGGGGAAGCGCTGTTTCGCAGGCTGGCCGGCCGCCATGAGGAGGGTGATCCGGAAGACGCGGACCTGATCTACACGCGCTTCAACAATCCCAACATGGAAGTGCTGGAAGACCGGCTGACGCTGTATGATGACGGCGAGGCGGCGCTGTCTTTCTCGTCCGGCATGTCGGCGATCACGACGGCGCTTTTCGCCTGCGCCGAACCGGGCACCGCGGTGCTGCATTCGAGCCCGCTGTATGGCGCCTCCGAAGTGTTCATCCGCACCTTCCTGCCGGGATGGGGCGTGCGGTCGGCAGAATTCGATGCCTGGTCGAGCGAAGCGCAGATCCTCGCGGCGGCGCGCGCTGCCGTGAAACAGTTCGGACCGGTCTCGGTGATCTTCACCGAGTCGCCCGCCAACCCGACCAACGCGCTCGTCGACATCGCTGCCTGCGCCCGCGTGTGCGACGTGCTGGAGAAAGAAACCGGCCGCCGGCCGATCCTGATGTGCGACAACACGATGATGGGGCCGATCGGGCACCAGCCGCTGAAGCACGGCGCTGATCTCGCGCTCTACTCGCTGACCAAATATGTTGGCGGGCATTCGGACCTGATTGCCGGCGGCATAGTCGGCAATGAGGAGATGATGACCAAGATCCGCCGTATGCGGAACTATCTGGGCACGATGCTGGACGCGCATTCCTGCTGGTTGCTCACGCGGTCGCTGGAAACCGTGCAGCTGCGCATGGAGCGGGCGTTCCGGAACGCAAGGGTGTGCGCCGAATACCTCGATACGCACCCGAAGATCGCCAAGGTCATGTATCCCGGCCTCCTGAAGGACGGCGATCCGCAGAAGAAGATTTTCGACGAGCAATGCCTCGGTGCCGGGGCGACGTTCTCGTTCGATGTCAAGGGCGGCAAGGAGGCGGCGTTCCGGCTGCTCGACAACCTTCGCCTGATCAAGCTCGCGGTCAGCCTCGGCGGCACCGAAAGCCTGATGTGCCATCCGGGATCGACCACGCATTCGGCTGTTCCGGCGGACGTGCGGGCGCGTATCGGGTTCACCGATGGCCTGGTCCGCTTCTCGGTGGGCATCGAAGCGCCGGAAGACCTGGTGGCCGACCTGGGGCAGGCGCTTGAGCACGCGTGACGCGCACGGCCTTCAAATCCCCGGCAATTTCCCGTAAAGGAGAGCCCGGCGATCCCGTAGCTCAGCAGGATAGAGCGACAGATTCCTAATCTGTAGGCCGCGCGTTCGAATCGCGCCGGGATCACCATTCCAGCCTCGGGTCTGCAGCGTCTGGCCGCTTGTGGGGCGGGCGGGGGAGGATTACGCTCCGGGTCCGGACCGCTTTCTCGTGGGGAGAGGGCGCGCGGTGGAGCGTGATGCAGATGCGGGCTTCATGGCCGATTGGCGGACTTGCCCTTGTGCTGGCAGCGCTGGCGCCGTTCTCTGGCGAGGCCCAGGTGCGCGACGAGGCAACGGACACCTTTGTGCGCGGCTTCGTGCGCTTTCTCGCCTATCACGAGGCCGGCCACATGCTGATGGGCCAGATCGCCGACCTCAACAGCAACTCCGAATGGTCCAGCTCCGACCGGGAAGATTATGCCGACCAGTTCGCGATGGTGCTGCTGCAGCCGGACGCCGACGATCCGGACGGCGTGGCGGAGATCATCAGCGCCGCCGCCGGCTGGTTGCAGGTCGACAGCAGCCTCATCCGCAACGAACCGCATGCGCCGCCGGAATACCGGGCGATGGATATCCTCTGCCTGCTCTATGGCAGCAACCCGCAGCAGTTCGCCGAATTCGGAGAAGCCCTGCCGCCTGAGCGCGACTGCCAGGCGGACTACCAGCAGATTACGCAGCAGATCGAGGACGTGTTCAAGGATTATAGCGGCCAATGGGGGCGGGAGATCGAAATCGTGTATGCGGCGCCGACCGGGGGCATGGAAGACGCGCGCAGTTTCCTGATCGACAGTGGCATCGCTGAAGACCTGAAATTCGACATCGAAGCGGACTTCTACCTCACGCATAAGACCACGATACAGGCGATCAGCTGCAAGGGCCGCGTCAAGCCGGACACGTTCTATTCAGACCGTGTGCGCGGTGCTTCGCCGGATCAGGACCATTTCGTGATCACGCTCTGCTACGAGATGATCGATGAGCGCCTGAAGTACGGCATGTGCGGGTTCGAGTAGCTCCTTCGCACCTGCGGCAGCAATTCGGAATGTTCAGCAGGCATCGAAAGGGATATCCTGACGGGCCATGCATGAGGGAAGGGACGCACATGCGACACATTGCAGGAAAGCTGCTTGCTGCATCAACGGCGCTGGCGCTGGCCGGCTTCGCGGGCGCGCCGGCCTTGGCACAAGGCGACGAAGCGACCGAGGCCGAAATCGTGCAGACTGACGAAGCGTTTGACGCGCAAGCCGAAGACGAAGCGGGCCTGGCGGCGCCCGAAGAGGCCGCTGCAGATGAAGCTGCGGCGGACGTGGAAGAAGCCCCGGCGGTTGCCGACGCGGCCGACCCCGGCGTGACAGACGCGCCGGCTGCCGGTGCATCGGACGGCGCGGTGCTTGCGGCGCCGGGCACGACCGACGAGAGCAATCCGGGCGGATCGACCAAGCCGGGTACGACGCCGGACGACTGACGCGCAGGCTCAGTCCGTTGCAGCGACGCCGGCGCAGACATCGCGCGCGGAAACCGGCCACTCTGCGGCCAGCAAGGCGTCGGTCTCTATCTCGAGGTCCGAAAAGCGCCGGCTTGAGGCGCTCAGGAGGTGCGTGCAGGCGTCAGCGGCCAGCTGGTCCCAGGCCTGCGTCTGACGCGCGACATCCCAGATCCGCAAGGTGCCATCGCTGCTGGCCAGCACCAAACGGCTGCCATCCGGCGAGAACGTGGCGCTGCGCACATCACCGCCGAAGCCCGGCAGGGTGATGAGAAGCCGCCCGTCGGCTGCGTCCCAGATATTCGCGGTCTGATCGAGGTTGGCGGTGGCGATGCGCGTACCGTCCGGCGAGAATTGCGCGCCGGACACGTTACCCTTGAACGCCTCAAGCGTGACGAGCACGCGGCCGGTGCTGGCGTCCCAGACCCGCGCCGTGCCGTCATCGCTGCCGGTGACGATGCGCCGGCCGTCGAGCGACCAGGCCGCGGCGCCGACGCTGCCCGAATGGCCGGCAAGCTCCAGCAGGAGCGCGCCCGTGTCCGCGTCCCAGATCCGGGCGGTGCGGTCGTGACTGGCGGTGACCACGCGGCGGCCGTCCGGCGAGAATTCGGCGCCCCGCAGCGTGCCCGCATGGCCTTCCAGGGTCAGTTCGAGTTCGCCGCTCGCAGCGTTCCAGAGACGGGCGGTCTGGTCTTCGCTGGCGGTGACGATCCGGTCGCCCGTCCGCGAATAGGACGCACTCGTCACCGGCGCTCCGTGTCCGGACAGTTTGAGCAGGACCGTCCCCCGCCGCCAGTCCCAGACTTTTGCGATGCCATCTTCGCCGGCCGAGACGACCCGGTCTCCGTCCGGCGAGAAGGCCACCCCGAACACCTTTCCGGCATGGCCATCGAGGCGCGCGAGGCGTGCGGGCGCGCGCGCGTCCCAGACCTGCACGACTCCATCGTCGCCGCCGGCCACGAGCATCGTGCCATCGCGCGAAAACTCGGCGAAGGCCACTGCGCCGTCAGCGGCCGCGAGCGTTGCGGCGAGCCGGCCCTGCGCGCGCCATACCTTTGCAGTTCCGTCGTCGCTGGCAGTCATCACCAATTGGCCATCGGGAGAGAATGCGCCCATGCGGATGCGGTCCGCGTGGCCGAGCAGCGTGCGGGCGAGTTCGCCTGTCCTGGCGTTCCAGATCCTTGCCGTCGCATCATTGCTCACGGTCAGAAGCAGTGCGCCATCGTCCGAGAACCGGACAGCGCGGACGGTACGCTTGTGGCCGGACAACACGGCTATGAACCGGCAGGTCCTCGCGTCCCAGAGGCGGGCCGACGCATCCCCGCTGGCGGTCGCCACGACGCGGCCATCCGGCGAAAAGGCGGCGCTCAGCACGGTGTCGGTGTGCCCGCTCAGTGTGCATGCGGTCTGGCCTGTTCCGGCATTCCAGATCCGTGCGGTATGGTCAAAGCTGGCGGTGACGATCCGCTCGCCATCCGGTGAGAAGTCTGCATCGTAGACGGGGCCGCCATGTCCGGTCAGTGTACGGATGAGGGCGCCGTCTGATGTGCGCCAGACCTGCGCGAGGCCATCATCCTGCGCCGTCAACACGCGCGCGCCATCGGGCGAGAAGACAGCCTTCCAGACCGGCACGCCGATGTCCGCCAGCTGTAATAGCGGCTTGCCGTCTGCGGCGTCCCACACCCTGGCCGTCCCGTCCCGGCTGGCGGTTACTGCCAACGCGCCGTCCGGCGAGAACGCCGCCGTCAGCAAGGGCTGCACATGTCCCGACAGGACAATGGGCGCATCCGCATCGTCAAGGTTCCAGATGATCCCTGTGCCATCCTGGCCTGCAGTGAGGACCCGGCGTGCATCTGGCGAGAACACGCCGCTGTTGACCCTCTGCGTATGTCCTTCAAGCGTTTGCACCAGCGCGCCTGTCTGCGTGTCCCAGACCCGCGCGCGTCCGTCATCGCTGGTGGTCAGCGCGAGCCGGCCTTCGGGCGAGAAGGCGGCTCCGTAGACGGCGCCGCCGTGCTGGAGGGGCGGGAGCGACTCGCCGGCCTGGAACATCACGGCGCCGAGCGCGGCGCGGTAGCTTTCGGCATGCTTGGCCGAGAGCTGCATGCCCGCCAGCGCATAGCGCGCGGCGGCGAGTGTGTCTTCGTCGTCCAGCTTCTGCCAGGCGCGCTCGGCGAAGAAGCCGGCGAGGTTGTCATGCGCCAGGCGCTCGTTCTGGCGCGCCTGAAGGCCGAGGGTGACGGCCGCCGCAGCGAGCAGGCCGAAGACGCCCGCCAGTCCGGCGAGGCCGGCCACGAGGCGCCGCTGCCGGGCTTCGCCGCGGCGCCGGTCGCGCTGCCAGAGTTCGTCGAAGCTGATGTCCAGCAGGCCAGCCGCCAGCCGGGCGACGGCGCGGTCCTTGCCGTCCTTGCGCACGTCAAGGCCAAGCGGCTCGATCGGCAGGTCCAATGGGTCGTCGGGATTATAGGCCCGCCGGAAGGCGGCCGGAAAACACTCCGTCTCCGGATCACCGGAATTCGGAACGCCGTCGATGATGAACGCGAACACCTTGCCGCCGGCGCGGCGGCGACGAAAGCGCTCGATCTCGGCGACGACCCAGGGCGACTTCGCCGACCTCGGTGAACAGATGACGATCATGCTCTCCGACGCGTCGATGGACCGCTCGACCACTTCCGCGATATCGGCGGCGGCTGCCATCTCCTCGTCATCGCGGAAGAAACGGCCCAGCCGCGCACCGGCAGGCAGGCTGCTGTCGGCATCGGCCGGGATGCGGTAGCCTTCGAGCCAGCCATGCAGGCGCTTGCCCCAGGCTTTGTCCTGCTGGGAATAGCTTATGAATGCACGGTAGGTCTTCGCATCGCCGGTCATGTGCTCAGCTTCAGCGCCCCAGTCTCCCAACCCCGGACAGCCTAGAAGGAGCGCGGGGGGAAGTCGAGGCGCCGGGCTTGTTCAGGTGCCGGGCAGGAGGGTGCCGCACCGGATGTCATAGATGATCGCCCGGTCGCTGCGGGTGAGGGCGGCGCTTTGCGCGTGATCGGGGGCGAGATGCGCGGCGATCGACGGGCCGGGTGTGACCGGGTTCATGAAAACGCGTTCGCAATAGCGCGCGCCCGGCTCCGCTGATGCAAGGACGCCTGCCCAGCAGGCGTCGTAAGCCGCCTGTCCACAATAGGACCCGAAGTCGGAGAGGGAGAACGCATCGAACGGCCCGAGACCGGATGGGCCGAGGGAAGCGAGATCCTGGTCGGCAATGACGATCCGGTCGAGCCGGGTGCGCACGGTGTCGAGATTCGGTCGCCGGAGATGCAGGGGCAGGGCGCCCGTGGCCGTGTGCCGGCCTCGAAAAAGCAGGGTCGCGAAGTCTGAGTCCCGAAAGAAGAAACTGGCCGAGGCGCGCCGGAACAGGTCTGTCAGCCGCGCCTCGCTTTTCGCTGGCGGCGGCAGGAATGCGCCGCCCGGTTCGCCGACAATGCGTGTCCAGAACCAGCGCCGGGACAGGAGCCGTACCGCGCCGTGCCAGACCGCGTCGTCAAACCGGCCGCGCCATATCGCGGCCTGCGCCTCGAGCGTCGGGGCATCAAACAACGCGTCGATGGCCGCGCCGCGCATGGTGCGGTTGCCGATGGCGCCGAGCCGCAATACGCGCTCCCATCGCCCCGCATGCCAGATGCCGGACCGGATGGCGCCCATCCGGTCGCCCCAGTACGCGCGCGAGGCCGGCGGCAAGGCGCGCGACACCTCTGCGAACAAGGCGGCACGGTGACTCGAAGGCGACAGGCCAAGGAAGGCGTAAAGCGCGTCGTCATCCAGCACGCGATAGGCCGCCATCTTCAAGCGCAGCAGCTCGTTCTGGGCCGGGTTGATGTCGATCGACGTGATGCGGGCAGGGTTTGCGAGCAACAGGTCGAGCGGCCGAGCGCCGCTCGCGGTCAGGCAGAGCACATGGTCGTCGGGGCCGAGGTCCAGCGCAGCGAGTTCGGTGGCGCCGTCCTCGTTGGCGGAGGTGAAATTCAGTGTGCGGCCGAAGTTCGACATCGTCAGACCTGCAGCGCAACGCTGAGCGCCGCGGGCAGGGGCGCGCGACCCATCAGGATGGCATTGATGCCGGGGCGAAGGATGTCTTGCGGCGCGAACGTCAGCGGCGCGCCTGCGTGCGCGGCACGGTTGACTGCAATCAGTTCGAGGATGCGCCGGTCTTCGGCAAAGATGCGCAGGAAGAAGACGCGCAGCGCTGCGAGCTTCAGGCGGGACAGCGTGCCTGTGCCTGGCACGGCAAGGGTTGCGGCAACATAGGTCTGGTCGGCCGACATGGGTGTCAGCCAGAAGCGGGCCGAAAAGACGCGGCGCGATTGATCCGTATACGTGACTTCCGCGATGGAGGGGGCACGGAAGGTATCTGTGATCGTGTAGCGGTTGGCGCCCAGAAGGCGGGCGCCCCAGCCGCTCGGTGCCGCGCCTGGGGCATAGGTTGCTGCAATCCAGGACTCGCCACTGGCCACCCGCGCGGTGACGGCCCGGCGGGCGCCCGGACGGCGAAGGTATCCTTCATGCACGACGCTCGTGTGCGTGGTGTCGAGAATGTTCTCGCCCACATCACCGAGGCCCGCCCTGACGGTCCCATCAAGTATGAGCTGCCGGCTCGGCCCGGCGATCAGCGGTGTACACGCTGGCAGATCGCCTGCGTCCTCGCCTGTGGGCGCGAATATCCATCCATCGCGCTCTGCCGCCGGCCGCGGGGTGCCGGTCAGCGCGCACGCGGCGTGTATGCGGCCGCCGTCCTGCCTCGACAGTGACAGCGGATCGCCGGCGAGCATGCGCGCGATTGGCGCGCGCTGCATTGCGGCCGCCCGCATCAGCGGATACCAGCCGGGAAGAACGTGCACGCCGGGGGTCACGCGGCGCCAGTCTCGCGGACGACCCGCCGCAGCTTGCCGCTCTTTGGTGGTGGCAGCGGCGCGATGGCCGAGGTGATGCGCGGCGCTGTCCCGTGCTGCGCGAAGATTGCCGCGAGGTTCGCCGCGGCTGCCGGCAAGTGCGGCGCGCAGGCCGGCGTCAGCACCAGCGACACGCTGTCCGGTGCTGTCTGGAAGACGCGGAAATCGTCAACCGCCCGTTCCGTGCCGACGATCGCGTTGCGGATGACATCCGGCGTCACGAGAACCCGCGCGCCGTTCGTGGTCGCGAGCGAGAACGTGTCATCGCATCGGCCGACAATTTCATCCACGCGCTGCAGGGGCGAGCCGCACGGGCAGGGCGTGTCGGACAGGCGCAGCAGGTCGTTCATCCGGTAACGGATCATCACCTGCGTGCGCCGCGTGAAATCCGTGACGAGCGGCGCCGCCAATCCGCCGGTTGGCTCCCACTCAAAGGCTGTGCAATCTTCGCAGAGATGCAAGGTGCCATGCGGGCAGGCGACCCCGAAGAGGCCTTCGGTCGCCATGTAGATCTCGCGCACGGTCACGCCGAAGCGTGCCTCGACCAGCCGGCGGTCCGGCGGGTCGAGCACTTCAGCACCCGAGAATACCTGGTCCGGCGAAAGCGCAAGGTCGGCTTCCGCAAGCGCGCGCAGGGCGTGCGGCGGCGCGACGAGTACGTTCGGCCGGAAGGCGGCAACGGCCGGGAACTGGTCTTCCAGCCCGTCCGAGAGGTCAAAGAATTTCAGCGCGAGCCGCCCGGATTCATTTGCAGCGTCGTAGAGGCGGCTGCCTCGCGGCAGCATCACGGCGACCCGGTATCGTTTCGACAACAAGTCCGGCAGCGCTTTCGCCAACAGAGTGCCTAGCCAGAGATAGCGCTCGCTGTCGCTCACTACGTAGAGGCCGCGATTGCCGCTGGTGCCGGTGCTCGCGCCGATACTGTATCGCCCTATGCGGCCCGTGCCGGTGAGAGCGTGCCAAGCCTCATCTGCGGTGATGGCCGGCACATTGTAGCGGTCGAATGCGGCCATCAGCGCCGCCTTGTCCATCACGGGAAAGTCCGCGAGCCGCTGCCCCGTGAGGCTGGCGTAGGCGCCGACCTTCGGCGCCGCCCGCGCGAGGAACTGCGCTAGCCTCCGGGACTGCCAGTCGAGCAATGCGGCCCGCGTGCGCAGCCGGGCGGCGCGCGCTTTCGTGCGCCAGAAAGCCGATAGCGTAAGCGCGAGCGCCATCGTCATGGGGGCGTTTCCGGATCATGGCACAGCACGATGCGCCCGCCGGCCTGTTCAAACGCATTGAGGCGCGCGGCCGTGTCGCGGCTGGCCGCAGCATCGTCGAGAATCCACCGGGCGGGCGCGCCGGGCGAGCGACGCTCGCGGATCGCTTGCGCGAGCCAGTCGGCGTCTCCGGCATACAGCACAGGTGGGTCCTGCCGCGCAAAGAGGTAACCCGTATGGCCGCGCATGTGTCCGGGCAGGGGGACCGCCAAGACCGCGCCATCCCCGAATACATCGCGCGCGGGGCCGAGGCCGAGCGGCGCCTCAACCATCGGCAGCGCGTCCAGCGGCGTCAGGCGCGCATGAAAATCATCCGGCAGCAGTTCGGCAAATACGCCGTGGCGGGTTCGGCCAAACCATCCGGCGTTCGCAAAATGCCGGGCCGCCGCAGCATCGCCGATGAGACGTGCGCCGGGATAGTCGCGCAGCGCGGATACGTGATCGCCGTGCAGGTGCGTCAGCAGCACAGCGCCGATCGCTTCGGCGCGGGCGGGCAAGGCATCGGCCGTCAGCCTGGGCTTCAGGATAGCGGCATACAGGGTCAAAGGCAGGGAGCGCGGCCCGCTCGTCACACGGCGGGAATAGCCGGTATCGATCAGGCAGGCGCCCGCCTGCGCATGAGTGAAACGTGCATAGCGTACGGCGAGGGAGATGCGGGTCCAGCGGCCGCCCTTCAGCACCAGTCGCTCCGGCACCGAGACGGTCGCGCTGTTTGGAAACGTCAGGTCACTGATCATGTGGCGCGCCCGAACGTGCGCGCGAGGCCTTCTTCGAACGCCACGCGCGGCCGCCAGCCGAGGGTCTCTCGCGCGGCGGTAAGATCCAGCGTCTGGGTAAAGGCGAAGAGGCCCGCGCCATAGGCGGTGACGCGCGGCTCGGGGCGGCGCGGATGCAGCCACGCAGCGGCTTCGAGCGTGCGGGCGGCGGCAAACATTGCTGCAGCCGGTATGCTTCGCCAACGCACAGGAACGCCGGCCCGGGTGGCGGCGGCTTCGACGATGCGGCGCACCGCCAGCGGTTGCCCGCCCGACACGTTGAACACGCGGCGCGGCAGGCCGGCCGGCGCAGCCAGCGCGGCGCGCACCGCGTTCACCGCGTCGTCAACGTGCGTCAGGTCTGTCTCGGCTTTACCGCCCCGGATCAAAGGCAGGGCCCCGGTCCCGGCGGCGCGGATGAGGCGCGGCAGCAACGCGGTGTCGCCGGCGCCATAAAGCCCGCGCGGCCGCAGGACGATGACGTCCAGATCGGTTGCCGACAGGGCCAGTTCTTCGGCTTTACGCTTGGTTGCGGCGTACGCGTTTACCGGCGCAGGCAGGGGCGCATCCTCTCGCACGCCCGGCTGGTCGCGGAAGCGGAAGTACAGGCTGGGCGTGGAGATGTGCACGAACCTACTGGCGCCGGCGGCGCGCGCAAATCCGAGTGCGTGGCGAGTGCCGTCCACATTCGCGGCATAAAAAGCGGTCTTCGGCGCCCAGGCCGAGGACAAGGCGGCGCAATGCACGACTGCGTCGACAGAACGTGCAGGCGTCGGGCCTCCGCGCGCCAGATCGTGCGCAACCGTAGCGGCGCCGAGCTTCTCAAGTGCGCGCAGCTTTTCGGCATCCCGGCCGAGTGCCAGTACGTCCGCGCCGTCTGCCAGCAATTGCCGCGCGAGTGCGCCGCCCAGGAATCCGGTTGCGCCGGTGATGGCCACCGTGCCCACGCCTAGGTCTCCAACAGCGCGCCCGCCAGCGACACGCCGGCCGAGGTGCCCACAAGCAGGATGCGCATACCCGGCCGAATCCGCCCTTCGCCCCGCGCCATGCCGAGTGCAACGGGGATTGAGGCGGCCACCTGATTTCCGATCGTCCGTACCCGGTTGAAAACCTTGTCCTGGGCAAAGCCGCCGCGCCGTATGATATGGGTCAAGGCGTGGGGGCTCGCCTGGTGCGGCACAACGAGGTCGATGTCCTTGCGCGTCAGGCCGGACTTGGCCAGCAGCCGGTCGAGAAAGCCGGGCAGGGCAGCCGCGGTGATCCGGTAGAGCGCCTTGCCGTCCATGCGGAAGTAGGCATTGCGTGCGAAGGCGTCCGGGTCCGCATGGAAGTCGATGCCGGTCCCGCCGGCAGCCAATGTGCAGGCGTCATAGCCTTCGGCATAGGTCTCCATGTGGAAGCCGCCGAAACGGGCACCGGCGCCGTCGCCGGTCGCCGCGCTGACGACGAAAGCGGCTGCACCGTCACCGAAGAGGCCAGCGGTGTCCGGTGCATCGTTCCAGGGCAGGGCGCGCGAGGCGATCTCCGAGGTGACCACGAGAACATGCCGCGCCCGTCCCGATGCGATCTGCAGCGCCGCCAGGTCGAGGGCGACCAGCGCGCTGAGACAGGTGGCGTTCACGTCATAGGCCGGGAAGGTCAGCGCGGCGCCGCCAAGCTCGCGCTTCACGAGCGCTGCCGTCGCCGGGATCGGTTGGCGGCCCACGGCTGCCCCGAACAGGAGAAGGTCCATGTCGGCGAGTTTCAGCCCCGCATCCTGCAACGCGGCCCGGGCGGCAGCTGCGCCGAGGTGCTCCTGCGTTTCGCCCGCGCCGGCGACTGGCCGGCTCGCCACGCCGCACGCCGCCTCCAGCCACCCGTCCGGCCGGCCAAGGCGCCGGTCGATGTCCGAGGACGTGAGCAGGGTTTCAGGCACGCAAATGCCAAGGCCGGCCACAACCGGGCTGGCAGCAGGCAGGACAGTGGTCGCAGTGCGCTCAATGTGAGTGAACATTTACGTATTATACTGCGCTTTTCAGCCGCGCGCAAGCGGCGCCGGCGCGGGCGGTAGAGCTGGATCTGGTTCCGATGTCAGGCCAGCGTCAGGCGCAGCTCGCGAAAGCCGACAAACCCGATCGTCGGCCGGTCGCGAATCGCAGGCGCGGCGAGCCGCATGCGCGGATAGCGCGAGGCGAGCAGGCGAAGCGCAATTTCGATTTCGAGCCGGGCAAGCGGCGCGCCCAGACAGGCATGCACGCCGCCGCCGAACGCGGCATGGTCACGCCGGCCCCTGCGGATACGAAAAGCGTGTGGATCCTCGAATGCGTCGGGATCCCGGTTGGCCGCCAGCAGCGACACGACCACAGCGGCGCCATGCCGGACGGGGCAGCCAAGGATCTCGCGGTCCTCCGGCACATACCGCGCCGCAATCGACACCGGCGGGCCGTAGCGCAGCAGTTCCTCGGTCGCCGGAACGGCCAGGTCCGGGTCTGCCACGAGCGCGGCCCATTCTTCCGGATGGGTGATCAGCGCGTGCAGGCCGTTGCCGATCACGTCCGCTGTGGTGAGGTTCCCGGCCAGCAGCAGGAGCAGCAGCAGGGACGAGATTTCGGAATCGCTCAGCCGGTCGCCGTCCTCACCTTCGGCTTGCAGGATGGCGGTCAGGAGGTCGGCGCGCGGCTGCCGGCGCCGGCGGGCGATCTCTTCGGCGAAATAAGCGTCGAGGCCGGCAAAAGCCGCGATCTGGCGCCTGTCTTCGTCCGGTGAACGCAGCGGATTGAACACGAAGATCAGGTCTTCGGACCAGGCCCGGAACTGCGGCATGTCCGAACGGGCAAAGCCGAGCATGTCGCCAATCACATAGATCGGGAAGGGCGCTGCAAATTCCGAAATCGCGTCGAAGTCCGGTTTGGCCGCGGCCTGCTCCAGAAGCCGCGCCGCGATCGCCTCGATATCCGCCCGCTTGGCCGCGATGGCCTTGGGCGTGAAGGCGCGGGATACTAGGCCCCGCACGCGCCGGTGCTCTGCGCCGTCCATGTAGAGCAGGTTGCCGTGCGGTTCCGGATCCAGCATGGCTGGCGGCGCGAAGACGCGGGCGAGCGAGCCGGCAGGCGTGGCGCGCGGGTCGCGCTGGTAGGTCGGATCGGCGAAGATCGCCCGCACGTCGGCCAGCCGGGTCAGGTAGAGGCCGCTCGGCGCCTCCGGAAAGTGGGCGTGCCGATGGATGTGGTGCG
The DNA here is from genome assembly GCA_016712445.1 of Acidobacteriota bacterium. Taxonomy (NCBI): domain Bacteria; kingdom Pseudomonadati; phylum Acidobacteriota; species Acidobacteriota bacterium. Next base: position 1,073,649 of record JADJRB010000001.1, on the reverse strand, counting down.
GTGCTTCGCGGCGCACCCGGTCGAGCAGTGGATGCGGATCGCGCAGGAAATCCGGATTGAGCTCAGTCAGCTCGAAGCCGTTCGGCAGAGGCGCGCAGTCGGGCACTGGTTTCGCGTTTGGCATGGCCATCCCCATAAAATACAAGCGCTAGTTGTATTTCAGGTCTGACGTATTCTCGCAATTGCAAATTCGCGAGCTTCAACAGGCTTGACGATCCAGCTCATCTCAATTACTTTGCAATTCAAAGTGCTTTAAGGAGATAGCGATGACCCACGCCAACACCCTCTCAAGCGACCTCGCCTATGTGCGTGACCTTGCTGAAGCCGGACAGAATGCGCCGCTGCTGGGCGGACGGTTCCTCGCCTGGTGGGGCGGGTTGATGACGTTCGCTTACCTAGGCCATTACCTGATCGCAACCGGCGCCGCCGGCGTCGGTATGGAAACGCTCTGGATCTGGTGGGTTGGCATCACGTCGCTGGGCCTCGCCGGCCAGTTCCTCATGCAGAAGCTGTTTCCGGCCAAGCCCGGCGCCTCGTCGCCCGGCAACCGGGTGCAGTCCGTCTTGTGGATGAGCGCGGGCTTCGCCCTGTTCGCTTACTTTGCCGGCGTCTTCGGCCGGGTTCTGGCCTTCGGCGAAGGTATTGAGGGCTTTTACTGGTCTGTGCCGATGGTAATCGGCCTTTACGGGCTCGGCCAGCTCGTCACCGGCCTGATTGCCGATCAGTCGGCATTGCGTTTCGCCGGCTTCGCCGCGCTCACGGGCTCGGCCGCGGCAGGTCTCCTGTCCGGTTCGGAATATGTCTGGCTGGTCGCCGCCGCCGTAGCCTTCCTCGCGGTATTTGCGCCCGGCGTTTGGATGCTGCGCCGCGAACCGGCAACCACCGTCTGAGGGCCGGCGCGTGAGCGAGGACAATCCTTTCGACCACAATGACATCGACGATGTCATCCACGGCCGGCTCCGGCTTGGCGTCATGGCCTACCTGTCGGCGGCCAGCCCGGCCATCTTCGGCGAGTTGCGCGACAAGGTCGGCGCGACGGATGGCAACCTTTCCACGCATCTGAAGAAGCTGGAGGAGGCCGGTTATGTCCGCCAGGAAAAGCGCTTCGTCGGCAAGAAGCCCCAGACCCGCGTTTTCCTGACCGAAACGGGCCGCGCGGCCTGGATCGCGTGGATCCAGCGCATGGAAGCGATCATGCGGGCGGCGGAATAGGTTTGGGCGCCGATCACGGCGAGTTGAGTTGAACCATCCTGCCGGTGCGTGCGTATAAGCGGCATGACAAACCCGCTTTTTTCCCGACGCCTGTTCCTGTTTTCTGCCGCTACGGCCGCCCTCGTCGCCTGTTCCGGCGGCGCACCGAAGGCGGCTGCCGCCGGTCCATCTCAGTACACGGATGATGACTGGCGCAAGCTTACCGAAGACGAGTGGAGAACCCGCCTGTCGCCTGCCGCCTTCGCCGTGCTGCGCAAGGCCGACACCGAGCGTGCCTTCACATCGCCGCTCAACGACGAGAAACGCCCTGGCACATTCCACTGCGCCGGGTGCGACCTGCCGCTGTTCTCGTCCGACGCCAAATTCAACAGCGGCACGGGCTGGCCAAGCTTTGCGGATACCTTGCCGGGCGCGGTTGGCACCAGCATCGACAAGAAGCTGTTCTATGCCCGCACCGAATACCATTGCGCCCGCTGCCTCGGCCACCAGGGGCATGTGTTCGAAGATGGCCCGGCGCCCACGGGCCTGCGTTACTGCAATAATGGTGTGGCCTTGACGTTCAAGGCGGCGTGAATGGCTGCCCCCTCGCCTGATTGGCTGAGGGGCAGACCGTTTCAGTAGAACAGCTTCGCCGCGAGGAAAGCGAAGAAGAAGCCGACCGCGTAGAGCGCAACGCTCAGTCCCCAGACGATCCAGCTGATACGCCGGGCACGGGCGCAGGCGTCGGCCTGTGCCTTGTCGGCCGGGCAGGGCAGGCTGCGCGCACGCCACTGCCAGGCGCCGGACACGGCGAGCAGAAGCCCCGCAACCCCGAAAACGACACCCTTGTGCTTGCCGAGCCAGGTGATCTGCGGCACCGCCTCGATCAGTCCGGCCATCACGGCGCCGGCCCCGATACTGACGAGCAACGCCGGCAAGGCGCAACAGATCAGTGTGCCGGTGGAAGTGAACAGCGTCAGGAAGGCCGGCAGGGTGCTGGGCGGCCTGATTTCATCCGTATCCGTCATTTCGCGGCATTCCTGTCGATCGATACGAGCGAATAGCCCGACTTGCGGATCAGCTTTTCGATGGCCGCATCGTCCATCGACTTGCCGGGTTTCAGGTCGATGCGGACTTCTCCCTTGTCGAGGTTCACGTAGACCTTCTGGACGGCATCTTCCTTGCCGAAGGTCTTGCGGATCGACTGGGCGCAGAAGTCGCAGACGAGGCCGTTGACCTTGGCGACGAGGATTTCTCCCGCGCCAGCCTCCATTGCGGATGCCTCCGGAGGCGTTGCAAGCGCGGCCGGCGCCGCGACGGCGACAGCGGCGGCGACCATGAGTGTCTTGATCAGTTTCATGTCTCTTGTCCTTTTGTTCAATGTATCAGAAGCGCCACACCCAATTGAGCAGGAATTCCTCCTCCTCAAGCGTGTAGCCGGCCTCAAGCAGGAAAGGTCCCTGAAACAGGCGCACGAGCGGTGTCAGGGTTACGGGTTCGTCCGCCTCCGGATTATTGTCGACCTGCAGCATGAGCCAGGTATGCAAGTCGCCAAACTCCGCCACATAGGGCGCGGCCCCGATCCGGGCCGAGTGCGAAACGCTCTCGTCCGGGCCGAAGTCGCGCGCGCGCACGTCGTACGAGACGAACAGGCGGCGCGTTTCCCAATCGGCCGCGAGACCGGCAAAACTTGCCAGCTCGGCATCTCCCCCCTCGAACGGGTCGGCCACGCCGGCCCCGAGCTTGAAGTAGACGTTGCCCTGGCTTTGCGGGGCATTCCATCGGCGCACGAGCCGGTTGTATTGCAGGCCAGTGAATGTCTGGTCCATGTCCCAGTTCTGCTCGACGTAGAGGCCGATGGAGTCGGTGGCCGTCGGGGAGTAGTGGGCGTGAAGGGATGAATACATCCCGTTATTCTCCTGCATCAGTGTCCAGCCGCCCGCATAGGAGACGGGCCGGGCGCTGGCAGGCGCGGCAACTGCTGCGAGGGCAAGCCCTGCAACAAGGTATCTGGGCGGCATGGTGCCGGTCCTTCTTTCCGAAGTTGATCCGATCCGTGAACGGATCAGGCCTTCGGTGGGCGGGGCTCCGGGAGCACAGTGCGCGAAGCGGCGCGCGTATCCAGCGGGAAACTGGTGGGGCGCGCAAAGGTAAAATCGGCGGGCACGGGCGAATCGAGCGCCGGCAGGGCGGCCAGGACCGCAGGGCAGCAACAGTCGGTTGCCTTGTCCGGTGCGGCGGGCAATTCGGGCGCGGCGTCGTCAGGTACCGCCATCATGTCGCAGTGCGCATGATCCATCACCGCCGCCGCCTCGGGCGCCTCTACCGGCATGTCGCACGGGCCAGCATGCGCCGACAGGGCACTTGCGGCCATCAGCCAGAGGCCAAGGCAGAGGATCAGGGTGCGCTTCAGCATCGCGGTCTTATAATGGGGTTGCCGGCCAAAACCGTCAATCAAGCCATTACTGCGCGGTCCAGCCGCCATCGATCGACAGTTCGGCGCCGTTGATGGCATCTGCCGACGGGCTGCACAGGAACGCGGCAAACCCGGCAATCTGCTCGACCGTCACGAATTCCTTGGTGGGCTGGGCGGCCAGGATCACGTTCTTCACCACCTCGTCACGGGTCATGCCACGCGCCTTGGCGGTGTCGCCGATCTGCCCGTCGACCAACGGCGTGTGGACATAGCCCGGGCAGATCAGGTTGGCGCGCACGCCGTGTTCGGCGCCTTCAAGGGCGGTGGTCTTGGTCAGGCCCGACAAGCCGTGCTTGGCCGCGACATAGGCGGCCTTGTAGGGGGAAGCGACCTTCGCATGCGCCGATCCCATGTTGAGGATCCGGCCCCATGTCTTCGATTTCATGTAAGGCAGGGCGAGCCGTGTCGTATGGAAGGCGCTCGACAGGTTGAGGGCGATGATCAGGTCCCACTTGGCGACCGGGAAATCCTCGAGGGGAGAGACGAACTGCGTGCCCGCATTGTTGACGAGGATGTCCACGCCCCCGAAGGCCTTCGCCGCGTCCGCCATCATCGCTTCGATCGCGTCCGGCCGCGTCAGGTCGGCGCCGGAAAACGTGACCTTTACTTTATGATCCGTTTCGAGATCGGCGCGAAGCGCTTCGATTTCCTTCGCGTCGCCGAAACCGTTGAGGATCACATTGGCCCCGTCAGCGGCGAGGCGGGCGGCGATGGCCTTGCCGATCCCGCTGGTCGAACCGGTCACGAGGGCGATCTTACCCTTGAGCATGCGTGTGTCTCCTTTAGGGGCGAGAGGGCAGTGGGTAGGCACGACGGGGCGCTCTGGCAACCCTGTGACCTGCTCTGCCCGCAGAATTGAGAGGACTTGCCTATGATGCCGTTTGGTGGGGAAATCAGTGCCTTCGACGCGGCCTTTCCCAGATTCCTGATGTCCACCGGCGCGGCCGGCCTGATGTTGCTGCTGGCCTCCACGATCTATGTCCTTTTGACTCCGTGGAAAGAGCTGTCGCTGGTGCGCTCGGGCAATACCGCTGCCGGGGTGGCGCTCGGCGGCGCGGTCGTCGGCCTCGCGATCCCGATTTCTTCCACGCTTGCATCATCCATGACCCTTCCGGGCCTGCTGATCTGGGGCGCCATCGCGCTGCTGATGCAGCTCATCGCCTACCGCGTCGTCGACCTCATCTTGCGCGACATCCCCGGCCGCATCGCGAATGACGAGATCGGCGCGGCCACCTTGCTGGCGGCGGCCAAGATATCGACTGCCATGATCCTCGCTGCAGGCCTATGGGACCCGGTGCTGCAGAGGCTATAATCCCCCGTATGCGATCCTTCGACCTGCTCATCTATCTCGGCGCGCTCGGCCTCATGCTGGCCGTGATCTTCGCGCTGTCGCCGGACGCCGACGCACCTGCGCCTGCGCCGGAAACCGAGTTCGAACGCGAGTTTGCCGAAGAGATGGGCCCGCTTCTGCCGGATGCCTCGCCGCTCGATGAACTCGTGCTGGTTCAGGTCGGCGAGCCGCAGAACGGCGTCGGAACCGCCTTCGCTGTCAATTCCAGCGGCGACTGGCTGACCGCCCGCCATGTCGTCGAAGGCTGCGCCAAGGTCACGCTGATGGTGGCGCCGGGCAATTTCGTGCCGGTCGCACGCATCTCCATCGACGAAGATCACGACCTTGCCCTGCTGTCGACCGGGCGCAGCCCGTTCCCGGTCTCGCTGGCGCTCGACGCGCCGATGCGGGTAGGCACTGAAGGGTTCGCCGTCGGCTACCCGCAAGGCGAACCCGGCGAGCTTGCCACCCGGCTCGTTGCCCGCTCGCGTCTTGTCACGCGCGGCCGGCGCGAAGCCGAAGCGCCGATCCTCGCCTGGGCCGAAATCGGCCGCACCGAGGGTCTCGAAGGCACGCTCGGCGGCATATCCGGCGGGCCGATGTTTGATTCCAGCGGCGCGGTGCGCGGTGTGATCCTCGCCGAAAGCCCGCGCCGTGGCCGGATCTACACGACCGCGCCGCAATCGGTGGAAGCCTTCCTCACGAAGCTCGGCATTCCGCTTGAGCCCGGCCCGGCGGAAAGTTTCGAACTGTCGGGATATGGCACGCCTTCCGACAACGCGCGGCGCAGGCTACAGGTCGTGAAAGTGACCTGCGAGGTAACGCCATGAGCGATTTTGCGACCCGGCTGACCGAAGGCGTACGCCGCCACGGCCCGCTCTGCGTGGGAATCGATCCGCATGCCGGCATGGTGCCCGCCCTGTTCGGCGGCGATACCGCGCGCGGCCTCGAATACTGGGGCAGGGCGCTCGTCGAGGTGGCGGCCGGAAAAGTCTCGGTGGTGAAACCGCAGGTCGGCTTCTTCGAACGCCTGGGCCCCGGCGGCATGGCCGCCCTCGCTGCGGTCACCCGCGCTGCGCGCGATGCCGGCCTGCTGGTGCTGATGGATGCCAAGCGCGGCGATATCGGGTCGACCGCCGAAGGCTACGCCGAAGCCTTCCTCGGTGCCGGCGCCTTCTTCGAAGCCGACGCGGTCACCGTAAACCCCTACATGGGCCTCGATACGCTCGAGCCGTTTGCCAAGCGCGCCGAGGCGAACGGCAAAGGTGTGGTCGTGCTGGTGCGCACCTCGAACCCCGGCGCCGCCGACTTCCAGATGCTCGATACCGGCGGCGAGCCGCTGTACATCCGCGTTGCCGAAGCCCTCAAGCCGCTGACCGAACGCCTGATGAGCCCGTGCGGCTGGTCAAACCTGATGATGGTGGTTGGCGCCACGGCACCGGAAGAAGCCCGGCGCGTCCGCGCCGCCGCGCCGAAGGCCCTGTTCCTCGTGCCGGGGTATGGCGCGCAGGGTGCGGTCCCTGGCGAGGCGATGGCCGGTCTGGTCAGGCGGGGCAACCATACCGAAGGCGGCGTCATCAGCGCCTCGCGCTCGGTCAATTTTCCGAAAGCGGCGGAAGGCGCGCGCGATGTTGCCCGCTGGCAGGCCGCCGTCGAGGCCGCGCTGATGGCGGCGCGCGACGAGTTGCAGGCCGCTGCGGTCGCCTGACGCTGGCGCTGCGTCACGCCTCGACATTGCGGCGTGAAGGTCTAGTCTGCCCGCCTGCAGATCCCGCCGCTTGTCAGGCCGGGGCGCGGTTCGGGAGGCACCACATGAACATCAGGACTTGGCGCAGCTGGGCAGGCCCGGCGCTACTCGCGGGCGCGGCTCTCGTGCTGGCCGCCTGCGGCGATCGCGGCCCGAAGGTCGCGCAGCCACAAGGTTTCGCAGCGGTCGATACCGCGCGCATTTCCACCGCCAGCGGCGGCGACGAATGGCTCACCTATGGCGGCACGTATGACGAGCAGCGCCATTCCAAGCTGACGCAGGTAAATACCGACAATGTCAGCCAGCTCGGCGTTGCCTGGACCTACGACCTCGCCACCAACCGCGGCGTCGAATCGACCCCGATCGTCGTCGACGGCACGATGTACGTCACTTCCGCCTGGTCGGTCGTCTATGCGCTCGACGCCAAGACCGGCGCCGAGAAGTGGGTCTACGATCCGGAAGTCGACAAGGCGGTCGGCGTGAAGGCCTGCTGCGATGTCGTCAACCGCGGCGTCGCCGTCTATGACGGCAAGGTCTATGTCGGTGTCATCGATGGCCGGCTGGAAGCCCTGAACGCCGAAACCGGCGAGAAGGTCTGGAGCACGGTGACCGTCGACCAGTCGCTGCCCTACACGATCACCGGCGCGCCCCGCGTCGTGAATGGCAAGGTGCTGATCGGCAATGGCGGCGCCGAACTCGGCGTGCGCGGATACCTCTCCGCCTACGATTCCAGCTCGGGCGATCTGGTCTGGCGTTTCTACACCGTCCCCAACCCGCTGAAACAACCCGATGGCGCAGCCTCCGACGATGCCTTCGTCAAAGTCGGCAACGTCACCTGGGGCGATGAAGGCGCCTGGACCACGGATGGCGGCGGCGGCACGGTCTGGGACTCGATCGTCTATGACGAGGTCAACGACCAGATCATCTTCGGTGTCGGCAACGGCTCGCCGTGGAACCGCAATTTCCGCGACCCGTCCGGCGGCGACAACTTGTTCCTGTCCTCCATCGTGGCGGTCGACGCCAATACCGGCGCCTACAAATGGCACTTCCAGACCACGCCGGGCGACAACTGGGACTATACCGCCACGCAGACCATCATCCTCGCGGACCTGCCGCTCGGCGAGAACGGCGCCAGCCGCCGCGTCGCGATGCAGGCCCCGAAGAACGGCTTCTTCTACGTGCTCGATGCAGCAACCGGCCAATACCTGTCGGGTGATGCGTTCGGTCCGATGAACTGGGCGACCGGCCTCGATGCCAAGGGCCGCCCGATCGAGAACCCGGAATCGCGGTACGGCAAGGCGCCGTTCCAGCAGCTGCCCGGCCCCCTCGGCGCGCACAACTGGCAGCCGATGGCCTTCAACCCGGATACCGGGCTTGCCTACATCCCGGCGCAGGAAATCCCGCAGGCCTATGCCGAGGATCCGCGTTTCACTTCGCGTCCGACCGGCTGGAATACGGGCATCGACTTCGCCGCCGGTATTCCCCCGATTGCGCCGCCGGAAGTTGCGAAGATGCTGCGCTCGACCCTCAAGGGCCGCCTCGTGGCCTGGGACCCGGTCGCCCGCAAGGCACGATGGAGCGTCGAGCACGACAACGCCTGGAACGGCGGCGTCCTGTCGACCGCGGGCGGCCTCGTCTTCCAGGGCAAGTTGAACGGCGACTTTGTTGCCTACAATGCGGCCACCGGCGAAAAGCTGTGGAGTCATCCGCTCAAGTCGGGCGGCGCGTCCGGCCCCGGCACCTATACGATCGACGGCGAACAATACGTCACCATCACCACCGGCTGGGGCTCGGCCTTCGCGCTCGCCGGCGGGTTCGGATATGACGAGAAGGTGCCCTCGATGGTCGGGAAGGTGGTCACCTTCAAGCTTGGCGGCACGGGCGAGATCGCCGATTCCGGCCTGGCCCCGATCGAGAAGACCGCCAAGGCGCCCGCCTTCGGCAGCCTCACGATGATTTCCGAAGGTGCGGTCCACTATGCTCGCAACTGCGCGGTCTGCCATGGTCCGCTCGCCGTCTCGTCGGGCGTGCTGCCGGACCTGCGCTGGTCTGCGATCACCGGCAACAAGGATGCGTTCAAGGGCGTCGTGCTGGACGGCAACCTCGCCGCCAACGGCATGGTTTCCTTCGCGGACTATCTGACGCCGGACGAAGCCGAGGCCATCCGCGCCTATGTGCTGACGCAGGCCCACGCGGCTACGGATGCCGGCGGCGGCAACTGACGTCCGGCGCAGCCTGACCCTGCAGCTGCCCGCACTCAGGCCGAGTGCGGGCAGTTTGCGTTTGGCGGGCCAACTTCCGGATTGAAATGCGGCCGCGCGTGGTGCACGGCTCCACTTCAGGGCGCTGGGGGTGTCACCATGACGGGCTGGACGCCGTGCGCGCCGCAGCGCCAGACGTGCTGGCCACCGCGGCTTTCAATGCCGGCCAGACCTATTCGGACTTCCAGGAAGGCGACAAGACCGCCGGTTATGGCGTTGCGGCGCTGATCGCAGGCGGCGCCGGGGTGGCGGTGCTCAAGAAGACCGGCCTGCTGGCGATCCTTCTCGTCTTCCTCAAGAAGGCATGGATCCTGATTCCGATCGTCTTCGGCGGCCTCTGGCAGGGCATCAAGCGGCTGTTCGGCGGTCGCGGACAGGCCTGATCGTTTTCGAATGGCGCGCCGGCCGCAGGCAGCGTAGTCTGCGCGCATGCATATCCTGCTTGGTCTCATAACCATCCTGGTCGCCATCGGCGTCTGGCTCTGGCGCCTGCAGATGGCCAAGCGCGGTTTCGATGCGGCGGCCGATGTCGTGCAAACCGTTGCGAACGCGCCTCGCCGCCTCGCCTTCAAGTACAAGGCCGGCAAGGGCGGCCTCGACCTGATCACCGATCCTCGCGAGGCGGCGGCCATCATGATGATGCAGGTCGCACTCGCCCGCGGCGCGCCTTTGTCGGCCGGGCAGGGCGAGGCGATCGAAGCCGAGATCATCGCGGCTTTCGAATTCACGCCGGTCGAGGCGGAAAACCTTGCCGCCCATGCGGCCTGGGTCTGCCAGACGGCGCCGCCGGCGCGCGAGACGATGACCCGGCTCAGCAAGCTGATTGTCAGCGCCTCCAATCTTGGTCCGAAGGAAGTCGTCGATCTCGACGCGATGCTGGTGGCGGTGTCGGAGGCCGAGGGCGTGCCCACCCGTCCGCAACTGGCGCTGCTCCAGGTCTACCGCGACATGGCTGGTCTCAAGACCTGATCTTGCGCCGCTCCGGGCGCTGGTCTACGCGGGGCCATGACCTATGCGGCGCGCGTCTGGAACGATAACTGGATGAACTTCTCCGTGCTGCGGCACGGTGCGTTCGACGGTTTCCTCGTCACCTCGAAAAACTCCGGCACCCATTGGGTGAAGTACATGTTCGCGGTGGCGCTGGCCGACACTTACGGCATCGAGCGGCCGGCCTACTTTTCCGAGAATGCCGTGCGCCCGTATATCGGCTGGCCGAAGGATGCGCCGGTCCATCCGCAACTGCCACGCCTCGCGTTCAGCCACACGATCCCGCACCGCCTCGCCGACTGGGGTTGGGCGCGCCGCCTCGGCCGCCTGCCGCCGTATGCGCTGTGCATCCGCCACCCGATGAGCATTCTCGCCTCGCACCATGCCAAGTGGGAATACGATATCCAGGTCGACTGGCTCGAGTACCTGCGCGGCGATCCGGACGGAAAGCGCTACCGCTGCGACCTCTTCTGGCTTGCGCGCTTCTGGAACCGATGGGGCGAAGTGGAGCAGCGCTTTCCCGCATCCATCCTGCGCGTCCAGTACGAGCAGACGCGCGCCGATCCGCGCGGCACGCTGGAGGCCATCGCGCGCCACTGGGGAATCAGCCTGACGCCGGCCGCGCTCGACGCGGCGGTGGCCGCCGGCACCAAGGAGGCGATGGCTGAGAAGGTCGATCCGGACGCCGAGCCGAACGTGCTGCAGAACCGCCAGCAGTCCCTGACGGACCTGTTCAGCGGCGAGGCGATGGACATATATGCCCGCATCGTGCGCGCGCACTTCCGCCACGACCTCGGCTACGACCTGATGCGGCCGCCTACGGTTTGACGAATCCGCTGGAGCGTCCGTCGGGTCCGTACCGGATCCACCACGGCTCCTGCTTTGCCTGCGCTTCCAGCGTCTGGAACAGCGGGTCTTCCAGCACGGCCGCTGCATACGCCGCTGCCGCGCCGCTGAGCGGCAATCCATAGGTGCGGAACCGCGTCACGACCGGAGTGTAGAAGGCATCTGCCGCCGACCAGGCGCCGAACAGGAAAGGTCCGCCCTCGCCAAACCGCTCCCGCAGGCCGCTCCACATGGCCTGAAGGCGCGCGATGTCGGCTTCTAGCGCGGCGGTCATCTCGGGCGCCGCTTCGCGTGCGCGGATGTCCATCGGACAGGCACTGCGGATCGCGCTGAAGCCGGCATGCATTTCGCTGCACACGGCCCGCGCCACGGCCCGGCGCTCAGGATCCAGCGGCCAGACTTCGCCGGGCGGCGCCCATTCGGCGATGAATTCGACGATCGCGAGGCTTTCCCAGATCTCGAAGCCGTCCCAGCGCAGCAGCGGAACCTTGGCGGTCGGGCTGATCGCCTTCAGCTGCGCGGTCGTCTCGGGAAAGTCGAGCGGCACGATGACTTCTTCCACCGGCAGGCCAACCTTGCGCGACACCAGCAGCGGCCGGATCGACCAGCTCGAATAGTTCAGGTTGCCGGAAACGAACTGCCTCATTGCGGCTTTCCTTCGCCGATAGCCCAGCGGGTCTCGTTGATCGTCACGCGGCCGAACACGCCGGCCTTCGAATAGGGGTCCTCGGCATTCAGTGCCTTGGCCGCCGCCAGGCTGTCCGCCTCGATCAGGAAAACCGAGCCGACCATCTTGCCGTCGGCGTCGAGCAGCGGGCCGGCCATCCGGACAACCGGGCCAAGGCCGCTGGCCCATTCCAGGTGTGCTGGCCGGGCTGCCGCGCGCCGGGCCGCGCCGTCGGTTTCATTGTCGAGGCAGTGGAGACAGAACAGACCCATATGGCACCTCCGGAAGTCTGATTGTGCTATGGCACGGCCCGCGCAGGGGCGCCATGGCCGTCCGATTCCCTGATTTCGCTGGTTTTAGTCATTGGCGACTGAATACTATATTGATTGTTCAGTCATTTCGTGTAGAGTAGCTAAATGATGACACCGAGCCCCACCGACGATACCCGGACCCAGATCCTTCACGCCGCCGTGGAACGTATCCTCCACTACGGCTACTCGAAGACAACGATGGCTGAGATAGCCCGGGACTGCAACATGTCTGCGGGCAACATCTACCGCTTCTTCGCGTCCAAGCTCGATATCGCCGAGGCGATGGCGCAGAAGTTCAATGAGGAATCCTACCTCACCTTCGCCCAGATCGTCGCCCGCAAGGACACCGCCGCCAACCGGATGCGCGAGTTCTTTCACTATGATCTTGCCCGCACTTACTCGGCCATCGAGGAAGAGGCCAAGATCCTGGAAGTCGCCGAAGTGCTGGGCAACGAGCGCCCGCTCTATATGAATGACAAGCTGGCCCGGGAACGCATCTACCTCGTCCAGATCCTGTCGGACGGGGTCAAGGCCGGCGAGTTCCGGCCGCTCGCCAACCCGAACGAGGTTGCCGAGATGTGGCAGTCGGCTCTGATGAAGTTCCGCTTCCCGCAGCTGTTCTCGAAACTGACACTGCCGAAACTGCAACGCGAGCTCGACGGAGTCATGGACCTGCTCCTTTCCGGCATTTCTCCCGGCTCAAACGTGCCCGCACCCTGGGACGGCATGACCCCGGCCACCGACGAAGTCTGCCCGGTGACGGGCAAACCAATCGAGCATCTCGAAATTAAAAGCTGATTAGTGAATAAAAACGTTTTTGTTCATTGACCAGCGTTCAGGGCGGTGCTATATAAGACTCATGGACGGCAGCGGTTGCCTTCCACCAGTCCAAAGAGCCCTCGCCATGACCACCTCGCGCCAAGAAGCCCGCCAGTCGCTGATCTCGTTCCTCGCCGCCGTTCCCGTGACGGCGCTGGCCCTCTGGGCCACCTACGGTCTCGCCACTTTCGTCGCCTGATCGTGCAGCGGACCGCACCGGCCCGCAGCCACATTTTCCCCGGCCAAAGGCGCGCCGCCCCTGACGCGCCGCGGGGTTCCAGCCGGGACCTGGGTTTTCCCCTTCCTCCAGGTCCCGGTTTTTCTTTGTCCTGAATCCGGCCTCAGGCCTTCGCGCCCTTGTGGCCGCCGCCATACACCGGCGTCGTGAGCGCGGCCGCCTCATCCAGTGGCCAGCGCGGCCGCGATCCGGCCTCCAGGCCATCGGCTTCGCCCGCCAGTCCTGCTGCCAGCCGCTCGGCGCCCGCCAGTGCGATCATTGCGGCATTATCCGTACAGTGACGAAGGGGAGGGGCGATCAATCGCGCGCCGTGCTGCGCGGCTGCGGCCTCCAGCGCCGCGCGGATCGCCTTGTTGGCGGCCACGCCGCCTGCCACGACGAACCGCTTGCCGCCCGCGCCGGGATCGAACCCGGCCAGCGCCCGCGCCGACTTCTCACTCAGCACATCGCAGATCGCGGCCTGGAAGCTCGCGCAGATGTCGGCCTTCGTGGCCTCGCTCGCAGCGCCTTCCGTCCCGCGTGCCACGGCCGATTTCAGCCCTGCAAAACTCATTTCCAGTCCTGGCCGGTTCAGCAGCGGGCGCGGGAAGTCATGGGCGCGCGGGTTTCCGGTGGCGGCGAGGCGCTCCACCGCCGGCCCGCCCGGGAAGCCAAGCCCCATCAGCTTTGCCACCTTGTCGAACGCTTCGCCGACCGCATCGTCAATGGTCGAGCCGAGGCGCCTGTAGATGCCGAGCCCTCGCACTTCGAGGAACTGGCAATGCCCGCCGCTGACCAGCAGCAGAAGATACGGGAACGGACAGTCCGAAGCGAGGCGGGGGGAGAGGGCGTGGCCTTCCAGATGGTTCACTGGAATGAAAGGCACGCCGGCGGCCTGCGCCACGGCCTTGCCAGTCATCAGGCCCACCAGCACGCCGCCGATCAGGCCGGGGCCAGCGGTGGCCGCCACACCGTCCAGCGCGTCATAGCCTATGCCGGCATCCGCCATCGCTTTCGCAACCACCGCGTCCGCCAGCTCCGCATGCGCGCGCGCCGCAATTTCCGGCACCACGCCGCGATACGGCGCATGTTCCTCGACCTGCGTGCGGATCACATCCGACAGCAGCGTCACGTGCCCGTCCTGAAGTCGCAGCACGGCTGCGGCGGTCTCGTCGCAGGAAGTTTCGATACCTAGGATTGTCACGGGCTTGGCCATCGCCGGCATATAGCGTTGACTGGCCCCGCATAGAAGCGCCGAATCCCCGTGTAAGAAATCCGGCGGCGGGCAGACTAAACATACATGACGCCGACACCCGACCAGGATGCAAGATACCGCGAAGCGGCCGAAACCTTCGGTGCGGCGCTGCAGCGTCTGGCCGGGGCGTTTGAGGCAAATGCCGAGCGCCGGCGCGACTTGCTGCAGGACATCCACGTGGCCCTCTGGCGCAGCCTTGCGGCCTTCGATGGGCGCTGCAGCCTGAAAACCTGGGTCTACCGAGTCGCTCACAATACCGCCGCCAGCCATGTCGACCGCGAGCGCCGCCGCCATCACGGCGCCGTCTCCCTTGAGGCCGCCGCAGACCTGCCGGCACCGTTCAGCCTCGCGGCCGAGCTTGAAGCAAGCGACGCGCTGGCGCGCCTGCACGCCTGGATCCGCGCGCTGAAGCCGCCGGACCGGCAGCTGCTGACACTCTATCTCGAAGACCTCGCCGCTACAGAAATTGCCGACATCACCGGCCTCACGCCCGGCGCCGTCGCCACGCGCATTTCCCGCCTCAAGTCGCAGCTCGCCGCGGATTTCAAGGAGCCCGTCCTATGACCGACCGTGATCCCTTCCAGTCCCTCTGGACCCAGCAAGCGCAGGCGCCCTTCAGCATGACCACCGCCGACCTCGCCCGCCGCAGCGCCCGGTTCCAGTCCACCATCCGCAGGCGGAACATCACGGAATATGCCGCCGCGGCGCTGGTCATCGGCGTGTTCGGCTGGATGGCCTGGCTGATCCCTGTGCCCGCCGTGAAAGCCGGCGCGGTGCTCGTCAGCCTCGGCGCGCTCTATGTCTGCTGGAAACTGCACGTGCTGGCCGGCGCCGGGGTGCCGGACGCCGCTGTGCCCCTCGCAGACTTCCACCGCACCGAACTCCTCCGCCAACGCAGCGCCCTTGCCAGTGTCTGGAAGTGGTACCTCGCCCCGTTCGTGCCGGGCATCCTGGTCTTCATTGGCGGCGTCGCCTTCGCCGAAGATACCGGCCTGCCGCTGTCCGCAGGATTGATGCTGTTTGCCACCAGCGCCGGCTTTGTCGCCGCAATCTTCGCCGCCATATGGTGGCTGAACCAGCGGGCTGTCGCAGCCCTCGACCGGGAGATCGCCGCGCTCGACGTGGGTTCCAAATAATCGCTTGATTTACGGCAGGGCAGGCGGCTGAGATCAGCGCGCTATCCCTGCCGGAGACCTGTCGATGCCCGCTGCCATCCTGCTTCCTGCCGCCACGCTTGTCGCCTGGTCCCTCGTCGTCTGGGTCTGGATGCTCGCCACCCGCGTCCCCGCGATGCAGAAGGCGCGCATGCATCCCGAGAAGGCCAAGCACACGCGCGGGGAAGTCTGGGGCGCGCTGCCTTCCGAAGTCCGTCAGGTGGCGGACAATTACAATCACCTGATGGAACAGCCGACGATCTTCTATGCTCTCGTGATGGTGCTGGCGGTCAGCGGCGAAGCGACGATGCTGGATGCCGGTCTCGCCTGGGCCTATGCCGGCCTGCGCATCGCCCACTCCCTGTGGCAGAACACCCGCAACGTGGTGATGATCCGCTTCTACTTCTTCATCGCGTCCACGCTGGTGCTCTTCCCGATGACGGGCAGGGCGCTGTACTTGTTGCTCACCTAGCCGGGAAACACAATCTAGGTCGCTTTTCGACGGTTCCTGCCGATACGACGCGTTGATTGGAGTTACGCACCGATCAGTTCGCGGACGGCTGGAATCAGTATGCTGCCAATCGCCGTTCCGAGAAGAATTAGGCCACCTGACCAGATGCGCTTCCTGAGATCCCCCAATGCCCACTTCAAAAAGGATCGTTTCGAAACAAAGGTTGCGAGCCGACCTTGTATCTCGTTGAGTGCATTCGCCTCCGTTCGGTCCAGGTCTCCGCCTTCAAATGGCGGTCGACTCGCCGGATAAGTCGAGTTCAAATGCCCGCGGTGCTCGGCGTGGATTTCTTCGCATCTTCCCCGAAATTTTCGGATGTAGTCTTCGGCGAGCTTGAAATCTCTAGCCTCGACAGGCGAATGTTCAGGATCGAGTGAGTCCAGTTTCGCGCTCACGCGCTGACTAAAGGACAGGAGACTTCGTATCAAAATCTCTTCCAGCACCAACCAGCGTCGACCACTTAAGGCCTTGCCTTGAGTCGCCGCCGCGCCGGTATCTTGCGCAATTTCTTTGCGAGCCAAACGCTCCGACGCCGCAAACTCGATGTCTAGAAAGTTTGCGAAATGGCTCTTCAAATGTCTCAATCCCCATCCATCCGCAGCGCGGCGACGAACGCTTCCTGCGGAATCTCGACCTTGCCGAACTGGCGCATGCGCTTCTTGCCGGCGGCCTGCTTGTCCAGCAGTTTCCGTTTCCGCGTCGCGTCGCCGCCATAGCATTTCGCGGTCACGTCTTTCCGCATGGCGCTGATCGTTTCGCGCGCCACGACGCGCCCGCCGATCGCCGCCTGGATCGGAATCTTGAACATCTGGCGCGGGATCAGGTCCTTCAGCCGCTCGCACATCTGGCGTCCGCGGCTCTCGGCCCGGTCGCGGTGCACCAGCATCGCCAGCGCGTCGACCGGCTCCTCGTTGACGAGGATCTGAAGCTTCACGAGGTTTTCCGCCCGGTGCCCGATCAGCGAATAGTCGAAGCTCGCATAACCGCGCGAGATCGATTTCAGCCGGTCGTAGAAGTCGAACACGACTTCGTTCAGCGGCAGTTCGTATTTCACGCAGGCTCGTCCGCCCACGTATGAAAGTTCCTTCTGGATGCCGCGCCGGTCCTGGCAGAGTTTCAGGATCGAGCCGAGGTATTCGTCCGGCGTGTAGATCGTCGCGGCAATCCACGGCTCGCGGATTTCCGAGATGCGCACCACGTCCGGCATGTCGGCCGGGTTGTGCAGCTCGATCTCGGAGCCGTCCGTCATCGTCATCTGGTAGACCACGCTCGGCGCGGTCGCGATCAGGTCGAGGTCGAACTCGCGGCTGAGACGTTCCTGGATGATCTCGAGGTGCAGGAGGCCGAGGAAGCCGCAACGGAAGCCCATGCCGAGCGCCGCAGATGTCTCCATCTCCCAGGTGAAGCTCGCATCGTTGAGCCGCAGCTTGCTCATCGCCGCGCGCAGGTCGTCGAAGTCGCCCGCGTCCATCGGGAACAGGCCGCAGAACACCACCGGCTGCACGTCCTTGTAGCCGGGCAGGGCCTTCTCGGCCGGGCGCTTGTCCTCGGTGATCGTGTCACCGATCGCCGTGTCGCCGACTTCCTTGATCGAGGCGACGAAATAGCCGACCTCGCCGGGGCCCAGCGCGTCGGTCTCGGTCAGCTTCGGATTGAACGTGCCGACCTTGTCGATCTCATAGACGCTGCCGGTGCGCATCATGCGGATCGACTGCTTCTTCTTCAGCACGCCGTCATGCACGCGCACGATGACCACGACGCCGAGATAGGGGTCGTAATAGGCGTCGACGAGGGCGGCCTTCAGCGGCGCGCTGGCATCACCCGAGCGAGGCGGGGGCAGCTGCGTGACGATGGCTTCCAGCACGTCAGGGATCCCGAGGCCGGTCTTGGCCGAAATCTCGACGGCGTTCGCCGTGTCGAGCCCGATGATGTCCTCGATCTGCTCCTTCACGCGCGGCACATCGGCGGCCGGCAGGTCCACCTTGTTGAGCACGGGGACGATCTCGTGGTTCTGGTCGATCGCCTGGTAGACGTTGGCCAGCGTCTGCGCTTCCACGCCCTGCGACGCATCCACCACCAGCAGCGAGCCCTCGCAGGCCGCAAGGCACCGGCTCACCTCATAGGCGAAGTCCACGTGTCCCGGCGTGTCCATCAGGTTCAGCGTATAGGTCTCGCCGTCCTGCGCGGTGTAGCTGAGGCGCACGGTCTGCGCCTTGATGGTGATGCCGCGCTCCTTCTCGATATCCATCGAGTCGAGCACCTGTTCGCTCATTTCACGGTCGCTCAGGCCCCCGCAAGCCTGGATCAGGCGGTCGGCGAGGGTCGATTTGCCATGGTCGATGTGGGCAATGATCGAGAAATTGCGGATATTGTCGCGTGGGGTCATGGGCGGCATATAGCGGGGCAGGTCGGCTGCGGGAAGTAGCTCTCGGCTGGCCGTCCCACTGGCATCCCGGCCCGGCTGGGCGTAAGACTTGCCCCGAACCGAGGAGACACCCGAATGAGACTGGCTATCGCTGCGATTGCGTCCCTGGCGCTGGGGGCCTGCTGCCATCACGGCAAAGCGGCTGACGCGCCCGATGCCCCGCCCGCTGCAGAGGAAACCGCCGTGCAACCGACCGACTGGCAAGAACCCCAGATGCCCACCGCCGAAGAGGCCGCGAAAGCCGCCGCCGATGCCCAGGCCGCGGCCGAAACCGGCGTCGTCTATGCCGGCGCAGACAAGAAGGGCCTGACCATCGGCCTGAAGGTTGGCGAGACGCTCCGCATCGAACTCGTGTCCATCCCCACCGCCGGATATGTCTGGACCGTCGTGGAAGCCCCCGCCTTCATGGAAGCGGCCGGCGAATCGACGCGCGGCACCGATCCCGCCTACCAGAACATGCCGGGCTTTACCGGCGGCAACCACTATCTCGGCTTCGACTATGTCGCGAAATCGGCCGGCACCGGCACCTTCAAGCTCACCGAAGGCCGCCCCTGGGAAACCGACGAACCGCCGATGGATACCTATGACCTGACCGTCACGGTCACCGCAGCAGAGTAATCCGCACCTTGGCCGACACGCAGCCACTCCCCGCCAGGACCGGCATCACCGATGAGGGCTACCTCACCGATTGCTGGTATCTGGCTGCGCCGTCGGCAAGCCTAAAGGCAGGCCAGCAGACGCGGCTGATGATTCTCGGCGAGCCGGTCGTCGTCGGGCGCACGCCCGCCGGTGAGGCCTTTGCCCTGCGCGACATCTGCCCGCACCGTCTCGTGCCGCTCTCCGCCGGCAAGCAGGTCGAGACGAAAGGGGAGTGGACCCTCCAGTGCCCTTACCATGGCTGGCGCTTCGGCACGGATGGCGGCTGCCGCCTGATGCCGAGCCTCACCGAGGACAGCCCGTACGACCACACCAGGGTCAAGGTCCGCCGCTATCCCGTCCACGAAGCGAACGGCGCGGTGTATCTCTACGTCGCCCACGATCCGCGCTCCGCGGCGCCGCCCGCCGTGCCGCCGCCGGACTTTGGTCCGCTCCCGGACAAACCGGGCTTCGTCATCGAGGACATGTTCAACGCCCATATGGACGACGCCGTCGTCGGCCTGATGGACCCCGCGCACGTGCCCTTCGTGCATAACCAGTGGTGGTGGCGCCCGCCGTCGGTTGGCCTGAAGCTGAAGGAAAAGCCCTTCGTCCCGACCGAGCGCGGCTGGGCGATCGACCGGCATCCGCCCTCGTCAAACTCGAAGCTTTACCGCTGGGTCTTCGGCGGCAATGTCCAGACCGAGATCCGCTTCCAGCTGCCGGGCTATCGCTGGGAGATCATCTCGAACGACACGGCGCGCCTTCTGACGCTCACCTGCCTCACGCCCGAGGCGCCGAAGAAAACCCGCATCACCCAGTTCACCTGGTGGACAGGCGCGCCGCTGCTGCACCTCGCCGTGCCGGTCGCGAAACGCATGGGCCGCAAGTTCCTCGCGCAGGACGGCGAGATGGTCGACCTGCAGAATCAGGGCATGGCGCACCAGAAGGCGATGCTCTGGATCGACGACATCGACGTGCAGGCCAAATGGTACCAGCAGCTGAAACGCGAATGGACCGCCGCCCGCACTGAAGCCCGCGACTTCGTCAACCCCATCCAGCCCCGCCAGCTGAAGTGGATGAGCTGAGGGCGGGAACGCAAAATGCGCCGGTTATATTCCCAAGAATTCATGCGTATCTTCTGGCCGCACTGGGTCGGTTCCGCCGTTTGCATTGCGCTGTTCGCATGGCAGCTTGCATTTGTGTTTCCAGACCGGCCGCGAGAACCGGATCCAGTCAAAGGCTATACAATCGAATTCGAACTCCAGCCGGAAGCGGTCTACGTGTCGGCGCTGGATTTGACACTGATCTTCGGAATATTTCTGACTGGCATGGCTATCACGGCGTTCGGCTTGTGGCGTGTTCAAAATGCCCAGAAGATACCGGCCAAATGAAGCATTTCATCGTTGCGCTCACTATCGGCTTCCTGGCCGCCTGCGCCACGCCCGCTCCGCCTGCCGCCGCTGAGGCGCGCTCCGTCGCGGTGAAGCCCATCCCCCTCGGCACCAGCTACACGCTTCAGTCCGAAATCCTCGGCGACACACGCGAGATCAACATCTGGGCGCCGCCCGGTTTCGAGGAAAGCCGCGCGCCCGGCGCGATCCTCTACGTGCTCGACGGCGCCCTCGATCAGGACTTCAAGCACATCGCCGGCCTCGGCGAACTCTGCGCCCTGTCCTGGACCTGCGAGACCACGATCATCGTCGGTATACAGACGAAAGACCGCCAGCATGAGCTGACCCCTGCCGCCACCGATCCGCGCTTCCGGAAGGGCTTCCCGCAGGCGGGCGGCGCGGCAGACTTCCGCCGCTTCCTCGCCGAGGAAGTGCGCCCCTTCGTGGAAAAGCGCTACGATCCCGCCCCGCGGAGCGCCGTCATGGGCGAAAGCCTCGCCGGTCTCTTCGTTGTCGATACGCTGCTCGAAGCCCCCGGCCTCTTCGACGATTACATCGCCATTTCGCCGAGCCTCTGGTGGGATGCCGGCCGCGTCTCCGCCGGGGCGCCGGCAAAGCTTGCCGCGCCTGCCGTCTCCGGCCGGCGTCTCTACATGGCGATGGCGAATGAGGGCGGCACGATGGAGCAGGGCATCGCCGCCCTGCGCGCCGCCATCGCGTCGTCCGCGCCGCAAGGCTTCGGCTTCACCTTTTCGGACCGCAGCGCCACCGAAACCCACGCCACCATCTACCACGCCGCCGCGCTCGATGCCCTGCGCACCCTCTACGCCATGCCGCCTTGGGAGGGCGAGACGCCCTGGTGGATGAGCGCCGACGGCGAGCCATGAATGCGCCGCCCCAAAATTGCCTACATAAAATGTAATTCATGAAACTGGCCGGGTGGGACATTCGTTCCAAGTCACTTGGGCGCGCATTCCTTGCGCGCACCTGACTCAAAAAGGACCTGACTCCATGAAGACCTTATTCTTCGCTGCTGCGGCCAGCGCGTTCGCGCTCGCCGCCTGTACGCCCGCCTCCGAACCCGCGCCCGCGCCTGCACCCGTTCCCGTTGAAGAAACGGTGGCCGAGCCGGAAGCCGAGCCGCCTGCCCCTGTGCCGATGACTGTCGTCGATGTCGCGATGGCGAACCCGGACTTCTCGACCCTCGTGTCCGCCATCAGCGCAGCCGGCCTCGCCGAAACGCTGTCCGGCCCCGGTCCGTACACGGTGTTTGCGCCGACCAATGAGGCTTTCGCCGCCCTCCCGGCGGGCGAACTTGACGCGCTGCTCCTGCCCGAGAACAAGGACAAGCTCGTGAAGATCCTGTCCTACCACGTCATTCCGGGCACGGTGATGTCGGCCGACATTCCGCCGGAAGCCGATGCCGGCGCCACCGCCTCGATCAACAACCTCGATCTCTCGGTCCGAATCGCGACGGATGGCACGCCGATGGTCAACCAGGCCAAGATCACCCAGGCCGACATCCCGGCCTCCAACGGCGTCGTCCACGTGATCGACACCGTCATCCTGCCGCGCATGGACGAATAGGTTCCATCAGAGCCTTCCAACAAGTGGGCCGCAATCCGAAAGGGTTGCGGCCCATTCCATTCTGATGTGCATTGCAATTCACTCGGCAGGCGGGCATCAGTCGCGGCAAGATGACAGAAGCCTCCGAAACCCCGACCCCCAAAACGAAGTCGTCAGTGCGCCAGCGTGCTGACGCCATCAAGCATTTCCGTTGCCGGAACCTCATCGCGGTTCTGGAACACCCGGACAATCCAAAAAATATCGCGACGGTGATCCGGAATGTGAACGCTCTTGGGGTCGAGAAAGTCTATGTAATCGACCCGGACAACGTGGTTCCGGACGATTGGCAGGAACTTCGCGAACGGCGGGATTTTTCGAAACTTTCGGCATCCGCTGTGAAGTGGACATTTGTTCGGAAGTTCACGTCGACCGACGAGTGTTTCGACTATCTTGAATCGAAGAACTTCACGTCCATCGTCACGTCGCCGCACGTCAAAGGCAAGAAAAGTGTCTACCTGCACGAAGCCGACTACACGGAGCCGCCGAAACTGGCTGTGTGGTTCGGCAACGAAGGCGCCGGCATAAGTGAGCGAGCCGTCGAGCGCAGCGACATGTGCGTAAGCATTCCGATGTTCGGCCTGATAGAGAGTTTCAATCTTGGGACAAGCTCGGGAATCGTTCTCTACGAAATCACCAAGCAACGCCGGGAATACCAAAGCCGTTACATCAAGCGAAACAAGAAGGGGGAGCGCGCGGAACCGCTTCCAACCGTGTTGCCCCCCAAACCCCGCGCTGCGCGCCCCGGACGCGGGACGGCGCCCGCGAACAAAAAGTGAAACTTCAAGGTGCCGTTAACGCTTCCCCCTGCTAGGGTGGCGGCCATGACGGCAACGATTCGCATCCTCGGCATCGACCCCGGCCTGCGCCATACCGGCTGGGGCATCATCGAACAGTCCGGCATGCGGCTCACCCATGTCGCCCACGGTGTCATTTCTGCCGCCACGGACATTTCGATGGCCGAACGCCTCGCCGAAATCTTCGAATGCGTCGGCGAACTCGCCCGGCATCATGGCCCCCACGCCGCCGGCGTCGAGGAAACCATCGTCAACGCCAACCCGCGCTCCGCCCTCAAACTCGGCCAGGCCCGGGGCGCTGCCATGGCCGCCCTCGCCATGGCCGGAATCCCGGTTTCCGAATTCGCGCCCAGCCAGATCAAGCTCGCCGTCGTCGGCACCGGTTCGGCCGACAAGGACCAGGTCAAGTTCATGGTCCGCCGCCTGCTGCCGCGGGCAGGAGACATGAAGCTCGACGCGGCCGACGCGCTTGCCTGCGCCATCTGCACCGCGCACCACCTGCCGCCCGCCCTTCGCCGGAAGGGCGCCGCATGATCATCGGCCGTCTCACCGGCGACGTCGCCGCCCTCGGGCTCGACCATGTCCTGATCGACGTGAATGGCGTCGGCTATGTCGCGCTCGCCGGCACGCGCCTGCTCGCCCGCCTGCACGCGGGTGACCGCGTCACCGTGCACGTAGAAACCCGCGTCACCGAAAGCTCGATCACCCTGTTCGCCTTCGCCACGGATGAAGAGCGCGCCTGGTTCGTGCGCCTGCAGGATGTGCCGGGCGTCGCCGGCAAGTCCGCCCTCGCTATCCTTGACGGGCTCGCGCCCGCCGAGATCATGGATGCCATCGCCCTCGGCGATGCAGGCGCGTTCACCCGCGCCAAGGGGATCGGCAAGAAGCTCGGCGAGCGCATCGTCACCGAACTTGCCGGCAAGGCGCCGCCCATGGGCCGCTTCGGAAAATTCGAAGCCGCCGCAGTCGCCGGCCTCGCCTCGCAGCCTGTCGCGGCCTCCACCGGACCGCGCGCCGAAGCGATCAGCGCTCTGACGAACCTTGGCTACACCTCGTCCGAAGCCGCCCGCGCCGTCGCGGCCGCCGCCAAGGACGGCGCCGCCGATGACGTCTCCGCCCTCGTCAAGGGCGCGTTGAAAGAGCTCGCACGATGAGCCGCAAGGATTCCCTCGCCGATTCCAATGCCCAGGCGCCGGACGCGCTCGACCGGGCGCTGCGTCCCCAGACGTTCGAGGACTATGTCGGCCAGCGCAAGGCGAAGGCCAACCTGAAAGTCTATGTCGATGCCGCCCGCGGCCGCAGCGAGGCGCTCGACCATGTCCTCCTGTTCGGCCCGCCCGGCCTCGGCAAGACAACGCTCGCGCAGATCCTCGCCCGCGAAATGGGCGTCGGCTTCCGCGCCACCTCCGGCCCGGTCATCGCAAAGCCCGGCGATCTTGCTGCGATCCTGACCAACCTCGAAGCCAACGATGTCCTCTTTATCGACGAGATCCACCGGCTCCCCGCGATCGTCGAGGAAATCCTCTATCCCGCGATGGAGGACTACGCCCTCGACATCGTCATCGGGGAGGGGCCTGCCGCCCGTTCCGTCCGGCTCGATCTCGCGCCCTTCACGCTCGTTGGCGCCACCACCCGTGCCGGCCTCCTCGCGACGCCGCTGCGCGACCGGTTCGGCATCCCGCTGCGCCTTGATTTCTACGAGCCGGAAGAACTCGCCCGCATCGTCATGGCCGCTGCCCGCAAGCTCGGTGCTCCGATCACGGAAGATGGCGCCATCGAGATTGCCACCCGTGCGCGCGGCACGCCCCGCATCGCGCTGCGCCTCCTGCGCCGTGTGCGCGACTTCGCCGACGCCGAAGGCGCGGCCATCGACAAGGCCGCAGCTGACCGCGCGCTGAAGCGCCTCGAGATCGACACCGACGGCCTCGACGCGTTGGACCGGCGCTACCTGCACGCCCTCGTCAAAACCTATGCCGGCGGCCCGGTCGGCGCCGACACGCTCGCCGCTGCGCTCAGTGAAGCGCGCGACGCGGTCGAGGACGTGATCGAGCCTTACCTGATGCAGAAGGGCTATGTCGCCCGCACGCCGCGCGGCCGCGTCGCCGCCCCGCTCGCCTATGAGCGTCTCGGCCTCAAGGCCCCGAACGGTCAGCAAAGCGCTCTGTTCACGGACGAAGACTAGCCACAAGCGCACCGCTCATCCTCGCGAAGGCGGGGACCGTGTCAGGCAAATCCCGCGCGAGATCCCCGCCTTCGCGGGGATGAGCGAAATCCGGGTTCAATCCTTGCTTCGCATTCCCCAGAGCGCCCCGATCAGCGCGCCCTTTATCCGAGGTAGGAGGACAAGCACGGCTCCAATCGCAATCATCCCGAGCCCCGCCAACCGCGCCCAGAGCGGCCAGGCTTCGTGCCTCGCCGAGATGAAAGTCAGTGCCGCCAGCGCTGGCCCCAGCAGCAGCACGGTCAGCCAGGGCGGCCCGTCCTCCGCTTCGATCTCGCCGGTCTTCGCCCCGCAAACGGCGCACGCCGGTGCCTGCTTCAGGTAGCCGGCGAACAGCCGCCCCCGCCCACAATCCGGGCACCGCCCGCGCAGGCCGCGCAGCACGCAAACGAGGGAAGGGGCCAGCGCCATCGCCCCACACTCGCACGCCGCGCGCGGCGCCGCGAGGCGGGATGACGCCGCAGCCGGTCTCTGCTAACCGGGGCAGATGAGCTGGGACTGGGACCAAATCGAAAAGCAGCCGGGTTTCGCCGGCGCGCGTGCCCGCGCCGAGCGCGACGTGCGCCCGGTGCTCGAAGAAATGAAGTCGGACCCGATCGATGCCCGGCGCCAGCAGAAACTGCTCTCGGGCTTCTTCTTCGGCGGATTTGCGTCGTTCATCGTGATGTTCACCGTGGCCGAGACGCTGCTGCCGGATGGCGGCGTCTGGGAAGCGTTGAAGTTCATCCTCTTCCCCGTCCTGTTCTTCTTCAATATCGGGCTCTGCCTGTTCCTTCTGCGGGGCCGGCTGGCGAAACTGTTCGTTGAGGCGCAGGCCCGCCTCGGCCTCAAGGCGAAGGCGATGACGCACATCGCCGCTCCCCTCGGCCTCGCCTATGTGCCCGCGCCGGGCGGCGCGCCGAAAGGTCTCGAATGGCTGGCGAAGCAAAGCTGGGCGCCCGCCGCCCTGCGCCAGGCCACCGATGCGCTCAATGCCGTGGGCGGCATGGACAAAGCCGTTGCCACGGTGCGCGATTGCGGCCTGTTCATCGAGTCGAACGTCTACGTTGTCGGCTCGGCCGAGCAGAAAGCGAAATACAACGAGCTCGCCGCCGGAAACCGTCAGATCGAAGACGGTTTCGAAGGCGAGCGCGGCGGGCTGCACTTCTCGATGTTCGAATGGATCGAGAAGGTCGAGGACGCGCCCGATGTGCCCCACCTCGTCATCGTGCTCGAGGCGCCGTTCGCGCTGCACGGCGTCACCCAGCTCCGCGCGCGCAAGACCAGCTGGCCGCAGGACCCGCAAGGCCGCCCCCTGCAGGAGGTCGACCTCGGCCCGAAGGCGTTCGACGCGCTCTACCGCCTGCGCGCCTCAGACCAGGTCGAGGCACGCGCCCTCTTCAATCCCGCCGTCATCGAGCGGGTGATTGCGCTGGCGCATGGCGGCAAGTTCCGCGCCGTCGCGCAGGGCCGCAACCTGGTGTTCGACTTTTCGGGCGGGCCCAACCGCTTCCAGCTGATCGACCTGCTCACCGGCGTCTGGAACGAGGAAACGATCCTGCAGACCCATACCGACCTCGCCGAAACGCTCGCCCTCGTCGAAGTCCTCGGCCACGCCTTCATGCTGGCCAGGCGTCCGTAGACGGATTACCGGTTGAGCGCCTGCACCAGCGCGCTGTCGCTCCACCGGCCCGCGGAGCGCATCGTGCCATCGCTGTTCCACATCACGCCATAGCCGCCATAGCGGTTGGCACTCCACTGGCCTTCGTAACGGCTCCCATCCGGAAAGGTCATCACGCCATATCCCTGCTGGATATTGGCATTGTACTGGCCAGCATACACGTTGCCGTTCTTCCACTTGTACACGCCGCCGCCGTGATAGCTGCCTTGTGCAAAGCTGCCCTCATAGCGATCGCCTGCGCCGGTGCCAGTTGCCGCCGCGAAATCCATCACACCATACCCGCTGAGCTGGTCGAGGGCCCATTGCCCCCGGTATACCGCGCCCTTGGACGGACCCTTCACCATCCACTGCGCCCCGAGCCCCGAGCGTTTGCCGTTCCCGACCTCTACCTCGTAAGTGGCATCGCCGATATCCTGCCGGGTCAGACCCGTGCCGGACGTGCGGAAGGCGGTGATCTTGGCATCAACCTCCCAGTAGATGCGGTTGGCCTCGGCCGCATTGGCGCGCGCGGTCGTGGCGGCGTTGCGTGCCTCCAGCACGGCAGCGCGCACATCCGCCTGCAGCAGGTCCGGGTTGAACGCCTTCAGGCGCGTCAGTTCGGTCCGCGCGCTGGCGGCGTTCCGGCCATAGGGATAGCGGGCGAGGTAGGCTTCATATCCGTCTACGGATTTTGCGCTGCGCGCAATCTGCCAGGCGCCGTCATCGGCCTGATCGGCGAGCGCCTGGCCCTGCTGCGCGCTCTGGGTCAGCGCGGCCGCATCGCGTTCCGTCTGCAGGCGCTGCGCTGCCTCCAGCTGTTCGCGCAGCGCCCGTTCGCGGTCGGTTTCGCCCGCCGCTTCGGCGGCCGGTGCGGCTTCTTCGGCGGGCGCAGCCGCCCAATCCATCGGGGCTTCCTCCGCGGGTGCGGCCTCGGCCGCCGCTTCCTCGGCGAAATAGGATGCCTCGGCAGCTGGCAGGACCTCGCCGAACCAGCCGAACGGATCCATGAATACGGCGCCCGCGCCGCCCGCCAGCACCAGCGCGCCGGCCGCGATCAGGCCCGTCCGCCAGCCCGGCCCGGCCGCCGCCGGCGCGCTGCCCGCTGCGGCCTTGCGCTGCGCCGCCGAAGCGCGCCGCATCACCTTCACCACATGCGCGTCCAGCGCGGGAAACAGTTTCGACTTCTCGAGCGCGCCGGCCCGGAAAGCGGCCACCGCGTTCGCATCGGCCGTATCGACGGCGGCCCAGTCGGTCAGCTGGCGCAGCCGCTTGCGTGCCTCGGTCGATTGCTCCGCGCCCGGATGATGGGTGAGGAAGTCCTCATAGTCGCGCGGATCGAGGCTCTCGGCAATCGGCGACCAGAGCGCGGCCGGGGGAGGGGTGTTCACCTGCGTCCGCGGGGCCTGCGATCGCGGCGGCGGCAGCGGCGCGACACGGGGCAGCGCCGCCAGCTGCTCGCGCACGAACCCCGGCAGGTCGTCCGGCTTGCCGAGGCGCACGCAGATCCGCCGCAGGTAATCCATCAGTGCGGGGCTGTTGATGTCGCCGTCCCAGCTTTCCAGGTGCGCCGCATGGATCGCCTCGAAGGCCGTCGGCGGCGCCACCGCCTGCAGGCGCGCGGGGAACAGCTTGTCCTTGCCAAGCTCGGCCTCCATCAGCACCCAGGGCGAGGCAACGCTCTCCTCGCACCAGAGCGGCATCACGATCCGGGCTGCCGCCATTTCCCGGGTGATCTGCTCGCGGTAGCTGTCGCCCGCGTCGAGGCCGTAATCCCACCAGACGCTGATCTTGTGCGCGTCAAGGATATAGGCGAGCCGGGCCACGATCGCGCGCCGGTCGGGCAGGTTGCGATAGCTGAGGAAAACGTCGGCCAACGGCTGATCCCCCACGGATTGGAACCGATGTTACCGCCGGGCCTGCCTGTTGGAAAGACGCGCCGCCTCTGATACGCCCGCCCCATGAGCCTGCCGCCCCTCGACGCGCAAAACTTCGACGCCGCCCGCCAGCACTGGCTGGCCGTGCGCGTCTACTACGAGGATACCGACTTCACCGGCATGGTCTACCACGCCAACTACCTGCGTTTCTTCGAGCGCGGCCGCTCCGACCATCTGCGCGATGCGGGTGTCTCCCACCAGTCGCTGCTCGCCCGCGAAGACCCCGCCGCCTTCACGCTCACCAATGTCAACGTCACCTACCGCAAGCCCGGCAAGGTCGACGACCTCCTCCACATCCGTACCCGCTATCTCGGCATGGACGGCCCCCGCATCCGCTTCTCGCAGGCCTGCCTGCGCGGCGGCGAACTCCTCGCCGAAGCGGAGATCACTGCCGTGATGATCCATGCCGACGGGCGCCTGCGCCGGCCCATCAAGGAAATCTCGGAACACCTTGAGGCCTACCGGTGGCAGGGCTGACCCGTCGGGATGCCTGCAACGCAGGCAAGGCTGCCCCCGGAACGCCGGTCAGGGTTAACAATTTGCCACGAAGCCTTAACCCTTGGTGTTTAAGCCATAACTGACTGCGCAAAGCCCGGTACACGCCGTGTTTCTGCCGGATTTGGACTCGAAAGAAGGTCGTGTACACGCGGCCTTTGCGCATTGCCCGGGACCGAATCCTATTACCGCCTAACCCGCGGGCGCCGGGCGCCCTGATGAAGCTTGGGAGACTTTTCGTTCATGGAAAACGAATCCATCGGCACGGTTGCACACAGCGGCGACTTCTCGTTGTTTTCGCTGCTGGGAGATGCCGACCCGGTCGTCAAGGTCGTGCTCGCCATCCTGCTGCTCGCCTCGATCTGGTCCTGGATCGTGATCGGCGAAAAGCTGTTTTCGCTCGGCGCGCTGAAGAAGTCGTCGCGCGCCTTCGAGGAAGCCTTCTGGAACGGCCGCGCCGGCGACTTTGACCTGCGCCCCGGCCAGGGCGCCAAGGATCCCGCCAGCCGCGTCTTCGTCTCCGCCTCGCGCGAATGGCAGGATGCCGGCAAGTCGCTGCCCACGCCGGCTGAGGCCTCGGCCATCGTGATGCGCGCCGAACGCTCGATGCGCGCCGCCGTCGACCGCGAAGTCGGCCGCGCCGGCAACGGCCTCTCCGTCCTCGCTACCATCGGCTCGGCCTCGCCCTTCATCGGCCTCTTCGGCACCGTTTGGGGCATTATGAACGCCTTCCTCAACATCGCCGAAGCGCAGGATACCAGCCTCGGCACCGTCGCCGGCCCGATTGCCGAAGCCCTCTTCGCCACCGGCCTCGGCCTCGTCGCCGCCATCCCGGCGGTCATCTTCTACAACAAGTTCACCTCCGACCTGACCAAGCTCGGCGACCAGCTCGACACCTTCTCCCAGGACGTCCTCGTGCGCCTCTCGCGCCGGGCTTCCGATGCAACGCGGGACTAGGGCGCCATGGGTCTCATCCTCGGTTCCGGCGGAAAAGGTGGGCGGCGCGGCCGGCGCGCCCTGAATGCCGAGATCAACGTCACGCCCTTCGTCGACGTCATGCTCGTGCTGCTCATCGTGTTCATGGTCACCGCGCCGTTGCTGATCCGCGGCGAGGAGGTCAACCTGCCGAAGACCACGTCCGCGCCCCTCAAGTCTGAGGCGAACGACGCGCCCCTGACGCTCTGGGTCCGCGAGGACGGCACGGTCCTCATCCAGCAGACCGAGATCCGGCCCGAAGACCTCGCCGCCCAGCTCTCCGCCATCGTCGGCGAGGGATATGACAAGCAGGTCTACCTCTACGCCGACCAGGACGTGCCCTACGGCGTCGTGATGGAAGTGACCGCCGAAGTCCGCCGTGCGGGCTACACGCGCATGTCCTTCATCACCGAACAGAAGAAGTAAGGAGCCCCGGCGCCCGATGATCCGCGGTTTCACCGTCTCGACGCTCGTCCATGCCAGCGTGCTGGCCATGGCGATGATGTCGTGGCCGTCGCCGTCATCGGACTGTGACCGCGCGATCGAGAAGCTGCGCCGCGAGAACCCCGGCATCCGCTCCATCGAGATCGTCATGCAGTTGCCGGAGTGCGCAACCTCCGCCGAACTGCCGATCGACTTCGAGGATGTCGGCCTCGTCTCCAACGTGTCCGAGCTGCGCAAGTCGCCGGACCCGAAGGAGGAGGCCGTGACCCCGCCGGAGGAGGAGATCGAGCCCCCGGTGGCAGAGCCGCCCGAGGAAGAGGTCGCCGAGCCCGAAGAGGAAGTCCCGCTCCCGCAGGAGAAGCCAGAACCGAAGGTGCCGGAAAAGAAACCCGAGCCGAAAAAAGAGCCGGAAAAGAAGAAGCCTGATCCCCTGATCAAGAAGGACCCGCCCAAGAAGGAGCCGAAGAAGGACGACCTCGACTTCCTCAACGACTTCGACAAGGCCCTCCAGGACCGCCGCGCCGACCGCGCAAAGACGCCTCAGGAGGCCGACGACCGGCCCGCCCTCGGCAATGCCGACCGCGACCGCGAAGGGGCAGGGGACAAGACCGGCAGCACCGCGTCGCTGCAAGCCGCGTTGAAGCGCCAGATCGGCTATTGCTGGCGCCCCAGCGACGACCTTCCGGAGGCGGACCAGATCGATGTCGAGATCCGCCTCTCGCTCAACGCCGACGGCTCGCTCGATGGCAATGCCACGGCCGTCAGCCCCCGCTCGCGTCCGGTCGGGCGCGCCGGCCTCGTCTACGACCGGGCCTTCCTCGCGGTGCGCAAGTGCGCCCCTTACAAGCTGCCCCCAGAATCATATGATGAATGGAAAGACATCGTCGTGACGATTGGTCGGCCCACTGACTGATCGCGCGACACTCAGAAAAGGAGTTTGATGGTATGATGCATTATTTCCGGCACGTCCTCGCCGCAGCGCTGATCGCGCTCGGCCTCGTTGCCCCGGCCTCCGCGCAGCTGCGCGTCCGGGTCGACGAAGGCAATTTCCAGCCCACCCCCATCGCCATCCCGGACTTCCAGGTCACCGGCGCCAACTCCGAGATGGCGAAGCAGATCGTCGATGTCGTCCGCGCCGACCTTGCCTCCACCGGCCTGTTCGACCTGCAGAACCCGGCCTCCTTCATCCAGCGCGACCTCAACATTAATGCCGAGCCACGCTTCGCCGACTGGAAGATCATCAAGACCGAGGGCCTCGTCGTCGGCACCTTCGAGGAACAGGCCGACGGCAAGGTCGCCGTCTCCTTCCGCCTCTGGGACATCTATGGCGGCGAACTGATGCGCATCAACGGCGAGCCCGGCCGCCGGCTTACCACGACGCCGGAGAACTGGCGCCGCATCGCCCACAAGATCGCCGACTCGATCTACACGCGCCTCACCGGCGAGGACCCGTACTTCGACACGCGCATCGTCTACATCGCCGAGACCGGCCCCAAGACCGAGCGCGTCAAACGCCTCGCGATCATGGATTCCGACGGCGCCGGCCAGCAATACCTCACCTCCGGCCGCTCCACGGTGCTCACCCCGCGCTTCTCGCCCTCGGCGCAGGAAATCACCTACATGTCGTATGAAGGCGGCAAGCCGCGCGTCTATCTCTTCAACATCGAGACCGGACGCCAGGAACTGCTCGGCAACTTCCCCGGCATGACCTTCGCTCCGCGCTTCTCGCGTGATGGCCAGTCGGTCCTGCTCAGCCAGGCCCAGCGCGGCAATACCGACATCTACATCATGAACCTGCGCACCCGCGAATCCGACCGCCTGACCGACCATCCGGCGATCGACACCTCGCCCTCGATGTCGCCGGACGGCAAGTCGGTGGTCTTCAACTCCGACCGCGGCGGCACGCCCCAGCTCTACATCATGAACACCGACAAATCGAAGCGCACCTGCCCGGGCGGCGGCAGCGACACCGCCTGCCGCATCACCTTCGGCAAGGGCCGCTACTCGACGCCCGTCTGGTCGCCGCGCGGTGACCTGATCGCCTTCACGAAGCAGGAAGGCGGCAAGTTCTACATCGGCGTCATCGGCACGGACGGGAAGGGCGAACGCCTCCTCACCGAAGCCTATCTCGACGAAGGTCCGGACTGGTCACCCAACGGTCGCGTCATCATCTACTTCCGCGAGGCACGTCCTGGCGCGAGCCCGCAGCTCTGGTCGGTTGACCTCTCTGGCCGCAACGAACGCCGCGTCACAACGCAGACGGACGCATCGGATCCGGCATGGTCTCCGCTGCTGCAATAACTGCACATTACCGGGAATTAAGCAGGCGTACTTTGTTGCGCCTGCTAACCCGTGCACGTAGCCATGATTCTGCCTGATTTGGTGCGCCATGCGATTGTCGTCCCAATTTGGCCGGATTATGGAGTAAGTGTTGGATTGTTCAGGGGTCGGAAAGCATCTTCTCCTAACACGCCAATCGCATCGTCCATTCCTTAGGAGCCCCGACACATGCAAACATTCCTGAAAGTCACTGCTGCCGCCGCGCTTCTCGCCACGGGCGCATGCGCCTCGAAGCCGAAACCGGTCGAAGAAACCAAACCGGCCGAAGTCACCAAGCCGGTCGAAGAAGTCGTTGAAACCGTGAAAACCGATCCGGTGGTCGAATCCTCGATCGCCCCGGGTTCGCTCGAAGATTTCCGCGTCAACGTCGGCGAGCGCGTGTACTTCGACCTCGACCAGTACCGCCTCGACTCGGAAGACCAGGACATCCTGAAACGTCAGGCCGCCTGGCTGGCTTCCTACCCGAACGTCCGCGTCCTGATCGCCGGCAACTGCGACGAGCGCGGCACGCGTGAGTACAACCTCGCCCTCGGCGAGCGCCGTGCCAACGCGGTGAAAGAATACCTCGTCAGCCTTGGCGTCAGCGCTTCGCGCATCGACACGGTGTCCTATGGCAAGGAGCGTCCGGTGGTTGCCGGCTCCAACGACCAGTCCTGGGCCCTGAACCGCAACGGCTGGACGCAGATCGTTTCGGGCGCCACCAGCTAACGTCTGGACTGCCAAAAGCAGATGATTCGGGCAGCCGGGCGCCATAATTTGGCCCCGGCTGTTCCATTTAATGACGTGCTCCCTGCCCAGTTCGCTTATCGCCGGAGGCTTCCCGCCATGCTGAAAACCGCCCTGACGAGTCTTGCCGTTGCCGGCCTGATGGTCATTCCGTCTACCGCGCAGACGGTCACCTATCCGGCGCGCGGCGCGCCGATCTCGAAAGGTGTCACCACCGGTGACCTCTCGGTTCAGGTCGACCAGGCCCGGCAGCAATCGGCAGACATGCTGGTGCAGTTCAACCGGCTCGAGGAACAGGTCGGCACGCTCAGCGGCCGCGTCGAGGCGCTCGAATACGAGCTCGGCCAGGCGCGCGATACCAACAACAACCTGATGAGCGACAACGAGACCCTCGCGCGTGACGCCGCCGCCATGCGCGAGACGCTGGACCGTCAGGCCCGCGCCATCACCGGCCTGCAGGTCATGCTCGGCATAGAGCCAGAGCCGGAGCCCGAAACCTATTCCTCCGCCGATACCTCGCCGCAAACCCCGCAATATTTCGGGCAGGGCGGCGTGCCCGCCAATGGCCGCGGCGTCGACAGCTCGGGCCCGGCCCAGCTGGCGCCCACCGGCTCCAGCCTGCCGGAAGGCTCGCTCGGCACCCTGCCGGCCACGGCGCTTCCGGGTGAAGCCGGCCCGCTCTTCGCCGAAGCGAAGGCCCGCCTGATCCGGCTCGACTATGCCGGCGCCGAAGAGGCCTTCCAGTCTTTCATCGACAAGTTCGGCAAGGATCCGCAAGCCGGCGAGGCCTACTTCTGGCTCGGCGAAGCGCTCCACCAGCAAAAGGCCTACGCCGATGCCGGCGCGGCCTATACCACCATGATCCGTTCGTACCCGGATGATGTGCGCGCGCCGGATGCGCTCGTGCGCCTTGCCCGCGCCATGCGGTTCGTCGGCGAGACTGACAAGGCCTGCACGGCGCTGGACGCGCTGCCGAAGCGCTATCCCGACGCCTCCAAGGTCGTGCGCGATCTCGCCGCGGTCGAGCGGACAAGGTCCGGGTGCAAGAACTAGGACTGACGGCCCGCTTCGACGCCGCGCTTGCGGCGGTCCCTGAAGATATCCGCGCAGGCCCCATTGGCCTTGCCGTCTCCGGCGGCAGCGATTCAATGGCATTGCTTCACCTCGCGCATGACTGGGCACGAGCGCGCGGCGCGGCTCTCGCCGTTTTCACGGTCGACCACAAGCTGCGTCCGGCTGCCGCCGCCGAAGCCGAGGCGGTTGGTGCCGTTTGCCAGGGTCTCGGGCTCAGCCACCGCACGCTGGTGTGGGCCGCACCTGTCCTCCGCCAGTCGGCGGCCCGCCGCGGCCGCCATGCCTTGCTCGCCGGCGCACTGAAAGCTGCGGGCGGCCGCCTGCTGCTCACCGGCCACACTGCCTCCGACCAGGCCGAAACCTTCCTGATGCGGGCCCGGCAAGGCTCAGGCTGGTACGGCCTCGCCGGCATGCGCCGGTTGTCCCTGTCCCCCGTCTGGCCGGAGGGCGACGGCATCTGGATTGCGCGGCCGCTGCTCGGCGAAACGCGGCCGGACCTGCGGGGCTGGCTGGCAGGGCAGGGGGCCGTCTGGGCCGAAGACCCATCGAACGAAGATCCGGCCTTCGAGCGCGTCCGCGTCCGCGCGCTGCTGGCGGCCCATCCGGGCCTCGCCGAACGTATAGCGGCCTGCCAGGGCCACCTCGCCCGCCTGCGCGCGCTCGAGGATGCCTTGCTCGCCCGCTGGATGGACGACGAGGTCGCCCCTTTCCTCGCGCCCGGCCTGCGCGCCCGCTTCAACGGCCTCTCGCCCGAACGTGCCGCCCGCGCCCTCGGCATCCTCATCCAGTGCGTTTCGGGCCGCGAAACACCGGCCCGTTCGGAAAGCCTCGCAAACCTTTCAATCCGTTTGTTGGACCCAGCCAACTTCAAAGGCGCCACCCTTGCCGGAGTCCGGGTGCGCAAGACGGGCGACCGGATGTACCTCACCGACGAGGTCGCGCGCGCCGGCGACCGCCAGACAACCACCCAGATCGCCAGCCGGCTCGCCGCTTTCCGGCGTCTTTTCCTCAATTCTGCGAAAGAAACTGAAAGTCGCAGCGGAAAGGAGTCGTTTTTAAAGGCATTGGTGCCTATCTTCACCGGCGAAACTGTATCTTCTGATCGGGACGATCCATGAACATTCGCAACCTTGCCGTCTGGGGCGCGCTCGCCCTCCTCGTTATCGGGATGGCCGTGATGATGGGCGGCAATCCCGACGTCGCCCGCGCCGAGCCTGCAAGGCTCTCGGAAATCTACAAGATGGCCGAGCAGGGCAAGCTCCAGGATGCGACCCTCGGCGATACGAAGCTCATGGTCACCACGACCGAGGGCAAGAAGCTGATCTCCGAGATCCGCCAGCTCGACATGACGACCGAAGAAGTGCTGCGCGAGAACAACGTGCCCTTCAAGATCGAAGCCGATGTCGGCCGCAACAATGTGGCCTCGGTTCTCCTGTCCCTCCTTCCGATCGTGCTGATCGTGGCCTTCGTGTTCTTCATGATGCGCCAGATGCAGGGCGGCGGCACCCGCGGCGCCATGAGCTTCGGCAAGTCCCGCGCCCGTCTTCTCACCGAGAAGCATGGCCGCGTCACGTTTGACGATGTCGCCGGCGTCGATGAGGCCAAGGAAGAGCTGCAGGAAATTGTCGAGTTCCTGCAGGACCCCTCCAAGTTCCAGCGCCTCGGCGGCAAGATCCCGAAAGGCGCGCTGCTCGTCGGCCCGCCCGGCACCGGTAAGACGCTGCTCGCCCGCGCGGTTGCGGGGGAGGCGGGCGTGCCCTTCTTCACCATCTCCGGCTCGGACTTCGTCGAGATGTTCGTCGGCGTCGGCGCGAGCCGCGTGCGCGACATGTTCGAACAGGCGAAGCGCTCCGCACCCTGCATCATCTTCATCGATGAGATCGATGCCGTCGGCCGTTCGCGCGGCGCCGGCCTTGGCGGCGGCAACGATGAGCGCGAACAGACGCTGAACCAGCTCCTCGTCGAGATGGACGGCTTCGAAGCCAACGAAGGCATCATCATCATGGCGGCAACGAACCGCCCAGACGTGCTCGATCCGGCGCTGCTGCGTCCGGGCCGGTTTGACCGCCAGGTCACCGTGGGCAACCCCGACATCATCGGCCGGGAAAAGATCCTGCGTGTCCACATGCGCAACGTGCCCCTCGCGAAGGACGTTGAAACCAAGACGATCGCGCGGGGCACGCCCGGTTTCTCCGGGGCGGATCTTGCGAACCTCGTCAACGAAGCCGCACTTCTCGCTGCCCGCCGCGGCAAGCGCGTTGTGGCGATGGCCGAGTTCGAGGACGCAAAGGACAAGGTCCTGATGGGTCCGGAACGCCGCTCGATGGTCATGTCGGAAAAGGAAAAGATCCTCACCGCATGGCACGAAGCCGGCCACGCCATCGTGGCGATGAAAGTCCCGGCTGCCGACCCGGTCCACAAGGCGACGATCATTCCGCGTGGCCGCGCCCTCGGCATGGTCATGCAGCTGCCGGAAGACGACAAGCTGTCGATGTCGAAGGTCGAGATGACCTCGCGGCTCGCCATCATCATGGGTGGCCGCGTCGCCGAAGAACTGAAGTTCGGCGATGACAACGTGACCGCAGG
Organism: Acidobacteriota bacterium; assembly: GCA_016712445.1. Taxonomy (NCBI): domain Bacteria; kingdom Pseudomonadati; phylum Acidobacteriota; species Acidobacteriota bacterium. The sequence continues at coordinate 1,036,568 of JADJRB010000001.1, read as the reverse complement.
CGCCGCCTCCGATATCCAGCAGGCGACCCGTCTCGCCCGCGCGATGGTGACGCGCTGGGGCTATTCGGACATCATCGGCCCGGTCGACTACGGCTCGGACCAGGGCGATGTTTTCCTTGGCCAGCAGCTGATGCAGTCTTCGCACATCTCGGAAGAGACCTCGCGCAAGATCGAGGAAGAAGTCCGCAAGCTGATCGAACAGGGCAAGGAAGACGCCCGCAAGATCATGACCGAATCGCGCGCCGATTGGGAAGCCGTGGCGACCGCCCTGCTCGAATACGAGACGCTGTCGGGCGACGAGATCACGAACCTCCTGAAAGGCACGCCGCCGTCGCGGCCAGACTCGTCGGACGAGGACGCCGGCCCCGCCTCTGCCGTGCCGGTGATCGGCAAGCGCAAGCGCCCGGGCATCGACCCCTCGCCAAATCCGGCCTGACGCGCCGCCCCCATCTTTCCTTTGAAGCCCGGCCCTTCTAGGCTGGGCTTCATGCTTTTCAGACTGGCTGTTGCCCCCGCCTTTGCCCTTGTGATCACCGCCTGCGCGAGCGGGCCGGAGGCGCCTTCTCGATCCGGCTTCGAGACGGCGCTGGCGCCGCTGTGCGGCGAGGCCTTCGAGGGGCGGATCGTGACGACGGACGCGGCCGACGACCCCTGGCGGGCGGAGCGGGTGGTGATGCATGTGCGGGGCTGCGAGCCCGGCCTTTTCGAGATCCCCCTGCATGTCGGCGAGAACCGCTCGCGCACCTGGGTGCTGATGCAGGTGGGCGAGGCATGGGAGCTGCGCCATGACCACCGGCACGACGACGGCGAGCCCGACTCCCTGACCCTGTATGGCGGCTTTTCCGCCTCGCCGCCGGACGCGCTGCGGCAGGAATTCCCGGCCGACGAGGCGACCAAGGCGCTGTTCGATGCCGAGGGCATTCCGGTGTCGAAAACGAATGTCTGGGCCATCGAGATTGATCCGGGTGCCAACGTATTTGCCTATGAGCTGAAGCGGCCGGAGCGACACTTCCGGCTGGAGTTCGACACGTCCCGCCCGGTCGATGCGCCGCCGGCGCCGTGGGGGTGGGACTAGCGCTTGCGCCTGCGGCTGGAGCATGTGCCGGACTCGCCGCGCACGCCGGTGAGCCGGTTCGTGCACCGGGGCGTGGACGCCGGCCATTACAGCGCGACGGTGTTCGACCCGCCGTTCCCGGCGCCGGTCCCGGGGAAGGGGTATCCGCTGTGGACGCTCGAACATCGCGGGCATGAACTCCATTTCGCGAGCCCGGAGGAGATCGCGCATGTGGTCGCGGTCCTCGGACAGCGCGTGCTGCCGAAGCCGAGGGTGCTGGGCGCCGAACAATCGGCGGTGAATTCGCACTGGCTCTCCCGCATGGACAAGGCCTGGCTCAGCTGGAAGGTGCGGCAGGAAATCGTCCGTAAACTGATGGAAGCGCTTCCCTGAGGCATCACCCTGGCAGCACCTCTTCCATTGAGGGGGAGACGGCGAGGGATGGGCTGGCCGGAGGGGCGCTTCAGGCATCACTCTGGCAACGTCTTCTCCGGGGCAGCGTGGCTTCCGGACCGGAGGGGCGCCTGGGGCGTCACTCTGGCGGCACCTTTCCCAAACAGGGGAGAGGGGAGTGCTCCGTGGCCGGTGGGCTGCGAGGGGCATCACCCTGGCAGCACGACTTTCCTCCTTGGGGGGGCAGGAAGGGTGCCTTGGGGGCAAGAAGCGCCGCGCCGGGTCTGCGGACGGCTCATCCTGAGCGGCGTTCGGCAGGCTCGGGATGAGGGCCGTAGGACGCGCCGGGCTGCTGCAGCACGGCGTGGCCCATCCTTCGACTTCGCTCAGGATGAGCGCGGGCCCGTGTTGCGGATCGGACGCGAAAGCTAGGACGTGTCCGGGGCGGTGAGGCGGGCTTCGAGGTGGGTGACGAAGGCGAGGACCGGTGGCGGCAGGCGCGCCGCAAAGTGAGGGCCGAAGGCCGGGCGCCTGAGGCGTGCGGCGGAGGCGGCCCAGCGGCGCGCGAGGCGCCTTGCGATGCGGCGGCGGGCGCGCCAGGCGGCGGCGAGGTTTGACATGCGCGAAAGGAAAAGCGCGTGGGCGAAGTCTGCCGGATCGGGCCGGGCGTGCGGACTGGCTTCGCGCTTCGGGCGCGGCGGCGGCTCTTCGTGCAGGCGGAAGTGGTAGCGGCGGGACGCCGGCGGGCCGGTCTCGGCGCGCGGCAGGTCCGTCCGTTCACGGAGGGGCGCCAGCACTTCCTCGCGGGCGAGCAGATGGATCAGGCGGCGCAGGCTCGCGGCGAAGGCGGCGAGGCCGCCGAGGGCGAGGCGCCGCACGGCGGCCTCATGCCAGCGCGCGGCCTCGCGCAGCGCATAGCCTTTCACGGCCATGAACAGCTGGGCAGCAGCCTCGCAGAGGACAGGAAGGGACGGCGCACTCATCAGCCGCAGAGGATAACCCCGCCAGATGTCCCGCCGGATTCGGATGTGTGCAGAAAGTCTGCCGGCGGCGCCGTCCCGGCCCCGGGCCGCAGGACACGGGTGGCCGGGGCGCGGCGGCAGACGTTGTTTTTTCTGGGCTTTCCGGGCCTCAGGTCTTCGCTTTCAGCGAAACCGGGATGATGACGAATTTTCTTTGGAGTGAGACGGAGGGTGCGGATTTCATTGCGTTCGCGCGTTTCTATGCAACGAGAAGTGCGTTCGCCGCGTCATTCTGGAAAGCAATCGAACTCGTGCTTTGACGAAGCCTCTCGCATTTTTAATGATCCCGATGCGGAATGTCTAAAATCGCGCTATCAGGGAGTAACCCTGATAGCGCGATTCGAAGCGTCTTTCAACTGGTTGATTATAATGGAAAATTCGGTCGATGCGACGCTAGTCGAAAGCGTTTGCATCGCAAAGTCCGTATACATATCTTCTTGGCATGACCCGAGCCGATACGAACCTCTCAAAGATCGACCAACGCTTACGCGAGATCAATCGCAAAATTGAAGCGCTTAAGCAGGAGCAAGCAGAGCTGCGTACAATGCGGGGTGATCTTCATATTACCTTGGCTGCTGCAGGCGACATCGGTCCCGGCACGAAGAACATCAAGAAGCTGCAAACACTCGGGAGAGTTCGATCCGTGCTCTCTGAAGTAAAGCACCCAATGTCCACGACAGGACTTATGTCGATGCTTAAGCAGGCTTCGCCAACCAACTTTCAAGCGGTGACCATTCGCAGTCACCTTAGGCGTCTCAGATTGGAGGGCGAACTCCAGTTCGACGATGAGCAGAAGGTTTGGCTGCCTCCAGAGGAGTAGGATGCAAAAAGAATAAGGCGGGCCGAAACCCGCCTCATCCCCTTCAAGCCCACGTTGCCAGGGCTTGAAACTTGAGAGACCGAAGGTGCCCCAAGCGTTGCAACTTCAGGCTAGCGTTCGGTGTCTCGTTGTTCAAGGCAACAGAGCAAAGAAAGGTGGTCTATGACTGCTTACATTGTGACCTACGACCTGAAGCAGGCAGGTCAGAACTACGCCTGTATTTCGAAGAAGCTCGAAGCTTATCAGGCTCACTGGCATATGCAGGGATCAGTCTGGATTATCCAGACCTCCAAGAGCGCCGCACAGATTCGCGACGAACTGAAGGCATGCCTCGATCAGAACGATACGCTCTTCGTTGCGCGCCTTGAGGGCGAGTCAGCTTGGCACGGCTTCTCGGATAAAGCCGGCGTTTGGCTCAAGTCGAAGCTTGAATCCAAAGTATGACCAACCGGAGCAGCCCGGCCTCGGTTGGGCTGCTTCTACCTCAGTGCCTAAAGTGCCGCATCCCGGTGAACACCATCGCCAATCCGGCCTCGTCCGCCGCCGCGATAACTTCGTCGTCGCGGATGGAGCCGCCGGGTTGGATGATGGCGGTGGCGCCGGCGCTGGCGGCTTGCAGGAGACCGTCCGCGAACGGAAAGAAAGCGTCTGAGGCGGCGACGCAGCCCGCCGTGCGGGGCGTCGCCCAGCCAGCGGTTTCCTGCGCGTCTTCGGCCTTGCGGGCGGCGATGCGGGCCGAGTCGATGCGGCTCATCTGGCCGGCGCCGATGCCGGCGGTGACGCCGTCTTTCGCATAGACAATCGTGTTCGACTTGACGTGCTTGGCGACGCGCCAGGCGAAGAGCAGGTCTTCGAGTTCGCGGGCGGTCGGCGCGCGTTTGGTCACGACTTTCAGGTCTGCTTCGGTGATGCGGCCCGCGTCGCGGTCCTGCAGGAGGAAGCCGCCGGCGACGGTCTTGGCGAAGAGGCCCGCAGCGGCGGGATCGGGCAGGCCTTCGGTGATCAGCAGGCGGAGGTTTTTCTTCTTCGCGAAGACGGCCTCGGCGGCGGCGTCGGCGCCGGGGGCGATGACGACTTCGGTGAAGATTTCGGTGATGACTTTGGCTGTCTGTTCATCGAGCGGGCGGTTCAGCGCGACGATACCGCCAAAGGCGGAGGTGGGGTCGCAGGCCAGCGCGCTCTGGTAGGCGTCGATGATGTTGGCGCCGAGGGCGACGCCGCAGGGGTTGGCGTGCTTGATGATGGCGACGGCGGGGACGGCATTGCCGAGTTCGCCGATCAGCTCATAGGCGGCGTCGGTGTCGTTGATGTTGTTGTAGGAGAGTTCCTTGCCCTGCAGCTGGCGCGCGGTGGCGACGCCGGGGCGCTTCTCGCCGGTGACGTAGAAGGCGGCCTTCTGGTGGGGGTTCTCGCCGTAGCGCAGGGATTGCTGGAGGCGCCCGCCAAGGGCTGCCCAGTCGGGCGCGCTCTCGCCGTTCTGGCGGGCGTACCACTGGGAGATGGCGGCGTCGTAGGCGGCGGTGCGCGCATAGGTCTTGGCGGCGAGACGGCGCAGGGTCGTGTGGGAGACTTCGCCGTCGCGGTCCAGTTCGGCGAGGACGGCCTCGACATCGGAGGTGTCGGTGCAGACGGCGACGAAGGCGTAGTTCTTGGCGGCGGCGCGCAGCATGGCGGGGCCGCCGATGTCGATGTTCTCGATGCAGGTCTCGAAGTCGGCGCCGGAGGCAACGGTGGCCTCGAAGGGGTAGAGGTTGACGTAGATCAGGTCGATCGGGGCGATGCCGTGGGTGCGCGCGTCGGCGACGTGCTGGTCGTTGTCGCGCAGGAAGAGAAGGCCGCCGTGGACCATCGGGTGGAGCGTCTTGACGCGGCCGTCCATCATTTCGGGAAAGCCGGTGAGTTCGGCGACGTCCATGACGGGGAGGCCGGCATCCTTGAGGGCCTTGGAGGTGCCGCCGGTGGAGATGAGGTCGGCGCCGTGGGAGCGCAGGCGTTCGGCCTGGTCGATGAGGCCGGTCTTGTCCGACACGGAGATCAGGGCGCGGCGGATTTTGAGGGGGGCGCCGGACATGGGGAGTCTCCGTGGTTGGCTTCGCGCGGGGCGTATCACGGAAGGCGCGGGGGTCAAGCGGCGCGGATGCCGCGCATTATTCGTGGTCGCGGCGTCTTTCCGAAAACCGGTGCCCACTTTTCGGGCCGCCGCTCACGATTCGCGGACGAAGGCCCAGCGGATGGCGTTGGGGGGCTGGGAGCCGTCGCCGTTGGGGTCTGCGAAGCCGGCGAGGACGATCTGCTCGGGCTGCTCGACGATGCCGCGGGCGAGGTAGACGGTCTTCTCGAGGCGGGCACCCTCGTGGCTGGTGCGGAAGCGCCAGACGGCGCCGCTGTCGCAGAACAGGCGGATGGCGTCCTTGCCCATGTGGGCGGTGACGGTGGGGTGGAGGTGGAAGCGGATCTCGAAGGGGATGTGCTTCTTGTCGTCGTTGGGCGCCTGGGCGACGGGGCGGACGAGGGAGTCCTCGCCGGTCAGGCGGTCGCCCTCGCCGGAGATGAAGATGCGGCGGCGGTGGAGGAGGCCGTAGGCGGCCTTGTAGCCGGCGTGCTGGGCGTCGAGCCAGATCTCGGCGGCTTCCTCGAGGCGCTTGGCGGCGATGCCTTCCGGGCCGATCAGGGCGCGCAGGCGTGTCTCATCATTGACGATGAAGGCGCCGGAATCGCGCCCGCCGAGGATGAGGGTGGAGTGCGCCGAGGTGCGCCGGACGGCGGCTTGCCAGTCGACGTTGACCTCGGCGGAGTAGCCGCAGGAGGTGACGATGCGGGCGGGGCCGTCGGAGAGTTCGAAGCTGAGGGCGCCGGCGCGGGCATGGTCGCCGAACGGGCGGGGCGGGGCCTCGCCGCAGTCGAGCACGAGGCGCAGGCCGCCCTTCTCGACTTTCTGGAAGCCGGACTTCGGCGCGAACATGAACTTGCGGGGCGGGGCGGGCAGGCGGGCGAGGGCGGCCTCGATCACTTCGGGGCGGGACTCGTCGCCGTCATGGAAGGTGTTGAGGGCGCCGTCGCCGGCCTGGAAGAACGCGAGCATGGCGCCCATGCGCGGGATCCACTTGTCCATCCAGTCCGGTACCGGACGCCCGGCGCGGGTGAGGGCGCCCGCGAGCGTCTGCAGGTGGAGGAGGGAGGAGAGGAGGTGGCTGGGGCTGCGGGTGACGTGGCCGCCATCGGGCAGGATCTGCGCGGTGGTCTCGGATTCGAGACGCTCCAGCGCGTCGCCGAGGCCGGAGCCGCCGCGCAGGCAGAGCGCGTTGGCGACGAGGACGACGGCGCCGAGCCAGCGCGACTTGGGGTCGTGCACGGCGCCCATGGTCTCGTGGATGTAGCGCAGCTGGCGCGACAGGGAATCGATGCGGGCGGTGCGGGCTTCGTCGCTGCCGGCTTCGAGCAGGCCGGGGCCGCAGCGCAGCCAGTTCCAGCAGCGGCTGGCGGTCGGCTCGAGGCGCCAGGCAAAGCCGTGGAACTTGCCGAACCTGGCGACCCAGTCATCGGTCAGCGCGATCGCGCGGGCGAGGCCGGCCTCGCCCTGGCCGAGCAGGTCCGGCGCCCAGGCGAAACGGTGGACGCGGTCGGCGAAATGCCGCGACGGCATGTCGGTGGCCCAGGGCGCCTGGCCGGGCTGCAGCACGAGGCGCTGCTGGCCGATGCGCCAGATGTCCTGCATCAGCGCTTCGCCGCGGCGGTCGTCCGGCGGGGCGAGGTTTTCAAGGTGCAGGCTGAACTTGTCGGGGCCGTGGCCGGTGAGCTTCAGTTTCTGGAGCGCGGAGACTTTCGCATCCTCACCGGCGACGCCGCGGAAGCGACGCCAAAGCGCGGCGTCGTCACCGCTCGTCCGTGTGCGGTCTGCCTGGAAGTCTTCGCCGATATCTGACAAGTCCTTGCCGTCCAACTTGTGCGCCGCTCAGACCCGGACCTTGGGGCGCAGGGCGCGGATGTTCTCCGCATAGGCGGACGGGCCGCCCTGGAAGACGGCGGAGCCCGCGACGATTGCCGTGACGCCGGCCGAGATGGCCTTCGGCGCGGTTTCGGCGTTCAGGCCGCCGTCGATCTCGAGGATGATGTCGCGTCCGGTCTGGTCGATCATGCGGCGCAGCTGTTCGGTTTTCTTCAGCTGGCTGGTGATGAAGCTCTGGCCGCCAAAGCCGGGGTTGACCGACATCACGAGCACGAGGTCGATGTCGTCGATCACCGGCTCGATCACGCTGGCGGGCGTGCCGGGGTTGAGGGCAACGCCCGGGCGCATGCCGGCGGCGCGGATGGCCTGCAGCGTGCGGTGCAGGTGCGGGCCGGCTTCGGGATGCACGGTGAGGATGTCGGCGCCGGCCTTGGCGAAAGCGGCGATGAAGGGATCCACCGGCGCAATCATCAGGTGCACGTCGAACGGCTTCTTCGTGTGCGGGCGCAGCTTCTCGATGACGGGCGGTCCGAAGGTCAGGTTCGGCACGAAATGGCCGTCCATCACATCGACGTGGATCATGTCAGCACCCGCCGCATCAATCGCGCGGATTTCCTCGCCCAGCTTGGCAAAATCGGCAGACAGGATGGAGGGAGAAATGAGGACCGGAGACATAGCCAATCCCTAGAGGGAAACGGGGTGATTGTGAAACGTGAAATTCCCGCCGGAGACGGTTTTGTCACGCCGCCGGGGCAGGCGAACGGGCGAAGCGGCCGGGCGGCTGGCCGACATGCCGGCTGAATGCGGTGCTGAAAGTACTGGCCGAACCATATCCGACGCGCCGGGCTACTTCGTCGAGCGACAGGGCGCCGCGCCGCAGCAGATCCTTTGCCAGGGCCATCCGCCAGGCAAGCAGGTATTCCATCGGCCGCAGACCTACCGCACGGGAAAAGCGATCGAAAAAGGCGGAGCGGGAGAGTCCGGCGGTGCGGCACAGTTCCTCCGCCGTCCAGGACCGCTCCGGCGCGCCATGAATCTGGCGCAGGGCGCCGGCCACGCGGGCGTCCGCGAGGCCGCGCAGAAGTCCTGGCGGCGCGCTGGCAACATCGGCGGCGCGCAGCGCTTCCACCAGCAGCACTTCGACGAGCCGGGTAAGGACAAGTTCGCGCCCGGCCCGCGTGGCGGCTGCTTCCTCGCCGAACAGGCTGACTAGCGCCGTGAGCCTTGCGTCGCCGTGGATATGGATGACTGACGGCAGCAGGGAGACCAGCAGCGCGGCGTCAGGCGAGCCGAACATGAAATAGCCGCCCTGCATACGCACGTCCGGCGGGCCGTCCTGCCGGCCATGGCGGACTTCTTCGCCGGGCGAGGGCGACAGGTTCGGGTCGAGCCGTTTTGGCATGGCAGGCTCGAGCCCCGACATCGTGAAGGCGGGTGTGGCCGGCAGCAGCACGAAATCCCCCGCGTTGAGCAGGATCGGGGCAGCGTCCGCGACCGCGAGGCGGCACTGGCCTTCCAGCACCGCACAGAAGCCCGGATGGCCGAAATCCGAATAGCGCACAGCCCAGCGACCGGCGCCGCTGATGCCCTTCGAGAACATCGCCTGGGGCTTGAGGAGTTCGATAACCTGGGTCAGGGGATCGGCCATTCCGGACTCTTGCAAACAAAAACTGGATCATTGATTGATGATCGTCCAGTCTGGCGCCGGTATCTTCGTCTTGTCAACCACAAGGACAGAAGGAACCCGACATGCAAACCATACTGATCACAGGCTGCTCGTCCGGCTACGGACTCCAGACGGCGCGCCATTTCCTGGCGAAGGGCTGGACCGTCGTCGCCACGATGCGCACGCCGCGCGAGGGCCTGTTGCCGCCATCGGAGCGGCTGCGCCTGTTGCCGCTGGACGTGACCCGCGCAGACAGCATCCACGCCGCGCTCGATGCGGCCGGGCCGGTTGACGCGCTGGTGAACAATGCGGGCATCGGCGTGGTCGGCGCGTTCGAGGCAACGCCGATGGCGCATGTCCGCAAGGTGTTCGAGACCAACACGTTCGGCGTGATGGCGATGACGCAGGCGGTGATCCCGCAGATGCGGGCTCGGCGCGCGGGCGTGATCGTGAATGTCACCTCGAGCGTGACGCTGGCGCCGATGCCTCTGGCGGCGGCCTATACGGCGAGCAAGCAGGCGATTGCCGGCTTCACCGGATCGCTGGCGCATGAACTGGCCTATTTCGGTGTGCGCGCCCGCCTCGTCGCACCGGGCTATGCGCCGACGACGCAGTTTGCTCAGAATACGGAGGTTCGGGTGGAAGATCTCATCCCCGAGGCCTATGCCGGATTTGCGCGCCCGGTCTTCGAAGGCTTTGCCCGTCCCGCCATGATGACGACCGAGGCCGATGTGGCCGAAACGGTCTGGCGGGCGGTGAATGACACTTCGGAGCAGATACTCTTCCCGGCCGGGGCGGACGCCGAGGCGCTTGCACGCGGGACCTGAACCCGGCTCCAAAGCAAACAGCCGGCTACACAAGGCAGCCGGCTGTCCGTTTGTCTGGCTTTCGCCCGGCGTTTACCGGGGGATCAGCTTCCAGCCGTCGGCGCCTGCGATGGCGCTGACCGGGGTGCCCGGCTGGATGTAGAGGTCGGCGCCCTGCACGATCTCTTTCACTTCGCCATTGTCGAAGCGAACGATGTAGGCGTAGCCGCGCTGGGTGCCGATGGCCTTGCCGGCTGCGTTGCCGGCGATGCCGCCGACCACCGCGCCGCCGATGGCGCCGGCGGTCTGGGCCTTGTCGCCGCCGCCGAGTTCGGAGCCTGCGAGGCCGCCGAGGACGGCGCCGGTCGCGGTGCCGATGATCGAGCGGTCAGGCTTGATGATCACTTCCCGGGCCGAGGTGACGACGCCGGTGTAAACGGTGGAGGCCTGGCCGACCGAGCGCGAGCTGGTGGTGCCGGTGCCGTACGAGTTTGCACAGCCGGCAAGGGTCAGGGTGAGGGCAGCCAGCGCGCCTGCAATCGCTTTACGCGTGGCCGATTGAGCAGAAAGCTGCATCATCATGTCGAGTTCTTCCTTTCGCATTGCATACCTGCGATGGGCTCATATAGCGATTTGGCGGCTGAATAGGACATGAATTTCCGGAGAGAAATCCATTCAGCTTCAATCCCCGAGCCCCGGAAGGCCCAGCCGGGCGACATAAAAGGCGTCACAATCGCGTGACTCCGACGGCAGGGTGAGGACATCGCCGTCGCCGGTGATGCAGTCCTCGAAGCCGGGGCATTCTGCGGCCGAGACAGGCCGGCGGACCAGTTGTCCGCTGGTTAGCGCGGCATTGACCACATCGCGGCCTTCAGCGGCGAGCGGGCTGCAGACGCAGTAGACCAGCGTGCCGCCGGGGGCGAGGCGGCCGGCGGCTGCGGCGAGGAGGCGCGCCTGGACGGCCGGGAAGCGGGCAACGTCGGCGCCGGTCTTGATCCAGGCCCCTTCGGGGTGGCGGCGAAGGGTGCCGAGCGCCGAACAGGGCGCATCGAGCAGGATCCGGTCGAACCGCGCACCGGACTCCCAGGTCTCGCCATCGGCGGTGACGACCTCGGCGGTGAAGCCGGTGCGGGTGAGGTTTTCGCGCAGTCGTTCAAGCCGGGGCGCGGACCGGTCGAGCGCGGTGACGTGGGCGCCGGTGGCGGCGAGCTGCAACGTCTTGCCGCCCGGGGCGGCGCAAAGGTCGAGCACCCGGTCGCCGGGGCTGGTGCGGAGGAGTTTGGCGGGCAGCGCGGCGGCCTGGTCCTGCACCCACCATGTTCCCTCGGCATAGCCCGGCAGGTCTTCGACTGAGCCGGTGGGCACTTCGACCGAGCCCGAGGCGAGCAGCGTGCCGCCCGTGGCGGCGGCGACCGCTTGCGGTGTGTGCGCCGCGGTCAGATGCAGCGGCGGCTCGGCGCGCTGGGCGGCGGCGAGGGCGCGCGCACCGTCCGTGCCCAGACTTTCGCGCATGGCCTTGGCGAGCCAGTCTGGCCAAAGCGCTTCCGGCGCATGGGTGGTGGCGGGCGAGGCAGTTTCCGACACGCGGCGCAGGGCGGCATTGAGGAAGCTGCCGCCGGAGCGCGAGCCGCGCGACAGCCGGGCGGCATCGACCGTGGCATTGACGGCGGCGTGCGGAGCGACGTCCATGAACCAGACCTGCGCGGCGCCGGCGCGGATCAGCGCCCGGATCTCGATGCCGGTGGCGGCGAGGGGGCGTGACAGGAAAGGCTGCACGGCCGCGTCGATCCAGCCGAGATGGCGCAGGGCCGAGGAGGCGATGGCGCGGGCAAAGCCGCGGTCCGAGCCTTCCAGCCCGTTGAAGCTTTCCGACAGCGACATCGCCTCGTCGAGCGTGCGGCGCTTGTCGATCGTCAGGTGCAGGAGTTCGGCGGCTGCGAACCGGGAGTCGGCGCCGCTCATCGGATGGAGGCAGTCAGGTTCAACCCCATGGACCAGTGGCGCGGCGCGGGGCCGGGCTGTCTTCACGCATCGAAGCGACGCCCATTTCGCTGGCCATGCGGCGCAGCGCTTCGACCCGGTTGGCGGTCGACGGGTGGGTCGAGAAGAAATTGTCGACGCCGCGGCCGTTCAGCGGGTTCGAGATGTACATGTGCGCCATGGCGGGCGTACGCTCCGCATACGGATTGAGTTGGGCGCGGGCGCCGCGCTCGATCTTTTCCAGCGCCGAGGCGAGCCAGAGCGGGTTGCCGCAGATTTCGGCGCCGCGCGCATCGGCTTCGTATTCGCGCGAGCGGCTGATGGCCATCTGCACGAGGCCGGCGGCGAGCGGCGCGAGGATCATGATCGCGAGCCCTGCGATGGGGTTGGAGCGGCCTTCGGAATCGCGCGGACCGAAGAACAGCGCGAAGTTTGCGAGCATGCCGATCGCGCCGGCGAGGGTGGCGGTGACGGTCATGGTCAGCGTGTCGCGGTGCTGCACGTGGGCGAGCTCGTGCGCCATGACGCCGGCGACTTCCTCGCGGGTCAGCGCGCTGAGGAGGCCGGTGGTGGCGCAGACGGCGGCGTTGTGCGGATCGCGGCCGGTGGCGAAGGCGTTCGGCTGGGGCGTGTCGATGACGTAGATTTTCGGCTCCGGCAGGCCGGCGCGGTCTGCCAGGCGCGCGACATCCTGGCGGAAGGCGCGCAGCATCGGGTTCTTCGTGTCTTCCGGAACAGCCTGCGCGCCCTGCATGCGCAGCACGACCTTGTCGGAATTCCACCAGGCGAACACGTTCATGCAGGCCGCCACGGCGAAGGCGATGGCCATGCCGGCAGCGCCGCCGATCAGGTAGCCGATACCGACGAACAGGGCGGTCAGCGCGGCCAGAAGGACGAAGGTCTTGGCAGTGCCCATGGGGCGGAGAACTCCATTCGGTTGCGGTCTTTTGCCTGCCGGGCGGGCATTGCCGCCGGCGCAGATTATATGGGAAACAATAAACAGAACGGGAAGAGCGTGATGGCCGATAACGAGCCTGTGATCTCAGCGCAAGAAGAGATGCGCCGCGCGGCGCTGCCCGAGGCAGCAAGGCGGGCGCTGGAAGAGGCGGACGCGCGCAAGAAGGCGGAGGCCGCGCTGCCGGACGGCGAGCAGGGCGGGCCGAAAGGCATCGAGCCCACGCGCTATGGCGACTGGGAACGCAAGGGAATTGCGTACGATTTCTGAGGAGCAGAGAAAGATCCGGACCGCCCTTTGAGCGGCCCGGATCAGGTACGATCTGGCAGGACCTAGTTCTGGATGAACGTCAGAAGGTCGGCGTTGATCAGGTCGGGGTGTGTGGCGAAGAGGCCGTGCGAAAGGCCTTCATAGACTTTCAGCGAACCATTCGGCAGCAGGGCGGCAGCGCGGCGAGCGGTCTCGTCGACCGGCACGATCTGGTCGTCGCCGCCATGCATCACGAGAACCGGTACCGAGATGGCCTTCAGGTCTTCGGTGAAGTCCGTCTCTGCGAACGCCGTGATCGTGTCGAGCTGCGCCTTGGCGCTGCCCTGCATGCCCTGGCGCCACCAGTTCTGGATCATGCCTTCGCTGACATTCGCGCCTTCGCGGTTGAAGCCGTAGAAGGGGCCCGAGGGGATTTCGCGGTAGAACTCGGCGCGGTTTTTCGCGAGGGCGACCTTGAAGCCTTCGAAGACTTCCAGCGGCACGCCGGTCGGGTTGCTCTCCGTCTGGCCAAGGATCGGTGTGATAGCGCCGATCAGCACGGCTTTCGACACACGGCCCGGCTCGGCGCCGGCCACATACCGGGCGACAACGCCGCCGCCGGTCGAGTGGCCGATATGCACGGCGTTCTTCAGGTCGAGCGCGGCGACGAGGTCAGCCGTGTCGGAGGCGAAGGTGTCCATGTCATGGCCGATGTCGGTCTGGGTCGAGCGGCCCTGGCCGCGGCGGTCGAAGGCAACAACGCGGTAGCCTTCCGAGAGGAAGAACAGCATCTGCGCGTCCCAGTCATCAGCGGTCAGTGGCCAACCGTGGTGGAACACGATGGGCTGGGCGTCTTTCGGGCCCCAGTCCTTGTAGAAGAGCTGGGTGCCGTCTTTGGTGGTGATGGTGGACATCTGAATTTCTCCTTGAGCGGTGGTTTTGAGGGCTGGGTTGGTGGGCGAAAGCTGGCAGGCCGCGATGGCCGAGAGGGCAACGGCGGAGAGCAGGGTCTTCATCATGGGCGGCTCCTTTTGTTTATTGCGATATTCATTATCGCGATAAACGTCAGATAGGCGATTGCGATTTTCTCGTCAATCGTTATTTTTATCGCGATAACGATTTTTTGTTGCCCTGCCCTAAAGGACCTACCGATGCCCAGACCCGACCCCGCCCCGGTGCCGCCGCCGCCGCTCGAGGCGCATATCTGCCGGACAATCTACGCGACCAACCTTGCCATCCAGCGGGTCCACAAGGTCGTCCTCGACGAGCTCGGCATCACCTACCTGCAATACCTCGTGTTCAATCTACTCTGGGACCGGGACAATCAGTCGGTCAGCGAACTGTCCGGCCAGCTGGAGCTGGAACCCAGCACGCTGACCCCGCTGCTGAAGCGGCTGGAGACGGCGGGCTATCTCAGCCGCGTGCGCAATCCGCAGGACGAGCGGCAGGTCCTGATCGGGCTGACGGACAAGGGCCGCGATCTGAGAAACATTGCAGGCTGCGTGGGCACAAACCTGGCGGAGCGCTCAGGGATGACCGGAGAGGAGCTGCAGGCGCTGAATGCAGCCATCCGCGTGCTGCATGACAGGCTGGTCAACTTCGGTTCCGGCAAAGGCGCGTAAAGGCGCCGGGCAATCAGACCACCTTGTGCGCGATCAGACTCTGAGCGCCGGCGATGATGGCTTCTTCGGCGGTGTGCGGTTTCCAGCCGAGGACGCGTTTGGCTTTTTCGCTGGTGGTGTGACGCTCGCGGCCGAGTTCTGGAATCAGCTGCTTGGCAGGCGGGTTGACCATGGCGATCAGCTTCACGGCCCAGTCGGGAAGTTCGCGGGTCGGCACTTTCGAGGCATAGGCCGGGAAGTTGTCGCGCAGGACTTTCGCGACGTCCGAGAACCACATGAACTTGTCGCCGGCGAGGAAACGCTCGCCGGCTGCGCCGGGGTGGGTCATGGCGAGGACATGGGCCGAGGCGACATCGCGCACATCGACGACGACGAAGCCGGTTTTCGGCGTGCCGGGCAGGCGGCCGGACATCAGCTGGGTGAGGATTTCGACCGAGGCGGAGAAGTCTCCGCTCATGACGGGACCCAGCACGGCGACGGGATTGATGACCGAGAGTTCGAGACCCTTGCCCTCGCCGTTGACGTAATCCCAGGCGGCGCGTTCGGCGACGGTCTTTGAGCGGATGTAGGGCGAAACTTCCGGCAGGTCGTTGAGCTGCGTCCAGTGCTCCTCGGTCACCGGGTTGGGCCGCTTGTCGCCCCAGCCATAGGCGCAGGCCGCCATCGAGGAGGTCATCACGACACGCTTGACGCCGGCGGCCTTCGCCGCCTCCAGCACGCGCAGGGCGCCGTCGCGGGCGGGGATGACCAGCTCGTCGGAGTGTTTGGGCACAGTTGTCGGGAAGGGCGAGGCGACGTGGTGGACATAGTCCATGCCCGCGCAGGCTTCGGCCCAGCCGGCGTCCGCAGACAGGTCAGCGGCGCGGATCGGGATGCGGATTTCCTTTCCGGCATAGGCACTGAGCGTCTTGTTGAGGGCGTTGGCCTTGGACGCGGACCGGGCGGTTCCGGCGACTTCATGCCCCGCTTCAACGAGCTGGTGAATGACATGTCCGGCGATGAAGCCGGTCGCGCCGGTAACGAGAACTTTGGCCATTCAACCCTCCCTGAGTTCTGTGAATACTAAACGATCTGTTCTGTGTTCACAAGGGGGCTTGCGCGTCGCCGAGGCTGGATCCTTTTGCGCTTGTTTGACCTGATTGTCAGGCACGCTCGTCCGGCAAGCGGCGGACTGCTGGCTGGCCGAAATAGCTGAGCAGCGCCGCCGCCCCGGTAAAAACGGCGCCGATGGCAAACGACGTGCGATGGGCGACGGGGGCTGTCAGCGCCGCGAACAACAGGCCGGCGAGAATTGCGCCGCCTGTCTGGCCGGTGACGCGCGCCAAGCCCTGCAGCGCGCCGGCGGCGCCGCTCCGGGAGAGAGGCGCCGAGAGGAACATGCTGCGGTTGTTGGCGACCTGGAACACGCCGAACCCTGCACCGCACAGGCCGATTGACAGGACGAGGGGCAACGGGCCGCCGCTGAACGGCGACACCCAAAGCCCCAAAAGTCCCGCGGAGAGAAGCGATCCGCCTACTGAGCAAGCAAGCCGGGTGGGCGCGGCCGAAATCCAGCGGCGCGCCGCCGTCGTCATCAAGGCAACGCTCAGCGGCCAGATCGTGAGCAGGCTGGCAGCAACAGGCGCCGGCAGGCCGAAACCGGATTGAAGGTGAAATGGCAGGGCGATCAGGGCGATGCTTTGCCCCGTGAAGCACGCCGCCGAAGCCATGACCGAGACACGGAAAGGCTGGCCCGCCAGCAGGTCAACCGGCAGGAGCGGTCTTGCGCTCGACCGGTCACGCAGGATGAGCACTGCCAGCGCGGCGGCGCCTGCAGTCAGCAAAGCTGGCCAGAGCAGGCTGGCGCTGCGGATGCTGGCGGCGCCGGCGATCAGACATCCGAACGCGGCCGCATTCAGGCCGAGCCCGGGCAGGTCGATGCGACCCGGCTGACTGTGTGAGGCGGGCAGGGAGCGCGCGCATGCGAGCGCCGTCGCCGCCGCTGGCAGGGTTGCAAGGTAGATCCAGTGCCATGACGCCGCCGACATCAGCATCCCGCCGAATGCGGGCGCAGCGGCGGCGGCCAGTGCGACGGTAAGTGCGTTCCAGCTGATCGCCTCACCGAGGCGCGACTCGGCGACCGCGAACCGGATCAGCGCTATGCCCAGCGCGAGGACGGCCGCGCTGCCCACGCCCTGCGCGAAGCGGGCCGCAACGAGAACCGGAAACGAGCTGGCCATCGCAGAAACGAGCGAGGACATGACAAACAGGGCGAGCCCGCAGGTAAACAGGCGGCGATAACCGAACCGCTCGGCGAGCGCGGCGGCCGGAAGGAGCGACATCACCACGGCGGCCTGATAGGCAGAGACGACCAGGATGGACCGTGCGGGCGTGATCTCGAAATGGGCCGCCATCGATGGCAGGGCCACGATGGTCATGCCTGCGTCCAGTACGACTGTGGCCATCGCTGCCAGCACGGCGAGCACGCCGGCGCGGGGATTGTTGAAGCGGGTCATGGTTCGCCGACCGTCCACACGCCGCCGCGCCGGACATAGCGCGTGAGACGGCCGAACTGCTTGTCCTCGGCGCGCAGGTCGCGTTCGCTGAAGCGCAACAGGGTGGCCGTCGGCGAGAGGCACTCGGTCTGGTGGATATCTCCCGGCAGGTAGACCTGAACCTCGCCGGCCCGAACACGCGCCGCATCGCGCTTGACCAGCCGCACGCCGCCGGACGGCGATATGATGCGGGCGAAGGTCGTCATCTCGACCTCCCCGTCCTGGACCCCGTAGATGACCCAGCTGAGGCCATGATCATGGGGTGTACGGATGGTGCCGGCGCGCTCGACATGGGCTTGCAGGACGAACCCGTGGGCAGGATCGCGGTACAGTTCACGGCTTTCGGGCTGGTCGGCCCTGAGGCTGGCGAGCCAGGGCTCGGCGGGCTCTGCGGCCAGCAATCGGTCAAGCTGGGTCCGGGTTACCTGAACGAGATCGCTCGAAAGCTCCCCCCAGGCTGCGCGGACGGCGGTGGTAAACGTATCAAGAGCAGAATTGGCCACGACATTTCCTTTCATCAGGCTGTGACGCCAAAGATAGCGGGGCAGCCTGACATGGCGGAAGACGCACGGTTTGCAGGGTATCACTGCATGAAACGCCATGTTATGTCCGGGCCATGGCGCTTCCTGATCTGAACCTGCTTGTGACGCTGGATGTTCTCTTGTCGGAGGGCAGCGTGGCAGGGGCAGCCAAGCGGCTGGGTCTGAGCGGATCGGCCATGAGCCGGGCGCTTGCCCGCCTGCGCGTCGCCACGGGGGATCCCTTGCTGGTGAGGGCAGGACGCGGCCTTGTGCCGACGCCGCGCGCGCTGGCCCTGCGGGAAGAAGTACACGATCTGGTGCTCGCGGCAGAAGGCGTCCTGAGTCCCGGCGATGCGCTCGACCTGGCGGCGCTCGACCGGGTGTTCACGCTGCGCACCAGCGACGGCTTTGTCGAAAGCTTCGGTGCTGGCTTGGTGGCGAGGGTGGCCCGCGAGGCTCCCTATGTCCGGCTCAACTTCGTGCAAAAGACCGACAAGGACAGCGCGCCGCTCAGGGAAGGGCGGGTCGACCTCGAGACCGGAGTTGTCGATGCCGCACTTGGGCCCGAGCTGCGCAGCCTCGCCCTGTTCCGCGACCGCCTGATCGGAGTCGTGCGGTCAGGCCATCCGCTGGCGGCTGGTGGCGTCACCGCCCAGCAGTATCGCGCAGGGGCGCATGTGATCGTCTCGCGCAGCGGCGAGGCGCGCGAAGCAACCGATCTGCCGTTCGCACCTGAAAGCGCTCAGCGTCGGGTGGCGACAATCGTCGGCGGCTTTTCTGCGGCGCTTGCACTCGCCCGACATACTGACCTGATCGCGACCGTGCCGAACCGGCATACGGAAGCGCTGCGAGGCGACATGCATGCTTTCGCACTGCCGGTGGCGTCGCGTCCGTTCGTGGTGTCGATGCTGTGGCACCCGCGTATGGATTCCGATCCCGCGCATCGTTGGCTGCGCACGTGCGTGCGCGAGGTGACGGCGCGGCCGTCCGGAAAGCCCTGAAGATCAGATCTTCGGGGGTTGGGGCGGTTTGAGGCGGTTTAGGACGTGCTCGCGCCAGGTGATGTAGAGCGTCGAGAAGACAATGATGCCGGCGCCGGCCCAGACGAAGACGCCCGGCAGCGCGCGGATCATGATCCAGTCCGCGGTCGCGCCCATCGGCAGGCGCAGGTAGTCCATCGGGGAGAGGAACGACGCGTCGCCAACCGACATGCCCTTGATGAAGCAGAATTGCGCCACGACGCCGAAGAACGCCATCGCGGCGATCTGCATCCACTCGGCGCTGCTGGGCACGGCCCAGACGGCGAGCGCGGCGGGGAAGATGAAGATCGAGGACAGGAAGTTTGCCCAGATCAGCAGGGCGAGGGGCTGGTGCACGCCGGTCAGAGACTTCACCAGCACGATGGTGAAGGCGAAGCAGAGCGACGAGAGGATGGCGAACACGCTGCCGACGTTGAAGTGCGCGCCGCCCTCCTGGCCGAGGATCGCGGGCAGTGCGGTCATTACCAGCACGCCGATGAAACCTACGATGACGGCCGTGGAGCGATGGACGCCGACTTTCTCGTGCAGCAGGAACATCGCCAGAAGGGTGACGAACAGGGGCCGCGTGAAGCTGAGGGCGTTGAACTCGGCGAGCGGCAGGCCGAATTTCGGCCAGATGGCGATCAGTCCGAACACGAAGCCGGCCGAGCCGATCAGGCTGCGGCTGAGGAGCGCGCCGAACCGGGCCGTGTGGATGCGCACCTTCAGGAAATGGATCAGCGGGGCGGCAAACAGGAAGGCGAGGAAGCTGCGCCAGAACGCGAGGAAGACCGGGTGGATGTCGCCGGTGATGTCCTTGGCGAGCGCGAGGTGGAGTGTGTAGCCGACGCCGGAGGCGATCATCCAGAGCGCGCCCTGAAGATTGCCGGAGAGGCCGGGCCGACTTATGGAGGAGGAGTCCTGGGGGGACGGGTCACTGCGCATGCCGAAATTTTCACCCGAAGACATTGACGAGATCGACCGGCTCTGGCGCGGCCTGCCGGCCGATCACATGTGGTCGGGCTGGGCGGCGGCCGGCGAGCGGCCGGATACAGTGTTCATCTTCCGTGTGCTGACACATTGGCGGCGGTTTCCCCTGACCCGGACCGAAACAGGCTACGCCCTGAGCGACGATCGCGGCAACCTGTTTCGGGAGGCGGCCACGCTGGAGGAGCTGCTGCGCGCGGTCGAAGCGGTGCCCCGCCGCGCGGAGACCGCTCAGGACTGAGCGGCGGCCTGCTGGGCGAGGCGCATCTGCTCGGCCTGCTCCGGGGTGATGCCAAGCGATTCCAGCACCGGGCTGGCGGCGGTCTCGTCCCAGCTGTGGCGCGGGCCGACGGTCATGCCGCCATCGACGAGGAATTCGCCGCCGGTGATGAAGCCGGCGGCGTCGGACGCGAGGAAGGCGGCCATTTCAGCAATGTCATTGCCGCGGCCGACGCGTCCGGCGGGCTGCATCTTGCCGCCGGCCTGGGCCAGCATTTCGGCCATCTGGTCGGCGACTTCGCGCGGCAGGCCGAGCGAGGCACCGAAGATGGAGGTGGCGATGAAGCCGGGCAGGATCGAGTTGACGCGGATCTTGTATTTCGCGAGTTCGGCTGCGGCGAGTTTCGAGAAGTGGGCAACGCCCTTCTTGGCGACGGAGTAGGTGATCGGCGCATAGCCCGCGCACACGGCGCTGATGGAGGAGGTGTTGATGATCGCGCCGCCTTTTTCCTTCATGTGCGGAATGGCGAACTTGGTGCCCGCGAAGACCTGTTTCAGCAGGAGGTTCATCGTGTGGTCGAAGCCGTCGAGGTCAAGCTCCTCGACCGAGGTGGGCGTGCCGCCATGACCGGCATTGTTCCAGACGATGTCGAGGGAGCCGAAGGCCTTTGGCGCTTCGTCCATGATCGCCTTCAGCTGGTCCATGTTGGTGACGTCGCAATGCACGAAGCGGACCTTGTCCTTGCCGAAGCGGGTCTCGAGCGCCTTTCCCTTTTCGTCCTGGATGTCGCCCGCGATGACTTTCGCGCCGGCGGCGACGAAGACCTCCACGCCGGCGAGCCCTATGCCGCTTGCTGCGCCGGTGATGACGGCTACCTTGCCTTTGAGATCTGCCATGTGTTCCTCCCGTTTTGCGGCGACATGCGCCGCCCTTCCGCGAGGGGCGTCAAGGGCAAAGGTGACGGCGGCGTCAGGATATCGGCCGCCAGGCGGATCAGCGCCGCTGCAGGCCGAAGCGCGAAATGAAGATCTTGTCGAGCAAGCGCTTTGGCAGGTGCGTGGGGATGATGAAGTTGGTCAGCTTCTGCGGCACCGGTGCGTAGCGGGCGCGGGGCCTCGTATCCGACAGCGCAGCCTCGATGACACGCGCGATGCGCCCCGGCTCAAGGCCCGTGCGGCCGCCGTTCAGCATCACTTCCTGGAAGGTCTGCAGCGGTTCGGCCCAGTCGCTGGCATCATACGGACCGCTGGAATTGTCCTTCTCGGCCTTGTCCCAGATGGGTGTCCTCACGGAGCCGGGGCCAATCGCGATGGCGTCGACACCGTAGATGTTGAGTTCGCGGCGCAGCGTGTCGGTCATCGCCTCGTTGGCGTGCTTGGTGGCGGTGTAGGCACCGAGGAAGGGCGCGGCGATGCGGCCACCGACCGAGGTGATGGTGACGATGCGGCCCGGCGCGCCTTCGCGGGCAGCGTCCGAGCCCAGCAGCGGGAGCGCGGCCTGCGTCATGCGGAGCATGCCGAACACGTTGACTGCGAAATGCGCTTCGAAATCCTTCAGTGGCTGGAGGCCGAGCGGTCCCATCTTGGCGATGCCGGCATTGTTGACGAGGCCGGTCAGGCGCCGGTTGCCGAGCGCGGCGGCGACGGCGGCAATCGCCGCGTCGACCTGCTCTTGCTTTGTCACATCAAGGATCAGCGGGCGCAGGTCGCCCTTGGCCTGTCCGGCGAGCGCGGCGCCGTCATCTGCGGAACGCACGCCGGCGAACACAGTCCATCCCTTGGCGGCGAGATGGGTGGCGGCGGCGCGGCCGATGCCGGTGGACGCACCAGTGATGATGACGGAGCGGGCGAGAGCAGGCGCGGATGTGGGGGTCATGCCCCTCTATACGCACGAATGCCCGATCAGTTTTCAGTTTTCTTTCCGCCGCCCTCGATGACGGTCAGGCGCGGCTTGGCCTTGCGCAGGGCGGTGACGTTGCCGGCGCCGGCGAGGCCGGCGGCGGGCACAAGCGCGGGGCGGGTCTTTGCGGGCGGGGGAGGAGGGGGAGGCTCGGATGCCGCCGTGTCTTCCTCACGGGGCGCGGGCGGGCGATGTTTCTGGCCCATGGGCCGGCGTGCCTTGAGGCCCTTCGGTTCCTTGCCGCGCGCCTTCTTGTCGATCTGCTTGAGCTTCAGTTGCTGGAGGCCGGACAGCGCTTCGCCCTCCGCGCCTTTCATGGGGTCTGCGAAGGCAGAGCCGTACTTCTCGATGCGGGCCTCGACCTCTTCAAGAAAGGCCGTTTCCCAGTCAGTGAGCGGCGGGCCAAGGCCCTGGGCGGCAAGATCGGCGGCCCGGCGCAGCTTCCGCAGCGCGGCGCGCTTCTTGCGCTCGTCGACCTCTCTCGGCATGGCCTCAACCTAAGTCGATTTGCCCGGGCTCTGCAATCTCAGGCCTCGCCGAGGGCGATCAGGTAGGTCTCGAGGATCATTTCCTGTTCCTCGCGTTCGGCGCGCTCGATCTTCCGCAGGCGGATCACCTGGCGCAGGGCCTTGGTGTCAAAGCCGATGGCTTTCGCCTCGCCGTAGACTTCCTTGATCTGCTCGGCGACTTCTTTCTTCTCCTCTTCCAGACGCTCGATCTTGGCGACGGTCTGGCGGAGTTTTTCCCGGGTGGTCTCGTCGATCTTGGTGATCTCGACTGTGTCGTCAGCCATGGTGCGTCCTTTCCGGGGTGTCTCTAGCGAAGCGGAGGCTCTTAGCGGGTCTCGGGCACGAGCGCCAGACGGCGTATCGCGTAGGCGACCGCCGCGCCTTCGCCGTGATGCGGCATGTGACCTTCGTCGGGCAGGATGACCAGGTCGACGGCGACCTGCTTCTTCAGTTCGCCGACGTGTAGCTTCGGCGAGATGACGGTGTCCTGGCTGCCGGAGAAGACGACGATCGGCATCTCGAGTTCGGGATAGCGGGCCGACTGAGCTCCGAGTTCGCTGCGCAGGCCGGTCATGTCGCGGGCATTGGACTGGAAGTTCGGCGGGCGGAACAGGAGGCCGATGGCGGAATTTTCGTAATAGCCATCGGGGGCGGGCGCAGGGTCGAAGACGCTGCTGATGCCGGCGCGCACCTGCGTGGGGCCGACCAGGGGCAGCAGCTGGCTGAAGACGTCGCCCAGAACCGGCGGCGCAGCGAGCCGGTTGTACCAGGCAGTGCCACCGGAGCCCCAGTCATGCGTCACCGGGGCGAGCAGAACGAGACCGGATACGAGGTCCGGACGGTCGAGCGCGAGCCGCAAGGCAACCGCGCCGCCGAAGGAATGGCCGACGACGACGGCCTTCTCGCCGGGTGCGAGCGCGTCCAGCACGCCGGCCATCTGGCGGGCCTGTGCGCCGAGCTCGTCGGCGCCCTCGAAGCGCTCGGAATAGCCGTGCCCCGGCCGGTCGGCCATCAGCACGCGCATGTCGCCGGCCAGGCGCGGCGCGAGCGTCCAGCTGAATTCGCGCGCATTGGCGCTGGCCCCGTGGATCATCAGCACGACCGGTCCGGTCGAGCCCTGCCGGAGGACATGCACCCCGTGGCCGTCGACCGGGACGACCGTGCCGGTGGCTGGATAGTCGCGCTCGATCTGCGAAGTATAGCGGATGCTGGTGACGCAGGCGCCCAGTCCGAGCGCCGAGACTGCGGCGGCGGTCACGACCGTGATCATGCGTTTCAAAGCTCCTGGCCTTCTGCCTTTTTGGCGAGGCGGCTGGCGGCCGAGCGTGCCTGCGGCAGCAGCGGATAGATGGCGAGCGCCTCGCGGTAGCTCTCGAGTGCTTCCTTCTCGCCGCCGAGCGCCTCGAGCATCACGCCCATGCCCAGCCAGGCGCCGAAATGGCGTGGCTCGAGTTTCAGCGCTTCGTTGAGGTCGCGAAAGGCTTCGGGATAGTTTTCGGCGTCAAGGAAAAGGCCCGCGCGGCGATGGTAGGCTTCCGGATAGTCCGGCTTCAGCAGGATCACACGGTCGAGCAGTTCATGCGCGGTCTCGGTATCCCCGCTTTCCAGGGCGATCCCGACGCGCTCCATCAGCAGGTCGACAGTCGGCGAGCCGGATTCGAGCCAGGTTGCCCAGATGTCTGCGGCGACGTCGGCGGCCTCGGCCTCCTCGGTTGCGGCTTTCAGGCGGGCGAACATGTCGTCGGTCGGCGCTGCGTGCGCAGCGGGGGTGAGCCAGACCAGGGCAGCAACGAGGGCGTGCTTGAGCATGACAGGCAATATGGAACGATGGGCCGTGCGCGGCAATGCGGCCTAGGCGGTTGTCAGAGCAGGCCGTCGACGATCAGGGCGCGTTCCAGCCCGGCGGCGCCGCGGAAGAGGTGGGTGCGGAAGCCCAGCGCGTCGGCTGTGGCGACATTCTTCGGCGAGTCGTCGATGAACAGCACTTCGTCGGGGGAGGGGCCGCCCATCTTGGCGAGCGTGTAGTGGAAGATCTTCGGATCCGGTTTCACCAGCTTGATCTCGCCCGACACGATGGTCTGGCGAAAGCGGCTGAGGACCGGGAACGCGTCGCGGGTCATCGGCCAGGCCTCGGCCGGCATGTTGGAGAGGGCGTAGAGAGGGCGTTCACGCCCGGCGAGACCTTCGATGAGGCGCTCGACGCCCGCGATGCAGCCGTCAAACATCTCCATCCAGCGCCCGCTCCAGGCGCGGATCTGGTTTTCATATTGTGGGTATTGGGCGATCAGAGGCGCCGCATTTTCGGCAAACGAGGTGCCGGCATCATGGCGCATGTGCCAGTCCATCGTGCAGACGGACGTCAGGAACCGCTCACGCTCGGCGGCATCACTGAAAATCTGGCTGTAAAGGCGCGCCGGCGACCAGTCGAGCACGACGCCGCCAAGATCAAAGAGGGCGATGCGAGCTGCCATTCTGGCGCCTCATTGCCCGTTCATCAAAGGCTCAGCCTTGCTTTGCTTTGAAGCGCGGGTCAGTCTTGTTGATGACGTACACCCGGCCTTTACGGCGAACGATCTTGCAGTCGCGGTGGCGCGACTTCAGCGATTTGAGGGACGAACGGACTTTCATGGGCCTGGCCTGGTACGGTTAGGAATTGGGAAAGCGGAGCGCGTAATGAATCCGATTGGCCGAGTCAAGGACGAGGGCTGTAATGTTCAGCCCCTAAAAGGAGCGACCGACATGGTTATTGCAGGATTAGCCCGCTCCCGCTGGATGCTGACGGCGGCGGTCTGCGGCCTTCTGGCCTCCTGCGCCAATGGACCGCCGAGCGT
Organism: Acidobacteriota bacterium; assembly: GCA_016712445.1. Classification (NCBI taxonomy): domain Bacteria; kingdom Pseudomonadati; phylum Acidobacteriota; species Acidobacteriota bacterium. Next base: position 1,011,535 of record JADJRB010000001.1, on the reverse strand, counting down.
TCCTTCGCCAAAACCCGGTATCGAGCAGCCGCCAGCGCCCGAAACGGGGCCGATCCGGTACACGTCGTCCGGCCATGCCGGGATGGACGCCTGGCGCGACGACTTCTCGAACCGGGCCATGGCCGCCGGACACAACCGGGCGCTCGTGAAATCCCTGTTAGAAAACATCCGCCCGATGACGCTCTGGCTGGGCGCCGAGGTGCAAACCGCCACCGCGCCGAGCGCGCAGGCCGAATTTGCCAAGCCGATCTGGGACTATCTGAAGGTTCCGATGGGGGCGACCCGCATTTCGACCGGCCAGGCCAAGCTGAATGCCCTGAGCCCGACGCTTGCTGCCATCGAGGCGCGCTACGGCGTCGATCGTCAGGCATTGCTCGCCATCTGGGGCATGGAGACGAGCTATGGCGGGTTCATCGGCACGGACGATGCGCCGAACGCTCTGGCCAACATGGCGGTCGAAGGCCGCCGGCAGAAATTCGCCGAAGATGAGCTCTACGCCCTGATGACGATCGTTGAGAAGGGGTATGCGCGCCGCGACCAGCTGGGTTCCGGCTGGGCCGGGGCGATGGGCCAGACCCAGTTCATGCCCTCGACCTATATTGCCCATGCCGAAGACTTTGATGGCGACGGCAAGAAGGACGTCTGGAAGAGCGAAGCCGATGCGCTGGCCTCGGCCGCCAACTACCTCGCCCATTCCGGCTATGTGAAGGGCCAGCCCTGGGGGCTTGAGGTACGCTTGCCGGACGGGTTTGATTACAGCCTTGCCGATGGCAGCGAACGGCGCATGGAGACCTGGATGGCGGCCGGCCTGACGCCGATCATCGGCGGCAATTTCGAAACCGGCGGGGCTGAGTTCGCAGAACTCTGGGTGCCGTCGGGCCATCTCGGGCCGAAATACCTGCTGTTCAAGAACTTCAACGTCTACAAGACCTACAACCGCGCGGACTCTTACGCTTTCGCGGTCGGCCTTTCGGGCGATGCGATCATGGGCAAGCGCGGTCCGCTGACGCCCTGGCCGACGCAGCTGGTGCCGCTGACGGTGTCGGAAATCCGTACGATGCAGGCTGCCCTGAATGATCGCGGCTTCGATGTCGGCACGGTCGACGGCATTGCAGGGCGTCGCACGAAGCTTGCCGTGCAGGCCTTCCAGAAGACGCAAGGCCTGGTGGCGGACGGCTATCCGACGAAGCAGGTGCTGGAGCTGCTGACATCGCCGGATCCGGTGACGTCCGTGACGGGCGGGAACTGACGCGGGCTAGTCGTCGCCCTCGCGGATCTCGCCGATGCCGTCCTTCATGGCGAAGCGCGAGTAGAAGAACATCGCCACCAGCATGCCCGCGCACAGGATGAAGGGCAGGTGGCGGTCGACATATTCGTACACGAACAATCCGAACAGCGGCGTCACGATATAGCCCATGCCGTTGGCCGAGATGACGAGGCCGGCGACGTTGCCTTGCAGCTGCGGGGGAACGGCGAGCGAGGCGCCGCTTGAAAAACCTGGCCGGGCAAGACCCTGGCCGAGGCCGATCATGAACTGCGACAGGATCAGCGTCGCGTAGTTCTCTGCAAAGATCATCATCACCGCGCCCGCCAGAAGCGGCAGGCAGCCGAACCACATCAGCGTCTTGTTCTTCAGGCGCAGGCGCGGGATCAGCACAAGTTGGGCAAGCAGCACGGCCACGGCGCCGACCGTGAAGGCGGGGCCTGTATAGGCAGCCGCCTCGCGGCCAGACACATTCATCTTGTCCATGACGGCGAAGACGAACACCTGGGTCAGCACGCCGGTGACCAGTGACAGCGCGACGGCATAAATGAGGAAGGGCAGCACTCGCTCGGCGCGCCAGAGGTCCTTGCCGGCGGCTTCCGCTTCGATGCGGACGGCATCGGCGACCGGGGCGCGTGTTTCCGGCAGGCCGAACCAGATGACCGCCGACATGATGCCCGCGAGCACCGCCGTGAACAGGGCAGGCGACAGGATGCCGAACGAGGCGGCCAGCGCCGCAGCAAAGGCCGGGCCGATGACCGTGCCAACGCTGAAGCCCGACGAAAGGAACGCGATCTCGCCCTGGCGTTCTGCCTTACTGGTCCGGTCAGCGACATAGGCCTGCGCAGCCGGGTTCGCGGCCGAGCCGATGAGGCCGAAGAGCGAGCGCGCGAGTGCGAGGCAGACGAAGACGAGGTAGATGTTGGTCATGATGCCAGCGAGGGCCAGCGTACCTGTCAGCCAGAGCAGGAACATCGAAAGGGCGTAGCCGCCGAGCCCGGCTGCCGCGACGCGGCGGCGGCCCCAGAGGTTTGATCGCTTGCCCCAGAAGGGCGAGGTGATCGACCAGAGCAGGGCGGACAGCGAGAACACTGCGCCTGCCATCCAGTCCGGCATCGCCATTTCGCGCGTCAGCTGCGGCAGCACGGCGGCAAGCAGCATCGTGTTGCCGGCGCCAATCGCCATCAACGCAAAGAACAGGAGGATGAAGGCGCTTCGCCGGTCGGGTCTTGGTCGATCGGGAAGTCGTTCGGTCTCGCCAGCCATTCCAGCGTCTTCCCGCCAGCCGCAGCAAATGTCCAGACGCCACGTTGGGGCAGCGATGAAACGCCGCCTTAAGAAGCCTGGGGCAGGGTGGAGAGACGTGACGGTATGGAGAGCGCGCCCCGTGTTGCAGATGGCCGGCCTTGTGATTGTTCTGCTGCTGGTCGGCGGCGGACTCGTCGTCACCGGCGGCCCGGCGACGATGGAGGCGCTGCCGTTCGAACTGGCGCTGATCGGCGGCGCGGCCTTTGGCACTGTCCTGATCGGAAATTCGCCAGACGTGGCGCGTGAAGCCTTCAGCGGGTTTGGCCGCGCCTTTCGCGGCGCGCGCTGGCAGAAGGGCGATTATGCCGACCTGTTCACGCTGCTGGGCGGGCTCATGCGCAAGGCGAAGCGCGGCGGCTTCGTGGCCATCGAGGCCGACATCGAGAAGCCGGGCGAGTCCGAGCTGTTCGCGGCGGCGCCGAAGATCCTGGAAGATGATGCGGCCCGGACGCTGATCTGCGATGTGTTCCGCTTGATGGGCCTCGACCTTGTCGATCCGGCGCGGGCGGATGTCCGCATGGCGTAGGCGATCGACGCGCAGTTCGAGCGGCGCCTGAAGGCGGTCGGTGCGCTGAACACGCTCGCGGATGCGCTGCCGGCGCTCGGGATCGTGGCAGCCGTGCTCGGCATCATCCGCACAATGGGCGCCATCGACCAGGAGCCGGCCATTCTCGGCGCGATGATTGGCGCGGCGCTGCTCGGCACCTTCCTCGGCGTGTTCCTCGCCTATGGGCTCGTGGGTCCGATCGCGGCCCGGTATGCGCAGATCGTGGAAGAGGAGGCAGGCTTCCTCGAAGCGATCCGCGGCGTGATCAGCGGCTTCGGCGAAGGCATGGCCCCGACGCTCGCCATCGAGCTCGCCCGCACGGCGGTGCCGCCCCGCCTGCAGCCGGACCCGGCGCCGGCCTCGCCCGTGAAGCTGCACCGCGCAGCCTGAGCGGCGGGATTTGAAGCCGCCGGCAATCCGGTCTAGCCTCGCCGGCTCTCCCACCTGCAAGGTCGCGCCCGCATGTCCCGCTTCGAAGAACTGATCCAGACCGTCGAGACGTACGAAGCACTGGCGGAAGAGAATTACAGCCGCATCCGGCGGCTTGCCGAGGAAGTCCGCGGCGGCCTCTGTGACTATATCGGCGCGCCGGACGGTATCTGCGTGCACCTGGTGCCGCCGGTGGGCGAATTCGAGCCACGCCCGTATGGCGACGCCGCATTTTCCATTCCGCCGCGGGGGTTCCGTCCGCTCGGGCCGGTGTCATTCGGGCTGGCGGTCAGGGTGTCGAAACAGGCCGACTGGCTGCGCCTGCGCTTCGAATGCCGCAAGACCGGAGACGCCTTCGTCGTGGCGATCGAGGACGGCGCCGAGTACACGTTCACGCTACCGATCCAGGATGGCGATTCCGAGCCGTTTTATGCCCACATCTACCAGCACATCCTCGGCTGGTTTCAGGAGAATATCGAGAGCTACCGGGAAGGCGCGTATGGCAGCCGGGGCATCGGCTTCGATCTGGCAGATGAACTCAGCCCCTCTGAGAATGAGCCTGCATCCTGAGTTCAGATAGTTTGTAATTGAACTCAGCTACCTAGGTGTTTTATTTGGACTCGTCCGTAGCGCGAGTAAATTTATTTTTGCCGCGACGAGGCAAAAATCGTCTTGACACGGATTATTCGCCGGCGGCCTGCAGCTCGGTGCCGTGCAGGCGCAGCCAGGCGCGCTGACGCTGCCAATCCGGGCAGCAACGGGCCACCAGGCCCCAGAACTTTGCCGAATGGTTCATTTCCCGGAGGTGGGCGCATTCATGCGCGGCCACATAGTCCAGAACCTCGGGCGGGGCCATGATCAGGCGCCAGGAGAAGGCGAGCTTGCCGTCCGCCGTACACGAGCCCCAGCGCGAGCGCGTATCCTTGACCGAAATGCCTGTCTGGGTGACCCTCAGGGTCTCGCAATGGCGCTCCACCGAGCGTGTCAGGTCGGCTTTCGCCTGCTTCTTGAGGAAGCGGACGACGCGGGCATGAGTGGTCTCAGGATCCCCGGGAACCGAGAGAATACGGGGGTTTCCAGGGTAAAGCCGGGCAATCCGGCCCTCGCCTTCCAGGGATATGAGGCAATCCTCACCCCGGTACTGGATGATTTCGCCGTCCTCGAATCGCGTTACGTCGGGCAGATGCTGAAGCCGCGTCGAAATCCAGTCGACCCGCTCGGCCGCGAAGGCGGCTGCGGCCTCGATCTGGCGGGACGTCGGGGCAACAGCCACGGCTTCACGGCGGCGTTCGTCGAGGCGGATGATGAGACGGCGCGCCTTCGCGTTAACCTCAAGGCGCACCTTCACGCGGTGGCCGCCGCGGGCACGCAAGGTCATGGTCTGGCCATCATTCAAACGCATGTATACAACACCTGTCAGGTCGCACGCGGCCAACACCATCTGAGGGACCAAATATGAAATATCTGCTCACGGGCATGATCGCGCTTACATTGCTTACGGGCTGTGGGCAGAAAGACAAGGCGGGCGCCGGGGCGTCTCCCGCGTCAGTTGTATTCAGCGCCGCTGATTTGCCGGAAGTCTCGCTCCGTAAAGGGGACCCAGCTACGGCCGGAGCGGCCCTGTCGGCTTTCTCGCTGGCTGAGTCCGGTTCGGGCCGGTTGAGCTTCGCCGGCAGCAAGGTCGATGGCGACAAGGCCGTTTTTAACGATGTCATCCTGTCGATCCCGGCCGACACTTCGGCGCCGGCCGAGTCCGCCTACACGGATGAGGATGTCGCCGAGATGTTCTCGTATATGGACATGGACGGCGACGGCACGGCCGACGATGGCTCGGGCACGACCCTGGAAAGCCTGAAGGCGGAACTGCAGGCGCCGGTTACGCCGGACGTGCCGCCGGTCGTGAAGGCCGCCAAGATGGAGTTCGACGGCCTCGGCATGATCGATGGCGCGGCGAACTTCTCGCTGATGAAGCTCTCGGACATCACGATCACGCCGGCTGAAGGCTCGGAAGAGCAAAGCTCAGGCAAGATCGCCTCGATCGAACTGGTCAACCCGTCGCCGGAAACGGCCGCCTGGGTGGCGAGCCTCCTCGGCAAGGGCGAGCCTGCTCCGTTCCCGGAAGGCAAGGCGCTGTCGTTCGACCGCTGGATGGTCAACGGTGTGAATTTCGACATGTCCGACGCCAGCGGCAAGGGCCTGTTCACGATCGACTCGATGCACATCTCCGACCTGAAGGAAGAGAAGGCCGGCCTGATCGGCCTGTCCAACCTGAAGTTCGACTTCACCGAGGCCGAAGGTACGGACGTGAAAGTCTCGCTCGAAGGCTTCGGCATCAAGGGCATCGACTATGGCCTGTTCAGCGAAGCCGTCAGCGCCGGTGCGGGCGCCGCGACGGATCCGGCCGCTCTCTCGGCCGCCATCCAGTCCGATCCGGCCAATCCGGGCTATGACGTGCTGAGCATTAAGGCGTTCAAGGCCGATGTCGTGGGCGCGAGCGTCGACATGGCATCGCTTGCTTCCTCGGTCACCCGTGACAAGCAGGGCCGCGCCACGAAGGTCGTCACCGAGCCGTTCACGATCACCGTCGGGTCGCGCGACAATGCTGATGGCGAACAGTTCGCCAGTGCGCTGGCGACGATGGGCTACGAGACGCTGACCTTCTCCGGCCAGGGCGAGTCGCTGTATGATCCGGATGCGGACATTGTCACCCTGCCGAAAGGCAAGAACTTCTGGAAACTGAACGACGGCTTCAAGCTCGACTTCTCGGCCAAGTATGCCGGCCAGAAGGCGATTGCCGCTGCGCAGCTCACCACGCTTGAAGAAGAAGCCGATCCGGAAGCGATGCTGAATGCCATGATGGACAGCCTCGTTGTCCACCAGATCGAGTTCGCGCTGGATGACGATGGCATCCTTGACCGTGCCCTGAATGCGTATGCCGCCCAGTCGGGTGAAGACCCGGCCGCCGTGCGCAGCCAGCTGTCCGGCATGTTCGCCATGGCCCCGATGTTCGCGGCCAGCACCGGCATCGACACGGCGGTTGTCACCGAACTTGCCACGGCGCTGTCGAGCTTCGTAACCGAGCCGAAGACGCTGACGATCACGCTCGCACCGAAAACTCCGTTGAAGGCGCAGGCCTTCGTGGATGCGATGAATGCGCCGCAGGATCCAACGAAGAAGCTGACGAAGGAAACGCTCGGCTTCGCGGCTGGCAACAAGTAAGCGGCAGGTCCGGCCATATCAGGGGCGCGGCGGCTTCGGCTTCCGCGCCCTTTTCTTTGCACGCATGAAAAGGCATAGGCTTCTGCCCATGAAACTCGCCTTCTTCGGAGATGTCGTCGGAAAGCCGGGCCGCAGCGCGGTGCAATCGCACCTGCCCGGCCTCAAGGCGCGGCTGCGGCTCGACTTCGTCGTGGTCAACGGCGAGAACGCCGCGGGCGGCTTCGGACTTACAAGCCAGATTGCGGAAGAGTTCTTTGCCGCCGGCGCCGACTGCCTGACGCTTGGCGATCACGCCTGGGACCAGCGCGAGGCGCTGACCTATATCGAGCGCGAACCGCGCCTCCTCCGCCCGCTGAACTATCCTGCGCACGCCAAGGCGCCGGGGAAGGGCGCGCAACTCTTCACCCTCGCGGACGGACGCCGCGTCGGCGTGGTCCAGTTGCAGGGCAATGTGTTCATGCGCCAGTCGCTGGCGTGCCCCTTTGCGGCGGCCGACGCCGCGCTCGACCAGATGCCGCTGGGCGCGGTGGCCGATGCGCTGATCGTCGACATGCATTGTGAGGCGACGAGCGAGAAGATGGCGATGGGCCATCACTGCGACGGGCGCGCGAGCCTCGTGGTTGGCAGCCATACGCATGTGCCGACGGCCGACACGATGATCCTGACCGGCGGCACCGCCTACCAGACCGATGCGGGCATGTGCGGCGATTATGACTCGGTCATCGGCATGCAGAAGGAAGGCTCGCTCTACCGCTTCCAGTCGCAGTTGCCCGGCGAGCGCTACCAACCGGCTCTGGGTGAAGGCACGCTCTGCGGCACGTATGTCGAGACGGATGACCGCACCGGCCTCGCGGTACGCATCGAGCCGATCCGCATGGGTGGCCGGTTGAGCGCGCAGGTGCCGGCCGGCTGATCCGCGTTCAGGTCGCGCCGCGAGCCGCCATGCGGGCCTGGAACTGTTCGGTGGTGTTGTCGTGCGGATACGGCTGCGCCGGAACCGGAACGCCGAGGAAGGCACACAGCGGCGCCCAACCGTCTTTCGGATCGAAGACCAGCAGCTTGCTGGCAGGGATTTCGGACGTCACCTCTTCGAGATTGCGCCGGTAGGCCGCGAGGCAGACTTCATCATCGTCGGCCCGGCCGCCGAACACGCGGTCATTGATCATGGCGCGCGCCATCGCCGCCCAGCCGGGCGGGCCTTCGGCTTCGCCCATGACGCCGCGCTGGATGGTGGACTTGAAACTCTTGAGCCAGGCGTCTTCCGGTCGCTGGGTATGGATGAACTTCGCCGCCGGGTAGGCTGCCGCCAGTTCGCGCCACACGGCCGAGCCTGGCCAGTCGCAGATCGATTGGTAACCCTCGAATACACCCGCCCAGTCCACTGGCCAGCCGTGCGCGGCCTCGGTCCAGACCGGGATGTGCCCGGGGTTCTGGAACACTTCGAACATGTGGTAGCACTTGCCGAAGCCGAGTTGTTCCAGCGCGTTCTTCAGGCTGCTGGTACCCGTGCGGCCAAAGCCGGTGCCGATTACCTTGATGGTCATGTCGCTGCGTCCCGTTGATCCGGCGGGCACACTAGGCCGATTGCGCCGCGACGCAATCTTGCGGGCGGCCGGGCGAGCTTTGTGGCGGGGCCGGGTTGCCCCGCGCCGGGGCGATGGGCTAGAGCGCAGGGCTTCGAACTTCCAGCGTCAGGAGCCTTACATGGCCGGCCACAGCAAATGGGCGAACATCCAGCACCGCAAGGGCAAGCAGGACAAGAAGCGGGCGGTCCTGTTCTCGCGCCTCTCGAAGGAGATCACGGTCGCCTCGAAGATGGGCGGGCCGGATCCCAACATGAACCCGCGCCTGCGCCTCGCGGTCCAGAACGCCAAGGGCGCCTCGGTGCCGAAGGACAATATCCAGCGCGCCATCGACAAGGGCCAGAGCGGCGGCGGCGCCGATTATGCCGACATCCGCTATGAAGGTGTCGGCCCTGGCGGCGTCGGCATCATCATCGAGGCGTCGACCGACAACAAGAACCGCACCGCCACGGATGTGCGCTCGGCATTCACCAAGAGTGGCGGCGCGCTTGGCACGACGGGGTCGGTGTCCTTCAACTACGACCAGCTCGGCGAAATCGAATACCCGGTCAGTGCCGGCACGGCCGATGAAGTGATGGAAGCCGCCATCATGGCCGGCGCCCAGGACGTGGAATCCGACGGGGAAGGGCATTGGATCTATACTGCGCGCGAGGACTTTGCCGCGGTCTCGGCCGCGCTCGCCGAAGCTTTTGGCGGCAAGGTCGAACCGGTCTCTGCCAAGATCATGTGGAAGCCGAAAGTCACCGTGCCCGTGGCCGGCGACAATGCCGATGCACTCATGAAACTGCTGGATGTGCTCGACGAGCTGGATGACGTCCAGAACGTCTATGACAATTCTGAGCTTTCCGAAGAGGAAATGGCGCGCCTCGCGGGATAGGCGTCGCCGGGGAGGGGATCATGAAGATTGCCATCGCGTCAGATCATGCGGCTGTCGCCCTGAAGGCGATGCTTGCCGACTGGCTGCGGGCTGCAGGCCACTCGGTTGAAGATCTGGGTACGGACGGTGAGGCCAGCGTTGATTATCCGGATTTCGGCTACCGGCTTGCCCGCCATGTCGCGGACGGCAAGGCTGAGCGCGGCGTCGCGCTGTGTGGGACCGGAATCGGAATTTCGATTGCGGTCAACCGGAACCCTCTCGTTCGCTGCGCCCTCGTGTCAGAGCCGCTCTCTGCCACCCTGTCGCGCGAGCACAATGATGCCAACGTGATCGCGATGGGCGCGCGCATCATCGGCCCCGAAATGGCGAAGGCCTGCCTTTCCGCGTTTCTGGCGACCCCGTTTGGCGGCGAGCGGCATGCGGGCCGGGTGGCGAAACTGGCACGGCCGCAGGAGTAGCGAGCATGACGCATCTGATTGCCACGGAACAGCCTACGCCCGCCGACATCGACATCCTGCATCCGTTGTTGCGCGAGAGCTACTGGTCGCCGGGTATTCCGCGCGACACCGTAGAACATGCCTGTGCGCATTCGAAATGTGTGATCGCGCGCGATGCAACCGGCGGGCTCATCGGTTTTGCGCGCGCCATTACCGACGGCGCGGTGTTTGCGTGGATCTGTGACGTGATGGTGGTTCCGGAGCGCCGCGGGGAAGGTATCGGCCGCGCCCTTGTGAGCGAGCTCGTCTCACATCCGGAGTTGAAGACTGTCAGGCGGTTCATGCTCGGAACGCTGGATGCACATGGCGTCTATGCCGGGATCGGCTTTGGCCCGATCAAGGCGCCCGAGCGCCTGATGGAAATCCTCCGGCCGGCGCACTACGCGCCGCCGAAGGCTTGACCGCGCTTCAGGCGCCGAGGCCGAGGCTCTCAAGGATGGTTTCGTTGTCTGCACCGAGGTGCGGCGGGGGCAGGCGAAGCTCCGCCGGGGTTTCGGAAAAGACGACGGGGTGGCGCATTGTGCGGTACTCGCCGGCGTCCGGGTGCGTGGCCTTCTCGAAGAAGCCGGTTGCCACGAGGTGCGTGTCGGTCAGCACTTCCGGCAGCGTGTTGTAGCGCATCGCCGGGATGTTCGCCTTGTCCAGCAGTTCCAGCCATTCATCCGTAGACCGAGTGGCTGTGACGTCCTCGATCAGGGCGTAGAGTGCGCCGGTATTCTCGGTGCGCGCGGCATAGGTGCTGAACCGCGGATCCTTGAAGACGTCCGGAATGCCGCCGATCTTGAAGAACTCTTCCCACTGGGCGTCCGAGTACGGAACAAGTCCGATAAATCCGTCGAGGGTGGGGTAGGGGCGCCGGTTCGGATTGACCGAGCGGGTATAGGCGAGCTTGCCGTTGCCGGGCAAGAAGGTCTCGCCGTAGAGGTTCTCCACCATGTTGAAGAAGGTGAAGCATTCCAGCATCGGCACCTGCACGAACTGGCCTTTGCCGCTGCGCGCTTTGTGGAACAGGGCCGCGAGGGTCGCATAGGTGGCAAACAGGCCGGCCGTCTTGTCGGCGACGAGGGACGGGGCATATTCCGGTCGGCCGCCGGAGCGGATGGCGTTGAGGTCGGCAAAACCCGAAGCGCCCTGGATCAGGTCGTCATAGGCCTGACGGTGCGTGTACGGACCACCTTTGCCGAAACCGGCGCAATGGACATAGACGATGTCGCTCTTCAGCGCCTTCACCTGCTCATAGCCGAAGCCCAGTCTCTCCATGCCGGCGAGGCGGACGTTGTGGAAGAACACGTCCGCCGTCTTCAGGAGTTCCGTTAGCGCCGCCTTGCCCTCGGGCGTCTTGGCGTCGAGCGTCATAGAGCGTTTGTTGCGGTTGAGGGCCATGTAGATCGGACCGAGGTCGCCAGTCGGGGAGGCGCCGGCATAGCGCATCGTGTCGCCCTTGCCGGGCGGTTCAATCTTGATCACTTCGGCGCCGAGATCAGCAAGGATCATGGTGGCGAAGGGACCGAGCACAACTGTGCTCATGTCGATGATGCGGATGCCCGATAGCGGTCCCTTCGGCGTGGTCACGTCTTGCTCTCCTGTTCGGTCTGCGGGGCTCTGATGCGCAGGAATGAGGCGCGGATCAAGTGCAAACTAATGACAATAGATTATCTACAGCAAGGCCTGCCGTGCTGCTTCGATATGTGCGGTCTTGGCGGCGAAGGCCGACCAGTCATCCTCGGCGGCAATCGGCGCCCAGAGCGCTTCCACTTCCTCGATGACCAGGCTGACGGGGGCGGGCTCCTGGAAATAAGAGGCAGCGAGGCGGCCCGGGCGGATGGGCGCGCGCGCGTTCAGGGCGGTATGGACGGGGCCGAAGGCGGCAGCGGCATAGAGATGCGCCTGGGGCGAGGCGGCGGCACGCTGGCTGCTTGCTTCGCCGCCGAACCAGTCGAAGAAGGTCTGAGCCCAACCGGCGCCTGACTGGGTCATCCAGCCATAAAAGGCCTGCAGGAACCCGAGGTCACTGGCGGCGTCGCCGGTGGGGACGAGGCCCAGGAGCGCGTGGGTGTGGTCGCTGAAGCTGTCGCGATAGGCCGCTTCATAGGGCACGAGCGCTCTTGCGAGATCGTCGGCGCCGGCAAGCGGCAGCAGCGCCGAGGCCAGCTGCTGCAGTGCCCAGCCGCCTTGCACGGGCTGGCGGCCAAACCGGTAGAGACCCTGCTGGTCGAAATAGGCGGCGGTGAAGTTCGGGTCCGACTGCGCCATGAAGCGCCACGGGCCGAAGTCGAAGGTCTCGCCGGTGATGTTGAAATTGTCGGTGTTCATCACGCCGTGGACAAAACCCGCTGCCATCCACTGTCCGATCATCCGGCCGGTCGCGAGGGCGACGCGTTCCAGCAGCGCGCAGGTCTTGCGGGACATGTCCGGATCGTCAGCCTCAGGGTGGAACTCCGCGACGCAATAGTCGACTAGCCGGGCGAGCGCTTCGCGGTCGTCCAGGTAGGCGGCGCGCTGGAACGTGCCGAACCGGATATGGCTGTGCGACAGCCGGACAAGCACCGATGAGCGCGTCGGCGACGGCTCGTCGCCGCGCTGCAGGGCTTCGCCGGTCTCGACGAGGCTGAATGCCTTCGACGTGTTGACGCCGAGCGCCTCGAGGTAGGACGCCGCGAGGATCTCGCGCACGCCGCCTTTCAGGGTGAGCCGGCCGTCCCCGTTGCGGGACCAGGGGGTCTGGCCCGAGCCTTTGGTGCCGAGGTCCAGCAGGCGCCCGGCGAGATCGCGCAGCTGGGCGAACAGGAACCCGCGCCCGTCGCCGAGATCGGGATTGTACACGCCGAACTGGTGGCCGTGATAGCGCATCGCGAGCGGCTGCGGCAGGTTGCCGGGCAGGGGCCTGAACGCTGCAAAATGTTCCAGCCAGGCTGTCCCCGACAGTTCGCCCAATCCGACCGCTTCGGCCCATCGCTGGTTGCGCCAGCGCAACACTTTTTCTGGAAAGTTTGCAGGGGCCACCGGATCAGCGAAATCCGATGCCATCCGAGAGAATGGGACCGGGCGCATTCCATTTTTGAACTGATCAGTATTTGCAGGTTGTCTCAAGAAATTGGCACCTTCCGTGGCGGCATCTGCGCGGTGTTGAGGTTCTGAAACGGTATGCAGCGGTGCAGCACACAACCCCTCTTTGCGAGACATATCAGACGCTTAAGGATGGTACTCGGTCAAAATCATGACAAGCGGCAAAAGCTTGCGCCAGGCCACAATAGTTTCGGGAGGAAACACATGAAAACTTTCAAAGGAATGCTGTTTTGCGCCTCAGCCATTGCGCTGGGCGGCTCACATCTTGCGTTTGCGCAGGAAGACGAAAGCGAGCGCAAGCTCGGTACGGTGACGGTCACCGGCTCACTGATCCAGGGCACGCCGGAAGATGCCGCGCTGCCGGTTGACGTGCTGTCTGCGGAAGACCTGCGCCTGCAAGGCAACCCGTCCGCGCTGGACATCATCAAGTCACTGCCGGTTTCGAGCGGCGTGCTGGGGGATACCAACCAGTTCGACGGACGGGCCCAGGGCTCGGAAGGCTCCGGCACGGTCAACCTGCGCGGCCTTGGTTCTTCACGCACGCTCGTGCTGCTTGACGGCAAGCGCCTCGCGCCGAACCCCTTCGCCTTTGCCGGCAACGGCTCGGTTGACACCAACATCCTGCCGCTGGCCGCCATCGGCCGGATCGAGATCCTGAAGGACGGCGCGGCCGCGACTTACGGTTCTGACGCTGTGGCAGGCGTCGTCAACTTCATCACGCGCACGGACTTTGACGGCTTCGAAGTCGGCGGCGACTACACGGTCGTTGATGGGTCTGACGGCGACTACAAACTCAACGCCGTGGGTGGCTGGGATACGGACTTCGGAAACTTCCTGCTCGCAGCCGGCTACCAGCACCGGTCCGAACTGGCGACGACCGAGCGCGACTGGGCGCTGAAACCCTTCCTCGACAACCCGCAGGGCGGCTGGTCGCTGGTTGGCAACCCCGGCGCATTCCTGCCTGTCGGCGCGGCGTTCACCCCGGTTCAGGGCGTGACACGTGATCCGGGCTGCGGCGTCATTGGCGGTATCCCGCTGCTCAGCGGGGCGACCCCGGTGTGCAGCTTCCAGTTCACGCCGTTCGACAATATCGTCGAAGAAGACAACCGCTACCAAGTGCTCGGCAAGGCCGACTTTGACCTGAGCGACAAGCATCGCCTGTCGGTGCAGGGCTTCTATTCGGCCACAGAAGTTCCGCGCATTGCCTATTCGCCGTCCTTCCCGCCAGTTGGCGGCGCAAGCTCGCCGACGGCAGACGCCTCGCTGGTGCCCGGCCAGTTCTATGTGCCCGCCACCAACCCCGGCTTTGCCGCATTGGTTGCCCAGAACCCCGGCCTCGTCTCGCCGGCTGCGACGGGCGCCTACCTTATTGCCACGCGCCCGCTGGGCTATGCCGGCAACGCCCTGGAAGGTGGACGCGGTTCTGAACGCAGCTACCGCGAGTATGAGCACTTCCGCATTTCAGCAGACCTGAAAGGCGAACTGACGGACTCGATCAACTACACCCTTTCGGCACTGACCGGTTCGCAAACCGGCCGGCGCACCAACGAAGACACCGTCGTCAACCGCTACGCCCTCGCGCTGCGCGGACTTGGCGGCGACACGTGTAACGTTGCCGCGAACACGCCGGGCCTCAACGGTTGCCTCTGGTTCAACCCGTTCTCCAACGCGATCACGGCCAATGCCGTTACCGGACAGGCGAACCCGAACTCGATCGGGGCCAACTCGATCGAAGTGCTTGATTTCATTCTCGAGGACACGTTCACCGAGCAGGAAATCAAACTGACCGTGCTGGAAGGTGTTCTTGACGGGCAGCTCCCGATTGCCCTGGGCGATGGCAACATCGGCTGGGCCTTCGGCGGTCAGTACCGGAAAGAAGAGTTCGACCGTCAGTACAATGACATTGCCAACCTGGACGTGACGCCGTGCATCGCGACGGTCACGACTGGCGCAACGAACTGTGCCCAACCCGTCGGCGCGCTCGGCTTCCTTGCCGGTTCGCGTCCACTCAGCGCCGAACAGGACATTTACGCCCTGTTTGGAGAGCTGAGCCTGCCCTTCACCGAAAACTTCAACGCCTCGCTTGCGGCGCGTTATGAAGATTACGGCGGCGATATCGGTTCGACCTTCGACCCCAAACTGTCGGTCCGTTGGCAAGTTGCCGAACCGCTGGCCTTCCGCGCCTCGATCGGCACCACGTTCCGTGGTCCGGCCCTGACCCAGGTTGCAACCGGTTCCCTGACTTCGCTGCAAAGCGTCGGCGGCACCTTCCGCGCCGTGGACATCGCGGGCAACCCCGGCCTGAAGCCTGAAAGCGCGCTGACCTATAACGTCGGCGGTATCTTCAAGACGGGTAACTTCAACCTGAACGTCGACTACTGGAGCTTCGACTTTGACGATTCGGTCGTGACCGAGCCAGTGGCCAGCATGGTCGCCGCCATGTTCCCGACCGGGCTGCCGAACAATTGCGGAAACCCGGCGTTTGCTGCCCTGCAAGCCCGCTTCACGTTCACCGGCCCCTGCGCCGTGGCCAACGTGTCGCGCCTGTCTACGCAGTACACGAACGGTCCGAACATCAAGACGTCGGGTATCGACGTCCTGACGGACTACACGTTCGAGGACGTGTTCGGCCGCGGTGTCGATCTCGAACTCGGCGGTAGCGGCAGCTATGTGCTGGAGTATGAAGTTGGCGAAGTGACCGTGGAAGGCATCGCCGTCGGCGCGCCGTTCTCGGCGGTCGGCTTCCTGAACTTCCAGACCATCGCAACGCCGCTGCCGGAACTGAAGTTCGAGGCCTATGCCAACGCATCGACCGAGAACGTCAACGCCCGCCTGACGGCGCGCTATATCGGCGAGTATGAAGACCAGCGGACGGGTCTGTTCACAGTGGGCAACCCGAACTTCCCGACGCCGGGCATCATCCTGCCGCAAGGCCAGACGATCAAGTCGCAGGTCACGTATGACGGCACGGTTGTCATCCAGATGCCCTGGGACTCGACGATGTCCTTCTCGGTCGAGAACATCCTCGACACGAAACCGCCGTTTGCCCGCCTTGAGCTGAACTATGATCCGTACACGGGCGACGCCGTCGGCCGCACGTTCAAGATCGGCTTCACCAAGCGCTTTGGCGCTGGCAGCTAGGCCGGACACTCAGTCCAGACTGGAGGCGGCCCCCGGAAACGGGGGTCGCTTTTTTTGTCCGGAAGTTGGTCAAAGAAAAAGGGCAGGCCCGGGGGCCTGCCCTTTCCTGTTGGTACTTGCCCGAAGCCTAGCCGCGGATCGTGAACTCGATGCCGATCGTGCGGCCCGGTTGCAGCGGCTGGAACGTGCCGGCAGCCGGGTTCGGATCGAACGGGGCGTTCACGCCGTTCGACAGGTTCTGGCCATCCGGAACCGCGCCGGCGAGGGCGCCGCCAAACGGAACCTGCGTGTCACCGCCGGCAACCGCTTCGTCGAGGAGGTTCTTGCCGAACAGCGAAACCGAGAAGCCGTCATACGGCGTGTTCCAGGTGAAGTTCGCATCGACCTGGTCGGCCTCATCGACATAACCGAAGTTGTTGTCGGTGTAGGCGAACTCGTCGCGGTGCTGGAAGCTGACGCGCGAGACGAGCGAGCCGCGTGCACCGAGGTCGAGGTCATGCAGGGCGCCGACGCCATAGGTCGCTTCCGGCACGCGGGGGAGGGCGAGGGCGAGGTCTTCCGGACCCACCGTGCCGTTACCCGAAATGTCGAAAATGACGTTGGTGTATTCCGCGTCCAGCAGGCCGATATTGGCGGTCAGCAGGAGATTGTCGGTGACGGCGTAGCGGCCCTCGACTTCGAAGCCGAGGATTTCGGCATCGGCCGTGTTGACGATCGTCTGTGCCACGCCGGAGGTCGGCGAGGACAGGTTCAGTTCGCGCTGCATGTCCGTGATGTCGTTGAAGAACACAGCGGCGTTGATCTGGCCGCGGCGGTCGTCGGTTTCATACTTGAAGCCGAGTTCGTAGGCGTTGACCTGCTCTTCGTCGAAAGCGCGGCTGCCGCCCGGAGGGAACAGGGCTTCGAAGGCTGCAGCATTGGTGATGCGGAAGTTGTAGCCACCCGAGCGGACGCCCTGGGTGTAGTGGCCGTAGACCTGCATCAGGTCGCTGAAGGCGTACTGGAAGCCGATCTTCGGGTTCAGGTTTTCCCATTTCTGCGAGTCGGAGAAGCCGTTTGGCTCGCCAGGTACGAACGGGTTGGTGCCGGTGGTCGGGCAGGTGCTGTCAACGACCGAGCAGAACGGACGCGGACGCACGTAGGTGATGTCCACGTCTTTCTCTTCCGTACCGTAGCGCAGGCCGAAGATGCCGGTCAGTTTGTCCGTGAACGCATAATCGAGCTGGCCGAACACGCCGTAGACCGTGTGGTCCTGGAAGCCGCCGCCGTTGAACTGCGCCGCAGTCACGGTCGGCAGGTTGCGGCGCTCGGTGTAGCCGATCTCCTGGTTGAAGTAGAAGACGCCGGTCGTGATGTCGGCCTTGCCGAACGTGCCGGCATAGCGCAGCTCGTTCGAGATCTGCTCCTGAACCAGTTCGGTGTCCGAGTGGAACAGGAAGAGCGGCAGGGCGTCGATGTCACCGTTCGAGGTGGAATCGAGGTCGCGGTAGCCGAAGATGTTGGTGATGCGGCCATTGCCGAAGTTCACATCATAGTCGGTGCGAAGCGACGCGAAGATCGTGTCGTTCTTGTAGCTGCCGACATTGTCGACGGCGATGTCGAAGCTGTCGCGGTCGTAGACGCCGGAGTTGCGGGCGGCAGGGCCGTCCGTCTGTGTGCTGAAGGCTTCGATCTTGCCGAGGAAGGTCAGGTCTTCCGTCGCCATGTACTCGAGCGCGCCGCGCAGGATGAAGGTCTGGGCTTCGCCGATGTTGTCGTTGGTGAACTTGTTGAGGAAGTAGCCTTCGTCATAGTTGTAATAGGCGCCGAGCTTGCCGTTCAGCTTGCCTTCGACGATCGGGCCGGAAATGCCGGCTTGCAGGGTCGAGGACGGGCCGCCGCGATCATCATCGATCGGGCCTTCGTATGTTGCCTTGGCTTTGTACTGGAACGTGTCGGTCGGGTTGCCGGTGTTCAGCAGGATCGCGCCGCCGGTGGTGTTGCGGCCGAACAGCAGGCCTTGCGGGCCGCGCAGGATCTCGACGCTGTCGAGGTCAAACAGGTCAAGCACGACGCCGTTGTTCACGCCGAGGTAAACGCCGTCAACGAACACGCCGACGGTCGGGTCGATGGACGGAATCGAGGAGTTGATGCCGAGGCCGCGGATCGAGAAGTTGGCGGTGCCGCGTGCGGTGCCGACGTCTTCAAGCTGGATGTTCGGGGCCGAGTAGGAAAGGCTGGAGACGTCGCGAACCTGAAGGGCTTCGAGCGTCTCGGCGTTGAACGCCGTGATGGCAACCGGAACCGACTGGACGTTCTCGACGTCCGCTTTCTTGGTGGCGGTGACGGTGATCGTGCCGAGGACGCGGTCGATGGCCGACTCGCGCTCGGCGGTGGCTTCCGGCGTTTCAACGGTGACAGTGTCCGTGCCGGTTTCTTGGGCGTAGGCGGGCACAAATGCGATCATTGCCGCCGATGCCGACGACAGCAGGAGTTTGCTGAATTTCATTACTGGGAGTTTCCTCTACTCGGTTTCTGCGGGGACGGTGGATCCCCGAGGCCGCACATAGAGTGGTTTTGGCCTTATTGAATATTAATAAGGCCGACCCTTGAAAGTTTACAGATTTGTGTTGCCGCAACGACACGCAGCCGTCATGTGCAACGTTGTCATGCTCGATTTCAGAGCGCTCCCAGCGCACGCCCGGTGACTTCACCCACCTCGCGCGCAACTTCCCGGGCGGTCGACGAAATATGGGTCAGGTTGAGGAAGCCATGCACCATCGAAGCATACTCGCGGTGGGTAGCTTTCACACCGAGGCCGCTGAGCTTGGCCGCATAGGCAAGTCCCTCGTCATGCAAGGGATCCCATCCGCAGACGATGATATGGGCCGGCGGCAAGCCGCGCAGCTGTTCCATCGGCGCGAACAGGGGAGAGATGCGCGGATCCATGTAGGACGCGGGGTCGGGAAGGTAGTGGCCCCGGAAGAAGTCGAACAGGCCGGCCGAGATGAAGAAGCCGCTCTCCTGAGGGGTCATCTTCTTTGAGCGGATGTCTGCGAACTGCAGCAACGGATACAGCAGCAGCTGGAACGCCGGCTTCGGTCCCTTCACGCGCACCATTTCCTGCGCGAGGTAGGCTGCAATATTGCCTCCTGCGCTGTCCCCGGCAACAGCCACGCGCGCCGGGTCCATGCCGGCTGCCTTCGCACCCTTCTCCTGCACCCAGGCCCAGGCCGCGAGGGCGTCGTCATGGGCGCAGGGAAAGCAGTTTTCCGGCGCAAGGCGATAATCGATGGCGAGGACGCGGCAACGTGAGCCTTCGGCCATGCGCCGGCACAGCATGTCGTGGCTGTCGAGATCGCCGAGCACGAACCCGCCGCCGTGGAAAAACAGGATGCCGGGCCCGGGCGGCACACCCGCGCCAAGCGGCACGTAAAGCCGCGCCTTGATCGGGCCGCCTGCGCCGGGGATGATCAGGGCGCGGACTTCTGCCAGCTCCGGCGCGTCGGGTTCGGCGCTGTAGTCGATCTTGAGGAACTGTTGGCGCAAACGGTCAATTGGCAGCTTCAGGTCAAGCGGCTTCAGTTCCGGGAGATTGAACCGGCCCCTGAGGTTGCGAAGGGCATCATCGAACGTCATTTGCCCGCCACTGGCTGCCAATTCCGGCTATGTGATGGCAGCCGGTAGCGATGCAAGGGGCGGGCCAGCGGGGGCCGTGAAATCAGGCAATCAGAGCTGGATGACGCCCTGTGCAGGCGGATCGAGATACAGCTGCTGCACCAGGTTTGCCCGGCGGGAGATGACCAGCCGCTGGTTCACGTAGCCCTTGTCGGTGATCTCCCCGGCATCGATGCTGGGCGCTTCGGTCAACACCATGAAGCGCTTGATCCGGCGCGAAGAGCCCTGTTCCGACGCGTTGAAAGCGGCGGCCTTGCGGGTCAGGTCGCTGGTCAGCGCCGCCAGTCCCTTGGCGGCATCACCGGCCGCCTTGACGTATTGCTCGGCGGTTGCCGGCGACGGCCAGACAAGCGCGGTCGCGTAGTCCTTGTCCTGGCCGCAGATCACGGCGTCGAAGATCAGCGGCGAACAGGCGGCCACAAAATCAGGGCGCAGCGTGCCGACCGAGACCCATGTTCCCGAGGACAGCTTGAAGTCTTCGCCCACACGGCCATCGAAGATCAGGCCCTTGTTCGCGTCATTCTCGTCGACGAACTTCACGGCGTCGCCGAGACAGTAATATCCTTCTTCATCGAAGACTTCAGCGTTCTTCTTGGGGTCGTTGTGATAGCCCGGCATGACGGTCGGGCCCTTGACGCGCACTTCCAGCTTCTCGCCGTTGGGCACCAATTTGAGCGTGGTGCCCGGAAGCGGCAGGCCGACCAGGCCGACGCGTTCGACTTCCCAGTGGACTACCGTCACGCCTTGCGTTTCGGTGGCTCCGTACATGGTGACGATCGGGATGCGGCGGCCGGTTGCCTTGATGGCAAGGTCCTGAAGCCGGTCGTAAAGGTCATCCGACAAGGTGGCGCCGCCATAGCCGATTGACCGCATGTTCTTGAAGAAGGCCTTCAACAGGGTCTCGTCCTGCTCCATCGCTTCGGCGAGCATCGACAGAGCGATCGGCGCTGTTCCGAACACGGACGGACTGCAATCGCGCACATTGGCGATCGTCTGATGGAAGAGGGCAGGGGTCGGCTTGCCGCCATCGATCCAGAAGGTCGAGCCGCTCCAGAGCGCGCCGTTGAAATTCACGTTGGAGCCGGAAATGTGGTTCCAGGGCAACCAGTCGAGAAAGTTCTCGACCTTGTCGGGATCATGGTCCGGATCACGCGACGGATCGCGCAGGCCTTCCTGGCCGGCGATCAGGGAACACATGGCGCCTTGAGTTTGCGGTACGGGTTTCGGCAGTCCGGTGGAGCCCGAAGTGAAAAGGTACTTGCCGATGCTGGCATCGGTAAGGGCGTCGCGTGCCCGGGTCACCGCCGCTGTCGCCTCGGTCGCGGCCAGGGCGTCATATCCGAGTACGGAATTGTCGCCGCCGGTTTCCGCCGAGAAGACCTTGAAGGCGCCGGCCGGCAATGCGTCGATGGCCTTCTTGAAAGGTGCGAGTTGCTCTGCAAACACGACGGCGGGTTTCACCGAATTGAAGCAATGACGCAACTTCTCAAAGTCGGATGACATCGTCGAATAGGGCACGGAAATTGGCGCGGCAGGCGCCCCGATCTTCTGGGCCGCAAGGATCACCATGGCGGCGCGGATGGAGTTCCCTGAGAGCAGCATGACGGGCGCATCGGGGCCGGCGCCGAGATCGAGGAAAGCCTGCGCAAGGCTGTCGGTGATTGTTTTGGCTTCGCCGTAAGTCAGCGTCACCCATTCATCCGTGGCCGGATCACGTTCCCGCAGGAAAGGGCGGTCGGGGTGAAGCGCGACCCGCTCGTCGAGGGCATGAGGAATTGACTTCGGGCGATCACCGGGCTTCTGACGAGCCGAGATGTAGATGGCCTCGCCCTTCCGCGTCATGGAGACGTCAGGGGTCTTCTGCGGCAGCGGGCGGAATGCAGGCAGGGTCTGGCCCTCAGGCATGGCGGGTCTCCTCCGGTGTCGGAAATTTATCGTATAACCGACGAATAGAGCCTGCAGTATGCCATGCAACCGGTGACGCCGGGAGAGGTCGCCGGTTCAGGCTTCGGATTTTACAGCGTCGGCAACAAGCGTGAGGGCCTTTTGCATCAGGTCTGCGTCCAGTGCTTCGGCCATCACGCGGATCAGGGGTTCGGTGCCGGACTTGCGCACAACCATCCGTCCACGAACACCGAGCAATGCATCTGCCGCAGCGAGCGCTGACTTTACCCTATCAGATTCGATAGGGTTGGCGCCGGTATAGCGGATGTTGACGAGCTTCTGCGGTGCGGGTTCGAACACGCGCAGCATGTCCGACGCCTTGCCGCCACGCGCCGCGAGCACGGCGAGCACCTGCAGGCCGGCGAGCAACCCGTCGCCGGTCGTGGACACATCCGACAGGATGATATGGCCGGATTGTTCGCCGCCGAGATTGAACCCATGCTGGCGCATGTGTTCGCCCACATAGCGGTCGCCAACCTTGGTGCGCGCCAGTTCCAGTCCAAGTGTCTTGAGGTATTCGCCAAGCCCCATATTGGACATCACGGTGGCGACCATGCCTCCACCCTTCAGCCGCTTCGTGCGGTGCATTTCCGACGCGATGAGTGCCATCACCTGGTCGCCGTCGGCTTCCTCGCCGGTCTCGTCCACCACGATCAGCCGGTCGGCGTCACCGTCGAGTGCGATCCCGATATCCGCGCCGCGCTCCAGCACGGCGGCCTTGAGCGCGCCGGTCGCCGTCGAGCCGACACCGGCATTGATGTTCACGCCGTCCGGCACGTTGCCTATCACGGTCAACTGTGCGCCCAGCCTGAGCAGCGCCTCGGGGGCGGTCTCGAAACCTGCGCCATTGGCACAGTCGAGCACCACCTTGAGCTTCGAGAAATCCTGCCCCTTGCCGATCGTCTCGAGGCAGCGCCCGATATAGCGTCGGCCGGAGCCCGCCATGCTTTCTGGTTCGGAGATAGCGGCAGGCGCAGCGAATTCTCCTTCGAAAGCCGCGGCCATGGCCGTTTCAAGCGATTCCTCGACGTCATCGGTGAACTTGACGCCTTCCGGGCTGAAAAGCTTGAGGCCGTTGTCTTCGTACTTGTTGTGGCTGGCCGACACCATGAAGCCGAGCGCCGCGCCCGTCTCGCGCGCGATCAGCGCCACGGCGGGCGTCGGGACCACGCCCAGCAGGACCGGCTTGACACCCATCGACGTGAGGCCGGCGATCAGGGCCGCCTCGATCATCTCACCTGAGCGGCGGGTGTCGCGGCCGATGACCACTTCGCGCCCGCCTTCCGGTGCGAAAGTGCGCGCCGCTGCAATGGCGAGGCGCAGGGCAGTTTCTGCCGTCATCGGACGTTTGTTGATCCGTCCACGGATACCGTCGGTTCCGAAATACTGCCGGGCCATTGCGATCCCCTGCGCCGCTATCGCGGCGTCACATCACCATAGACTACAAAATCAGGATTGTCGTAGCCGCGCTCACGCTTACCGTAGAGCAGGGGCGCGCCGTCCAGCGTGAGCACACGCCCGCCAGCCGCTTCAACAACGGCCTGGCCGGCGGCGGTGTCCCATTCCATCGTCCGGCCGAGTCGCGGATAGACATCTGCCTCACCGGCCGCAATCAGGCAGAACTTCAGTGATGAGCCGGCCGCAACGATTTCGCAGACCTTGTAGTTGGCGAGCCAGGCATCCGTTTCGGGCGAGCGGTGCGACTTGGAGGCAACCGCGGCAAGCCCGGCCGCCGGCGCTCGGCGAATGCGAAGCGGATTGCGTTTGGACGGGGGCGGACCATCGGGGGCAGCCTTTGCTTGCCACGCCGACGAAGGGCTTTCGGCAACGAACAGGCGGTGAAGAGCAGGCGCATACACCACGCCCATGACCGGGCGGCCGTGTTCGATTATGGCGATGTTGACCGTGAACTCACCGTTCTTCGCGACGAACTCCTTGGTGCCGTCGAGGGGGTCGACGAGCGCGAAACGCGCACCATGCTCGGGGATGATGCCGCCCGCGACGGATTCCTCCGCGATGACCTGCAGGTCAGGCTCCGCCTCGGCCAGACCCTTGAGGATGATTGCCTCTGCAAGGCCGTCCGCTTCGGTCAGCAGCGAATCGTCGAGCTTCTTCTCGACCGAAAAATCGGTGCGGTAGATGCGCATGATTTCCTGCCCCGCAGCGAGGGCAAGGCTGGCGAGCGTGTCCGGCGTGAGCGCCATCCGGGACTACTGCATCACGCTGAGCAGCTCGACCTCGAACTGGAGCGGCGCGTTCGGCGGGATCGGCCCGCCCGGCGTTCCTTCTGCGCCGTAGGCAAGCTCGGCGGGGATCCAGAGCATCCAGCGGTCGCCGGGCTTCATCATGGACAAAGCCTCGACCCAGCCGGGAATCAGGCCGTTCGACGGGAAGGCTTCGGGGTCGCCGCGCTCGTAGGAGGAGTCGAAAGGCGCGCCGGTTTCGGCAAGGCGCCCGTCATAGTGGACCAGCACGAACTGGCCGTTGACTGGCGGCTGGCCGGACGCGTCGCCACTGGCGAGCACCACGTATTGCAGGCCGCTTTCGGTTTTCTGCACTTCGGGCAAGTCGGGGTTCCAGGGGAAGTATTTCTTCCAGGCGGCGGCATCGGCCGTTTTCGGTTCCTCGATTTCGAGCAGGTGGACCAGGAAGACGAGATCATCGCCGGCCTTGATCACATCGCCGCGCGGCTGGTTGCCGTAAGCAAGCTCGCTCGGAATGTAGAAGAGGTATTCGTCGCCGGGCGACATCTGTTGCAGGCCCATGGTCCAGCCCGGGATCACCTGGTTCAGGCGGAATTGGGTCGGCGCGCCGCGGTCGAACGAGGAATCGAATTTTTCCCCCGTGGCGAGGCGTCCTTCGTAGTTGACGCTGACGCGGTCGGTCGCGATCGGTTTCTTTCCGCCTTTGGGGCCTTCCTTCAGCACGATGCATTGCAAGCCCATGCCGAGATCCTTCACGTCCTTGGCGTTCGGGTTCCAGGGCAGGTGCTTCTTGAAGGCTGCGGGCATGATGTCATCCGATGCTGAGGCAAGTGCTGAGGGCGAGGCGGCGCCCGACGTCGGCGCAGAATTCGAGCGGACGAGATAGCTGGCAACGAACAGGGCCGCGATCAGGAACAGCACGAGCGCCATCGGCGAGCCGCCATCGCGCGCCGGTGCGCCAGAACTTCTTTCGTCAGAACTCATGTCGTTGCCCATCCCTTTTCAGTTGTTTCGAATACAAGCAGCGGCGCGTCAGATTGCGCGCGGCGGATACCCGGCCTGCGCGAGCGCGTCGATGACTTCCTGCGTGTGCTGGCTGTCACGCGTTTCCATCAGGATGTCGAACTCGGCGCCCTTCGCCGGCACGTCCAGCGCGATGCGGTTGTGGGCCACTTCCATGATGTTGGCGCCATTGTCGCCGATGATTTTCGAAACGAGTGCCAGAAGGCCGGGCCGGTCGTCGCCGACGATGCGGATGCGGGCGAGGCGGTTCTCGCGCACGAGCGCCCGCGTCAGTACCGAGGCAAGCAGGCGTGTGTCGATGTTGCCGCCGCAGAGAACGAGGCCGACCTTTCGGCCATAGAAGCGGGAGGGGTGGGCGAGCAGGGCCGCGAGGCCGGCCGCACCGGCACCCTCCGCAATTGTCTTTTCGACTTCCGCAAAGAGGGTGATCGCGCGCTCGAGGTGCTCTTCCTCAACCAGCACAATGTCGTCCAGCAACTGCTCTGCAATTCGCCGGGTGATCTGCCCGACCTCTTTCACCGCGATGCCTTCGGCAATGGTCGCGCCGCCCATCTTCGGCGACTTGCCACGCAGCGCGGCGTGCATGCACGGATACATCGCCGCCTCGACGCCGATGATCTTGATGTCCGGCTTCAGCGCCTTGGCCGCAACCGCGATGCCGGAGATCAAACCGCCCCCGCCGATCGGCACGACGAGTGTATCGAGTTCCGGATTATCCGCCAGCATCTCCAGCGCGATCGTCCCCTGACCGGCGATGATGTCGAGATCATCAAACGGGTGGATGAAGACGAGGCCTTCCTTCTCGCCGAGCTTCAGCGCGTAGTCCTTGGCCTCGTCGAAGATCATCCCTTCAAGGATGACCCGCGCGCCGTGGTCGCGCGTGTGCTCGACCTTGTTGAAGGGGGTCGTCTCGGCCATCACGATCGTGGCCGGAATGCCGAGGCGGCGCGCATGGTAGGCGACGCCCTGGGCGTGGTTGCCTGCGGAAGCCGCGATCACGCCGCGGCGCTTCTCTTCGTCCGTCAGCTTGGAGAGCTTGTTCAGGGCGCCGCGTTCCTTGAAGGCGGCCGTGAACTGGCGGTTCTCGAACTTGACCCAGACATTGGCGCCGGTGATCGCCGACAGCGTGCGCGAGTGGCCGAGTTCGGTCCGCTCGATGTTTCCCACCAGCACCTTGGCTGCGGCCTGCACATCGGCAAGCGTCACGGGGAGCTCGGGGAGAAGGGTATCGGGCATGGGGCAGGGTCCGGCTGAAGCGCGCGCACCCTATGCGGGGCGAAGCCTGAGGGCAAGGCGGGGACCTGCGCCCAGCCGCCTATTCGGGCGGGCGAAGCGCCTGGGCAAGGGCCTCAGCCAGTTTGGCCTCGTCGTAGGGCTTCTGAAGTACCTCGAACCCGGCAAAGCGGTCGGCGAGGCCGCGTGTGCCATAGCCGGACACAAAGATGATCGGCACACCGGCGGCAATGAGATGGTCGGCCACGGGGTCGCTTGCGATGCCGTTCAGGTTGAGATCGAGCAGGGCAAGGTCAGGCTTCATGCCAGAAGAAAGCTTGGTTATGGCTTCATCGACGTTGGAGGCGCTGCCTGCCAGTTGATAGCCGAGGTGGCTCACCAGATCTTCGAGGTCGCAAAGCAGGATCGCTTCGTCCTCGAGAATGAATATCTGCTTCGGCGCCATGGTTAGCTCCTCTTCTCAGTTCCTGTCTTCGAGCCACCCCTCCATTCTGCAAATCAGCCCGTCCAAATTGTATTCCAGCGATATCTCGCCGTTGATTTCCTGCGCCAGTATGCGGGTCAACATGGTCGTCCCAAATCCTTGCCGCGTCGGTTGGCTGACTTCGGGTCCGCCGGCTTCCCGCCAGACCAGATCGAAGTGCGAGCCATGTGACTTATCAAACGTCCATGTCACGTGCACGGTTCCCCGGTCGTCGGACAGGGCACCGTACTTGGCCGCGTTGGTGGCGAGTTCGTGCAGGGCCATTGCAAGCGCCTGCGTCTGCTTTGCCGTGATGCGCACGAGCGGACCTGCAAGCTGTATGCGGCCATCCTTATCCTGCTCGTAGCCGAAGGGGATGAGCGCGTTGGCCAGCACATCGCCCACCGTCGAACCTTGCGCGTTCCGGTCGATGAGGAGGTTCTGGGCTTCTGACATCGCGCGGAAGCGTCCGAGCAGGTCTTCCTTCGCCGACTGGACAGACTTGGCTTCAACCAGCGACATCCGCGTCACGGCCTGCACGGTCGCGAGCGAGTTCTTTACCCGGTGGTCCAGTTCGCGCATCAGAACCTTGTTTTCCTGTTCGCGTGCAAACTTCGCGGTCACGTCCACGGCGTTCTGCATGATGAAAGCGATCTCCCCATCCGCACCGCGCACCGGCAAATGGGTGCAGGTCCAGATCAGCTCGCGGGTTCCGCCGCCGTCGACGGGGATGGCGAACGGCTCGGTCGTCAGCACATTCGGGGTACCCGCGAGCGCAAGTTCAAACGCCGACAAGAATACCCGCGTGCGCTCTTCGGTTTCCGGAAAGGCCTCGAAGACGTATCGGCCCTGGATTTCGCTCAGCGCGCAGAAGGTTGTGGTGAGATAGGCTGCGTTGGCAAACCGGATGACGAAGTCGCGGTCCATGATCATCAGCGGCGTAGGGATCACCGAGAAGACGCTTTCGAAGTCGATGTCCGCGGGCGCGGGCCGATCAATCCGGCCGGTTTCGACAGGGCTGTAAGGCCTGACTTTATGCATCTTGATCGCCCGCCTGCGCCCGCAAGGGCCATTTTTCCAGTGAAAAGTGTAGCTTTGCGCCCGCTGGACACAATCTGAATCTATGGAACGCAGTTGACAGTAGCGGCGTCAGCCAGCGAGCAGCGCACTGGCGCCGCCGACGGCGTCATGCTCCGCCACCCAGTGTCCAGGACCGACGGGGATCAGCTGGGCCTGGTATTGCTCGGCTTCCGGGTCGTCGATGACTTTCGACTTCAGGAAGCGGAGCGCTGCGCGGCTGTCGAGCGGGCTCGGCAGGTCCCCCGTCAGGCGGAGGCGTTCGCGGGCGCGTTCACCCTTCGGGTCTGCATTCGGAACGGCAGCGATCAGCGCCTTCGTGTAGGGATGGCGCGCCTCGGTGTAGATCGTATCGCGGCCAGCGAGCTCGACGACGCGGCCGAGGTAGAGCACCATGATGCGGTGGCTGATCTGGCGGACGACGGCGAGGTCATGGCTGATGAAGATCATCGCCAGTCCGAATTCTTTCTGCAGCTCGATCAGCAGGTCGACCACCTGCGCCTGCACTGACACGTCGAGCGCCGACACGGCCTCGTCGCAGATCACCAGCTTGGGTTTCAGGATCATTGCGCGGGCGATGCCGACGCGCTGGTTCTGGCCGCCCGAAAGCTCATGCGGGTACCGGTTGATGAGGTTCGGGTTGAGGCCGACACGGGGCAGGATTTCGCGCACGCGGGCTTCGCGCTGGGTCTTCGACAGGCCGGGCTCGTGCACCTGCAGAGGTTCGGCAATCGAGGCCCCGATGGTCATGCGCGGGTCGAGGCTGGCCAGCGGATCCTGGAACACGATCTGCAGGTCGTCGCGCAGCGCGTCCATCTCGCCGCGGCTCGCCTTCGAAATATCCTTGCCGAGCCAGGCCACGGTGCCAGCCGTCGGCGGGATCAGCCGCAGCACGCCGCGCGCCAGCGTGGACTTGCCGCAGCCCGACTCGCCAACCACGCCCAGCGTTTCACCGGGGCGGAGGTCGAAACTCACCCCGTTGACTGCCTTCAGAGGTTTCAGCTTGCCGAACAGGCCGCCTTTCACCGGGATCGGGAAATGCACCTTCATGTCATTCACTTCGAGCACCGGTGGAACGTCCGGGGCAGGGGCGGGCGACAAGGCGGCGCGCCCGGGCGGGTCGGGCAAGTCGATGCGCGGCACGGCGGCCAGGAGCATCTTCGTGTACTCGTGCTGCGGCGAATAGAAGATGTCGTCGGTCTTGCCCTGTTCGACGATCTCGCCATGGCGCATGACGATGACCCGGTCGCACATGCGGGCCACGACACCCATGTTGTGTGTGATCAGCACGATGCCCGTGCCGGTCTCGCGCTTCAGCTCGTCCATCAGTTCGAGCACTTGTGCTTGTACGGTCACGTCGAGGGCAGTCGTCGGTTCGTCGGCGATCAGCAGCTTGGGGCCGCACAGCATTGCAATCGCGATCATCACGCGCTGGCGCATGCCGCCGGACAGCTCATGGGGAAACTGGTCGAGGCGGCGCGCCGCCTCCGGGATGCGGACGTGTTCGAGCCACTCAACGCAGCGCCGGGTCGCCTCTTCGCCCTTGATGCCCTGATGCAGCGCGAGGATCTCGCGCATCTGCGCGCCCACGGTCATGTGCGGAGTGAGGCTGGTCAGCGGGTCCTGAAAGATCATCGACATTTCGGCGCCGCGGATGGACCGCAACTGGGCCTTGGTGGCGGTGATCATGTTCGTGCCGTTGAACAGGATTTCGCCTGACGCGCGACCATTCTCCGCCAGAAGGCCCATGGCGGCGAGCGCCGACTGGCTCTTGCCCAAGCCGCTTTCGCCCACGATTCCGAGGCATTCGCCGGCGGCAACCTCGAACGAGATTCCCCTGACAGCGTTTACTTGCCCGTCAGCAGTTTCGAAATTTACGGCGAGGTCTTTTACGGTCAGGATTGTCATGCCCAACGAGTAGCGGCCACAGTCCAGCGCGCAAGGGGCGTGCCGCAGAAACAGATGCGCCGCGCCGGGCGGGACCCAGGCGCGGCGCTACTGACAAGCGAAGGGAGCTTCTGCCCCCATCACCCTCAGTACTTGTAGGCGAGACCGACCCCGACCACCAGCGGATCGATGTCGACATCAGCATTGACCCGGGCGCCGAGGGCGGTCGTGAAATCGACCGTGACGTCCGAATTGATCCAGATCTTCTTGACGTCGGCGTTGACGGCCCAGCCGCCCGCCTTGCCATCGAGATCATAGTCGAAGCCGACCTGCAGCGCGGGGCCGAAGCTCGGGTCGTAGCTGATGCCGTCGGCGACCGGGCCTTCGTCTTCATTGAAGAAGAAGGTCGCGTTCACGCCAGCGCCCACATACGGCTTGAATTTGCTGCCGGTGTCGAAGTGGTATTGCAGCGTCAGCGTGGGCGGCAGCAGCCAGACATCGCCGAGGTCCACTGTTGCATTCGTCAGGGCGCCCGGCACGGTCACGTTGACGGCGCTGACATCATGCGGGGTCACCGCGAGGATCAGTTCAGCCGCAATATGGTCGGTGAAGAAGTAGGAGATGTCGAGTTCCGGCACGTACTGGTCGCCGATGTCGGCATCGCCCTGCAGGTGGGCGCCGCCGACTGAGAGCTTGGCGGACTCGTCGGGTTGCACGGCCAGCACGCGGGCGCGCAGCATCCACGGATTGTCTTCGGCGGAGGCGGACGCGCTGAGGCCGGTCCAGGCAGCGCTTGCCATGAGGGTCGCGAGAAGGATCTTTTTCATTGGTATTGTCCTTGTTTTCCAGGAGGGATGGCTTTCCTTACGCCTCTGTAAAATAAGACAAAATCGGCCACCTTGCCGCGCGTCGGCGCGTCGCGCGGCACGTGCGCGCGCTTAGGTAATCGTCCGTATTGAGACAAAAATCAGGGCAGCACAGATTGGCGGGATATGCCGGAAGCCAGGCGCGCCGCCGCAATGCCCCAAGGAAAGGCTTGAACTTGCCGGCGGCAGTTGGGAAACATGCCCCAGTTTCCCGAACCCGCCAGGAGTGCGCCCGATGCCCGTCATGAACTTCCTCACCCAATGCGTGTTCGACTCCGGCGCGCTGAAGCAACTCGCTGCGCTTGCCAAGAAGAACGGCATCACCCGCCCGTTCATCGTGACGGATGCGGGCATCAAGGCGTCGGGCATCCTGGCGAAGGTCGAGGACGCGCTGGGTGTCGCGCCTGCCGGCGTCTTCGCAGAGACGACTTCCAATCCCACCGAAACGCAGACCAAGCTCGCGACACAGGCCTACAAGGCCTCGGGCGCCGACGGCATCATCGCCGTAGGCGGCGGTTCTTCCATGGACCATGCCAAGGCGATCGGCCTGCTCGCGTCCCATACCGATCCGCTGGAGACCTATGCTGCCATCATCGGCGGCGCCAAGAAGATCGGAAAGATCCCGCCGCTGATTGCCATCCCGACGACGGCCGGCACGGGCTCGGAAGTGTCGGTCGGCATGGTCATCATTATGGAGAATGGCCGCAAGGAGACCTTTGCCTCTCCCAACCTCATTCCGGTCGTGGCGCTGTGCGACCCCGACCTGACCCTCGGCCTGCCCGCCGGGCTCACTGCGGCTACCGGCATGGACGCCCTGACGCATTGCATTGAGGCCGTGCTTACCCCCTCGATCAATCCGCCTGCGGAAGGTATCGGCTATGATGGCGCCCAGCGCGCCTTCGGAATGGGAATGCTGAAGCGCGCCGTTAAGGACGGCTCCGACGCGGAAGCGCGCTGGCACATGATGATGGCAAGCTATGAAGGCGCGCTCGCTTTCGTCAAAGGCCTTGGCGGTGTACATGCCCTCAGCCATGCGGCTGGACGGCTGGAGCAGAAGAAGCTGCACCACGGCACGCTGAACGCCGTGTTCCTGCCGCACATCCTTCGCTTTCATCAGGGTGCGGCGGACGAAAAGTATGTCCGTATGCGGCAGGTCATGGGCCTGAAGGCCGGCGCCGATCTCGCGGATGCGATCCAGGATCTCAACAACGACATCGGAATTCCGAAGAACCTCTCCGCCATGGGGCTTGAAGCCTCCGATGCGCCAGGCATTGTCGACTATGCGCTGAAAGACCTTGCCCACTTCGGCAACCCGCGCCCGATGAGCGCGGATGATTATGCCAAGGTCTACGAAACGGCGCTCAAGTAGGGAAGGCTGGTGCGATGGCGCGCAAGTTTGCGCCAATCCTGAAAATGGCTGCCGGTCACCATGGCGGCGAGAAGGCCGTGCTCGCGAAGTCGGCGAACACGCACGCAGTTCGTAATCTCGCCAAGGTGCCGGCGGACCGCCTGCTGTCGGAGATGACGCGCTGCGTGTTCAACGCAGGCTTCAACTGGAAGGTCATTGAGGCGAAGTGGGCAGGCTTCGAAGCCGCCTTCGAAGGCTTCGACCCGGCCAGGCTCGCCTTCTTCGGCGACGAGATGCTCGACCGTCTGGTGTCGGATGAGCGCATCGTGCGCAATGGCCAGAAGATCAAGGCCTCGCTTGAAAACGCGCGCTTTGTCGCCGAGGTCGAAGCGAAGGAGGGGGGCTTCGGCAAGTTCCTTGCGACCTGGCCAGCCAGCGACCAGATCGGACTGATGGAGGTACTTAACAAGCGGGGCGCGCGCCTCGGCGGGGCAACGGCGCAGTACTTCCTGCGCTTCGCAGGTTGGGACGCCTGGATCGCGTCGGGCCATGTTTGCGCGGCTCTGGCGCGCGAAGGCGCGCTCGCCAAGCCGCAGGCCACCAGCAAGCGCGACCTTGCCGCGCTGCAGGCGGCGATCAACGACTATCACGACGACAGCGGCCTGCCGCGCGCGCAGATCAGCCGCCTGCTGGCGTTCAGTGTCGGCTGATCACTCGGCTTCCAGCACTGGCAGGCCCAGCGCCGATTCGACATCGGCCCAGTTTACCACCTTGAAATTCTGGTCGCGTCCGGATTGCGGATTTCCGTCGTCCTGCACCATCAGGATGCCGCGCGGATATTGGGGCAGGGCGCCCGAGAAAACGTCGAGGCCGTCCGTGTGCGTCACTTCGTCGATGCCGAGCGCTTCATTGGCGGCGACCGAGAAACTTCCCTTGGCCGTGTGCGGCGCTTTGCGATCATAGACCACGAAACGATTGTCCGTCTGCGCGGAAACCACGATCCAGCCGGCGCCGTCCTTGCCTCTCCAGATCGACACGCCTTCGACATCCGCCACGAGGCCGGCTGCGCCGCCGATCACGTCAATGATCTCGGGCGCGGGCTGTGAATCCCGGTACGCGATCTTCCAGAGGCCGCGGTTCTCTTCGCCGACGAAGAGGAGGCCCTGCGTCTCGTCGAACACGCAGCCTTCAAGCTGCGAGCCAAGCTGGACAGTGGTTACGAGGTCTGCGCCGAGCGCGCCCGCTGCAACATTCAGCTGCCAGATCTGGACGAGACCGTCCTTGTACGTCACGCCGGCGAGGTCCACGCCATTTTCACGGCCTTGGCAGATGCCGTAAGGTTCGACCGTCTGCGTCGCGAGATCTCCGGCATGGGTCACCGTGCCAGTCGTCCGGTCAACGAAGAACACGGAGATTGCGTTCACCTGGTCATTGCTGGCGACCGCGACATCAAACGCACGGTCCGCAGACTGACGGATATCCACGTTGTTGATGCGGCCTATCGGCAACCGCTGCTTCTCGGTGCCGTCGAGCGTATAGACGACCAGTCCTTCCTGCTTGTTGGTGCCGAGAATCAATGACTGCGACGCATCCGCCGGGTTCAACCAGAACGCCGGATCATCGGCGGCGTCGCCCGCCGCGCCTGCGGGCGCCGTCTCCACGGCGGCCATCACCACGACCTGTCCATCGATCATCGGAGCGGTGTGCGTGGCGCAGGCGCTGATCAAGCCGAGGGCAGTCGCTGCCGCTGCAAGGGAGAGACGATTCATGGGCCGAATCCTTCAGTAAGCCTGGATGAGCGGCCCCATAGCGCGCAGCTGTGACAGAAAAGCGACTGTCACAAATCTTGGATCAATCCGTCACTCGGTTGCGAAGAACCGGTGGTAGCGCCCGCTCTGCAACAACTGGGGTCTACCATGAAAACCAAGCTCAACCTGCTCACCGGCGTGAGCCTCGCCACACTCTGCCTCGGGGGCGGATTTGGTGCAGCGCATGCCGACACCGTGCGCGGCGCCATCAAGGACGCCACGGGCACCGCGCCGCTTGAAGGCGCGCTCGTCTCCATCGACGAAATCGGCCGCACCACTTCTTCTGATCGCTTCGGCGCTTTCCGCTTCGCAAACGTGCCCGCCGGTGACTACACGGTTACGGTCTCGTATGTCGGCGCGCCGCGCGTCACCCGCGAAATTACGGTGGCCGAAACAGGCGAGGTTGTGCTCGATCTGGCAGTCGGTGAAGACGTCCGTTATCTCGACAACATCCTCGTGGTTGGATCGGCCGCGGCCCAGGCCGGTGCGATCAACCAGCAGCGCGCCTCTGACGCCATCATCTCGGTGATCGACTCCGACGGCCTCGGCAATTTCCAGGACACGACGGTTGCCGATTCGCTGTCGCGCGTGCCGGGCCTTTCCATCGAAACAGACCAGGGCGAAGGCCGCTACGTTTCGATCCGCGGCATCAATACCGATCTTATCGCGTCCTCGATCAACGGCGTGCGCACGCCGTCGCCGGAAGACCGCCGCGGCGTTCTGCTGGACGGCGTACCGTCGGACCTGCTCGACTCGATTGAAGTGCAGAAATCGCTGACGCCCGACGTCGATGCCGATACCCTTGGCGGCATCGTGAACATGCAGACGATCTCGGCCTTCGACCGCGGCGGCCGCTTCGTGCGCGCCAAGCTCGAAGGCGCCTACAACGACATAACCGAAGACGTTTCGCCGAAAGGCACGCTGACTTATTCGGACGTGTTCGGTGAACGCCTCGGCGTTGCGCTTTCGGTCAACTACCAGAAGCTCGGCATCCAGGCTCATAACAACGAGACAGGTGGCTGGGGCGAAGTCGACGGCGCTGACTTCCTCGTGCCGCAAGCCGGCACTTATATCGTGCCGAACGATGACTATGAGCAACGCTTCTACGACCTGACGCGCGAACGCCTCGGTTTCGTTGGCAACGTCGACTTTCACGCGACCGAGAATACCGACCTCTACGCCCGCGTGCTGTGGAACCGCTACGTCGATGACGAAGTCCGCAACCTGTTCGAGTTCCGGGAGTTCGACGAAGAGGTCGTTGCGGCGACCGACAACACGGTCTCGATCCGCCGCGGCGAGGTTGATGCCGCCGTCCGCCAGCGCGAGGAAGTGCGCCGCCTGCAAACCTACGCCCTCGGCGGAGATACGGTCACCGGCGACTGGAAGTTCGACTACGAAGTATCCTACGCCTATGCCGAGGAAGACGACTCCGACAACCACGACACAACCTTCCGTTCGGCGCCCGAATTCCGCGACAACCTCGTCGGCGCGATAACCTACGACTACTCGAACCCGCAGCGGCCGATCATCTCGGGCCCGGCGCTCGCCTTCCTCAATGATCCGTCGAACTATGTGATGGATTCCTACGAGCGCGAGTTCACGACCACGGAAGACAGCGAATGGGGCGCGAAGTTCAACGTCAGTAAGGATTCGGTTCTTGCCGGCGTACCGGTCACCTGGAAAGGCGGGCTGAAACTGCGCGACCGTGAAAAGGTCCGTGACCAGAACGTTGTCTACTACGACCTCGGCGGCCTCCAGCTGACCGACTTCATCACCTCGACCAGCCCGCTGTCCAACTGGCGGATGCGCAACCCGATGTACCAGTGGCCGGATGCCGGCCTGACGGCTGCGCTGCGCGCGACGCTCACACCGGCCGACATCATCGAGGAAGACACTGCGCTGGACAGCCTGTCGGGCGACTACACGATCGACGAGCAGATCCTCGCCGTCTACGGCATGGGCACATTCGATTTCGGCCCGATGACGGTGGTGGCCGGCCTTCGTTCGGAGACCACGAAGGTCGACGCAACCGGAAACATCTTCACCGAGGGCGATACCGCCGCAACCGTGGCCAAGCGCAACTATTCGGATGACTACACCCATCTCCTGCCGAGCGTGAACGTGAAGTACGCGTTCAATGACAAGCTGATCGGCCGCGCGGCGTACTACGCCGCCGTGGTCCGCCCGGCATTTGGCGAGATGGCGCCGCGCGTCCTGTTCAACGAAGACCGCGACGCCATCGAACTCGGCAACCCGGATCTCGATCCCTACGAAGCCGACAACTTTGACCTCTCGATCGAGTTCTATCCGACGAAACTGTCCGTCCTCTCGGCCGGTGTGTTCTACAAGCAGATCGACAACGCGATCTTCCCGGCGACGTTCGATATTGCCGATGTGCCGGCCAGCATCGACCTGTCTTTCCTGTCGGTGGCAGACCTTGCGGGGCTCACTGAGATCTCGACCTATATCAACGCCAACAAGGCCGAGCTGTATGGAGCAGAGTTCAACTATGTCCAGCAACTCGACTTCTTGCCGGGCCCATTCGACGGCTTCCTCGTTTCGGCCAACTTCACGCTGACCGATTCGGAAACGACGCTGCCGGATGGCCGCGAAGTGCCGCTCCTGAAGCAGACCGACACGACATGGAACGTCGCTGTGGGGTATGACAAGGGACCGTGGGACCTGCGCGTTTCGGCGAACTTCCGCGGAGACTATCTCGACGAGCTGTTCGGCGAGACGAGCTCCGGCGTCAGTGTCGATCGCTACACGGACGACCGCCTGCGCCTGGAAGCGTCGGCCAAGTACGATATCAACGACGAGATGCAGGTCTTCGTTGAAGGCAAGAACCTCACCGACGAACCGGAATACTACTATCACGGCGATGAGCGCCGGCTGTCGCAGTATGACGAGTTCGGCAAGACGATCGTGTTCGGCGTACGCCTGACCTACTGATCCGTCAGCAGAGCGATAAAACGGGCGGGCCGCAGCAGAACGCTGCGGCTCGTTTCCGTTACCTGGCGGCTTTCCACCATGCCTTCAGGCGGGCGGCGTGGTCGCCGGGCGTTTCCCAGGCGAGTCGTGCAGCGATCCGGAAGGCCCGGCGAAGCGCGCGGCGGCGAGCCTTGGCAATGCCAGACAGCGTGGCGGACAACTGGTCTGCAGGCAGCACATGCGCGGGCAGGGCGCCTACTGCCTCTTCGAGCAGACCGAGATCACGCCAGAGGCCGAGATCGTTTCCAAGCCGCTCGCCCGCCTCTGCATAGGCTTCCATCATTTCCGGGAATGCGGCGCGCAGCAGCAGCGTCTGATACCAATGGTCCTTCGCCCGCTTGCGGAACTCGTGCACCGGCTCCTCCGATTTCGCGGATCGTGCGACCGCCATCGATCTTCGAAGGCGATGCTGGCATCGCTTCACACCGGGTGCCAGCGCCTTCCAGCCTTCCGCTTCCAGCGTCCAGAATTCGGCGCGCGCAGCAATCGTCTTCATGTCGCGCCCGAACGCCGCCAACAGGCGGCGCTGGCTGGCGGCCGATACCGAGGTGGATGATGCGAGCGCCTCGCTGAGCGCACCTGTCACCGCGGCGCCAAGCTCCAGCCCGGCCAAGGTCTCCTGTAACGCGCCCTTGTCACGCAGGGCGGAGAGTTGGCCGGCTGCCGCACGCAGCGCCGCGATCTCGTCGTGGGCGCCGGGCAGGACCGGAGCTGTCAGGCGCAGCAAGGCGCGCAACCGTTTGGTGGCCTTGCGTCCTTCATGCACTTTTCTGTCGAGCGGCAGGGCCTTGTCGGCCAGCGCCGAGCGGACATGCGCGAACTCTTCCGCCGCAATGCGGCGCACCGCGTCGGTCATCGACCTGTCGCTTCGCGCGAACCTGTAAGCCATCGTCCCGGCCGCCTCCGCCCGTCAGATTGCACAGCCGCCGGGTTGCCGCCAACGCTCTCGCGCGGGCGGCGACTACAGGAAACTGGAGGCTGGATTTCAGGCCTTCCCGGCGCCCCGCGAATCCGCCGATAAAGAGCGACCATGTTCGAAACGCTGAAGCCCTACCTGAACAATCTCGCCCTGATCACTTGCGCGCTGGCGATCGGCGCGTCCTGGGTGGCGGCGGTCGTGTCGCCGAACCTCAGCTTCGACAAACTGACCGGGGCGCGGGCCGACGGTCATGTCCGCGAACTGATCCACCGCTGCAGCCCGCAACTTGGCTTCCTGATGGTGGTGTCCGGCGCGCTGTTCCTGTTTGCGGGCAGCCTGATTGCCGGGATCGTCGCATTGGTCGCGGCTTTCGGCTTCTATGCGACGCGGATGATGCTGGCACCCAAGGAAGGCAAAAATGCCCCCGGCGTACGCACCCGGCGCAAGGAACAGCGCGGCACATCGGTCGCCCTGTTCCTGACCTTCACGCTCGCGGCGTTGATCGCCGCCGGGCTCGGCTTCTTCGGCGTCTAGTCTTTCACCAGCCAGAGACAGCCCATCTCGTGCAGCTGCCGGAAGCTCTCGGTCGAACGTTCCGTGGCGGCGCGGGCGAGGCGGCCGGCCGTCTTGCGGTTCGCGGCAAGGGTCAGCACGCAGACCAGGACGCCGACGCCGGCAGTCCACCAGCCGACGGGCATCGCCGCCAGCACGCCCAGCAGGCAGGCAAGGTAGGCCAGCGCGTCGAGCACGCGCATCCGGACATCCAGCCAGCGGCCAAAGGGCTTCAGCAGTTCAGGCTGGCGGTGCAGCGCTTCGGCGTCGATCGCAAAGTGGGTGCCCGGGGTTTTTTCGAAGACCAGCGCCCGGGTCATCCGGCCGTTGTCGTGAGGGTTCGGATGGCAAGTCAGGAACATGGCAGATTCCTTCTGTTTCGGCCCAGCCGAGCCAGAAATAGCAGTCAGGCCTGAGCCGAATGTTCGCGCGACAGGAGAAAATTAGCGCTTCATCAATACCTTGCGTTAACCTTTGAAAATTGCAGGCGCGGAACTGAAGGCATTGCGGGATCGTAATCCCCGGCTTACGCTGCACTGCAACATGAAGGGTGATGAAGACGATGCTCTACTCACTTGTCGAAATGAACCGGGTCGCCATGGCGCCCATGCGGTTGATGGCCAGGGCCGGGCGCGCAGCGCTGGCCTCGCCCCTGAACCCCATGGGCCAGACCAGCTATGGCAAGTCGCTCGCCGCGATGGCCGACGTGTTCGAGAGCGCCACGCGCTATTACGGCAAGCCGGAATGGCGCATCGACTCGGTCCGCCTGAACAGCGTGAAGATCCCGGTCACGGCCGAGGCCGTCTGGCGGTCGCCCTGGTGCAGCCTCATGCACTTCCGCAAGGATCCGGAACTCCTTGCCTCGTGCCGCCGCCCCGGCGCGGCGCCGCTCCCCCGCCTGCTGATCGTTGCGCCGCTGTCGGGTCACTACGCGACGCTGCTGCGCGGCACGGTCGAGGGCTTCCTCGAGACGCATGACGTCTACATCACCGACTGGACCGATGCGCGCATGGCCCCGGTCTGGCTCGGCCGCTTCGATCTCGACGACTATATCGACCATGTCCGCAAGATGCTGACCCATCTCGGCGGTGGCGCGCACGTGCTGGCGGTCTGCCAGCCGGGCCCGCCGGTACTCGCGGCCATCTCGATGATGGCCGAGGAGGCAGACCCCGCGCTTCCGGCCACGATGACGTTCATGGGCTCGCCGATCGACGCCCGCCGCTCGCCGACCATTCCCAACAAGCTGTCGGAAGAGCGCCCCTTCTCCTGGTTCGAGGAGAACATGATCCACACCGTGCCGGCGCCGTACCCGGGCGTGCTGCGCCGCGTCTATCCGGGCTTCGTGCAACTCGCCTCGTTCATGAACATGAACTGGAACCGTCACGTCGACGCGCACTGGAAGTTCTTCAACCACCTCGTCGACGGCGACGGCGACAACGCCGGCAAGCACCGCGAATTCTACGACGAATACCTCTCGGTGCTCGATCTGACCGAAGAGTTCTACCTGCAGACCATCCAGCGCATCTTCCAGGAGCACCACCTGCCGCGCGGCATCTACCGCTACCGCGGCGAGCGTCTCGTGAAACCGTCCGAAATCCGCAACGTCGCGCTTATGACGGTGGAAGGGGAGAAGGACGACATCTCCGGCATCGGCCAGACGCAGGCTGCGCACGACATCTGCACCAACATTCCGCAAGACATGCGCACCGACTATATCCAGCCGGGCGTCGGCCATTACGGCGTGTTCAATGGTTCACGGTTCGAAACCGAGATTGCGCCGCGCGTCACGCAGTTTACCCGCCGCTTCGCCCAGAGGTCGGCAGACGAAGCTGCCGCCGCGAAGCGCTAGGCGCAACAAGAAGCGTCAAAATCGAGTAACTCGATCTCGGGGCCGAGGTCGCTGTCCTTGACCGGCTCTTCGCCGGCAAGCGCAGTCGACAGGTATTTCTTGTTGTCGTCGCAGAACACGGTCGCCACGCAGGCGTCTGCGCCCAGCCGGTCGGCGGCCATCACTGCGCCGATCAGGTTCGCGCCGGACGAAATGCCCACGGCCAGGCCCAGTTCGCGCGCCAGCCGCTGCGCCATCCGGATCGCGTCGCCGTCCGACACGGCAATCACATCGTTCAGTTCACGGAAGTTCACCAGCGCCGGAATGAAGTCATCCGAGATGCCCTGGATGCGGTGGCTACCCACCTTGTGGCCGGTAGAGAGGGTGGGGGACTCCTTCGGCTCCAACGGATGGATGCGCACATCCGGGTGAGCCGCGCGCAAGGCGGCGCCAACGCCCATCACCGTTCCCCCCGTGCCGACGCCGGCCACGAAGGCGTCCGGGACCAACTCGCGGCACGCGAGCTGTCGCAAAAGTTCCGGACCGGTTGTCTCGAGATGTGCCCGAGCATTGTCGCCATTCGAGAACTGGCAGGGCAGAAACACGTCATTGCGGGCGGCCGCCAACGCTTCCGTCGCCGCAATCGCACCAAGGAATCCGCCGGCTTCTCGGCTTACGAGGTTGAGGCGCGCATCAAGGCTGCGCAGCAGGCATTTGCGCTCCTCGCTCATCCAGTCCGGCATGAAGATTTCCACCGGATGACCGAGCGCCCGGCCCAGGGCCGCCAGCGCAATGCCGGCATTTCCGCTGGTCGCTTCCGCAATCGTGTCACCCGGTTGCAGCGCGCCCGACCGGTAGGCGCGCGTCAGGATCGACAGCGCCATCCGGTCCTTGATCGAACCCGTCAGGTTGTAGTGTTCGGCCTTGGCGTGGATCACATGCTCCCGTCCGCGAAAGCGCAGGCGCAGCGAGATCAGGGGCGTACGCCCGATCAGTGCCGCAAGGCTGCGCAGGCGCGCAGGCTCCGGAAACTGGCCCGGAAACCGGGATTCGGACGCCGGATCGAAAGCTCTGGCTGGAAGGGCTGACATGGAACGCTCCGTCTGGACCATTCCAGCATGCTTTCACATACGCGCGGTTTCATTGCGGAATTTTGCCGATATTCGAAGATTGTAATCAGTATTTTCGTGTCTTATGGGAATTTATGGAAAATATTGATGATACGGACCGTGTCCTTCTCCGCGCCTTGCAGGCGGACGCCAGCGAATCGCTTGAGGCGCTTGCCGCCCGGGCCAGCATTTCTGTGAATACTTGCTGGCGCCGGGTGAAGCGTCTTGAAGAGTCCGGCGTGATCCAGAAAAGGGTGGCACTTGTCGATCCCGAGCAAGTGGGGCTCGGCCAGACCGTCTTCGTCTCCATCCGCACCCGTGAGCATTCCGCAGACTGGGTCGAGCGTTTTGCGCGGGCAGTCCGCTCAATTCCGGAAGTCGTCGAGTTTTACCGGATGGCGGGCGATGTCGACTACCTGCTCAAGATACAGGCGGGCAGCGTGAAGGATTATGACCGCGTCTACCGCACGCTGATCGCGCGGATCGACCTCGCGGATGTCAGTGCGACCTTCGCGATGGAGTGTATCAAGAACACGACCGAACTGCCGGTCTGACGGCGGCGGCTTTCAGGGCGGCTGGCTGCCTGCCGACGCGAGTTGTGGATACGCCGCGACCGCGTGATCATGGCCATCCCCATGGTTATCGAGCACGCCTTCGTCGTGGATCGGCAGGGACAAGATCGCCAGCGCGAAAACCACGCCAACACCCAGCGCGCCCATTGCCCGCACAGGCGACGTTTCGCTCAGGGGCTCCATCATCGGCCCGGTTGCAACGTAGATCAGCAGTCCGGCTGAAACCGCATAGAGCAACGTGATGGTTTCCGCGCCCAGGCTGTTGACGAACAAGCCGGAAACCAGCGCGCCGAGCGGCGTCGTTGCCGCCGCCGCGAGGAAGGCCCAGACGAGCGCTTCCCGGATCCGGAAACCGTGCCGCGACAGGATGGCGAAGGCGATGATCCCCTCGGCGAACTCGTGCAGGATAAGGCCGAGCGAAGCATAGACGCCGGACTGGAAGCTCGCGGCAAACGAGACCGAATAGATGACCCCGTCGAAGAAGGAGTGCACGGCCACTGCGAGCAAGGGCGTGAAGGCTTGCGCGCGGACCATGCCCGCGTGCTCCGGAAACAAAGTGCGCATCGTGAAGCT
Source organism: Acidobacteriota bacterium (assembly GCA_016712445.1). Taxonomy (NCBI): domain Bacteria; kingdom Pseudomonadati; phylum Acidobacteriota; species Acidobacteriota bacterium. The sequence continues at coordinate 969,550 of JADJRB010000001.1, read as the reverse complement.
GAGCAACAGCCCGCCGAAAAATCCGCCCAGCACGAACCTTGCTGCCGAACGGCTCGCGGCCATCGCTTCCGGCACAATGTGCAGCAGGCTTATGGTGATCAACATGCCGGCCGCGGATAACGCGAACAGGCCGGACTGGCGCGCCGACCATTCGCTGCGCATCGCCACGGCTACGAGGCCAAGCGATGTGACGAGGGCCGCCAGCAGGCCAAACGTTACGGAGGCCTGCAAGGCGACGGGCATTTCTGGCATTGTCCTGCGGTATGAACGTGGCGGTCTGCGACAGCGCCGGAACGCTCTTGCACGAATTGTTATAATGTTTCAATATTGACTTGGCGAGCGGATTCTTCTGGTGCGCCGAGTTTTGCCTTTGCCGCCCGGAGATGCGCATGACCCAAGTCACCCTTCGTGCCGCGCTGCTCGCGGCATCTGCCTTCCTGCTTGCAGCGTGTGGCGGATCAAAAACCGAGCCGGTTCCCACGCCGGCGCCTGTCGCCGATGTACCCGAAGTCGCATCCGAGCCTGCCCAAACAGATACGGAGGCCGGCCATGAGGAGCACGACGAGGAGTCGGCGGGCGGCGGGCCGCATGTGCACGGCCTCGCTGAACTCGCGGTCAGCCGAGAAGGCAATCGTCTCCTCGGCGAACTCGTCTCGCCGATGGCCAATTTCGGCCTCGCGGAATCGGATGCAACGTACACGGATGTCGTGACCGCTGAGCTCTCGGGCCTGGTCGAGATCGAGGGCGGCACGTGCGATGCAGCGGCGCCGCACCCCACAACAAATGTGCAGGCCGGCCACACCGACAGCATTGTCCACTTCACTTGGACCTGCGCGAAGCCTGATGATGTGCGGGCCATCAGGTTTGCCGGCTTCGAAGCTTTCCCAAGCTTCGAGACCGTCAACACTATTTACATCACCGATACACAGCAGCGCGCTGCTGAACTCACGCCATCGGCCCCCGAGCTGGCGGTCAAGTAAGGCGCGCATGAGCCAGCCCGTCATCGAAATCGAAAACGTTACCTTTGCCTGGAAGCAGGGGCCGCGGGTGCTGGATGTGCCCGCGTTTCGCATGGATGCAGGCGAGCGCGTCTTCCTGCGCGGGCCGTCCGGCTCGGGAAAATCCACGCTGCTCGGGCTGATCGCCGGCGTGCTTGCGCCGCAGTCCGGCGAGGTGCGCGTGATGGGCCAAGACATGGCCGCGTTGACACCGGCGCGCCGGGACCGTCTGCGGGCGGATCATGTCGGCGTCATCTTCCAGATGTTCAACCTCGTCCCCTACCTCTCGGTCACCGGCAACGTGCTCCTGCCGCTGCGTTTCTCGGCGGCCCGTCGCAAGGCGGCTGGCAGCGATCCTGAAGGCGAAGCCCGCCGCCTGCTCGCCCGACTTGGCCTCACCGACGACGCCCTGCTGAAGCGCCGCGTGTCTGATCTCTCGGTCGGTCAGCAGCAACGCGTCGCCGCCGCGCGCGCCCTGATCGGGGCGCCCGGCTTGATCATCGCCGACGAGCCCACCTCAGCGCTGGACGCCGATGCCCGCGACCGGTTCATCGCGCTGCTTTCGGAAGAGGTTGCCAACTCGCAGGCCAGCCTGCTCTTCGTCAGCCATGACGCGAGCCTCGCCCCGCTGTTCTCGCGTGCGGTCGATCTCGCGGCGATCAACCGGGCAGGGACGCCTGCATGACCGCGCTCCTGTCACTCGCCTGGTCCAGCCTTCTGAACCGCAAGGGCTCCGTCATCCTCACGATCGTTGCGGTCGCCCTGTCGGTTGCCCTGTTCCTCGGCGTGGAAAAAGCCCGCAGCGGCGCGCGCGAGGGTTTCGAAAACACCATCTCCGGCACCCACCTGATCGTCGGCGCCCCGACCGGTTCGGTGAACCTGTTGCTCTATTCCGTCTTCCGGATGGGCAATGCCACCGCGGAAGTGTCCTGGCCGACCTATGAGAAGATTGCGGCCCGCGGCGACGTCGCCTGGGCCGTCCCGATTGCCTTGGGTGACAGCCATCGCGGGTATCGCGTGATGGGAACGACGCCGGCCTACTTCGAACGCTACAAGTATAGCGGCGGCCAGCCGCTTCAATTCGCGCAAGGCAAGCCGTTTGACGACTTGTTTGACGCGGTCATAGGCGCCGACGTTGCCCGCGAACTGGGTTATGGCATCGGGGATCCGCTCACGCTCTCCCATGGGCTCGGCAACGCGGAGCTCGGCTCGGGCCACGACAACCGCCCGTTTCGGGTTGCCGGCATCCTGAAGCCCACCGGCACGCCGGTTGACCGCACGGTACACGTCTCACTGGAGGCGATCACCGCCATTCATGTCGGTTGGGAGACGGGCGCCAAAAACCCGCTTGCCGACACCATCTCCACCGATACGATCCGGTCGTTCAATCTCACGCCCAAGACTGTCACCGCGATCTTCGTCGGCCTGAAGAAACCGGGCTCGATTCTCACCACGCGACGGGAAATCAACACCAACAAGGGCGAGCCCTTGATGGCCATCATTCCCGGCGACGCCCTGCGCGAACTCTGGAGCGTCACGGCCGTGGCCGAACGCGCCCTGCTGGCGGTGTCCGCCTTCGTCATTGCTGTTGGCCTGGTGTCGATCCTGACCTCGATCCTCACCAGCCTGAACGAGCGTCGGCGCGAAATGTCCATCTTGCGAGCAACCGGCGCGCGACCGCATCACGTGTTCCTGCTGCTCGTGCTGGAAGCCGGCCTCGTCGGCTTCCTTGGCGCCTTGCTCGGGATTGTCCTGATCCACGTCCTGATCGGCGTTCTGGCGCCGCTGCTGCAGGCCCAGTATGGCGTCTCGTTCGGCGCGGGTCTGCCCGGGCCGGTCGACGCAATCGTGCTCGGCATCGTCACCACCGCCTCGCTGCTGATCGGCGCGGTGCCCGCCCTCACGGCCATGCGCCGCTCGCTGGCCGATGGCCTCAGCGTGCGGCTGTAAGTCATGGCATTTGTCACTGGTGCCGGCGCCGCGCGCCGATTATTTAGGATCGCATGATGAAAACGCTCCCCGCTTCCGCCCTTACCGCCGCCCTGATGGTCGCCCTTGCCGCCTGCGGCGCCGCCTCCACCTCCGAAACCGCCGAAGCGGCACCCGCACCCAAGGCGGCTCCCGCCGCGCCGGCGGTCACCGTCGCCGAGAACACGGCCGGTCCGCAGGTCGGCGACAAGATCGGCGAGACCGCCGCCGACCGCGCCGCCGCGCGTGAGGCGAAGGCGGCCGAACGTGCGGCTGCCACCAAGAAGAAGGATGCGGAACTCGCCGCCAAGGGCATCGAGCGTATCGGCTGGGAAGACCTGATGCCGGAAGGCGAGGAGGAACGCCTCGCCCAGATGTATCAGGCGCAGATGGCGATGCTCTATTCCGGCGCCGGTGTTGCCGAAGGCTCGGCTGCCGACACGGCCGTGCAGGTCGGCACCTTCAACACCGTCAAGGAACTCAACGGCAAGAAGATCCGCATCCCGGGTTATACGGTTCCGTTCGAGTATGGCGCCGACGCGCAGATCAAGGAGTTCCTGCTGGTCCCGTATTTCGGCGCCTGTATCCACTCGCCGCCGCCGCCGCCCAACCAGACCATCTTCGTCATCGCTGACAAGCCGATCAAGATGAAGGACCTCGCCCAGGCCGTCTGGATCGAGGGCACGATCTATACCCAGACGCAGGAGAGCGAACTGGCCGACGCGGCCTATACGATCAAGCTCACCTCGGTCGAGGAATACGAGTATTGAGCATTCACGACCCAGCCGCCGTCGAGGTCGTCGCCTGGGACTTTGACGGCGTCCTGAACCGCAATGTCCAGGACGGCAAGTTTGCCTGGTCCAGGAATTTCGAGCGCGATCTCGGCCTGTCGATCACGTCGTTCAGTGCCCACCTGTTCGGCGGCCGGTTCCAGAAGGCGATGGTCGGGGAGGCCTGCCTCGTCGAGATCGTCACCGACTGGACCCGCAAGCATGGCCACCATGGCCGCGAGACGGAAATCCTCGATTACTGGTTCAGCCAGGACAACCTGCCCGACGACGACACGCTGGCGATTGTCCGCGCGCTGAAGACCCGCGGTGTGCGCAGTGTCATGGCCACCAACAACGAGATCCACCGAACCAACTATATCGAGACCGACATGGGCTTCCATGCGCATGTCGAGCGCATCTTCGCGGCCGGCCGGATGAAGATCGCAAAGCCTGACACCGCCTACTTCGCGCATATCGAAGACGAACTGCAGGTTGCGCCCTCGGCGCTCCTGCTGGTCGACGACATGCACGAGAACATTCTTGCCGCCCGCGCGCGCGGCTGGCAGGCCTTCCACTTCACCGAAGGCGCACACGGGGCGCTTGCCGAAGCGCTCGGCGTGGCGGCCGCCTGACCTACGGGTTTTCGCCCAGCACGTAGCGCGGGCCGTTGCCTGTTGCGGCGATCCTGTCGCCCGCATTGTAGAGCGCGCATTTCTTCAGCGACAGGCAGCCGCATCCGATGCACCCGTCCAGGCGGTCACGCACCTGGGTCAGCGCCGAGATCCGGGCGTCCAGCGAGGCGCGGATCGATCGGCTGATACGTGCCCAGTCTTCGGCCGTCGGCGTGCGCTGGCTCGGCAGCTTCGCCAGTTCATCGCCGATGGTCTCGATCGAGAGGCCCAGCTGCTGCGCGATCCGGATGAATGAGAGCCGCCGGATATCCGCACGCCTGAAACGTCTCTGGCCGCCCGGGCTGCGGATCGGCGCGATCAGCCCGCGCGCCTCGTAGAAGCGGATGGCCGAAACGCTGAGCCCCGTGCGTGCGGCCACATCCCCGATCAGGAGCACGTCATCATGGCGCATGCACATTCTCTCGCATCGGCTATTGACCTCAATCTAGGTTGAGGTTTCAGGAGAGGGGCGTCAACCCTCTGAAGCTCCGGAAAGGACAAATGGACATGACGCAGGTCAGGATCGAACACGTCAATATCACCGTCAGCGACCCCGCGCGCACCGCCGCGATGCTGCAGGCACTATTCGGCTGGCATATTCGCTGGCAGGGCAGGGCTGCCTCCGGCGGGCACACGATCCATGTCGGTTCGGACACGGATTATCTCGCCGTCTATTCCATGCATCCTGACAGTTCAGGACGCGCCGGCTTCGCAAAAGGTGCGCCGCTCAACCATGTTGGTATCGAGGTCGATGATCTGGGCGCCATCGAGCGAAAGGTGATCGCGCAGGGCCTCGTCCCGTTCAGCCACGGCGACTATGAACCGGGTCGCCGCTTTTATTTCTTCGACCTCGACGGCATCGAATACGAAATCGTCAGCTACACCCGCGCCTGAGTGGTTCAGGCACCGTCCCGGCGCTTACGGACAAAAAAGAAGGGCGGCCTTTTGGCCGCCCCTCACTACTCTACGCGTACTCTACTGTTCACAAGAATGCAGGTGTAATCCCTAACACTCGATGAACGCCTTGGCGCACCTCTAGCTCTGCTTGGCGAGCAGGTTGCGGATTTCCTCAAGCAGCACTTCCTGGCGCGGCGGGGCCGGCGGCGGGGCTGCTTCTTCCTTTTTCTTCAGGTTGTTCATGCCCTTGATCAGCATGAACATGACGAAAGCGACGATCAGGAACGAGATCACGGCGCTGATGAACAGGCCGATTTCCATGATGGCCGCCGGCTTCACGACCTCGCCCGCCGAGTCCACGACGGCCGGCACGATCGTTACCTTCAGCGACGACAGGTCGATACCGCCCATGATCGGCGCCAGGACCGGCAGGAAGACGCCCTGGATGAAAGCAGTGACCACAGTTGCAAAGGCGCCGCCCATGACAAAGCCCACGGCCATGTCGATGAGGTTGCCCTTCATCGCGAACTCTTTGAATTCCTTAAGCATATTTGCCCCTTTCTTCGCCCCGGAGCGACGAAACTCCGTGTCCAGATTGCGGGGTTTGGACTCAGCGTCAAGCAAAGCCTGCATGAAGTCGCGGCAATGCAGGGGCGCTAGCGGGCTTCCGGGTCGTCGCCGCCATTGACGCGGGCCCGCAGTTCCTTGCCGGCCTTGAAGAAGGGCACAGCCTTGGCAGGCACCTTCACCGGCTCGCCGGTACGGGGGTTGCGCCCTTTGCGGGCATCGCGCTTGCGCACCGAAAACGCCCCGAAGCCGCGCAGTTCAACACGGTCGCCGCGCGACAGCGCGCCGCCGATTTCATCGAGGATGACGTTCACGACCTTTTCCACGTCTTCGTGACGCAGGTGCGGATATTCGGCCGCGAGCTTGTCGATGAGTTGAGACTTCAGCATCCTGTTGATATTAAACGCATTTGCGGCGGAAGCGCTAGGCCCCCGCCGCAAACATTGCCTGAATTTTAGAAGGCCTCCGGTCGGACGCCCTTCTGGATCAGCCCTCGGACATCAGCTCTTCAGCCTGTCCCTTCCAGTCATCGCGCTCCATCCGGCCCTGGAAGGCAAGTTCTTCCTCGAGGCTGTGGACCTGCTCGTCGCTCAGCGCGGCGATCTGCCAGAAGTGGAAGATGCCAGCTTCGTGCAGCTTCTTCTCGAAGGCCGGACCGACGCCCTTGATCTTCTTCAGATCATCGGCGTCGCCTTGGGCAGCCGTCAGGCGGCCGCGTGCGTCGAGCGACTTGGCGTCGCCTTTCGCAGCCGGGGCAGCTTTCGGAGCCTTGGCCTTGGAGCCCGACGAAGCGAGCGCTGCGCCGAGGATGTCGCCGAGCGAGGCACCGGCATCGGCCGAGCCATACTGGGCCACGGCTTCCGCTTCTTCCGCGATCTCGAGGGCCTTGATCGACAGCGAGACACGGCGCGAGGCACGATCGAACGTCACGACCTTGGCATCGACCTTGTCGCCGACGGCGAACCGCTCGGGGCGCTGGTCGGCGCGGTCACGGCTGAGGTCCGAACGGCGGATGAAGGTCTTGATCGGCGGGGTGCCGAATTCGACTTCCAGGCCGCCCGAGGAAACCTCGGTGACGGTGCAGGTCACGGTCGAGCCGCGCTTGATGCCGCCGCCTTCGCCGCCGCCCGTGCTCGCCGCTTCAATCGGATCGCCCGACAGCTGCTTGATGCCGAGCGAGATGCGTTCCTTGTCGACGTCCACATCGAGGACTTTCGCGCGGACGCTGTCGCCCTTGGTGAAGGCTTCGATTGCCTGGTCACCGGGCTTGTCCCACGAGATGTCGTTGATGTGCACCATGCCGTCGAGGTCGGGGCCGAGGCCCACGAACAGGCCGAACTCGGTGATGCCGCGCACTTCGCCCTCGATTTCTGAGCCGACCGGGTGTTCGGCGAGGAAGGCGTTCCACGGGTTGTCCATGGTCTGCTTGAGGCCGAGCGAGATGCGGCGCTTGTCGCTGTCTACGTCCAGCACTTCCACTTCGACTTCCTGCGAGGTCGAGAGGATCTTGCCGGGGTGAACGTTCTTCTTGGTCCAGCTCATTTCGGAGACGTGGATCAGGCCTTCGACACCATCTTCCAGTTCCACGAACGCGCCGTAGTCGGTGATGTTGGTGACGGTACCCTTCAGGCGGGCGCCCGATGGGTAACGAGCCGAGATATTGTCCCACGGATCCGAACCCAGCTGTTTCATGCCGAGCGAGATACGTTGGGTTTCCGGGTTGATCTTGATGATCTGGACTTCGACTTCCTGGCCGACTTCCACAACCTGCGACGGATGGTTGATCCGCTTGTAGGACATGTCGGTGACGTGCAGCAGGCCATCAATGCCGCCGAGGTCAACGAACGCACCGTAATCGGTGATGTTCTTGACGACGCCCTTGCGCACATCGCCTTCCTTCATGTCGGAGACGATTTCGGCGCGCTGTTCGGCGCGGCTCTCTTCGAGGATCGCGCGGCGCGAGACAACGATGTTGCCGCGGACGCGGTCGAGCTTGAGGATCGCGAACGGCTGCACTTCGCCCATCAGCGGGCCGACATCGCGCACCGGGCGGATATCGACCTGGCTGCCGGGAAGGAAGGCGTTGACGCCGCCGAGGTCGACCGTGAAGCCGCCTTTGACGCGGCCCGAGATCGCGCCCTTGACCGGTTCGGTCTTGGCGAAGCTGCGCTCCAGCTTGACCCAGCGCTCTTCGCGGCGGGCCTTGTCGCGGCTGAGAACGGCCTCGCCGAGGGCGTTCTCGATGCGGTCGAGGTAAACGTCGACGATATCGCCGGGGGCCGGCTGCTTGTCTTCGAGGGCGAATTCCTTGACCGGGATGCGGCCTTCGGTCTTCAGGCCGATATCGACGACGATCGCGTCATTGTCGATCCGCAGCACGGTGGCCGGGATAACTTGGCCTTCCTGCATGGCGCCGGCCGCAGCCGAGCCTTCGAACATCGCAGCAAAATCGGCGGGGGTGGGGTTCATTGACTTGTTCATTGGATCTCCGGGGAGGGGCATATCGAATGGTTCAAGGCAGGCGTGCACCATTGCAGCCTGCGGACATCCGGCCCCTTGGGGTGGTCTTGTTCTGTTGCGGCGCCGCCTGTTTGGATTGAGCCTTTCGGCCCTCAGGCGGTCTTTCCACGGGCGAGGGCGGCCTCAACGGCAGCCAGCGCCTTTTCCACAGCGGCGTCTATAGTCAGATCAGTGGTGTCGATCAAGATGGCATCGGCGGCCATTGCCGCCGGCGCATCGGCCCGGCCCTGGTCGCGTGCATCGCGGATTTTCAGCTGTTCGATGACGCTTTCCAGCGTCACCTGTTCACCATGACCGATCAGTTCCTTCCAGCGGCGTACCCCGCGCTGGGTCACGTCGGCGTCCACCCACAGCTTCACGTCGGCGTCCGGAGCAATCACCGTGCCGATATCCCGCCCGTCCAGCAGGGCGCCGCCTTCGCGGGTTGCAAACGCCCGCTGCAGTTCGAACAGGGCCTGGCGCACCGTCGGGATCGCCGCCACCACGCTCGCCGCCTTGCCGGCTTCGGCCGAGCGCAGTTCGTGTTCGATGAAGTCGGTCAGGTCGAGTGTCCGGGCGATGTCGGCCAGCGGCCCGGCGGCGTCCAGCGGCACGCCCTGCTTCAGCGCTGCCACCCCCACCGCACGGTAGAGCCGCCCGGTGTCCATGTGCGGCAGCCCGAAATAGCCCGACAGCCGCTTGGCGATCGTGCCTTTCCCCGAAGCCGTTGTCCCGTCAATCGCAATGATCATCGCGCCGGGGAGTGGGGCAGGGCTAATGGGGAGTCAAGTTCTCCACCCCCTCTCCCGGGACGGGGTCGCTCGGGAAATCGTATAGGATTTCCCGTCCTCGCGACGGGCAGGGGTGAGGGACTTTGCCACAAATGCTACCTCGGGTGAGAGGTTGCACCCCCTCACCCCCGACCCCTCTCCCAAGGGAGAGGGGAGAAGTTCTTACCTCGGCGCCATGCGGATGCCGCCGTCGAGGCGGATGCACTGGCCGTTGAAGTAGGAGTTCGTCGCCAGCTGCAGCGCGAGCGAGGCATATTCTTCCGGCTTGCCGAGGCGTTTCGGGAACGGCACCGAGGCGGCGAGCGAGTTCAGCACCTTGTCCGAAGCGCGCAGCATCAGCGGCGTGGCGAAAATGCCCGGCATGATCGAGTTGACGCGAATGCCGATATCCATCAGGTCGCGCGCCATAGGCAGCACCAGGCCGTTGACGCCGGCCTTGCATGATCCGTACACGACCTGTCCGATCTGGCCGTCCTGCGCGGCGACCGACGCCGTCAGCGTGATCGAGCCGCGCTCGCCGTCTTCCAGCTCCGGCAGGTAGGCCATGCCCTCCGCCGAGAGCGAGGCGATGCGGTAGGAGGCGACCAGCACGCCTTCTGCGCCGAATGCGTAGTCTGCCGTCGGCAGGCGCTTGTACTTCGCGTTTTCCTTGTCCCAGCTCAGCGTCTTTCCGCCTTTCGCGGCCATGGCGCAGTGCACGGTGATCCGCTCCTGGCCATGCGCCTTGCGCGCCTTCTCGAAGCCGGCAACGCAGCTCTCTTCGCTCATGATGTTGACGTTGCAGAAGATGCCGCCGATTTCCTTGGCGGTCGCTTCGCCTGCTTCGGTATTGATGTCGAAGATGGCAACCTTTGCGCCGGCCTTGGCGAGGGCGCGGGCGGTGGCCTGGCCGAGGCCGGAGGCGCCGCCGGTCACAACGGCAGCGGTGTCTTTGGTGATCTGCATGATGGGTCTCCCTTTGAATATATATTGTTTGTGGGCGGATCAGGTCTCGGCCGGTTCGGCGACGAAGGTCTTCCAGGTCTTCATGTAGGCAATGAAAGCCGGCCCGAGCCCTTCGGCGACAAGGTGCGACTCCGAGACCGGCAGGGCGATCGGCTCGAACGCCGCGTTGGCGGCCACCTTTTCCGGGAAGTCATGGTGCAGGATCGCGCTGCGGCCGATGACCACGAAGTCGAGCCCGGCATCGAGCGCTTGCTGGCAGGCCGCGCCCGACGTGATCTTGCCCGCCGCGCCGAGCCGGCATTTGCCGCGCGGCAGCGCACCGAACAATTCTACCAGCGTCTTGCCTTCGGCGCCGACCGGCGGCTTGAAACAATCCCACAGCGACATGTCGAGATAATCGATCCGCTCGTCCTTCAGCAGCGCGCCGGCAAGCCCGATGATCTCGCCAAGGTCCATGCCGAACCGCTCCGGCGAGAGGCGCACGCCCAGCGAGAAATCCTTGCCGCACGAGGCCCGTACGCCCTCGATACATTCATACAGGAATCGCGTCCGGTTCTCGAAACTGCCGCCATACTCGTCTGTCCGCTTGTTCACTTCGGCTGAGAGGAACTGGCAGATCAGGTAGCCATGCGCGCCGTGCAGCTCCACGCCGTGGAAGCCGGCCTTCTCGGCGCGAACCGCTGCGGCAATGAACGCATCGCGCGAGGCTTTCACTTCATCGAGGCTCATCGCCCGCGCGCTGAACTCGTCATTGGCAGACGGGCAATGCGGCGCCTCGCCGATCAGGTCGGCCGAGCTGCGCATGCCGGCATGGTGCAGCTGCACCACCGAATGCGTGCCGGTCTTGTTCAGCGCCGCCGCCAGCCGCGTCAGGCCGGGCAGGTGCTTGTCATCCCAGATGCCGAGCTGCCCGGGGAAGCCCTGTCCCTTCGCCTGCACATGCGCGGCGCAGGTCATCGTCACGCCAAAGCCGCCTTCGGCGCGCTTCGTCAGCCATTTGAATTCGTCATCGCTCAGCGTGCCGTCGGCATGGCTCTGCATGTTGGTCAGCGGGGCCAGCATGAAACGGTTCTTCAAGGCGGGGCCGCGCGCGAAAGTCAGGGGGGAATGGAGATCGGTCATGCCGCCACAATGGCGCCGGGACGCGCGCCGTCAATTCTGCCGTGGGGGCAGGGCGCACGATGGCGATGTCCCCTCAGATTGCCCTTGCGATGCAATTTATAGTTGGCATAACTCAGACCGTCCGGATGCAGGGAATTGACCCTTTGTCATTTTTGGGGTCGGGGAGCTAAAATTGAGAAAGTCATTGGTTGCGGCGTTTGTGGCGCCGTTCCTCCTTGCGGCTTGCGTCACGCCTGTGCCGTATGTCGATCCGAAGTACGATGCAGCGCCCATCACGGTGCCGGCCGAAGTCGCTGACATGCAGGCGGTTCTGAATGTCGAATTCTACCGCAACGGCGAGCGCGCCAAGTCGGTCGACAAGCCAATCCGCAAGGTCGTCGTGGCGGCCTTCGAAAAGCGCGGCGTGGAAATCAACGAAACGGCGACCACGAGAATCAACGTCTCCATGAACAATATGGCGGACCTTGGGGATGCCGCAGCCAGCGGCTTCGGCACCGGGCTCACCCTGGGTCTCGCGGGCTCCACCGTGTCGGATTTCTACAAGGCAACCGTCACCATTGATGACGGGGCAAAGGCGTTCTCGCAGAGCTATGATCACGCCCTCCACACCACCATCGGCCGGGTCAAGGAGCCGCCGATTGCTGGCGTGCTGCCCGCGGGCAACGTGCAAAGCGCGATCGCGTCCTTGGTCGGAGATATCATCGATCAGGCGCTGTTCGACTATGTTGCCGCGAAAACTCCGGCAGAAACTTCCGTGCCCGTGGCCGCCGAAGAGACAGCCTCCTGATTGGCGTCCGCCTTCTTGCGTATGGATTGGCACCAGCCTTGCGAAAGGCTGGTGCTTTTTTTGGCCCCGGTGTCGCCCTTCGCCTCCGCTAGGTTTCTTCCCAGTAGAACACGCGCTCCAGCGGCACCTTGAACACTTCCGCGATCCGGAACGCCGTTTCCAGCGACGGCGAATACTTGCCCTGTTCGATCGCGGCGATGGTCTGGCGGGTGACACCGATCTGCGCGCCAAGGTCGGCCTGGGTCATTTCGCCCGCAGTGAACCTCAGCACACGGATCTCGTTCCTAAGCTGTCTGGGCATTCAGGCCCCGGCGGTAGCCAAAGAGGATGACCGCGTCGCGGACCACCTCGGCCAGCACCACGACGATCAGCGCCGTGTTGATGATCTTGTACGGCGGCTCGGTGAACGGCATCACCATGCCCACCAGCAGCAGGCCGGTCAGCAGCACCATGTAGGCAAACGACGTGCTGCGCCGTTCAATGGCGCGGTCGCGTTCGTCCGGAAGTTCCTTCTTCTCGCCTGTGAAGTTCAAGATGGTGTATCCGGCCAGCACGACCAGACCGTGCACGGCCCCGACCGGACCATAGCTCCAGACAATATCCAGCAGCCGGTGCTTTCCGAACGCCACAGCCGGGCCGAAAATCCCGAAATAGGCGGTTGCAGCAATCAGCAGCGAGGTCAGCGTCAGCCAGGAAAGCTTTTCGCGGTAGGGCATGGCAGAGGTCTCCGGTCGATGAGAGTCATGTTAAGCAAACATAACATCGAGTCAAGAGACTTTAACATGCCTCACCCCTCCGAAATATCCGCTCCCAACGTCTTCATATGCCCGAGGAACTCTGGATAGCTCGTGTCGATCATCGAGACGTCGTCGACGCTGACGGGTTTCTGCGCCGCCGTGCCCATCACCAGCGCGCTCATCGCGATGCGGTGGTCGTGGCGCGTCTCGACGAGGCCGCCGCCCGGCACCGGCCCGCCGCAGCCCTGCACGGTAAAGCCGTCTTCGGTCTCCTCGACCTCCACGCCGTTCACGCGCAGCATCGCGACGATCGCCTTGATCCGGTCGCTCTCTTTCACGCGCAGTTCGTCCGCCCCGGTCACGCGCGTCTCGCCGCTCGCAAAGGCTGCCAGCACGGCAAGGATCGGGAACTCGTCGATCATCGAGGCGACGAGGCGTTCCGGCACCGCGATGCCTTTCAGCCCCGCATAGCCCGCATGCAGGTCGATCAGCCGCTCGCCCGCCGCTTCGCCGCGCTCCTCGGCGCCAAGATGGGCGCCCATCAGGTTCGCCGCATCGTAGAAGCCGGACCGCGTCGGGTTCGACATCACGCCTTCCACCATCACATCCCCCTGCGGGGAGAGGATACCGGCGGCGATCAGGAAGGCGGCTGAGGAGGGGTCGCCCGGGATGTCGGCATCGAGCGCAAACAGCGGCTGCTTGCCGGCGATCGAGATTTCCGTCCCGCCGCTGCCCGGCCGGGTCGAGAAGCCGAGCTTGGCGCCGAAGCCCTGCAGCATGCGCTCGGTATGGTCGCGCGTCGGCTTCGCCTCCAGCACGGTAGTCGTGCCCACCGCGTTGAGGCCGGCCAGCAGCACCGCCGACTTCACCTGCGCGCTTGCCTGCGGGGGCTTGTAGTAAATCGCTTCAAGAGCCGCCGAGCCGGTCAGCGTGAAGGGCAGGCGCCCTTCCTTGCCGGCCGTGTCGCGCAGGCCCATCTGCCGCAGCGGGTTCAGCACCCGGTTCATCGGCCGGGAGGAAAGGGACGCGTCCCCGCACAGCTCGGCGGTCAGGTCGAAGCCGGCCATGACACCCATTATCAGGCGCGAGCCGGTCCCCGAATTGCCGAAGTCCAGGACGCCCGTGGGCGACTTCAGGCCGCCAGCGCCGACGCCGGTCACTTCCCAGGCACCGGGGCCGGTATTCGTGACCTCGGCACCCATCGCCGCCATGGCCCTGCCGGTGCGGATGACGTCGTCGCCCTCCAGCAGGCCACTGAAGCGGCTGGTGCCGGCCGCAAGGCCGCCAAAGATGAGCGCGCGGTGGCTGCAGGATTTGTCGCCCGGCGCGCGGATGGCTCCGCTCAGGCGGCGGACGGGTCGGCTGGTCCAGACCATTTCGAAGGCCCTGTAATTAAGGAGTTCAAGTCGGCATTCGGGCTTTGACAGCGCCGGGCGTTCATGGCAAGCGCCGCGCCAACTTCAAATTGGTCAATCCACCTATAAAAAGGAGCGCGTGCCCGTGTCCAAGGACAAGCTCGGAACCAAGCAGGTCTGCCCGTCCTGCGAATCGCGATTCTACGACCTCAACAAACGCCCGGCCGTCTGCCCCAAGTGCGGCGAGTCGTTCGATCCCGAAGACGAGGTGATCCGCACCACCATCACCAAGGTGAAGGCGAAAGCCGCTCGCGCCGCCGTCAAGGCCGTCGATGACGACGAGGACGAGGCCGAGGAGGAGGAGGACGCCGTCATCCGTGACGACGAGGCCGAAGACGATGCCGAGGTCGAGGACGAGGCCGAGGACGACGAGGAAGAGACCAAGGAACTCGTCGGCGAAGACGATGACGTGATCATCGAGGACGCCGAGGATGAAGAGGAAGCCCCCGCCGCCGGCAAGGTGCCGACGGGCTTCACCGAAGAAGGCGCCGACGACGACGATGACGTGATCATCGCCGATGACGACGAGGAAGAATTCGAGATCGATGACGACGAAGACGGCGACGACGATCTCGCGCTGGACGACGAAGACGAGGACTAACTGAAATAGGACTTGAAAGCGCGAGAGGCTGAGATTAAGCCTCCCGCTTCCCGGTAAGGGGCCATAGCTCAGATGGGAGAGCGCTTGCATGGCATGCAAGAGGTCGTCGGTTCGATTCCGTCTGGCTCCACCAGGAACTTCCCACCCCCCCGCCGGGCCGCGCCGTTGATCGACGCCGAAGCCGTGGCGCGCCATATCCGCGCCCATCTTCCTCTGACGCCGGTCCCGACCGTTCCCGAAATCCTGATCCACAAGGCCGGCCCCCGCAGCGGCTTGGCCGAGCTCGCGCGCCTGTGCGGCGACGGTTTCCAGACGCCCTACTGGGCCAGCTGGTGGGGTGGCGGCGCCGGTCTCGCCCGCCACCTGCTGGACCATCCGGCGCTCGTCAGCGGCAAGACCGTGCTCGATCTCGGCGCCGGCTCGGGCCTGGCAGGCATTGCAGCAGCGAGGGCCGGCGCGGCGCGCGTGTTCGCCTCCGACACCGATCCCGCCGCGCGGTTGGCCGCAAGCCTGAATGCCGCCGCCAACGGCGTTGCGCTGGAAGCCCTCGCCGGCGACCTGACAACCGGCCCGGCACCTGCCGCCGACCTCGTCCTCGCAGGCGACGTTTTCTACGAAGCCGCCCTCGCGCGGCGCGTCACGGCTTTCCTCGACCGCTGCCTCTCTGCCGGCCTCGACGTTCTGGTCGGCGATCCCGGCCGGGCTGATCTGCCCTTGCTGCGCCTGCAGCTGCTCGGGGTCCATGAAGGCCCCGACTTCGCGACCGGCGGACGCCCTTCCTCGCTCAACCGGGTCTACCGATTCGTGCCCGAAAGGCCGCCGGCGCCCTGATTTTCGGGCAATGCGGTCAAAAACCGGGCATTCAGCCCGGCTACACGCGCCTGTGAGGCCTTGCCGCGCGATTGCCGCATCCCGGTGCTTGAACCGGACACATTCGGGGCCCACCTTCCGGTCATGGCAGAGCACCAGCCTGCCAGCGACCCCTCCGGGGCGCGGAAAGGAGTGGACCCATGACGACTGGCCTGAAAACACCTGACTCCGAAGGCAATGCCTTCGTGTACATCCGTCATCTCGATGACGGGGAAATCCGCAGCCTGTTGCCGCCCGATGCGCTTGCAGACGTGGACGATCCTGACGACCTGTTCGTCGTCGCGTCCGCCGATGGCCAGCGCCTGGCAATCGTCGAGGGCCGCGAGGCCGCCTTTGCCGCTGCCTGGGCAAATGATCTGAGGCCGCTCAGCGTCCACTGATCCGTCCCGGGAGGATGACAGGTTTTCGAAGCCCCGCCGTGCGCACGCCCGGCGGGGTTTCTGTTTGGCGCTCAGCAGTCGCCGAGGCGCTTCGCGCTCGCGACCATGTGCATCGACGACATGCCCGGGCGCGGCGGCGGGTCGAAGCTCATCGTCATGTCGCTCGTATAGGCGCTCGTCAGGTCGCCGGTGACCACATTGTCCATCACCGTCTTCATGCCGTCAGACGAGGTGCAGACCGCGTGGATGCGGATCGTGCCGCCGCTTCGGTCGACCGTCTGTTCGGAACAGGTCGTGCCTTCCGGCGTCTCCGCCAGCGCCGCGAGCGTCGACTGCGAATAGCAGACTTCCGTTGCCGGCAACGTGCGCCCGTCCATGGTAGCCTCGATCTGCCATTTGCCGGCGGCGGGGCCCGGCACATCGTTCAGGCTCAGCGGCGCGGCGGGTTCTGCCGGCGTCTCGGCCGCGTCAGGCAGGGCGGTCTCGAGCGGCGTCGCGGTATCGGTGGCCGGCGCCGCCGCCGGGGCGTCGTCGGTTTTCGAACAGGCGAGCGTTGCCAGCGGCAACAGCAGGAGGGCGGCGAAGGCGGGGGCGCGATATTTCATGGTCTGCTCCGGGCTGCGGGCCGGGCTGGCCCGTCGGCAACCTGCGCCCAAACCGGCGGCACGTAAACGCGCAACTCGCTTGCATTTGCCGGCGCGGAAGTTGACACTCGCGTCAACGAATCCGGGGAGGTCACCATGAAGATCCTGCACGCTGCTGCGGCTGTTCCGCTTGTCCTGATGATGGCCGCCTGCGCGCCGAAAACGGAAGGGCCGGCCCCCGGCGCGCCGTCGCTGCCGGCTCCGCTGTCCGCCGAAGGCGACTTCGGTGCGACCCTGCAGGCGGCCCTGATCTCGGCGGCTCCCGGCGATACGATCGTCATGCCGGAGGGCACCTTCGCGCTCGCCGATCCGCTATCGCTGGATGTCGACGGCGTCACCCTGCGCGGGGCAGGGCAGGGCAAGACCGTGCTCGATTTCGCCCAGCAATCCGGCGCCGGCGAGGGCCTGCTCGTCACCTCCGACGATGTGACCCTGATGGACTTCACGGTGCGCGACACGAAAGGCGACGGCATCAAGTCCAAGGGCGCCGACCGGATCACCTACAAGTTCCTGACCGTTGAATGGAGCGGCGAGCCGGACGAGACCAACGGCGCCTACGGCGTCTACCCGGTCGAGTCGAAAGACGTGCTGGTGGAGAACGTCACCGTGCGCGGCGCCTCCGATGCCGGCATCTATGTCGGCCAGTCGTCGAACATCATCGTGCGCAACTCGATCGTCGAGTTCAACGTCGCGGGCATCGAGATCGAGAACTCCACAGCCGCCGATGTCTACGGCAACATCGCCCGCAACAATACCGGTGGCATCCTCGTGTTCGACCTGCCGGGCCTGCCGGTCTCGGGCGGGAACTCGACCCGCATCTTCGCCAACGAGATCCAGGCCAACAACACGCGCAACTTCGCGCCGGCCGGGAACATCGTGGCCGGCGTGCCTTCGGGTACTGGCGTCATCATCATGGCCAACCGGAATGTGCACGTCTTCGACAACAAGTTCGAGAACAACCGCTCCGCCCATGTCCTGATCACGGCCTATTCCCTTCCGATCACGGATGAAACCTACAACCCGCTGCCGCGCGATATCGTGGTGCGCGACAACCACTATGCCGGTGGCGGTGAAGACCCGCAGGGCGATCTCGCGCCGCTTGCGGCAGCGCTCGGCGGCAAGCTGCCACCGATTGTCTGGGACGGCGTCACCTCCTGGCCGAACGCGCCCGAGCCGACAGACGTGAACCTCACCATCGGCGAGGCCGAGGATGTGCTGTTCCTCAGCATGGGCATCCCGGCCTATCCGATCGATCCGGAAGCCTTGCGCCCGTCCGGTTCGCGCCCGGCGAGCAATCCGCCTGCCGAACCGCCCGCAATCGACGTGCCGCAGGACGGCGGCTGAGCCTTGCGCTGGCCGGCGCTCCTTTTCGCCGCGATCCTCGGCGCCTGCAGTCTGAGCAAGGCGGCGGGCCCGGACCTTGATGTCATCCTCGCGGACAAACCGGCCGAGACATTGTCGGCCTACGGATTGTTCTCGGACCTGGCAGGCGCTGTGCCGGCCGGCGGCGTCGTGCCCTACGATCTCGTCAATCCGCTGTTCTCGGACCACGCCGCCAAGCACCGCTATGTCTTCGTGCCCGGCGGCAAGGCGGCCGCCTACAGCGCCGATGACGTGTTTGCCTTCCCGGTCGGCACGGTGCTGGTCAAGACTTTCGCCTTTGCGCCCGACATGCGCGCACCGGACGAGGGAAGTTACCGCGTCGAGACGCGCCTGCTGATCCACAAGGAAACCGGCTGGGCTGCGTTCCCCTATCTCTGGAACGCCGAGGGCACCGAGGCGGTGTATTCGCCCGTGGGCGGCCATCGCACGATTGAGACGATCAGCCCGGCGGGTGCTCCGCTCACGATCAATTATTCCGTGCCGAACCAGAACCAGTGCAAGACGTGCCACCAGGCCGGCGATGCGCTGTCGCCCATCGGCCCGAAGGCGCGCAACCTCAACCACAATGACCAGCTCGCCCACTGGGCGGAGCTTGGCATCCTCGATGGTCTCGCCGCAGACGCGCCGGCGGCCCCGGCGGTTTACGACGTGTCGCTGCCGGTCGAGGCGCGTGCCCGCGCCTGGCTCGACATCAACTGTGCGCATTGCCACAAGCCGGACGGCTCGGCCTCGAATTCGGGCCTGTTCCTCGCGTCGACCGAAACAGACCTTGCGCTTGTCGGCGTCGGCAAGCATCCGGTCGCTGCGGGACGCGGCGCGGGCACACTGTTCCAGGTCATCGTGCCGGGCGCGCCGGACCGTTCGATCATGGCCTATCGCATGGCGTCGACCGAACCGGGCGTCGCCATGCCGGAACTCGGCCGCAGCGTTCCAGACCCGGACGGCCTTGCGCTCGTGCGCGAGTGGATCGCCGGCATGGACGCGGACTGATGCCGGTACGCATCCTCGTCGACGCCGATGCCTGTCCGGTGAAGGACGAGATCTACCAGGTCGCGCTGCGCCATGACGTGCCGGTCGTGATCGTCGCCAATTCCTACATCCGTATCCCGGAGCACCGTTTGGTCTCCCGCAAGATCGTCAGCGACGGCTTCGATGCCGCCGATGACTGGATTGCGGGGGAGGCGACCGATGCGGACGTTGTCGTCACGGCGGACATTCCGCTGGCGGATCGCTGCCTCAAGGCGGGTGCGCGCGTGCTGGGCCCCACCGGCAAGCCCTTCACCCCCGATTCCATCGGCGGCGCCCTCGCCACCCGTGCCATCATGGCGGACCTGCGCGTCGGCGTTGCCGGCATCGGCGCCAAGGGCCCCGCGCCCTTCTCGAAGGCCGACCGGTCGCGCTTCCTCTCGGCGCTCGATACGGCGATTGTAGCGGCCAAACGGGCGACGGGCTGACCGGCGCACACTTGCCCTTAACGGGCACCGTGCTAAGGGGCGGCGCATGAGCCAGATCACGCTTCACAAGGGGGATCTCCCCAAGGGCCTCGATTTCGGACCGGTCGTTGCGGTCGATACCGAGGCGATGGGCCTTAATCCGAACCGGGATTACCTGACGCTTGTCCAGCTGTCGGCCGGCGACGGTACGGCGCACCTCGTGCAGCTGACCCGCGATTTCGACTGCCCGAACCTGAAGGCGCTGATGACCGATCCCAAGGTCGAAAAGCTTTTCCACTACGCTCGCTTCGACATTGCGATGATGCGCAAGTGGATGGGCGTCACGGTCTCGCCGGTCTGGTGCACCAAGATCGCCTCGCGCCTCGCCCGCACCTATACCGACCGTCACGGCCTGAAGGACGTCGCCCGCGAGATCGCCGGCATCGACATGTCCAAGGCCCAGCAAAGCTCCGACTGGGGCGCCGGCACGCTGAGCGATGCGCAGATCCAGTACGCCGCCTCGGACGTGCTCTACCTTCACCAGATCAAGGCCGGCCTCGAAGCCATGCTGGTCCGGGAGGGCCGCATGGGCCTCGCCCGGGCCTGTTTCGATTTTCTCCCCGTGCGCGCGCAGCTCGACCTCGCCGGTTGGGGCGAGGAAGACATCTTCGCCCATAGCTGACCGCCCTGCGAGGCGCGCTTTCACTCCGGCCCCATCGCGGCTAAGCATATCGCCTGAACGTATCGCAGGATCAGGCCCGCCCGCATGGAAGCCAGCCTTCACCACGACCCCGCCACGCTCTGGGCCCCCCGGCGCCAGCTGACGCTGGAACAGGCGCGGCGCCGGTCCGAACGCGTACGCTACCTGCGGTACGCCTTTGTGGGGGCGGCGGCCATCTCGATCGGCCTGTTCCTCGGATTCGTCTTCCGTAGCGCCCTCAGCCAGGATGCCCGCCCGCCATCGGTGCGCGATGACGACGCCGTCACCATGATCAACCCGCGCTTCACGGGGCGCGATTCGGATGGCCAGGTGTTCACGATCACCGCCGATGCCGCCCAGCGCCGGCGCGCCGAAGCCGGGGTGGTCGACCTCGTCAATCCTGTCCTGCGCGATGCCAAGGGCGCCGAACTGAAGGCCCCGACCGGCTTCTACGACCGCGAGAAGGGGGTGCTGGAGCTCTACGAAGCCGTCAACATCACCGACAGCGCAGGCTATTCCTTCATCAGCAAGGGCGCACGCCTCATCCTCGGCGAGGACCGGGTGGAGGGTTTGTCACCGCTGGAAGGCAAGGGCCCCCTTGGCGACATCCGGGCAGACTCGTATGAAATCCTCGACGGTGGAAACCGTATTGTCTTTGAAGGCAATGTGCGCACCGTGATCTATCCCCAACCGGCCGATGAGCCTGAAACGACTGAAAGTGAGCAAGATGTCACGCCTTAAAGCCGCCGGCGCAGTCCTTGGCCTTGCCCTGTGCGCCATGCCGGCCCTTGCCCAGATCTCGTCCGAGGGTGGTCCGATCTATATCAACTCGGCCCGCACCGAGAGCCTTGAGAGCGAACGCAAGGTGCTGCTGATCGGCAATGTCGATATCCAGCAGGGCACCGCGCGCCTGCGCGCCGATACCGTGACCATCCGCTTCACCGGCAAGCCGGCCGCTGAAAACAACTCGAGCATCGTCGGTGGGTTCGGACAGGTTGAGAATATCGTCGCCGAGGGTAACGTTTATTACGTGACGCCTGAGCTGAAAGCCAAAGGTGACCGCGGCGTTTACGAACTCGCCACCGACACGATAACGATGACCGGCAAGGTCGCCCTGATGCGTGAGCGCGATGTCGCCGAGGGCGAGACACTCCGCATGGAAATCAAGAATCGCCGCACGACGCTGGAAGGGGGGTCCGGCCGGACGCGCATGGTGATCGACCCGTCGAGCCAGCCCGGGCAGGGCCAGAACCAGTGAATTTGAACGGACCGGTGAAACCGATCTTAAGCAAGCTCCATTAAGGCTAAGTCAGGCCGGAAAACCGGCCGCGGAAGGATGGACAACGGGATGACCGAAGCGGCCGAAGGCCTGGTAGTCAGCAATCTTGCCAAGTCATTTGGCAAGCGCCAGGTCGTACGCGACGTGTCCCTGTCCCTCGCCCGCGGCGAGGTTGTCGGCCTGCTTGGACCCAACGGGGCCGGCAAGACCACCTGCTTCTACATGATCATGGGACTGATCGGGGCCGATTCCGGCGCCATCAGCATCGACGGCGAGGATGTCACCCGCCTGCCGATGTACCAGCGTGCCCGGCTTGGCGTCGGATACCTGCCCCAGGAGGCCTCGATCTTCCGGGGCATGAGTGTTGAGGAAAATGTCATGGCAGTTGCGGAACTGGTCGAAAGCGACCGCGCCGCCTGCCAGGCTCAGGTCGACAGCCTGCTCAGCGAACTGCACGTGGAACACCTCCGCAAGCAGCCGGCGACTTCCCTCTCGGGCGGTGAACGGCGGCGGGTGGAGATTGCGCGCGCACTCGCATCTCGTCCGAGCTTCATGCTACTGGACGAACCGTTCACCGGCATCGACCCGCTCGCCATCTCCGACATTTCCGATCTCGTTCGCTTCCTGAAGCAGCGCGGTCTCGGCGTTCTGATCACGGACCACCAGGTCCGCGAAACGCTGCAGATCGTCGACCGGGCCTATGTGATGTATGATGGCGCCGTCCTGTTCAACGGCACGCCGGACAGCGTGCTGAAAAACGAGGACGTTCGCAGGGTCTATCTGGGTGAGCAGTTCGCCGCTTGATCTCAGGGGGCGCGGCCTATGGCCATGAAACATTCACTCGACATGCGCCAGGGCCAGTCCCTGGTGATGACGCCGCAGCTTCAGCAGGCGATCAAGCTGTTGCAGCTGTCGAACCAGGAACTTGCCGAATTCGTCGAAGCGGAACTCGAGCGCAACCCGCTGCTCCAGAAAGTCGAGGATGACAGCGGCGCCGAGGCCGGCGAGCCGGCGCGCCGCGAGGAACTCTCGCTGGATGACCGTTCGGGGCAGGGCGATGCCCGCGAGCAGCTCGATGCGCCCGGCGAGGACGTCTACGAGCCCGGCACCGGCTCGGACGCGGCGCTGCCCGCCAATGCGTCCGGCCCCTCGGCGAAGACTGACTGGTCGACGGCGGGCGGTGGTCAGGCGTCGGAGGATTTCGACTATACCGCCAACCTGTCGAGCGACATCACGCTGCAGGAACACCTGCACACCCAGCTGAATTTTGCCGGCCTTTCGGACGCTGACCGGCTGATCGCCGCGCGCCTGATCGACGAGACCGACGAGGCGGGCTACCTGCGCGCACCGCTCGATGATGTGGCCAAATCGCTGGGCGCCGACATTGCCAATGTCGAAGCGGTGCTCGGCGTCTGCCAGGGTTTCGACCCAACCGGCGTCATGGCCCGCTCGATTCCCGAATGCCTCGCGCTGCAACTGAAGGACCGGGGCCGCTTCGACCCGGCCATGCAGGCGATGCTCGACAATCTCCACCTCGTCGCCAAGCACGACATGAAAGCCCTGATGGATGTCTGCGGCGTGGACAAGGCCGACCTGCAGGACATGCTGGCCGAACTGCGCCAGCTTTCACCGAAGCCCGGCGCAGGATTTTCCAGCGACACGACGGTTGCCGTGGCGCCGGATGTTTATGTCCGTGAACTGCCGAACGGCATGTACGCGGTGGAACTCAACTCCGACACGCTGCCGCGCGTGCTGATGGACAAGGCCTATTATGCCGAGGTCACGGCCCTGCCGATGCGCGACAAGGAGAAGGAGTTCATCTCCGAATGCGCCGCCTCGGCGACCTGGCTGATCAAGTCGCTCGACCAGCGGGCGCGCACGATCCTGAAAGTGGCGAGCGAAATCGTGCGCCAGCAGGACGGCTTTTTCGCGCACGGCGTGGCGCACCTGCGTCCGCTGAACCTCAAGCAGGTGGCCGACGCGATCGAGATGCACGAATCGACCGTCAGCCGTGTGACGACGAACAAGTACATGGCGACGCCGCGCGGCCTGTTCGAGCTGAAATACTTCTTCTCCGCCGCGATCCCGGCGACCGGCGGCGGCGAGGCCCATTCGGCTGAAGCCGTCCGTCACCGGATCAAGCAGCTGATCGATGACGAATCGGCCGAGGACGTCCTGTCGGACGACCAGATCGTCGAGATCCTGACCGGCTTCGGCATCGAGATTGCCCGCCGCACGGTCGCTAAGTACCGCGAGAGCCTGCATATCCCGTCGAGCGTGCAACGCCGCCGGATGGGCAAGGTGGGCTGAATTTCAACGCAGCGCTTTGGGCCGGACCGGCAGGGCCGTCCGGGTCCGGAGGGATTGGCGCCACCAGGGTGGAGCCGCGCGCGGCGGACGCCCGCAGCGTCCGGGAAGAAAAGTGTATTGCGGAGGGACGCCTCACGTCCGCCGCGCCCGGCCCGGGGCTTCGGGCAGTTCTCGGGATGACTTCGGCGCCGCCAGGCCTTGGCTGCTTACCCGCTACGGACCCGGCCCTGAGGGGACCGGATGGCCAGAGGGATTCTCCACCGGCATTTGCTCCGGCTTGCCTGGGTCGACGTCCCTAGGGCGAAGGTGGGCCGTTACCCCACTTGCGCCCACACCCGGGCCGGTCCAGCGACAACCGAACGGTACCGGCCCGGCTCCTGTCGCTGGATGAGGGGAGATTACACCCGCTGCGGACCCCGCCGGATTGGTTTGGGTGATCTTTTTTGCAGGGCGCGGAAAAGGTTCTGGATTTTGCGGACCGGGGGGCGCGTTTGGTTGCGCAGGGCGGAATTTGTGCAACAAAATCCGGGCGCGACCTCTCCGCAGACCCCTGCGTCCTTCGACTTTGCTCAGGATGAGGGCAGGGGTCCAGTTCGCAGCATTTGCGGGGAGTCTAGGTCCCTGCCTTCGCAGGGACCTGCGGAGAGGGGGCTTGTGTGGGCCTGCTTTCGCAATCGCCTGCGGTGAAATTGGGTTGTCGCAAAATTGGTCAGAGGCGGCGGCGCATGTCGTCCCAGGCATTGGCGAGCGAAGTGCGATGCGCCGGGTCTGCCACTGCGATGAGCGCCGCGGCGCGGGCGTCGAGGTCGAGGCCGCGCAGGCGGGCCGCGCCGTGCTCGGTGATCACGACATCCATGTCGGCCCGTGTGACGGTGGTGGCATCCGGTGCGAGGCGCGGCACGATACGGCTGAGCTTGCCATCGCGCGCGCTGGAGACGAGGGCAACGATGCCGGTGCCGCCCGGCGAGGCACGCGCCCCGCGCAGGAAGTCCGTGAGGCCGCCAGTGCCCGAGACCTGCCGTCCACTGATGAATTCGGCGTTCGCCTGGCCGAACAGGTCGACCTCGACGGCGGAATTGATGGCGGTGAAGCGCGGCAAGGCGGCGAGGCGGGCGACGGCGTGGGTTTCCGAAACCGGCAGGAAGCGCACGCGCGTCTCATGCGCGAGCCGGCGGTAGAGCGCCTCGGTGCCGACCGCGACGCCGGTAGCCACCTTGAGGCCGGGATCGGCGTCCAGCATGCCGATGACCGGGTCGGAGACGATGCCTGACCAGATGGCGAGGCCCTTGCGGCCGCCCAGTTCCGTCAGCACGGCCTGCTGCACGTTGCCGATTCCGAACTGCAGATGCGCGCCCTCGGGCACCAGCGCGCCGACATGCCGGGCAATTGCGGCGAAGGCGGGTGCCAGCGGCGCCGGGGCAACCTGCACGAGGGGCCGGTCTTCTTCGGCCACCAGCGCAAAGCGCGACAGCGGCACCTTCACGCTGTGCGGCACAGCCGGCATCTGCGGGTTTACCAGTGCCAGCACCGGCACGTCCGTCCGTGCAAGGATCACCGGCCCGAAGTCGGGGCTGACCCCCAGGCTGACATTGCCTTCGGCATCCGGCGGCGAGACGAGCATCAGCGCGCCGTCGAGCGGTGTGGAGGCCAGCCAGTCCCAGGAGTGCGAATAGGCCATTGGCAGGATGCGTGTGCGCCCGTCCTCGAAGGAGGGGCGCAAGGCCGGCGGCAAGAAACAGGTTTCGGCCGAAGCGTCCGGGTGGAGGCTCGCCCAGTCCGTGTGGTTGATGCCGGGCACCCATTGGCCCACGAAAGTGAGGCCGGCCGCAAGATCCGGCGCCTCGCGGAAGGCTTCGACGAAGCCGAGCGGCTCGCCGCTGCAGCCGCCGGTGTAGAGGCGTGCCCGCGCGGGCAGGCGGGCGCGGAACCGGCGCAGGGCCTCGGCGGGTGTCACGTCACTTTCCAGTCCGGCCGGCGCTTCGCGAGGAAGGCATCGACGCCTTCGGCGAAATCCGGATTTGCGAAGCCGTCGAGGAACAGCGTTTCGGCTTCGGGCGAGGTCGGCGCCATGCCGGCCTCGAAGCCGCGCATCATCCGTTTGGTGGCGCGCACCGACCATTGTGAGACGCCGGCAATTTCCTGCGCCAGGGCCCGCGCGGCGGGAAGGATCTCCGCGCCCGCGGCCACTTCATCCACGAGCCGCATCTGCAAGGCGTCGGCAGCGCTGAAGATGCGGCCGGTGAACAGCAGGCGTTTCGCCGTGCCGGGGCCGACCAGCCGTTCGAGACGCGCGATGTCGGCCGGCGGATAGACGAGGCCGAGCTTCGCCGGCGTGATGCCGAACGAGGCGGTCGAGGCGGCGATGCGAAGGTCCGCCGCGACGGCGAGACTGACGCCGCCGCCGACGCAGGCGCCTTCGATCGCCGCGATCACCGGCTTTTCGCTGGCTTCGATGGCGTCGAGGGCGCGCGCGATGGTGCGTCCGGTTTCGCGGGCGACCGCCGGCGTGCCGTAGACGACCGGGAACTCGGATATGTCGGCCCCGGCGGCAAATACGCCGCCGCCCCCGCCATGCAGCAGGATGACCTTGACGCGCGGATCGGCGTTCGCGGCCGCAATGAGTCCCGGCAGGCTGGCCCACATGGCGAGTGACAGCGCATTTCGCCCTTGCGGCTGGTCGAGGATGACTTCCGCGAGAGGCGGCAGGGTCTCCAGTCGGATGGTCTGGCTCAAATCACGCTCCGGCGTGTCAGGGGGTTGGACAAGGGACCCGTCCTCGTCATAATCTCAACACAGCGTTAACCTATGGGACTGGGGCGTTCATTGGCAATCGCATGGGGACTACCAACATGTTGAAACGTCTCACGGACCGGCGCCTGCGCCCGGTTATCCTGTCTGCCCTCGCTGCAACAGTGGTACTGGCTGGTTGCGACAAGATCACCGAGCGGATTGATCGCGCCAAGGAGGTTGCCGACGCGTCAGCGGGCCAGATCAGCGGCGAGACCGTGGTGGACCCGAGCGCGCGCAACCTCCAGACGGCCTCGGTGGCAGACCGGGCGCTGGCCGGGACCGTGATGGCCGAGTTCGTGGTCGACGAGGAAGAACGCCCCCTGTTCGCGGTCGGCTCGATCATCGCCAAGCCGAAAGACATTCCCGCCGAGGTTTCGTCCGCCGTCGATGATGTCGCCGCGGTGGACGCCGAACTCGAATATTTCGAGGACGAGTATTACGAGGAAGCAGCGCCTGATCAGGGGCTGGAATCCCTGCCCGCACCGTCAGCGCCCAGCTCCGGGGCGAGCGCCATGGAGGCGCCGGTGCGTACCGAGAAGGTATTGTCCAAGATCACGCTCGATCCGCGCGCGGTGTCGAAGACGGCCGAGGATGTCGCCCAGGTCAACAAGGATGTCGACAAGATGGCGGGCGAGGAGCCGGTCCTCGAGCGCCGCATGAAGCGGATGACGCGCGACGAGTTCAAGGCGCTGCCGGTCGAAGAGAAGGCCGAAGTGCGCAAGCTGGCGCGCCGTGCGCCGATCAACCGGGAGGCGGTCCAGAAACAGCTCGATGCCAATGGCGTCATGCTCGAGACGATGACGAAGTATGGTATCGGCGGCGAAGTCGCGCTGTCGCGGCAGGGCCAGATGGTGATCCAGATCGGCGGAGACGGCGCAAGCCCGACCCAGTTCCGCGCGGGTGCCACCAGCCCCGGCGAGTTCCTGGCGCGCGCCGATTCTGCGGAATGCCCGGACGGCATGCAGCCGGCGGAGATCGGCGACGACCTGGCGCTGGCGACGGCCTGCGTGGTGCGCGACCTGCGCGCGTCCGGCCAGTTCGAATATGTCGAGCCGGACTTCATCTTCCAGAACCAGTTCGTGCGCCGCACCAAGGACGCGCCGCCGCCGATGGGCACCGGCAAGCCGCCGGCTTCCTCCGGCTCGACGGGGTCGACGACCACGCCGCCGTCGACCCAGCCGGCGAGCTTCAATCCCGACGATCCGCTGTGGACGCTGCAATGGCATTTCCGTGACCGGGGCACTGCCGATGGCCGCACCGCTGGCGGCGCCGGGTTCGAGACGTTCTGGAACCGTCAGGGTACGGCCGGTTCGCGCAGCGTTGTGGTGGCTGTGGTCGATACCGGCCTGCAGATGAACCATCCGGACATCGCCGGTTCGCCCAACATCATGCCGGGCTGGGACATGGTCTCCGATCCGCGCATGGGTAATGACGGCGATGGCCGCGACAGCGACGCGAATGATCCGGGCGACATGTGCGACCCGACCAAGCCTTACGCCGCCGACAGCTTCCACGGCACGCACGTGGCCGGCACGGTCGGCGCCGCGGCGACCAATAACGGCTCCGGCGTCGCGGGCGGTGCCTGGAACGTGCGCATCGTTCCGGTGCGCGCGCTCGGCAAGTGCGGCGGGCGCCTGTCGGACATCAACGACGCGATCCGCTGGGCCGCCGGCATCATCCCGGCCGAAGGCCCGGACGATACCGAGGTCTGGAACGAGAACCCGGCCGATGTGATCAACCTGTCGATCGGCCTGCTTGGCGCCTGCCCGGCCTCGCTGCAGGACGCGATCGATGCCGCCACCGCAACCGGCGCCATCGTCGTCTCGGCGGCCGGCAACGCCCGGATGTCGACGAGCTTCTACGCCCCGGCGGGCTGCAGGGGTGTCGTCACCGTGGCGGCGAGCGATGCGCGCGGCCAGCTGACGCCTTATTCCAACTATGGCCCTGAAGTGATGCTGCTGGCTCCTGGCGGCGACCTGACGCGCGATGACAATGGCGACGGCAAGCCGGATGGGGTGTTGTCCACGAAGGCCGCGTCGAACTGCTACGACCCGGTCACCGGCGCCACGGTGGAGAACTGCTTCTATGCCTACGAGCAGGGCACTTCGATGGCCGCGCCGCATGTCTCGGCGGCGCTCGCCCTCCTCAAGGCGCGCACGCCGACGGCGACCCGTGACGAGCTGATCGCAACCCTGCAATCGGCGCTCGATCCGCGGCAGGCCTTGCAGTGTTCGGGTCTCTGCAGCCAATATCCCGGAACAACTGCCCTGTCCGGCAATCCCGACATGTGCGCTCGCCCATGCGGAACCGGGCTGCTCAACCTTGCCAGCATACCCGCCAAGCCGACTGGCGGAGGAGGACGCTAACATGGCTCAATCCCGCGCGCCCTTGCATCTCGGAGGACCGCTTGGCGCGATCGGGCTTGGCTGTGTCGGCGGCGCGGTCGCGCTTGCGATCGCCGCGCTGAACAATGACTCTGGCGGCAGCGAACCCTTGCCCGAGCGGCCGGGCGCGCTGTCGGTCGAGATCGAATCGCCGGCGGCGTCCGGGCCCGCCCGTGTCGAGACGTCGCCAGAATTCGCCGCGCCCCGTCCCGATCCGGAAGCACCGTTCCAGGTGGCAGAGGCAGGCGGTGGCGGTAGCGGACCGGCGGCTTCGCAGGCCCCCATCGAGCGCCCGGCGCGCGCCGAGGGCACCGAGGTACATTTTATCGTCCGCCTGAAGGGCGCCGAGGAAATCGATACCATTACCCGCAACTTCAAGCGCGATCCGGAAGCGGCGCAGGCGGCCTGGCGCGACCTGACGGCGCGCGTGCCGGCGCTGTCGGATTTCACGTTGGCAGGCGCCAGCTATTCCGGCGAGATCAAGCTCGCCTACCAGATGCCGCCCGGCGCACCGGCGACGCCTGAAGACATCCGCGCTGTACAGGACCGCCTCCTGAAGATCGAAGGCGTCTCCTATGCAGACCCCGACTATGTAGCACACCCCGGCAAGGACTGACTTGATGAACCGACCTCTTCTTCTCTCCGGCCTGCTGCTGGGCGCCCTTTCGGTTGCGGCCTGCGACCGCGTGTTCCAGCGTCCGGCAGACACCGATACAGCCAGTGTCGATATCGCAGACGTGACGGATGCCGAGCCTGCCGAGGCCGAGGCCGAACTGCCGGTGCGCGCCGAATCGACATCCGCGGGCGCAACGATTGACTGGGAAGCGGCGCGCCGCGATCTGGCATCGCGCTCGCTCGACGAGCGGGAAGGCAGCTTCCAGGTGGCCTCTGGGGGCGATGCGCCGCCGGTGCCGGTGTTCCTGCCGTCGGGCCCGGTGTCCGCGCAGGGCGGCGAGACGGCGATCCGCTTCCAGCCGACCAGCGACGGCTATTACGCGTTTTTCCCCGGTGAAGCCTATGACATCATCGTCAATGGCACGAATGTCGTGATCGCCGAGCCGGGCGCAACGGCGGCGCCGCGCGGCGATGATTACCGGTTCCAGCCCACGACAACCGGGGCACAGGTCGCCTTCTCCAAGTATGGCGCCGACTACCTGATCGAATTTGAGTGCAAGACGCTGGTCGATGACCTGCCGGCCTGCGTGACCGAGGATGAGGCTGTCGGGTTTGCCCGCAGCCTCGAGATTTCAGGAACACGCTGATGCGACACTTCCTTGCTGCGGCAGCCGGCGCGCTGCTCCTGACTTCGCTCGCGGGCTGCGACTTCGTGCGGTTTCCGGGGGATGGCGGCCCGCCGCCCCAGCCGCCGGAAGAAGCGCCCGCCACGCCGCCCGGCGCGCCCGGCCCGCCGCCGCCGGATGTCGACGATTCCGAATTCGAAACACCGGTCGAGACCACGCCCGGCGACACCACGACGCCGGACGCTGATCCGGTGGACGCGACTGACACCACTGAAAACCCGCCCGTCGATGTGCCGGTTGACCAACCCGTGCCCGATGGCGGCGATACGCCAACCGAGCCCGGCACGGAGACGCCCGTGGAAACGCCGGTCGACACGCCCGTCGATACGCCGGTGGAGGCCGAGGCGCCCGTGGTCGAACCAGTGTTCAGCTATTTCGCGCCCGGCGCACTGCTTGCCGGCTCAGGCGGCGGCTTTGCCGACCAGGTCGTGCACGCGCCCGGCATGGTCTTCCCGATCAAGTCCGCGCCTGCCTTCCTGCAATCGCAGGTATTCAGTTTCGGCGGCGGTGTCGCCGGCGGCGACCAGTGCGATGCGCGCAACTATGCCTATCCGTGGCGCGACAATTTCTGCGAAACGCGCTCAGCCAACCGCAACACGCCGTTCTGTCCGGTGGCGAAGATCCACCAGGGCCAGGATATCCGGGTCGGCACGGCGGCCGATTGCAATGCCCTGCGCAAGCAGAAGGTGGCGGACCGGGGCCTGCATGAAGTGGTCGCCGTGGAAGACGGCGTGATTTCGTCGATCGGCTCCTACACCGTGAAACTGCGCAGCGCCGGCAGCATCTACAACTACATGCACATGAACATGTCGCGCCTTGCGGTGACCGCTGGCCAGAGCGTCAAGGCGGGCGACCTGCTGGGCTATGTCTCGAACGATTTCGGCGGGTCGGCGACGACCATGCACCTGCACTTCGAGATCATGCAGAACACCGCCGAGCATGGCTGGGTGCATGTGCCGCCCTACCTGTCGCTGGTGGCGGCCTATGAACGCCGCGAGAATGGCCCGGGCGAAGAGCTCGAGCCGCAGATCGGCGTCGCTTCGGTGGACGATGTGTTCGTGATCCCGGAAGGCTACGAGATCATCGAGTAGGCGATCAGCCGGTGATCGCCTGGTCGTCGCGTTCGCCGGTGCGGATGCGCAGGATGCTTTCGAGGTCGTGCACGAAGATCTTGCCGTCGCCGATCGTGCCGGTGTTGGCCGCCTGGGTGATCGCTTCGATGAGGCGTTCGACGTCGTCGCCGGAGCAGGCGAGCTCCACCTTCACTTTCGGCAGCAGGCGCACTTCGTATTCGGCGCCGCGGTAGACTTCCGTCTTGCCCTGCTGGCGGCCGTAGCCGCGCACTTCGGTAACGGTAAGGCCGGTGGCGCCGGCTTCCGAGATGGCTTCGATCACTGCGTCGAGGCGGCTCGGTTTGAACACGGCAGTGATGAGTTTCATGGGTTCGGTCCTCGGATCAGGTGTTTGCTGCAGGTGCGAAGTTATAGGGACATTGCGGCGCGTCAATGCTCTTCGCGCCGGGAAGCCTGCGCGGGACGGGCGAGGCGCATGCGTTCAGTCACCGGCGCGGCGGCGCCGCCCCCCGGCGGAGCGTAGAGCCGTTTGACCGCTTCGATCAGCACGACCCCGCCAAGACCGGGGGCAAAGGCGCGTCCGATGACTTCCCAGCCCTCGGCGGCGGAGGTGACCAGACCCGTGCTGAGCGGCGGCATGTAGAGGGCGCTGCTGGACGCTGTGACCTGGAACAGGCCGCCCGACAAAAGGTTCGACAACTGGTTGCGGGTCCAGGGCCGGCCGAAGCCGAACGGGGTCTGCGTGGCGCGGGCCCAGAGACCGGCCCGGTTGGCGGCAGCCAGCACGATGCGGCCCTCGGGCGCCGTGACGCGCCAGATCTCGCGCAGGTAGGCGCGCGGATCGCCGGTCTCCTCCAGCCCGTGCAGCACGATCACCCGGTCGAACTGGCCGTCCGGGAAGGGCAGGCGGGCATCGCCGACCGCGACCGAGGCATTGCCGCGCTCCGAGGCGGCCCATTGCACCGGCCCGTGATCGAAGGGAATGGCGGCGACGATTCGCCCCGGCGCGCCGCCGAAGGCGTCGAGAACGGGCACGGCATAGCCGAGCCCGAGCATCGACACGCCCCTGGCATCGCCCCAGAGGTCGACCAGCTTGCCGGCCAGCACGCGCGCCGCTGCCCGGCCGAGCGGCGAGGCGTAGAAGCGTTCAAGGGTGACGGCGTCCTGACGCATGGTCCAAAGTCGGCTCTCAGATTGCAGAACGGAAAACAGGCACATGGACATCAAGATCGACATACACCAGTTTCCCTGCCTCAATGATAATTACGGCTATCTCGTCCACGAGCACCAGTCCGGCCAGACGATCGCGGTCGATACGCCGGATGCTGACCGGTATCTCGAAGAAGCCGCGCGGATGGGCTGGCAGATCAACGAGATCTGGAACACGCACTGGCATCCGGACCATGCGGGCGGCAACCTGCGCATCAAGGCGCAGACCGGCTGCCGCATCATCGGCCCGGCCGGGGAAGCGGCGAAGATTCCTGGGATCGATCTCGCCGTGAAGCAGGGCGACGTGCTCGAATTCGGGCGGGCGCGGGCAACCGTGCTGGACGTGCCCGGCCACACGCTCGGCCATGTCGCCTTCCACTTTCCGGACCAGCAGGCCGCCTTCGTCGGGGACTCGGTGTTTGCGCTCGGATGCGGGCGGGTGTTCGAGGGCACGATGGAGATGATGTGGAACAGCCTGAAGCGGATCAAGGCGCTGCCGCCGGAAACGCGACTCTACTGTGCGCATGAGTACACGGCCTCGAATGCGAGGTTCGCGGTTACCATCGAGCCTGAGAACAAGGCGCTGAAGGAATACGTGGCCTGGATCGAGAAGCGCCGGTCGGACAACCTGCCGACCGTGCCGGCCTTGCTGGAGCGCGAGCTGGCGACGAACCCGTTCCTGCGGGCCGACAAGCAGGCGATGCAGATCGCGATGGGCCATCCGGGAGACGCGGCCGCGACCTTCGGGGAGATCCGTAGCCGCAAGGACCGGTTCTGATGGGCCTCGCGCGGGCAGGCGACCTCGGTGCGAATGAAATCATCCGCCTGCTGAACATGCAGCCCCACCCGGAGGGCGGCCACTTTGCCGAAACCTTCCGCTCGGCCGGCGGCGGGCGCGCGGCGATGACCGCCATCTACTACCTGCTGCAGGCCGATGAAGTTTCCGCCTGGCACAAGGTGGACGCGGACGAAGCCTGGCTCTGGCACGCCGGCGGCCCGCTTGCGCTCACGGTGTCGCCGCCGGACGGGGACGGCGCGGCGCGCCGCGTGCTCGGGCCGGACCTGCGGGCCGGGCAGCGCCCGCAAGCGGTGGTGCCGGCGCACCACTGGCAGGCGGCCGAGACGCTGGGCCACTGGACGCTGGTTTCGTGCACGGTTGCGCCGGGCTTCGAGTTTTCCGGCTTCACAATGGCGCCCGACGGCTGGCGGCCGCGCACCGGTTAGCCGGAAATTGACGACTCCGGGTCAAGTTGCCCGGTAGTTCGGGAGCATCATGCCATGCTGGGCAGACGGCCAAGATATGACGACACGTTCGGTGTGCGGATGGACCTCGGCGCCGACCGGAAGGATCCGCTGGCGCAGCGCCCGGTGCCGCGGGTGGCGCCTCGCAGCGCCAAGTCGGCGGTGATCGTCAGCCAGCCGAAGCGGCTGATCGACTGGCTGAGGCCGGACAAGGTGGCGGTTGAGCCGGCCAAGTCGATGTGGCGCTTGCCGGCCGAGCCGGTGCGGACGACGGCGCCCGGCCCGGCGCCGACGCATTCGGCAACGCTGCGCGCCGTCGAGGACTGGGCGAAAGAACGCTGGCAGCGGATGACGCCCGGCAACCGGGTTGGCTTCGGCGCATTTATCTTCTGGGTGCTGATGGCCACTGGCCTTTTCTTGCCGGCGCTGGTCGTCGCCATCGCGTATGCGGTGATCCGCCAGTCGAAACCGGACGGCCGTTAGCCCGCGATATATTGCGCGCCGTTCACGGTCATCGTTGCGCCGTTGATGAACGCCGCTTCGTCCGAGGCGAGATAGGCGCACATCGAGGCGATCTCTCCGGCCTTGCCGAGGCGGCCGACCGGGATGGTGGCGATGATGCCATCGAGCACTTCCGGCTTCACGGCGGCCAGCATCTCGGTGTCGATATAGCCGGGGGCGACGACGTTGGAGGTGATGCCCTTCTTGGCGCCTTCATAGGCGAGCGCCTTGGTGAAACCGATCAGGCCGGCCTTGGCAGCGGAATAGTTCGCCTGCGTGAACTGGCCCTTCTGGCCGTTGATCGAGGAGATGTTGATGATGCGACCGTAGTTCCGCTCGCGCATGCCATCCCAGACCTGGCGGGTGACGTTGAAGGCGGACGTCAGGTCGACATTGATGACCTCGTTCCACTGGGCGAGGCTCATCTTGTGGAAGGGGGCGTCGCGCGTGATGCCCGCATTGTTAACCACGATGTCGATCGGGCCGACCTCGGATTCGATGGCCTTGAGGCCTTTGCCGACCGCGTCATAGTCCGCGACGTCGAACTTGAAGACCTTGATGCCGGTCGCCTTTGAGAACTCAGCTGCTGCCGCGTCATTGCCGCCGTAGTTGGCCGCCACGTTGTAGCCCTTGGCCTGCAGCGCTTCGCTGATTGCCTTGCCGATACCCCGGGTACCGCCCGTAACCAGTGCCGTCCGCGCCATGTGCCAATTCCTCCCACGTTTCTGTTAAGCGTTGCCCTTGGGTGCAACTTCAATACCGCATTGGTCAAGCCGCTCTTTTGTGCGACTATTTCGCACTAGCACAATAATTGCTTGCGCGGCACGGACCGAGTGAGCGGCGAGGCGAGGACATGGCCAAGGCAACCGGATCGGCTGGACCGATCATCATCAAGAAATACGCGAACCGGCGTCTCTATGACACGTCGACGTCTTCCTACGTGACCCTGGACCATCTGTCGGACCTCGTGCGCGAGGGGCGGGACTTTGAAGTCCGCGATGCCAAGACAGGTGACGACCTGACCCGGCAGGTCCTTACGCAGATCATTTTCGAGCAGGAAACCAAGGGGCAGGGCGCCCTGCCGCTGAATTTCCTGCGCCAGCTGATCGGCTTCTATGGCGGCGGCGCGCAGACCTTCCTGCCGGCGTTCCTCGAGATGTCGATGAACTCCTTCGCCGATGCCCAGAAGGAATGGCGCAAGGCAGCGAACCCGATGAACCTGTTCGAGGCGCAGGCGAAGCGCAACATGGCGATGTTCGAGCAGGCGATGAAGATGTTCATGCCGACCGTGTTCCAGGCCAGCCGCACCGAGCGCCAGTCGCCGATGCCGTCGAATCCGTTCCTCGAATACCAGGCCGAAGCCATGGCCGCGATGCAGGAACAGATGGAAGCGATCCAGAAGCAGCTGAGCGATCTCGCCCGCAAGGACTGAGCGCGCCGCGCCGCACAAACGAAAAAGCCGGAAGCTTGCGCTTCCGGCTTTTTGTTTGGGCGTTGGTCCTGGGCTCAGACGTCGCCGGCGACGCCGAAGTCGCGCCGCGCCGAGACGATGGTGACGATCACGCCGGCCAGCACGTCGAGCAGGGTCATCGACATCAGGATGAAGAAGGTCGACGTCGCGAAGTTCGGCATCAACAGGAACTGCACGAGGCAGATGATGAAGAGCAGCAGCGAGATGCCGTGATTGATGATCGTCGCGGTGCCCGTGCTCGTCGACTTGAGTATCTCGAGGAAAAGGAAGGTGACGGCCAGCAGGACGATGGCGTCGCCCTTGGTGAGCACCCATTCGACGCCGGAGATCATCGGCAGGCCGAGGAAGCGTTCGTTGAGCAGGCCATTGATCGGCGCCTGGACCGAGGAAATCAGCTGACCCGCCGCATTGGTGGTTTCAACCGAGCCACCGCCGACGAGGGCGATCAGGTTGTACAAGATCACTGGAATGACCAGCAGCGGGAAAATTCCGAAAATCAAGCGCATTGGCGACCCCT
Source organism: Acidobacteriota bacterium (assembly GCA_016712445.1). Classification (NCBI taxonomy): domain Bacteria; kingdom Pseudomonadati; phylum Acidobacteriota; species Acidobacteriota bacterium. Next base: position 933,295 of record JADJRB010000001.1, on the reverse strand, counting down.
GTCTATGCTTGCCGTCTTCGCCCCCGCGCTTCGCGCGGTCGCGCTCCATCTTGGCGACAGCTGCGGCGGTCAGGGCAATCTTGGTGTCCCGAGAATCCACGTCTGTCCCCTGAAGTGATCGACTTCACGAGGTCGTGTTTAACGTATCGCCGCGCGGGTGGCGAGTGGATTTGCAGCGCCTGTGTTTCAGCTGTCCCGCTGCTCGAATTCGGCCTGCCCGGCCTTGTGGTGCAGCTGGAGGTTGAGAAGGATTCCCTTGGCCACCGGCAGCAGCCACATCGACAGGCCGGTGATCACCAGCGCCAGCGCCAGGATCGCAGCAACCTTGGCCGCAGCCGGCAAGGGGCTCATCGGGATGAGGAACAGGAACGGCGCGGTCAGGATCAATACCCCGAAGCCGACGAAGAAGGCTGGCCCGTCGGCCGTGTCGGCGGCCCGCATGTCGCGGCCGCAATGCGGGCAGGCGGTGTTGAGCTTCAGGTAAGAGGAAAACAGCCGGCCCTTGCCGCAGGCGCCGCAGCGCTGGCGCAGGCCGCTGAGAATGGGGGAGGGCTGGGTCATGCGAGCTAGATAAGCGCCGCGTGCCCTCGCCGCCAGCGCGGCAAAGCCCCGCGCCCCTTGACGGGGCCGGGCCCTTTGCCCACCAAGCAGCCGCGCGCATCCCGACGAAAGACTGCCCTATGCCCGACCCCGTGTTTTCCCGCCTCGCCATCATCGGTGCCGGCCTGATCGGTTCATCGATCGCACGCGGCGCGCGCGAGTATGGCGCGGCAGGCGAGATTGTCCTCTATGACGCGAACGAGGACGTGCGCGCGCGGGCCGCCGCCATCGGCCTTGGCACCGTTGCGGCCAGCCTTGAGGCCGCCGTGCGCGAGGCAGATTGCGTGATCCTGTGCGTGCCGGTAGGCGCGCTGGGCGCGGCGGCGGCCGGCGCGGTGCCCGAGATGAAGGGCGGCGCGATCCTGACGGATGTCGGCTCGGTCAAGGGCGAGGCCGCGCGCGCGTTGGCGGCGGCGGCGGATGGACGCATCCATGTCATTCCGGGCCACCCGATTGCAGGCACGGAGCAGTCCGGACCGGAGGCGGGCTTCGCGACGCTGTTCCGCGGCGCCTGGCATATCCTGACGCCGGTGGAAGGCCCGGCGCCGGGGGGCGGACGAGGCGCTGGCCCGGCTGACGTCTTTCTGGCAGGCGCTCGGTGCCAAGGTCGAGACGATGGATGCCGGCCGGCATGACCGCGTTCTGGCGATCACCTCGCACCTGCCCCACCTGATCGCGTTCAACATCGTCGCTACCGCCTTCGACATGGAAACCGTGGAGCAGGGCGAAGTCGTGAAATATTCCGCAGGCGGATTTCGCGACTTCACACGGATTGCGGCCTCCGATCCGGTGATGTGGCGCGACGTGTTCCTGAACAACCGTGAGGCGGTGCTGGAATGTCTCGGCCGGTTCTCTGAAGATCTCGCCGCCCTGCAACGCGCCATTCGCTGGGGCGACGGCGACATGCTGATGCGCGAGTTCACCCGCGCGCGGACCATCCGCAAGGCGATTATCGACGCGGGGCAGGATTCGGCCTCGGTGAACTTCGGGCGGAATGTTCCGAAGGCGGAGGAGTAGAAACATTCAAGCCCCTTCTCCCTTGGGAGAAGGGGTTGGGGATGAGGGGGAGTTACGCCCTTTCGCGTCGATACCGCTGAGAACGCAGCGCCCCCTCACCCCTGCCCCTCTCCAAAGGGAGAGGGGTGTGTCGCGTTCTTCCTCAGCGCGGTGCGCGCTTCGCCAGGATGCGTTGCAGTGTGCGGCGGTGCATGTTGAGGCGGCGCGCCGTTTCCGAGACGTTGTGGTTGCAGAGCTCATAGACGCGCTGGATGTGTTCCCAGCGCACCCGGTCTGCCGACATCGGGTTTTCCGGTGGGGCAGGGCGCTCGTCCTGCGTCGCCGTCAGCGCGCGGATGATGTCTTCCACATCGGCCGGCTTGGAGAGGTAGTCCACGGCGCCGGCCTTCACGGCGGCCACAGCGGTCGCGATGGCGCCATAGCCGGTCAGGATCACCGCGCGGGCCTCGGGGCGGGACTTCTGCAGCACTTCGACGACGTCGAGCCCGCTGCCATCTTCGAGGCGCAGGTCCAGCACGGCGAAGGCGGGCGGGTTCAGGCGGGCGATGTCTTTGCCCTCGGCGACCGTCGAGACGGCGGACACCACAAAACCACGCTGGGCGAGCGCGCGGGCGAGGCGCTGCACGAAGGGGCCGTCATCGTCCATGACGAGACAGGTCTTGTCCTCGAGGGCTTCGAGGCTTGGGTGCACATTCACGGGGGCCGGACGTTCCATGCGGCGGTTCCTAAGCGCAATTCGTTATCAAACGCAAATATAGGGCCAAACACCGCCCTAGTCCAAGCTTCGCGGGATGAGGGCGGCGAGCGGCCAGACGGCCTGCACGACCGCGCCCGTTGCAGGCGGCGTGCGGTTGCGCGAGGCGATGCGGCCGCCCGTGCGCTCGATCAGCGTCTTGGCGATGAAGAAGCCGAGGCCCATGTCGCCGCCGCCGAGGCGGGCCTCGGAACGGTCGGAGATATAGGGCTCGCCCAGCTTGGGGATGATTTCGGCCGAGAAGCCGGGGCCATCGTCAACGATGGTGATCATCACCTGGTCGCCGGTCCAGCTGGCGGTCGCTTCGACCTTGCTGGCTGCAAAGCTGACCGCGTTCTCGATGAAGGCCCCGAGCGCGTGCAGGATTTCCGGGCTGCGCTCGATCACGGGCGGGCGCGCGGCGCCGCCTTCGCCCGGGCTCGCGTGCACGATGACTGCAACGCCAAGGCCCTTCATGGGCGCGGCGGCTTCTTCGACCAGCGCGTCGAGCGGCATGCGGGCATGCACGATGTCGGCGGCATCACGCGCTTCGCGGATGGCGGAGAGGATCGACCGGCAGCGGTCGGCCTGCTCGGCGATGAGGCGGATATCCTCGGCATGCGGATCGTCGGGCGCGAGGTCGCGCACCATTTCCTTGGCGACGAGGTGGATCGTGGCGAGCGGCGTGCCGAGCTCATGCGCAGTCATCGCCGACATGGCGCCAAGGGCGGAGAGTTTCTGCTCGCGCGCCATGACGACGCTGGCCGCATCGAGCGCACGCACGAGGCGCGCCTCGTCCTGGCTGACGCGCCCGGCCGACACGGTGAAGAACACAGTGCCCACGGCGAGGGCTGCGAACTGGCCCCATTGGAACAGGATCGGCAGGTGTGTGCCGGTCTGTTCCAGCCAGGGCAGGGGCAGGCTGGCAAAGGGCATCGTCGCCGCCAGCGCGAGGGCCAGAACGGCAATGATGCTTGCGCGCACGAGGCTGAGGCTGAGCGCGGCCACCGTGACTGGGGCGAGCAGCAGCAGGAGGAAGGGGTTCGACAGGCCGCCGGTCACCGCAATCAGCGAGGCCAGCTGGATCGTGTCGAAACTGAGCTGCAGCGCAGCTTCCCAGCTTCGGGTCAGGCGCTGTGAGGGAAACGCGAAGGACAGGAAGACGTTGAGCCAGGCCGAGCCCGCGATGATCGCGAGGCATACGGCGAGCGGCAGGTGGAAGCCGAGCCCGAAATAGACCAGCAGCACCGCGCTCGTCTGGCCGGCCACCGCCAGCCAGCGCAGCGTGATGAAGGTGCGCAGGCGCGTGCGGCCGAGGGCGGACTGGGCCGAGCCGAGGCCTTCCGGCGCCAACGTGAAGATGGCATCCTCGAATCCGGACCGTGAATCGCGCGCCGCTTCTTCCATGCGCCGCTTTATGCGGCAGGCTGTCGCTTGCGCCAAGCGAAGGATTCGCGCCTTATGCCGGCATGCGCCTGACCGCCCTTGCCCTCTTCGCTGCCGCCGCGCTCTCTGCGTGTGGTCCCGCCGCCGACACGGCTGCGCCAACTTCTGGCGGCACGCAGTCCGGCTGTCTCAGCCGCGCCTATCCGGAAATCGGTGGGCCGATCTCGCTGGTCGCCAGTACCGGCGGGCGCGTCACGGAGGAAACCTTCAAGGGCCGGCCCACGCTGATCTATTTTGGCTTCACCTATTGCCCGGATGTCTGCCCCCTGACGCTGACCACCGTGGCGGCCGCCTATCGCAAGCTGCCGGAAGGCATGACGCCGCCGCAGACCCTGCTGATCAGCGTCGACCCCGGACGCGATACGCCGGAGGCCCTCGCCACATATGTCGCCAACAAGGCGTTCCCGGCAGGGCTGATCGGGCTCACCGGCACCGAAGCCGAGGTGCGCGCGGCCGCCGATGAATTCAAGGCGGATTATTCCCGCGTCGAACAGCCCGACAGCATGGCCGCCTACACGATGGACCATACGAGCCTGCTCTACCTGATGGACGAGAACTGGCAGTTGAAGACCTTCTTCACCCACCAGGACACGCCGGACACGATCGCGGCCTGTCTTCAGGAAGTGATGAAGTAGCCGCCGCTTCAGCCGGCCGGGGCGGTGCCCGGGCGCAGGTAGGCGAACATGTGCTGGACATAGTCTGCCTTGCCGAGGGCGATGCCCTTGTGGCGCAGGATCGCGTAGGCCGTCATGACATGGAAATAGAACTGCGACAGGGCCCAGTCGCGTGCGTAGATGTCGCCGTCGAGATCGAAGGCGATGCCCATTGGCAATTCCAGCGCGAGCGGCTTGCCGGCGCCGCCGTCGAGCGCATCGTCAGGCAGGCTGGCAAGGTAGGCGAGCGTCTCGTCGATACGGGCGAGCGCCTGAGCCATTGTGCCGGGCTGCTCGCCGCCATTGCGGCCTTCATCCTGCAAGGCTTCGACCTCCGCCGGAATCGTTTCGTGGCGCAGGCGGTGGCCGCCTTCGTACGCCTGCCGGCAGGCGAAGCGGATCTGGGTCGAGAGAGGGAACATGTCGGGCGCGAGCCGCGCGGACATCAGTGCATCGGCGTCTTGCGTCTGCGCTTGAGCCTTCTTCAGCCAGCCCGCCAGAGCCTGCAGCATCTGCCGGTAGGTCGGCACGAGGAGTTCTGTCAGCGTCATCCGGATTGCCTTCCTAGAATTCGTCCGCGCCGCCCGGGTTCCTCCGTCGGCGGATCAACCACATGACGCCGCGCAGGTCGGACAGCGCATCGCGCAGGCGGCCGAAATTGGTGTAGTTCGACTTGCCCTCACCGCGCGGGCGGTGGTTCACGTTTCGAAACTCGACATTGTGGCCTTCGGCCTTCATCAGCGCCGGCATGTAGCGGTGCATGTGATCGAAATAGGGCAGCATGACATAGGCAGCGCGGTCCATGACGTTGATGCCGCAGCCTGGTTCTTCGCAGTCGTCGCGCAGCATCCGCCTACGGATATTGTTGGCGAAGCGGCTGCCGAATTTCTTCCAGGCCGAATCCTTGCGGCTGGCGCGGCGGCCCATCACCATCTTCAAGCCGTGCGGCGCATCGGCCCGGGTCAGGGCGCGGTAAAGGTCCGGCAGGTCGGCGGGGTCGTTCTGGCCGTCACCGTCCAGCGTGCCGACGACCGGCGCGCGGGCAGCGAGGATGCCGGAGCGGATGGCGCGGCTCTGGCCGGCATTCGACCGGTGGCCGAGCACGCGCAGCATCGGGTACTGCGCCTTCAGGGCCATCAGTTTCGCGCGGGTGTCGTCGGTTGAGGCGTCGTCCACGAACACCATCTCGAAGGCGCGCCCGTCGAGGGCGGCGGCGATCTCGCCGACCAGGGTGGCGACATTGCCGGACTCGTTATGCACGGGCACGACAACGGAGAATTCGGCTGCGTCGGTCAAAGGCTTGATCCCTGTCTGGGCACGGCAATAAACGGCGCGTCATACCGGGCATCGACCGCAAAATCGAGGGCCTCATCGCATTTGGCGGGGGCGGGCTTCGGCCAATTATGCAAGACGCCCCGGCAAAGCTGCGCTAAATGGCCCGCCATGACCGTTCTCGACCGTATCTCGACCGGCTGGAAAGCCTGGATCATCCTCTTCCTGCTGACCTTTGGCGCTGCGGCGCCGGGCGTTTTCCTGCTGCCGGCGCTGGACCGGGACGAGAGCCGCTTCGCGCAGGCCTCCAAGGAGATGCTGGAGGAGAACAACTACATCCTGATCCAGTACCAGGACGAGCTGCGCAACAAGAAGCCGGCGGGCATCCACTGGCTGCAGGCGGCCTCGACCGCGATCTTCACCGGGCCTGAGGCGAAGCAGATCTGGACCTACCGGGTGCCGAGCTGGCTGGGCGCGGCCTTCGCGACGCTCGCCTGTTTCTGGGCGGGCATCCCCCTGATCGGTCGGCGCGCCGCTTTCCTCGGCGCCGCGATGTTCGGCGCGACGCTGCTGCTCACGTCCGAAGCGCACATCTCGAAGACGGACGGCGTGCTCGTCTTCCTCACGACGCTCGGCATCGGCGCGCTGGGCCGGCTGTATCTCGGCACGGAGAAGCCGGGGCGGATGGCCTTGCTTGTCTGGCTGACCGTCAGCGCGTCCTTCCTGATCAAGGGGCCGGTGACGATGATGGTCGTCGCCTATGCCGGTCTTGGCGCCTGGGCCTGGGACCGCGCGCGCGGCGCGCCCCGAACGAATTGGTGGCGTCCGCTCACGGACTGGAAGGGCCCGGCACTGTTCGTGGCGATGGTGCTGCCCTGGTTCCTGTGGATCCAGGCGGCGACGAACGGGCAATATATCGAAGGCGCGGTCGGCAAGGACCTGAAGGACAAGTTTACCGGCGCCTCGGAGGGGCATGGCGGCTGGCCGTTCTATCACCTGACGCACATTCCGGCCTGGTTCTTTCCGGCGACGCTGCTCGTCATCGCGGGATTTGCGGCCTCGCTTCGCAAGGTCGCCGGACCTGGAGGATTTCGCTCGGCGCCCTTCCGCCGCTACAGCCTCGCCGCGATCGGCCTCTTCGCGCTGCTGCTGGCGCTCAACTTTGTCCTGTCCCTGGTGCCGCCCTTCGCGCCGGGCAGCGTGGCTGAAACGCTCCGTTCCCTGAAATTGTTGCCGGCCTGGCCGTTCGCGTTCATCGCGCTCACCGTCTGGCTCGCCGGGCGCGCGCCGGCGACGCACACGGCGCCGCTCTCTGATGAAGACAAGGGCCTGCGCCTGATCCTCGCCTGGGGCCTGCTTACCTATGCCTTCTTCGAGCTGATGCCGACCTTGCTCAGCCACTATATCCTGCCGGCCTATCCGGCGTTCGGGCTGTTGTGCGGTTATGGCGCTGCCCGCCTGCTGGACGGTGCACGCCTGCCTGTCTCGAACGCGCTCGGCATGGTGCTCTTCGTCATCGGCGCAGGCTTGCTGCTGGCCGCCTCGTTTCCGGGCGTGACAACCTGGTTCATGGCGGAGACGGCGGGCGATTTCCGCACCGTCTCGGCGGGCGAAGTGCTCGCTTCCTGGACGCCTTACCGTGACTATCCGCTCGTTCTCTGGTGGGCGGGTTTCGTCCTTGCCGGCCTCGCGCTGGTCGAACTGGCGCGCCGGCATGTCTCCGTCGCCATCGGCCTCGCCATCCTCTCCAGTGTCGCGCTCGGCTGGCATATCCGTATCTTCATGCTGCCCTCACAGGTCTGGGTGCAGCCGACGGAAACCGCGCGGCTCGCACTGGAAGATGTATGCGGTGTGCCGGGGGAGGGCGCGCTCTGCAATGTTCCGGCCCCGGAGCGTGTGCTGGCGCTCGGCTATGCCGAGCCGTCCTACATCCTGACGCTCGGCACGCAGAATGCGCACCCGCCGGAAACGCCGCTCGACCTGCCGGCAGATGCGGCGGCCTATCCGGTCGTCTACCTCCTGAACTTCGAAGACCGCAAAGCCGACGAGCCGATCACGGAGACTGCCGCGCGCCTGCGCGCCGAAGCCGAACGCCTCGGCGCCTGCCTCACCGAAAGCCCGTCCTACTATGCGCTGAACTATTCAAATGGCGACCCGGTACATTTCCGCGCCTGGCGGTTCGACTGGGGCGGGTGTCCGTAGGCGGACTATCCCTCCAGCTCCACATCCCAGTAGAGATAGTCCATCCAGGTCTCATGCAGGTAATTCGGCGGGAATTTGCGGCCGATGCCCTGCAGTTCGTAATTGTTCGGACGGAATGGCCTGCGGCGCAGGTCCATATGGCTTTCCTTCAGCAGGCGGCTGCCCTTGGCGAGGTTGCACGGGCTGCAGGCGGTGACGATGTTTTCCCAGGTCGTGCGTCCGCCGCGCGAACGCGGCACGACATGGTCGAAGGTCAGGTTGTCATGCGCGCCGCAATAGGCGCAGGCGAAGCCGTCGCGCAGGAACACGTTGAACCGGGTGAAGGCGGGCGGGCGGTCCTGGCGCACGAAATCGCGCAGCGCGATGACCGAGGGAAGGCGCATCTCGAAGCTCGGGCTGCGCACGACATGGTCATACTCGGCAACGATATCCACGCGGTCGAGGAAAACGGCTTTCACCACTTCCTGCCAGGGCCAGAGCGAGAGCGGATAATAGGAAAGGGGCCGGAAATCCGCATTCAGCACGAGCGCCGGACGGCCGTTCGGGGGAGTTGCAACGATCTCAGGCATGCGGGCCTCCCGCACGGGCTGAGCGCTGTGTATCGTCGAACGTGCTACAGAAGACGGCTGCTCCTTCGCTGTCTGGAACGCTGTTTAGGCGATTCCCTTCATAAGATTATGACAGCCGGACTTGAACGCAAGAGGGCCTGTCAGCCGCCTGCCGGGGCTGCGGCGCGGGCCCGGTCCATGTGCAGCCAGGCCCAGAGCAGGTGCGTTGCCACACCCCGACAGGGCCGCCACAGCTCCGCGTGGCGCGTGAAGGCCTTTGATTCCATGCGGGTTTCATAGGCGCTGAGCTTGTGGTGCGCCGCCATCAGGCCGACATCGCCAGCCGGGAATGCATCCATCGCGCCGGCCGCGTAGAGCAGGAACAGCTCCGCCGTCCACGGCCCGATCCCGCGCACCGACAGCAGTTCCGCCCGGGCCTGATCAAGCGGGGCGGCGAGGACGCGGGCGAGGTCGAGCTGCCCGCTGCTGATGGCGCTGGCGATCGAATAGAGGTGCGCCACTTTCGGGCGCGACATGCCGCAGAGGCGGATCGCTTCGGGATCGGCGGCCAGCATAGCCTCGGCGGTCACCTCGCCGAGATGGTCTTCGACGCGCGCCCAAATCGCGGCGGCTGCGCTGAGCGAGATCTGCTGGTGCGAGATCATGTTGCCGAGCAGGGCGTAGCTCGGCGCACGGGCGCGCCACAGCGGCACCCCCACGGTTTCATAGGCTTGAGCGAGGGCCGGATCGACCCGGGCCAGATCCTCGCAGGCGCGCTTGAGGGCGCGCCGCGGCGGGGCGGTCACTTCACGCCTCGCTGCGCCTGGATTTCCCGGCCCTCGGCAATCAGGCGGTTGGAGGCGGTTTCAAGGTCGTGCTCGAGGCGCGCCATCAGCGTCTTGCGATCAAGGCCGCCGGGGATCGCGGGCAGGAATTCGTAGACGATCTTGCCGGGCCGCCGCCGCGCGCCCTTGGCAGGCCAGCAGAGGCCGGCATTGGTGGCCACCGGCAGGATCGGCACCGAGAGGGCCTTGTTGAGCGCGGAGATGCCTGCCGGCTGGTAGTCGGGCGGGTCGTCCGGCGCGCGGCGTGTGCCTTCCGGGAAAATCACGATTGTGCGCCCGTCGGCGGCCCGCTTTTTTCCGGCAGCGATGATGCGTTTCAGGGTTTTCGACGAGCCTTCGCGGTCGATCGGGATCATGCCCGTGCTCATCGCGTACCAGCCGAGGAAGGGCGTCCAGATCAGCTCTTCCTTCAGGATGTGGCAGGAGTCGCGCACCGTGATGAACGGGACGAAGACGTCCATCATGCAATGATGCTTGCCGGCATAGATGGCGGGGCCCGGCACGATGTGCTCGCGCCCACGTATTTCCATGTCGATGCCGCAGATCAGTTTCAGTCCGGCCCGCACGATCTGGGCGTAGAGGCCGATCGCGCGCTGCGTGACCACGCGCGGGAACACGATCGTCGGGATGTAGAGCACCCCGCAGATCGCCATCCAGCCATAGAGCCAGGCCAGGAACAGGTAGGATCGCACCATTTGCATCGCGCCGAGGGCTGTAGCGTCTTGTCGCGGCGGCGTCACTACATGACGGACTTGAGCGAGCGCATGACCGTGATGCTGGCCGCAATCCGGGCAGCGAGGCCCGCGATGACGGGCGTGACCACCAGCACGGCAAGATCCCAAAAGTCGAGGCTCAGCTGCGGCAGCAGACCCGTGCGCTCGGCGCCGGAGCGGCCGGCGGCGATCAGTACCGCGACACTGGCGAGCGCGACCAGCGCCCCGACCGTGCCCGCCCGCAGGCCCAGCAGCCAGAAGCGGCGCTCGAACAGCCCGGCGATGAACCGGTCGCGCGCGCCCGCGATATGCAGCACGTCGACGATGTCCCGCCGGGCCAGCAGGGCCGCATGGGTGGCGAACGCGATCACGGCAACGGCGGTCGCCGACAAGAGCGCGACGATCGACAGGGCGACAAGGCGAGAGACCGAGAGCATCCGGCGCACGTCACCTGCCCATTCGGCGTGCGCGTCGACGGCGGCCTGGTAGCCGGCCTCGTGCAGCGTTTTGCTGAGGCGGGGGCCGAGGTCATCGGCATCTGCTTCGCCGGTCACCGCGATCAGGCGCGGCACGGGCAGGTCAGCGGGCAGGCCGCTCTGGCCGAAGTTCGGCTCGAGCAGCGCGTTGATCTCGGCATCGCTGAAGGCACGGGCTTCGCGCACGCCTTCGACCTGCGACAGCAGGCGGGCGGCGGCATCGGCCGCGGTCGCATCGGCGCCCGAGAGCGAGACAGTGAACTCGCCTTCCACTTCGGCGGTCCAGGCGCGGGCCGCGCCATAGGTGGATTTTGCCGAGAGGGCGGCGAGCGCGGCGAGGAAGCAGAGCGCGCCGACAACGAAGAACAGCGCCGCCTCGCGGGCGTCTTCCAGCGGCAGGAGGGAGCTTTCACGCGCTTTCATGGCATCGCCTTCAGCGGATCGGTGCGCCGGCGGGCGGCCGGTATCTTCTCGCCGCTTTCCTGCACCAGCAGGCCGTCCGCCAGCCGGTAGACGGGTGCATCAATTTGACGGATCAGGCCAAGGTCGTGTGTGGCGATCACGACGGTGGTGCCGAGGCGCTTGTTGAGTTCGAAAAACAGCCGCATCAGGCGCGCCGCCATGTCGGGATCGACGTTGCCGGTCGGCTCGTCTGCGATCAGAAGGTTCGGCTGGGTGACGACGGCGCGGGCGATCGCCACGCGCTGCTGCTCGCCGCCGGACAGGGTCTCGGGGCGCTTGTTCAGCCGCTCGCCGAGCCCCACCCAGGCCAGCAATTCCTCCACATCGCGCCGGTACTGCGACTCCTTGCGGCCCATCACGCGCAGGGGCAGGGCGACGTTCTCATAGGCCGTCAGGTGGCCGAGCAGGCGGAATTCCTGGAAAACCACGCCCACTCGGCGCCGTAGGGCCGAGAGTTGGTCGCGCGGAAGGCGGGAGGTCGGGCGGCCGAACAGCGAAACTTCGCCCCGGCTGGGCGGCTGTGCCAGGTAAAGCAGCTTCAGCAGGCTTGACTTGCCCGCTCCTGAGGCGCCGGTCAGGAAGCTGAAGCTGCCGGGTTTCAGGACCAGATCAATCCCGCTAAGGATTTCCTCGGACGAATCGTAGCGAAGGGACACGCCATCCAGGCGGACGGCGGCTTCTTCGAACATGTCCGGGCGGAGCTGGGTCATGGGGAAAAGTCCGGGGTCCAGGGTTGGTCGAGCGGGGCGAACAGAATGATCCTTACCTGTCCTTCGTGCAGCACCCATTATTTCGCCGATGACTCAACAATCGGTGAAAGCGGGCGCACGGTGAAATGCGCAGCCTGCGGGCATTCCTGGTTCGTGCAGCCGAAATCGGTCGCCGACGAGAAGCCGGCGGCGCCTGCGCACGAGGTCTACCGCGAGCGCCTGCGCGAACAGCGCCGCGAGAAAAGCCGGTTCGCTGCCGTGTTTTCCTGGCTGTTCACCGGCAGCCTGTTCGTGGCTGCGACGATCGCCGCCTTCGTTTTCCGCAACGACGTCGTGAAGGTCTGGCCGCAATCGGCCGCAGCCTACAAGATGGCCGGCCTTGAAGTGAACCGTTTCGGCATGGATTTCGCCGACATCGAGCGCGCCCGGACGTTCAACGACACGATCCCGATCGTCACGGTCACCGGCCGCGCCGTCAATGTCGCCAATACGGCAGTCGAGACACCCGGCGTGCGGGTCGACCTGCGCGACGAGGCGGGCAAGGTTGTCGCCACCCGCTACAGCTTCGTAACTCCGCGCGATCTCGAGCCCGGCGCGTCCGGCCAGTTCGGCGTGGTGGTCGAGCCTGCCCCGGTCGAGAGTTTCGAGATTGTCGTCAGTTTCGTCGAGCGCTCCGCCGTTCCGAATGAGCCGCCTACGGAGGAATTGCCGCCTCTGCAGGAAGAAACACTGCCAGATGCCGAGGATCCGCTCTGACCATGAATGCACCCACCCCGCACGTTCCGATGCCCAAGATCGATGTCGTCCTGTCCGAAGCGGACCTGATGGCCCGCGTCGACGACCTCGCCGAGCGCCTTGCGCCGCGCCTTGCCGGCGACTGGACGGCGGTGTCGATCCTGATCGGGGCAACGCCCTTCACCACCGACCTGATGAAAGCGCTCGCCCGGCGCGACGTGCACCCGGTGCTCGATGTGCTGTGGCTGGAAAGCTACCGCGATGCGCGCGAGAGCTCGGGCCGCGTCGTGGTGCGAGCAGATGTCTCGCGGCCTGTCGAAGGGCGCGGCATGCTGCTGATCGACGATGTGTTCGACACCGGCCGCACGCTTGATTTCGCCAAGCAGCACCTGATCGCCAAGGGCGCGCGCGAAGTGCTCACCGTGGCGCTGACGCAGAAGCCTTGGGCGCCGCGCGGCGCCGAAGGCGTGGACTTCTGCGCCTTCGATGCGCCGGGCCGCTTCCTCGTCGGCTATGGCATGGACGATGCCGGTCTCTACCGAGGCCTGCCCTATATCGGTGCGCTGGACTGAACGGCGGGCCGCCTATTCCTCGATCTTCAGCAACGCATCGCCAAGTCCGGACACATAAACCGGGCCACCGCCCGGCGTGTGGATCACGCCGGTCACGAGGCCCGGCAATGGCGCCCAGACATCCGGCGCCATCAGTTCGGCGCGCGGCTCGCCCGCTTCGCCGCGCCGAACATATTCAGCGGCGACTGCAGCGCCCGTTTCGGTCTGTGCCGAAAAGGCGACCCGGGTTTCCCCCGTGTCCGGATTGATCTCGAGCACCTGATTGGCCATCGGCGACGCAACCCAGAGTGCACCATCAGCCGCCTGCTCGACATTGTCGGGCGACAGGACGGTTGCCAGCAGCGCCCGGTCAGTCAGCGCGCCGGTGCCAAGGTCAACCGTGTAGCTGAGCACGTTTCCTGCCACTGTTTCGGCGATGAAGAGTTTGCCGCGCGTCTCGTCGATCGCAAAGCCGTTGGCGAATTGCAGGCCGGTCAGCATTTCCTGCGGCGCGCCCAGCGGTTGGCCGTCGGGCGTGGGTGCAATCCGGAACAGTTTGCCGTCAGGCAGGGGCGTATCCAGGGCTGCGAAGAGGCGCGCGTTGGATCCGGGCGGTGCATTCTCGGTCGACTGGGTGAACCACAACGCCCCCGTGGAATCGCGGTGCGCGTAGTTGATGCCGAAGGGATGCTGATAGATCTTCGTGGTCGTGCCCGTTTGCGTGTCGGTGCGCCAGAGGCTGCCCGTGAACACGTCAGCAGTCAGCAGGTGGCGTCCATCCGGTTCGAAGGACACGCCGTTCGGGCCGGAGGGATTGTCCGGCGGCGAATGGGTGAAGCCTGCGGCGGCGAAACTGCCGTACGGGCTGACCGAGCCGTCCGGTGCGATGGCGGTCAGTCCATTGACCTGGTCCACCACAACCACTGTGCCATCGGCAAGCACCACGCCGGATTCCGGACGCACAAGGGTGCGACCGGCCGGGAAGATGACGCCGTCCTCGAAGGTCCAGGTCGCTTTTTCAGTTGCCGCGGGCGCCGTTTCCTCAACCGGTACGGAAGTGTCGGCGGGTGCGGACGAAGGCGCGCAGGCCGATAGCCCGAGCGCGGCGGTGGCCAAAAGTAGATTCCTGCACATCGAGACGTCTCCCCTCACAATCCTGCGCTGCGACTCCGGCGCGGCTCAGCGGACGTTAACACGCATGTGAGGACGATGACAGCGCGCCATTCGGGCTCAGGCGAGGGCGTACCAGATACAGGCTGCGGCCGTGGCCAGGAGGACGATCAGGGAAAGCAGCGTGCCGATCAGGCGGCCGACGCCTGCGCCGGCGAGGCCGCCAAGGCCGACCGCGTGCAGGATCCGCGCGAGCAGGAACGTGCTGCCGAGACTGTGGATCAGGATGACCGGCGCGCCGAGCAGCGCGAGGCCGACAAGGCCGAAGAGGACAACCGGCACATCTTCCACCGCGTTGCCCTGAACCCGGATGGCGCGCTGCATGGAGTCGTCGCCGCCGTCGCCGAGATTGATCTTTTTCGACGAGCGCACACGCCCGACATTCATCTTCAGGATCAACATCAACAGGCCGAACAGACCGATGTAGAGCGTCGTGGCAGCAACAGGCGTCATGGAAATTCCCTTCCGATTCGGCGAAACACTACAGCGCTTCGCGGCGCGGTCACGCAGTTTCGCGTGTCCAAAAAAATGCCCCGCAGCGGAGGGAACGCTGCGGGGCCAACACTCGGAAGGACAGGGGTATTCAGGGGCTCAGTTCAGGGTGTTCACCTCCTTGGCGACACGCTGGTCGCCGACCCAGCTCCACTCGAGCGATACCTTCTCGCCGGCCTTCAGGCCGGATGCGGGCGCGTTCGCGGGCAGCACGAAGGTGCGCCCGTCGTCGAGCGTGACGGCGTTGGCCTTGGTATCGACCGAATGGATGACGCCGCGCAGTTTCGCATAGTGGGCGCCGGCCTGGCTTGCCGCGGGATGGGAAGCAGGGTGGCCCGGCGAGGCGGCTGCAATCGGGGCAAGCGTCATCATCGCGGCAAGCGCCGCAGGGAGCATGTATTTTCGCATGGGAGGTCCAAACCTTGTCCTGCGCCGGGGGCTGTCCGGCGCGTCTTGAAACCGTCAGGCTTGTCGGGTCGCGGAGGTCCGTTCGGGGTCCGCCGGCACGTCCCGGTTTCAGGACAAGGTATTGCGCCGCTCGGGCGCAAAGGAAACTAAAATTGTGATAATATTACCTAACAACGCCGAGGAGCTTACCACGCCCCGATATTCGGCGCGCTGGCCCAGGGCTCGACCGGCGCTTTCGCCTCGCCCTTCTGCAACAGCTCGATCGAGATGCCGTCCGGTGAGCGGATGAAGGTCATCCGGCCATCGCGCGGCGGGCGTGAAATCGTCACGCCGAGATCGGCGAAACGCTGGGTCGCGGCGTAGATGTCGTCGACCTGGTAGGCGAGGTGACCGAAATTGCGCCCGCCGGCATAGTCCTTCTCGTCCCAGTTGTGGGTGAGCTCGACCATCGGGAAGTCCATCTCGGTCGGCCGCTTGCCTTTAGGCACGCCGCCCATGCGCGCAATGTCGGCGGGGGACGCGAGGAAGACCAGCGTGAAGCGGCCGGCTTCGTTGTCGAAGCGTCCGATCTCGGTGAGGCCGAGGCCGTCGCAGAAGAATTTCAGCGCCGCATCGATATCGCCGACGCGCACCATCGTGTGCAGGAACTGGACGCTCATGAATGGGCCTCGCGCAGGTTGCGGATCACCTGTTTCAGGTTGGGGGGCATCAGGGTGTAGTAGCGGTGCATCGCCGCCGCGAGCAGGGCAATGCCGACGCCCATGATGACGAGGAAGAAGCTGAACGTATGGATCAGCGTGCCCTGCTCGAACACGGGCGACTTGCCCGTCATGGCCCAGAGCGTGTCCCAGACCGCGTTGAACATGGTCGACAGCGGCGCCAGCGCCAGCGTCATGATCGCCGCGCAGGCGAACACATAGGTGCCGGAGCGCGGACCTTCGGCGCGCAGGTAGAGGTCGGTGAATTCCTCGGGCGCGATGCCGGGTGGCAGCTCGCCGCTCTCCTGGCGCAGCCGCAGTAGCTCGGGCGCAAATTCGCGGGCGCGTTTCCAGCGCAGCGCGAGGTGCGTGCCCCAGGCAACCACGGCAAGGACGAGGGCGATGTAGACAAACATGGCAGGCAGGCGATCCCGGGCTCGGCGCCGGGCGGCTCCGGAAGGGATCAGGCCACGTGCGCGCGTTCGTAGACGAGCATGGCGCGTTTGCGCGCCACACCCCAGTGATAGTTATGCAGGCGGCCATCGGCTGCAAGGGCCCGGTGGCAGGGGATGAACCAGGCGATCGTGTTGGCGCCGATCGCGGCGCCGGCCGCGCGGGCGGCCTGCGGATGGCCGGCGGCGCGCGCGACCTGCCCATAGGTCCAGGTCTCCCCGGCCGGAATATCCATCAGCGCGCGCCAGATCTGGCGCCGGAACGGCGTGCCGTAGAGCGCCACCGGCAGCGCCTCGCGCCGCTCGAAGGCCCGTACCGCCCAGCGCTGCGCCTCGGCGTCATCGCGGCGGATGTCGGCCCCGGGATAGCGCGCCGCGAGATCGGCGAAGACGCGCTCCTCGGTATAGCCCGGATGCACGAAGCCGGATTTTGCGGCCGCGCCGTCATCGGCAAAACCGAGACCGCAGAGCCCGCGCGGCGACGTCAGGAATATGCCGCGCCCGAACGGCGTCGGCGCCGCGCCGATGCTCAGGTCCGCGCCCTTGCCGCCGCCTTTCGCCTCGCCGGGGGAGAGGCCTTCATGCGCCACGAAGAGGTCATGCAGCCGGCCGGGGCCCGACAGGCCCGTCTCAAGCGCCGCGTCCAGCACGCTGGCGCCGCCGCGCAGCAGCTCGCCGGCTGCCGCATGGGCCAGGGTGCCCTGGTATTGCTTCGGGCTGATGCCGGCCCAGCGGGTGAATTCGCGCTGGAAATGGTGCGGCGAAAGGCCAACCGCAGCGGCGGATGTCTCGAGGTCCGGCCAGTCGGCCCAGGTCTCGCCCATCCAGTCGAGAGCCTTGGCCATGCGCCCATAGGCGGCGGCGCGTTCGGAGAGGGGAGCAGGTGTCTGTGTCATGACGCCAAAATGGCCCTCCCGGACGCCCGGCGCCACCCGTTTCTTGCGCCGTCCGGAGGTGCCTAAATTAGCCCTTTACCTTCGCTTGCCATCACGCGCAGAGTGCACCGCTTGCTTACGGGGAGGTTCGCAAAGCTACATGGCCGACGCTCGCAGCATCATCCTTCACGAGTACCCGTCTTCGCCCTTCTCCGAGAAGGTGCGCCTTGCCCTTCGCCTGAAGAACCTCGCCTATGCGCGCGTCGAGATTCCGATGATCATGCCGCGCCCGGACCTGATGCCGATGACCGGCGGCTACCGGCGCACCCCGGTCATGCAGATCGGCGCCGACATCTTCTGCGACTCGGCCATCATCCTGCGCGAACTCGAGGCGCGCTATCCGATCTTTGCGCTGAAGCTGCCCGGCCATGAAGGCCTCGCGCAGATCGTTGCCGGCTGGGCCGACTCGCGCTGGTTCCAATCCTCGGTCGCCGTCATCTTCGGCCACATGGGCGACAGCGTGCCGGAAGCCTTCATCAAGGACCGCGAACAGCTTTCCGGCCGTCCGTTCAATGTCGAGGGCATGAAGGCCGTCGCCCCGATGATGAAGGACCAGTGGCGCGCCCGCCTGATGCTGATCGAGGAGCGCCTCGCGGGCGGGAAGGGGGCGGGCTCCGGCCTGTACCTGATCGGCGCGAAGCCGGGCCTCGTCGACGTGCATGCCTACATGAACGTCTGGTGGATGAAGAATGCGGTGCCGGAATTTGCCGATGCCTGCCTCGAGAGTGCGCCGCTGACGGCCGCCTGGTACCGCCGCATCGCCGAGGTCGAAGGCCAGGTGCCGGAGACGATCACCTCGCGCGAAGCCCTCGCCATCGCCAAGGACGCCGCGCCGCGCCTCGTCGCCGCGACGACCCGCAACGAGCCGCAGGAATTCTCGCCCGGCGAACAGGTCGCCGTCGCGCCGGATGATTACGGACAGGTCTGGGTGGAGGGCGAACTCGTCCACGCCGACTCGCAGCGCATCATCCTGCGCCGCTTCACGCCTGAGGCCGAGACGATCCACGTCCACTTCCCGCGCGCCGGCTTCCTGGTCCGCCGCGCCTGAAACGCTTGCCAAGCGGCCGGGCGCCGATAGGCTCCTCCCAAAACCAGAGGGAGGAACACATGAAACGCATCCTGATCACGACGAGCGCGCTGCTCGCCGCCTGCAGCAGTCTGTCGAACGGCGTGGCCGAACAGCCGGCGGCCGCCAAGACCGAAGTGATATCCGAAGGCTGGTATCCTTCGCGCTATGGCGCAGACGACCGGCTCGGCGCCATGAACAACCTCTCCGCCGAAAAGACTGCCGAGGCCGCCAAGCTCATCACCACTGGCAAGACCTACGCGCTCGGCCAGGTGACCGGCGCGAAGACGCCCGCTTACGGCCCGCGCAAGTTCAGCATGACGATCCTTCAGCTCTCGGACGGTTCGGGCACGCCGCTTGGCGAGAACAAGGCAGTCGGCAATGATGATCTCGTCAACACCTATATCGGCATCGGCAGCCAGATCGACGGCCTCGGCCACATGGGCATCGATCACCGGTACTATAACGGCGTTCCGGTCTCCGAATTCGTCACCACCGGCGGCCTCACGCAGTATGGCACGCACACGATCCCGCCGGTCGCCACACGCGGCATCCTGCTCGACATGACGAAAGCCTTCGGCAATCCGGTTGCTCCGGGTACGGCGTTCAACCGCGCTGAGATCGAGGCGGCCGCCAAGGCCGCCGGCGTCACCATCGGCAAGGGCGACATCGTGCTTTTCCATACCGGCACGATGAAGGCCACCGAGAATGATGCGGAACTCTCGCCCGTCGAGCCGGGCCTCGGCGTCGAGGGCGCGCAGTACCTCGCCGATCTCGGCGTCGTGGCCATCGGCGCCGACACCTGGGCAATCGAAGTGATCCCGTTCGAGAAGGAAGCGCGCCCGTTCGACGTGCACCTGACGCTGCTCGCGAAGAACGGCGTCTACATCCTCGAAAACATGGTCACCGACGAACTCGCCGCTGATGGCGTCACCGAATTCTTCTTCACCCTCGGCGCGCCACGCCTCGAAGGCGCGGTGCAGGCGATCATCAATCCGGTGGCGATCCGCTAGGCCTTCAGGAACGGCACGATGTCCGACACCAGCGTGTCGGACATCCTGTCCGCCAGGTCGTGGCCCCAATGGGGATAGGCCTTGAACACCGCGCCCGGGATGCGCTTGGCGATGTCCTCGCCGGCAGCCGGGCGCACGAGCGGATCTTCCGCCCCGTGCAGAACCAGCGTCGGCGCCTTCACGTCGCCAAGCCGGTGATGCCACCGCTTCTGTGCAATCACAGCGCCGTTCTGGCGCAGCATGCCCATCGGCCGGTCGGAGCGATGGAAATCCTCGATCGCGCGTGCACGGATGACTTCTGCGGAATTGCGCAGCTCCGGATGCGAACCGATGCCGTGCTGGGCCAAGATGGCGATCTCGCCGATCGCCTCGGCCGTCCGCTCGGCCGGCAGCGCGCTGAGCGCCGCCATCGCTTCCGGCGCCGGCAGGGGCAGGGAAGGGTTACCTGAGGTCGTCATCATCAGCACGAGCTTGCGCACCTTCGCGGCATGGTCGAGCGCCATCAGCTGCGCGATCATCCCGCCCATCGACATGCCGATGATGTCCGCCTGCTGAATGCCGAGCGCGTCCAGTAGCCCGGCCGTGTCGGCGGCGAGATCGTCCAGCGTGTAGGGCACCATGTTCGCGGCGTCCTTGCCGGCCATCACCGCCTGCATGACTTCCATCGCCGTCGGGGGCGTGAAATGCGAAATCTCGCTCGACAGGCCGATGTCCCGGTTGTCGAACCAGATCACCCGGTAACCCGCATCCGCAATGCCGCGCTTCAGCGCCTCCGGCCAGCGCGTCATCTGGAAGGCAAAACCCATGATCAGCACCACCGCCGGATCGTTCGGGCTGCCCATCGTGTCGTATTCGAGTTCTATTCCGTTGCTCTTCACGCGCGGCATGGACGTCC
Organism: Acidobacteriota bacterium; assembly: GCA_016712445.1. NCBI lineage: Bacteria > Pseudomonadati > Acidobacteriota > Acidobacteriota bacterium. The sequence goes on along the minus strand of JADJRB010000001.1, from coordinate 913,203 downwards.
TCCGTCTGCGCCGCCGACACTAGGCGAGGCGCCCGCGCAATCAAGCCGCCATGAAAAACGCCGCCCCCTTCCGGGAGCGGCGCGATTTCAGGTCCGGTTTGTCCGGATCAGAAGTTGACCGTGGCCTTCGTGTAGACGAAGCGGCCCGAATAGCCGAACGGCGAGTAGGTCGAGAACGGCGTGTTGGAGGTCGAGTTCAGGCCGAGCGGCGCAGCATCCGGGTATTCGTCCAGGATGTTGTCTGCGCCGACGGCGAGCGTGACCATGTCGTTCCAGGTGTAGCGGGCCTCAAGGTCGATGATCGTCTTGGGGCTGAGGTTGTAGTCGGTTGCGGAGGTCGTGCCCGGCACGAGCACTTCACCGTAGCGCACGGCGCGCAGGGTGCCCTCGAACGGACCGTTTTCCCAGTTCAGCTGGCCGGTGAACTTGTCCTTCGGTGCGCCTTCCTCGAGGGTCAGCACGTTGACACGTCCGAACAGCGTCGGCGCCGGAGACAGGGCTGCAAGCACCGGGATGGCCGGAACCTTGGTTACGTCTGTCTTGTTGAAGTTGGCGCCGAAGGTGGCGTTGAACGATCCGATCGCCGTTTCCGGGAACGCATAGTTTGCGATCACGTCCACACCGGTGGTTTCAGTGTCCACACCGTTGAGGAAGAAGCGTCCGCCGCCCGAGCCGATGAAGCCCTGGCTGACGAGGTAAGCCTGCACGTTCGCCGCGGTCAGGTTTTCCGACAGGACGATCCGGTCGGTGACGTCGATCCGGTAGGCGTCGACGGTGACGTTGAAGGCGCCGGTCTGGAAGACGGCACCGACCGCGTAGTTGGTCGACGTCTCGGCATCGAGGCTCTTCGCACCCAGCGCCTGGGCGATCGGGTCGTCCACGGTGAAGGTCGTCACATCGAACGGCACGCCGCCGATGAAGTTGGTCGACGTGGTGGTGAAGAACTGCTGCTGCAGCGACGGAGCGCGGAAGCCGTTCTGGACCGAGGCCCGCAGCGCGAAGCTGTCGGTCAGGTCATAACGGGCTGCGAGCTTGCCGGTCAGGGTCTCGCCGAAGTCGGAGTAGGACTCTGCCCGCACCGCGCCCGACACCAGGAGCGCGTCGGTAACGTTCGCTTCGAGATCGACATAGGCACCGATGGCGCCGCGCGACTCGTCGCGTTCGTTGGCTGGCTGGAAGCCCGGGAACACCTGTGCGCCCGAAGCGGTCGAGTTGCCGTTGCCGAGCAGCACGCCGCCATTGCGATAGGAGTCCGGCTCGCCCGCGAAGATCTTGTAGTTCTCGCGGCGGCCTTCGATGCCCCAAGCCACGTTCAGCTCCGAAGCGAGGCCATCGACGTCGAAGCCTTTGACCATGTTGAGGGCTGCAACGACCTGCGAGCTCTCGAAGCCGCCGGCATCGAACTCGGTGCCCGAAGCGACGCCAAGCGAGCGGTTCAGCGTGTTGCTGATCACGAAGTCCATCTTGTTCTTGCCGTAGCCGACAGAGGCGTCGGCATCCCAGCCGCCCCAGTCGAAGCGCACGCCGCCGAGCGCGGAATAGTCCGTGGTCGTCGGATTGATCAGCGGCAGGAAGCCGTTGGGGTAGATCTGGATGACGTTGCGGTCATCGAGCGCGCGGCGGAAGAAGCCGGCCGAGGTGGTCTGGCGATCCTGGTAGCTGGCCCAGCCGTAGAGTTCGGCCTCACCGACATCCATGCCGGCGTTGGCGAAGAGCGTGACCTGCTCGAGGTCCGGTTCGCCGGTCCAGGCATTGTAGCGGCCGATTTCGGCTTCGGCATCCGGCTGCGAACCCGGATACTGCTGACGGTGGTCATAGCCGGTGCGGACCGTGTGGTTCTGGTCCTTGTATTCGCCGGTAACGGTCAGGAAGCCGTCTTCGCCGAGATGGAAGCCTTTCCAGCCCGCCACGGTGTAGGTGTGGCCGTCCGAACGCTTGCGCGACACCGACGAGCCGGGGTTGGGCACGCCGGGCGTGGTCGGCGTGATCACGGGCACGGTATATTCGGTTTCGCGCCAGCCATAGCTGGCGGCGACCTGTCCGCCCTCAGCCGCTTCGCGCAGGCGCACGTTCACCACGCCGGCGATGGCGTCGGAACCGTAGAGCGCCGATGCACCGTCGCGCAGCACTTCAACGCCGCCGACCGCGAGGTTCGGAATCGTGTTGAGGTCGACCGACGAGGCGCCGCGGCCGATGGTGCCGTTGACGTTGACCAGCGAAGCCTGGTGGCGGCGCTTGCCGTTGACGAGGACCAGCGTCTGGTCAGGCGCGAGGCCGCGCAGGGCGGCCGGGCGCACGGAGTCGGTACCATCTGCCAGGGCAGGGCGGGGGAAGTTGAGTGCCGGCAGGTTCACCGAAAGGGCCTGGTTCAGCTCGCCAACGCCGATGTTCTGGATCGACTCGGCCGAGACCACGTCGACCGGCGCAGCCGTGTCGAGCGCCGACCGGTTGGCCACGCGTGTGCCGACCGTGACGACGGTGTCGAGCGTGCGGGCCGACTCGTCCGGCGCGTCTTCCTGTGCCCAGGCGCTGGAGGCGCCGATCGAAAGGGCCGCAGTGGCTGCAGCCGCAAAAAGTATGCTCTTGAATTTCATGATGTCTGTCCGCTCCGTGAATTCAATGATGACTGGGCTTCGCCCGCGCATTGTTGTTTCCCCTACAGAACCGTAAGGTGCGCATGTCTTGCGGCGCAACAAGAGAGCCGGACTCTCGTCACACTTAAGTCCGGCCTTTGTTGCATTTCGGTCACATTTTCGCATCCGAGGTGAGTTTTTGAACAATAATCGCCGAACTTGCCTCATCACGGGCGCCTCTGCCGGCATCGGCGCGGAGTTCGCCCGCCAGTATGCCGCGCTCGGATGGAACCTCGTTCTCACCGCCCGCCGGGCCGACCGGCTTGAGGCGCTCGCGGCAGGTCTGCGCGAGGCGCACGGCATCACCGCCACGGTCCTCGCGGAAGATCTCGCCGATCCGGCGGCGCCCGCGCGGCTGGTCACCCGGCTCGCCGAGCATGGCCTTGAGGTCGATGCGCTCGTCAACAATGCCGGCTACGGACTTCCGGGCACCTTCTTCTCGACGCGCTGGGAAGACCAGGCGGCTTTCGTACAGGTCCTCTACACGGCGCCCTTTGAACTCACGCACAAGCTGCTGCCGGGCATGGCGGCGCGCAAGTATGGCCGCATCATCAATGTCGCCTCGCTCGCGGGTTATGCCGCGGGCAGCGCCGGCCACACCCTGTACGCGAGTGTGAAAGCGGGGCTGATCAAGTTCTCGGAAAGCCTGAATGCCGAGTGCGCGGCGCTGGGGCACACGGATATTCATTGTACGGCGCTCTGCCCCGGCTTCACCTGGAGCGAATTTCACGACGTGAACGGCACGCGCGGCGAGACCAACAAGATGCCGAAGTGGATGTGGATGGACGCGGCCCCCGTGGTGAAGGCGGGCATCGACGCGGTGAATGCCGGCCATCCGGTCGTGGTGCCCGGCGCTGCCAACAAGGCACTGGCCACGCTCACCCGCATCCTCCCGGAACCCCTCGGCCGCGCCCTCGTCGCCGGCCAGTCCAGCCGCTACCGGCGCATGGACTAGGCGTCTTCGTCCGGTGGATTTTTGAGTGCTTTCCGGATTCGTTCAGCAGCGGCCTTGGCGGCCTTCTGACCTGTGATCGCCCGATCACCGCCGGTGATTACGAGCTGCGATTTGACTTTGCAGAACTCCAAGGCGTCTTGGGCGACCCCTCGGGACTCAGGCGTTCCATCTTCCGCGGCTCGTTCGCCAAGAACGGCAATCGAGTTGTAGACGGTTGCGCGCACCCCTGCCAAAGTTGATCCAAGCTTGAGGTTTCCGCAGCCCGGTCCCAGCAGGTCTTCAAGCTCCGGGTGAGCAGCAGGGGATGATTGTGTCATCAGTTTCAGCACTCTCAGCGCATTGGCCGTGTGCAGACGTTCCAGCACTGATGTGAGTGCAATCTGCGAGACCGGTATATCAGCCACGCTTGCCGTGAGCCTCAGGAAGGCGCCGATGTCGACGTCAGTTATATCTGAGTCGGACTGGCTGGCGTCGGCCAGGACGCGGTTGGTCGCCGTCACGCGCTGCGTGATCTCACTCGGGGTTTCTGCGTCTTCAGCGCCTTCGCGCTGACTGACACTGTTGCGGAAGTCAATTTGGTTCAGTCTGTGGCGCGGACTGCCGGCCAACAGGTGATACTTTTCGACCATCCATTTCGCTCCGGCCTGAAGGTCGTCCCGATCATCGTCAACCAGCTGGTCCAGCCGTTCGCTGGCATAGGGACGCGCAGCGCCTTGGTCCCTTTGCCGGTCGACGTGATCTTGAACACGTTTGAGAAACGCAGGCTTGGCAGTGAAGTAGACACCGTCCCGAAGTTCGACGACAGGGTTCACTTTTTGCTCATCGAGAGGCAGTTTCTGCCAGCCTTCGAACGCCGCCTTGTTCACACGGATCATGCCGGTCTCGAAAAAGTCTTCCTCCGAGATCGGATCAAGCACATCAAGCTGCCCTGAATCGTAGAGTTTTCTCTGAGTTTGGTTGCGCTGGAAAATGGCGATGGCTTGGAACAGCGCTGCCATCACGACGAAATCGACCAGCACTCGCGATCCGAAAATCAGATGCTGCGGTACATCGCTGTTCGAGGCCGGCAGCAAGGGCGGCGGCGGCTTGAAGTCGTAGATTTCCGCCCAGTCGACGAGCGGAACGGCTTTGAATAACTCAAGCCCGAAAAACGATATCCAATCGAAGAAGTCGCCGTCGCCAGCTTGCGTCAGGCATTTCGGAGTCTCTTTGGCACGATCGCTGACGCAAAAGGCATGCGTCATGTCATTCAGCTGATACAACGTGAGCGGGACAAGCACGAACAGGAACGCGTACCCGAGCAGCGCTTCGTCGCGAAGGTCGTTCGAAAAACCCACATGAATGTCCTTGCTCTTGGTCGTGCGCAGGCGCGATGCCGTTTCACGGTCGCCTTCGACCCAACTCCACCGCCTTCCGATGGACAATGCGAACAAGAATGCCCCGGCAATGGGTATCAATCCCCAAGGCTGAGGCATGGCGTATCCCAGCAATGTCAGGGGCGCCATCACGCCAATGATCAAGACATGGTGCCAGCCGAGCCCATGACGCCCGTCCGGCGCTTGCACGGCGCCGGTCATCGGCGCGACGATCCGGACAAGGACGGAGTCGATCCAACTCGCCAATGTGGTGAAGGGTATGGCCGGTGCGAACGCAGCCTGAGCTGTGGCTTCGCGCTCCTGGAAAAGATTTAGCCCGCGCGTAACCGACGAAAGCACGATAAAGAACACGAAAGCGAACATCACGAACAGAGTGGCAATTACACCGATGTTTTCTCCGAGGGCGCTGAAGGCATTGTGCGCCGCAGCCCAAGCGAGAATGACGATCAGCAACATGGCAAATGCGCCAAACAGCAGTGATCCGCCGGATATTGCATCGCCCCGAAGTATTGCCTTGTCGGCCCGTCCTTGAGCCTGCAGCTTCTCGCTGCGCCAGACCCCGACACCCGGCGGGACAAACGTCGCAGCCAAAAGTGCCAGAAAGAAGAGCAGGCCATTGGCTGTGTTTACGTCCAGCAAGCTGAGCGCGCCGGCATCGGGCTTCAAAAGCGCAACGGCGCAAAGCCCCGCCAGTGACACGAGCAGCCAGACGAACATCTCCGTCATCATCAGACGGCGCCGCTCTGGCGTTTCGCCCGCTTGGTCGGTGCAGATCCGGAAGAGCCGGGCGCCCTGGAACAGGAACCACCCGAATACGCCAAGCCCCAGCGCCGTCCAGTTTTCTGCCGCCGTCTTTGCGGCATCTCCCACAGGCCAGCCAATGGCGACCGCGAGTAGCATCAGGGCGCCGGCTTCAAAAGCGACCAGCGCCGTCAGGTTCCTGAGCGTGAAATGCCGGCGCCAGCCCGTCGCCTTCGCCGCGTCCTGTTTGTCCCCCGCCATACCGCGCCCCTGTTAAAGTTCTGTTTACTTTAGCGCAGGGTTGAAAAGTGCAAAGCGTGGAATCGGTCTTGCCGCGAAATTTCCGGTTGGGGGCGCAAAAAAAAGGCCCCTCCGGGAGGAGGGGCCTTCGGGTGGTTTGGGGCCAGGGGTCAGCGGCGGGCGTAGCGGTGGCGGATGCGGGGCTCATCTTCGGCCTTTGGTTCGTCTTCGGTCTCGTCCGCGATTTCGTCCTCGTCGCCGGTCTCGGCTTCGATGAAGTCGTCTTCCTCCGCTTCGGCTACGTCTTCTTCTTCGTCCTCGTAGGCGTCATCGTCGACCTCGATGTCTTCGTCCCCGGCGTCTTCCTCGAGCAGCACCTCGTCTTCAAAGTCGTCGTCGGTCTCGGCCTCGTAGACGACCTCGTCCTCGATCTCGTCTTCTTCCTCGAAGGTGTCCTCTTCTTCGGCTTCAGCCATGCCGGCCATCATCCGGGCACGGATGCGGTCGGCGGTCGGGGTTGTGTCCTCCTGGCGCCAGTCGCTGGCGCGGCGGCGCGCGACCACGGTGCCGGGCTCAGGCACATTGTCCGGATCGCGGCGCTCGATGAAGGGTGTGCGGCGCGTCTCGGTGACCACCACGACCGGTCGTTCGTTCTCGGGCAGCCGTTCGGCGGGCGCGTCTGCGACGACGCCGAAGAACAGGTTCCAGTAGTGGGCCACGACTTCGCCGCGCTGTTCCAGTTTCCTGAGGCGGCGGCGCTCGGACCACCGGGTCAGCTTCACGCCTTCAATCTGGAAGCGGCGTGTGCTGCCGGCAGCGACGCCGAAGCCGGCAACGGAGCGCGGCGCGCCGCGGCGCTGCTCGAACATCAGCTCGCTCGTGAACTGGGCCTGGTTTCCGGCGCCGTCCGGCATCAGGGTCCGGTAGGCACAGCTTAGCACCGGCCCGTCCAGTTTCGACCAAGCGATGATGCGGTTGCTTTCGATCTCGTTGTCCTGGTTCAGGCTGTAGGCGGACAGTTCATATCCGGCCCCCGCCGCGCGCAGGTGCATCACGGTCAGGCGCTCGGTGCCGGATGGGCCGCGTTCGGCCTGCAGCCAGGTGCCTTCCACATAGTCGCGCCCCAGCACCAGCTTGCGCAGCAGGCTCCACTGGAACAGGGCAGGCAGCAGCGCTTCCGTCAGCAGCAGCGAACCGGTGACGGTCAGGAGCGCGGCGATGCCGACGCCGGCCCAGTAGGCCGCCGTCACGCCGCCCGCGGCCGCCGCGAGCATGCCGGACGCGGCCGGCCAGAGCGCGCAAAGGCCGCCGGCAACCAGTGCGGCGGCAAGGAAGTTGGTGACAAGCCTGAAACGAGAATACGGGTTCATCCGGCGGGCGGCTCCTTGGGGGATCACGGCAATGTTTGGGGAAATAGGGCTTCTCGCACCAATTTTCTGTTAACTTTCTGAAGGTTAACGAGATGCTAATCAACCGCCTCGTGGTTAATGCGCGCTCAGCTTTGGTTAACCTTTTGCCCGTGTTGTTGCGCCGCACAAAACGGACTCGCCACGGGGCGTCGCGCTCCTATAATCAAGCGGGAACAAGCCTGTCCGGAGGGAGCGGATCCATGAGCGCCAGCAGCACCGTTGACGAGAAACCTGCCGTCCGTATGAGCGGGCTGACCGCTGCGATGGCCGAGGCCGTTACCGCCGTCGAAGCCTATGTGACCGCCGCGACCCGCGCCGCCCGCGCCAGCCTTTCCGGCGCCGACGGCAAGCCCGACCGCGGCGCCTTCGAGCGCCACCAGCACCGCGCCCATGGCCTCTCCTGGGTCACCACCTATCTCGAAACACTGCGCCAGACGTCCGGCTGGGCCGCCCGCCTCGAAGCCGATGGCAAGTTCGGCGACATCGAAGCGCTGCTCTGCCAGGTCCTGTTCGGCGAATACTGCGCCCAGCTGATCGGCGGCATCCCGATGAACCAGGGCGAGATGGTACGCCCGGCCGATCTCGGCTGCCAGATGGCGGACATGCAGCTCTTGTTCGCCGCGCCGATCCAGCGCTTCATCAACGAAGGCAAGACGCCGGAGGTGATGGCCGCCGCCGCTGCGCTGCTGCCGGACGCGTTGTCGCGCAACACGGCCGAGTTCACCGGCCTCGACGAGACGATGGAGATGGTGCGCGACCAGTTCGCGAAGTTTGCCTCGACGCGGATCAAGCCCTTCGCCCACGGCTGGCACCTGCGCAACGACTACATCCCCATGGATGTGGTCGGCGAAATGGCCGAGCTCGGCGTCTTCGGCCTCACGATCCCGGAAGAGTTCGGCGGACTCGGCATGGGCAAGACGGCGATGTGCGTCGTCTCGGAGGAACTCTCGCGCGGGTATATCGGCACCGGCTCGCTCGGCACCCGTTCGGAAATTGCCGCTGAGCTGATCCTGATCGGCGGCACGCCGGAGCAGAAGGAAAAGTGGTTGCCCGCCATCGCCTCCGGCGAGATCCTGCCGACCGCCGTCTTCACGGAACCGAACACCGGTTCGGACCTCGGCTCGCTGCGCACCCGCGCCGTGAAGTCCGCAGACGGACAATATTATGAAGTGACCGGCAACAAGACCTGGATCACGCATCCGGTGCGCGCTGACCTGATGACGCTGCTCGTGCGTACCGACCCGGCCACGAACAATTTCTCCGGCCTCTCGATGCTGCTCGCCGAGAAGCCGCGCGGCACGGACGAGAACCCGTTCCCCGCAAAGGGCATGACCGGCGGCGAGATCGAGGTGCTCGGCTACCGCGGCATGAAGGAATACGAGATCGGCTTCGACGGTTTCAAGGTGAAGGCCGAGAACCTGCTCGGCGGCGCGGAAGGGCAGGGCTTCAAGCACCTGATGGCGACCTTCGAGAGCGCCCGCATCCAGACCGCAGCGCGCGCCATCGGCGTCGCCCAGAACGCGTTCGAGATCGGCCTGCGCTACGCGCTCGACCGCAACCAGTTCGGCCAGCCGATCTTCAAGTTCCCACGCGTCTCCAACAAGCTGGTGATGATGGCCGCCGAACTCGTCGGTGTGCGCCAGCTGACTTACTTCTCGGCGCGCCAGAAGGATGGCGGCAAGCGTTGCGACCTGGAGGCCGGCATGGCGAAACTGCTCGCCGCCCGCGTCGCCTGGGCGGCGGCTGACAATGCGGTGCAGATCCACGGCGGCAACGGCTTTGCCCTCGAATACCCGGTCAGCCGCGTGCTCCAGGACGCCCGCATCCTCAACATCTTCGAGGGCGCGGGCGAAGTGCAGGCGATGGTCATCGCCCGCCGCCTCATCGACGGCGGGAACTGACGGCCCGCTGCACCGTTCAGCATCCGCTGTTTCCGCCGCGGCCCGGCTCGCCTGCCGGAAGCCTCCCTATCGCCAGCGATGAAACATCGTTAGGAGTTGCCGCATGAGTGAGACGCATCTCCCGCGCCGCGCCAAGCTGCCCGAATGGCGGCGCCGGCTGCGTGTGGCTCGCTGGCGCGGCATCCGCCAGATCCACCACAATGAAGTCGTGCGCCACGTTCACGATGAGGGCACGCTGACCGGGCGCTATATCTTCATGAATGTGATGTCGTGCGGCATCGCGATCCTCGGCCTGCTCCTGTCCTCTCCGGCTGTCGTCATCGGCGCGATGCTGATCTCGCCGCTGATGGGCCCCATCATGCTGATGGGCTTCTCGCTCGCCATCCTTGAGCTGGAAGCGCTCCGGCAGGCGGTCGTCTCGCTCGCCGTCGGTACGCTGGTTGCGCTGGCGACCGCCTTCCTGATCGTCTTCGTTTCTCCGCTCACGGAGATAACCACCGAGATCCTTGCGCGCACCCGGCCGAACTTCTTCGACCTGCTCGTCGCCGTCTTCTCCGGTCTCGCAGGCGGCTATGCCGTGATCCACCGCAAGGGTGAGACGATCGTCGGCGTCGCCATCGCCACGGCCCTCATGCCGCCGCTTGCCGTCACCGGCTTCGGCCTTGCCACGGCCCAGTTCCAGATCGCCGGCGGCGCGTTCTTCCTGTTCATGACGAACCTGCTCGCGATCGCGCTCGTCGTCACGGTGCTCTCGCGCTTCTACGGCTTCGGCGAGCGCCACAGCCCGCGCCATACAGCCTGGCAGAACGCGTTGGTGATCAGCGTCTTCGTCGCCCTGTCGATCCCGCTCGGCCTGTCGCTGCGCGACATCGCCTACGAGGCCCGGGTGCGCGATGTCTCGCGCGACATGTTGCTCGCGCCCTTCAACAACGAAGAGGCGCGCGTCACTGATTTCGACGTGACCTTCCCGCGCACCGGTCCGCACCGGATCAAGGTGCGCGCGACCGTGCTGACCCCCGTGCGCGTACCCGGCGCCGAAGCGCAGCTTGCCGGCGACCTGTCCGAACGCTTCCGGCGCGATGTGGCGGTGGTCGTCGACCAGGTGATCATCGACGATGACCTCGCGTCGGAAACGGCGCGCCTTGCCGCCGTGGCCGAGTCCTCCTTCGGCGCGCCAATGCGGGCGCAGGGCGCGCAGCTCGATGCGCTGGCCGCCGAACGGCGCACCGCGCGGGAGTTGCGGTCGGCCTTTCCGTATGGCCTGGCCGGCGCTGATATCGATGTCGCCGCCCGCGTGGCGCACTACACGGCGGCGCCGACCGAAGGCATCGGCCTCGTGGCTTATCACCGCCTGGAGGAAGGGATTTCAGCGAACTTCCCGGAATGGGAGATCCGCGTCGATCCTCCGAGGACGGAGCTTCCGCCGGTTGCTTTCGAGGCCGACAGCGACACGCTGGGCGAAGCCCGGACGGCTTTCGCCGCTGACCTTGCCTGGGCCCTGAAGCGCTGGGGTGTCTCCGAAGTGGAAGTCGTGGCCTACCTGCCTACGGCGGCTGCGACCCAGCGGTTCAACGCGCAAGCCCTTGGCCATCGCCGGGCAAGCGCGGTTGCCGCCGAGTTGACCAAGGCGGGCCTCACCGCCACCATCGCCGGAGACTACCGCGCGCCGGGCGACACGGCCGCCTCCCGCGCTGCCGCCGAGCGGCGCCTCAACGAGATCTACATCCGGCCGGTGGGCTAGCGGATGACGCCGCCGAGCGGCGCAATGTCGGCCGGCTCATGCTGGATGACCACCTTGGCGCCGAGCGCGGCCGCACGGGCCTCGAACGCCGCCATCGAGGCGGTCGTGTCCGGCTCGCTGCTGTTGAACCGCGGCACGCGCGACAGGGCGCGGCTCTCGCTGCGATGGTAGAGGTCGCCGGTCAGCAGCACAGGTCCGCTCTCCGGCATCTTCAGTTGCAGCGAGGAATGGCCGGGCGTGTGGCCCGGCGTCTCGAAGATCACGACCGATCCGTCGCCGAAGACGTCATACTCATCCGGGATGATCTGGCGCTTCATCGGCTGGAACAGCGCATAGACGGGCGCGAGGCTCGGATCGAACAGCGGCGTACCCTCCGGGGGGAACATCGCGTCATGTTCTTTCTGGTTCACCAGCCAGGTTGCGCCGGTTACCTGATCGACCTGGCCGACATGGTCGAAATGGCTGTGCGAGATGGCGACATAGGTGAGGTCCGCCGGTGTCAGGCCGAGATCGGCGAGCTGGTCAGTGATCGAGCGCTCTACCGAGACCGTGAAGATCTGCTGCGTGAACGGCGGCTGGCCGACAAGTTGCGAGGGCAGGCCGAGATCCCACAGCAGGCGCCCCTTCGGATGGTTGATCAGGTAGCAGGTGTCGGTCAGCTGGTCGGCCTGCCCGGCATAGTCGCCGGCCGAGGAGAAGGCATCGAGATCGGAAACACCGATCGAGCCGCAATCGAGCACGTTGACTGTCAGCGGGGCCACCTCGGCGACTTCGGCCACTTCCTCTGCTTCGGGCGCCGCCGGAGCGTCGGATTCCGTCTTCGGGGCGCAGGCGGTCAGCAGCACGGCGCTCGCGGCCGTGGTGAGGAGGAGGGCGAGGCGCATGGCGTTTCCTTTGCGTGGTCTGGTTTGCGTCTAGTTTAGTTCGCTTCGGGTCCACCGGCCAGCGTCAGGCCTCCGGTTCCGGCGATCCGGTAGAAGCAACTTGTCCGGCCCGTGTGGCAGGCGCCACCGGTCTGCCGGACCTTGAGCAGCACGGCGTCCTGATCGCAATCGACCCGGACTTCGACGACCTCCTGCACATGCCCGGACGTCTCGCCCTTGACCCAGATCTCGCCGCGCGAGCGCGACCAGTAGGTGGCGCGTCCAGTCTCGAGGGTTTGCTGGAGCGCGTCGGAATTCATCCAGGCGAGCATCAGGACCTCGCCCGTGGCGGCGTCCTGCGCGATGGCGGCGATCAGGCCGGCGGCGTCGAATTTCGGGCGCAGCTCAATGGTCTCGTCCTGGGCGGCGCCGGGGAGGGGAGGGGCAAAGTCGGTCATGGACATGAGGCGTAGGAGCCGCTTCCCGGCGGGTCAAGCGGCGGCGCGGGCGGCTGACAAGCGCGGGCAAAGGGCGCTATAGTCGAGTGAAGACAAATCCGAGGAGACGAGAGATGGCCCAGTACCGCGAAATTCTTGCCGCGACGAAGGACGGGGTGCTGACGATCACGCTGAACCGGCCCGATCGGCTTAACGCCTGGACGGGCATCATGCAGACCGAGGTGGAGACCGCCATCCGGGCCGCGGGCACCGACGATGCCGTGCGCTGCATCATCCTCACCGGAGCGGGGCGCGGCTTCTGCGCCGGAGCCGATATGAACGGCCTGCAGTCGATCCAGGCGAATGCCGGGGCGACCTATAGCGAGCGGACGCCGGACCTGAAGCCGAAGACCGTCAGCGCGCTGGAACAGACGTTTCCCGGCCGGTTCGGCCACATGTTCGCCTGTCCGAAGCCGATCATCGCGGCGATCAATGGTCCGTGCGCCGGCATCGGCCTGATTCTCACCCTCTTCGCCGACATGCGCTATGCGGCAGCGGATGCGAAGTTCACGACCGCCTTCTCGCAGCGCGGGCTGATTGCCGAGCATGGCATCGCCTGGCAGCTGCCGCGGCTTGTCGGCGAGGCCAATGCGCTCGACCTGCTGTTCACCGCTCGGAAGTTCTCCGGCGCCGAAGCGGAGAAGCTGGGTCTCGTCAACCGGGCGCTGGCGCCGGAAGAGCTGATGCCGTTCGTCTATGACCTCGCCAATCATCTTGCGACGCAGGTGTCGCCGCGCTCGGTGGCGATCATGAAGCGTCAGATCCGCGAGAGCTATTTCCAGTCCTATGCCGACTCGCTATCGACGGCGGACAGGGAGATGGAAGCCAGCTTCGCCACCCATGATTTCAAGGAAGGGGTGGCGAGCTTCGTCGAGCGGCGCGCCCCTGCCTTCACGGGAAAATAGGACGTATGCAGAAGATCCACATTGTCGAAGTCGGTCCCCGCGACGGGTTGCAGAACGACCCGGCGAACCTGACAGTCGAGCAGAAGCTGGAGTTCATCGCGCGGCTGGAAGCTGCGGGCGTGACGCGGATGGAGTCGGGCAGCTTCGTGTCGCCCAAGGCCGTGCCAAAGATGGCCGATTCGCCGGCAGTGTTTGCCGGACTGACGCGGGGCGGACGCACCAGGCATATCGCGTTGGCGCTGAACGAGACGGGCGTGCGCCGGGCGATCGAGGCGAAGGCAGACGAGATCAATTTCGTGCTGGTGGCCAGCGAGACGTTCGGGCGCAAGAACCAGGGCATGAGCCCGCAGGACAGCGCCGACATGCTCGCGACGTGCGCGCCCCTTGTGCACGAGGCCGGTATTCCGTTGTCGGCAACGATCTCGGTGGCATTTGGCGATCCGTATGACGGCGACGTGGACATTGCCGTTGTGGGCAATCTTGCTGCGCAGGCGCAGCGCGCCGGCATCGCCGAGCTTGCCCTCGGCGACACGATCGGCGCGGCAACGCCGTGGCACGTGCGGCGCGCCATCGACCGTGTGCGGATCGAGGCGCCGGACGTGACATTGCGGATGCACTTCCATGACACGCGCGGCGCGGGCCTCGCCAACGTGTTTGCAGCCGTGGAAGTGGGCGTCGATGTCATCGATTCCAGCTGCGGCGGGATTGGCGGCTGCCCGTTCGCGCCGGCCGCCACGGGCAATGTGGCAACCGAGGATGTCGTCTGGATGCTGGAGCGGGCCGGCTATGATACCGGCATCGACCTTGGTCGGATGATCGAGACGGCAAAGTGGCTGGAAGGCGTGCTCGGCCACAAGGTGGCATCGTCCATCAGCCGGGCAGGGGTTTTCCCTATCGCGTAGGGACTTGTCCGTATCGCGCCGGGCCTCGCGCACTGCTAGGGTGTGGTGGTTGCTCAAGAACGGTGACCTCCATGCCAGGGCACTGGCCGGTTCTCAACGCGGACGATCCTGAAGCTGCAGAGAGGCTGCGAGAGCTCTTTGCTGCTGACCCGCATTTCGTTCAGCTGTCGGAGCAATACGAGGAGGTGAACCGTCAGATCGAAGCGGGCCTGACGGGCAACGATCCGGCTTCTGCCGCGCTCGACGCAGTTCTTCGCCGTAAGCGGCAGATGCTGCAATCCGAACTGCACGCACGCCTCAAGGCTGCCCTTTCCGATGTGGGCGACGACGAGCGGCGGGGTACTCCGGGCAGCCACACGTAAGTATTTGCCCCGATGGCGCAAGGCGCGCTTCGCTTGCAGGATCAGATTGTAGCAGCCGGAGCGACCGACCATGACCCATGTGCCCCACAGGCTCACTGATGAGTTTCCAGAATCCACCGAACGCCTGCGCGCGCTGCACGGCGCCGACGCCCACTTTGCAAGACTGGCCGACCTCTACGAGACCTTGAACCGGCAGATACACCGTATCGAGACGAACGTGGAACCGGCGAGCGAGCAGTTCGAGACAGCGCTGCGCCGCAAGCGCCTCGCGCTGAAGGACGAGATCTATGCGCGGCTGAAGGCTGCGGCCGACTAGGAGGGCGACTCGATGATGTCGATTGGGGGGATGACCGTGGATTCGCTGGCGCTGGCGGCGCTGGGCGGCTTCGGGGCGTTGGTACTGGTGGTGCTGGCCATCACGGTATGGTTCGTGCGGCAGGCGGCGAAAAAGCCGGGCGAGAAGTGACGCCGCCCGCAGGGCTTGCGGGAACAATCGCGGCGCAGTAACACGCCGCCGCCGCCGACCGCTGCGATGGGCACAAACGGGCGGCGGAGCCGGCCTTTCCTCCCATGCAAGATGTGTCGTTCGACTGTGTGTCCTGCGGCGCGTGCTGTTTCAGCCGCAACCCGAATTACCTTCAGCTGCTGGCCTGGGACGCGGGCCGCACCCTGCCGCCGGAGAGCCTGTTCACGCAGGACGGGCGCACCTATGTGGATTTCTCCTGCGGGCGCTGCGTGCACCTCGACCTGTCGGGCGGCAAGGCCGTCTGCGGCGTCTATCAGGAGCGGCCCGAAGCCTGCCGGGCCTTCCGGGCGGGCAGCTTCGAATGCGTCAAGGCGCGCCGGGCGAACGGCATCCTTGGCGCCAATGTGCGCCGGCCGGAAGGCGAGCCGGCGGGCGTTTGACAGGCGGCTGGAACAGGCAGATCGTGGCAGCCTTGATCCTTGGGAGGGACGAATGCGGACAATGTTGATGGGCCTCGGCGCGCTGGCGCTGGCAGGCTGTGTGTCGGTGGACGTGCAGGAGGAGTATGCCGCGCCGATGATGACGAATGCCGAGGCGAAGGCGATTGTCGAGGCGGCGAATGCCGAGTTCGAGAAGCGGTTTGCGGCCAACGATGCGGCGGGCCTCGCGGCGCTCTACACGGCGACCGCGCGGGTCATCCCGCCGGATGCGCCGGACCAGGTCGGCCGCGAAGCGATTGCGGCCTATTGGGGCGGGGCGGTTGCCGCGCTCGGCACCGTGAAGCTGACGACGGTCGAGGCGATTGCGGCGGGGCCGGGCTACATCACCGAGCGCAGCCATGTGACGCTCTACACGGATGACGGCACGGTGGCCGGCGGCGGCAAGGCGACGCTGCTCTATGCCTACGAGGACGGCGCCTGGAAGATGCAGTGGGACACCTGGAACACCGGCCCCACGGAATAGCGCCGCGCGCCGGACCGGCGGAGCCGTCCGGGTACGGATGATATGGAGCCGCACGCGGCGGACGCGCCAGACGTCCGGGAAAGAAAGGTGTTTGGCTTTGGACGCCACTCGTCCGCCGCGCGCCCCCGGAATTTCGGGCAATTCTCGGGATGACTTCGGCGCTGCCAGGCCTTGACCCCTTACCTCGATTACGAGGCCCTGCGCACGCGCAGGGCGGGCCAGTCGGGATTCTCCACCGGCTTTTGAACCGGCTCGCCTGGATCAACGTCCCTAGGGTGCCGGCGGGCCGTTACCTCCCGCCAGCCCCCATCCTCCGGGGCGTCCCTCCTGAAACCGAACGGTACCGGCCCGGCTCCTTCAGGAAGGATGAGGGGAGATTACACCGGCGCGGTACCCGGCCGGATTGGCGCGGCTGTTTTTTCTTGGGTCCGCGCCCCCGGATCTGTCATCCCGGCGCAGGCCGGGACCCGGCAGAAGCTTGGCGCAGCTTGATTTTTCCGGGCCCCGGCGTTCGCCGGGACGAGCGGAAAATAATTTGCGGGCGCGGGGTCAGGGGGCCGGTTTTTGTTGCGCAAGGGCATTTGAACGCGACAAAATCCGGGCGCGATGTTGCCGCAGACCCCTGCGGAGAAGGGCGCCGGTTTCTTTGTGCGCTGGGTCCCGGCGTTCGCCGGGATGACACGGGGCGGGCGGCGGGATTGTGGGCGAATGTGTAGGGTGGGTTGAGCGGAGCGATACCCACCGCGCCAAGCAACAAAGGTGGGTATCGCTCCGCTCAACCCACCCTACGTTTGCTGGGCGGTTTCCGGTGATCTTCATGATCTCGATCGTGGCGGCGCTGGGGGCGGGAGGGTTGGTGGTCTAGGAGGCTTTTAGGCGGCGAAGCATTTGCCTCGCGAGCTTGAAATCGATCTTCGACGACAACGCTTCCACGTCCAACCCGTGACATTTTCTGAGTGGCAGTTCAGATCCGCAAGGGCAAGAAAAATGCCCTTTAATGTGTGGGTAGGAAAGTATTGTCAGATATCGCACCACTCCTTGTTCGGACTTCGAGATACCCAAAACTTTCGCAAACGCGACGATAACGCCTTTCATTCCGTGCGGCAGTTCACCGAACGGCCAGTCTTCGCCTCTATCGACCAACGCTTGGCCCAGAAAATAGTCTGATACTGGTCCGTTCATGAAACCGGCAAACGATCTGTCGTCCGTCTCGGCAAGCCATGCTTCCCAAACCGTTATGCAACATTCGCCGTTGTCTCCATTCATGTGCCTTGCTGGCGTTCGAGGAATTCGGCCGGCAGTTTCAAAAACCTTCGCCTCCTCTTCCGGGAAATTTTCTGTAACGAAGATTTGAACTTCAAACTGATCGGACGGGATGCCTTTTGCATAGACCACGAACGTCCCAAACATGCGGAAGCCATTGTCTGAGCGGGCTAGCGTTAGGTTCGGCTGCTCGGCATTGAGAAACTCCGCTATCTCTTCCAACGTAACCATTGTCGAACTGAGTGTTTAACGACTCCACGGCGAACTGCGTAATCCAGAACTTTGCCTTTCTCTAGCCTCTTCTTTCAGCCGGTCGAGAGCACTGTCTGAACTCCCCTTCAATGGAACTGCAGACTTGGTTTCCTTTTTGGGCTCTTCAAAATACGAATGCCGAAACACTTTCTTCCAAGCCCAACGCGCAGATGAGTCATCAACATCGTCCGCATCAAGTCCATCGAGGTGCTCAAGCATTTTCTTTGCGTCTTCGATAAAACGCTCGAGTCGGACAACATCGTTGTCATCAGAAATTTTGACGCCGTTTGCGTAAACTGGAGACAGAGAGCTCCGCTGACTGATGCTCCTAATCGTTTCCCGTAGAGACCAATCGTCTCGGCCCGCTTCGGCTTTATAGCTCTCAATGGCGAGAGCGGTCGCAAGCAGGCCACTTGGATGTTTCTTCGACGAGTGGAAAGACCGGACTTTTGCGATGTACTTCACAAATCGGATGATGCGGCGAAGCTGGTAGCCATCATCCGAATCTGGACTGAGATCTTCGATTTGCTTTTCAATCCACTGATTCATGGATGTCGGATCAGACTCGACCCATTCGTCTGAGGCTGAGAGTTCGTACTTCCAGTTTTCGCCGCTCTGAGTCCTTCGAAAAACTGGAAAGTCGCATTGGTAGCCATCTGCATAAACCACGCGAACGCACTTGGGTTTGCATTCGGGATCATACTTTAAGTTTGTCGCTTTTTCAGCGATCGCGTCTCGGACCCAGCCCCTGGTTGTCTTTGCGCTTGCAGAGTCGGCGTTCTCGAAAACTAGGCCCATATCGATGTCGTAGAGCGTCTCAAAGTCGCCTTCTGGCGGTTGCACCATCGTCTTTTGGGCATACCCTCCTTGGTTGATCGTATCCACCAAAGCGGGTTTCTTTAATTCGTCGAGCCCGTCGCAAACGCGCTTGTGGTTGGCCTGCCTCCGGCGACGCATTTCGGCGCGCTGCGCGTTTGTCAGACGTACATATTCATCATGAAAAATCTTCAGATTCTTTGAAAAATCGAACATAATGCGACCTCACCTAAGGTAATCTACTACCACATCTTGATTGGCACTGTATACTACCGAGTGCCAATAAGCAAGATCAAATGGAGAACGCCATGTATCCGCTGTTCGACCGCAAAGCTTGGGTGTTTGCAATGACACTGATCCTGCTGTTTTCTGTCGCTCTTTTCAGCTCATCGGAAAAGTTGAACTTAAGTCTCTCGGATTGGCGCGTTGCCTCTTTGGGGGCGGCAGCCTTGATCGCCTGCGTAACGCTTAGTGTTGGCAAACATTGGCACCTATCGCCATGGCGCTTCGTTTGGCGAACGGTGCCCGCGCTAAACCGGTGGGTCTTCCCCGACATAAATGGAGTTTGGGTCGGAACATGGAGTTCTAACTGGCCAAAAATTCAAATGATGAGTGAACTGGCGCAGTCACAAGGCGCCATTGAGGCAGCCGATCTAGATCGCATTGCGGAACAAGAAGGTCGGATCGTCCTTGAAATTCGCGCGTCTTTTTTCTCGGTTCGTATCAATGCGTACAGTGAGCAGACCCGGAGCCATTCGAAGTCTCTAACTGCGCGCCCAATTCGTTGCCCGGACGATCAGGTAAGGCTTGTCTATGTTTACCTCCAAGAGGTGTCCGACCCGCAGTCGTCCGACGATTCAGTTCACTTGGGAGCGGCAGAACTCGAATTCCATGACCATGATTTGGAAAAAGCTGACGGCATCTACTGGACCCGACGAAAGTGGAAGCAGGGTTTGAACACAGCGGGCAAGATTGACCTTCGAAGAGTTTCCCATAGTCGGAGTTCGAGCAGATCGCTTAAAAGCTATCTGTAACTGTCAATTCTCGTGGCTGTAGCTCTGCCAACTCAATCAATCGCCTCTCTCTTCCGTCCGTCTGCGGACAGATAAATCTCGCCGCCCTTGTCCATGAACTCCTTGGACTTCTCTTCCATGCCTCGCTTTGCTTCGGCGGCCTGCCGTTCGAGGCTCAGGCGTTCGTTTTCGGTCATGCCGGCGGCGTAGTCGCGGACTTCGGCGGTGATTTTCATGCTGCAGAATTTCGGGCCGCACATGGAGCAGAAGTGGGCCACTTTATGCGCGTCTTTCGGCAGGGTCTGGTCGTGGAAGTCGCGGGCGGTTTCGGGGTCGAGGGCGAGGTTGAACTGGTCTTCCCAGCGGAATTCGAAACGGGCGCGGGAGAGCGCGTCGTCGCGCAGCTGGGCGGCGGGGTGGCCCTTGGCGAGGTCGGCGGCGTGGGCGGCGATGCGGTAGGTGATGACGCCGACTTTCACATCGTTGCGGTCCGGCAGGCCGAGGTGTTCCTTCGGCGTGACATAGCAGAGCATGGAGGTGCCGAACCAGCCGATCATGGCGGCGCCGATGCCGGAGGTGATGTGGTCGTAGCCGGGGGCGATGTCGGTGACGAGGGGGCCGAGCGTGTAGAAAGGCGCCTCGCCGCAGAGGGCGAGCTGCTTGTCCATGTTCACCTTGATCTTGTGCATCGGCACATGGCCGGGGCCTTCGATCATCACCTGGCAGCCTTTGGCGTGGGCGACTTTCGTCAGTTCACCGAGGGTTTCGAGTTCGGCGAACTGGGCGGCGTCGTTGGCGTCGGCGATGGCGCCGGGGCGCAGGCCGTCGCCGAGGGAGAAGGAGACGTCATAGGTCCGCATGATGTCGCAGATTTCGCCGAAATGTTCGTACAGGAACGATTCGCGGTGGTGGGCGAGCATCCATTTCGCCATGATCGAGCCGCCGCGCGAGACGATGCCGCAGACGCGCTTGGCGGTGAGGTGGATATAGGCGAGGCGGACGCCGGCATGGATGGTGAAATAATCGACGCCCTGTTCGCATTGCTCGATGAGGGTGTCGCGGTAGACCTCCCAGGTGAGATCTTCGGCGACGCCGTTCACTTTTTCGAGCGCCTGATAGATCGGCACGGTGCCGATGGGGACGGGGGAGTTGCGGATGATCCATTCGCGGGTGTTGTGGATGTTGCGCCCCGTCGAGAGGTCCATCACATTGTCGGCGCCCCAGCGGATGGCCCAGACCATTTTCTCCACTTCCTCCTCGATGGAGGAGGCGACGGCGGAGTTGCCGATATTGGCGTTGATCTTGACGAGGAAGTTGCGGCCGATGATCTGCGGCTCGAGTTCGGCATGGTTGATGTTGGCCGGGATGATGGCGCGGCCGCGGGCGATCTCTGAACGGACGAATTCGGGGGTGATGTGTTCCGGGATGTCGGCGCCGAAGGAATTGCCCTGCGCGATTGTGGCGGCGGCGGTGGCGAGGGCTTCGCGGCGGCCAAGGTTTTCGCGCTCGGCGACGTAGATCATTTCCTTCGTGATGACGCCGGCTTTCGCGAATTCGTATTGGGTGACGAGGGGCCTCCCCTCGGCATTGACCGGCGGGTCGAGGTCCATCGCGCAGGGCGAGGAGGCGCATTCGACTTTCTGGATGCGGGCCATGCCGCGCAGGGGGCGGTGCTTCACAGGGAACTCGCGGGCGAGATACTTGCCGGTGGCGCCGCCATTGTCTTCCGGCTTCACATCGCGGCCGTCGTATTCCTCGACGCCGCCGCGCTCGAGCACCCAGTCGCGGCGCGTGCGGGCGAGGCCCTTCTCGACGTCGATGGTGACGGCGGGGTCGGTGTAGGGGCCGGAGGTGTCATAGACCGGCAGCGGCGGTTCGTTCGCAGACGGATGAAGGTCGATCTCGCGGTGGGGGACGGACACGCCGGGCGCAGGGGTCGTGTAGACCTTGCGGCTCGCGGGCAGGGGACCGGTCGTGACGGTCGGCGGGGTGAACTCGGCGGGGTTGGTCGGCTTGTTCATTTGAGTGCTCCGCAATTGGAATGAGCCTGCCGACCGTGTTTCGCCAACACAGAAGCAAACAGATCAGGGTTCTTGATGTTCGAAAGAATTGTCCGGTTCATGAAAGGTAGCAGGGAGGGAAGCCCCGCGGCAGACGGACTGGATTTTAACAGCACGTTGGATTGGCCGTTCTGGCGTCGTTCCAAACGCAAGTTGTCTATCGGGCCAATTTTCAGGCTGTAGTTGCGCCATCTCGTGTTCGTCAGAATCAACCGCTTCTGGGTCAGCACGTGAACGGAGTTCTTCAGCGCTTTCAGGAGCTCAAGCGATCCCAAAACGGGAAGCAGAGTCACTGCGCCAATGACGATCACACTCCAAGCCCATACCCACCATGGATGGGAAGCAGGCGTTCCAATTGAGAGCCCGATCAAGAAACCCAGCAGAATGATTGCTGACCAGAGAATTGAAATGCCCAAACACGAGAAGGCGAAATACGTGATATCCGGCGATCCAAACCTGCGTTCCTGAAACCAGAGGATTTCTTCGCCGGCTCCGAGGAGCTGCGAGAAATACGCGTTCATCTTTGGATCTGTCAGGCAGCCCACAAATTCTCCGTCCCTCGCGCCGGCATGACCCGGATCAGGTTCAAAGGGTAACTCTCAGCCCGGCACCATGCCGGACACCCCTCGGATGCGATGCAGTCTAGGCGGTTTTGGCCGGCGCGCCTAGGGGGCGCCGGCCGGGCAGGCCGCGTCAGCCCTGGTAGTTCTCGTTGAGCATCTTGAAGGTCGCGTCGAAGCGGCCTTCGGCTTCGGCGTTGCGGAGGAATTTCACCTGGCCTGTCAGGTTTTCCTTCGTCTCCGGCAGGGGGGTGAAGTTCGCCATCGTCTCGGTGATATAGTCCTTCAGCGGCATGTACTGGCTGCGCTTCGACTGGCCGGGGGTGAGTTCGGTCTGCACGCCGGGCGGGGCGATCTCGATCACCTCGACGGAGGTGTCCCGCAGGACGTAGCGGAGCGATTGTGTCCAGGAATGGAGGGCAGCCTTCGAGGCGCTGTAGGTGGGCGTCGCCGTCAGCGGGACGAAGGCGAGGCCGGAGGTGACGTTCATCACGGCGGCGGCGGATTGCTTGCGCAGGTGGGGGAGCAGGGCGGCGGTGAGGCGGATGGGGCCGAGGATATTGGTGGCGACGATGGCTTCGGCGACGGCGAGGTCGACGGGGTCGGCGAGCAGGTCCTCGCGCGCCATGATGCCGGCATTGTTGATGAGGACGTTGAGGGCGGGGAAGTCGCGCGCCAGTTCGGCGGCGAAGCGCTGGATATCAGCGGCGTCGGCGGCGTCGAGTGTGCGGGCGTGCAAGCCGGAGCGGCCGTCGATGGTCTCCTCGAGCGATTTGAGCGTGCGCCCGGCGACGATGACAGTGTTGCCGAGGGCGTGGAATTCGCGGGCAAGCTCGCGGCCGATGCCGGAGCCGCCGCCGGTGATGAGGATGGTGTTGCCGGTCATTTTCATGGGGAGTTCTCCTTGGCTGCGGTGTTGAGCGGAAGATGGGAGTGTGCTCTCCTGATGAAAGAAGGCACCCGAAAGAATTATACTTACCGGAAAGAGAGTGTGGGCGATGGCGCGCGCGAAAACGTTTTCAGCTGAGCAGGTTGCCGAGGCGGAGGCGCATCTGGATGCGCCGTCACCGGAGTCGGACCCGCGCGTCGATGCGCTGGTCAACGAGCTGATCGGGCGGGTGGCGGACAAGTGGACAATGCTGATGCTGGAAGTGCTGCAGGAGGGCGGCGTGATGCGCTTCTCCGAAATTGGCCGGAAGGTGGACGGCATCAGCCAGAAGATGCTGACGCAGACGCTGCGGCTGATGGAGCGCGACGGGCTGGTGACGCGCACGGTCTATGCGGTGGTGCCGCCAAAGGTGGAGTATGCGCTGACGCCGCGGGGCGAGAGCCTCAGCGCAGCGTTCTGCGGCGTCTGGGTCTGGGCCGAGCGCCATCTCGCGGAGATCGAGGCGTCGCGCGCGGCGTTCGACGCGCGGACCTGATACGGGAACCCCGGCGCCAGGCGAGGCGTTGCGGTGGCATGAACTTCTCGAAAGGAGCTCCGCCATGAGATTCCTGCACGCCGTCGTCACCCTCGTCCTCGTGCTGTTCTTCGTCAGCATGGTCGCCATGCGGCTGACCTACGGTTCGTTCGCGGTGGCGGGCGCCGTGATGGACCGGTGGATGGGCGTCACCGCGGAGGAAGTCGGCAGCGCGGCCGAGGACGTGGCCGACAAGACTGACGAAGTGGCCCGCGACATTGCCGACGGGCCCGACGACGAGAATTAAGCGGCGCGCCCCCTATGGCTCGCAGTAGAGCGTGCCGGTGCCGAGATCGAGGACGAACTGGTCGTAGAATGACTGGACCTCGTTGAAGAATTCGTCCGGACACTGCATGTTGTTCAGGGTCGCAAAGGTATCGCGCACATTGCCGCAACCGCGCTTGAACGGCTCGACGGCGTAGTTGGTGCCATAGCGGCCGGTGGCGGCCCAATTCAGGGCCATGCGGTGGGCTTCGGCCATATTGCCGCCCGCGCGCTCGAGGCCGGCAGCTGCGGCGGTGTCGCAGCGGGCATAAAGGTCGCCCAGCTCGCGCTCGGCCTGTTCGCGGGCGCGGGATTCATCTGCGGCGCGGGACGCGGTGGCCGCATTCGACAGGTACAGGGCGTAGCGTTCCGGGCCCATCAATTGGGCGCGCTGCGGGTTGATCTCGGCGACGCCGCCGTTGGCCGTGGCGATGCAGCGGTCGGCCATTGCGGTGAGGCCGTCCTTGCCGATCCTGTCATTGTAGTGGTTGGCACGCGCATCGAAGAGTTCAGTGCCTTCGGTCAGCGAAGAGTCGGTCGCGAGGAAGGCCTGCAGGTAGCGTTCGCTGGCCTCGCCCGTGGCATAGCCCCAGGCCAGGGCGAGCGCGACACGGCAGTCGATCCGGTCTTCTGTTCCGGGGCGTGGGTCGGGGTAGATTTCCGCGGACGTCCAGATGCGCTTGGGCGCAGGAGGCGCCGTGTCGGCCGGCGGCGCTGCAGACGGCGGGGGCGCCGGGTGGGCCTCGGCGTAGCGCGCCAGCATCAAGGCCGTTCCCTTCGAGAGGTCGATGTTTTTCTTGCCGCTCGCGGCGGAGACACAGAGTTTGGCGGGGTTGGCGAGTTCCTTTTCCGTGAACAGGCCGAGGACCTCGCTGGCATCCGGATCGAACTTGACCAAGCCCTTGCGGCTGGCCTGGTCCGACCACCAGAGAGAGGCGTCATCGAAGGTCTTCGCACCCTTGCCGCCGCGCAGGTTCAGGAAGTGTGCATAGGTGTATTCGCGGCAGGCGTTCATGTCGTCCTGCGTCCAAGCGACAGGCGGCGTGTCGGCGCGGCCGGGGGTGGTGAGGGCGGCAAGGGAAAGGCAGGTAGCCGCGGCCAATACAGGCAGCAGGAGGCGGGCGCGCATGAAGTCTCCGGGAGGTCAGATGCGGCGCAAAGCTAGCGCGGCACGGTCCGGGGCGGCAACAGGGTTTCTACGGAGACAAACCTTCAGCGCTGGCGTTCGAAGAAGGCCAGCAGTTCGGCCTCGATCCGGTAGTCGGTCTGCGGACGGGACGGCCATTCGTGGCCGCCTGTGTCTGCCGCGGTGGCGACCAGTTCGGATCCGCCGGCGCAGCTGCGCGTGGTGGCGGTGAGGCCAGATGGCGCGGGCAGGGGCGCGGCCGGGCCGCAGGATTTTAGTTCGGAGACTTTCGCTTCGGCCTTGAGGAAGCCGAGATGCGGTGCGGTGCGCCAGCGTTCGGCCTTGTCGTCCGGGTTGCCATCGAAGCTCAGAACCTCATCATCCTTGGCGTGGTACATGAACACGGAGGTGCGATCCGGCACGTCGGGCTGGTCGGCGAAGATGGCGCCGCTGATCGGGGCGATGGCGCGGGGGGTGACTTTCATCTGGCCGGCGAGGCGCCAGGAGAGCATGGCGCCATTCGAGTGACCGGTGAGGAAGATCCGTGAACGGTCGATACCGATTTTCTTGTCGATCGCCTCGACGGCGGCGTCGGCATAGGCAGCCTCGTTGACCTTCTGTCGCTGGGCATAGGCGCAGCAATGGACGGCGTTCCAGGTGCGCAGCTTTTCGCCGTCGCGGCGGGCCGAACCGTTCATGTAAGCGACGGCGTAGCCGGCATCATTGAGCGTGCGGGTGAGCTCGCGCGATTTGTTTGCCATCCAGTCGTCGCCGCCGCCGCCGCCATGGAACACCATGACGAGCGGCACGGGGCCTTTGGCTTTCGCCGGGGCGTACAGGATCAGTTCGCGGTCGGTCTTGCCGGCCTTGACGGTCAGCGTTTCGGGCGCGGCGAAGGCGGGCGAGGCGAGCGCGATCAGGGCGAGGGCAGCGAGAAAAAGGCGGCGCAGCATGGGTCAGACTCCGGGAGGCGTTTCCGGGGTTCAACGCCTGCGATTCCGATTTCCGTCGTTTGTGATCCTGTGTCCCGGCTTTCGCCGGGATGACAGACGGGCCGTCTAGCCGAGGCGCGCCTTTGTCTCGGCGGTCCAGCCGATGAAGATTTCGCCGTCCGCTTCGATGACGGGGCGTTTGATCAGGGTCGGGTTGCCGAGCAGGAGGCCTTCAAGGCTGGAGCCGGAGGCGCGGGCTTTGTCTTCGTCGGAGAGACCGCGCCAGGTGGTCGAGCTGCGGTTGACGAGCTTCTCGCCGGCCGCCGCAATCCAGCGGGGCAGGAGGGAGGGCAAGTCGGCCTCGGCGCGGATGTCGACAACCTCGCACGTCTCGCCGGAGGCTTCGATTTCCTTCACCGCCTTCTTGCAGGTGTCGCAGTTCTTCAGGCCGAACAGTTTGATGGACATGGGCACGATCTCCTCGGCTTGCGAGCCTCGCAGGTAGGGGTTCACACGGCCGCGCGCAACGGACTAAGGGGCCTGTTGAGCGCGGCTAAGGGGTCAGGCCGGGTCGTCGACGTAGACTTCGCCGCCGAGATCGTCGAGGCGGCCCTGAAGATGCGCGCGCACATCCTCTACGGCCTGGTTGTAGACGCCTGGGCCGATCAGGGCGACCATGCGGTCGACGAGTTCGCCGGCGCGGAAGTCGCTGAGGGATTCGTCGAAGTCTTCCGCGAACATCTTGCGCACATGATCGATCAGGCGCTGGCGGCGTTCGGGCGAGAGCTTCAGCGCCTTCATGGCTTGAGGTTGGGACGGACGACGCCAACGATGGGGCCCATGTCGAGGCCGGACTCGTTGCGCTCGAGCGAGGGCGCATAGACCTTGGAGACGGCGCCATCGAGATAAAGCGCGTTCGGCACGTCCAGCTCGTCGCGGAACAGGCGGGCGAAGGTGTGGAAGTTCACGGCCGCATCCGAAATGACGAAGACGACGCGGTGACCGTCGGCGCTGACGCCGACGCCGTTGCGGCGGCGCACGCTGGTGCCATCCGGATTGAGCACCGGGTGCAACTCGCCGTCGACGACGAGCATCGGGCCGGACTGGGTCGCGAAGCGGGGCGGGTCGTCCTTGAAGCGCTCCGCGTAAGCAAGGGTTTCGGTCACGCCGGCCTCGCCGTCATCGATCCAGAAGACGCCGTTCGGGAGCATGCCGAAATTGCCGGGGCCGGCATTGGTGACGAGGCCCATCTCGGACTGTTCTTCCTCGACATAGAGGCCGACCGGGCGGCGGTCCTCATGGTACATGCCGGCGTTCATCGCGAAGACGAGGCTGCCGCCCTTGCCGGCGACGTAGTTCGCGAGCCGGTCGAACTGGCCAAACGGCGCGCCGGTATCGTCGCGCAGGAACAGGCGGATATCGTCCGTCTGCGTGTCGAAGCTGCAGACCAGGTAGGGCGTACTTTCATAGGTGACCGTCTCGCACGGACCTTCACTGGCCTGGGTGCAGGCAGACAGGACGGCCGCTAGGGCCGCCAGGAGGAACCGGCGGAACATGGAACATACCTAATGGGCAGCGGGGGATTCGCAAACAGCGCAGACCTGACTGGGGTGTGGAATGGCGTTGCGCGCGGCGGCGCCGGGCCGGCGATCTGATATTTTAGATATATCGATTCTTGTCATTTCGATATATCGGAACAATATGCGTTTCCGATATATCGAAAGGAGTGAACTTCATGTATCGCAAGCATCATCATCACGGCGGATCCTCGATCCGCATTTTCGTCGGCGAAGGCCGGGAGGGCTGGCATATGCGCCACGCACGCGGGCATGGCAGAGGGCATCGGCATGGCCGGGGCGGTAACCGCCGGGCGCTCGACCATGGCCACCTGCGCCTGCTGCTGCTGCAGTTGACCGCGGAGGCGCCGCGCCATGGGTACGACCTGATCCGCGAGATCGAAAGCCGTACCGGCGGCGCCTATGTGCCAAGCCCGGGCGTCATCTATCCGGCGCTGGAGACGCTGCTCGACCTCGGTTGGGCGGCGGCGGAGACCGAAGGCTCGCGCCGCAGTTTCCGCATCACGCCGGAAGGGGAGGCGGAACTCGCGGCCCAGGCAGAGCACCTCGCGCAGATCAATGCGCGGCTCGGTGCGCTCCAGGCGAGCGATGCCCCTGAAGACCCCGAAGACGTTCGCGGCGCCATGCGCCGGTTGCGGCACGCGGTGATCTCGGCTTACCGGGAACGTCCCGAAGACGGCAAGCGCCGCAAGGCGATCGCCGACATCCTGACGGATGCACAGGACCGGATCGGCAAGCTCGCGGACGACTGACCGTGTTTACTATCGAAGGAGGGAGGGGATATGCTTTTCCCTCCTTTTTTGTCGGTCAGGCGACTGAAAAGCGCGCGGGGAGGCTGGATGCGAGAAGTTTCACCGATCGGCTTAAACGAATTTTCGAGCGCCTCTGATACCGGTGCCAGCCAGCGATATGGCGACGTCGCGCGGCAGGGAGGCCGGGCACTTGAATCTCTGGCGGAAAGAAGCGCGCGAAGAGCGCCTGCGCCTGTCCAACCTCAAGGTTGAGCACGCCGCGTTCATCCGCGGCAAGCAGCTCTATACCTTTCGCGAATTGCTGCCTTTCGGGCTGACTTCCAGTTCGGCCAATGCGTCGCTGGTTTTCACCTACCTCGCGTTTCATGCGCCGTCGCAGGCCTTGTGGCTCTGGGGCACGCTGATGGCGCTCATGGGACTGCTCGGCTTTCATGCCAGCTACCGTGTGATCCGCCACAAGAGCGAGCCGCGGCCACGCACCGCGAGCGAGCTCTACCGGCCGATCGTCGAGTCGACTCTGCTCGGCCTCGCCTGGTCGATCTTTCCGGTCCTGTTCATCCCTGTACTGAGCGGTTTCGACCTTGCCATCGTGCTCTGGGTGTGCGCCGGGATGATGACGGGCGCCGCCTTCGTGCTGTCGACCTTGCCGGCCGCTGCGATCCCGTTTGTCGCCTCCCTGTCTTTCGGTACGGCCTTGGGCATACTTCGCTCGGGCAGCGGTCCGGCCCAGCTCTGGCTGCTGTTGCTTCTGGGAATCTTCACCATCGTGATGATCAAGGCTACGTCCTGGAACTATGCGAGCCATGTGCGCTCCTGGCTGCAGCGCGTGAAGCTGCGCGACCAGACGCGGGAGCTGGAGGAGAACAATGCGGTCATCAGCCTGCTGCTCAACGAGTTTGGCGAATCGTCCTCCGACTGCCTGTGGGAGCTGGATTCCGAGCTGCGCCTGACACGTCCGTCAAAGCACCTTTCCGAACGCACAGGCATGCCGGTCGAAATGCTCGACGGCGCGCCGATGCTGAATTTCTTCGACAAGGACGTTCCGGAAGCGCGGACCGAACTGGCGCGCCTCGCCGAAGCGCTTGAAGCGCACGACTCCTTCCGTGAGATCCGCCTGCCGGTGAAGCAGCCGGGCGGTACGGTCTGGTGGGAGATGTCGGCCAAGCCGGTGTTCAACGACCTTGGCGGGTTCGAAGGCTACCGCGGTGTCGGTACCGACATCACGGAAAAGCGCTCGGCCGAGAAGAAGATCGAATTTCTCGCACACCACGATTCGCTGACCGGCGTTCCCAAGCAGCATGTATTGCTCGAAGCCCTGCAGGCCGCGGCCAGTGCCTTTGCCGACCGGTCCGAGATATTCGCCCTTCACTGCATCGACTTCGACCGGTTCAAGACGATCAACGACGTACACGGACATGCGATCGGCAACGCCGTGCTGCAGGCCGGCGCGCAACGCATCCTGAAGGCGATCGGACCAAATGATATCGTCGCCCGCTTTGGCGGCGATGAGTTCGTGATCCTCCAGCGCAACATTTCCGGACCGGGAGAGGCGATGGCGCTCGCCCTGACGATCCAGGAAGAGATGACGCAGCCGATCTTCACCGAGACCGAAAGTGTGCAGACGACCGTCAGTGTCGGGATTGCCCTGTTTCCGGATCATTCGGGTGATGCAAACGAGCTGTTCCGGTTCGCCGACATGGCGCTGATGGCGGCCAAGGACGGCGGACGCGCGGCGGCGCAGTTCTTCGAATCGAGCATGAACGATGTCGTGCGCCGGCGCACGTTGATGGAATCGGACCTTCGCGGCGCGCTGGCCAACAACGAGTTCTGCCTGCATTACCAACCCATCGTGGACGCCAAGTCCGGCGAAGTGCGCGCCTATGAGACGCTGATCCGCTGGAACCATCCGAAGCGCGGCCCGGTAAGCCCGGTGGAATTCGTGCCAATCCTCGAAAAGACGGGCATGATCTGGCAGGTGGGCAACTGGATCATCCGCGAGGCGCTGGCGGAAGCCTCAACCTGGGATCCGTCGCTGCGCGTCTGCATAAACCTCTCGCCCTTGCAGGTGCAGAACCGGTCGCTGACGATGATCGTGACGCATGCGCTGGCGCAGACGGGCGTTGATCCCCGGCGGGTCGATTTCGAGATCACCGAGACGGCGCTGTTTGACGGCGCCGAGGACAGCCTCAGCGTCATGCATGCCCTGCACGACCTTGGAGCAACCGTGTCGCTCGACGATTTCGGAACGGGCTATTCCTCGCTCAGCTACCTGCGCAAGTTCCCGTTCAACAAGATCAAGATCGACAAGTCCTTCGTCGACCAGCTTGAAACGAGCCCCGAATGTGCAGCCATCGTCGAAGCGGTCGTCTCGCTAGCCGGAAAGCTCGGCATGCGGACGACGGCAGAAGGCATCGAAAATGCCGAACAGGTGCGGCGACTGGTCGAGGAGGGCTGCACCGAGCTGCAAGGCTACCATTTCAGCCGTCCGGCTTCTGCCGTGGAACTTGAGCGGCTCGGCCTGCTCAAGCGGCGCAGCGCCGATCCCGCGCCGGTCCCGGAAAAGGTGGCAAACGACGACAGGCCGCCCCTGCGTCTCGTGCACGCGCGCTGAGGCCTTTCAGGCCGGCGGCGTGCCTTCAAGCGACTGGCGGCGCAGCTCGCTCGCCCGCACCTTCACACTCTCGGAGCGCAGCTGTCCGCAGGCGGCGAGGATGTCGCGTCCGCGCGGCGTGCGGATCGGCGAGGCATACCCGGCGCGGTTGAGAATCTCGGCGAAGGCTTCGATCGTATCCCACCCCGAACATTCGTAAGGGCTTCCGGGCCAGGGGTTGAACGGGATCAGGTTGATCTTCGCAGGAATACCCTTCAGCAGGCGGACGAGATCGTGCGCTTCGGCAACCGTATCGTTGACGCCTTTCAGCATGACATATTCGAATGTCACGCGCCGCGAATTGCCGACGCCGGGATAGGCCCGGATCGCGTCGAACAGTTCGGCGAGATTGTACTTGCGGTTGATCGGCACGAGCTCGTTGCGCAGGTCGTCGTTGGTGGCATGCAGCGAGATCGCGAGCATGGCGTTGGTGCGTGCGCCAAGCTCGGGAATTTTCGGGGCGACGCCGGCTGTAGAGACCGTGATGCGGCGGCGGCCGATGGCGAGCCCGTCGCCGTCGGAGATCGTGTCGATCGCTTCGGCGACGTTGTCCAGATTGTAGAGCGGCTCACCCATGCCCATGAAGACGATGTTGGTGAGCAGGCGGTCTTCTTCCGCGCTCGGCCACTCTTCCAGTGCGTCGCGGGCAATCAAAACCTGCTGGACGATTTCAGCGGCCGTCAGGTTGCGCACGAGGGCCTGGGTGCCGGTATGGCAGAAGGTGCAGTTCAGGGTGCAACCCACTTGCGACGACACGCACAGCGCGCCGGCCTTGCCGACGTCCGGGATGTAAACGCTCTCGCCTTCGACGCCGGGGGCAAACCGCGTCAACCATTTCTGGGTGCCGTCCCGCGAGACCTGATGGTCGGCGATCTCGGGCCGCGCGATCACATAGGTGTCCGCCAGGCGGGCCCGCAGGTCCTTCGCAATATCGGTCATCACCGAGAAATCACGGGCTCCGAAATGGTGAATCCACCGGCGCAGCTGCTTGGCGCGCATGCCGGCCTGTTTAGGATCAAGTCCAAGACCCTCCATCTCGGCTTTGAGGGCCGGGATCGACAGACCCGCGAGCGTTTTCGGGCCGGAAGGGGGCGTGGAACGCCTGGAGAGATCGAGCGTTGTGGTCATTCGCGGGCCTATAGCATGCAGGGGAAATTAAGGAAAACCGCTCCGCACATGGATGGAATGTAAGATGGCAGATGCTTGATCCTGCCTTCTTTTTGTCGCCGAATTGCGGGAACTGACCGGCTGTTGGCGTATATTCATACGGGTTGCCGCAAAGAGCGGCCCATCAAGATCATGAAAAGGGAGTCACCTCATGAACAAGCCTATGATCCTCGTCGCGGCCATGGCGCTGCCGCTGTTCCTGCAAGCCTGCCAGACCGGCCCCAGCCAGCGCGTCCTGACGGGCGGCGCGGCCGGTGCCATCCTCGGCGCCGGTGCCGGCATGATGGCCGGCGGTGACGACAAGCGCAACGCCGCCATCGGCGCGGCTGTCGGCGCCATCGCAGGGGCCGCCGTGGGCGGCTACATGGATGAGCAGGAGCGCAAGCTGAAGGAAGCGACCGCCGGGACGGGCATCGAAGTCGACCGCGTCGGCGACCAGCTGCAGCTCACCATGCCGTCGAACGTCACTTTCGCGGTCAACAGCGCGACGATCCAGCCGGGCTTCTACGGCCCGCTGAACGACGTCGCCGCAACGCTCGTCGAGTATCCGTCGACCGCTGTCGACATCATCGGCCATGCCAGCTCTGACGGCGCCGACGACTACAACATGACGCTGTCGCAGCAGCGCGCGACGTCGGTGCGTACCTACCTGATCAACCAGGGCACGCAGGCTGTCCGCATCAATGCGATCGGCATGGGCGAGACGCAGCCGATTGCCGACAACTCGACCGCCGAAGGCCGCGCGGCCAACCGCCGGGTCGAAATCATCCTGACGCCGATCACGCAATAAGCGCGCGATCCCGTCAGGGCGAATGACAGGTGCGGGCGGCGGTCGATGGATCGCCGCCCGCATCGCGTTCGGGGGCGGGTGCCTCGGAAGCGGGTTTTCAGCAGGAATTCGCGCAGCGGTATATGGTGTTCGGCGGCGAAACACCGATCGTGGCGCCCATGACAAAGACTTCTCCCCCGGTCCGGGCAAAGGGCCCCTTCGCCCGGAGCGCGCCGTACCGGGGCCTGTTCTCGGAGTTCATCCGGGGGCTGTCCTGGCTCTACCTGAAGGCCACGGGGTGGCGCGTCGGGTCCGACTGGCCGGTGCACGTGCCGAAGTCCGTGATTGTGGCTGCGCCGCATACGTCAAACTGGGACGGGCTGACCATGGTGGCCGTGGCGGGCTGGTACCGGGTCAAGCTGAACTGGATGGGCAAGGCGGCGCTGGTGCGCGGACCGCTCGGCTGGCTGGTCAAGCGGTCAGGCTGCATCCCGGTTGAACGGTCGAGTTCGAATGACGTGGTGGAGCAGATGCGCCAGGCCTTCGCGGCCCGGGATGTCATGCACCTCGCGGTCGCCCCTGAAGCGACCCGCAACGCCAATCCCAATTGGAAGACCGGCCTCTACCATATTGCCCGGTCGGCCGGGGTGCCGCTGCTGATGGCGGTGCTCGACTACCGCACGCGGGTGCTGCGGCTGGACGGGCCGCTGGAGCTGACCGGTGACATGAAGGCCGACCTAGCGAAGGTCATGGAGAGCTACGCGGAAGCCGACGGGAAATACCCGGAACGGTTCGTACGCCCGGACTGGTAGGCGCCTACCGGCAAGCCTCGGCTGCCTTGTCGATCGCGGTTGCCGAGCCGCTCAGCGAGAACTTGTAGGACACCTTGGTGCCACGCGCAGATGTGCCGTCGACGACCAGGTTTGCGCCCTTGCGCAGCGCCTCGACGATGGCGGGATCGTCCGCGTCTTCGGCGAAGGCTTCGGGCCCTGCGGGGAACAATGTCCAGGAGGAGCGGCCGACCTTGGCCTTCGGGCTTGAGCCCGACTTGAAGTCGAATCCGACCTTGATCGACGGCTGGGCCTTTGCCTTGCCGGACTTCCAGCTGGTCACATAGTACCAGACGGCGCCGTGGTTGGCCTTCGAAGGCGACTTAGTCAGCGCCTCGGTTGCGGCGTAGCAGATCAGGTCGTCGCCCGATTTCTCGGTGAACACGGCCCAGTCCTTGAACCGGCCGACAGCGGTGGGCTCGGCGACGGCCGGGGCGGCAGACACGGCCGACGTGATCACGATTGCGAGAACCAGGCGGCGGAGAAGAGTTGCGTGTTGCTTGCTCAAGGTATCATTCCCATAGTCGGTGCACGGCGAGACA
Source organism: Acidobacteriota bacterium (assembly GCA_016712445.1). Classification (NCBI taxonomy): domain Bacteria; kingdom Pseudomonadati; phylum Acidobacteriota; species Acidobacteriota bacterium. The sequence continues at coordinate 879,213 of JADJRB010000001.1, read as the reverse complement.
TTAGCGGTTACTGCCTCAGGCAGCGACCACGCGAAACACTTATAGCGGGTTTCATCCGGAAAGTTTAAGCGTGATGGCGGCGTTCGAGCGAGACAAGCCAGAAACAGGGCGCCGCAGTGCGGGAATGGCCGGAAAAACTTTCGAAAAACCTGTCTACACGGTTGATGCAGCCCTGCGCGCGCATCATGCCGCCTGCATGGCCGCGATCGCCGAAAGCCGCTCGAAGGCCGCATTTGCCGAACTGTTCGCTTTTTTCGCCCCGCGCATAAAGAGTTACATGCTGCGGCTCGGCGCCAGCGACAGCGAAGCTGAGGAGCTGGCGCAGGACGTGATGATCACCGTCTGGCAGAAGGCCGGCATGTATGACGCCGCGCTGGCGTCGGTATCGACCTGGATCTTCCGGGTGGCCCGCAATCGCCGGATCGACGCGCAGCGGCGAACGCGCCGGCCAGAACTGGCGGCGGAAGACCCGATGCTGCGCCCGCCCGAGATTGAACAGCCGGACGAGACCTTCCTGCGCGGTGAAATGGAAGACAGCGTGCGCGCAGAGCTAGAGAAGCTGCCGCCGGACCAGCTGATGCTGGTGAGGGCGGCGTTCTATGATGGTCTCTCGCACTCGGAGATTGCGGCAGCGTTCAATTTACCATTGGGGACGGTCAAATCGCGTATCCGGCTGGCCTTTCTGCGTCTCAGGGGGCCGCTTGAACGTGAAAACTGAGTGTGAACGGGCAAAATCAGCGCTTCGGCTTGACCTGCGCCCGAACCGGCCAATCTTCCGGAAACAAACGGGAAGCCTGACCAGATGAACGCCGCGCCAACTGAGCATTTCAGCGAGCTGTACGCCGCCTATGCGGCGGGTTGCCTCGACCCGGCCTTTGCGCTGATGGTCGAGACCCAGAGCGTGCTGCGCCCGGACGTGCGCCGGTCGATCGCGGTCAGCGACATGATCGCAGGCGCGGTGCTCGAGACGGCCACGCCGGCGGTGTTGAGTGACGGCGCACTGGCCCGGACGCTGGACGCCATTGAAGCGCTCGAGACCGACGCGCCCCTCGCCGTTGCGGCGGGACGGGCAGCCGGGAAGGGACTTGGCGAGATGCTGGCCCTGCCGGAGCCCTTGCGCGGCGCGGCGCTGGACGCGGTGGGCTCGGCAGGCTGGAAATCCCTTGGCCGCGGCATCACCCGCCTGAAGATGGGTGTCAGCCGCGGAATGGAAACCGAACTCTACCGGATCGAGCCGGGCGCCAACATTCCCCGGCATACCCACGCGGGGCGCGAGTACACGCTCGTCGTTGCGGGCGGCTTCACCGACGAGCGCGGCAGCTTCGGGCCGGGCGACGCCGTGCTGAACCAGGCCGGCGACTATCACACGCCGGTCGGCGACGAGGGCGAGGTCTGCTTCGCGCTCGTGATCCGCGATGGCGGCTTGCACTTCACGGGCGTCTTCGGATTGCTTCAACGCCTGCTCGGCCAGCGCTGACCTAGCTCCGGTCCGGACCCGGAACATGCTTGCGGCGCGGTGCGTCCGGTCCGCCCGGCATGATCGGGCGCGGGGCATGCCCGCCCATCGCCAGGTGGCGGTCGTACATGACGAGCGCCCCGGCGAGGCTGACATTGATGCAGAACTTGGTCGGGATCTTCACGACATGCGCACAGCGATCGAGGATCGCTGGCGACAGGTTCCCCTTCTCGGGGCCGAGGATGTAGGCGGCCTGTGGCGGATGCCGGAAGGAAGGCAGCATGACGGCGTCGTCCGTGAGTTCCACACCGACCAGCTGGCAGCCGCGCGGAAGCTGCATCTCGTCCACGCTGTCCCATTGGTAGAACGGAATCTGGCCCTCGCTCTTTGACGTGTCAGCCCAATGGCCTTCCCGAATGTTCTTCGCTGCGTCGATGGAGAACACGAAACTGGCGCCGAAGGCATGACCCGTGCGCATCAGCGCGCCAAGGTTCATGGGTTTCGAGATGCGCTCAGCGCCGATGGCAAAGAATCCGCGCATGTCAGATCACCTTCAGTGCATAGCGGCCCGCGAGGAAGACCGCGAGCAGGAGGGCAGGGGCGATCAACGCGACACGGCGGGCGAGCGCGAGGTGCGCAAGCGGGCGTGGATATTCCGTGGACAGATAGACGGTGTCCTCACTTGCGGGGGCGCCGCGACCGATCTCGTAGAGAGCGGTGCGGTAGCGCGCATCCGTGTGCTTGCCGCCGAACTTTTCGGCGAGCGCGCGGCGAAGCACGATCGACAGCAGGATGCGCATCTGTGCGGCCAGCAGGATGCTGAAGCCGAGCAGCGCGACGAGGATCCAGAACAGGATGGTCACAGGAAAGTCGCCACTTCAAAGCGTCCGCGCCAGTCTGCAAGGCCGCGCTTCAGGCCGGAAGAGTTGAACCCCCAGGCGAGTTCGCCGCTGGCGGAGACGGCGATCATGCCGCCGTTTCCGCCGAGGCGTTTGACGTCGTCGAGCGCGCCGTGGACGGACGCTTCGAAGGGCTGGTTGCCATAGCGGATGCGCGCGGAAACGTCGGCGGCCGCATTGGCGCGGATGAAGTATTCGCCGAGGCCGGTGCAGCTGACGGCGCAGCGCTCGTCGGCCCAGGTGCCGGCGCCGATGATCGGGGTGTCGCCGATGCGGCCCGGCGTCTTCGAGAGGACGCCGCCGGTCGAGGTGGCGGCGGCGAGGTCGCCATAGACGTCGAGCGCGACGGCGCCGACCGTGCCCATGTTCGGCGCGTCTTCCTGCACGGTGTCTTCGTCGACGGCGCCATAGTACGTTATCGGATCGGCCACGCGGGCGAGGCCGGCCGAGCGGGCGAGCGTCGCGGCGCCGTCGCCGACGAGGAGGACGTTGGGAGTGCGCTCCATCACGGCGCGCGCCGCCTGTACCGGGCTCTCAAAGCCCTGCAGCGCGCCGACGGCCCCGGCGCGGCGGGTGCGACCGTCCATGATGGCAGCGTCGAGTTCCCATTCGCCGGCGGTGTTCGGGCTCGCGCCCCGGCCGGCAACGTAAAGGCCGGACGCCTCCAGTTCCATCACCATCGCCTCGACCACGTCGAGCGCGGCTTCGCCCGCAGCAAGACGCGCTGCGCCATCGCGCAGCAAGCCGGCGATATGTGCCTCTTCGGGGCCATAGTCGCGTCCGAAGATCGGTCCCGCGCCGCCATGCAGCGCCAGCGCCCAGATTTTCGCCATGTCTTTTTGCCTCTTTCCCCTCGCGTCAGGCTTGGCGGGGGTGTGAGGCATGGCTACCGTCAGGGCGGACAAACAACAAGCCGCGAAGGGAGTGACGCATGAAAGCCGTGCTGTCGAAAACTGTAGGCGGGCCCGAGGCCCTGGTGATCGAAGACGTGCCGGTGCCGGCGCCCGGCAAGGGCCAGGTGCTGATCGAAGTGAAGGCCTGCGGCGTCAACTTCCCCGATTCGCTGATGATCCAGGACCTCTACCAGTTCAAGCCGCCGCGTCCCTTTTCGCCGGGCGGCGAGGTCGCAGGTTTTGTCTCGGCTCTCGGCGAAGGCGTCAGCCATGTGAAAAAGGGAGACCGGGTGCTGGCCTCCGTCGGCAGCGGCGGCATGGCGGAATATGTGGTGGCCGGCGGCCACGGCGTGATGCCGATCCCGGACAGCATGCCGTTCGAGGAAGCGGCGGCGTTCATGATGACGTATGGCACGTCCTATTACGCGCTGAAGGACCGGGCGAATCCCAAGAAGGGCGAGAAGCTGCTGGTGCTCGGAGCGGCGGGCGGCGTCGGCATTGCCGCCGTCGAGCTCGGCAAGGCGATGGGATTGGAAGTCATCGCCGCCGCCTCGACGCAGGAGAAGGTGGACTTCTGCCTCTCGAAGGGCGCCGACAAGGGCCTCGTCTATGCGGCCGAGCTGGACCGTGACGGGCAGAAGAAATTCGCGGACGACATCAAGGCGATCTCGGGCGGCGGCGTGGACATCGTGTATGACGGCGTCGGCGGTAACTATGCGGAGCCAGCCGTGCGCGCGCTGAACTGGGAAGGCCGCTTCCTTGTGATCGGCTTCCCGGCCGGCATTCCGAAACTGCCGCTGAACCTGACGCTGCTGAAAAGCTGCGATGTGCGCGGCGTGTTCTGGGGCGCGGCCGTGGCGCGCGATCCGAAAGCGCATGCGCAGAACGTCAAGGAGCTGTTCGCGCTGCACAGCGCCGGCAAGATCAAGCCGCACGTGTCCGCCACCTATCCGCTCGAGAAGGGCGGCGAGGCGATCCGTGAACTGATGGACCGCAAGGCAACCGGCAAGGTCGTCGTCGTTATCTGACATGGCCAAGGCGCCGCTTTCACCCGATACCGTGATGGCGGCGCTGGACCATCCGCTGAAGGCGGAGGCCGAGGCATTGCGGGCGATCCTGAGCGCCCTGAAGGCGCCGGTGCTTGAGCAGTCCGTCAAATGGAATGCGCCCAGCTATGCGCTCGGCGGCGTCCACTGTGTGACGTTCAATTTCAGCGACAGGAAAAGTGTACGCCTGATTTTCCATTGCGACACCGCGCGCAAGGAGACAAAGGGCGCGCCGCCCGCGATGGTCGATGAGAGCGGGCTATTGCAGTGGCAGTCCGATATTCGCGCCGTCGCCGCGTTCCGCAGCATGGCGGATGTCTCGGCGGCCGGAAAGGCCTTGCCGCTGCTAGTCAAACGTTGGATTGCCGAGGTTCTTCAAGGATAAGAAAAACCCGCCGAATTTCTCCGGCGGGTTTTGTCTGTGCACGGAGGAAGTCGGGCTTACGCGCGCTTCGCGTCGTCGACTTCTTCGAAGTCGGCGTCGACAACGCCGTCTTCCTTGGCGCTGTCAGCCTGGGCCGCTTCGGTGCCGGCCGCGGCGTAGATCGCTTCGCCGAGTTTCATTGCGGCATTCATCAGGGCTTGATGCTTGGCTTGGATATCCGCCGTATTGTCGCCGGCAGCGGCGGTCTTGAGGTCGGCGATGGCCTTCTCGATTTCCGCCTTGACGTCGTCGCTGACTTTCGAGCCGTGCTCGATCATCTGCTTCTCGGTCTGATGCACGAGCGCTTCGGCGTGGTTCTTGGCTTCGACCAGTTCGCGGCGCGACTTGTCGGCGCCGGCATTGGCTTCGGCTTCGGCCATCATCTTCTTGATGTCGGCTTCGGAAAGGCCGCCATCTGCCTGGATGGTGATCTGCTGTTCCTTGCCGGTCGCCTTGTCCTTGGCCGAGACCGAGACGATGCCGTTGGCGTCGATGTCAAACGTCACCTCAATCTGCGGCAGGCCGCGCGGGGCAGGGGCGATGCCTTCAAGGTTGAACTGGCCGAGCTGCTTGTTGTCGCTCGCCATTTCGCGCTCACCCTGGGCGACCTTGATGGTCACGGCAGGCTGGTTGTCCTCGGCGGTCGAGAAGACCTGGCTCTTCTTCGTCGGGATCGTCGTGTTGCGGTCGATCAGGCGCGTGAAGATGCCGCCCAGCGTTTCGATCCCCAGCGAGAGCGGGGTCACGTCGAGGAGGACAACGTCTTTCACATCGCCTTGCAGCACGCCGCCCTGGATCGCCGCGCCGATGGCGACGACTTCATCCGGGTTGACGCCCTTGTGCGGCTCCTTGCCGAAGAACTTCTTCACCGCTTCCTGAACGGCGGGCATGCGGGTCATGCCGCCGACGAGCACGACTTCGTCGATGTCCGCCGGGGTCTTGCCGGCATCCTTGAGCGCCTTCTTGCAAGGCTCGATGGTACGGTCGACGAGATCCTGAACGAGGCTTTCGAATTTCGCGCGGGTCAGCTTGATGTTGAGGTGTTTCGGGCCGGTCGCGTCTGCCGTGATGAAGGGCAGGTTCACTTCGTATTGCGACGTGGACGAGAGTTCCTTCTTGGCTTTCTCGGCTTCTTCCTTGAGGCGCTGGAGGGCCAGCTTGTCGGCCTTCAGGTCGATGCCTTGCTCTTTCTTGAACTCGGACGCGAGGAAGTCGACGATGCGGATGTCGAAGTCTTCACCGCCGAGGAAGGTGTCGCCATTGGTGGAGAGCACTTCGAACACGCCGTCGCCGATCTCGAGGAGCGAGACGTCGAACGTGCCGCCGCCGAGGTCGTAGACCGCGATCGTCTTGTTGCCGGACTTGTCGAGGCCGTAGGCGAGGGCCGCTGCCGTCGGCTCGTTGATGATGCGCAGGACTTCAAGGCCAGCAATCTTGCCGGCGTCCTTGGTGGCCTGGCGCTGGGCGTCGTTGAAATAGGCGGGGACCGTGATGACGGCCTGCGTGACCTTCGCGCCGAGATAAGCCTCGGCGGTTTCCTTCATCTTTGTGAGGATGAAGGCGGAGATTTCCTGCGGGGCGTAGTCCTTGTCGCGGCCTTTCACCCAGGCGTCGCCGTTCGGCGCCTTGACGATGCCGAAGGGGCTCATCGCCTTGTCCTTCTGCGCCGTCGGGTCATCGAAGGTGCGGCCGATCAGGCGCTTGATGGCGTAGAAGGTGAAATCCGGGTTGGTGACGGCTTGCCGGCGGGCCGGCTGGCCGATCAGGCGTTCGCCGCTTTCGTTGAAGGCGACGACCGACGGGGTGGTGCGGTTGCCTTCGGAGTTCTCGATGACCTTCGCTTCGCCGCCTTCCATGACGGCAACGCAGGAGTTGGTGGTGCCCAGGTCGATACCGATGATCTTGCTCATAATGTCTCTCTCTTCTGTAAGCCGCCCTTGGCTTTGTTTCGGTTCGGTCTGCTCAGCAGCCCCGGGATTGCCAATGGCTCTTCAAGTTGGTCCTTTTGAGCGGCGAGGACGGTCATTCGGCCGACTCGCCTGTTCGGTCTGCGATATGGGAAGAATACCCCCCGGCTCAAGGGGCCAACGCACATTTGGGCCTGTGTGACGCGGGGCAATCGGACGGGTCCGGGCGGCAAATGCAACGCAGTCGCGGAGCGGCCGGGCGGGCCGGCGCGCCGGATCAGGAAATGTTAAGCCAGTCCTGCTAGGCTCGCCCTCCTAAGGCTAACAAAAACAAGCCACTGGGTGATCGTGATGCAGGACGTCTTGGCGAGCTTCGCCTGGCAAGTCGCCTTTCTGGCCGGCCTGACGATCGCTTTTACCGGTCTCGCATTTTTATCGCGTGGGCGGGACGCGTTTCGCTGGCCGAAGGCCTTGCGCCAGAGCGCGCTCACCAACTTCCTGATCCTGCAGTTCGCCAGCCTGAACGGCGCGCTCTACCTCGTCCTGATTGCGCCTTTGGCGATGCTCTACACGTCGCTCGGTCTGCCCGTGCTGAAGGCCGAGGCCTGGGCCGGTGTGCCGATCGTGCTGAAGGCGCTCGCCGCGCTCGCCATCTATGATTTCAGCCTCTACTGGGTGCACCGTATGCTGCACACGAGCTGGCTCTGGCCTGCCCACGCCGTTCACCATTCGGATCCGGAATTGCATTTCCTGTCCTGGTCGCGCGGGCATTTCACCGAGCAATTCGTGATCGCCGCCTGCCTCGTGTTCACGTCGTCCTGGATGGGCTTCCGGCTTGAGGAGATTGCCGGTCTCGCGCTGATCAAGGGCTTGCACCAGTACTATGTCCACTCGAAGCTCGACTGGGATCACGGCATTTTCCGCGAGGTACTGGTCTCGCCGCAAATGCATCGCTGGCACCATGCCGCCGTGCCGGAGGCCTATGACAAGAACTTCGCCTCGATCTTCCCGGTCTTCGACCTGCTGTTCGGCACGTACTACAATCCGGGCTCCGCGATGGATGTGCCGACCGGCGTCGAGGACAATCCGCCGAACGATTTCATTTCGCAGACCCTGTATCCCTTCCGCAAATGGGCGGGGATGCTGAAGGCGCGCCGCGCGCCGCCCGTTGAAGTCAGCGCCGCCTAGGCTGGCCAGATCACGCGCGATGCGGCAGGGTCTTCGCTTCGGCGGAGGAGGAATGGTCGATGCGCGCACTAGCTGGATTTGCCCTGGCGGGCCTGATGGTCGCTGGCTGCTCCGCCAAGGAGGTCGAAGCGCCCGGATTACCGGCGGAGCCGGAGACGCAGGCGCCCGCTGAATCGGTACCCGGTTCGCTTGAACTCCTGTGGACCGCCAGCGGTTTTGAAGCGCCGGAGGGCGCCGCGCTGGCGCCGGAAGGTGGCTATTTCATCTCCAATATCGGCCCCGGTCCGGAAATGGAGAAAGACGGCAACGGCTATGTGTCGAAGCTGAATGCGGATGGCAGCGTGGCGAATGCCAGGTTTGCGACCGGCATGGACGCGCCCGCCGGCCTCGCGGTGAAGGACGGCGTCCTCTATGCGGCAGACCGCGACGGCGTTGCCATGTTCGATGCCGCGACCGGCGCTCCCAAAGGCAAGGCTCTGATCGAAGGCGCCGGATTCCTGAACGACATGACCGTATGGAAGGGTGACGTGCTGGTTTCCGATTCGGGGACGGCCACGATCTACAAGATCACCCCTGAAGGCGCGTCGGTGTTTGCGACCGCGCCGGAATGGGAGGGGATCAACGGCATCCTTGGCGACGGCGAACGGTTGCTGATCGCCACGATGACGAAGGGCGACCTGATCGATTTCCGCGGCACCGGCGCCGGAGATGTGCTGGCGACCGGCATGAAGGACGCCGACGGCATCGGACTCATCCCCGGCGGCGGCTACCTCGTGTCGAGCTGGCCGGGCGAGATCCACCATGTCAGCGAGGACGGCACGGTCACAACCGTGGTCGACACCAAGCCCGAAGGCATCCAGCAGAACGACCTCAACGTGTACGGCGACATCGTGATCGTGCCCAACTGGGCGCAGGGCACGGTTACGGCGTGGAGGATAAATCCCTAGTTCGCTGGGCCCAGGCTGACGGCAACCATCGCCGCGCGCAGGGTACGCTCGCCGATGCGCCAGCCGGGCTGGAAGAGTTGCGCAATTGTGCCGGCCGGGTGTTCGGAGGGGATCTGGGCGACGGCCTGATGCACGTTCGGGTCGAACGTGCCGCCGGGCGCCGCTTCGACGGGAACCACGTTGTAGCGCGTCAGGACCGTGTGCAGTTCCTTCTCGGTCATCTCGATGCCGCCCAGCAGGTTCTTGCCGGCATCGGTCAGCGTCTCGCGTTCGGCATCGGGCAGGGCGGCGAGCGCGCGGGCGAGATTGTCGGCCACGTTGAGCAGGTCAGCTGCAAACTTGCCGATGGCATAGACGCGCGCTTCGGAGACTTCGCGCTCGGCGCGCTTGCGGGTGTTGTCGAGGTCCGCATAGAGGCGGACATACTGCATGCGCAGTTCTTCCTTCTCGGCCTCAAGCTTGGCCAGTGCCTCTTCGGGCGTCAGGGCCGCTGGCTCTGCAGGGGCTGTTTCGGGTGTCGTCTCAAGGTCGGCAGTTTCGCCGGAATTCGTCGGATCGCTCATCACTTCCCATCCTTGCCGCGCCGGCCCGCGAGGATCTCGCCGACCACCTTGGCTGTATAATCGACCATCGGGATCACCCGGGCGTAGTTGAGCCGCGTTGGCCCGATCACGCCCAATGCCCCGATCACCTGTTTCGTGCCGCCCATATAGGGTGCCACAATCACACTTGAACCCGATAACGGGAAAAGCCTGTTCTCGGACCCGATGAACAGCCGGACGCCTTCTGCGCCGCGCGTCGTGTCGAGGATTTCGAGCAGGCTTTGCTGGCGTTCAAGCTCGTTGAACAGCTGGCGCACCCGGTCGAGGTCTTCCGCTGCCTTCGCGTCTTCCAGCAGGTTCGCGCGTCCGCGCACGATCAGGCTGCGGCCCCGGCCCGGCGCCTCGCCGCCCCATTGGGCGAGGCCCGCTTCAACCAGCGCCGAGGCGGCAGTGTCGAGCGCGGCGCGGCGGGTGCGCAGGTCCTCGCGCACTTCGCTGGTCGCCTCGGCGAGCGTGCGGCCCTTCAGGCGGGTGGAGAGGTAGTTGCCGGCTTCGATCAGCGTGGTGACGGGCAGGCCGTCAGGCACCTTGATGAACCTGTTCTCGACATCGCCGTCTTCCGTGACGAGGACGCATAGCGCGTCGCCGCCTGCCAGCGGCACGAATTCGACATGCCGCACGGGCGCATCCCGTGTGGGGGAGGAGACCAGGCCGGCGCCTCCGGTGAGGCCGGACAGGATGTCGGAGGCTTCTCCGAGCACGCCCTCGATGTCCGCCCCGGCGGCGGCAAGCCGGTCGTCGATCGCTTTCTTGTCGCCCTTCGAAGGTTCGCCATATTCGAGGAAACCATCAACGAAGAGGCGGAGGCCCCGGTGGGTTGGCGCCCGGCCAGCAGACACGTGCGGCGCGTCCAGCAGGCCGAGCTCGGTCAGGTCCGCCATCACGTTGCGGATCGAGGCGGGGGAGAGGTGGATGCCGCCTTTGGACAGGGTTCGGGAGCCGACCGGCTCACCGGTCGCCAGATAGCCTTCCACGATCTCCCGGAAAATGTCCCGGGAGCGCTGGTCAAGGCGCTGCATCAGGGATTCTGTTTCAAACCGCTCAGCCATGCTCTTGGAGTAGGCAGCCGGACGGCTCTATTCAATAGGGCATCAGACCGTCAAACCCGTGCCGTCGTCGCGGTCGTCCGCGCTTCTCCAGGCAAAGTAAGAGTAAACCACCGAAATGGTCGCGGCGATCAGCACGAGGGCGGACAGCTGGAGCGCGAGCCAGATGCCGTTCAGGAGGAAGGCGCCGGCGATACCGATCGCCCCGGCCAGCATGAACAACGGCCCGGCAAAGCGATGCGTCTTTTCCCAGGCAATGTCGGACGACAGGGTCCAGGGCGTGCGGATGCCGAAGAAGAAGCTCGAGCGCGTCTTCGGCAGGTAGTTCCCGATGAGGATGAATAGCAGGCCCGCGCCGGCGATGACCCACCGGACGAACTCGCCGGAGGTCGCGCCGGGACCGGCCGCCATCATGCGCGCAATCCCGCCGTGGACCAGTGTCTGCAGAATGATCGCGCCCAGCCAGGTGGCGAGGTAGGCACGACGGCCGGTTTCGATGTTGGCCTTGCGCGGATCCAGCGACGGCGCGAAGGCCAGAACCAGGCCGGTCAGCAGCATGATCACGGGCATCGCCATCAGCACGAGCCCGGCCTCGTTGCGGCCCGCGTAGCGATCGGGTTCGCCGTTGACGCCCCAATGAACCGGTATGTCACCACCTGCCGGCAGGCTCGACCAGGTGCCGGCCGAGATCAGCGCCATGATCAGGAATGCACCCACGGTCCAGATCAGTCCGGTCTTGATGTACGGTTTCATTCGGCAGCTTCCTTCAATCCATCATCGCCCTCGTCCCGGCCAAGCAGGCCGAGCAGGGCAGAGGCGGCGTCCTCGAGGACGCTGGTGTTGACGCGGTAGAGGATCTGGTTGCCCTGCCGCTCGGCGGTGATCAGGTCCGCCTCCTTGAGCACCGCGAGGTGACGGCTCATTGTCGGCCAGCTGGCCTCGAACTCCGCCGCCAGATCGCCGGCGAGGCGGGGGCCCTTGCGCAGCATCGCCAGCACCTGCCGGCGTGCCGGATGGGCCAGGGCTTTGAACACGGTATTTTCCATGCCCTCTAATTAGCAATAATGCTAATGAGCGTCAAGCTATTTCGAACTTTGGCTAAATAACCTCAGCTCAGCCCCTCGATCTGGCCGGCCGCATTCAGGTGCATGTGCTCGGCCGCCGGATGGCGCGGCAGGCCCGGCATGGTCATGATGTCCCCGCAGATCGCCGCCACGAACCCGGCGCCGGCCGACAGGCGTACTTCGCGCAAGCGCACCACATGGCCTTCCGGCGCCCCCAGAAGGGCAGGGTCGGTGGAGAAACTGTACTGCGTCTTCGCCATGCAGACAGGCAGGTTGCCGAAGCCGTCGCGTTCCCAGGCTTGCAGCTGGTTTCGCACGGTGCGGGTCGTCTCGACCCGGCCGGCCCGGTAGATACGCTTGGCCACAGTCTCGATCTTCTCGAACAGGGGCATGTCGTCCGGGTACAGAAGGGTAAACGGCTCGCGGCGCTGCGCTGTGAGTTCGACCACCGCCTTCGCCAGCGCCTCGGCGCCGCGCCCGCCTTCGGCCCAGTGCGTGCACAGCGCGACCGGAACGCCCAGCCGGCCGCAATAGGCTTCGATCGCCGCAATCTCGCCGGACGTGTCTGTTGTGAAGCGGTTTACGGCGACGACCACAGGCAGACCGAACTGGCGCAGGTTCTCGATATGCCGCCCGAGGTTTGAGAGACCGGCCTCCAGCGCGCTGTAGCTTACCGTTGCCAGGTCATCCTTGGCTAGACCGCCCTGCATCTTCAGTGCACGGACCGTCGCCACCAGCACGGCGGCGTCGGGCACCAGGTTTGCCTGCCGGCATTTGATGTTCAGAAACTTCTCGGCGCCAAGGTCCGCCCCGAAACCGGCTTCGGTGACGACATAGTCGCTCATGTGCAGCGCGGCGCGCGTGGCGATCACCGAATTGCAGCCATGTGCGATGTTAGCAAACGGGCCGCCATGAATGAGGCAGGGATTGTTTTCCAGCGTCTGCACAAGGTTCGGTTGCATTGCATCCTTGAGCAGCACCATCATCGCGCCGACGGCCTTGATGTCGGCGGCGGTCACGGCGACCCGGTCACGTGTATAGCCGACGATGATGCGCGACAGGCGCGCTTCGAGATCGGCGGCGTCACGCGCAAGGCAGAGGATGGCCATCACTTCGGAGGCGACCGTGATGTCGAAACCGGATTCGGACGGTATGCCGTTGGCCGGGCCGCCGAGGCCCGTGATCACGTTGCGCAGGCTGCGGTCGTTGATGTCCAGCACGCGCCGCCAGGTGATCCGCACGGGATCAATCTCCGGTGAGTGATGCCAGTGGATGTGGTTCTCGACCATCGCGGCGAGCAGGTTGTGTGCCGATGTGATGGCGTGGAAGTCGCCGGTGAAATGCAGGTTGATCTCGTCCATCGGGATGACCTGCGAGAGGCCGCCGCCCGTCGCGCCGCCTTTCATGCCGAAGCAGGGGCCAAGGGAAGGCTCGCGCAGGCAGAGCAGGGTCTTCTGCCCGATCCGGTTCAAGGCATCGGCCAGGCCGACCGACGTCGTCGTCTTGCCTTCGCCGGCGGCGGTCGGGCTGATGGCGGTGACGAGGATCAGCTTTCCAAGCGTCTGGGGGCGCAGATGGCGGATGTGGCGGGCCGACACCTTTGCCTTGTCGTGGCCATAGGGGATCAGCTCTTCGGCCGGGATGCCCATGGCCGCGGCGATCTCGCTTATCGGCCGTTTCTTCGCCGCGCGGGCAATTTCGATGTCACTCGCCATACCTGACCCCACTCCTTCAGCGCACCCTTTGGCTGGACACGCTGCACAAAACCCGCAAATCAGGCCCGAACCTATAAGGATTCCGTACCATGCCCAGCCTGATCCGTCCGTCCGGACGCGCATTTGACGCCCTGCGCCCGATTTCCCTCGAGACCGGTGTGACCCGGTATGCCGAGGGATCCTGCCTCGCCAAGTTCGGCCACACCCACGTCCTCTGCACGGCCAGTTGGGAAAAGGGTGTGCCGGGCTGGATGAAAGGCAAGGGCGAGGGCTGGGTGACCGGCGAGTACGGCATGCTGCCCCGCGCCACCCACACGCGCGGGCGCCGCGAAGCCGCGCAGGGCAAGCAGTCTGGCCGTACGCAGGAAATCCAGCGTCTGATTGGCCGCTCAATGCGCTCCGTGATCGACCTTGCCGCGCTCGGCGAAAACACGATCACCATCGACTGTGACGTGGTGCAGGCCGATGGCGGCACGCGTACGGCCTCGATCACCGGCGGCTTCGTCGCGCTCGCCCTCGCCTGCAAGTACCTGCAGCGGGAAGGGGTCATCAAGGCAGACCCGGTGCAGAAGCAGGCGGCCGCCATTTCGGTCGGGTTGTTCCAGAACCATCCCGTGCTGGATGTCGACTATCCGGAGGATTCGTCCGGCGAGGCCGACATGAACGTGGTGATGAGTTCGGATGGCGGCTTCATCGAAGTGCAGGGCACCGGCGAAGCCCGCCCGATGGGACGCGCCGAACTCGAAGAGATGCTGCGACTGGCCGAACTCGGCTGCAACCAGCTGTTCGCGGCGCAGCGTGCGGCCCTTGGCTAGGCATCAGCCGGGCGCGGGCTTGCCCTGCGTCCACGTGACGTCCCGGCCATAGAGCGGAACGGTCGAGAGGCTCATCTTCGCCGAGCCGTCGACGATCGTACGGCTGAAGGAGACGTACATCAGGCTGTCGGTGCCGGCGTCATAGATGCGGCGCACGGCGAGTTGCTTGAACACCAGGCTCTGGCTCTGGTCGAAGACTTCTTCGCCAGACTTGTCGAGGTCGATCCGGCCGATGGTGATCGGGCCGGACTGAAGACAGGAAATCGAGGAGTTCGACGGGTTCTCGAACCAGTTGCCCTTGCCGAGACGGTCCCATACGCCGCGGTCGAAGTGCGCCAGATGGCAGACGACGCCGTCGACCTTCGGATCGCTCAGCTGGATGATCTTGATCTCGTTGCCGGACCAGTCGTTCTTGAACTCGCCGACTTCCGGACTGCCATTGCCGCACGCGGCGAGAGCACAAGCGGCGAGCAGGCTGGCAAGAGCGGGTATGTGTTTCATCGCCGCTCAACGCGCGCGGGTATTGCCGCGTTCCCGCCGGATGCCCGGATGCAGTGAAAAGGGCGGTCAGCCCGCAGAGCGGAGCGGCGCCAGTGTGTCCCACTGGGCGATGCCGTGGGCTTCATCATCGCAGAAACCGCAGACATGCTTGAGCAGCTCGATGCGTTCGCTCGACGAATGGTCCGACAACGGACGAGCCTGCCGGTCGAGCAGGCGGAACAACAAGGCGCGGTCCGGGCCTGCGCCCAGATAGGACTCGAACAAGTCGCCGAGCGCCGCTTCGACCGCGAGATCGCCTTCCGCCGGGCTGCCGAGGGCAGCCGACGCGTACAGCCGCAGGCGCGGAAGCTCTTCATTTATCACGTGAATCCAGTTCATGCCGGCCATGTAATCCTTGCGAGAACTTCGCTTGCCACGGGAATCCATGACACCGGTCACATTCTGGCTGCGACATGCTGTCGTTCAGGCAACCAGCCCGAGCGCCAAGCCCCTCAGGCCGGCGGTGACCCGGTCGTTGACCTCCAGCTTGCCAAAGCAGCGGCGCACATAGGTGTCGACGGTGTTGGTCGAGATGTTGAGCCGCGAGGCGATCATCTGGTTGGAGAGGCCGCGAACCACGAAGCCGAGGATCTGGCGCTCCCGGTCCGAGAGCGTCACGGCGCCGGGCAGGGTACGCAGGATCAGGTCGCAGAACTTCAGGTGTACTGCCTGGCAGGCCCAATGGATTTCGGAGATGATGGCGTCGGGCGGAATCACGCCGTCCGGACCGAAGCCGATGGCGAAGTAGCCGTTGCGTCCGTGCGGCCCGAACACCGGAACGGCGAGGCCGTTGCCGAAGCCGGCCTTGCGGGCTTCCGCCAGGTACTTGCGTTCGGCGTCACTCAGAGCGGCGAGCTTCTCGATGTCCGACCAGACAAAAGGCCGGGTCTGAGTGGCCGCAACCTTCGGCATCGGGTCGGTCTGCAGGTAGTTCCGGGAACGGTAAAGCTCTACCCACTCGGCCGGGAAGCCATGTGTGTAGACCTGTATCTCGGGACCGAAATCCGACGCGCCGATGGGCGGATAGTGGTAGTAGCTCGACATCGTCGACCCCACCATGTTCAGGTAGGAATTCATCGCGAACCGGATCGCATTGATGTCCGTCGCGGTCGCAAGGACGCCGCGCAATCGCTCGAAGGATTCTGATTCGCCTTTCGGCCCCATGATCTTGCAAACGGTAACGGTGATCGACAGGGATTCAGAATGCCGGAATTTCCGTCCAAGTGGAAGCCCATTCTCCTGGCACCGCCAATGCGAATGCGTCTCAAGCTGCGGCAAGCACAACAGGTTGCGGCTGGAACGGGCTGCAGCAGGTTTAATTTTCAGGTTGGGTCGCTGAACACGCAGCGAAACACCGCCGGATTACTCCGCGGCGACGCGCCGTTCGCCCTCTTCGTCTTCGGTATCGAAGACCAGGATGTCACCGGGCTGGCACTTGAGCTCGCGGCACAGCGCCTCGAGCGTCGAGAAGCGGATGGCCTTGGCCTTGCCGGTTTTCAGGATCGAAAGGTTGGCGAGGGTGACGCCCACGCGCTCTGATAGTTCGGTCAGCGACATGCGTCGCTCCAGCAGCACTCGGTCGAGGGTAACGCGGATGGTCATGGCTTGGGAGCGCTCCTCAGATCGTCATTTTTTCTTCGTCGCGCAGGCGGGTGCCTTCACGGAAAACTTGGGAAAGCACAAACAACGCTGCAACCGAGATCCACAGTATGAACTGAGTCGACAAGCGTGGCGGTTCGTCGCCGACAAGTTTCGGCACCGTGCTGACGATCACTACGGTTGCGATGCGCAGGAGTTCCATGACGGCGATGGCGATGCCGATGCTGGAGAGGCGCCGCGCGTTCTCGGGTACGAAGGGGTCGCCGTCGGCAAGGGTGAACAAGATGCGGCGCAGCTGGAGGCAGATGAAGATCACGCCCGGCACGATCACCGTGAGACCCGCAAGGCCGATCACCAGCTGGCCAGGCATGACGCCGTCCGCCAGTGCCTTCATGCCATAGAATTCGGTACTTCCACCGGAGAGGCTGGCAGTCAGGCCGATTGCGAGGACCGGGATGCCGATGACGCCCATTGCGCCCACGACCCACATCGCGACCGTGACAAGCACGTTCATGATCTCAGCCATGGAGTTGTGTCCGGTGCGGGGCATGCCTAGTCTTTTCACCCTCTATCCTTGATGGTTCATGAAGCAGGGGCATGCCGCAGCAATGTCCCAAAATTACCGAATAACGATATATGAGTTCGCGCACAACGCAAGAATGGAGCCATACTGCTCGTGAAAACAGCTGAAACGTCCCTCCGGCTCGCGCCCGGGCGCCTTCTGGCGGCCACCCACAACCGCGGAAAGGTCGAAGAACTGAAAGCCTTGTTCGAGCCGCACGGGTTCGACGTGGTTTCGGCCCTCGACCTTGGACTTGAAGAGCCCGAGGAGACCGAAACAACTTTTGCGGGAAATGCCCTGCTCAAGGCACGGGCGGCTGTTGCGGTTTCGGGCCTTCCGGCCTTGTCCGACGATTCAGGCCTGGCCGTCTCCGCGCTGGGCGGGGAGCCGGGCATCTACTCCGCCCGCTGGGCCGGGGAACCGCGCGATTTCATGCGGGCGATGGAGCGGGTCGAGGCCGCGTTGAAGGCAACCGGGTCGGCTGACCGGTCGGCCAGGTTCGTCTGCGCGCTGGCCGTTGTCTGGCCGGACGGGCAGGAAGCCGTGTTTGAAGGGGAGGTGCATGGCCACCTGGTCTGGCCGCCGCGCGGCGAACGCGGCTTCGGTTATGATCCGGTGTTTATTGCTGACGGCGAAACGCAGACCTTCGGCGAAATGGACCCGGACCGGAAACATGCCATGAGCCACCGCGCAGATGCAGTGAAGAAACTGCGGGCGGCGCTGCTGCCGTGACCCGTGCACCTGCGCCTTTCGGCCCGCATTTCGGCTTCGGACTGTACGTGCACTGGCCGTACTGCACCCGCATCTGCCCGTATTGTGATTTCAACGTCTACGCCGCCAAGGACCGCGACAGCGCGCCGCTCGTCGCCGCGATCGCGGCAGATGTGCAGGCGCACAAGCCGCGCCTGCCCGAGCACGGCGCGCTCGACACGATCTATTTCGGCGGCGGCACGCCGGCATTGCTCAGGCCGGACGAACTCGGCAGCATCCTGCTCGCGGCGTCCGAGAGTTTCGGCATCAAGCGCGGCGCGGAGATCACGCTGGAAGCCAATCCGAATGATGTGCTGCGCGCAGACCTGACGGGCCTCCAGCGGGCAGGGGTGACACGCCTCTCCATTGGTGTGCAGTCGCTGCGCGACGCGTCGCTCGCCTTCCTCGGGCGTGACCATGACGCCGCCTCGGCGGCGCAGGCCGTACGGCGTGCACTGATGGTTTTTCCGTCCGTGTCGATCGACCTGATCT
This sequence comes from Acidobacteriota bacterium, assembly GCA_016712445.1. Classification (NCBI taxonomy): domain Bacteria; kingdom Pseudomonadati; phylum Acidobacteriota; species Acidobacteriota bacterium. The sequence goes on along the minus strand of JADJRB010000001.1, from coordinate 861,268 downwards.
ATGCCCGGCCTGGTCAGAGCCCTGCAAGCTGGGAAGCCGAACTGACGGATGCGCTGGCGCTCGGCGCGCCGCACCTCTCCCTTTATGAACTGACGTTCGAGCCGAAAACGCCGTTCGGCCTTGCCGTGAAGCGGGGCGACCTTGAGCCGATGCACGATGATGCGCAGGCGGATCTCTATGAACTGACGCAGAGCGTCACGGCGAAGGCGGGCCTTCCGGCCTATGAAGTGTCCAATCACGCGGCGGGAGCGGCGCACCAGTCGCGGCACAACCTGACCTATTGGCGCGGCGGTGACTGGATCGGGGTCGGCCCGGGTGCGCACGGCCGTCTCACCGTGGGCGGACGGCGCTATGCCAGCGAAGCGGAGCGCAGGCCGGATGCCTATTCGGCAAACGTGCAGGCCCTGCAGAACGGTTGGGGCGAAGCGGCGCAGCTCGAGCCCGTCGAGATCGCCCGCGAGTTGCTGGCAATGGGTCTGCGGGCGGCTGAGGGCATTGACCTTCGCCGGGTCGAGACCGTGTCCGGCGATACAGTGGCGCGCGACAAGATCGCGGTGTTCATCGAGAAGGGTTGGGCCGAGTTGTCGGGCGCCGAACTGCGCCTGACACCGAGCGGCCGCCTGCTCGCAGATGCAATCACGGCCGCCATCAGCCCCTGAAGGTCAGGCCCGCGGATGCGCCGCGGCATGCACCGCCCGCAGGCGGCTGGAATCGACACCGGTATAGACCTGCGTGGTCGACAGCGAGGCGTGGCCGAGCAGGGTCTGGATTGCACGCAGGTCGGCGCCGTTGGCGAGCAGGTGCGTCGCGAAGGCATGGCGCAAGGCGTGCGGCGTGGCCGTCTCCGGCAGCCCCAGGACTCCGCGCAGCACCTGCATCCGCCCCTGGATGATCCGTGGGCTGAGCGGTCCTCCCTTGGCGCCCCGGAACAAGGCGCCGGACTTCGTCAGGGCATAGGGGCACAGCTTGGCATAGGCGTCGACTGCATCCCGCACGGCTGCGATCAGGGGCACGATCCGGACCTTGCCGCCCTTGCCGGTTACCCGGAGGCGTTCAGGCGCCGGCAAATGAGCGCCCGTCAGGCTCAGTGCTTCCGATATCCGCAGACCCCCGCCATACAGGAGCGACAGGACAGCCACGTCACGCGCAGCGATCCAGGGTTCGGCGTCCGGTTCGGTATCGGCTTCGTGCAGGATGTCCTTCGCCGCTTCGACCGACACCGGACGGGGCAGGCGAGGGGCGCGGCGCGGACCCTGGAGGTAGCCGATCTCGGCATTCTCGATTCCGTGTGCACGGCTGAGCCAGCGATAGAGTGCCTTGATCGACGAGAGCAACCGCGCAATCGAGGCGTCCGAAAGGCCGTCCCGGCGGCGTGCGGCCAGGTAGGCACGAATGTCGCGCGCCTTGAGGCGCGAGAGCGCCTTCAGCCCGGGCTCTCCGCCGAGATGCTGGCGCATGAATCCGAAAAAGGCTGCAAGGTCGGAGCCGTAGGCCTCGACGGTCTTCTGCGCCATTCGGCGCTCATTCCCGAGATGGGACAGGAAAGCAGGCAGGACATCCATCCGTTTACCCTGACGCGTTCACCTTAAGTCCGCGTTTATCGCCTGCAGGCGCGGGGGAAAGGCGCTGATGGCGCTTAACTTGCTAGGGCCTCCCCGAAACAGGCCTGTCGCGGGGGATGCATGCGATATCTTGGAATTGACCTGGCGCGTTCGGTGGCGATCATCTTCGTGGTCGTCGGACATGCGCTGACAGCGTCCAACATGGGCGATGCCGGTGTCGCCGTTCAGGCCTTGAGATTTTTCCTCGGCCTGTCGCCGCCGGTTTTCTTCTGCCTGTTCGGTTGCATGTTGCAGCTCGTCTATGCGCGCAAGTATGCGGCGGGGCGTACGACCGAAATCGTCCAGCGCCTGCTGACCCGCGCGCTCCAGTGCTGGATGCTCTATGTCCTGTCGTGCGCCGCCTATTGCCTCGCGGCCGGGCTGCCGTTCACCTATTTCGTGCGCTGTGCGATGCTGCTCGGCGATACGCCGTTCACGGACATCCTGAAGTTCTACGCCATGCTGCTGTTGATCAGCCCGCTGCTGGTGCATGTCAGCGTGAAGCGTGGACTCTGGCCCTTGGTCGCTCTCGTCGCAGCGGTGCAGCTTTCCTATCCTTGGATCAGCCAGCTGCCGCCCATGCAGGGTTTTCCGGGCGCTGGCACGCTGTCGGCCTTCCTTTACGGCGGAAAATTCATCGGCCACACCGGCCCCTCGGTCATTCACGGTCTTGGCTTTGTCGTGTTCGGCATGCTGATGGGCCGCATCTGGCAGTCCCGTCCTGGCCGCGAATTCCTGCTTTCAGGGCCCGGGTACAAGGTTCGCGCCGCCGTCTGCATCCTGCTCGCGACGACGCTGGCCTGGATCTGGCTTTCAGATGTGAACCTGACCGTGCCGGCAGAGCGTATTCATCTTCGCAACACCAACCATCCGCTCTACCTGCTGTTCGGCTGTTCGGCGGCAATCATCTTCGTCGAAGTTTTCACGGTGCTGCGCCGCCTCACGGGCCTTGGCAACACGTCGACCTGGCTGGTGTTCGGGCGCACGAGCCTCTTCACCTTCTGCTTTGGCAACATCATCCTGTACTTCGCCCACCTCTGGAATCCGGAAGCGGCGCCTGACCCGGTCCGCTTCGTCCTGGCGGCCTCGGCGGCGCTGGCGCTCAGCATCGCGTACGGAAAGTTTCGTGACTGGAAGGGATTGAAATCCAGCCGCCCGCTCGCGCGCGCCTATCGCTGGACGGCGACAGATGCGGCGGAGTCGATCGTCCGGGCCCTGACTTCACCCTTCCTCAGGCCGGTCCAGATCAAGCGGGCGCCGCACATTGAACGGGTCGTGCGCTAGGGTTCGTTACCTTCCCAGTCGACGATCCAGTCTTCCTGGTCCTCGTCGAAGACGGTGTCTTCGGAAACGGTGCGGCCGAGGATCGAATGGCCCTCCGCGTGCACGCGCATCCGGTCGCCGCAGACGAGGTGATGCCATTCCGGCAGGTCCTTGCCCTCGTTGATCAGCCGGTAGGCGCACGTCTTTGGCATCCAGCGCAGCTCGTCGATCACGCCCGGCGTCAGCTGCACGCAGTCCGGCACGTGCTTCTGCCGGTTGGGATAGTCCGAGCACTGACAGGTGCCTGCATCAAGAAGCCGGCAGTGAAGCTTGGTGTAGGCAAACTCGCCGGTATCCTCGTCCTCGAGCTTGAGCAGGCAACACTTGGCGCAGCCGTCGCAGAGCGATTCCCACTCGCCCCTGTCCATCTCGGACAGTGACTTGGTTTTCCAGAACGGCGCATCGGTCATGCCAGGCGCCCGGACCATTCGGGAAACTTCTCGATCAGTCCGCTGGCAAACCAGCAGGACGATGACACCGTCTCGCCTTCGTCAAACACGTCCTGCATGATCCGCGCGACCAGCTTCTTTCCCAGCCCCCGCCCGCCCAGCACATCCGGCACGATCGTGTGGGTGATGTGGCGGTGGCCGGGCTTTGGCCGCTCATAGGTGAGGTAGGCTTCGGTGCCGTCGATCACGAGACTGTAGCGCCGCCGAGAAGCGTCATGCTGAATGGCGGCGGTCATGCGAGCACGTCCTGCCACTCGGCGTGCTTCTCTATCTGCGCCTTGGCGAACGGGCAGAGCGGAATGATCTTGATGCCCGCCGCCCGAGCATCTTCCACGGCGCGCTGCACCATTGCCTGGCCGGCACCCATGCCGCGCAGGGTGTCGGGCACACCGGTATGATCAATGATGAGGCGGCTGGTGCCGGCCTTGGAGTAAGTCATTTCAGCGGTGTGGCCGTTGATCGTGGCCGTGTACCGGCCGCCGGACGGGCCATCTTCACGTGTCACGACGATCTGGCTCATGCTGTGCTCCCTGCTTGCCCCAAAAGAGTGGGGGCACTGCTGTCAAACAGCAATGCCCCCGGCGGGATAGCACTTATTCCGGCGCTGGCTCAGCGCTTCTTGAACTGGTCCTTGACGTCACCAGCGGCCTTGCGCACTTCGCCCTCGGCCTTGTCGAACTTGCCTTCGGCTTCAAGCTTGCGGTTGCCCGACACCTTGCCGGCTGTTTCCTTGATCTGGCCTTCGGCTTTCTTCGCCGCGCCCTTGATGTGTTCCTTGTCCATGGAAATCTCCTTTCGTGTTCCCGCATCGACTGCGGTTACCTGATCAACGCGCGGCCTGTTGGCGCGTTCCTGCAGCGCCCCTACCCAAAGCAGGGAAGGCGGGTTAATTCCGCGCCATGTCGCGCCTGCTGTCCCACCCCGAAATCGACTGGAAGGATGACGGCGCGCCGGTCGCCCGGGCGCATGGAGACGTGTATTTCTCTGCCCAGGACGGGCTCGCTGAAACGCGCACCGTATTCCTGCGCGGCTGCGGTCTTCCTGAAGCCTGGCAGGGCCGCCAGCAGTTCACCGTTGCCGAAACAGGCTTCGGCACGGGCCTGAATTTCCTCGCCCTTTGGCAATTGTGGCGCGCGCATCGCCCGGCGCCCGGCGCGGAGCTCATCTTCGTCAGTTTCGAAGGCTATCCGTTGCGGGCCGAAGACGCCCGCCGCGCGCTGTCTGCCTGGCCAGAGCTTGCAGCACAGGCCGGCGCGCTGCTCGCGCAATGGCCAGCGCCTGTGCGCGGCGTTCGGCACATCCGGTTTGCCGAGGATGGTGTCCGCCTGATCCTGCACCTCGGCGACCTCCACGCCGCGTTGCCGCAGGGCAGCTTTCGCGCCGATGCCTGGTTCCTCGACGGGTTCAGCCCGGCGAAGAATGCGGAGATGTGGGACGCTTCGGTCTATCCGCTGATTGCCGCCCGCTCGGCGCCCGGCGCCCGGCTTGCGACGTTCACGGTCGCCGGCGCGGTGCGGCGCGGCCTCGCGGAGGCAGGCTTCGAGGTCACAAAGGCCGAAGGTCATGGCCGAAAGCGCGAACGGCTCGAAGGCCGGCTCATCTCGCCGCCGCCCGCTGCGCCGGACGTCTACGGACTGCGCCCGCCCGCCCGGCCAGCGCGGCGTGTGGCGATCCTCGGCGCCGGCATTGCCGGCGCCTCGCTTGCCCGCGCGCTTGCAGGCCACGGTGTCGCCGCCGAAGTGTTCGATCCGTCGCCGCAGCCGGCCAGCGGCGCCAGCGGGAATCCGATGGCCCTTCTGATGCCGCGCCTGGACGCAGGCGACACGGCGGAAGCCGCGCTGCTGCTCGACGCCTACCTCGCCGCCCGGAGCGCCTATGACGGCTTGCCCGGCACCGAGGCGGTCGACGTGCTGCAGGCGCCGCGCAATAAGATCGAGACGGCGCGTTTCGAAAAGCTGCTTTCCGATCCACCGCTTCCGCTCGACGATCTTGAGGCCGTGCGCGGAGGCGGCCTGTTGCACAAGCGGGCCCTGATCCTCCGTCCACAGATCCTGGTGAAAGCCCTGCTTGACGGCACTGTCTGCCATCTCGGCCGCAAGGTCGAGATTGATCTGGCGCATCGCACGGTCGGGGGCAGCGCCTTCGATGCCATCATCCTCGCAAACGGCATGGCCGCGCAGGAACTCGCGCCATCGCTGCCGCTCGAAGCCCGGCTTGGGCAGGTCGATTTCGTTCAGGTCGACGTAGCTGCTCCTCCCTCTGCGCTCACATCGGGCACTTACGGCATCGCCTCTGGCCGTGACCGGCTATGGGGGGCAACGTTCGAGCCGTCGGGGCCAGACTTTGCGCCGGAGGGCAGCGCGGCTGCCCGCGCTGAAAACCTCGCCGGCATCGAGCGGCTGTCGCCCTGGTGGGTGCGCGAGGCGAGGGAGGGAGACGTGACCTCACGTGCCAGCCTGCGCGCGACCACGCCCGATCGGCTGCCCTTGATCGGTGCGCTGCCCGACGCCGAAGCGGCAGCATCCGTGTTCGCCGGCATGCAAAAGGGGCGTACCGTGGATGCGGACGCCCCTCTGCTTGACGGTGTGTTTGTTGCGACCGGCTACGGGGCGCGGGGATTCACCTGGGCGCCGTGGGCGGCAGAGGTCCTTGCCGCTCGCCTCGTCGACGCGCCGGCGCCCGCATCCCTCGCGTCGCTGCGTGCGGTGTCGCCGATGCGCTTCGTGCTGCGCGCGCTGCGGCGCGGCTGACGCGGATCACGGCGCGCTGACGAACGAGACGAGCAGGCCGCCTTCCTGATGCGGCTGCACGCTCAGCGCCATTTCTCCGACTTCCAGCGAGATGCCGCCATGGGTCTGGGCGAAGTAGAGCGTCGCCACCAGCACGGTCAGCGCCAGGGCGCCAAGCAGCCGGTTGTTGCGCAGGAGTGTCCCCTTGGTCATTGGTCCGGTCCTTCATCGGATAGTCGTCGGGTTGAGAATTGGGCAAGCGTGCCCGGTCAGTTGCCTTTTTCGAGGTCGCGGAATTCCTGGCGCAGGCGCCATTCGTCGGATGTTACCGTGCGTTCGATGTTCTTCAGGCGCTCTTCGAGATCCATGAAGGTGTACTTGATGGTGCCGAAGGTGGCGCGCGGACGGTCCGACACGCCGCGCCAGAAGGCGTCTTCATCAGCGCTGAAGCTGCCATAGCCGGCCGGCGCATAGGGCGTGATCATGGCGACCACGAGGTAGGCGACGAAGATCAGCGGCCCGGCCACGAACACGAGCAGCAGGGCAGCGATGATCCGGACAAGGACGACATCCCAGCCGAAGCGTTCGGCGAGGCCGCCGCACACACCGCTGATCACCTTGTCATTGCGGGACCGGTAGAAGCGTTTCGGATTGGGGGAAGCATAGGGGTCGTAGGAGCGGGACATGGAGGTGTTTCCTCAGTCTTCAAAAGTGGAGCGGGAAGGGCGCGGCGGACGGCGCGGGGCTTCGGCATCGGACTTGTCGAGCAGCGCCTCGAGGGACTCGATGCGCCGCCCCATTGCCTTCGCAGACCGCCACAGGTCTTCGAGCATCCGCTCGTCATCGGGCTGCAGGGTCTTCTGCCGGCGCCACATCGTGACGTAGTGCAGGATCATGCCCGGCAGCACGATAAACAGGGCGACCGTGCCTGTGACGGCAATCAGGACGATGGAAGCCTCGTCCATCAAGCGTCTCCCTCAAGGCGGCGGGCGCGGGCCTCATCGCGGCTTTGTGCGATCAGGCCCGGGGTGCAGATGACCGCCAGGAAGGCGACCAGGCTGATAACTGACATCAACATTGATCAGCCCTCGGATTTCTTCGACGCGGCCTTGCCCTTGCGGGCCTTCAGGGCGGCGAGTTCCTTCTCGATCGCTTCGTCCTGCTCGAGGTCGGCGAATTCTTGGGCCAGGCTCGGCTCATGGCCGCGGATGGTGTCGGCGTAAGCCTCCATCTCGTCGACCTTGCGCTCCAGCTGGCTGTAGCGGAGGATCGCTTCATCGGCGCGGCCGTCATAGAGCTGGCTGCGCATGCGGATGCGTTGTTCAGCCGACTCGCGGCGCATCACCAGGGCACGGTGCTTCGACTTGGCTTCGTCGAGTTTCGCTTGCAGCTTGGTCAGGTCTTCCTGGCGCTTGGCGAACGCTTCTTCGGCAAAGCCCATCGCCGAGACGCGGCGCTCGATCTCGCTTTCGGCTTTCTGCTTGGCCAGCAGCGCGCCGCGGGCAAGGTCCTCGCGGCCCTTGTCGATGGCCAGCTCGGCCTTGGCGGCCCATTCGTCGCGCACGCTGGAGAAGTGGACGATATCGCGTTCCATCTCCTTCTTGTCGGCCATCGCACGGGCGGCCGAAGTGCGCACTTCCACCAGCGTGTCTTCCATTTCCTGGATGATCAGACGGGCAATCTTTTCGGGGTTCTCGGCACCATCAAGCATCGCGTTGAGGTTCGAGTTGATGATGTCGGAGAGGCGGGAGAACAGACCCATTTATTTATATCCTTTCTTGACCTGGCTCAGAAGAAGAAGCCGCCGAGGAACACGCCCGCGGCAAAGAAAATCCATGACTCGGCCGACCGCGTGGACAGCCAGCGGCCGAAGCGGCCAGCATCCGAGCGGGGTGGGTAGCGGTATTCACGGTCGTCCATTTTCTTCCTTGGTCCTTCGTTTGGGTTGGCAACGCCCGTCGCCTGATGGCTTTCCTGTTTTCAAGGACCGTGCCAGTTCAAAATTAATTCTATAGAGCGTTGAAAATAATGGATAAAAAAGTTTCCGCTGACGGCCTTGGCAAGAAAACTCAGCCAAAATCGCAAATAAAATAGTCGATTTCACAATCAATCTTGGCTAAATTGACCAAATGGTTGATCGCCCCACCCAACTCGTCGGTGAATCTCCTCCCTGGCTGTCGGCGCTCGAGCATGCGAGCCGCGTGGCGCCGCTGAACCGTTCGGTATTGGTGATCGGCGAGCGCGGCACCGGCAAGGAACTGGTCGGCGAGCGGCTTCACTTCCTGTCGAAGCGCTGGGAAGGGCCGTTTGTGAAGGTGAACTGCGCCGCGATGACCGAGACGCTGCTCGATTCCGAGCTGTTCGGGCATGAACGCGGCGCCTTCACCGGCGCCACCGAGATGCGCCGCGGCCGGTTCGAACTCGCCGATGGCGGCACGATCTTCCTCGACGAGATTGCGACCGCCGGAATGGCGCTTCAGGAAAAACTGCTCCGCGTGGTCGAATACGGCGAGTTCCAGCGCGTCGGTGGCTCCAAGGTCCTCAGCACCAATGTGCGGATCGTTGCGGCCACAAATGCAGACCTTCCGGCGCTCGCCGAGGCCGGAAAGTTCCGCTGGGACCTGCTCGACCGGTTGTCGTTCGACGTGATTACCCTGCCGCCGCTGCGGGCCCGGCACGGCGACAAGAGCCTGCTCGCCGATTTCTTCGCGCGCCGGATGGCGGTCGAGTTGGCGCAGGATTTCCCGGGCTTTGCACCGTCCGCGATTGCCGCGATCGAGGCGCATGACTGGCCGGGTAACGTGCGGGAGCTGCGCAACTTCGCCGAGCGACTTGCGCATCGGGCCCTGATGACGGCGCCGGACGATCTCGTGCAGTTCGACCCGTCAGCGTTGGACCCTTTCGCGTCGCCCTGGCGCCCGTCCGCGTCCCTGGCGCCCTCCACAAGTACTCCACAAAACACCCCTGTAGAGACGCCCGATTTATGGAGTGTCGGGGGCGGTTTCACGGGCGCCGTCCAGCTCTATGAACAGCGCCTGATCGATGCGGCCCTCGCGCGGGCAGGGGGCCACCAGGGCAAGGCCGCCGAAACGCTCGGCCTCACCTACCACCAGCTGCGCGGCCTCCTGAAGAAGCACGGGTATGCGAAGCCGGAAAAAGCCGGCCCCTGAACTGGAACGCGGCTTGCTTGGGTCCGGGCCTACGCCGCCAGTGCAGGGGCCAGCATGGTAAACACCGCCAACACCGCCCGGGCCGATTTCCTGGGGTTTGCCTTCGAGCCCATGGAGACGGCTGACGCCGTTCGCCGGCTCGCCGCAACCGCTTCGGCGGGCGGCCCGTTGCTGTCCGTTGTTACGCCCAATGCCGACCACAGGGTGCGCCTGGCGCGCGAGCCGGCGCTCTGGCCGCTGTATCATTCGGCCGGGCTAGTGCTCAATGACAGCCGCGTCCTGGCGCGCCTGGCGCGGTTTGACGGCATCGACCTGCCGGCTTCGCCCGGCGCCGATGTCGTCGCCGGCCTGTTCGAAACGGTCATCCGGCCGGACGAGCCGGTGGTGATCATCGGCGGCGTTGAGACCGATATCCGCGCGCTTCGGGCCCGGTTCGGGCTCGCCGATATCCGCTGGCACCAGCCGCCGAGAGGCTTGCGCGACAATGCGCGCGCCATCGACGCGGCGGCGGCTTTCATGGCGGCCAATCCGGCGCGCTTCCATTTCATCTGCGTCGGCAGCCCCCAGCAGGAGATGGTGGCCGACGCCGCCCGGGCGCGCGGCGACGTGCGCGGCGTTGCCCTGTGCTGCGGGGCGAGCCTTGAATTCCTGTCGGGCCGGGTCGCGCGTGCGCCGCGCTGGATGCAGGCGGCCGGCCTCGAATGGCTGTTCCGGCTCGCCGTGCAACCGCGGCGCCTCGCCCGGCGTTATCTCATCGAGGGCCCGGCCATCTTCCGGATCTGGATCGCCGCCCGCCACACAAAGGCTTGAAGGTTACAGATTTTTGCCCTCCCGCCGTCCTAATGGGGGTCGCGTCGGGGTTTACTTTGGGTCATACTTCACACCCGACATCCGCAAAGGAGAGACGCTCATGCAGATTCAGATCACCGGTAAGCACATGGATCTGGGTGAAGCATTGCGAGGGCGTATCGAGGAGGGACTGGAAGCGGCGGTCATCAAGTATTTCAACCGCACCGGCGAAGCGAACGTCTTCGTCTCTCAGCACGGCCCGTTCGTGGAAGTTGACTGCAATGTTCATCTGCCGTCCGGAATCGTGCTGCAATCCACCGGCCGGGCCGACGATCCCTATGCTGCCCTGGAAGTCAGCCTCGACAAGATGGAGAAGCGGGTCCGGCGCTACAAACGCCGCCTGAAGGACCACCATGCCGCTGCGCCCCAGCCGCTGCCGGCCTTTGCGGCGTCTGAATCGCTGATCCGCGTCACGGATACGGAAGATTCAGAAGATGAGGGTATTGAGGCAGGCAGCGCTCCCCTGACAGTTGCAGAAACGAGCGTTCAGATCCGTACGATGTCCGTTTCGGAGGCAGTCATGCAGCTCGAGTTGCAAGATGTCCCGGCATTGATGTTCAGGAATGCTGGCCATGATGGCCTGAATATGGTCTACCGCCGCCCCGATGGGCACATTGGCTGGGTCGATCCCGCCAATACCCCCCGCACCTGAGTGTCACGGAAACGTAGATTGATGGCTACAGATCTGAGTACCCTGCTTCAGGGCGGGGTAATCATCCCGCTCCAGGACGTGTCGAGCCGCAAGCAGGCGATCCACGTGCTGTGTGAAGCGCTCAGCGACGCGACCGGTATTGGCGCGCGGGCGATCGAGGATGCCGTGATGGAACGCGAACGGCTCGGCTCGACCGGCGTCGGCGAAGGCGTTGCCATTCCGCACGCGCGCCTGCCTGGCCTGGAAAAGCCCGTGGGCGGGTTCATGCGCCTGCTGCACGGCGTTGATTTCGAAGCGATCGATGAGCGCCCCTGCGACCTGATCTTCATGCTGCTGGCTCCGGATGGCTCGGGCGCTGACCACCTGCGCGCGCTGGCGCAAGTCAGCCGCGTGTTCCGCCAGAGCCCGGTGCGCGACGCGCTGCGCAAGGCGCGCAACGAAGACGACGTGCGCGCCGTGATCTGCAAGGAATCGGTGAGCGGCTGATCCCGGCCGTGAAGGCATAAAGAAAAAGCCCCGTCTCGATGAGGCGGGGCTTTTCCGTTTCGAGGCAGGGCTGGATCACTCTGCCGGGGTGGTTTCCAGGAAACCGCGGTCGCGCAGCAGCGGTTCGATCGACGGGTCGGCGCCGCGGAAGTTGCGGTAGAGTTCGTCGGTCTCGCGCAGGCCGCCCGACTGGTAGACCCATTGCTTCAGCTTCGCCGCGAGTTCCGGATTGAAGATGTCGCCGGATTCCTTGAAGGCCGCGAAACCGTCCGAGTCCAGAATGTTGGCCCAGAGATAGGCATAGTAACCGGCCGAATACCCGCCGGCGAAGATGTGGCTGAAATAGTTGGTCCGGTAACGCGGTTCGATGACCGACGGAATGTTGTATTTCGCCAGCACCGATTCCTCGAACGCCCGGGCATCGGTGACCTGCATCGCTTCCTCATAGGTGAGGCTGTGCCAGCTGAGATCGATCAGCGAGGCGGCGAGGAACTCGGTCGTGCCGAAGCCCTGGTTGAAGGTCGATGCCTTGCGCATCTTTTCGACCAGGTCCTGCGGGATCGGCTCACCCGTCTTGTAGTGATGCGCGTAGCCCGCCAGCACTTCCGGCTCACTCGCCCAGTGTTCCATCACCTGCGAGGGGAATTCCGAATAGTCGGGTCCGCCATAGGTGCCCGAGAAGGAGGCGTAGCGGATGTTGGTCAGCAGGCCGTGCAGGCCGTGGCCGAACTCGTGGAACATCGTCTCGACTTCGGTGAACGCCAGAAGGCTGGGTTCGCCTTCAGCCGGGGGCGTGACGTTCAGATTGTTGGTAATCAGTGGACGGATCGAAACGCCGTTGATATTGGATTCTTCGCGGTAGGCGCTCATCCATGCGCCGCCCTGCTTGGAGGGGCGGGCATAGATGTCGGCCAGGAACAGGCCGAGGAATTCGCCCGACGCCGTGTCGGTCACTTCCCAGGCTTCGACGGCCGGGTTCCACGCGGTCACGTCGACCGGCTTGAAGCTCACGCCGAACAGCTTGCTGGCCGTGTCGAAAGACCCCTTGCGGGCTGCACCGGCCTCGAAGTAGGGACGCAGCGACGACTCGTCGAAAGCGTACTTCTGTGCACGGACTTTCTCGGAATAGAACCAGTAGTCCTCGCCCGAAATCGTCAGCTTGTCGCCAGCAATCGCCTGCATGTCCGCGATTTCCTCGTTGGCGCGCTTCAGGCCGGGCTCCAGCACCTTCGCGAGGAATTCCATCGCGTTTTCCGGGGTCTTCGCCATCCGGTTGGCGATCACGTAATCGGCATGGCTCTTGTAGCCCATCAGCTCGGCCTTCTTGGCGCGCAGCTGGGCGATCTTGATGGCGATCGGGCCGTTGTCATACTCGCCGGTCGACGCGCGCAGGCGGTAGCCGTCGAACAGCGCCTTGCGCAGTTCGCGGTCTTCTGCGGTCTTCATCACGTCTTCGAACACGGCGCGGTCAACGCCGATCAGCCAGCGCTCTTCGCCCGGCACCTTCACGGCCGCGCGCACTTCCGGAGAGATGCCGGCGAGGCGTTTCTCGTCGGTCACTTCATACTTGAACGCCTTGGTGGAGTTCAGCAGGTTCTGGCCGAACTGCGTCGTCAGGGTCGACACTTCTTCGTTGATCTTCGCGACTTCGGCTTTCGCCTCCGGCGACAGTGCTGCGCCGGCGCGCACGAAGCCGCGGTGCGTCAGCTCCAGCAGGCGTGCATCCTGCTCGTCGAGGCCGAGACGGTCCTTGCGGTCGTAGAGGTCCTGGACCCGGGCAAACAGCCTGGCATTGAAGGTGATCGCGTCGCGCTCACGCGTCAGCATCGGATAGATTTCTTCTTCCAGCTTGCTGAGGTCGTCATTGGTGTCAGTGCTGGTGATGTTGCCGAAGACGTTCATCACCTTGTTGAGGGCTGCACCGGAGGTTTCGAGCGCGAGGATCGTGTTCTCGAAGGTCGGGGCATCCGGGTTGTTGGCGATCGCGGCGATCTCTGCGCGCTGCTCGATCAGCGCCTGTTTGACGGCGGGCAGGTAGTCGGTGACCTCGATGTCGGCAAAGGGCGGCAGGCCGTAGGGCGTGGTCCACTCTTCGCGGAAGGGGTTGCCCTCCAGCTCTTCGGCGGTGACCACGATTTCGGGTAGCGCGGGTTCGGCCTCTGCGGCGAACTCGGCGGGCGCCACGGGATCGGGGCTGGTGCAGCAACCGCTGACGGCAAGGGCAACAGCGGCGGTTGCACCTTTGAGGGCTTCGGTCATTTTCATCTTGGCTCCTTGGGAGAGAATTGGGTTGCGGCGGGTTTAGCCGCGCATTCGGCGCTTGGCCAGTCAGCGCGCCAGTCAGCGGGGCAGGCGGGCGACCACGCGGTGATATTCCTCCAGCGTTTCCTCGAATATCCGGGCGATCGGCTTCACGTCGTGGATGCGGCCGGCCACCTGGCCCGTGAGGGCGATTCCTGCCTCGAGGTTGCCGCCGAAATACACGTCCTGCGTGCCGGCAAACTCGCCGAATATGTTGGGGCTGCCCTCTTTCTCGAGCCGGGTGGTCCGCTCGGTGCGCAGGGCGCGCAGGGCAGGGCCAGGCCCTTGCCGGTTCAGGAAGACCGTGTCGGTGGAATCGGCGCCGACGATGGCCTCCTTCCAGTTGGTGTGCACCGGGCTTTCGGCCGAAGAGAGGATGCGTGTGCCCATCAGCACGCCTTCCGCGCCAAGCGCGAAAGCAGCGGCCATCGTGCGCCCGTCCATGATGCCGCCGGCGGCAACAACCGGCACCGAGACTTTCTCGCAGACCTGCGGCACGAGGACCATCGAGGCGACATCCTTCGGGTTCTTGAACCCGCCGCCTTCGCCGCCCTCAACGATGAGCCCGTCCACGCCCGCCTCGATGGCGCGCAGGGCGCCGGAGAGAGAAGGCACGACGTGGAAGACGGTGAGCCCCGCTTCCTTCAGCATGCCGGTATATTTCATCGGGTCGCCGGCGGAGGTGGTGACGAAGCGGATGCCCTCATCGATGATGAACTGCACGATGTTCGGATCGCGCACGAAGGCCTGTGCGACGTTCACGCCGAACGGCTTGTCCGTCAGCGTCTTCATCTTCTTGATTTCTTCGCGGATGGCCTCAAGCTCGCCCGACGAAGTTTCGATGATGCCCATGCCCCCGGCATTGGAGACGGCCGATGACAGCTGCGACCGGGCAATCCAGCCCATCGCGGCCTGGATGATCGGCTTTTCGATGCCAAGCATCTCGGTGATGCGTGTCTTCACGGGCGCTGCGGGCATAGGTTTCCTCCGGCGTTTTTGTTGACCGGAGTTAGAAGGACATGACGGGGCGCGACGCAAGGGGGCGCGCGTCAGCTGCCGCGTGGGACCGGTGTGCCGTGAATGGCGGCGAAGTGGCGGGCGATCAGGCGAGCCGAAGGAAGGCAGGCGCGGCCGTTCGCCTCGGCGTAGGCGATGCCGTCGACACGAGGGCTGCTCGCGTGCAGCACCAGTGTCGGGGCATTGTGGCGACCTTCGCCCAGCAGGGAAGTGATTGGTGCGCGCGGCTGGTCGATGCCGACATAGACAATCTCGACGGTCTCCTTCAGGGCTGGGTACCAGGAGAGCACGCCCCAGAGCTCGGCGCATTCGGGGCAGAATTCGCGCCGACCATTCGCGGCAAAGCCGGGGGGCAGCAGGAAGAGCGTATCGCGGGGCATGACGGGCGGACCTTTGAGTGTCCGCCTGTTCTAGCGCCGGATGACGGCGATGTCGCGCAGGACGCTGATCTCGAGTTCGTCGATCTCGTGGAGCTTCTTGAGGATGTCGCGTATCCCCACGACCGCGAGCGGGGCGCCCGATTCACCGGTCACCACAACGTGCCGGATCCGGTGGTGGGCCATCAGCTTCACGGCGGCTTCGAGCCGCGTGTCGGCCTTCACGGTGATCACGTTGCGGGTCATCCAGGTTTCCACGATCGAGTGGCTGACCGACCCGCCGCCCGCATAGAGCGCACGGATGATGTCCTGGTCCGACAGGATGCCGACAAGCTGGCCTTCCGGCCCAGTCACGGCGATGGCGTTCGAGCCGTCGGCAACGAGGCGGCTGACAGCGGTCATCAGGTGGTCGGATGGGCCGCAAGCGAGCAGTGGCCCGGGCTCAAGCCCGATAAGGGTCTGAATGGTCATTCGCGTCTGCTCCGTCTGGAACACGGACGCCGCCTCGCGGGATTGCAGTTCAGGCGGTATCCCATTCCGCAAGTCCGATGCTGCCACCAACGGCCAATCTTGGCAAGAAAATGCGGCGCCGGTCGCGCCCCCCGGTGACTTCTGCGCGCGCCGGGCTAGGGTGCGCCCAACTAGACGGCAGGGAGGCGCCCATGAGTGCAGGATATGACATTACGAAGGATACATGGGAGCGGTTCACCTTTGAGCGGAAAGGCCGTGTACTGACGGCCTTCATCACGTCCACGCATCCGGTGAACGGCGTCGATGAGCAAATGCATACGGAACTCGCGCTGGTCTTCAATTGCCTGCAGCGGGATTCGGAGAGCGACCTCATCATTCTTTCCGGCAAGGGCAGAGCCTTCTGTGCGGGCGGGGATTTTGACTGGTTCGAGGAGCAGATCAATCATCCCGAGCGCTTCCGGGCCATCGGCTGGGACGCCAAGCAGATCGTCGTGACCCTGCTGCAGATGGAGAAGCCGATTCTCTGTCGCATGAACGGCGCCGCGGCCGGGCTCGGCGCGACGATTGCGCTGCTGTGCGACGTGATCATCGCGGATGAGACCGCGAAGATCGGCGATCCGCATGTGAAGGTCGGCCTGGTTGCCGGCGACGGCGGCGCGCTGATCTGGCCGCAGCTGATCGGTTTCGCAAAGGCGAAGGAGCTGCTGATGACGGGCGACCTGCTGTCGGCGAAGGAGGCGCAGGCGCTCGGCTTGATCAACTATGCGGTGCCGGCAGCGGAGCTCGATGCCAAGGTCGACGAGATTGCGGGCAAGATCCTCGCCAATCCGAAATGGGCCGTGCGCTGGACCAAGACCACCGCCAACATCCCCCTGCGGGCGCTTGCGGCACAGCTGATGGATGCCAGCATCGGGTGGGAAAGCGCGTCGAACTATCTCGCCGACCGGCGCGAAGCGGTGACTGCCTTCAAGGAAAAGCGCGCGCCGAAACTGACGGGAGAGTGAGGCGATGACCTGGGGCGCGGAAGACTTCGTGGCGGCGGGCCTCATCCTTGGCTCAGTGTTTACGGCCTTCCTGCTGGCATGGCGCCGGTCCACCCGCATTGCTTACCTGATGGCATTCGCGGCAGGGCTGGGCGCGGCATTCCTGCTCGTCTGGGTATCGCTTGCGGTCGGCATCGTCGGCGAGCCCGGCCACGCCGCCAACCTTGTCTTCGCGGCTGTGCTCCTGGCGGCGGTCGCCGGCGCAGCGTGGTCGCGGCTCGAGCCCGGTCGTCTTTCGCGTGCGATGTGGGTTACCGCATGTGTGCAGGCAGCTGCCGGCATCTTCGCCGTGATCGTCACGGCGCGGATGCCCGGCGCGCCCGGCGTCTGGCTGGTTGCCGGGTTCAACGCCGGTCTTGCGGCGGTGTTTGCTTTCTCGGCATGGCTGTTCCGAGTAGAGGACGGCCTGCAGCGCGCCGCAAAGCAGGCATTTGACGGCGGGGCCCGCGCATACTAAATCGACCTCGTGGTGATTTGGCCGGCCGGCTTGCAGCCACGTTAAACAACTCGCTAAAGGGCCGAGATGCGGGGATTGCCTCCGCTTTTCCCCTTCATTGCGGCGTGTTTATTGTCCTCCAAGCGGGCCGATGAGGACGACCGATGCCGATCAAGATTCCGGATACGCTGCCCGCGCGCGAAACGCTGCTGAGGGAAGGCGTGGCGGTGATGCGCGATTCCGATGCGATCCGGCAGGACATCCGGCCGCTGCAGATCGGCCTCTTGAACCTCATGCCCAACAAGATCCGCACGGAAACGCAGATCGCGCGCCTGATCGGCGCCTCGCCGCTACAGGTTGAGCTGACACTCGTGCGGGTCGGCGGCCACCAGCCGAAAAATACGCCGGCCGAACACCTGATCAGCTTCTACCAGACCTGGGAGGAGATCCGTCACCGCAAGTTCGACGGCTTCCTGGTGACCGGTGCGCCGGTCGAGCAGCTACCCTTCGAGGACGTCACCTATTGGGAAGAGCTGTCGCAGATTTTCGACTGGACACGGACGAACGTACATTCGCCGTTCTATATCTGCTGGGGCGCCATGGCGGCGGCTTGGCACTTCCACGGCCTGCCGAAATACCAGCTCGGCCAGAAGGCCTTCGGCGTCTACCGCCAACGCAACCTTGCGCCGGCTTCGCCTTTCCTGTCGGGTTTCTCCGACGATTTCCTCATTCCGGTCTCGCGCTGGACCGAGGTGCGCAAGGACGACGTGCTGGCACGGCCGCAACTGGACCTTCTGGTCGATTGCGAGCGGACAGGGCCCAGCCTGCTCCATCATGCCGCGAGCCGCAGCTTGTTCATGTTCAACCATGTCGAATACGATTCCTTCTCGCTGAAGGAAGAGTATGACCGCGACGTGGCGCAGGGCGCCGAGATCGCGGTGCCGCACAACTACTATCCCGGTGACGATGCGACGCGCCCGCCGCTGAACCGCTGGCGGAGCCACGCGCACCTGCTGTTCGGCAACTGGATCAACCAGACTTACCAGTCGACGCCCTTCCTGCTGGACGATATCGGCCGGGTAGCGGTTTCCGCCTAGTCACCCGACCGGCGACCCAATCCGGGCTTGCCGTGCGCTGATTTTTTTGGTCACTCGCGCGCAAGCCTGCGGGATGACGGGCCAATCAGGACGCTTCGGGAGGGCGCCGTAAAATGACCAACGCAGTTTCTGGCCGCGCAGGCTTTGCGCGGGCCTTGATGGTGTGCGCCTTGCTCGGCGCAGGCGCGCCTCCGGCCTTTGCCGACACAGGCGATACGGCCTGGATACTGACCTCGACTGCGCTGGTCCTTTTCATGACGCTGCCGGGACTGGCGCTCTTCTATGGCGGCCTCGTGCAGTGGAAGAACCTGCTGTCGATCCTGTCGCAATGCCTGGCGATCGCCTGCCTCATGTCGATCCTCTGGGTCGTGGCCGGTTACTCGATTGCGTTCGGTGACGGCAATGGCGCGGCCGAAGGCACGGGCGCCGTGTGGGGCGGCTTCGGCAAGGCCTTCCTCGCCGGCGTCGGCACGGCGTCAGAGGCCGGCACCATCCCGGAATCGGTTTTCATCATGTTCCAGATGACATTTGCGATCATCACGCCCGCGCTGATTGTCGGCGCCTACGCCGAGCGTGTGAACTTTGCGGCGGTGCTTGGCTTCAGCGCGTTGTGGATGCTGCTGGTGTATGCGCCGGTCACCCACTGGGTCTGGGGCGGCGGCTGGCTCGCCGGTCTGGGCGTCAGTGATTTTGCAGGCGGCCTGGTCGTGCACGCAACGGCCGGCGTCAGTTCGCTGGTCTTTGTGCTGATGATGGGCAAGCGCACAACCTTCCCCCACGAACTTCGGCCTCCGCACAATCCGGCCTTCGTGATGCTGGGCGCGGCGATGTTGTGGGTTGGCTGGTTCGGATTCAATGCCGGCTCGGCGCTCGGCGCGAATGCGTCGGCAGGGCAGGCGATGCTGGTGACGCATCTTTCTGCCTCGACGGCCGCCCTCGTCTGGATGGCGATCGAATGGGTGAAGTACGGAAAGCCGACGCTTGTGGGCATTGCGACCGGCACCATCGCCGGGCTCGCCACCATCACCCCGGCGGCTGGCTCGGTCGGCCCCGCCGGCGCGCTGGTGATCGGCGCGCTGGCGTCGGCCACTTGCTACGGCGCGGTCATATTCGTGCGCGGCCGGCTGAAGATCGATGACAGCCTCGACGTGTTTGCTGTGCACGGCGTCGGCGGGATCCTCGGCACGCTGCTGATCCCCTTTCTCGCCAGCTTCGGACCCATGGCGCCGGGGCTCGGCGGCATGACTTTCGGCGGCAAGCTTGGCGCGCAACTGACAGGCGTGGTCAGCGTCAGCGCCTATTCGGTCGCCGTCTCGTTCATCCTCCTCGCGGCCCTCCGGCAAGTGATCCGGCTGAGGGTGAGTGCCGAGCATGAAACCAATGGGCTCGACACCTCAACCCACGGCGAGTCGGCCCATGGCCACGGATGATGCGCGGGCAAGTTGCTGAAGTCCCCGAACCGGGTCTAATTGCGCCATGTCCACGAGTTTTGCTGCCGAGCCCGATCATGTGACCGAAATCCGCCGCCAGCTGGCGCGCTGGGTAGCGGAAAAGATGCCGCGCGAGAAGCGGCGCGCCTGGGACAAGGCGGCGACGTGGGACCGGGACCTGTTCCGCGAGCTGGCAGCCATGGGCCTGATCGGACTGACGATCCCCGAGGAATTTGGCGGTCAGGGCGAGGATATCTACGCCGCTGCCGCGGTGATCGAGGAACTCTGCCAGGGCGGGCCCAGCATGGCCGGGCCGTTCATCCATGCGGCCTTCTATGGCGGGCTGAACATATCCGAGAACGGATCAAGGCAGCAGAAGGAAGCCTTGCTGCCGAAACTGGCGCGCGGCGAAATGTTCCTCTGCTACGGCCTGTCGGAGCCGAACGTCGGCGGCGACCTGCCGAGCGTCGAGACGCGCGTGGAGCGCAAGGATGGCGAGCTGGTCATCAACGGCGCAAAGCGCTGGTGCACCGGCGCCGACTGGTCGGACTACATTTACTGCCTCTGCCGGTCCGGTGAGCCGGGTGACCGCCACGGGAACCTGACGTTCGTCCTTGTGCCGACAAAGGCGAACGGCGTGACGATGCAACCCATCGAGCATTCCAACCTTCGCTATACACATTCGATGGATGTGTTCTTTGACGATGTCCGCCTGCCTGAGAGCGCGATCGTGGGCGGGCCGGAGAAATGGAACAAAGGCTGGGAGGCGCTGGCCGGGCGGGCGCTGGATGTCGAGAAGATCGAGATCACCGCAGTCGCCTACGGCATCGCGCGGGCCGCGCTTGAGGAGGCGTGGAAGTATGCCGGTGAGCGCGTGCAGTTCGGCAAGCCCATAGGCAAGCACCAGGCGATTGCGCACAAGCTCGTCACGGCACGTACGAAACTCGCGGCGTGCCGCCACATGCTCTATCATGCCGCCTGGCTCGCCGGGGAGGGAAAGCCCTGCTCGGCTGAAACCGCGATGGCTAAGCTGTTCGTCGCCGATACCGGCATCGAGATCGGCCTCGCCTGCCAGCAGGTCATCGGCGCTTACGGGCTGTCGGACGCCTATGATATCGAACGCAATGTGCGCGAATTGCTCAGCATGCCGATCGTTGGCGGCTCTTCCGACATGCAGAAAAACAACCTCGCGCGCATGTGGCGGCTTTGACCCAAGTCGAATCCGTCCCCGAGCTTTCCTATGCGGCCTATTTCGACGATCCGCTCAAACGGCGCCTTGTGCATGCGGTCGAGCGATTGTCCGGCCAGCCGAAGATCAAGCAGCTCTACGACCACTACCGCGCAGACCTCGCGCGGGATGTCCCGTTTTTCGAGGCGGCGATCCGCCTCCTGGACCTTGATGTCCAGTTCTCTGCCAGCCGCCACGCCGCCATCCCGCGCGAAGGACCGCTGGTTGTGGTCGCAAACCATCCTTTCGGCGTGCTCGACGGGCTGGTCATCAGCTGGCTGATCAGTTTGCGGCGCCCGGACTTCAAGGTGCTTACTAACTCTGTGCTCGACGGCGTGCCGGAAGCGCGGCCATACCTTCTGCGTGTCGACTTTGCAGGCACGCGCGATGCGATCGAAGCGAATGTGGCGATGCGCAAGGCGGCACTGGCGCACGTGAAGCAAGGCGGCTGCATCGTCGTGTTCCCCAGCGGCGGAGTGTCGACAACGCCCACGCCGTTTGATCCGCTCGCAGTCGACGACGAATGGAAACCCTTCACGGCCAAGCTCATCACGCAGTCGCGCGCGCACGTTACGCCCATCTTCTTCGCCGGGCAGAATTCGCGTCTTTTCCAGATCGCTTCGCACCTGTCGCTGGAGCTGCGCCTTGCACTCGTCTTCCGGGAAGTGCGCCGGCGGATCGGCAAGACCTTGCGCGTCGAGATCGGCGAGACGCTGACACCGGAAACGCTGGAAACTGCCGGCAAGCGCCGCGGCCTTATGGAGTTCCTGCGCGAGCAGACCTACGCGCTCGCGCCGGATGGCAAGGCGCCGCAATACCGCGCGGCCGGCGTGCGTTTCCAGGCCAACAAGCCGAAGATATTCAGGTGAACGGGCCTGTCCGGCTGCGCCGTGCAGACGCCGCCGATGCCCCCCGCATCGCGGCGATCCACCGCGAATCCCGCGCCGCCGCCATGCCCTGGCTCGCCGTGGTACACACGCCGGAAGAAGATCTCGACTTTTTTGCCAGGCAGGTATTGCCGCGGGCTTGCGTGTGGGTGGCCGATGTGGAGGGTGCCGTCGCAGGTTTCGCCGCCCTTGAGGGCAACCGGATCGAGCATCTCTACATCGATCCCGGATACTGGCGGCAGGGAGTAGGGCATCTCCTGCTCAGCCGCTGCCTCGAATAGGACGGGCCTCTTGAGTTGTGGACGTTCCAGCGCAATGAACGGGCAAGGCGATTCTACGAGGCGCACGGATTCGTTGCGGCGCAGATCACCGACGGGTCGGCAAATGAAGAGCGGGAGCCGGACGTATTATACGTCCTCGACCGCCATGGAACAGGGCGAGGCGCGCCATGAGTGATGAATTCGGCAATGCGATCGACGGCGCGATGGAGCATGCCGCCGCCGATGCGGCTGCAGGCCTGTCGCGCGGCCATGCCCATGCCGGCGAGGCGTGCCTGAATTGCGGCGCCGTCCTCACCAGTGATTTCTGCGCCGAGTGCGGCCAGAGCGCGGGCAGTATACGCCAGCCTTTCTGGACCCTGCTGGCCGAAAGCCTCGAGACCTTCTTCTCGATCGACGGGCGCATCGCGCGCACCCTGCCGGACCTGCTGCTGCGTCCGGGGCGGATGACCCGCGCCTATCTCGACGGCCAGCGCACGCGGTTCATTCCGCCGTTCCGGCTGTACGTTTTCGCTTCGCTGGTCTTCTTCGTGCTGATGCCGCTGGCCACCGGGCAGGGGCTTGGCCTCTCCACAGGGGGTGGCCAGACGATGGACGAGGCCCGTGCCCAGGTCGAGAAGTCGTATGCCGACGGTGACCTGACCGAGGCGGAATACCAGGAGGCGATCAACGGCCTCAACGAGTTTGAAGAAGCCTGGCGGCAGGGCATTCCCGGCTTTCTCGCGCCGGATCCTACGAAACCGGACCAGCCGGTGCCGCCCGGCACGCCAGATGACGCAGCTGCAGAGGCGACGACCGGCGGCGATTGGGCCGGGTTCATGCCGCAGGAAGCGCTCGATGCCATGCGGGCCAGCGGCGACCCGGAAGCCACCAGCTTTGCCGAGGCGATGGAAGACCCGAGCCGCATGGCCGACCGGACGCGCGAATGGATTCCGCGCCTCATGTTCGTCATGCTGCCGGTCTACGCGCTCTTGCTGGCCGCGACATATTTCTGGCGACGCCAATTCCTGTTTTTCGATCACCTGATCGTGTCGCTGCATTTCCACTCGGCGCTGTTCCTGGCCATGTCGGTCGGCATGCTCGCTGCGATGCTGGTCGGATATGGCTGGGTGTCGCTGGCCTTGCTGGTATTTTCAAACTGGTACCTCTACCGGCTGCACCGGGTCGTCTACCAACGAGGCCGCGTCGCCTCGGTCCTGCGCACGATGACACTGGATGTCGTCTATTTCGGCTTTATCCTCGCCGGGTTGCTGACCGCGGCCATTCTCGGGGCGTTGTCGATCTGAGGGCTTGCCCGCTTCGCGTGCCTCGCCGAAAGTGCATGCCAGTGCGCCGGAGGATACCGGTGGGGAGGAACGCCATGTACCGGATGATTGCGGCGGCCTGCAGCGCGGCCGCCTTGTTGCTTGGCGCGTGCGCAGCGCCGCCTGCGCCCCAAACGGCGCCGGGCGTGACCGTTTTCCTCAACGCCGACATCGTGACAGTTGACGACCAGATGCCTGCAGCGCGCGCGGTCGCCGTGCGTGAGGGGCGAATTCTCGCCGTGGGTACCGAGGCCGAGGTGTTGAAGACGGCGGGCGCCGGCGCGGAGCGGCGCGATCTGGGCGGCGCGACCCTTGTGCCAGGGTTTATTGACGCGCACGGCCACCTCACCATCATGGCCCAGTCCGCCGCCATGGCTGACCTGCAGCCACCGCCGGCCGGCACAGTCGCCTCGATCGCAGATATCCAGGCGCAGCTTGGGGCCTGGCAGGCCGCGCATCCGCAGGCGCCCTGGATCACCGGTTTCGGGTATGACGATTCCCTGCTGGCCGAGCGCCGCCATCCGGACCGGCACGACCTCGACCAGGTGAGCGCCGATATACCAGTCATGCTGGTGCACACATCGGCGCACTTCGTGACCTGCAACACCGCCTGCCTTGAGGCTGCCGGCATCACGGCCGACACTCCCGACCCGTTCGGCGGCGTGATCCGGCGCGAGGCTGACGGCAAGACGCCGAACGGCGTGCTTGAGGAAACGGCGCTCGCGCTCGTGATGCGCCACGTTCCTGCCCCGAACCAGGACATGCGCATCGCCGGCATGGAGGCCGCACAAGCGATCTACGCGCGCAACGGCATCACCACGGTGCAGGACGGCGCCAGCTCTCCGCAGCAGATCGAGGACATGCGCGCCGCAGCGGCGGCCGGAAAGTTTTATCTCGATGTCGTGGCCTACCAGCATTTCCCGGATGGCACATCGATCGGGACGGACTTTGCAACCTCGCCCGGCTATGACGGGCATTTCCGCGTTGGCGGCATCAAGCTGATCCTCGACGGATCACCACAGGGCAAGACGGCCTGGCTGACCAAACCTTATCTCGTTCCGCCTGCGGGCCAGGACACAGGATACTCCGGGTACGGCAGTTATAGGGATGAGGGACTGGAAAGCCTGCTGGCTGAGGCGCACGCCCGCGCCATCCAGGTCATCGCACATGTCAACGGTGACCGCGCGATCGACCAGTTGCTGGATATGGAAGCCGCCTCGCGGGAGGGAAGAGCGTCGGCCGATTTGCGCACCGTCGCAATCCATGCCCAGACCGCACGGGATGACCAGCTGGACCGCATGGGCTCGCTCGGGATCATCCCGTCCTTCTTCGCGGCGCATCCCTATTTCTGGGGCGACTGGCACCGCGACCAGGTGCTTGGCCCCGACCGCGCGGCCAGGATCAGCCCGCTGGCTTCGGCAACTGCGCGCGGGCTTGCCTATACGATGCACACGGACTCGCCGATCGTTCCACCGGACATGCTTCGCCTCATGTGGACAGCGGTGAACCGCGAGACGCGGTCGGGTGTCGTTCTGGGGCCAGACGAAAGAGCGCAGCCGCTCGATGCCTTGCGCGCGGTCACGATCAACGCGGCGCGGCAATATTTTGAAGAGGCCGACAAGGGCTCCATCACAGCGGGCAAGCGTGCCGATTTCGCGATCCTGTCGGCGAATCCGCTGACCGTCGACCCCGCCGCGATCAAGGACATACGCGTCCTCGCCACGATCAAGGACGGCAAAACCGTGTACGAAGCGCCATGATCAAACCGGACCGGCTTCGCGCAGAAGCACTGAAACTTCCTCGCGCACTGGAGCGGCCGCATTTCGACTGGGCGAGCTTCCGGGTTGATGCACCGAAGGGACGTATCTTCTGCACCTTGCCGCCGCACCACGAATTCTCGAACGTGTTCCTTACGCCTGACGAACAGCGCCTGCTGTGCGAGGCGGAGCCAGCAATCTTTTTCCCGGTGCCGAACAAATGGGGAGAGAAGGGCGCCACCTCGATCCGCCTGAAGGCGTGCGACCTCACCACCTTGCGCTCGGCGCTTGTCATGTCCTGGCGCCATGCGGCGCCGCCGAAGATCCACCCAGAACTGGCGCTTTGACCGCGTCCGGAAAGAGACTAGCGTTACACCATGCCTGATACCCACGCTCCGGCCGACGCCCTCGACGCGCTTTTGCCCGAACTCGCGGCGCGGGCCGGCGAGATGGAAGAGGCGCGCCGCCTGCCCGCTGATCTAGCCCGCAAGCTCGCGGCCACCGGCGTTTTCCGGATGGTGACGCCGCGCCGGTTTGGCGGACTCGAACTCAGCCCGCGCGAAATCGTCGAGACCACCGAGCGGATCGCTGCCGCCAATGCCAGCGCGGGCTGGTGCGCGATGATCGGCGCGACCACGGCGCTCAACGCAGCTTATATGGAGCCGCACTTCGCCGAGGAAATCTATGCCGACCCCGCCATCATCACGGGCGGTGTCTTCGCGCCTATGGGCCGCGCTGTCGTGGACGGAGACGACTACCGCGTCTCCGGCCGCTGGCAGTGGGGATCCGGCTCGGCAAACTGCACCTGGCTCTGCGGCAGCTGCACGATCTGGGAAAATGGCGAGATGAAACGCCTCGCCTCCGGTGCGCCGGACACGCGCATGATGGTGTTTCCCGCCAGCGATGCAGTCCTTCACGACACCTGGCACGTCATGGGTCTGAAGGGCACGGGCTCGGGCGACTTCGAAGTGAAGGACATTCGCGTGCCGCGCGGGCGGTCCGTCTCGCTGGTGACCGACACGCCGCGTGAGCCCGGCGCGCTCTACAAGTTTCCCGCCTTCGGCCTGCTGTCGCTCGGCGTCTGCGCCGTCGCGCTCGGCAATGCGCGTGGCGCGCTTGACGCCTTCCACGCGCTGGCCACTGTCAAGAAAAGCCAAGGCTCGTCCAAGACGCTCTCAGAGCGCCAGACCATGCAGGCGGATTATGCCCGCTGCGAAGCCGCCTGGCGCGCGGCGCGGGCCTACCTCTATGCCGAGATCGACAGGGTCTGGCAGGTCGCTCAGCAGACGGATGAAATTCCGGTACCGCTGCGCGCCGACCTGCGCCTTGCCTGCACGCACATGACACGCACCGGCGCCGATATCTGCCGCACGCTGTACGATCTTGGCGGCGGCGCGGCCCTGTTCGAATCGAACGACCTGCAGCGCCGCTTCCGGGACGCCCACGCCATCACCCAGCACATCGTCACGGCGCCGTCGACACTGGAGCTGGCTGGCCGCATCCTTTTCGGCCTGCCGACCGATGGTGGAATGGTTTAATCCCGACGTAGCGGCGCCCCGGCGCGGGCCGGCTCCCGGACGCCATCTGGCGCGAGTCTTGCTGTCAGGGGCGTATGCCCAGCTCCCTACAGTCTCTCGCGCTTGACCGTGACCTCTTGGCTGTGCCGCCGCCTTTCCGGCCGCACGCCGTTGCGCCGGCCCTGACGGTCGTCATCACCAACTACAATTATGCGCGCTATCTCGGCGTGGCTATTGACAGTGTCCTATCCCAGGACCGGACGGTCGAGCTTGTGGTCGTTGACGACTGTTCGACCGATAATTCACGTGACATCATCACCGCCTATGCCGGCCGCCTGAAGGCGATTTTCCTGCCGGTGAACGGCGGCCAGGGCGCAGCCTTCAATGCTGGTTTCGCCGAAGCGACCGGCGACCTTGTGATGTTCCTCGATGCGGACGACTTCCTGCTTCCGGGCGCGGTCGCCAGCATCCTGTCGAACCGCAAACCGGGCGTTTCGCTTTACCTCTACCCGATGCGGTATTCGGACAAGTCCGGCACCCTCGGCGGCGTGCACCCGGCCCGCGGCTTCTCCGGCGGCGACATTTCTGCCCTCCTGCGCGAGCGCGGCCGGTATGACGGCACGATCACGTCTGGCATGGTGATGGACCGTGAGCGGATGAAGTCCTTCATGCCGATGGATGCGGCCTCCTTCCGATATGGCAGCGACGGGCACATCGCCGTCGCCGCGCCGCTCTACGGCGTCGTCAGTCCAGAGCGCGACCTCATCTCTGCCTACCGCCTGCACGAGGCGCAACACACCAGCGCCGCTTCGGGTATCGTTGCCGCCCGCGCCCGCTGGCGCATCACGCACGACCATGCCCGCTATGCCGTGCTGCGCGAACATGCTGGCCGTACGGGCCTGTCGGTCGCCGCCGAACTCGGCGGTCGCGACAGTCTCCACCTGAAGGAGCGTCTCGTCTCACTTGTCTACGACCCGGCGCAGCATCCTGTGCCGTCTGACTCTGTGAAAGCCTTGCTCGGCCAGTTGCGGCGCGTGTCGCTGGCGCAGATCAGCGGGCCCTACCGCTTCCTTCGGGCCGCCTGGTGGGTCCTGCTCGCCTGCCTTCCCGCAGGCCTGCGCCGCAAAGTGCTGGCCTGGGAGGTCGAGCCCGCGTCGCGCCCGCAATGGTTCACCCGCGCCGTGCGCGCGCTGCGCCGCAAGCCCTGACCTACCAGCTCTCGTTCCAAGGCCTGAGGTCGAGTTCGTGAGTCCAGGCTGAGCGATGCTGGCGGTGCAGCCAGACATAGTTCTTCGCAATTTCGTCCGGGATCAGCAGGCCGTCACGCGCGCGCCGCTCATCGGCGTCGGCGAGGTTCTCGCGGATGAACTGGCTGTCGATCGCGCCGTCGACGACGATATGCGCGACATGGATTCCCTGTGGGCCCAGCTCGCGTGCCATCGACTGGGCGAGCGCCCGCAGGGCATGCTTGGCGCCGGCAAAGGCCGAAAAACCTTCGCGGCCCCGCACACCCGCTGTCGCGCCGGTGAACAGGATCGTTCCTCGTCCGCGCGGACGCATCACACGCGCCGCCTCGCGCCCGGCCAGGAAACCTGAATAGGCCGCCATCTCCCAGACCTTGTGATAGACGCGGCTGGTCGTATCCGTGATTCCGAAGCGCACATTGGCGCCGATATTGAACACGCAGACTTCCAGCGGGCCGATCTCGGCTTCGATCTGGTCGACCAGCGCAGCGGTCGCCTCTTCTTCGCGCGCATCCACGCCGAAGGCGCGTGCCTTGCCGCCTTCTGCCTCGATGTCCGAGACGAGCTGGGCAAGCGAATCGAGATTGCGCGCCCGCCGCGTCACACAGGCCGTGAGGCCCTCGCGCGCGAAGGCCCGTGCGATCGCGCCGCCCGTCGCATCCCCCGCGCCCACGATCAACGCTGCTCCGCTTGCCATGCCTGCCTCCCGTTTCTTTTCGGAACTTACTCTCGCGCACACTTGCGCTCCACACAAGGAGCAGGGCTAAACAGGCTGATGAGCCGAACCCTCCACATCGCAATTGCCGGCGCCGGGATCGGCGGCCTGGCTGCAGCCGCCCTGCTTGCCCGCGCAGGCCACCGCGTCTCCATATTCGACCAGTTCGAACAGGCCGGTCCGGTCGGCTCCGGCTTGATGCTGCAGGAGACCGGGCTCGTCATTCTTGGCGCGCTAGGCCTGCGGGAAACGGCCGAAGCGCTTGGCAGTCCGATCCTCCGGCTCTGGGGGATTTCCGCCGACACCGGCCGCGCCGTCCTGGACGTCCGTTACGCAGCCTTGCGCCAAGGGCTCGCCGGCGTGGGCATCCAGCGCGCGGCCCTGTTCGGCCTGCTCAGCGAGGCGGCCCGGGCCTCCGGCGCGGCGCTTGTCGCGTCCACGCGCGTTTCGGCCGCCAATCCGGAAACCGGCATGCTGGTCACCGCGCAAGGCGCGCACGGGCCGTTCGACCTGCTGCTCGACTGCATGGGCGTGCGCTCTCCGCTTTCGTCGGCGCCCGTCCGCGAATTGCCCTTTGGTGCGCTCTGGGCAACCTTGCCCTGGCCCGAGGCCGGCCCGTTTGACAACACCGCCCTTGAGCAACGCTACCAGGCGGCCAGCAAGATGGCCGGCGTCATGCCATCGGGCCGGGTGCAGGACGGCGCGCCGCAAAGCCTCACCTATTTCTGGTCGATCCGCGGCGATGCTTACCCGGATTTCCGGGCAGCGCCGCTCACGCACTGGAAGGACGCGGCCCGTGCGCTCTGGCCAGACACCGCGTTGCTCATCGATCCGTTGACGGAGCATGACCAGCTCACATTCGCGCGCTATCGCCATCGTACGCACTGGCCGGCAGCCTCCGGGCGCCTGATCCACATCGGCGATAGCTGGCACGCCGCCAGCCCGCAGCTCGGGCAGGGCGCCAACATGGCGCTGCTGGATGCCTATGCCCTCTCGCGCGCAGTAGGCGCGGGCGGCGAAGCGGCGGACATCGCGGCGTCCTATGTCCGGCAGCGCGCGGCGCATGTGCGCCTGTTCCAGCTGATGACCTGGGCCTTCACGCCCGTCTACCAGTCCGACTCGCGACTGCTGCCCTGGCTGCGCGACTGGCTGGCGGCGCCGGTATCGAAGATCTGGCCCACGCCAGCATTGCTGGCCGCCCTCGTCAGCGGCGCCCTCGGCTCTCCGCTGCGCCGGCTCGGCCTCAGCGCTGGCAGGTAGGGCAATAGAAAGTCGACCGGCCGGACTGCACGATGCGCTTCACGGGCGCACCGCAGCTTTTACAAGGCTCGCCCTCCCGATCATAGACGTCAAAGCGATGCTGGAAATAGCCGAGCCCACCGTCGGTCGCCGCGAAGTCCGATATTGACGATCCGCCGGCCGCGATGGCCTCGGCAATTACCGCGTTGATCGCCGGCGCGAGGCGTGCGGCGCGCAGGCCCGGCACCGTGCGCGACAACCGCTTCGGCGAAATCCCGGACCGGAACAGCGCCTCGCAGACATAGATGTTGCCGAGGCCTGCGATGATCGACTGGTCGAGCAGCGCGGCCTTGATTGGCGCCGCCTTGCCCGCAAGAGCGGTGTCGAGGTAGGCGGCCGAAAACCCGTTCGACAACGGCTCCGGCCCCATCGTCTTTAACCTTGGGTATGCCTCAAAAGTCGCGGCGGGCCAGAGTTCCATGAAGCCGAACCGGCGCGGGTCGTTATAGGTGACGGTCTCGCCGCCTTCCATGTGGAACACGACGTGGTCGTGTGCCGGTGCGCCGCCCGGATCGTGATGAAAACTTGCGGTCGCCCCCCCGCCAACTGTGAACCGCCCGGTCATGCCGAGATGCATCACCAGCACCTCTCCGGTCGAGAGGTGTGCCGCGAGGAATTTCGCCTGCCGGGCGAGCCGGTCGATCCGCGCATTCGCCACCCGTTCGGCAAACCGCGCGGGCAGGGGAAAGCGCAGATCGGCCCGGCGCTGCTCAAGCCGCAGGATGCGCCGGCCCTCCATCACAGGGGCAAGTCCGCGGCGAACTGTCTCGACTTCAGGTAATTCAGGCATCCTTATCGCATATACGCTAAGCAGGCAGCGACATGTAAGATGGCTGAGCATGACCGGAACGGACAATTCAGAGCGCAAGGTCTCCTTCGGGTTCGAGGAGGTGACGGAATCCGAGAAGGTCGCCCGGGTCAAAGGCGTGTTCCGCTCGGTCGCCTCGCGCTACGATCTGATGAACGACCTGATGAGCGCCGGTGTCCACAGGTTGTGGAAACACGACGCCATGAACAGGCTGAACCCCCAGCCGGGCGAGCGCCACCTGGATGTTGCCGGCGGAACTGGCGAACTCGCCCGCGCCTTCCTCGCCCTGGCTGACAAGTCGGCCGCGCGGCGCGGCGACACGCGCCAGGCCACGGCGATCGTCTGCGATATCAATGATGCGATGCTAGAAGCCGGTAAGGCGCGCGCCGACAATGCGCAGTGGGCCGGGCGGCTCGACTGGGTGTGCGCTGACGGCCAGAAGCTGCCCTATCCCGACCGCAGCTTCGACGCGGTGACCGTATCCTTCGGTATCCGCAATTTTGCTGACCGCGTCGCGGGCCTGCGAGAGTTTCGACGTGTGCTGAAAACCGGCGGCCGCCTCGGCGTGCTCGAGTTCAGCCATATGACGGCGCCGCTCCTGCAGGAAGCTTACGACCGCTACAGCTACGCTGTGATTCCGCCGCTCGGCAGCCTCGTCGCGGGCGACCGGGCAAGTTACCAGTACCTGGTCGAGTCGATCCGTCAGTTCCCGGAACAATCCGTCTTCAAGGCTGAAATCGAATCGGCCGGATTCTCTCAGGTATCCGTCACCAACTATTCCGGCGGCATCGCGGCCCTGCATTTTGGCTGGGCGGTCTAGCCGTGTTCAGGGCGCTCTCCGACTACCGCCGCTTGTTGCGCGCCGGCACGGCGCTGGCGCGCTACGATGTCGTGTTGCCCGGCGACTACCAGGCCCGCTTGCCACTGCCCGCCAAGGTCGCCGGCGGCATACTCCGCCTTTTCGGGGGCGGCGCGCGCGGACGTCCCGGCCAGCGCCTCGCGGCTGCGCTGCAGCGCCTCGGCCCGGCCTACATCAAGCTGGGCCAGTTTCTTGCAACCCGTCCTGACGTGTTTGGCCCGGAAGTCGCGGGCGACCTGTCGCGCCTCAAGGACAAGCTGCCACCATTCTCGATGAAGCAGGCCCGTGCGGCTCTCGCGGGTGAATTCGGCGAGGCGGAGGCTGCACGTCTTTTTCCCGGCTTGTCTGAGCCATTGGCCGCTGCGTCGCTCGCGCAGGTTCACCGGATGGCGCTTCCGGACGGCGACCGCGCGGTCAAGATCCTTCGCCCCGGCATCGAGCAGCAGCTGGCGCTCGAACTGTCCGCCATGCGCCGCGCAGCGCGCACGATCGAGGGCGTCTCCGCCGAGAGCCGGCGCCTGAAGCCGATTGCCTTTACCGACACCATTGCCGCCTTCATGACGCGCGAGCTGGACCTTCGCCTCGAAGCCGGCGGCGCCGACGAGATGCGCGAAATCCACCTGAAGACAGGCTATTTCGACATCCCGAAGATCGACTGGGAACGCACCGGGCGCCGTGTGCTGACAATGCAGTGGATCGAAGGCACGCCTCTGACGGTGGCGGGCGTGCTCGACCGGCCTGGCCTTGATCGCACAAAGCTCGCCAATGACATCACGCAAGGCTTCCTCGCCAGCGCCATTGAGCACGGCGTTTTCCATGCCGACATGCACGAGGGCAACGCGATCCTGACACCTGAGGGCCGTATAGCCCTCGTTGATTTCGGTATCATCGGCCGCATCGGGCCCACCGAACGCCGCTTCCTCGCGGAAATCCTGTGGGGGTTCCTGAAGCGCGACTATGTCCGCATAGCTGAGGTCCATTTCGAGGCGGGCTATGTGCCGCCCACCCAGTCGGTAGGCGATTTCGCCCAGGCGCTGCGCTCCATCGGCGAGCCGTTGTTTGGGCGGCCCGCAGAAGAGGTGTCGATGGGCCGCGTCCTGCTTCAGCTGTTCGACTACACGCACACGTTCGGCATGGCGCTACGGCCCGAACTCGTGCTGCTCCAGAAGACGATGGTGCAGGTCGAAGGCGTCGCGCGCGCCATCGATCCCGCCCACAATATCTGGAACGCTTCCGAACCCGTCATTGAAAGCTGGATGCGCCGGAACTTCGGACCCGAAGGCGCTATCCGTATGGTCACCGAGAACGTCCGTGCCGTGACGGACCGGCTGAAACGCCTGCCGGACGTGATGGACCGTTTCGAGAAGCGGCTCGAGGCAGAACCTGCCCCGCCGCCGGTGCGCGAACGGTTTGCGCCCTGGTGGGGCTGGTTCGGCCTGCTTGCGGTGCTGGCCGGTTTCGCAGCCTGGGCCGCGCGCGGCTATTCCTGAGGCGTTGGCCCGGCGTCGATCACCGCTTCGGTGACCGGCACGTCGGCGGCCGCCGCGTCATCCGCCGGCACGGCGTCCAGCGGCGCCTCGTCCGCTGCCGGCGGGGCGTCTCTGAGATCGGCTGGCGGCTCACTCAGGTGGCCGATCAGGAACTTCCAGTCGTCGTCTTCCTTCACCACCACACCGGTGAATGCACCCTGCGACGTGAACTGCGCGCCGGGTCCGAAATCGAAGGCCAGCGTATAGTCGGCGGAAACCGCCGCCGCAGTTTTCGATAGCGGGGTAATGTCGCGGTGTTGCAGGTCCATGTCGGCCGTGTAGCCGCCGGTGGCCGCCATATCGAGCGCGGCGGCTGCGTCCTGCGCGCTCGCATAGGCGACCCGGCCATTTTCGACCCATCGGAAGCCGGCCCGTTCGGAATACATCGGCTTCAGCAGCGCGAACTCGCCCTTGTCGGTCGTCTCGATCCAGTGATCGAGAAAGGCATCGACTTCGCTGATCGTCACTGTCTTGTCGTGCGCACTCAGCTGCGCGCCTGAACAACCCGCCACCAGCACCATCACGGCCGCAGCCGCAGCTCGCACCAATTCCTGTATCCTGTTCATGTTGTGCCTCCCCGACGCTTGCCAATCTAACCCAAGACGCGGCCTCGAACGAGAGCCAGGCGAATTTCTCGCGGCGGGGGCGCCTGCCTGCCTGTGGAAATCCCGCGCCAAGCGTAAACGGTTAATGTCCGGGCCGGTGTGCGTTAACGTCCTCGTCATCGACGACGCAGGAGCACTTCGATGAAACGCAGCCTGATCTCCTTCACGGTCCTCCTCAGCCTCGCCGCGCCCGGGTTCGCGGATGCCTGCGACGCGGCCACCGAAGCGGCGACCCGCGCCGCGCTGCAATCGGCCGAAGCCGCTGGCCGCCGCACGGCGACCGTGCGGGTCAGCTGCGACGGCGAGCGCAAGACCTACGTGCTGCGCCGCTCAACCACGGCATCGGGCGCTTCGGTCACCGTGCGCGAGATCACCCGCGGCGCCGGGCAGGACGGGTTAGCCGGCGCGGCCGCAAGCGACTCTTCCACGGCCCGCATCATCCGCGTCGGCCAGTAGGGCGGCGCGCGCCAGGCCGCGCAAAGTGTTTCCGCATCCTTGACGCCAGCTGCACAATCCCGCGGATTTGATGGGGCCATGGCAAGGTATTTGCGCTAGAAACCCTCTGGAAACAGACCGGCAGAGTGAATGAACAGCCCGCGCATCCTCCTGATCATTGGCGGCGGCATTGCCGCCTACAAGAGCCTTGAGCTGATCCGCGAGCTTGGCCGCCGGGGCATCGCCTCGCGTTGCATCCTGACCAAGGCGGGCACCGAATTCGTCACGCCGCTTTCTGTTGCGGCCCTCTCCGGCGAGAAAGTGTTCACCGAACTCTTCGACCTGACGGCAGAAACCGAGATGGGCCATATCGAGCTGTCACGCTCGGCGGATCTCGTCGTCGTCTGCCCTGCGACGGCGGACCTGATGGCGAAAGCGGTCGCCGGTCTCGCCAACGATCTTGCCTCCACCACCCTGCTTGCCACCGACAAGCCGGTGCTGATGGTGCCCGCCATGAATGTGCGCATGTGGGAACATGCCGCCACGAAGCGGAACGTTGCCCGCCTGCGCGCCGATGGCGTGCGCGTGGTTGAGCCGGATGTCGGCCCGATGGCCTGCGGTGAGTTCGGCCCGGGCCGCCTGCCGGACGTCGCCGCGATCGTGCGCGAGATCGAAGCAGCGCTCGCCCCGCCTTCGAAGCGCCTCGCCGGGGTCCACGCCCTTGTCACCGCCGGCCCGACGCGCGAACCGCTCGACCCCGTGCGCTATATTTCAAACCATTCCTCGGGCAAGCAGGGCTATGCGATTGCCACTGCCCTCGCCGCGGAAGGCGCGGATGTCACGCTGGTCTCAGGCCCGGTCGCGCTGAAGCCGCCGGAAGGTGTGCGCTTCGTTTCGGTCGAAACCGCGCGCGACATGCTGAAGGCCTGCGAAGAGGCGCTGCCGGCAGATGTGTTCGTGTCCGTCGCTGCGGTCGCCGACTGGCGCCCGGTCAGGGCGGCACCGAAAAAGCTGAAGCTGAAAGGGCAGGGCGACGCCCCCGCCATCCAGCTCGCCGAAAACCCGGACATCCTGCGCACGCTCAGCCACAAGCGGAAGGGCCGCCCGCGCCTCGTCATAGGTTTTGCCGCCGAGACACATGACGTGGAATCCCTCGCCGTCGAAAAGCGCCTGCGCAAGGGCTGCGACTGGATCGTCGCAAATGATGTCTCCGGGGATGTGATGGGCGGCGCCGAGAACGAGATCTACCTGATCACGCCGGACGGCACCGAGCACTGGCCCCGCTTGGCGAAAGACGACGTCGCCCGCCGCCTCGCCGCGCGTGTCGCCGATGCACTCTCGGGCCCGGATTCCGGCCTGAGCCTCGCCGCCGAGTAACCGCGTCCCGCTTGACTCTCCGCCAGAGTCTCCGCACCCGGAGGCCATGAGCGATATCACCGTTGAAGTCCGCCCGCTTCCGCATTTCGAAGGGCTCGTCTTGCCCGCCTACGAGACCGCAGGGTCCGCCGGCATGGACGTGCGCGCGGCGGTGCCAGAGGCCGGGCCGATTGTGCTGAAGCCCGGCGAGCGCGCCATGGTGCCCACCGGTCTGTCGGTTGCCATTCCGGCAGGTTACGAGATCCAGGTCCGCCCGCGCTCCGGCCTCGCCGCCAAGCATGGTCTCACCTGTCTCAACACGCCGGGCACCATCGACTCCGACTATCGCGGCGAGATCAAGGTCATCCTGATCAATCTCGGCGCCGAGCCCTTCACCATCCAGCGCGGCGAGCGCATCGCGCAACTGGTGCTTGCGCCGGTCACCCGCCTCGCCTGGCGCGAAGTGGACGCGCTTGGCGAAACCGAACGCGGCGCCGGCGGATTCGGCTCAACCGGCAGATAGTTCCTAAAATCTCGCCTCCGGCCCTTGCGTTGCCCCCCAATCTTCCCACATTGATAATCGATAAGTATGGGAGGAAATCATGTCCGGCTTCTGGCCTGTCTTCGGAATCATCCTGTTCGTCTGGCTGATGAGCCGGCGCGATCGCCGCCGCTGCGGCCGCCGCGCCGAATTTCCCGACCGGCGGGACGAGACAATCGACCGCCTGACCGAGCGCGTGCGCGCGCTCGAGAAGATCATCACCGACAATGACTGGCAGCTGCGCCGCGACATCGACGGCCTTGGCCGTTGAGGCTGGCATGGCCGGCTCACACCAACTATAGTTTTCCAGACTAGCGCACGGAGGCGTCTCATGGATGTTTTTACAATGGTCGTCATCATCGTGGCGCTGGGCATCGGGTCCGGGATCGTCACGACCTACCTGAAGACGCGCGCTGAAGCGCCGCCGGCGGGCGCCTCGCTGGGCGAGGTCGAGGCCATGCGCCAGGACATCCAGCGCCTGAAGGAACGTGTCCGCACGCTGGAAGCCATCGTGACCGACAAGGACCGCGTGCTGGCAGACGAGATCCGCAAGCTCGCCTGACCGGAACGTAAACGCCGCCGGACCAATTTCCGCGGCCGGTTTTGCCGGATCGTGACCTCGTCGCGCTAGGGTTGCCGCCAGCTTGGAGGCGCCCATGACGTTTGGGAAAAAGAATCAACCGGCTTCGCCGCCTTCGGGCAAGCCCTTCGGGCGCAAGGGCGCAGGCGCCCCGTCCGGCCGGCTGGCGCCCGGGTCCTCGGACAAGCTGTCGCCGGAGGCGCTCGCCTTCCTGCAGGCCGAACGGGCCCGCGCCGCAGAACTCCCGAAACCTGCCAACGACTCCAAGGCCACAATCAAGGCCCCTCGAGTCAAAGCGCCCTCGGCTGGCCTGCCGTCTTATGCGGTGCCCGCCAACGACACGTCTGCTCATCCCGGCAAGCCGGTCTGGGGCAGGCGCGTCGTTGCCCGCCTGGTCGATGAACTCGGCATGTGGCTGCTGATCTTTGTCGTCTTCAGCGGCCATCTTTCGACAACGATCGCCGCTTATGGCGATGCCCAGGACGGCAGCCCGGCCGAAGCCGCCGCCGCGCTCGACCTGTTCGGCTATGCGCTGCTCTTCATGGTGCTCCAGGCGGCCTACAACATCATCATGGAAGCGTCGCCGAAGCAGGCCACGCTCGGCAAGATGCTGGTCGGCGCAGTTGTCACCACCCGCGACGGCCTGCGGCCAAGCCTCGGCGCGGTCATCCTGCGCAACACGGCCGCGCGCTTCGCCGTCAACATCATGCCCTTCTCGGGCGGCTATGTGATCGGCCTGTTCAACAAGGAACGCCGCTGCCTGCACGACATGATCGCCGGCACCGTTGTGCGCAAGCGCGTACCCGGCGGACCCGCTGTCTACAGCGACGTCTTCGCCTAGACGAGCACGCCTTCGTCCTTGCGGAACTTTGCCAGCAGGTAATTCGGTGTGTCCTCGATCGTGTCGAGCGCGCCGAAGGCAAAGGCCTCCCGGTCCAGCACCAGGTCGCGCGGGCGCAAGGGCCGCGATATCTCGAGCCCTTCCAGCGTGCGGGCCCGCGAGAAAGCTACATAAGCCTGTCCGTGGGCGAACATTCCGGAGTCGAAGTCGATATACACGTTGTCCAGCGTCAGGCCCTGCGCCTTGTGGATCGTCACGGCATAGGCGAGCCGCAGCGGCACCTGCTTGAACGTGCCGACCACTTCGCGCTTCACTTTCTTGGTATCCATCTCGAAATCGTAGCGATACTTTTCCCAGGCTGCCGCTTCGATTTCGTAGACGCGTCCGGCAATCTTCACGATCACGCTTTTGGCGCCGAACCCTTCGACATGGCCCAGCGTGCCGTTCACCCAGCGCCCTTCCGGATCATTGCGGATCAGCATCACCCGCGCGCCGACCTTCAGTTCAAGGTCGGACTCGGTGGGGAAACTCTTCTCGTCAAACTGGCCCTGCACATCCGCCGGGAACACCTTGCGCTCGCCCTTCAGCTCCGCCAGCCGCGTCTGGTTGATGCGGAAGGCGTTCGCGTTGTTCGGCGTCAGCACGACATGCGTCTCGGAGGCGTCCGACGCGCTGCGCGCCGACACCAGCTTCGCCAGCGTCAGCTCGTCATTCGGCGTCACCCGACCGGAGCGCAGCGCGCCCAGCAGCGCCAGGAAGCGCGGATCCTCCTGCCGGAACACATGCTTCAACGCGAGCAGCGAAAACTCTGCGTCCTTGAAGGCAGGCGCATTGAAGAAATAGCTCCCGCCGAAGCGTTCCAGCAGGATCGGGCTTTCCTGATTGGAGACGACCGGCGGCAGCTGATGCAGGTCTCCCGACAGGATCATCCGTACACCGCCGAACGGGCGCTTCGAGCCCCGGTTGAGCTTCAGGCTGCGGTCGATGGCGTCCAGCATGTCGGCGCGGACCATCGATATCTCGTCAATCACCACCGTATCCACGGCGCGTACAACGCGTGCATTCGGCAGCCGGCGCACGTCCTGCGGCTCGATCAGGCGCGGCGGCAGCTTGAAAAACGAATGGATCGTCTGCCCGCCGGCATTCATCGCGGCCACGCCGGTCGGCGCGACGATCACTGCCTTGTCACCGGCCTCGCTGAGGAACTTGCGCAGCAGCGTTGTCTTGCCGGTGCCGGCGCGCCCGGTCAGGAACAGGTTGCCCTGAGCGCCCGCGCCGCGCGCCACCCATTCGGCAGGCGCCGCGTAGATGGATTCCGGGGTAGGGGGCACCTTCTTGGGCAAGCTCAGGGGCTGACGAGGCGCATCTGGCGCGCCTTGCCGGCAGCGCCTGTGCTCGCCACGACCTGCCAGCCCAGCGCTTCATAGGCGCGCCGTGCGCCGAGGTTTTCCGTATCAACATCCAGGCTCAACGCGCCGCTCGCGCCCTGGCGGGCGACTTCCAGCAGGCCGCGCGCGACGCCGCAGAAGCGCCAGTCCGGGTCGACGAACAGGTGATCGATATAATCCTGAGGCATCTGCAGGGTGAGGAAGCCGACAAGGCCGGCATCCGGCTCTTCGGCCACCCAGGCATTCTGCGGGCCGAGCGCCCGGCGCAGGATCATGTACTGTCCGCGGTTGCGCACGCGCCACGGCATGTCGGCCAAGCATTTGCGAAAGATCGTCAGGCAGGGGCCCGCATCTGCCGCCGTGAACGGCCTGATGCTCCATCCGGCTCCTGCATGCTTGTACATGCCGGCAGATTAAGGTGAGGCGGCGGCGGCGTCCAGACAGAAGGCGCCGGAATGTCAGCCGGCAGTGCACGGCTTCAGTGTCACGCCGCCGCTCCCATTGATCGTCTGCATCAGGCCCATCATCACGAAATTGTCGAAGAAGGTGTCCGACACCGTCGCCCTTGCATCGGCCATGGCCGCTTCTTTCGCGGATGCAGGCAGGTTCTTCGATTCGATGCTGTCCATGATGGCATTGCTGAGCTTGTTCACCTGGCCGGCGCCGTTGCGGGCCGATTCCTCGTCCCATTCGCCGCCGTTCTCGGCGAGCACCATGTAGGGCGCGTTATCCCCCGCGTACATCATGCTTCGAAACAGCAGCACCCAGCCGACGCGCGCGGGCTCGCCGAGGCGGAATTTCTCCATGAACTTCACTTCCTGCGTCATCGCGCCAAACGCATCGTCCGAAACCTTGGACTTGGTCAGCGCGTCACCGGCCTTCACCGCCAGCGTGCCCGGACCGCAGGCGTCATCGCCGAGCACGCTGAATTTCGAAATGTCGCCTACTGCGGCCAGGAAGTCCTGCCGCTCCTTGATCTTCTCGGCCGCGACCGCCTTGCCGAACGCTTCGGTTGTCTCGATCATGACCTTCACGGTCGGCGCAGCGCTTTCCAGTTCCGGCGGCACGTGACCGAACGGTTTGCCGTTCGAGGGGCGCTCCCGGCAGGCCAGCGTTACCGTCTTGTCGGCGAGGGTCTCCAGCGGATTGCCGACTTCCCAATAGCCGTAGCCCTTGAACTCGCGGATATGCGCGATCTCCTTGTCGAGCGCCGCGCGTTCTTCCGGCGTGTAGCGGAACACCTCGCCCCAGCGCAGGCTGCCCAGCACGTCCACATGCGCAATCATGCGCCAGTACTGGTCCATCACGAACATCGTGATCTGGTGTTGCTGCGGCGGGTCTTTGCCGTCGGGCTGCTTGCAGGCGAATTCCGTGACGCTGCCGGCCGCATTCGCCAGCGCCGCATCAACCTGGCCGCGCACCTCCGGCAAGACCATGGCTTTCAGGTCAGCCGCCTTGATCGCCAGCATCGATTCCGAAGCCAGCACGTACATGGGGTCGGTCCAGTTGCACTTCTTTGCCGCGGCCGTGATCTGCGCCACGTTCGCCAGCTCGGCCAGGATGGCATTGGGATTGGGCGCCGCCGGCGCAGGTGTGCGCGGGTCATCCATCTGCGCCATCGACGGCAACGCGATCAACGCGGCGGCCAGGCAGGCCTTCACAGTTCTGAACATCGCATTCTCCCCCTCAAGTCTGCACAGGCGGGAGTCTAGGCGTGATACGGGCCGGAAATCCACCCCCCCTGAGCGAGGGGGCAGGGCCTACATCTGCATCGTCCAGCCTTCAACGCCCATTGCCGCCTGGCGCACGGCTTCCGAAAGCGTCGGGTGGGCGTGGCTGGTGCGGGCGATGTCTTCCGAGGCGGCGCCGAATTCCATCGCGACGCAGATCTCGGCGATCATCTCGCCGACACCGGTGCCGATCATGTGTGCGCCAAGGATCTTGTCAGTGCCTTTCTCGGCAAGGATCTTCACGAAGCCGAGCGTCTCATGGTTCGTCCGTGCGCGGGAGTTTGCCATGAACGGGAACTTGCCCTTCACATACTCCACGCCGGCCGCTTTCAGCTCTTCCTCGTTCTTGCCGACCCAGGCGATCTCCGGGTTGGTGTAGACGACGCTCGGCACGAGGTTGTAGTCGACATGGCCCGCCTTGCCGGCGATCAGCTCAGCCACCGCCGTGCCGTCGTCTTCGGCCTTGTGCGCGAGCATCGGGCCTGGAATGCAGTCGCCGATTGCCCAGACGCCGTCTGCCACCTTGAAATGGTCGGTCACTTCGATCACGCCGCGCTTGTCGGTCTTGCCGCCCACGGTCTCGAGCCCGAGGCCCTCCGTATACGGCTTTCGGCCGACGGCGACGATCACGATGTCGGCGTCCAGCGTCTCGCTGTCACCGCCCTTGGCAGGCTCCATCGACACTTTCAGCTTGGTCTTCTGCTTTTCGATGCCGGTCACCTTGGTGCCCAGCTTGAAGGTCAGGCCCTGCTTCTTGAAGGTGCGTTCGGCTTCCTTCGCGACTTCGGCGTCGGCCGGCGGCAGGATGCGGTCGAGGTATTCAACCACCGTTACTTCGGAGCCGAGGCGCGCCCAGACCGAGCCCATCTCAAGGCCGATCACGCCGGCGCCGATCAATATGAGCCGCTTTGGCACGGCGGCCAGCGAAAGCGCGCCCGTGTTGGACACGACGCGTTCTTCGTCGATCTCGATACCGGGGAGGGTGGTGGGCTCGGAACCCGTCGCGATCACGATATTCCGGGTTTCCAGCACGTTGACCGCGCCGTCGGGAGCGGTCACTTCGACCTTGCCCTTGCCGAGGATGCGGCCCTTGCCTTTGATATAGTCGGCCTTGTTCTTCTTCAGCAGGAACTCGACGCCCTTGGTGAGGCCTTCGACCGCGTCGGCCTTCTGCGCCATCATCTGCGCGAGGTCGAGTTCGAGCTTGCCGGTCTTGATACCCATCGCGGCGAACTCATGCTGCGCGGCGTGGAAATAGTGCGAGGCGTTGAGCAGCGCCTTGGACGGGATGCAGCCGACGTTCAGGCAGGTGCCGCCGAGCTTCCCGCGCATCTCGATACAGGCGACCTTGAGGCCCAGCTGACCGGCGCGGATGGCGCAGTTGTAGCCGCCGGGGCCGCCGCCGATGATGACGACGTCATAGGTCTCTGCCATGGGAATACTTTCCTCAATAGGGGCCCGGTTCGGGCCGGATGCCGGACCTCGCGCGGCGCGCGAGTCATTTGCGCCGCATACCTATGCATTCCCGTATCGAAATCAATCCGCAGGGACCCGATTCTGGACCTAGCTGCGCTTGACGAAAGCGAGCCCGCCGGCGAGCACAATCATCAAGCCGCCCGCGATGGCTTCGTCCATCCACATCCGCGCCGCCGTGCCCATGCCCGCCATCGCGCCGGCGAGGGCCGCAAACAGGATCGCGCCGATCATTGCCAGCCAGCCGCCGCCTTTCAGGTTGAGCGCGGCCAGGGCGCCGCCGATGAGGGCAAGGGCGGCCGCCGCGATGCGCCACAGGCTGGTCGGCGGCTGCAGCAGTGCGTCATCCAGCGGGCTGCCCCGGCTGACCAGCAGCTGCACGGCAGAGACGCCCTGCCACAGCAGCCAGAGGGCAATTGCGGCCAGCAAAGCGGCGATGATTCGGCGGATCATGGTTGTCCCCTCCCGGAACGCGTGTTCTTGCGGGGAAAGCTAGGCCGATGCGCGCGATCCGGCAACAGAGCAGGGTATCAGGCGGCTTCGTCCTGCTCATCCTCGCCGCGCAGGCGGGCGAGTTTGGCGGCGCGGGCGGCGTTGCGGCGCTTGGCCTGCGCTATGAACATCGCGCGCTGGCGCTGCACCACGATGTCCGGCACGAACACTGGCGGCTGTTTCTTCTTGGGCGGCTTCGGCGGCTTCACCTTCGCGGCGGCCTTCGCACGCGCCATTGCCTGCTGGATGGCGGTTGCTTCGTCCATGCCGTCGGGCACTTCCACATCCATCATCCGCGGCGCCTGCTTGCGCAGTTCCCACACCGCCGACAGCAGCAGCACCGCGCCGGCCATCAGGCCCGCCATCGCACCTTCACCGGCGCTCGGGTCCAGCCACCATTGGGGATCGAAGTGAACGAGGAACACGGACGGAATCGAGAAGCACAGCGCGAACAGGTACCAGGCGACGGCGCCGCCCTTGCGTCCGGCAATGGTCGCGCCGGCGGCGTAATAGCCGATCGCGGCAAACAGGTAGGCGCTGCCATGGGCAATGCCCAGCTCGCGCCAGTTGACGCCCTTAAGGCCGTTGGCCACGTCGTCCTGCACGATCCAGCCCATCACCATCACGATCGACGGCCAGCGCAGGGCGGTCAGCGCGCCGAAGGCGAACGCAATCGCATAGATGGTCAGGAGGATCGTAATGAGGCGGCGCATCCGTCACGCGTAACACGCGCGTGGTTTGCGCTGGCTGAACACGGTCGGTGAAATTTCACCGATCGCCCGTCAGCCCTGCTGCGGGAAGACAAACAGGAACAAGGTCAGGTGGACCGAGGCCTGCAGCGCAAAGGTCATGCCGAT
Organism: Acidobacteriota bacterium; assembly: GCA_016712445.1. Lineage (NCBI taxonomy): Bacteria > Pseudomonadati > Acidobacteriota > Acidobacteriota bacterium. Next base: position 818,114 of record JADJRB010000001.1, on the reverse strand, counting down.
CCCTTCGGCGGTCGATCTCAGCTGCCAGGCGAGGAAGGTCAGCGCATAGATGAAATAGGCCCAGGCGAAGATCAGCCCGCTTTGCAGCCCTGCGGCGAGGCTGAAGAATCCCGCGCAGGCTAGCGTGGCGGCGCCCGCGGCGTGCCAGTAGGTCGGCGTCCGGCGGCGTGCCGCCTCAAGCAGGCCCCAGAGCACCAGCGTCGAAACCGCCGGCCAGAGGACCACAAAGCCGAACAGCGGCGGCGGCGGGGCGGGGTCGGTCTCCGGCTGAGGGAATACCAGCACGGCAAGTACCGCGACCAGCAGGGTGCCGATGAGCGCCAGCAGGTAGGCGCGCCACAGGTACACCGCCCGGTGGCCATCGGTTCGGGTCATGAAGCCCAGCCATCGTGTCACGTGTGCGCTCCCCGGTCCTCGCAGCGACCCGCACACGCCATCGCGCGCGGGCCGCCGGATCAGGGCCTAACACACGTCCCGCCGGTCAGGCCATCTCGGGCACCGGCCAGAGGTTCTTCGCGAAATAGCGCGCCTTCATCCGGTCCATGTAGTCGACGAGGTTGCCATGGCCGCGCACCAGCCCGCTGAGCGGCGTGTCGAAAAATTCCGTCGCCGCCGAGATCAGCACCGCCGAGACGCTGGCATCTGCCGCCGTCGGATGGTCGCCGAACAGGTAGTCCTGCCCGGCCAGCTGGCTGGCGATGGCCTCAAGGTCCCAGGCCGCCAGTTGCATCCGCTCGGCTTCGGAATGGCGCGTGAAGCCGCGGCCGAACTGGGTCGCTGCAACGCCGTCGCGCGCCTGCCGGCTCACCTCGGCGCGCATCGGCTCCGGCACACCGCTGAAAAACAGTGCGGGGCCCTTGTTGAAGTTTGCATCCTTCATCCAGCGTTCGGTCACGATGCAGGCAACGAGATGGTCTTCCGCCATCCGCTCCAGCGCCCAGCTTGCGGCGCGCTGCTGGTCGTCGAGGCCATCGAGCAGCGAGCAGCCGGTCTTCGCCTCGACATGTGCGCGGATGAAATTGCTGTCCTGCACCACGAGGTCGCCGTCGCGCAGGTAGGGCGCCTTGTGCTTCGACACGGCTTCGAGGTCTGCAAAGCCCCGGTTGAACGCCGCGTCCAGCATCTGCAGCTGGATCTCGGATTTCATCACGAAGGGGCTGGGCGAGGGGCAATCGAACATCGGGCCCCATCCGTAAAGCGTCATCATGGTCAGTCTCCATCTCTCGGGTTGATGCAGGCTTGATAACCACCCACTGCTGACAGCATGCTGTCAGCAGCGTGGCAGTAGGACCAAATTCATGAGACGCACCGAACGCCTGTTCCAGATTATCCAGGTCCTGCGGCGTCACCGGGCACCGGTGACCGGGCACGCGCTGGCGGAGGAACTCGAAGTCTCCCTGCGCACGCTCTACCGCGATATGGCAGAGCTCATTGCCCAGCGTGTGCCGATCCGCGGCGAGGCGGGCACCGGCTATGTGCTGGAGGAGGGGTATGACATGCCGCCCCTGATGCTGACAGCGGACGAACTCGAGGCGGCGGTACTCGGCGCGCAGTGGGTGGCAGCGCGCGGCGACGCGGCCCTTTCCCGCGGCGCGCGCGACCTGATCGCCAAGCTCACCGTGGCCGTGCCGCGCGAGCTGCAACCGGTGATCCTCGATTCCGGATTGACGCCGGTCAGCTACCGCGAGCGCCCGAAGGACAAGGTCGACATCGGCCTCGTTCGCCAGGCCATCCGCTCACAGACGAAACTGCAGATCGACTATGCCGACGAGGCGGGCGCCGTGACGCAGAGGATCATCTGGCCCTTCCTGCTGGCCTATTGGGATGAGGTGCGCCTGATTTGCGCCTGGTGCGAGCTGCGGCAAGGCTTCCGGCATTTCCGCACCGACCGGATCAGCCGCGCCGAACTTACGCAGCGGTTTCCCGAGCGGATCGCGCGCCTTCGCAAGCGTTGGGAGCAGGAAGACCGCGGCCGCCGCCGCGATCCCTAGCTATCGCCTGATTATCCGCCCAGAGCTTCGATGATCTCTCGGGGCGCTGTTCTGGCCGACCCGGCATTATAGGGTGGATGCGGATCATATTCGATGGCGAGCTGCGCCATCATCGCGGCCTTGTCGCCATAGAGGTCTGCGATGAGCGCCAGTGTCAGGTCCATACCGGCCGACACGCCTGCAGACGTCCAATACTTGTCGTCCTTGACCCATCTTTCCGGCACGAAGGTTGCGCCTGCGGGTGCGAGCATGTCCGAAAACTTCCAGTATGTGGTCGCGCGCCGCCCTTGCAGCAAGCCGAGATGCGCGAGCATCAGCGACCCCGTACAAATACCGACCGTATAGAGACTGGTCGTGTCGATCTGCTTCACCCAGTTCGCAACCACGGGATCGTTCGCCGCGGTCATCATGCCTTGCGCTCCGCCCGGCACCAGAAGGACGTCGGTGCGCGTGATCTCCTCAAGGGATACATTGGCCTTGTACGCGACAATGCCGCTGTCACTTTTCATGATGTCAGTCGTCTTTCCGGCAAGGACGACTTCGACTCCGTTAACGCGGTGCAAGGCTTCATACGGACCAACCCAGTCCAGCACTGTCGTGCCCGGATAAAGGAGAATCGTCACTTGCGTCCGCGTACCTGTTCGCCGTCCGGTGGAGTCAAGTTGCGGGCCGGGCCCGGCATGCGCGCAGCCGGTCAAAAGCGCAGCCGTGCTGGCAAGGCTCAGGGCGGTAAAAGTTCGGCGATCAATCGTTCGAGTCATTCCGCGTCTCCGGCCCCAACCTTTTTTGTTCCCGTGAGGGTTTAGCTCGCTTTACCGCACCTGTCACAGCCCGCCGGCTTCAGTCGAACAGGCCGGGCAGTTCCGGCGCGGCGCCGTCAGCGTCGATGCGCTCCAGCTGCAGCATCCGGCGCTTCGTGGCGCGCCCGCCGTGCGCCGAAAATCCGCCGATCTTGCCATTCGCAGCCAGCACCCTGTGGCACGGCACGATCAGGGGCCAAGGGTTGGCGCCCATCGCTGCCCCGATTGCCCGCGCCGCGCCGGGCTCGCCGACAGCTGCCGCCAGCGCGCCATAGCTCGTCGCCTCGCCCCAGCCGGTTTCGCGCAGCGCCGTATATACGCGCACCTGAAAATCGCCGAGGCCGCGCATGTCCAGCTGAGCATCCCGGAAGTCCGTTTCAGCGCCCTCGAAATAGGCGCGCATCTTCTGCACGCAGGCCTCGATTGCCGGTGGCAGGTCATCGGTCTTGGTGCCGCCAGATCGCCGGGCCAGCCGCGCCGCTGTTTCCGCGGCGCTCGCTTCCGGCAGCTGCACCTGCGTCAGCCCGGCCGCGCTCCAGCCCAGGCCGCAAGGTCCCGCATCTGTCTCGAACAGGTGATAGCAAGCACCGGCCATCCACCGATGATGCCGCCACCCGGCGCGCGGTTCAAGCCGCCTGCGCCCAAGTTTGCCATTGGCCGCGCTCGGCCCGGCCTGCTAGGGATTTGCCCGAAGCAAAATCACCGGGAGGAAAACGATGGGCCGCGTATCTGGAAAAATGGCATTCATCACGGGCGGCGCGCAGGGGCTTGGCGAGGCCACCGCCCGCATGCTCGCGAAGGAGGGCGCCAAGGTCACCGTCACCGACGTGAACGGGAAGGGGGCCGAGGCTGTTGCGGCATCGATCAACGCCCAATACGGCGCCGGCACGGCCTTCGCCTGGCAGCAGGACGTCACCGACGCGGCGCGCTGGCCGGAAGTGCTCGAGCTGGCGCATGATGCGATGGGCGGCCTGAACGTGCTCGTCAACAATGCGGGGATCGGATCGCTCGGCTCGGTCGAGGACGAGAGCTACGACATGTTCAAAAAGGTCCAGACGGTCGATGTCGACTCGATCTTCCTCGGGTGCAAATACGCCATTCCGCTGATGCGCAATCATGGCCTCGGCTCGATCATCAACATCTCGTCGATCGCCGGCATCATCGCCAGTGGCAACTACGTGTCCTACAACACGGCCAAGGCTGCGGTGCGCCACCTTTCCAAATCCATCGCGCTGCACTGCGCCAAAACGGGCGGTCAGATCCGCTCGAACTCCGTGCACCCCGTATTCATCAACACGCCGATCCTGGATCGCACCAAGGAAATGTTCGGCGAGGAAAAGGCGCTTGCGAAGCTCGGCCGCCAGATTCCGCTCGGCAAGGTCGGCGAGCCCGATGATATCGCCTACGCGGTCCTGTATCTCGCTTCGGACGAATCGAAACTTGTCACCGGCATCGAACTGAAGGTCGATGGCGGCATCAGCGCGATGTGATGCCGGCATGCTGCGCTGGCTTATCCTTCCTGTCATCGCGGCGGTCGCCGCGTGCGCCTCGCCGCCGGAGCCGGAAGTGGGCAAGGGCGGCATCGCCGAGACCGCGCCGCCGCCGGACTGCGCGCCGCCCGCACCCTATGGCGGTTACCTGTTCTGGATGGAGGATCTCTCGGTCCAGCCTGGTGCGCAGGTCAAGTTGACGCCGTGGTTCACGCCGCAGCCGGGCGTCATGGAGGATGTCGATGCCCGGTGCCTGACGATCACCGAAGTGTCCGGTCCCGGCCAGCTGCTGGAGGATGGGCGCACGGTGGCCGTCAATCCAGACGCAGGCGACGGATCGGCTGTGCTCATCCGCGGAACCATCGGCGACACGGCCATCAGTGGACGGATTGCCGTCTATGACCGGTCGAGGCTTCCAATCGTCGGGTATTGGCACCAGAGGCCCGAGGAGTGCCAAGGCTCCGAGCCGATGCGCGAACTGGTGTTCAACGGCGACGGCACGTTCTCCGCGACCTGGATGCCCTTCGAGGTCTACAAGGACTTCTGGGGCACGTTCACCTATGATGCGGAGACGCGCGAACTGGTGCTGACGCCGGCTGGCGGCAATCACGTACCGCCCGATGCGAAGCTGAGGGCAACGATCGAGCTGACCTCCGACACGCTCGACCCCGGCCCCGGCTTTGCCGGTTCGCCTTCAGGCGGACCCGGCTGCGACGCGCCGTTCCGGAAATAGGATCAGGCGCCGGACGGTGTCTTCCGTGCGGTGACGAAATAAGCGTAAGCCGCCAGCCCCGCCATCAGCACGGCAGACGCGATCAGCGGCAGCGCGTGGTCGACCTGATAGAGCCCGGCGCCGATCAGCGGGCCGAAAATGAACCCGGAAGGCGGGGCGGCCGACATCAGCGCCGCCGCAGCGCCTTGTTCCTCGCGGCTCACCGACAGGCTGCCGAGGGCGTTGGCCGAAGGAATCGCCAGCGCTGATCCGGCGCCGATGGTGAGGAACGCGGCGCACAGGACCGGGAAAGCGTGGAACGCGTCGGCGGCGATGTAACCGAGGAAAACAATCGTCAGGCCAATCGGCAGCAGGCGGCGTGGATCGGGCTTGAAGCGCGAGATATAACCAAACTGGATGACGATGGTGGCGATGGCCATGCAGGCAAACGCGATGCCGGTATAGAGGACGGCGGTCTGGCCGGCCGTCTCGCCGTGTGTCTCGCGCAGCCGGTAGCGGTCCTCGATGAACCAGGCGAGCGTCTGCTGGACCATACCGACGGCAATGAAGTAGCAGACGAGGAACAGCAGGTGTGGGCGCACGCGCGGATCGGTCATCGCAAGCGGCTTGGGCCGGGCAAAATCGCGGGGCCGCGGGGCCGTCTTCGGCAGGGCGAAACCGATCAGCACACCGACGATCAGGCACAGCACGATCGAGCCCCAGAGCGGGGCGAGGGCGCCGAAGGGCGCGAGCGCCGCCGCCCCGGCCGGTCCGAGGATCGAGCCGATGCTCATTCCGGCGCCCAGCATGCCGAGGCCCGCTGCGCGGTTCAGCGGCGTGGTCGCGTCGGTCATCGCCGCCATCGAGGCGGGCTGCAGACCTGGCGTCAGCAGGCCGAACCAGAGGCGCACGAAGATCAGCGCCGACATCAGCGTGGTGCCGGCCAGCACGCCAGCCAGACCCGCTTGCAGCGTGAACAGGAAGGCCATGTTGGTGAGGCCCATCGCGATCAGCGAGAAGACCATCACGCGCTTGCGCCCCACGCGGTCTGCCAGGCGGCCCCAGCGGGGAATCATGAAGGCGTAGAGTAGGGTCGACAGCGTCAGGATCGCCGCGACTTCAATCGTGCTGAGCCCGGCGCTGCGCGCCAGCGGGGCGACCACGACGAAGTTGATGCTCATGCCGGCGCCCATCGCGATGGTGGCCAGCATCAGCATGTTGCGCTGGAACGGCGACAGCGGGTGCAGCGGCGTTTCGGTATGGTCCATCGTGTACGCCCCTGCTTCTGCGGGGGAAGCTAGGGTGGTTGCCGGGGGAAGCCAAACCCTTCCGTTGCGACAATCGGCGGGGTGAACCTTGCCTCACCGGGGGGATACACCCTAAGTGAAACAGCAGATCACCCCCGAATCCGGAGCAATGCCGTCCCCATGAAAGCCGTTCTCGAGGTCGTTCTCCAGATTCTCAACATTGCCAGCTGGATCATCATCATCCAGGCGGTGCTGTCCTGGCTGATCACGTTCCGTGTGCTGGACCTGCGCAACAACGTGGTCGGCTCGATCTGGGGCGCGCTGGACCGCATGACCGAGCCGCTCTACCGGCCGATCCGGCGCATGCTGCCGGCCATGTCCGGGCTCGACCTGTCGCCGCTGGTGGTGCTGCTGCTGATCTTCTTCCTGCAGAGGGTCATCATCTATTACATCTATCCGAACGTCTTCTGATTGGCGCACCGGCTTGCCGTACGGGTCCAGCCCGGCGCGTCCGCAGACCGGATCGAGGGCAGGGGCACTGACGATGCCGGGCGCGTCTTCCTGAAGGTACGTGTGCGGGCCCGGCCCGAGGCGGGCGCGGCGAATGCGGCGGTCGAGGCGGTTGTGGCAAAAGCGCTCGGGCTGCCGAAGTCTGCGGTGCGGGTGGTGACGGGCGCCAAGACTCGGATAAAAGGCCTCGAGATTGACGGCCCGCCGGAAGTGGCGGGCATGATTGAGGGCTGGTTGGCAGATGGTCGCGCAGCGGATTGACGGACATGTGATCTCGGCCGAGGTCAAGGCGGCGGTGGCCCGCGCGGTGGCCTCGCTGCCCGGCCAGCCCTGCCTCGCGGTGGTTCTCGTGGGCGAGGACCCGGCGAGCCAGGTCTACGTGCGCAACAAGGGCAAGGCGACGGTGGAGGCGGGCATGCTGTCGCGCCATCATGTGCTGCCGGCGGATGCGACGCAGGCAGAAGTCGAAGCCGTGATCGCCGACCTCAATGCCGATCCGTCCGTGGACGGAATCCTGCTGCAGCTGCCATTGCCGAAGGGGCTCGACCCGGACGCGGCAATCGAGCGGATTGATCCGGCCAAGGACGTTGACGGCCTGACCGAAGTTTCGGCCGGCCGGCTGAGCCTCGGCAAGCCGGGCCTTCGCCCGTGCACGCCGACCGGCTGCGTGATCATGGCCAAGCGCGCGTTGGGCGACAATCTTTCGGGCAAGCATGTCGTCGTGATCGGCCGCTCGATCCTCGTCGGCAAGCCGTCGGCGCTGCTGTTCCTGGCGGAGAATTGCACGGTGACGATCGCGCACAGCCGGACGAAGGACCTCGCAGCGATCTGCCGGTCGGCAGACATCCTCGTTCCGGCTGTCGGGCAGCCGGAGATGGTGCGCGGCGACTGGGTGAAGCCGGGTGCGACGGTCATCGATGTCGGCATCAACCGTGTGCCTGCGCCCGAGAAGGGCGAGGGCAAGACGAAGCTGGTGGGCGATGCGCATTTCGAAAGCTGCGCCGAAGTGGCCGCCCACATCACGCCGGTGCCGGGCGGGGTGGGGCTGATGACGGTGGCCTGCCTCCTGCGCAACACAGTGATCGCGGCGTGCGCGCGGCGCGGCTGGGCCTTGCCGGAGGGATTGTGAGCCAGACGTTCCAGCCTCCGCAGACGGAGCTGTTCCGCACGCTGTGGGCCGCGCAGGAAGGTTGCTGCGCGCTCTGCGGCCTCGCGATGCCCGCGAGCCGGTTTGACCTTGCCCATGCCACGCTCTGGAAAAAGCAGCGCCCGACGTTCGATCATATCCGGCCGAAGGCGGCGGGCGGGTCTGATGCGCCGGGCAATCTCCAGCTGGCGCATGCGATCTGCAATCTCCGCAAGGGCGCCGCGCTCTAGGCTCGGTGCGCGGGGCAGCACCTCAATCCGGACCGGCAGAGCCGTCCGGGTCCGGAGGGTATTGTGGCAAGGCAGTCGCCGTTCCGGCAACTGGCCTCCTCCGGGAAATCGCGGTGCGATTTCTGATCCGTCGGAGCCTGCGCGGCGGACGCCCGCAGCGTCCGGGAAGAAGAATGTAGTGCGGATGGACGCCTCACGTCCGCCGCGCCCGGCCCGGGGCTTCGGGCAGTTCTCGGGATGACTTCGGCGCCGCCAGGCCTTGGCTGCTTACCCGCTACGGACCACGCAGGGTGTGCGTGGTGGCCAGAGGGATTCTCCACCGGCATTTGCTCCGGCTTGCCTGGATCGACGTCCCTAGGGCGAAGGTGGGCCGTTATCCCACTTTCGCCCGCACCCGGGCCGGTCCAGCGACAACCGAACGGTACCGGCCCGGCTCCTGTCGCTGGATGAGGGGAGATTACACCCGCTGCGGACCCCGCCGGATTGGTTGGGGTGATCTTTTTTGCAGGGCGCGGAAAAGGTTCGGAATTTTGCGGATCGGGAGGGCGGGTTTGGTTGCGCAGGGCGGAGCTTGTGCAACAAAATCCGGGCGCGCCCTCTCCGCAGATCCCTGCGTCCTTCGACTTTGCTCAGGATGAGGGCAGGGGTCCAGTTCGCAGCATTTGCGGGGAGTCTAGGTCTGGGTCCCTGCCTTCGCAGGGACCTGCGGCGAGGTGGGATTTCTGCATCCCGACGTTTGCCCGGATGACACGGGTGTTAGGCGGCGCTAAGCAGTCCGTGTCCGGACAAAAGGAAACGGCAGGCGCGGGGCCTGCCGTTTGGGGGTTCTGTCTGGTGGGGCTTCAGGCCTTCTGGGTTTCGATGGCGCCGTGGCAGTGCTTGTATTTCTTGCCGGAGCCGCAGGGGCAGGCCGAGTTGCGCGGCGTATCAGACCAGTCATCTTCCGCCTGCGGAATATCGACCGGACGATCCGACGGGTCCATCTCGTTGACGCCCGTGTCGGGGTCGAGCTTGGTTTCGTGCAGCGCCGGCGGCGGCGCAGCCGGAACGGCGGCCGGGCGGCGCGCTTCCGGGGCTGGGCTGGTCTGGATGCGGATGTGCATCAGCGAACGGGTGACCGTGGCGCGCAGCTCGCCGAGCAGCGTGTCGAACAGGTTGAAGGCTTCGCGCTTGAACTCGTTCAGTGGATCGCGCTGGCCGTAAGAGCGCAGGTGGATGACCGAGCGCAGCTGGTCGATATGCTGAAGATGCTCGCGCCAACGCAGGTCGAGCACCTGCAACAGCAGCTGTTTCTCGATGCGGCGCATCTGTTGCTCGCCGATCGCGGTGGTCAGGCTGGCATAGTGCTTCTCGACCACGCTGCGGATGCGCTGGGCGATTTCCTCGTTGGCGACGCCTTCCTCGGCGGCCCAGTCCTTGACCGGCAGGTCGAGGGCAAACTCGGCGCGCATCGCTTCGGCAAGGCCGTCAATGTCCCATTGTTCCGCATACGCCTTTTCCGGCATCGTGCGTGAGACCAAGGCGTCGATCACCGTATCGCGCATGTCGGCGATGGTGTCGGAGACGTCGTCGGAGCGCAGGAAATCGAGGCGCTGCTCGAAGATCGCCTTGCGCTGGTCGTTGATGACGTCGTCATACTTCAGGACGTTCTTGCGGATCTCGAAGTTGCGCTCTTCGATCTTGCGCTGCGATGTTTCCATCGCCTTGTTCATCCAGGGGTGGGTGATTCCCTCGTCTTCCTTGATGCCGAGGCGGCGCATCACCGAATCCATCCGGTCGGCCGCAAAGATGCGCATCAGGTCGTCTTCGATGGAGATGTAGAATTTCGACTTGCCGGGGTCGCCCTGACGGCCGGTACGGCCTCGCAGCTGGTTGTCGATGCGGCGGCTTTCGTGACGCTCCGTGCCCAGAACGTAAAGGCCGCCGGCGTCCAGCGCCTGCTTCTTCTTGACCTCGATATCGGCCTTGATCTGCGCGGAAAGCAGCGAAACTTCGCCGTCCGACAGGACGCGGCCGAGGGCTTTTTCCTTTTCGCCGCGCTCCTGGGCAAGGCGCATGTCGGGGTTGCCGCCGAGCTGGATGTCCGTGCCCCGGCCGGCCATGTTGGTGGCAACCGTGACGGCGCCGGGCACCCCGGCATTGGCGACGATGAAGGCTTCCTGCTCGTGGTAGCGCGCGTTCAGCACCTTGTGCGGGATGCGCTGCGCAGTGAGCAGGTTGGAGAGGACTTCCGATTTCTCGATCGACGCCGTGCCAAGCAGGATCGGCTGGCCCTTGGCGTGGACTTCCTTCACTTCCTTGACGATCTCGGCATACTTCGCCTTGGCCGTGCGGTAGACGACATCGTCGTCATCCTGGCGGCGGACCGGTTTGTTCGTAGGCAGATCAACGACGGCGAGCTTGTAGATGTCGGCGAATTCGTCGGCTTCGGTCAGCGCCGTGCCGGTCATGCCGGCGAGCTTGCCGTAGAGGCGGAAATAGTTCTGGAAGGTGATCGAGGCGAGCGTGACGTTTTCGGGCTTGATCTCGACGCGTTCCTTGGCCTCGATGGCCTGGTGCAGACCTTCGGAAAGGCGGCGGCCTTCCATCATGCGGCCGTTGAACTCGTCGATCAGCATGACCTGACCGTCCTTGACGATGTAATCCTTGTCGCGGCTGTAGAGCTTGTGGGCGCGCAGGGCCTGGTTCGAATGGTGGACGAGCGAGATGTTGCCCGGCTCCCAGAGCGAGCCTTCGAGCAGGCCGAGTTCGACGAGCCAGGCTTCGATCTTCTCGACGCCGGGTTCGGAGAAGACGACCGAGCGCTGCTTTTCGTCGAGATCGAAATCGGCCGGCTCGAGTTTCGGGATCAGGCTGTCGATCTTGATGTAGAGGTCCGAGCGGTCGTCGGTCGGGCCGGAGATGATCAGCGGGGTGCGCGCTTCGTCGATCAGGATCGAGTCGACCTCGTCGACGATGGCGAAGTGGTGTCCGCGCTGGGCCATCTGGTCCAGCGAGTATTTCATGTTGTCGCGCAGGTAGTCGAAGCCGAACTCGTTGTTCGTGCCGTAGGTGATGTCGGCGGCGTAGGCGGCCTTGCGTTCCTCGTCGGAGACGCCGTGGACGATGGTGCCGGTGCTCATGCCGAGGGCGCCGTAGATGCGGCCCATCCATTCGGCGTCGCGGCGGGCGAGGTAGTCGTTTACGGTGATGACGTGGACGCCCTTGCCGGAGAGGGCATTGAGGTAGGCGGCGAGGGTGGCGACGAGGGTCTTGCCCTCACCGGTGCGCATCTCGGCGATGGCGCCGGAGTGCAGCACCATGCCGCCCATCAGCTGCACGTCGAAGTGGCGCATGTTGTTGGCGCGCTTGGCGGCCTCGCGCACGACTGCGAAGGCTTCTTCCAGCAGGCTGTCGAGGGTGGCGCCATCGGCGAGGCGCTTGCGGAATTCCTGGGTCTTGCCCTTCAGCGACTGGTCCGACAGCGCTTCCATGATCGGCTCGAGCGCGTTGATCCGGTTCACGCGGGACCGCAGCGGCTTCAGTTTGCGGTCGTTCGCGGTTCCGAAAATCTTGCGGGCAACAGTAAGCATATGAGGCAGCACCAAACAGTTTGTAAGGATGTACGGGGGCGATCCTGAACCGGAGCCTACAGGAATCTGATCCGCTATCCCACCGCGCTTTGCCTGGCTGAAACTACTCGACCAGCACGCGGGGCAGACTTAAGAACGCCGCCAGAGGGTGTCAATGAGGCGCCCTCAGTCTCTGAGGGGGGGCGCGATGCGTGCCAGGCCATTGATTTCTCCCGCGCATTTGGCGGCATTGGCGCTGGCGGGCTGGTTGGCCGGGTGTGGACAGCCCCAGACGCGTACCGCCGAAATTCCGGTCGCGGACCAAACGGTCGCAGCTTATGTGAACGGTGAACCCGTGTTCGAGGGCGATGTGGAGCTGGAAGCGGTGGCGCGCGGGCTGGTCAGCGCCGGCACGCCCTTCGATGCCGATGAGGACGCCTTCCGCCTCGTGCTGGACCAGCTGATCGACCAGAAACTGATGGCCCAGGAGGCCCAGAAGCGCCAGTTGGACCGTGATCCGGCCGGCCAGCGGCGGCTGGAGATGGCGCGTGAGCGCATCCTCGGGAACCTGCTGGTCGAGAGCCTGGTGGCCCAGGAGGTGACCGAAGAGGCCATCGACAGGATGTACAGCGAGCAAGTGCGCCTGCAGCAGGCGAATGACCAGGTGTCGATCGCCCATATTCTCGTCGATACGAAGGATGAGGCCGATGCGCTGTTCAAGCGGATCGAGCAGGGAGAGACGTTCGAAAGCCTGGTGTTCAACAATTCCAAGGACACGCGCACGCGCATGGAAAACGGCGACCTCGGTTATGTGGCGCCGAACGACATGGCCGATCCCTATCCGGTGGTGATCGCCAACACGCCGGAGGGCGAAGTGTCGCCGCCGTTCGAGACGGCGGAGGGATGGCACATCCTGAAGGTCAAGAAGCGGCGCACCGAGCCGCCGAAGACGCGCGACGAGATGCGCCCCGAGATCGCGACCTTCCTGACGCTCAACGAGGTCAGCCGGATCCTGCGGCGACTGCGCACGGAAGCGTCCATCGAACAAGGCAGCGGACAGGTGTATGTGCCCACCACGGAGCCTGCCGCGCCGATCCTGCCCCCTTCACCCGGAGATGATGACCTGTGAACCTGAAGCCTTCGCCCTTCGCGCCTGCCGCTTTCCCGACCTTGCCGGAGGTGCGCGGCGTGCGCACGGCCACCGGCAGCCGCGGATTCTATGCGCGCCGGGGCATCGAGCGGGATGACGTCTTCCTGGCCGTGTTCGATCCGGGCACGACGTGCGCCGGCGTCTACACGCGCTCGCTGACCGCGTCGGCGGATGTGCGCTGGTGCCGCGAGGCGCTGGAGAAGGGCGGCGGCAAGGCGGCGGCTCTGGTGGTCAACTCGGGAAACTCGAACGCGTTCACCGGGCCGAAGGGCGTGCTGAAGAATGAGGCAACCTTGAAGGCACTGGAAGACCGGCTCGGCGTCGCGCGGGAGCACTGCTTCCTCGCCGCGACCGGTGTCATCGGCGAGCCGCTGGCGGACCCGAACTATGTTGGCGCGTTCGTGCCCGAGCTGGCTGCGAAGCTGGCTGCGCCGGACTGGGAGAAACTGGCGCGCGCGTTCATGACGACCGACACCTACGCCAAGGGCGCAGGGATCACGGTCGATCTCGCCGGCGTGCCGACGAACTTCGCCGGGATCGCCAAGGGCTCGGGCATGATCGCGCCGAACATGGCGACGATGCTGTCCTATGTGTTCACCGATGCGCCGATTGCGCCGGCAGTGTTGCAGGACATCCTCGAGGACATCACGGACGAGACGTTCAACTCGATCACGGTGGACGGCGACACGTCGACGTCCGACACGCTGATGGTGTTCGCGACAGGCGCGACAGGAGACATCCCGATCGAAAGCCGGGAGGATCCGCGGTTCCCGGCCTTCGCTCATGCGCTGAAGACCGTCTGCCTCGACCTCGCCCACCAGATCGTCAAGGATGGGGAAGGGGCGAGCAAGTTTGTCACCGTCCGCGTCGAAGGCGCGGTGGCGCACCTCTCAGCCAAGATTGTGGCGGAGTCGATTGCCAACTCGCCGCTGATCAAAACGGCGATGGCGGCGGGCGACGCCAACTGGGGCCGCGTGGTGATGGCGGTCGGCAAGGCGTTCGAGCCGGTCGATACCGAATATCTCGCCGTCTGGTTCGACGATGTGCAGGTAGCGAAGGATGGCGCCCGCGCGCCCGACTATGACGAGGCGGCCGCGAGTGCCGTGTTCGCCAAGTCCGAGTTCACGATCCGCGTCGACCTGGGTGTCGGCGGCATGGCGTGGACCGTGTGGACCTGCGACCTGACGCATGGCTATGTCGACATCAACGGCGCCTACCGGACATGAGCGGGCGCGTGCTGCTCGTTGTGGCAGCGGCCTTGTTCGATGACCGGGGACGCATCCTTCTGGCACAGCGGCCGGAGGGCAAGCAGTTGGCGGGGCTGTGGGAGTTTCCGGGCGGCAAGCTGGAGCCGGGCGAAACCCCCGAAGCGGCGCTCGTGCGCGAACTCGAGGAAGAACTTTCGATCACGGTTAATGAAAGCGCACTGGAACCGCTCACTTTCGCAAGCTTCAGTTACCCGGCCTTTCACCTGTTGATGCCACTATACGGGTGCAAGAACTGGTCTGGGGCCATCCAGCCACGCGAAGGACAAGCCACCGCGTGGGTCGATGTTTCCAGGCTGGGAGACTACCCCGCGCCACCGGCAGACCTTCCCCTGTTCGACTGGCTGGCCAAACGGACCTGACGAAAGCGAACTGATCGTGACCCCGCGCTGCTTTGCAGACTTTGTTTCAGACGAGAGCGGCGCGACGGCCGTTGAATACGGACTGATTGTCGGCCTCATCGTCGTGACAGTGCTGGGCGGCCTGACCGCCGTAGCTGATGCCAACAGCGACACCTACGAAATGCTCGAGAGCGAGCTGGTGATCGGCTAGTCCGGAGACGGACAAAAAACCACAATCAGGTTTCGGGCGTGCGCTTCACGGCGGCGGCAAGGCTGGCTTTGGCGCTGCCGGGCTTCAGCGGTTGCGGCTGTCCGGGGGCAGGCGCCCAACCCATCACGTGCACGATCTCGAATGTGGCGGGCACCCGCCCATCGGCCTGCGCGAAGCGTTCGCGGTAGAGGGCGAGCGCGCGGGCCAGCACGCGCCGGGGCAGGGGCTGCGCCATGCCCGGCGCGAAGGCGGCGCGCTCGCCCATGCCTTTCAGGTCTGCGAACAGCTTCCGGGGATCGCCATAGCGCACGACGACCGTGTCCCGGTCGGCGACCGGCAAGGCGAGGCCGGCGCGCTGCAGCAGGCCCGCCATGTCGCGCAGGCCCGGGAGCGGCGAGAGACGCGGCGCGAGGCCGCCCATCAGTTCGGTCTCGGCATCCGTCAGTACACTGCGTAGTTCCGGCAATGTACCGGCTCCGAACAGGGCGCCTGCGAACAGGCCGTCCGGCTTGAGGATGCGGCGGACTTGCGCCAGCGTGCCGGGCAGGTCGTTGACCCAGTGCAGGGTCAGCGGTGCCACCACGAGATCGAAGCTGGCGGGTTCGAACGGCAGCTGTTCCTCGTCGGCGAAGGCAGCGGGAAGGCCGCGCGCTGCAGCCGCAGAAAGAAAGGCTGGCGCGGTATCGGCGGCGACCATCGCCGCGACCTTGCCGCTGGCGACGAGGCGCGCAGACAATGCGCCGCCGGCGCTGCCAAGCTCGAGGCCGCGCTCGAACCGGCGCGATGTGTCGTCGAGGCGGCTTTCGATATCGCCGGCCACCCGCTGGCGCAGGAAGTCATAGTCTGCAAAAGTTCGCGCAGCCCGTTCGCGGCGGGCGGCAATCCGCGCGCGGTCGAAGATCTGCGGGGGGGATGGCGAGGGGGACGGCATGGCGAGCGATATGCCCAAGCGGGGCGCCGGGGCCAAGGCGTTTCTCCGGCAGGGCGCCGATTTCTTCTGGCCGCCGCGCTCGCTGCTGAGCGGCGCGCGGGGGATGGGCAGCGGGCCGCTGTCGCCGGGCGATTTCCAGCAGCTGCGGTTCATTTCCGATCCCTTGTGCGACCGCTGCGGGGTGCCGCTGGACTATCGCACGGGCGACGAGACCTGGTGCGCGGTCTGCCTCGCCCGGCCGCCGCGCTGGGACCGGGCGCGGGCGGCACTGGTCTACGATGACACCTCGCGCCGGCCGGTGCTGGAGCTGAAGCGGGCCGGGCGGCGGGACGGGCTCGAGACGCTGTGCGGCTGGATGCGGCAGGCGGGCGGCAGCCTGATCGACGAGGCGGATGTGCTGGTGCCGGTGCCGCTGCACTATACGCGGCTGGTCGTGCGCGGCTTCAACCAGTCGGGCTGGCTGGCGCAGGCGATTGGCGCGGCGGCCGGCCGGCCGGTTGCGGTCGACGCGCTGGTGCGCACCCGGCGGACCGTCAGCCAGGCCGGGCTTGGGGGCAGGGCGCGCCGGCGCAATGTGTCCGGCGCGTTCAAGGTGCGCGCGTCGCGGGCGGGCCGGATCGCCGGGCAGCGGGTGCTGCTGGTGGACGATGTGCTGACCACCGGCGCGACCCTGTCGGCCTGCACGCGCGCCCTGAAACAGGCGGGGGCGCGGCAGGTTGACGTGCTTGTGCTGGCCCGCGTTGTCCGGGAAACCGACGTAACCATATAATAAAACCTGAAGCGGCAGGATGTAGCCGTGCCAAGGAAAGGAATGCCGGATGGCCAAGGTCACGATCTATACGCGCCAGTTTTGCCCCTATTGCTCGCGGGCGGTGGCGCTGCTGAAGGACAAGAAGGCCGACTTCACCGAGATTGATGCCGGCATGGACGCGGCGAAGCGCGAGGAAATGGTTCAGCGCTCGCACGGCGGGAAGACATTCCCGCAGATATTTGTGGGCGAGACGCATATCGGCGGCTGCGACGACATAATGGCGCTGGACCGGGCCGGCAAGCTCGACCCGATGCTGGCCGGGGCCTGAGGAGGCCGCAGGCATGATCCGCTACGCGCTGGCCTGCCAGGAGTGCGATCACGGCTTCGAGGCCTGGTTTGCCTCGTCGGAGGCGTATGACCGGCTGGCGAAACGCCGGCAGGTGGCGTGTCCGGAATGCGACGGACGCCGGGTCGACAAGCAGATCATGGCCCCCGCGGTGAAAACGACGAAGGGCAGGACGCCGTCGCCCGATCCGGAAAAGGCGTTCGCAGAATTTGCCGCGAAAGCGCGCGCGCATGTGGCCGAGAATTTCGATTATGTGGGCGACGGTTTCGCCGAAGAAGCCCGCGCGATGTATTACGGCGAACAGGATGACCGCCCGATCTGGGGCGAGACGACGCCCGAGGAGCGCGAGGCCCTGAAGGAAGAAGGCGTGGCGGCTTTGCCGCTGCCGGCGCCGTTTGCGCCGACGCCGCCGAAACGCAAGCCGGGCAAGGCCCTGAACTGACGCCGGAGGGGCGCTTTGCCGCGCTTGATGGCTGGCGCCGGCCCCGCTAGAAGGCCGCATACCGATTCCAAGAGGGCAACATGGCCAGCCACGAATACCATCACGGCGATATGGATATCCGCGACCAGAAAGCGACCTGGGACGGCTTCATCACGGGCAGCGTCTGGGGCGGCCTGCTGATCATCCTGATGGTCGGCCACGCCACCCTGGCGATCGCAATCGGCCTGAACTGGGCTGTGTCGCTGGGCATCATGGCGATTGTCGGCTTTGCGGCCGGCCTGCTGATGAACCTCGGTGGCCGCTGGATGGCGACCGTGGTGGTGATGATCGTCCTCGCGCTGATCGTGCAGGCGATGATCTGGCTGTTCGGCGCCGTCCTCTAGGACGCTGATTCTGCACAATTCCGACGGCGGGGCTTAACGCGCCCCTAAGCCTTCACAGGTCATAAACCTTGAGCTTTATCGAAAAGCGCTAAAGTCTGGTTTTGAAGCTGTTGGAGGAGGCCGCCGATGGGCGACGCACCACTCGTCATGTCTGGCGCGACAAAGAGGTTTGGCGGGTTCACCGCCGTCAACAGCCTGTCATTCGACGTGCCGGCCGGGCAGATCGTCGGCTTCCTCGGACCCAACGGGGCGGGCAAGTCGACCAGCCTGCGGATGGCGCTGGGCGTGATGGCGCCGGATGAAGGCGAGGTGGCACTGTTCGGGGCGAAGCCGGAGATCGGCGCGCTGAAACGGGTCGGCTTCCTTCCGGAAGAGCGGGGCCTCTACAAGAAGATGACCGCGCGCGACACGATCACCTATTTCGCGCGGCTGAAAGGTATGGGCGCGGCTGAGGCGAAGGCGCGGGCCGATGAGCTGCTGGAGTCGACCGGGCTCGGCAAGTTCCGGCTGACGCGGATATCGAAACTTTCGAAGGGCATGGCGCAGAAGGTGCAGATCCTGTCGACGCTGGCGCACCGGCCGGACTTCCTGATCCTCGACGAGCCGTTCTCGGGCCTCGACCCGATGAACCAGCAGACGCTGGAAGACCTGATCCGCGCCGAACATGCGCGCGGGGCGACGATCCTTTTCTCAACGCATGTCATGGAACATGCCGAGCGGCTGTGCGACCGGATCGTGATGCTGGCGCGCGGGCGCAAGGTGTTCGACGGCACACTCGATGCGGCGTATGCGAGCCTCGGGCAGGGTGCGCGCATGGCGGTGGAGCACGGGTTCGACCTTGCGGCGGCGCTGGCACCGAAGGGGTTCGAGGCACAACGGGCGGCCGACAAGGGACCGGGTGACAGCTGGCGCGTGGCATTGCCTGCCGGGCGCGGCTCGCAGGATGCGCTGCGGGCGGCGCTTGAAGCGGGCGCGCCGATCCTCGGCTTCCAGCCGGAGGAGGCGCGGCTGCGCGATGTGTTCGTCTCGCTGGTGGGCGAGGCAGAGGCAGCGGCGCTGGACACGCCGGTTGCCGCCGAAGTGGAGGCCGCGTGATGCGCAACATCTACCTGATCTTCCGGCGCGATTTCCTGGGCTATGTGAAGGCCTGGGGCTTCTGGCTCAGCCTTGCCGCGGTGCCGATCTTCCTCGTGATCGGTGCGAGCTTCGGCTATTTCGCGGCCTCGTCCTCGCCGGTGCGCTATTATGCGGTGGTCGAGACGACCGGCGCGATTTCTGACGCCATCGATGCCGAGTTCCGGCGGGTCGAGATGCGGGCGGTCGAGGATGCGATGTCGATTGCCGGCGGCGATGGTGCGGTGATCACCGAGGCGCAGGCCGCCGCGGCGGCGCCGCGCAAGTTCATCGAGGTCGAGGCGCCCGGCGACAGCCTGGAGGCGCTGCGGCCTTACCTGTTCGGCGAGAAGCTCGTGGATGGACCTGACGGGCCGAAGCCGCTGTTTGCCGCCTTCGTGCTGACGCCGGATGACAGCGCGCTGCAATACTGGAGCACGGACGTGAACGTTGCGACGCTGCGCTACGCGGCCGAGACGGCGATGCGCGACCTTGGCCGGCGCGAGGCGTTGCTTGAGGCGGGGCTGAGCGCGGACTTCCTGAAGACGGTCGATGAGACATCGCTGCCGGTCACGGCCTTCCGGCTGCGCAGCGAAGCGGAACCGGCAACCGGTGGCTCGGAAGTGACCATGGCGGACAAGGCGCCGGCGATCGTGGCCGGGGCGCTCGCCTATTTCCTGTGGCTGATGATCTTCTCGATCATCCAGTACCTGCTGATGGGTACGATCGAGGAGCGTTCCAACAAGATCTTCGACACGCTGCTGACGTCTGTGAAGCTGCCCGAACTGCTCGCGGGCAAGTTGCTTGCCGTGTTTGCAGTCACCTCGACGATGATGCTGTCCTGGTCATTGTTTGCGGGCGCGGGTTCGGTGATCGCGGCAACGCGCCTGCCGGGCCTCGACGAAATGATCGACCCGTTCCTAGCGTCGGCGACCGATCCCGGCCTGATCGTCCCGGCCCTGATCAGTTTCGTACTGGGCTATGTGCTCTACGGCGCGATCTTCATGGCACTCGGCTCGCTGTGTGACACGATCCAGGAAGCGCAGACGCTGCTGAGCCCGATGATGATCCTGCTGATGCTGCCAATGTTCGCCATCTTCGTGGCCTTCCAGGATCCCGGCTCGCCGGTCATCGACTATGCGAGCTGGGTGCCGATCTTCACGCCGTTCCTGCTGATCCTGAGGATGCCTCAAGACCCGCCGATGTGGGAAATCCTCGCGCAGATGGCGCTGATGGCGGTGACCACGGCGGTGATCGTCTGGGGCGCGACAAAGGTCTACCGCGCGGGCGCCGTGCACGGTGCGGGCATCGGCGACCTCGGCGGCATGATCAAGGGCGCACTCGGGATGAAGCCGAAGGCGGGATGAGCAGCGTGTGGCTGGCCGTCTTCAGGCCACCTGCGCCGCCGTGCCCAGCGAGAACGATCTGACGGCGTCAAACCGGCCGGATTCGACGGGTTCGGCATTCCAGGGGCGATCCAGGAGCCAGGATGCATAGTCGAGGTTCGAGAGGCGCGGCAGCGGAAGCAGCGGCAGCACTTCATCCATCACGAACTCTGCACGCCGGGAGCTGATGGAAAACGTTTCGGCGCGGCGGCCATCTGCTTCCACCTGCGAAAATTCGGCGTAGTACGAACCGCGCTCGAACTTCACCGACCGTGTGCTGACGGTGAACATGAGCGTGTCGCGGTCGAGCCAGGAGATGACGTCGCCCGGCACATAGATGCGATGGGAGAGGTCGGCGTCCGGGAAGGCCTGGAGCAGCAGCTTGACCACGCTCCGCCGCAGCGGGAAGCCTGACTGGGCCACCTGTTTCCAGACCGACAGCGGACCGTCCTCGCCGTCCTTCTCGAGAATTTCGAGGTTCTCTCCGCCGCGAAGCATGATCATCCAGCGCGGGCGATGGGGCGAGAAGATGTAGGTGTCGGTGCGGATCTCGGCGACGCCGAGGCCGAACAGGTGATGCAGGGTTTCGATATGGGGCAAACCATCCGAGGGTCAGGCGCGGTATTCGAAGAAGGCTGAACGAGACATGCTGGAACCTGTCTTTTCTGTAAGCGTCTGTTTGGCCAACGGCCAAAGCGCAGCGCAGTTCCAACGATTCCCAAAATCGAGGGTTAATGCAGGCTTGAAGCCGCCAAAGGGTGCGCGGCCAACGATCCGGCCGGCTTATTCGCCTGAGAGGCGACGCGCGCAGGCCGCGTCGTTCGCGACATCCGCAAGCAGCAGGCTGCGCACCGGAAAATCTTCGCGGCTGGCCGGCAGCCAGGTGATGGCGCGCACACCGTCGCCTTCTGTGACGAGCGCGGTCGCTTCTTTCTCCGGCGTGCGGTCGCGCGAGTCTTCCGACCATGAGCGCAGTTCCATGTCGTTGCGCAGGCCCGCTTCATAGGCGCGGCTGGACTCCTCCACGCCCTGGATCTTCCAGCCGGCCGCGGCAGTTGCCGAGAAATCGAACCCGCGTTCCCAGATCGGTCCGGCGGTCACCGTGACCTTGCCGCACGGTGCGAACGTGTCTTCGGCGAGCGTCACCGGCGCGCCCTGCATCGCCATGGCGTCCAGCTCCGCGGCGACATCCCATCCGGCCACTTTCTTCACTTCGCGAACGAGCAGGTCGTAGGCATAGGCATCGGTGTCGCGGCTGGCGGCGCGCTGCATGCGCAGCAGCACGTCGTCCAGGTCGGACTTGCCTTTCGTGCGGCCACGGATGCCTGCGTCGAGCCACGCCGCGATCAGCATGCCCTTCTGGTAGGGCAGGCGGCTCATCTCCTGGCTCGACCAGAAGCCGTCCGCAATGTCGCTGGCTGTGGCCGTGCGCACCGGTGAAATGTCGAAGGCTTTGGCGGCCTGATTGAACGCCTTGGCGAAGTCTGCGGGTGACCAGAGGCCTTCGCGCACGAGGACTCGGAAGGTGGCCCAGTCGGTGAAGCCTTCCGACAGCCAGTAATGGCGCGCTTCGTCCTCCTCCGGCATCCGGCCGATGCGGTGGGGAATCCAAGTGTGCATCATTTCGTGTGCGATCAGCGGGGCGGCATCCTCCGCCTGCATGTTGGCGCCGGAGAACAGGGAGAAGGCGTCGCCGAGGCCGGTGCCGCCGATGGAGTAGGACTCGGGTTCAGCCGGCTCGGCGATGACGGTGACAAGGAAGGGTTCGTCGCCGGACGACCAGTAGCGGCGCTCGGCGGAGGCGATGGCGGTGAAGGTCTGCTGCCAGAAGGCATCGTCCAGCGTGTCGAACGTGCCGACGAGCGCGAGGCGGGCCTTGCCCGATTCGATCAGGCGGAGGTTGCCGCCGAAGACGGCGCTCTGGGAGAGGTTGCCGAAGGTCGTGCGGCCGGAGGGGCCGGCATGGTCGAGATCGGAGACAAGGGTGAGGCCGTCCGGCCGATCGAGCGTGACGCGGGCGGCGGTCGTCTCAGAGAGCGAGTCCGGCTGGGGCAGGACGGTGAAGCCGATGAAATAGAAATGGTCCGGCGCGAAGCGCGGGCGGTAGTCGTTGCCGCCGAGTTTGGCGTCTGGTGCATCGGGACCCGATCCGACTTTCCAGTCGAGACGCAGGTGCGCGCCGGGCGCATGACGCAGGACGAGCTTGCCCGGCGGGCTCGCCGCATCGACTTCGCCGCCGGTGGCCCGGATGTCCCACAGGCCGCGGTAGAGCTCGCGTTCGCCGCCCCACTCATCCGGCAGCTGAACTTCGGTCACGCCGTCGGCGTCGCCGGGAAAGCTGAGCGACATGTCGAGGCGGGTGACCGCGCCCGATTCCACGACCGGTGTGATGTGCCACTGGACGGCGTCGGCGCGCGGCGACATGCCGGACAGCGCAGTGAAGCTGGCGAGGGCGATGAGGTTTCGGAGCAGCATCCGGGACTCCCTTTGAGGCGCCGCCAGATAACCGGATTGCGGCACAACGAAAAACCCCGCCAGCGGGGCTGACGGGGTTTTTGTTCAGTCGATCGGCGGATCGCCGGGTCTACACGATGCCTTCGCGCTGGGCGCGTTTGCGGGCCAGCTTGCGGGCGCGGCGCACGGCTTCGGCGCGCTGGCGGGCTTTCTTCTCGGACGGTTTCTCAAACGCCTGACGCGCTTTCATTTCCCGGAACAGGCCTTCGCGCTGCATCTTCTTCTTCAGCGCGCGCAGGGCTTGCTCAACGTTGTTATCGCGGACGACGATCTGTACTATGGGACTTCTCCATCGGGTTCGGTTCGGGCAGCGGCCCGGAAAATGGGGCAGAATGGGCCTGACAGCCCGGAAAGCGCGGCCTATATCACGGGGGACAAGCCTTCGCCAAGCCCTCGCCGCACCGGAATTTACGATGACTGAGCCACCTTCCGAAACCCTTCGCCGCCGGTGGCTCGCCGAATTGCTGCCGGACGTGGCGTTTGACGGGTGGACCGAGGCGGCCGCCCGGCTGGCAGCGGGCCGCGCCGGGCTCAGTGAAGGTGAACAGGCGCTCGCCGCGCCGCAGGGCGTGGTGAACCTGATCGATGCGTTTTTCGATGAGGCCGAGGCGGCGGCACGTGCTTCGCTGGCCGGGCTGGACATGTCGGGGATGCGGGTTCCGGACAAGGTGAAGGCGGGCGTGCTGGCCTGGCTCGAGGCGCTGGCGCCGAATCGCGAGGCGGTCCGGCGGGCGGCAAGCCGGGGCTTTCTACCGTGGAGCGCGGGCCCCGCCGTGCAGCGGACGTGGAAGGTCGCCGACATGGTGTGGACCGCGGCGGGCGATGCCTCGGAAGACTATAACCGCTACTCGAAGCGCGGCCTGCTGGCGGCGGTGCTGCCGGCGATCGTGCTGTACTGGGCGGATAATCCGGCGCCGGAAGATCTGGACGGGTTCATCCAGCGCAGGCTCGCCAATGTGTCCGGGATTGGACAGCGGGCGGGCAAGCTCGTCAGGCCGGTGCTGGAGCGCTTCGGAAAACGCTGAGTGCGCGGGCCTTCTTCGCGGATGTGGGGGAGGTGTCGGACGGAAGCTGACCAAGCGCCCCAGGGGGCTGGGGGGGCTGATGGGTCTGGAGCACTTGTAAATGACCTCCGCCCGACAATTCAAAGATGGCGAGCGCCTGCGGCGGCGGCAAGTCCGAAAAGCGGCGTTTTCGGGAAATGCGGATTAATTCGCAGTTAGTTGTTTCGGGGGCTGGACGCAGGCGCAAAGCTATGCGGAACTGTCCGTGATGACGGAACAGTTTTCGCGCAAGCCCGCTGCCGATCCCGTGGTCGCTTTCCAGAAGAGCGAACTCCAGCCCATACTCGATGTCTATGGCCGGCTCGTGATTGCCGGCGAGGCGCGCGACTACTCGATCGGCTTCGGTCGCGACGTGGCGACGTTCGCGATCTTCCGGCGGCATGCCGAAAGCCCCACCTGGCGCATCGAGAAGGAACCCGCGCTGGCAAACCGTCAAGGCCAGTATGCGGTGTATGGGCTCGGCGGCCAGGTGCTGCGGCGCGGACGGGAACTGAAGCAGGTGCTTCGCGTTTTCGACAGCCGGAAGTTCACTATCGTCCGTTAACGGATGATCCTGTCAAATTAACCCTTTGTTTACCAAAAACTTCTTGCGAACCAAATTGGAACAGAGTAGGAACATTCCACAAGGAACGGAGCATGAACATGGGTAGCGCAGTGAGCTTTCGCGGTCAATCGGGCAAGGCGTGGTCTTTCCAGCGGGCAGCCGCGGATGCGGCCTGGGCGCGGGCGCCGGGGGTGGTGATCTTCGCGATCCCGGAAGCCTGCGGATGGCGCCTCTTCCGGGTGCTGGAACTGACCGGCAAGCCGCATGACATCCAGCCGATCTGGGCCTATTCCGAGGCCGAGCGCTACGGCGCCACCGCCGTGTTCGTGTCGCTCGAATTCGATCCCTCGGTGCGCAAGCAGATGGTCGCAGACCTCGAGGCGGGCTTCCGGCCGCTGGTGCGGTCCGGCGATGTGATCCGCCTCGCCGCCTGAGGAGGCAGGCGCCTAGCGCGAAGCGGCGGTGTACCAGTGGGTGACGTCCGCCTCGACCATGTCGAGCGGACGGGGGCCGCCGTCGAGAATGGCCGCGTGGAATTGCCTGGCATCGAAGCGGGGGCCCAGCACGCGCTGGGCCCTTTCGCGCAGGTCGAGCAGCCGCTGGCGGCCGATCCAGTAAGCGGCGGCCTGTCCGGGCCAGACGCTGTAGCGGTCGACCTCGTCGGCGGCCGCCTCGACGCCGAGGCCGGTTACCGAGATGATGTAGTCGATGGCGCGGTCGCGCGACCATTTCTGCTGGTGGATGCCGGTGTCGGCAACGAGGCGCGCGGCGCGGAGAAGCATCGATTGCAGGTAGCCGATGCGCCCCAACGGATCGTCCGTATAAAGACCACCTTCGTCGGCGAGTGTTTCAGCGTAAGATGCCCAGCCTTCACCGTAGCCGGCGTTCCAGATCAGCTGGCGGGCGAGCGGCAGGTTGGCCTTCTCGGCAGTCAGCGCGCTCTCGAGATGATGGCCGGGCAGGGTCTCGTGGAAGACGAGGGTCGGCAGGCTGTAGTCCGGCCAATCGCTCATCCGGCTGAGGTTGATTTCGAAGCGGGCGGGGTTGCGGCCGTCGGCGGTGCGCGGCGTGTAAGCGGCGGACGGCGCGGAGGCGGCGAACGCGGCGGGAATCATGCTGACCGTCACGTTCGATGCAGGACTTGCGCCGATCTGGGCATCGACCACGCCCTGCGCGCGGGTGGTCAGCGCGCTCAGCCGCTCGATCAGGGCGGCGCGTCCGAGGTCCGAGGCTTCGTAAAGCTGGCCCGGCTGCGCGGCGAGCAAGGTTAGGCGTTCAGAGACTGTGCCTTCAGTGAGGCCGACACCGCCGAGGGCGCTGTCGAGCTCTGAGGTCAGCCGGGTGACATCCGCCATGCCGCGCCGATGCAGTTCAGCGGGCGTTTCTTCGGTGCCGGTATAGGCCGCCAGGACGGCGCGGTAATAGGCGTCGCCGCCTGCGACTTGCCAGATGCCCGGTTCGGCCGGTGCAATTTCGGCCAGCGCGGCCACTGTGTCGGCGAACCGCTGGTAGGCGGGCGCAACGTCGCCGGTGAGCAGGTCGCGCAGCCGCTTGGAATTGGCCGCGCGCGCGTCCGGCGTCAGGCCTTCGACGCCGTTCTGCAGATTGTCGAAGATTTCAACGATCGCGGGGGTTTCGGGAACTTCGGCCGGGACGGCGCCGGGCGTGGGCGCAGGCACGGTGAGCGGCGCGGGCAAGGGCGTGAGGGCCGGAACGGCGGCGTTCACCCGGGCGCCGGCCTCGGCGAGCGCCTGCATGCGCGCGAGCACCGCTACTGGCGGCACCACGCCGGCCCGGGCATCGGCCTCGAGGCGGCGGCGATCGTCGTCGATCGCGCCCGGCAATTGCGAGACGCGCGCGAGGAAATCCTGGGCGTCGGCAGGTGTTTCGAGCGGCTGGCGGCGCACCAGCAGTTCCGGCACGTCGAGATAGGCGCCGCTCATGTGGTCGGCGACATAGGGGGAGAAGGACGACAGGTCGCCCTTGCCATGGCCGGCGACGAGCACTGCTTCGGCCGCTTCATAGGCGGCGATGACGGCGTCAAGGTTGCGAGCGAGCGCGCTGCCGGGGGCAGGGCGGGCAGTGCGCACCAACACGTCGAGGGTTTCAAGCCGCTGAAGGCGCGCGCGCTCGAAGGCCGCCTGCGAGCGGTCGGTCAGGAAGCCGGCAAAGGGAAAACCGACCACCTCCGGGTTCAGGCCAAGCTCGGTGGCAAGCTCCGGGTCGCGCACGAGTTCGTTCTGCGCAACCGTGTTCAGCGTGCGCTCGACCTCGCGCGCAATCCGGCGCGGCGTGCCCTGCGGATCCGCGTCGCCGGAACACGCCGAAAGCAGCATGGCCGCGACAGCGCCGGCCAGACTGGCAGTCAGGGCGCGGCGGCCGGTGGGAGGGGTTGGGAGCATGACGATTTTTTCACGGCAAAGGCACTGTAATTGAGCCCGGTTCGGGTGTTGTGGCCAGAGTATATTTCCGGTAGCACTCGCGCCAAATCCTGAGGAGTTCAGAGCCCGTGACCACGACTGCAGCTGGCGGTTCGCCGCCCATCACCGGACAAGTCCTGTTCTACAAGCAACCGCAGCCCCTGTCGGCCGAGAACCATGGCGGCCTTGGCGTGAAGCAGGTGGCCCAGCCGTTCGCGTTCCTGCGCGAAGCGCATGCCGTGCCGGTGACTGTGACCGAATTCGGCGTGGCTGCGGCTTCGTATCCGATCATCTTCGTGGGCGATGACCGCACGCCGGTTTCGGTCATGGGTGTGCGCCAGGGCCAGAACCTGTTCGTCGACACCAATGGTTTCGTGATCGAAGATTACTACATCCCGGCCTTCGTGCGCCGTTATCCGTTCGTGTTTGCCGCAGACGAGGGCTCCGACCGGCTGTTGCTTTGCGTCGACCGCGCGGCGCCGATGGTGTCGAACCAGCCGGACGTGGCCTTCTTCGAGAACGGCCAGCCGAGCAAGTTCACGCAGGACGCCATCGAATTCTGCAAGGAGTTCGAGCGCCAGCGCCGCGCGACGGTCGATTTCGTCAAGATGATCTCGGCGATGGACCTGTTCGAGCAGAAAACCGTGGCATTCCAGCCGCGCGATGCCCAGGGCCGCGAAGTTGGCCCGCAGCAGAAGGTTGCCGACTACTGGGCGATCTCCGAGGAGCGCCTGAACGCGCTGCCGCCCGAGAAATATCTCGAGCTGCGCAACAATGGCGCGCTCGGCGCCTGCTACGCCCACCTCGTGTCGCTGCTCAACTGGTCGAAAGTGATCCAGCGCGCCGTGCGCACGCCGCCCCCGGGCCAGGCCGCCGCCTGACGGGGAAACCCAAGGTAAACGCGGATTTCCCGCAATTGAAACGGCTCTCCCGCGGGAGGGCCGTTTTCTTTTCGCGGTCAGGTGCGGCATCACGATGAGGCGAGTGGGGTTTGCGCCCCGGTGCGGGCAGCGCATATGCTGGCCGGGCAAAGGATTTGCAGGGGTTGCGATTGATGATGCGCGTTTACCACGCCGTGGCCGCGGCCTTTCTCGGGCTGAGCCTCCTGTCGCCGGGCGCCTCGGCGCAGGAAGGGCCGGGCCGCAAGGCGGAGGCCGAGCTGATTTCCGACCGCGCCAGCGTTGCGCCGGGCGAGACGATCCACGTGGCGCTGCACATGACGATGCAACCGGGCTGGCACATCTACTGGAAGAATGCGGGCGATGCCGGCCTGCCGCCCCAGCTGATCCTCAACGACGATACGGGCCTGCCGGACGGCGCGCTGGGCGAGTTCATGTGGCCGCTGCCGAAGCTGCTGCCGGTCGTCGAAGGCGAGATCATGGACTACGGCTATGACGACGAAGCCGTGTTCGTCATGCCCCTGAAGGTGCCGGAGGATGCGAGCGGGGAGCTGCGTCTTGAAGGGGTTGCCGACTACCTGATCTGCGAGTCGGTCTGCATTCCGGAAACCGCCGATGTATCGCTGGTGCTCGGTGTCGGGGCACCGGTCGAGAACCAGGTATCGGGCGAGCTGATCGGCCGCTGGATTGCCAGGGTGCCGGGACCCTTCGCGGGCGAGGCGCGTATTTCGGACGCGGCCGCGCCGTGGACACTCAGCCTCGCGCCGGAGGACGCGTTCGCCGAAGGAACGCGCGTGCGCTTCTTCCCGAACGGGCATGAGATCAGTCATCCGGCAGAGCAGCCCCAGCGGGCGGGGCCGGGCGGTGTGAGCGTGTCGCTGACGCCGGACCGGGCGGGCAAGGTCGGCGAGACGCTGGAAGGGATCATCCGGGTGGAGGCGCCGGGCGCCGAGCCGGTGGGCTATGAAATCCGCGCGGTGCGCGGCGATGTGCTGCCGGGCACGTCTGACGCCGCCGTCATCGAAACGGCTGCGGCGAGCGCCGCGCCGGTGGACATGCGCGCCTTGCTGGGGCTCGCGGGCCTCGCGTTTCTCGGCGGCGTGATCCTCAACCTGATGCCCTGCGTGCTGCCGGTCCTGTCGATGAAGGCGGTGGGGATGGTGTCGGCCGCGGCGACCGGGCATGCCGGCGAGATCAAGTCTCACGGCGTGTGGTACACGGCGGGGGTGATGGTATCCTTCCTCGCGCTGGCGGCGGTGATCCTGGCAGTGCGGCAGGCGACCGGATTTGCGACGCTCGGGTTCCAGATGCAGCATGCGCCGACGGTGGCCGTCCTTGCACTGATCATGTTCGGTGTCGGCCTTTGGCTGATGGGCTTTTTCGAACTTGGCACGTCGATCACCAATACCGGCTCGGGGCTTGCGAGCCGGGGCGGGGCGCTGGGCGCCTTCTTTACCGGCGTGCTGGCGGCCGTGGTGGGGGCGCCGTGTGTCGGCCCGTTCCTCGGCGCGGCGCTCGGCGCGGTGATGAGCCAGCCGGCCGCGGCGGTGGTGATCGTGTTCGCAGCCATGGGCTTCGGCATGGCGTTGCCGTTCCTGATCCTGAGTTTCCTGCCGGGCCTGCACAAGTTGCTGCCGAAGCCCGGCAAGTGGATGGACACCCTGAAACAGGCGTTCGCGTTCCCGATGTTCCTGACGGCCGCCTGGCTTCTGTCGGTGCTGGCGGGCCTTGCCGGCGCTGCGGCGGTCGGCTGGACGCTCGCCGGGGCGACGGCGCTGGCCTTCGCGGTCTGGGTGTCGCGCGGCGGCGGCAATGTGCGCAAAGGGCTCGCGCTGGCGGCGCTGGCGGCGGGCTTCTTGCTGCCGGCGGTGCAGGCGAACGTGCCGGCCGGGGCGGCGGCAACCGTGCCGACGCTGCCGGCCTATGCCGAAGGCGCGTGGAGCCCTGAGGCGGTGTCGGCGGAACTAGCGGCGGGCCGGCCGGTATTCGTCGATTTCACGGCGAGCTGGTGCGCGAGCTGCCAGGTGAACAAGCTGACGACGCTGTCGACGAAGAAGGTGAAGGCGGCGTTCGCGCAGGCGGATGTGGCCTTCCTGGTGGCGGACTTCACGCAGAAGGATCCGGTGATTGCAGAGGAACTGAAGCGGCGCGGACGGGCCGGCGTGCCGATGTACCTCTGGTATCCCGCCGGTAGCAGCGAGCCGGAGGTCCTGCCGGAATTGCTGTCTCAAGAACTTGTTATTGGACTTGTCGAGGGCAGCTAGGCTGAATGCCTGGCAGACAATCATTCCGGAAGGAGACGACGATGCAGATCACCCGCCGCCATCTTTCACTTGCCGCCGGCATGGCCGCCGCCGTGGCGCTGACGGCCGGGGCGCTGATCGCGTCGACCGCCGAAGCAGCGCCGGCGACCGGCCTGGCCGCGCCGGACTTCAGCGGCGTCACCTCGGCCGGTGAGACGATCTCGCTGTCGGACTTTGCGGGCAAGACGGTCGTGCTCGAATGGACCAATGATGGCTGTCCGTTCGTGCAGAAGCACTACACCTCGCCGCCGTCGAACATGCAGACCTTGCAGAAGTCGGCAGCAGCGGACGATGTGGTCTGGATTTCGGTGATCTCGTCGGCGCCGGGCAAGCAAGGCTTTGCTGACGGTGCGCGCGCCGATGCGCTGACGGCCGAACGCGGCGCGGCGCCGGCGCACGTGGTGCTCGATCCGGACGGGACGATCGGCAAGCTCTACGGCGCGAAGACAACGCCGCACATGTTCGTCATCTCGGCCGACGGCGCGCTGGCCTATGACGGCGCGATCGATTCGAAGGCAACCGCCAAGGTTTCCGATATTGCGACCGCGACCAACTACGTAACCGCTGCACTGGCGGACATCGAGGCCGGCAGGCCGGTCGCGACGCCGGTGTCGAAACCCTATGGCTGTTCGGTGAAGTACAAGTAGCACCGGGCCTGGCCCCGCTGACGCAAGGGCGGGGTTGATCGGCGCGGCCACTCCGGCGCACAGTGTGCAAAAGCCGGGGAGGGCCCATGAGCCGCGACAATGATCCGATCGTCCGCGACCAGCCGGCGGAGATGCCGTCCGAGGGCGGGCCGCTTGCTGACTATCGCGGCGCGCTGCCGCCGGCGCCTGACTGGTTTCCGGATGCGGTGGCGACACCCTACGAAACACACCGGATCGAGGTGCTGGGGGCCGAGGTCAGCTACCAGCGCTGGGGCAAGCGCGGTGCGCCGGGGCTTTTGTTCGTACACGGAAATGGTGCGCACGCGCACTGGTGGGATTTCATCGCGCCCTATTTTGCCGAGCACTACAACGTGGCGGCGCTGACCTTCTCCGGCATGGGCGAAAGCGCGTGGCGCGAGAACTATGACATGGCGACCTTTTCGGCCGAGCAGGTGGCGGTGGCGGAGGATGCCGGCTTGTTCGAGGGGCCACGCAAGCCGGTGATCGTGGCGCATTCCTTCGGCGGGTTCGTGACACTGGTGACCGGCGCAGAGCATGGCGAACGGTTCGAAGGCATGGTGATCGTCGACAGCCCGGTGAACCCGCCCGAGCGGCCGCACCAGGGGCCGTCGCGCGCCGGGCGTCCGCACCGGATCTATCAGGACCTTGCCACGGCACTGGCGCGGTTTCGGCTGGCGCCGCCGCAGCTCTGCGAAAACCATTTTGCGATGGACTATATCGCGCGCTGGAGCCTGAAGCGGGCAGAGGGTGGCTGGACCTGGAAGTTCGATCCGACGATCTGGACGCGGTTCGAGCCGGGCCGCGATGGCGGGGAGCTGCTGAAGGCGGCGAAGTGCCGGGTGGCGATCATCCGGGGCGAGGAAAGCGCGCTGATGCCGGACATCGTGCGCGACCACATGCGCAGCCTGCTGGGCCATCAGGTGCCGTTCGTATCGATCCCGCATGCGCGCCACCATGTCATGCTGGACCAGCCGATCGCGTTCATCTCGGCGCTGCGGATGCTGCTGGCTGAATGGGACCATTCCGATCCGCACCGGCGCGTGTGAGCTTGCCAGCCGCGCCGGCGAAGCTAAGGGTGGGCTGAAGCGGCAAACGGAGAAGATCATGTGGCGAGCGGGTGTGCTGGGGCTGGTGCTTGCGGTCTCGGCGTGCGCGAGTGTGTCTCCGTCTTCACCTCCGCCTCCGCCGCCCGCGCCGGATTTCGCGGCAGTGCCGTCGGCGCCCGCACCGGCGCGCGCTGTGCTTTATGCCGACTGCCTTTCGCAGGCGATCACCAAGGATGCGATGGCGCTGGTCGATGACGGGGATACGCAGCTTCTCCAGTTCACCTGCACGGGCGCCCCGGCGCAGCGCTTCAATGAGGCGCTGAGCGTGATGGGGGAAGCGGCGGGAAGTGTCTGGAGCGACGGCGATACGACGTTCCGGGCGACGACCAAAGTGCGCGCCAACCTGTTCGGAGTCGACTATTGCGCCAAGGGGCCGGGCCTCATGGAGTGCCGGATCGTGCTCAACACCGGCCCGTTCCTGACGGCGAAAAACTAGCCGGCGAAGGCTTTCTCGATAACGAATTCGGCCGGCGAGGCATTCGAACCCTCGGTCAGGCCGGCTTTCAGCATCAGCGCCTTGGTGTCCTGGATCATTTCCATCGAGCCGCACATCATCGCACGGTCCGTGGACGGATCGAGCGGCGGCACGCCCAGGTCGGCGAACAGTTTTCCGCTCTCGATCAGGTAAGTGATACGGCCCATGTTCGGATAGGGCTCGCGCGTGGTGCTCGTGTAGAGCGCCAGCTTGCCGCCGACGAGTTCACCGACCAGCGGATCGTCCTTCAGGCTGTCGATCAGGTTGCGGGAATAGGTGAGCTCGGCCACGTCGCGGCAGGTATGGGTGACGATCACCTGTTCGTAGCGCTCATAGGTCTCGGGGTCGCGTACGAGGCTGGCGAAGGGGGCAAAGCCGGTGCCAGTGGAGAACATGTAGAGGCGCTTGCCGGGCGTCAGCGCGTCGAGCACCAGCGTACCGGTCGGCTTGCGGCCGAGCAGAACCTTGTCGCCGGGCTTGATCGACTGGAGGCGGGAGGTGAGCGGACCGTCGGGCACCTTGATCGAGTAGAATTCGAGTTCCTCGTCCCAGGAGGGAGAGGCGACCGAATAGGCGCGCAGCAGAGGTTTGCCGTCTTCCTTGTAGAGCCCGATCATCACGAATTCACCCGAGCGGAAGCGAAAATGAGCCGGGCGGGTGAGGCGGAAGCGGAACAGCCGGTCAGTGTAATGCTCGACGGCGAGGACGGTTTCCTCGGTCGGCCCGTTGGGGTTCACTTTGGCTGCAGCCGGCTGGCTGGCCGTGGCATCAGCGCTCATTTCAGCCCTCCTGAGGGATCGCAGCCCCCAATTGAGCGAGCGGCCTGCCAAAAGCAATGCGTCAGATGATAGCTTTAGTTTTGCTGATAGGTCTGAGGCCGGACCCAGTCGATGTCGGCGTCCTCGATGCTGTAGGCGCCGTCGAGCTCGTAGATGTTCTCGTAGCCATAGCCGTAGAGGTTGATGAAGGTCGGCACGTTGAGGGCCAGCGGGGCCGATTTCAGCATCACCGGTGCAACGTTGTCGGTGAAGTTGTTGTTGCAGTAGATCAGGATCCGGCGGTCCTTGGAGCCGATCACTTCGGCCAGCATGCCAGCCGAAAAGTCCGAGAAATTGAGGTTTACGGCGCCGTCGATATGGCCGAGGGAAAAGGCGCCGAGGCTGCGCGCGTCGAGCAGGATGGTGTTGGGATCAGCCTTCATGGCGTTGAAGGTCTCAAGGTCGACGAGGCGGGACTGGCGGTAGGCGGAAATCTCGCCTGAAAGTTCAAGGAAGCCGGCATAGTCGACTTGTTCCGGCGCAGCCTGGGCCCGGGCGGGCGGGACGGCGAGCGCGCCCAGGGCGATGGCGATGAGCCCGAGCGCTGCGACCAGCGCGATCACCGGCATACGTGTGCGGACGGGTTCCTCGGTCATTTCCAGCCTCCTCTAGCGGCCTCAGGCCTCCAAAGTCGCGAAACTCAGTGGCCAGATTGTGCGCGCATCAAGGAGAAGCTGCGAATTTTGTGCCAGTTGGATAACCGCGCCGGGCTCAGCGGGGCGGAAAGCGGCC
Source organism: Acidobacteriota bacterium (assembly GCA_016712445.1). NCBI lineage: Bacteria > Pseudomonadati > Acidobacteriota > Acidobacteriota bacterium. Next base: position 784,575 of record JADJRB010000001.1, on the reverse strand, counting down.
CATGCTCTCTTCCCAGTGGCGCCGGCAGAGCGAGACATAAGTAGTCTTGGCGATCGAGATCTGGTCGCCTTCGGTGAGCGCCTTTCCGTCCGGGCCCAGACGAACCACCATCGTCGCCTTGCGGCCGCACTCGCAGATGGTGCGCACTTCGCGCAGGTTGTCGGCGATGGCGAGCAGGGCGGCGGAGCCTTCGAACAGTTCACCGCGGAAATCCGTGCGCAGCCCGTAAGCGAGCACGGGCAGCCCGAGATGGTCGGCAACTCGGGCGAGTTGCCAGGCCTGGTCCTTGGTCAGGAACTGCGCCTCGTCGACGAAGACGGCGTCGAGCCGGCCATTCGCCTTGTGGGTCTCGATCAACGCAAAGAGATCCGTGTCCTGCGTATAGAGCGTCGCTTCGGCCGAGATGCCGATACGCGAGCTGATATGGCCGTCCTCGGCGTCGCGGTACAGCGCCGACGTGAGCAGCAGCACGTCCATGCCGCGTTCACGGTAGTTGTACGCGGCCTGCAGCAGGATCGTCGACTTGCCGGCGTTCATCGCCGCATAGGAAAAGTAGAGCTTGGCCATAGGCGCGGCTCAACGGATCGGTGTGGCCACACCTTCGCGGCGCGGATCGGCGCCGCCTTCGAGGCCGCGGTCACGCACGACGATCAGGTGAAGGCCGGAATTCTCGCCGGTGCGTTCTTCCACCTTGTAGCCCATCTCGCGCAGCGCTTCGGCCGACTGCGGGCCGCCGGCCACATCGACCTCGACAGCGACCGTGTCGCCGCGCGCGATGATGTTCGGCAGGGCCGCAGCTTCCTGGGCGGTCTTGCCCCAGTAGAGCACGCCGACGAGCGTCTTGGCGACATAGGCGATGATCGAGTTGCCGCCCGGCGAGCCGGTGACCATGAACAGGTCGCCGCCCTTGTCGAAGACGAGGGTGGGTGACATCGACGAGCGCGGCCGCTTGCCGGAGCCCGGCGCGTTGGCGACCGGTTTGCCGCCCTTGGTCGGCTCGCGCGAGAAATCGGTCAGCTGGTTGTTGAGGAGGAAGCCGCCGGCCATGCGGGAAGAGCCGAAGGCGGCCTCGACCGTGGCGGTCATCGAGACGGCGTTACCTTCAAGGTCTATGATCGAGATGTGGGTCGTGCCGGCGCCCGGCTCGGTCGGGTCTTCGCCCCACATCGGGCGCAGCGGTTCCTTGCCCAGCACCACTCCCGGGTCGCCCGGTGTCGCCTTGGCGTCCGGCGTGAACACGTCCTTCGCGCGCGCCTTGATGTAGGCGGGATCGATCAGTTCGGCGGTCGGCACCGGCACGTGGTCGGCATCGGCGACATAGTGGTCGCGGTCGGCATAGCCCAGGCGCTGGGCGTCGACGAAGGCTTTCAGATACTGGCTCTCATCAACACCGGTGCCCTTGGGGGCGAGGTATTCATAGAGGCCCATGATGAGGTTCTGGGCGATGCCGCCGGAGCTGGGCGGCGGGGCGGAGCAGATCTTGTAGCCCGACTGCAGCTCGCCGCAGACGGCGTCGCGCACGGCGACCTTGTAGTCCTGCAGGTCCTGCAGCGTCATGGCGCCGCCGTCCGGACCTTCGGTCACGGCGGTGATGATGTCGGCAGCAATGCTTCCCGAATAGAAGGCCGACGGGCCTTCCTCGGCGATGGCGGCGAGGGTGGCGGCATAGGCCGGATTGTTGCGCACGAAGCCGGCCGGCAGGGGTTCGCCGTCCGGATAGAAATAGGCCGCGGTGACCGGGTTGTCGTCGAGCCGGATGGCGCCGCGCAGGCGCGGCTCGGCGAGGGCTTCGGCAAGTTTCGGCGAGACGACGAAGCCATCTTCGGCGAGGTCGATCGCAGGCTGGAACAGCGTCGCCCAGTCGGCGCGGCCGGCAGCTTCGTGGGCGGCCTTGTAAAGCGCGATCTGGCCGGGCACGCCCACCGATCGGCCGGATTGCCAGGCGGTGACGAAGTCCATCACCTTGCCGTCCTTGATGAACAGGTTCTCGTCGGCGGCCGCCGGAGCGGTTTCGCGCCCGTCGAAGACGGTGACAGTGTCCTTCGCGCGGTCGTAATAGACGAGGAAGCCGCCGCCGCCGAGGCCGGAGCTTTCCGGCTCGACCAGCCCGAGCACGGCATGCACGGCGATGGCGGCGTCGATGGCGTTGCCGCCGTCGCGCAGGATTTCCAGGCCGGCTTCCACGGCATAGGGGTTGGCGGCAGCAACCATGCCGCCCTTGGTCCATGAGAGGTCGCCCAGCCCTTCGACGACGTCGGTCTGTGCTTCGGTGGTTGCAGCCGGCGGCGCGGCGGCGGGCTTGGCGCAGGCGGTGATCACAAGCGCGAGTGCAATGCCGGGGATGAGGCGCATGAGAAAACCCTTTGCTTGGCGCGGCGCTCGCAGGCCCTTAAGACCGGAGCTGACAAATCAGATTACAAGGCTCTTAACATGGCAAAGCCGGGGTCGCGCAACCTCATAACAGATGTTCCGGGCATTCGGGTCGGCCAGGCCGAGGATGCCGGCGTGCGCAGCGGCGTGACCGTCATCCTGCCGGACCGGATGAGCGTGTGCGCTGTGGCGGTGGCCGGCGGCGGGCCGGGAACGCGCGAAACCGACCTGCTGGGGGGCGGGCGGCTCGTCGGGGCGGCGGACGCGATCTGCCTGGCCGGGGGCAGTGCTTTCGGGCTCGCGGCGGCTGACGGCGTGATGGCGGGGCTGAAGGCAGAAGGGCGCGGGTTCGCGCTGGTGCCGCGGCCCGGCGTGCCGGCGACGCCGATCGTGCCGGCCGCGATCCTGTACGACCTTGCCAATGGCGGCAACAAGGAATGGGGCGAGACGTCGCCTTATGCGGCGCTGGGGCGAAGGGCGTTCAATGCGACCTCCGATACCTTTCGGCTGGGACGTGCCGGCGCAGGCACGGGCGCGCGCGCTGGCCTTGCGCCCGGCGGAACGGGGTCGGCCAGCATCGTGACCTCGGATGGGTTCACGGTGGGCGCGCTTGCCGCCGTCAATTCTTTCGGTTCGGTGCGGATGCCGGGCAGCGAGGCTTTCTGGGCCTGGCCCTACGAGATTGCAGGTGAGTTCGGCGGGGCGCGACCGGACACGTCGGCCGCCTTCGACGCCGAGGATTGGGGCGCCGCCAAGTCCAATCCTTCGCCGAGGGAGAATACCACGATTGCCTGTATCGCCACCGACGCCGAGCTGACGCGCGACGAGTGCGAACGTGTCGCCCAGATGGCGCTGGCCGGCATGGCGCGGGCGATCCGCCCGGTTTTCGCGCCGACGGATGGCGACGTGGTCTTCGTGATGTCGACCGCGCGGCGCGCACTCGATACGCCGCGTGCGCTTCAGGTTGCGCGGCTTGGTGAGCTGGCCGCCGGCACACTGGCGCGCAGCATTGCGCGCGGCGTGTTCGAGGCCGAGCGGCAGGAGGGGGCGGCATGATCCGTGTGCTGAGATATTTTGCGCTGGGAGCTGCGGGCGCTGCGATACTGGCCGGGTGCATGGTCGCAGGCCGCGACGCGGATGTGGCGGACTGGCCCGGCATGGTGTCGATCCAGACGGTCTCCGGCCGCACCGTCTACCATGAATGCGGCGGCACGCTGGTGACGCCGGACTGGGTGCTGACGGCTGCGCACTGCGCCGAGGACATGCAGGTGGACGCCGACGGACGCGCCGCCCAGTATGCGCGCGCCGCCGACGGGCGCTGGACGCGGCAGGGCGCCGTCGCGGTGGCGATCGGGCTTGGCGACCTGCGCACGATCCCGCCGGGTAGTGTACTGCCTGTCAGCCGCGTCGTGATCCATCCCGGCTACAAGGCGGGCGCGCCGGAGCGAGGCAATGATCTCGCCCTGCTGAAACTCGCCCGGCCCTCCACGGCGCCGGCGATGCCGCTCGATATGCGCGGCGACGCTGCGGGGCGCCTGTTCGAACCCTACGCCGACTTGCTGGCGGCCGGGTATGGCCGCAAGGGCGAGGGCGCGCAGGGGGAAGGGGGCACCACCCGGTCCGGCCGGCAGGTCGCGGCGGGCTCGCTGATCCTGCAGGAAGGCTATGTGCCGCCGGTCGAGATGCAGGAGTGTGCGCAGCGCATCCGGGCGGGCCTGGAACGCGAGGGGCTTGGAGAGACGTTCCGCGGGGTCACGGTGGATGCAGCGACGCAACTCTGCGCCGGCGATGGCGGCACGGATGCCTGCCAAGGCGACAGCGGTGGCCCGCTGGTGCTGCGCACCGCGAACGGCCCGGTGCAGGTGGGCGTGGTGAGCTGGGGGCTCGGCTGCGCGCGGCCGGAAAATCCGGGCGTTTACGCGCGCGTGTCGGCCTATGCCGGATGGATCAGCCGAGAGACGGGCCTTGCCCCGCCGTCGGGGGCGTCTGAAGCGCCCCGGCCGGCCGAAATGCCTGAAGTTTCAGGCACTGATCCCGGCGAGACCCCGCCGGAATCGCCTGCCGGCGCAGACGAAACGCCGGGCTGAATCCATAGGTTTTTGTGGCTTGCAAGGCCGGGGGCTCGCCTGTATGTGTCCCCTCCTTGCAGTGGCAATGCACCCGTAGCTCAGCTGGATAGAGCACCAGACTACGAATCTGGGGGTCAGGAGTTCGAATCTCTTCGGGTGCGCCATGCCTGTTGTTGCAGCTTTCGCCTTGAATGCGGCGTGCGACTCTGAAAACCTCGTGCCTGGGCAATCGTGACGGCTGCGCGGTGCGCGGTTTGAAGCTTTTAGACCCTTGGGAAACGTCTCCCTAGCTTCCTTGGTGCACAGGTGTCGCGGGTGAACAATCAGAACGAGGACGATCGCTTGAAACTCGCTTTCAGCCAGTCAGGTGACGCGTCCCCGCTCGAATACATGACCGTGGTGGCCGTGGAAAAAGCCTTGCGCAAGGTGCGCGCCTTCACCTGCCTTGTGATCGGCAACCGCGTTGAAGCCGACGAGATCGTCGAAGACGCCCTGATCCTCTACCTGTCGACCGACCCGGATGCCGACGATGCAGAGCAGGCCTGCGCGTACATGATCGCGGCAGTTCGGCGGCTCCTGCGTACTTCGGGCGCGCGCGCGCGGCGCGGCGTGGACCTCGAACAGGCGCTGTCGCCCTTGCTCGACCTGTCGCTGGACATCCGTGAGATCGCGGCGCTGCACCTGGGGGCGGGCTTCTCCGCTTCCGAGACTGCTGTGTTGCTCGGGCTCGATATCGCGGAGGTGGCAGCGGCGCTCGACGCGGTGCGCGGCGCGATCGGGCCTGAAACCTATGAGCGGGCCGCCCCGGCCGCCTGAGGCCTGATGGCAGCCCGGGCCGGCCATGCTAGGCTCTCCACCAAGGCCGCCCGAGCGGGCGCAGCAGCGCAGCGCACATGCACGAACGAGAAACCTATTACGAGCGCCATCCGGACCCGATGTGGGTCTATGACTTCGACACGCTGCAATTCCTTGACGTGAACGAAGCGGCGATCGCCGTGTATGGCTATAGCCGCGCAGAATTCCTTGCGATGGACGTGCGCGAGATACGCCCGGCGGAAGATGTGCCCCAACTGCTGGAAGACATCGCCGAGGCGCGGGCAGGGCGAAATGCGCCGCGCGTCTGCAGGCACCTGAAGAAATCCGGCGAGCTGCTGTTCGTGCATGTCGTGGCACGCTCAGTGGACTGGCAAGGCCGGCGCGCGCGTCTTGTGTCGGTGCGCGACATCACGCTGGCGGTTCAGGCCGAGCAGGCCCGCGAGACGCTGCTGGCCCGGGAGGCGAGCCTGCGAAGTGTCGCGGAGGCCGCCGCCGCGCAGTTCGAACGCCTCTTCAGTGCGGTGCCCGGCAACATGCTGGTCCTGTCGCCGGGCGACTGGACCGTGCTGGCGGTGAGCGACGCCCTGCTCGACGCCGCGCGGGTTGAAAAAGCCGCTTTCCTTGGCCGGCCCTTGTTCGAGGCTCTGCCGGATTCCGGCGAGACGCCGCAGGCTGTTTCGTTGCTGCAACTGCGCGCCTCGCTCCAGCAGGTGATCGACACGGGCGAGCCGGACCAGCCGGGCGTGCTCTATTATCCGGTGCCGGTGCGCAGCGGTGACGCGAATGATGCGGGACACCGGCTGTGGATCGCCGTCAATACGCCTGTGAAGGCCGCCGATGGCACGATCAGCTATGTCATGTGCACGCTCGAGGATGTGACGACGATCATCGCCGGGGCGGCGGCCCGGGGCACCAGTTTCGAGATCATCGAACAGGCCCGCCGCGCATTTCCCAGACACGACCTGCCTTACCTTCGCACCACCATGGACCTGCGGTCGGCCATGGCGCGCCTTGCCGAGCAGAATGCCAACCTGCGCACCGCGCAGCGGCTGATCCGCATGGGCGCCTGGAAGTTCGGTCTCGAGACCGGACGTCTGGTCTGGTCGCCTGAAGTGCTCGACATGTACGGCGTCGCGGAAGCCGACTTCGGCGGCTCGTTCGATGCCTACGCGGCGCTGGTCCATCCTGACGACCGCGAAGCGATGACCGAGAATTACCGGGCCTTCGCGCGGTCCGGGGAGCTTGTGTTCGAATTTGCCCACCGCGCGGTACGGCCCGATGGGAAGGTGATCCACGTGCGCGGGATCGGAGAGATCACGGACGCGCCGGATGGGCGTGTGTTGACGGGCGTTGTCCAGGACGTCACACGCCAGGTCGAACGCGACAACCGGCTGCACCTGCTCGACCAGTCGATCAGCCGGCTGAACGATGTCGTGCTGATATTCGAGGCCGCGTCCGGGACCGCCGGCGCCGACGCGCCGATCGTGTACGTCAACCCATCCTTCCTGCGGATCACCGGCATGGCGCTCGAGGATGTGCTCGGCCAGCCGATATCGACCGTGATGCTGGAAGCGGCGCCCGGGGTGCCGCTGGATGTGCTGGTGACGGCGATCGCGAACCCGGTTTCGCTGCGCTCGGACATCCGTCTGTTTGCACGCGACGGGCGGATCGTTCCGGCAGAAATCGACCTGGTGCCGGTGAAGGGCCTCACCGGCAAGGTCACCCACTGGGTGGCTGTGGTGCGCGACATGTCCGAGCGGGACGCGGCCGAAGCGTTGGCGCGCGCCAATGAAGAGCGATTCCAGTTGCTCGCCCGCTCCACCCATGACGTTGTCTGGGACTATGACTTGCGCAAGTCGCAGATCACCTGGAACGACAACTTCCGAAAGCTGGCGGGCAACGCGCAGGCGCCGCTGACGGATGCTCCCTCGTCCTGGCTGAACCGTCTGCATCCGGATGACCGGGCCCGTGTGATCGAAGGATTCTATGGCGCGGCCGCCTCGGCCGCAGACGCCTGGACGGATGAGTACCGGTTCCTGCGGGATGACGGCAATGTGCGCTATGTGTTTGATCGGGGCTTCATCTCGCGGGACGCCAGCGGTATGGCCGAACGGATCGTGGGCAGCATGGTTGACATGACCAACCAGAAGCTGGCGGAGGCCCGCCTGGTGCAGGCCGAGAAGCTGGAAGCGCTCGGCCAGATCACCGGCGGCGTCGCGCATGATTTCAACAATCTCCTGATGGTGATTACCGGAAATGCCGAGACCTTGCTGGAGCGCGTGGAAGATCCCCGCGAGCGGCGCCTGCTGGAGCTCGTCTTCGCCGCCGCCGAACGGGGCAGGGACCTGACCGGCCGGCTGCTTGCCTTTGCGCGGCGTATCCCGCTGAAGCCGGTCGTACTCGAACTGGATGATCAGGTCACGCGCAGCGCGGAACTGTTCCGGCGAACCTTCCGGTCGAACATCCGTATCGAGATGAAACTTGAATCAGGTGGAGCCCGGATCGAGAGCGACCCGGCCCAGCTTGAACTGGTCCTGCTAAATCTCGCCGTGAATGCGCGCGACGCCATGCGCGACGGCGGTGTGTTGACGTTCCACACGCATGTCGACCGGACCGGCGGGCGGGCGCAGGCGGCGCTGACAATATCGGACACGGGCGACGGCATGGATGACGAGACGCTGCGCCGCTGCCTCGATCCGTTCTTCACGACGAAACAGGTGGGCAAGGGGCTTGGGCTCGGCCTCAGCATGGCTTTCGGCTTCATGGAGCAATCCGGCGGCACCTTGCAGATTGCTTCCCAGCCGGGCCGCGGTACGCAGGTGACATTGTTGTTCCCGGAGACAGCCAAGGTGCAGTTGCCTGCGCCGCCGCCGCCGGTCGATGCGCCCATGGGGCGCGGCGAGCATATCCTGCTCGTTGAAGATGAGCCAGGTGTGCGCGAGCATGTCGAGCGTGTGCTCGTTTCGCTCGGCTACCGCGTGACCGCGTGCGAGAGCGCGGACGCTGCGATTGAACGCGTGAGCGAAGGGACCGCGTTCGACCTGATCTTTTCAGACCTCATCATGCCCGGGACGGCGGACGTGCGCGAGCTTCTGAAGGTGGCGCGGCGCCTGTGGCCCGACATCGAGATGCTGTATTCTTCAGGGTATCCGCGCGAACTCGTGGCGCGCGACGGGCGCCTTGCGACCGATATTGAGCTCCTGCCGAAGCCCTACCGGAAGGCCGAGCTCGCCGTACGGCTGCGCGCGATGCTTGACCGTCAGGCCGCTTCCCGCCAGCGCGCGGTTCAGAGCGGCGGCGCCTGAGCGATGAGGCGGTAGCCGGCGCCGCGTGCGGTCTGGACCGTGTCGCCGGCCGATGCTTCCAGCTGAGCCAGCTTGCTCCGCAGGCGGCTGATATAGGTCTCGAGCACTTTCTCGCCTTCACGGTAAGATCGGCCGAACGCTTTCAGGTATAGCTCCTCGCGTGCGACCACGCAGCCGCCAGCGTCAACGAGCGCGCCCAGCAACAGGAATTCGGCGTGGGTCAGGTCAATCTGGCCGGCGCCGAGGCGCAGCATGCGGCGCGACTTGTCGAAGGTGATGGAGCTGATATGCGTCGGCGCGAGGTCCTCCGCGGCCGGAGCTGCCGTGCGGCGCACTAGCCGCGCGACGCGGGCGTGCAGTTCCTTGAGACTGAGCGGCTTGAGAACATAGTCGTCGATGCCGCGATTGATCAGGTCGGCGCGAAATTCGGTTTCGCCCCAGCCGGACAATACGATGATCGGGATGTCGCTGAGGCGGCGGATCTCGGCGATGATCTGCGTGCCCGACGCGTCAGGCAGTTTCATGTCGAGGATCACGCAGTCTGCCGCAGACAGCCCGCCCGAAAACAGCACGGGCTTGAAACTGGCGAAATCCTTGAAAGCTTCGATATGGTCTTGGTGATCCGGCCAGCCAAGCTGGATGGTTTCGATCAGGTCTGCGTCGTCTTCTACGAGGAATATCTGCAAGCGTGCCTCTTCTGGCGATTTCGGCGGCAGGCCATGTTCGGTGGCGCGCCATTTAGAGCTTAACGGGAGGTGGGATCAATTGCGGATGGCCGTGGGAGCGGTTCAGCCTGGACCGGCCGTGCGGCGCAGGTTTACAGGGGTGATCGGCGCGGATGGCTTTTCGGGGCCGGGAGCGACGAATTGTGCGCCAACCTGGTCGCCCCGTTGCCACCGGGTCTCACAGGTGCGCTTTTCAGACTTGCCAGTGTTCGGATTGAGAATGACAAGGACGAAGCTCTCCGGGACCACAAAGGGTGAGCCAAGCTTCAACCGGACGCCACCTTCGGAAATATCGCGGATGGTGACGTCATAGGTCTTGTCGCCCGCGCAGATGATCCGTGCGCCCTTCAGCGCGCGCTGGCGCGGCGTTCGGCGATTGGCGTCTGGCTCGTGATCGGACATCCGTCTGGCCTGGTTCGGGATGCGCGTCGAAGATTGAGGCGGGGGCCGGCGCGCTTCCTTAGAGTAAATCATTGCGCCTGCGTGGTTAAGAATACGTAGTTGGGCAGCAGACGGCGGAAAGTTGGCCAGCGCCGGGCAGACGCTGGCCCAAGTCTGTTCGTATTGGATCGGAAACACGTTGGTTTCCACGCTATCTATGCGCGGCCGGCGGCGTTGGTTCCCGTGCAACTGCAGCGGTTGCTCAGTCCTTGGCGCGTTCCATGTAGCTGCCATCCTCGGTGTTCACCACAACGCGGGTGCCCACACCGACGTGGGCCGGCACCATGATGCGGGCGCCGTTGTCGAGCTTGGCGGGCTTGTAGGAACCCGACGCCGTCTGTCCTTTGACCACCGGTTCGGTTTCCACGATTTCCGCGGTGATGCGGGCGGGCAGGGTGACCGAGACGGCCTCGCCGTTGAACATCTGCAGGATGACCGTCATGTTTTCCTGAAGGTACTGGGCGCCGTCGCCGACCATGGCTGCCGGCACGACCACCTGCTCATAGTTGCCTGAGTTCATGAAGACGTAGTTCTCGCCTTCCATGTACAGGTAGGTGTGGTCGACTTCCTCGACATAGGCCTTCTCGACCTTGTCGGACGTCTTGTAAGTATTCGAGATCTTGATGCCGTCCGAGATGCGGCGCATGTCGATCGTCGTGGTCGGCGTACCTTTGCCGGGACGGAAGGATTCGGCCTTGAGCACAACGTAAAGCTGGCCGTCGGTGTGTTCGATGATGTTGCCTTTGCGGATATCCGCAGCGATTTCAACGGCCATGGGTCGTTCCTGAGTTGCGAGGGCGAAAGCGCCGCTATATACCGCCTCCGCGCCGTTTGGCCAGCGCCGGATGGGTCTTTGGCCCGCTTTGATCCTGCCCCGCCGGAGCCCGATGACCCCCGACAACCCGCCCTGGTGGTCGCCCGCTGCCCATGCCCGTCGCCGCCCCTTCCTGCAGGCACGCGGTGCGGTCAAGGCATCGATGCGCGCCTGGTTCGCGTCAGAAGGCTTCACCGAGACGGAATGTGGCCAGCTGCAGCGCTCACCGGGCAATGAAGCGCACCTGCACGCCTTTGAAACGCGGTTTGTGGCCGAGAACGGCGGGGCGACGCCGCTTTACCTGCACACCTCGCCCGAATTTGCGATGAAGAAGCTGCTCGCCGCCGGTGAGACGCGCATTTTCGACTTCGCCCGTGCTTTCCGGAACCGCGAGACCGGGCCGCGTCATTCGCCCGAATTCACGATGCTGGAATGGTACCGGGCAGGCGAAGGCATCGAGGAGGTCATGCGGGATGCGGCACGGCTGTGCCAGCTCGCTGCGGAGGCCGCAGGAACCCGCACGCTTATCTGGAAAGGCGCCTGCTGTGACCCGTTTGCGGCGCCGGAATTCCTGACGGTGGCGGAGGCCTTTGTGCGCTACGCCGGCATCGATCTCGAGCCTTTGCTGGACGATTCGGCCGGCCTTGCAGCCAAGGCACGGACGGCCGGCGTGAATACGCCGGACGGCGCGAGCTGGACGGACGTCTATTCCGCTGTTCTCGTGACGCGGATCGAGCCGAAGCTCGGGCAGGGGCGGCTGACCTTCCTCCACCGATACCCGGCCAGCGAGGCGGCGCTGTCCCGTCCGGACCCGGACGATCCGCGCTACGCCGAGCGGTTCGAGCTCTATGCCTGTGGGGTCGAACTCGCGAACGGCTATCGCGAACTGACCGACGCGGCCATGCTGCGAGCGCGCCAGGCGTACGAGATGGACTTGAAAGAGGATGTCTACGGCGAGCGCTATCCGCTCGACGAGGCGTTCATTGCTGCGGTGGCCGCTATGCCGGAGGCAAGCGGCGTGGCGCTCGGGTTCGACCGGCTGGTGATGCTGGCGACGGGGGCCGCGCAGATTTCGGATGTCCTCTGGACGCCGCCTCCTGTAGAGGAGCGGGCATGACTGTCGCCACACTCCGTACCGTCGCAGACCTGAAGGCCGCAGGCCTGATCGCCGAGGCGCAGGCCGAACGGCTGGCAGACGTGGCCCGAGCCTATGCCATCGCGCTGCCGGAAGCGATTGCGCGGCGCATCGGACCCGGCGACGCGGATCCGCTTCGCCGGCAGTATGTTCCGTCAGCAGAGGAATTGCGCGTCCTGCCGGGCGAGGCCGCCGACCCGATCGGCGACGGACGGCATTCGCCGCTGCCGGGTCTCGTGCACCGCTACCGCGACCGTGTGCTGATCAAGGCGGCGTCGACCTGCCCGGTCTACTGCCGCTTCTGCTTCCGGCGCGAAATGGTGGGCCCGGAGAAGGGCGACGCACTGACCAAGGCAGAGCTTGCCGATATCCTCGCCTATGTCGCTGCGCACCCGGAGATCTTCGAGGTCATCCTGACGGGCGGCGATCCGATGATGTTGTCCGCCGCCCGCGCGAGGGAGCTGACGCGGTCGCTTTCGGAGATCGAGCACGTCAAGGTCATCCGCTGGCATAGCCGCATGCCGGTAACCCGGCCTGACCGGATCACGCCTGTCTATGCCGACGCCCTCGCGAGCGGCGGCAAGGCGGTGTTTGTCGCCGTGCATGCAAACCATGCGAGCGAGTTCACGCCGGAGGCGGTCGCCGCCTGCCGCCTGCTGGCATCGCGGGGTATCGCGCTCGTGTCGCAGTCCGTGTTGCTGCGGGGGGTCAATGATACACTAGGCGCACTGTCGGACCTGATGCGGACCTTCCTCAGTGCCGGGATCAAACCCTATTACCTTCACCAGCTGGATGCGGCGCCTGGCACGTCGCACTTCCGCGTGCCGGTCGAGGAAGGCCAGGCGCTGGTGCGGGGGTTGCGCGACAGCATATCCGGCCTGGCCGTGCCTCATTACGTGTTCGACATTCCGGGCGGGGTCTCGAAGGCATCGCTCGCGCTGGCCGATGTCGAGCAGCGCGGCGACCGGTTCGAAGTGCGGGGCAGCGACGGCGAATTCTATCCGCTGGCGGACTGATTGGCTTGGCGCGGGCGGCCCATGATCAACAGGGCGACCAGCCCGATGGATGTGGCCTGGCTCGAGAACAGTTCCAGCAGCACTGCGAACAGCCAACTCGGCAGCGAGGCACGCTGCTCGGCCTGCAGCAGGATGTTGCCTGATCCCTGACCCAGCAATTCGGCATTCGCCGCTTCGATCTTGGCGTTCAGTTCGTCCCGGCGTTTCGCGAGGCCGAGTTCATTCTGGGCGTCTCGGTATGGCTTCTGTTCCGTGCGACCGACGCGCTCGACTTCGGCGATGTAGGCCTCTAGGCCCTCGACCGAGCGGGTTTCCGGCGGGATGCCTTCGAGCTGGCGGCGCCAGTCGGCAAGCTGGGTTTCAAGCACATCGCGATTGCTGGCCGCGCTCGACACTTCGGCCGCGGCGCTGAGATTGTTCGAGTGGATATAGATTTCTGTGCCGAGGATCGAGGCGCCGGCGCCGATCAGCGCGAAGACCAGCGAGCGAAGGCTTTCCCACATCCGCTTGTTGGCCGCGTGCCAGTAGACGAAGGTGAAACCGCCGAAAGAGATGACGGCAGCGATAATGCCCGCGGCGCCCCAGACCCGGCCCTGGGCAGGGTCGGACACGGTCGAGGCGAAGGCATTGTAGTTGGCAAAGCCGGACAACCCAGCGGCCATGAGCCCCGCGCCCACAAACACAAGCGCGAGCAAGATTATGATGGCTTTCTCGCCGGCGCCGCGCCGCCGCTCGGCCCGGGCGGCGCGCACTTCCTCGATGCGGCGTTCGTTTTCGGCGCGGACTTCTTCGGGTGAGGGTAGCTTCTGCTCCGGTTTCAACTGCAGAACTTTGCGCTCGGTCTTGAGCAAGGGATTGTGAGCTTTGACCGCCGGTACGTAGCTCGGGCGATCCATATCTTCTGTCGCGGCTTTTTCGTCTCCGGCGGTCGATCGGCCGGAGGGAACGAGCGCATGCTGCGCTTTTCTTCGAGCTATCGTCGGCCGCAGTGTCCAAACGTCCCCGATTTCATTACCTTGTTCGCAGGTGTATCTCAGTGTTCGAAGGTTGATCCGCAGGTTCGGGTCGCCACTTTCCCAGCAGTCGTCATGCACGGGGCACAAAGCCGGGATATCTTCGTCTTGGGTCGCTGCTGTATCGACGCCAAGCTCCCGAAGAACCCAACGGACATCTTCTTCCCGGCTTGCATCAGACATCTTGGCCCCACTTTCTCCCGTGCTTATCTAGCCGGACTGGAGCAGCGGCGTCACCACCCTTGCGGCGCCGGCATCACACTTGCGCGAAGTTCGCAGTTGCGAAGCATTTTCATCTTTGCCGGGCCGCGCGCAGGTCTTAATCAGGTATTAATCGGCGAACAGGAAGACTTCGCCGGAGGGGAACCCAGCCAGAACCGGCGGATGAAAGGAAAGTCGTGCCATGATACCGCGCTCGATCGCGATACCGAAAAACTGGAAGACATTCGACATGCCGAGCTTTTTCTCGGCCTTCGGCTATCCGGTCCTCGGGGTGGCCCTTTTCACCACCATGGTCCTGCTCGGCATCTTCGTCACCGAACTTACCTTCCATTGGTGGTATGTGCCGCTTGCTATCGGCGTCATCGCGTTCTCCGTCTTCTGGTGCAACATGGGCATCGGCCCGCTGCACCGCATCCTTCAGCACCGTGCCGGCGTGCTGGCGCCGCCGGCGCAGGTGCTGGCCATGATCAACCTGATGATTGCGATGCAGGGCCGCGTGCGCGACTGGGTGAACTATCACTCACAGCACCACCGCTTTGCCGATGGCCCCGGCGATCCGCACAACCCGTTTGAATCGAAGCGCTGGGCCTGGGTCGGCTGGATCCTGTTCCGCGACCAGAAGGATGTGGAGCGTCCGATGCCGCTATGGCTGAAGAAGCACCCGATCGTTGTCTGGATGGACCGTTTCTACAACCAACTTAGCCTTGTCATCCACTTCGTCGTGCCGGCGATCATCTACCTGATCGTCTGGGCCTGCGGCGGCTCGCTGGTACTGACGGCGCTGCTGCATGCCAGCGTCATCATCGGCCGGGCGATCCAGTTCCACGCCACCGTTTACGGCATCAACGTGCTGGGCCACCTGAAGACGCCTGTCTGGGCGGACCATTTGATGGCACTGCTGACCGGCGGCGAGGCCTTCCACGACCACCACCATGACGAGCCGCAGAGCGCGCTTCACCGCCCGCGCAAGGGCGTGTGGAATCGCATCGTGGATTACAACGGCACCGTGCTGCTTTTCCTGGAAAAGATCGGCTGGGTGCGGGACCTGAAGATCGCGCCGCGCTTCGCCTGACCCGGCGCGCCTTCGCAGTTGCAGCAACGAATTATGGGAAGCGCCCCCTTTAACCGGGTGGGCGCTTTCCCATTTGGGTTGTCCGGGCGTGGGGGCGCACGAGAGAGGGACTATCCATGACTGACACACAAAAGACGGCCGCACCCGCTGGCCCCTCCCACTCCTATGTCCTGCTTGACCGTACCGGCTCCATGGGCGGCATCTGGGACGAGGCCCTTGGTTCGGTGAATGCCTATGTCGATGCCCTCTCCAAGCCCGAAGGCGGCTTGGCCCCGGACCCCGGCGAGAAGGTGACGCTGGCGGTGTTCGACCATCATTCGGGCCTGCAGTTCGACGTCATCCGGAAAGGCGTGCTGCTGGCGGACTGGAAGACTGTCACGAATGAAGATGCCACGCCGCGCGGGATGACCCCGCTGTTCGACGCGCTGGCGCGAACGGTGGCGCTGGCAGAAGCCGACAATCCGGACCGGGCCGTGATCGTGGTGATGACCGACGGGGAGGAAAACTCCTCACAGGAAGTCACCAAGGATGGCGCCAAGGCGGCGCTCGACCGGGCACGGGCACGTGGCTGGGAGGTTGTTTTCTTGGGGGCTGACTTTGCAAAGTTTGCCGACGCCGGCGCGGTCGGCGTGGCCGGCTCGAAGTCGATGGCGATGGCGCCCGGCATGTTCGAGGGCTCGATGCGCAAGCTCGCGTCCAAGAACCGGGCTTACTACGCACGCCAGTCCGCCTCGGTGGACTTCAACGAGGAAGACCGCGCAGAGTCGGGCGAAAAGGACGTCCTGCGCCGCAAGGGCAAATGATCCGTCCCCTGAGTGCGTAGTCTGAACAGCTGTTCAGCAAAAAGTTGGGCCGCCCCTCAAAAGGCGGCCCAATTCCTTTGGGTCGGCCGATTCGCGACACAGACGCGCCGCAATCGGGGCGCAGCTTTTCGCCATCACGAAACGGGAAGGGACGCACCCATGAAACTCACACGATCCATCGCCGCCATTGTTGCCGGCTTCGCTTTCGCCGCTACCTCGCAGGCCAAGATCCTGCCCAAGCCGGTCAAGAATGACACGGTCCAATCCTATATCCTGCTCGACCGTACGGGCTCGATGTCCGACATCTGGGACGAGGCGCTCACCTCGGTGAACGCTTATGCCGACAGCTTCGCGGCCGATGCGCCGGGCGCCGAGATTGCCGGCGGGGACATCAAGACCGCCGTGACGCTGGCGGTGTTCGACCACCAGGACGGCATGCAGTTCGATGTGCTGCGCGACAAGGTCGATCCGGCCAAGTGGACCGACGTGACCGACGACGAAGCCAACCCGCGTGGCATGACCCCGCTGTATGATGCGATCGGCCGGATCGTGAACCGCGCCGAGGCCGATGCGCCGGAAAAAGCCGTCATCGTCATCATGACCGATGGTCTCGAAAACTCGTCCAGTGAGCTGACGAAACAGGGCGCCAAGGCTGCGCTCGACCGCGCGCGTGCCAAGGGCTGGGAGGTCGTCTTCCTCGGCGCCGAATTTGCCAGCTTCTCTGACGCGGAAGCCGTCGGCATGGCCGCCTCGAAGACGATGGCGGTCGGCCAGGGCCAGATGAAGGAATCCATGGACAATCTCGCGCAGAAAGCCCGCGCCTATGGCAAGGGCGCCGAGGCCGAGATCGAGTTCAACGCGGCTGACCGCGCACAGGCCGACGAAGCGGGTGTGAAGGAACGCAAAGGCCAGTAATCACGGCTCACTTTTCCGGAAGCCCGAACCCTCGGCGACACAGGTCCGGAAAAGCGAAAGCCCGCTCGCGAGAGCGGGCTTTCTGTTTCTGGCGTCCGTGTCCGGCCTATCGCACGTCCTGGCCTGGCGTGCCGAGCGGGGAGAGGGGGCCTGCGACCAGCGGCGCGATCGGCTCATCGTGTATCTTCGCTTCAAGATAGCTTATCGCCTGCGCGAGCTGGGCATCTTCGCCCAGATAGGTCGCACGCGGAGGATTGTCGACCGGCTGGTCAGGACCGACGCCGAGGCCTTCGATCATCCAGCGTCCGTCTGCGGTGAACTGGCCGAACTCCGCCACGCGCGCCCGCCCGCCATCGGCGAGCGAATTGCGGTCCGACAGCCAGATGCCCGCGCCGGCCGTGCGTGAGCCGACCAGCGGCGCCAGCTCCAGGGCCTTGATGCCGGCCGCGAAAGTCTCGCCGTCGGAATAGGTGCCTTCATTGATCAGCACGGCGAGGTGGCCGCGGAAGGTTTGCTGCATGTTCTGGCTGCCGCCGGTGCCTTCGGGCCCCGGCCAGTACGCCCAGACTTTGCGCAGCAAGGTGCCGATGATCCAGCTGTCGATATTGCCGCCGCGATTGCCGCGCACGTCGATGATCAAGCCATCCTTGTCGTAGTGCTCGTAGAAGTCGCGTGCGAACGAGGCGATGTCGCCCGGCGTCATCGCGCGCAGATGGAGGTAGCCGATCTTGCCGCCGGTCTCGGCGGCCACGGTTTCGCGGTTGTGCTGCACCCAGTCGGCGTAAAGCAGCTGGTTCTGGATGCTCCGTGAGGCCGGCACCACGATCTCACTCCGCTTGGCGCCGGCGCGTGAGAGTTCAAGGCGCACCTGCATGCCCGCCTTCATCGTCAGCGCATCCGCCAGTTCATCAGGCGTGCGCACTGCTGCTCCGTCGACTGCGGTGATGAGGTCTCCGGGGCGGACATCGACGCCGGGTTTGAGAAGGGGGCCGAGCGTATGCGGACGATCACGCTCGCCGTTGAGGATGGACACAATTTTCACCCCGCCGGAAGAGGCCTGGTAAGTTGCACCGAGGAAACCCGGCGCGCCGCTCTCATCATCCACGGGCGTGTCGCCCGGCACGATCTGGCTGTGCAGGATGCCAAGCTCCGCCGACATCTGTCCAAGCAGGTCGTTCAACTCGCCGCGATAACCGATCCGTTCGGCCAACGGCACGAATTGGTCGCGCACGCCGTCCCAGTTCACCCCGCGGAGATTGACGTCATATGCAAAGTCGCGGTGCAGACGCCAGGCGTCGAGCGTCATCTGGCGCCATTCGTCCTGCGGGTCGATCGCCGGTCGCCAGTCCGCCAGCCGCACTGTCTGGCTCGACGTATCGTCCGGGAACGGATCGCCCGGCGAGAGCACCAGCATCGTGGACTCTTCGCCCTCGCCCATCAGCACGAAAAGCTTACTGCCGTCTGCGGACAGGCTGAAGCTGGCGACGTTGTCGGCGTAGTCTTCGACCTTTGCCTTCTCACTCTTGATTTCCAGTCGCTTGAGCGAGCCCAGCGGCTCGCCGGGCACCGATTCAAGCAGGAAGATATGGGTGGCGTTCGCCGCTATCGACACGTAATCGCCGGGCCGTACCGGCACATCCCACAGCCGGCCCTGCACGCCGTCGAGGACGACTTTCGGACCTTCCGGTTCGGCGGTTGCTTTTGCCTTGTCGCCTTTCGACTTCTTCTTGTCAGCGGATTCGTCCGGCGTCTCTGACGGCGCTGCGCTGGCGGGTGCCAGCTCATCCGGCGCCTCGAACGGGAAACTGGCGGCGGGATCCAGCTGCAAGGCATAGAGCTTGGCACGGGCGCTGAAGGCCGGGCCCATGTTGCGGTCGCCCCACGGAGCGCCGGGATTTGCCTCGAAGTTGCGGTTCGACAGGAAATAGAGCCAAGCGCCATCGGCAGAGAAGGCCGGCGCGGAGGATTCGAACTTGCCGGTCGTCAGCACGGTGCGCTGGCCCGTCAGGGTATCGTAGAGAACGATCTGCGGTATGTCGCGCGCGTCAAAGCCGGTATAGGCCACATACCGTCCGTCTGCGGACCAGGTGAACTCCTGGAACGCGTCGTCCCCGCTGCTGGCCGTCGCGTCGATCTGCGTGCTATTGCCGGTCGCGGCGTCGAGTGCGAACAGTTTGCCGCGCTTGGTTGTGTAGAGGACCGTGCTGCCCTTTGGCGCCGGGAACAACCGCCAGATGTGCGCAGCCGTGCCCGACGTGACGGCCTTGCCGGGGCTGGTGCCATCTGCGGGGAACTGCCAGATTTCGCCATACGTGCCGCCGTCCACGATCGCAAACACGGACTTGCCGTCAGCGCCAATGGCGGCCGAACGGGCGCGTGTTCCTGCGGGCAGCACATATTCGATCCGCCGGCGAATGCCCGTGAAGGCCGTGGCGACGCGGCCGCGCGCAGTGACCGTGACTGCTTCGCCCGACGGTGACAGGCGTGCATCTTCCAGGTAGGCGAGCGGCGATTCAAGCCAGCGTTCGCGCTTGAAATCGCTGTCGCTGGCGAGGCGGATATCAAGCTTCGCAGTCGTGCCGGCCGAGATATCATAGGTGTAGAGGTCAGCACCGCTCTGGTAGGCAATCTTGCCGGCGTGCAGGTAGGGCGTGCGCATCTGCCAGGCGTTCGACTGTGTGTGCTGCACCGGATCTGTGCCGTCTTCTGCAACCGACCAGATGTTGTCGGTGCCGGACTTGTCGCTGATGAAATAGATGCGGCCCTGCCAGGCCATCGGTGTACGGATCGGTGCGCCGAAGTCCGCCGCCAGCCGCACCGCCTCGGTGTCGCTGCCAAGCGTGTAGCGCCAGAGCTGCGCCATGCGCCCGCCGCGATACTGCACGGCATTGTCGGCGAACATGGAAAGCCCGTAGCGCGTGAACACCAGCGTCTTGCCGTCGCCTAGCAGCGTCGCGAGGTCGGCGTCGGCGAGGGGGATGTCTTCGACGGCGCGTGTCTGCCGGTCGATGCTGCGAAGGAGCCGCGGGATCGTGCCTGGCAGGTTCGAGGTCCTGTAAAGCACGCGGTTGTTGTCGAGCCAGCCGCGCACGGTCACGTCGCCGCCTTCATGCGTCAGGCGCACCGGTGCACCGCCGGACACCGGCATCAGGTAGATCTCCTGCGGCCCGTCATAGCTGGCATTGAAAGCGATCCATTTGCCGTCGGGCGAAAGCATCGGCGAAGATTCGGTCTCGACATGCGTGGTCAGCCGGATGGCGGTACCGCCCGCAGGATCAGCGCGCCAGAGGTCGCCTTCGCTGGCGAAGACCAGGGCCTGGTCGCTGAGCGCCGGCGTCTGGTAATAACCCAGCGTCTGGGCGTGGGCGCCGGCTGCTGCCGCGACGGCCGCCGCCAGAGCGACAAACGAAACTTTCCGCATCTTCAATTCCCCGAATTGTGAAGGCGGCACCATAAGATCATATCGAATTTCGACAAGCGCCGGTCATTCAAGAGGGGAATTTACATACCTCGAATTTCGAGGTATATGCATTTCACGATGAGTGATACTCTGGACGATATCGAAAAGCGCTGGCGCAAGGGGGTCCTGCCTTTTGCGGTGATCGCGGTGCTAGGGAAGGGCCCCGTGCATGGCTACGGCCTAGCGCTTGCCCTGCGCGACGTGCTGAGCGCCGCGATTCCCGAGGGCACGCTTTATCCCCTTTTGAATGGACTTGAGCGGGACGGCCTCGCGGTCGCCGAATGGACAATCCAGGAGAGCGGACCCGCCCGCAAGATCTACGCGCTGACCCCCGCCGGCCGCGATGTGCTTGGCGAAGCCGCCGCTCGCTGGGGCGCCTTCAACCAGAACCTTGGAAAGCTGATCCCATGAACCGCTGGACCGATATTTCCGATGCCGGGGCGCGGGCCGTCTTCGCGGACTATTTCGCAAAGGTGGACCGTCTCCTCGCGCCGCTACCCTCCGAAGCGGCCGCGGACGTCCGCCGGGAACTCGAACAGCATGCGCTTGACGCGCTGGCCGGCGGCACAAGTGCACCTGAAGCGCTGGAGCGGCTCGGCGCGCCGGAAGACTTCCTTCCGGACCTTGTTGCCGAGAAGCTGCGCACGCGCGCTGCCCGCTCGCTGATGCCGGGCCACATCGCGCGTGCGCTTGCCATGAGCGCGTCGACGGGCGTCACCGGTCTTGTCGTGTCGAGCCTCGCCGGGCTTGGCTATGCGATCGCGCTGCTCGCATTGATCATGGGTGTGATGCACCTGATCGATCCGGACTCGGCAGGTGTCTACCGCATGCCGGACGGACAGACGCTGATCGGCTTCGGCAAGTCGCCGGGCGACGTCGATATCTACGGCCACTGGTTTTCGCCGATCGCCTTTGCGGTCGCAGCCGGACTTTACCTCATTCTCACGCTGGCCTTCGGCTGGGTGAAAATCCGCAAGCCTGAGGGGCGCGGGCGGCAACACATGACAGACTGATCTTTCAAGGAGAACAACATGAAATCCCATTGGCTCGCTGCCCTCGCAGCGGGAATGCTGGCGGCTTGCCCGGCTTCTGCACTCGAAATCCGCGTCGATCCCGCCCCGCTCTACGTGTTCGACACGGCGCCGGACCGGAACATTTTCGACGTGCTCGCCCAGAACATTCTTGTGGTGAACACGGACGATGAGGCCGTGGACGTGCGCGGCCTGCGGCTTGAACTCTATGCTGAAGGCGAGCTGCTTTCGGTGACGCGCACGCCGGCCGCCAAGGTCGCCGCCCGCGCTGCGAGGATGGCGGGCATGAAGGAGGCCGGCCTGCTCGACATGATGGACTTCCAGTTCCATCTCTCGCGCCTGCTTGGCACAGGCGAACAGCTGAGCGCGGACGCCACACTGGAAAAGGGCGAAGTCCTGCTGAACGCCTGGCTCTATGCGGCTTCCAGCGGCTTGCCGGACATCGCGCGCATCATAGCGGAAGGGCCGGACGGCGATCTCGGATCGGTCGATGTCCCGGTGCTGCGCCGCGCATCCGAAGTGAGCTACCGCTCCCCCGTAGAAGGCCGCTGGTACGTCTTTGCGTCCGGCGATGCAGGCCATCATCACCGCTGGGTCGTGTCATCGGAATACGCGCTCGACATTGCTCGCCTCGGACCGGACGCGAAGACCCATACCGGCGACGGCACGAGGTTCACGGACTATTTCACGTTCGGTCAACCGGTCATGGCCGCTGCAGACGGCGTCGTCGTCGCCGTGCGCGATGAAGTTGCGGAAGACGAAAGCACCCTTCGACAGCCCGGAGAAGGTTTTGAAGCCTATGAAGAACGCGTCTCCGCAACGCAGCAGGACATCATGTTGCAAAGCGGATTTGAAGGCGCAGCCGGCAACTACGTCCTGATCCGGCACGCAAACGGCGAGCACTCGCTTTATGCCCACCTGCACAAGGATAGCGTCAAGGTGAAAGCCGGTGATACGGTCAAGGCGGGCGATCAGATCGCCGAAGCCGGTTCATCCGGAAATTCGACCGAACCACACCTGCATTTCCAGGTCATCGACGGACCAGATTTGAATTCCGCACGCGGATTGCCGGTCGAGTTCAGCGGCCTGCGCGACGACTGGGTGTCGATGCAGCAACGCCAGCTCCGGGCGGGCGACATCATCGAGGCGCAATGATCTGCTGAGGTCTGGTCGGCGATGTCCGGTGCCCGCTAACCCGTTTCAGCACAGGTTTCGGGGCCGGGGGTCGTCGCCTTGGCCCGAAGCGCCGGCGCCTGCGCAGGCGGGCGCATCGGGGAGGCCAGCGCCTCCAGCAAGGAGGCATCCCGGCCGTAAATGTCCGGCGCGTAGACCACTGTTCCGTCAGCGGAGGGAATGGCAGTCAGATAGACGATGTCGATCGGCACCGGGGCCGCGAGGGTCGCCTTCGTCTCGTCGCCGGAGGCGACTGCCGCCGCAATCCGATCATCGTCCCAGCCCGGCGTGTCCTTCAGGACCCAGCTCGCGAGGCCGACCGGATCCTGCACCCGTATGCAGCCTGACGAGAAGGTGCGCACCTGCCTGGCAAAGAGGTTCTTTTCGGGCGTGTCGTGCAGGTAGACCGCGTCCGGGTTGGGAAAAACAAACTTGACCTGCCCAAGCGCGTTGGCGGGGCCGGGGGCTTGACGGATATGATACGGAAAAGCGGAAGACGAGACCGCTTGCCAGTCGATAGATGAAGGGCTCACTGCATTTCCGGAGCGGTCAACGATCCTGTAGCCGAGTCTCGAGACCGCTCCCGGATCGCGCCGGAACTGGGCCAGCTTGTCGCGGCGCGCGATGCTGTCCGGAACATCCCACCACGGATTGAACACGACATACTCGACGGCGTCTGAAAACTCCGGCGTCTGTCGGGTCAGCTGTCCGAAAACGGCGGCGCGACGTGAAGTTTCCGAGCCGTTTTCGAATGCCATCACCTCAAAGGTCGGAATGTTCGCCATGATCTGGCGCGGCGGCGCGTCATGGGCAAGCCAGCGCAGGCGTTCCAGCCCGGCCCGGAGGCTGGCGATGCGCGCCTCTGCAGCGGCAATCCCGGCTGCATCCTTCAATCCGGCCAGCGCCGCGCGCTGGGTCTTGAGTTCGGCGACGAGCGACCAATACATCGGCGTCGTCGGGGCCAGAGCGTCAAGGGCGCCGCGATAATCCACGGCGCCGTAGGCAGGATCGAGATTGCCGGGATAGGCGGCGAGCGAGGCGTCCGCTTGCAGGCGCGGCGTCAGGGTTGCCGGGTCCAAAGCTCCGAACCGGAGGTGTGTGGCGGCAAGGCGCCAGGATGTTTCGACATCGCCAGATGCGTAGGTGCCGGGGTCAAGTCCGTGGGCGGACATACGGTCGAGCGACTGCCGGATCGCCTCGACGTCGTGAACCTTGCCGGCAGGGGGTGGGCAGGGGGCGGGCTGTGTACTTTCCGGCGCCGCAATCGTCGGCGGACAATCTTCCTCCGAGCCGGTCACTGGTTTCGCGCTTGAGCACGCCGCCACCAGAACTGCCAGTGTCATTGCCAGCAGGGCCGCAGCCCGTCCGGCGACCGGCCACACGCGGGAACCATGAAAGCGAGCAAGCATGCGTCAGCTATTCCAATAGACGCTGACGACTATGCCCGCAGCCGGCCTAGTCCTCAAACCCCCGGAATACAGCTGCTTCATCAACGGACTTGCGGCGTGACACCACAGCGTTGGCCGGGAAGGACTCGTCCGGCCAACCCATCGCCACGCAGGTCTGGATCACCTGGTCGTCCGGAATGCCCGCATGCTCGCGCACCACGGGCGACTGCATGATGCCCTGCGAATTGATCACGCAGCCGAGGCCCCGGTTCCAGGCGGTGTTGACGAGGCAGTTGACGACCCCCCCGCAATCGAACGGCGCGATGTCGCTGCCCTGGATCGACTTGTCGTAGGTGATCACGATCGAGACGGGCGCATCGAACTGGCGGAAACCGCGCAGCACCCAGTCCATCCGCTTTTCCTTGTTGTCGCGCTCGATGCCCATCGCTTCGAACAGCTGGATCGCGATCTCGATCTGCCGCTTGCGGTGGTCGCCTTCGTAGCCGGGCCCCATCCGGAACTCGCGGCTGTCCGGCACGCCGGCGAGGTTGCGTTCGACATTGCCCTTGCGGATCCGGTCGAGCACCTCGCCGGTCACGACATAAAAATTCCAGGGCTGCGTGTTCAGCGAGGTCGGCGCGCGCATGGCGACCTCGAGTATCTCCCGGATCAGCGCCTTCGGCACCGGCTTCTTCTGGAAACCCCGGATGCTCCGGCGTCCCCGCACGACGTCTTCATATTCCACTGCGCTCTCCCGTCCGCTTTCCGGCAAGTACTAGCGCGGATGGCCGCTCGCGCATCCCCTCCCGTTGGGTCAGTCTTGCCAACTCCCGTCGTTCCGGCCACCTGCGAAGCGATGGTATCCCGGGGAAATTTGCATGCGCTATTTCGAGGACATGGTGGTCGGCACGCGGTCGAAGGCGGCGCGCACCTACAAGGTGACGCGCGAGGAAGTGATCGAGTTTGCGACGAAATACGACCCCCAGCCGTTCCACCTCGACGACGAAGCGGCGAAGCAGACGCATTTTGGCCGGCTCTCGGCGTCCGGCTGGCACACCGGCGCGATGGTCATGCGCATGATGGTCGACAGCTGGAAGGACACGGAACCGACCGCCGGGCTAGGCTCGCCCGGCATCGACGAACTGCGCTGGGTCAAGCCCGTCTATCCCGGCGACGAACTCTCCGTGGAGGTCGAGCTGGTCGAGAAACGGCGCTCGAAATCCCGCCCGGACATGGGCATCACCAAGTCGCGCCAGACCGTCTACAATCAGAATGGCGATATCGTCATGACGATGATCTCGAACGGTCTCATCCGCGTGCGCGATCCCTCGGCGCCGATCGGCTGACACGCCGCTTGTCCGGCACGCGCGCACCGCTACACTTCGCGCGTGGAGGAGAGGCCCATGACCCGAACGCTTGAAGGCGGCTGCACCTGCGGCAAGGTCCGCTACCGGCTGAGGCGCGACCCGATGATCACGCATTGCTGTCACTGCAGCTGGTGCCAGCGGGAGACGGGCTCTGCCTTTGTCATCAACGCCGTCATCGAGACGTCGGAAGTCGAGCTTCTGGCCGGGCCGCCGAACGTGATCCTGACACCGAGTGAAAGCGCGAAGGGCCAGCTGATCGCGCGCTGCCCAGACTGCCAGGTTGCGGTGTGGAGCCACTATCCGACCGCGCGTGAAGCGGCCGCTTTCATCCGTGTGGGCACGCTCGACGACAAGGCGGCCATCACGCCGGACGTGCACATCTTCACGTCGACCAAGGCCAGCTGGGTCGGCCTGAACGATGGCAAACCGGCGTTCGACGAATTCTATCCGGATGCCGGCGCCGTCTGGTCGCCGGAGGCGAGGACGCGGTGGGCAGCGGTGCTGGCCTCCCGGTCCGGCGCCTGATCCGGCGGCGCTCAACGCGAAGGAATTGTCCATGGGTAAACGGAACCGGCCACTCGGCATCACGCGCAAGTCGCTGCTCGCAATGGTCGCCTATGGCGGCCTGCTCGCGCTCGGCACACTGATCCTGTCCGTGATGGACTATCACCGCCTGAGCGTGGGATCGTCCTGGCAGCTCCAGGTTTTCGTGGTCGCGCTCCTGTTCCTCACGCTTGGCATCTGGATGGGCGCGCGTCTGTTCGGCGCTCGCCGCAAGCCGGAGGCGTTTGACGGCAACCCCGAAGCGCGCCGGACACTGGGCCTCAGCGCGCGTGAAACCGAGGTTCTCGGGCTGCTCGAGGCCGGCCTTTCCAACAAGGAGATCGCGGCGAAGCTGGGCGTGTCACCCAATACAGTGAAAACCCATGTGGCCCGGCTGCTCGAAAAGCTGCAGGCGCGCCGCCGTACCGAAGCGATCCTGAAAGCGCGGGAACTTGGCATTCTCGCTTGAGCCGCCGGAAAATGGCTGAATTCGCGAAAATCACCCTTTCTGGCGATTGCTGGCGAGGCCCCGTGCCGGACATTGGTGGCGCAAGCTGAACAGGAGAGCTTCCATGTTGTCTTCCATTCTAAAGAACGGCGCGGTTGCCGGGTTGATCGTCGGCGTGCCGATGGTTCTTGTCGCGGCCGTGTTCGGCGACAAGGCGCCCACCGGCAATGCCGGCCTGCTCGTCGGCTACACGACCATGCTGGTCGCGCTCAGCATTATTTTTCTCGCCGTTAAACGCCAGCGGGATGTCGCCAACGGCGGCGTCATCAAGTTCCTGCCCGCCTTCCTGATGGGTTTGGGTATCAGCGCCGTTGCGGGGGTCTTCTACGTTGTGGCGTGGGAGGTGACCCTTGCGGTCACGGGCATGGATTTCGGCGCCTTCTACACGGAGCACCTGATAGAGGCCGCCAAGGCCCGCGGCGCCAGCGAAGCGGAAATCGCGGCCGAGACGGCAAAGGCGCAGGAGTTTGTCGAAATGTACGAAAACCCGCTTTTCCGGATGCCGATCACCTTCACGGAAATCCTGCCTGTCGGCTTGCTGGTGTCGCTCGTCTCGGCGCTGCTGCTGCGCAACAGCCGGTTCATGCCGGCGAAAGCCTGACAAAAAAGGCCGGCCCCGCAGGGCCGGCCTTGATCATTCCGGGATGCGCAAACGCTTAGCGCGGCGCCATGCGGATGGCGCCATCGAGGCGGACGTCTTCGCCGTTGAAGTAGCCGTTGCGGCACATCTCGACGGCCAGCGAGGCATACTCTTCCGGATTGCCGAGACGGGCGGGGTGCGGAACCTGCGCGCCGAGGGCGGCTTTCACGGGCTCCGGCGCGGCGGCCAGCAGCGGCGTGTTGAAGATGCCCGGCAGGATCGTGTTGACGCGGATGAAATCGCGGCTGAGGTCGCGGGCGATCGGCAGGGTCATGCCGACAACGCCGCCTTTGGATGCCGAGTAGGCGGCTTGGCCGATCTGGCCGTCTTCAGCGGCAACCGACGCCGTGTTGACGATCGCGCCGCGCTCGCCGTCGATCGGGTCGAGCGTCAGCATGCCGGCAGCCGACTTGGCGATGCAGCGGAAGGTGCCGACGAGGTTGATCTGGATAATCAGGTTGAACTTGTCGAGCGGGAAGTGGCTGATCTCGCCGGTGTTCTTGTCACGGCTGGCGGTCTTGATGGCGTTGCCGGTGCCGGCGCAGTTGATCAGGATGCGCTCCTGGCCGATGGCGGCGCGGGCTTTCGCGAAGCCTGCGTCGACCGAAGCGTCGTCGGTCACGTTGACGTTGCAGAATACGCCGCCGAGTTCCTTTGCAACCGCTTCGCCCTTTTCGGCGTTGAGGTCAAAGAGGGCGACTTTCACGCCATAGCTGGCCAGTTTGCGGGCCGTTGCCGCGCCGAGGCCCGATGCGCCTCCCGTGATGACGGCGGAGATGTTCGAGTTCAGTTCCATGGGCAAAGCCCTCCAAGAGTGTTGGTATTGCTTTCGGTGATGTTGGCAGTGAACTATAATACCCCTAGGAGAGCGCAATGTCTGACGCAGCGGAAATCATCAACACCGTGAGGGGTGAAGGCGGGGTCTACCTGCCGAAGACGATTCAGCGCAATGAGCGCATCGCGCGCGGCGTTGTGCCCAAACTGCTACGGTTTGCAGGGAAAATTCCCTTCGCGGATGATCTTGCGAGCGCCTATTTTTGCGCGCGGGATCCTTTGACGCCGCTCAAGGCGAAGGCGGTGCTTTTTGCCGCAGCGGCCTATTTCGTGATGCCGGTCGACATGCTGCCGGACGTGATCGCCGGCCTCGGCTTCACCGATGACGCCACGGTGCTTGCGACCGCGCTCAGCGTCGTGGGCATGCACGTCAAGGAACGCCACCGTGCCCTCGCCCGCAAGGTGCTGCGCCTGCCCGAGCCGATCGGGGACGCGGCCTGAGCGAACACGCGATCCGCGCGGCGTTTGCCTTCGCCGGCGCTCTGGCGCTGGCCTACGGCTTCATTTTCAATTTCCGGGAAGGCGGACCGGTCCGCGCCGCGGTGAAGGTGTCCGGCGTCTTGGTCCTCTCTGCGGCGGCTTATGCCGCTGGCGGGCCATGGCTGCTGTGGGCGGCACTTGCGGCGTCGGCGGTCGGCGACCTGTTCCTCGCTGGCAAGCCGGAACGTTGGCTGCTGCCGGGCATGGCCGCCTTTTTCCTGGCGCACGTCTTCTATGTGATCCTGTTCTGGAAGATCGGCGATGGCGCGGGCTGGACCTGGCCGGTGAAGGCGGGGCAGGCGGTGCTCGTGCTGGGCGGCGCGGCCTATATCCGCTGGCTGGTGCCCTGGCTCGGGAAGATGCGGGTCCCCGTTCTGGCCTACGGCGCGGTGATCCTGATGATGGGGGCAGCTGCGATCGCGCTGCCGGCCAGCTACCGCCTGGTGACTGCCGGCGCCCTGATGTTCATTGCATCCGACGCCGTGCTCGCCAATGAGCTATTCCGCCAACCTGCCGGTGCGCCGCCGCGCAGGCTCCAGTCCTACGCCGTTTGGTTCCTGTATTTCTTCGGCCAGGCCGCGATCACGTTCGGCATGATCAGTGCCGTCACCTAGACCGGCCGGTCCCCGTTCACGGTAGCGCGCCGCATGTGGCGCCGGTGGCCGGGATAGTCGTTCAGCGCATAGTGCCAGGTGCAGCGATTGTCCCACATCGTCACGTCGCCGGCCTGCCAGCGCACGCGGCAGGTGAAGCGCTCCTCGCGCGAATGGTTGAACAGGTAGTCGAGCAGCGGCTTGCTCTCGCGTGTCGACCAGCCGGCAAAGCGCAGCGTGAAAGCCGGGTTCACGTAGAGGCCCTTGCGACCGGTCTCGGGATGGGTGCGGATGACCGGGTGTTCGAACTCCGGTGCCTCCTCCGCGACCGAAGACGCCATCGACTTGCGCGACTGCGCCGAAATACCGTGTACGCCGTATTCGCGGCTGGCGGAGTGCACCGCCTTGAGCCCGGCCAGCGTGGACTTCAAGCCGGGTGACAGGGCGTCGTAGGCAGCCTGCTGGTCGGCGAACAGGGTGTCCCCGCCATACGGCGGCAGTTCGATGGCATGCAGGATCGAGCCGAGGGCAGGGACTTCCTCAAAGCTCATGTCCGTGTGCCAACCGCCGCCGAAGTTGGTCTTGTCTTCCTTCTCCTTGATGATCTCCATCAGCTCCGGATGATCCGCCATGCCCTTCACGTAGGGGTGGATATTGAGCGTGCCGAACCGGCGGGCGAATGCCTTGTGCTGGTCGGGCTGCAGGCCGGTCTGCCCGCGCATGACGATCACCTTGTGATCGAGAAAGGCTTGGTGGACCTGGTCAAACGCGGCGTTTGACAGGCCGGCCTGCAGGTCCAGCCCGAAGATTTCAGCGCCCAGCGTGCCGGAGAGGGGACGGATTTCGATGCTCATACGGCAATGAAACCACCGCCGCTTGGTCCGCGCAATGAAGGTGTCTGTTTAGACTTTCTCAGGTCGCGCGGAACAAGTCCCGGTCCGGATCGCTGCGCCCCTTCGCCCATTGGCTGGCGATTTCGGACGCGACGTAGCTGAACGTGATGCCGTTTCCGCCGCAGCCGAGGATGGCAAGGCAGTTCGGCAGGCCGTCGATTTCCTCGAACAGCGGCAGGCCTGTCGGGCTTTCGGCGAAGGCGCCGGCCCAGGCATAGTCGATCTCCAGTTTG
Organism: Acidobacteriota bacterium; assembly: GCA_016712445.1. NCBI lineage: Bacteria > Pseudomonadati > Acidobacteriota > Acidobacteriota bacterium. The sequence continues at coordinate 754,716 of JADJRB010000001.1, read as the reverse complement.
CGGCCGGGCAGCAGGCGCTCGACGGATCGCAGGATCTTCTCCGCCTTGGCGGGCACGGCCGCGTCGCGGCGATCGGCGTCCTTGAGGCCAGAATCCTCGCCGCCGGCGACGATGCGGTTGTCCGGCGTGCTGCGCAGGTAGAGGTAGGGATCGGCCGCCTCCCAGATCAGGCAGCGGCCGGGCCAGAATTCGGCGGGCGGGATCGGTTTTGTGGCAATCGCCCAGGACGAGGTGATGTCGAACCGGTCGCGCGGCAGGCCGTCCACGACTTCGTACCCCGTCGCGAATACGGCGCGCCGGCAACTGATCTCGCCGCCCTCGCCGGTGCGCAGGACGACCGAGCGGGCGCTCGCCTCAACCCGCACCACTTCCTGTCCGCCATAGACCCGGCAGCCGAGCCGGCGCGCCGCACGCAGACAACCGGCGGTCAGCTGGATGGGATTGAGCTCGGCGGCGCCGCCTGAGACGATCGCCCCCGTCCGATCGATTCCGTAGATGTCCCGAAGCTCCGCTCCCGGAAGAAATTCAGACGGCAAGCCGATCTTCGCCCGGTGTACGGCCTCGGCTTTCAGTCCGCGGAATCCCATTTCCGGGCCGGCAAGATAGAGGGCCTGCCGGTCAATCCAGTTCGCGGAGATGCCCAGTTCATGCACGAGGGCGCCGAGGCCGGCCACGGCGGCGTAGGAGCGCAGATAGGCGCGCTCCGCCTTTCGCGCCCCGATCTGGTCCGCGAGCTTTGTCAGCGGCGTGTCAATTTCGAACTGGATCATTGCGGTGCTGGCAAGCGTGCTGCCTGATCCTGGCTCACGCCGGTCGACGACCACGACATCAAGGCCAGTGCGGCAAAGCGCCAGCGCCGTCAGGGCGCCGCTCACCCCGCCGCCGACAACCGCGACATCGCAGTGTTCCTGTTGCAGCCGGCTGCGGGTCTGCACGCGGCTATGCGGGCTGTCGGCCCAGACTGGAGTTCCGCCTCGCAGGTCACGTTTCTCGGTCAACATGGAAACGGGCGGCTCCGGCTGGGGGTTGAACGCGCCTCGCACCGGCAGGGGCGGGGACCCGGTTCCAACGTCGATCGCGGACCTGCGTTCCCGCCCCGCGGGTGTCGCGACTTCGGCGCGCTACCGAAAATGCCATTTGTGTCCGTCCGGGAAATGTGAGACACCGCGCGCGGGCCAGGCGCCACCAACGGCGCCCAGCCTATCTGTGAGGATAGGAGTAAAAACAGATGACCGTGACCACCGCCAAGCCGGTAGTGCGCCCTGCGTGCCCGCATTTTTCGTCGGGCCCCACCGCAAAATACCCAACCTTTTCATTGCAGAACCTCGCCACCGCCGCCCTCGGCCGGTCGCACCGTTCAGGCGACGCCAAGAAGAAGCTCAAGGCTGCGATCGACCGCACCAAGCTTATCCTGGGCCTGCCGGACGGCTACCGGGTCGCCATCGTGCCGGCCTCCGATACCGGCGCCGTCGAGATGTGCATGTGGTCGATGCTCGGCACCAAGCCGGTAGACGTGTTCGCGTGGGAAAGCTTCGGCTCCGACTGGGTGACCGACGCGACCAAGCAGCTGAAGCTCGCGGACTGCAAGACCTATGTCGCCGATTACGGCGCCCTGCCGGACTTCGCTAAGGCCCGCGACGACGCCGACATCATCTTCACCTGGAACGGCACCACGTCGGGCGTGCGGGTCAAGAACGCCGACTGGATCAAGCCGAACCCGGACCGTGTCGTGATCTGCGACGCGACGTCTGCCGCCTTCAGCCAGGACATCGAGTGGGAGAAGCTCGATGTGGTCACCTATAGCTGGCAGAAATGCCTCGGCGGGGAAGCGGCCCACGGCATGCTGATCCTGTCGCCCAACGCCGTGAAGCGCCTTGAGAGCTACACGCCGGACCGTCCGCTGCCGAAACTCTTCCGCATGACCAAGGGCGGCAAGCTCGACGAAGACCTGTTCGAAGGTGCCACCATCAACACGCCGTCGATGCTCTGCGTCGAGGACTACCTGCAGGCGCTCGACTGGGTCGAACGGCTGGGCGGCTGGAAGAAGCTGAAGGAACGCTCGGACGACAGCCTCCGTACCCTGACGGATTGGGAAGGCAAGACCGATTGGGTCGAGTTCCTTTGCGCCGACAAGGCGGTGCGCTCGAACACCGGCGTGACGTTCAAGATCGTCGATCCGCGCGTCGCCAAGCTCGACGAAGCCGGCCAGCGCGACTTCATCAAGAAGATGATGAAGCGGCTCGAGTCCGAAAACGCCTGCTTCGATGCCGCCGGCTATGCAAAAGCGCCTCCGGGCCTGCGCATCTGGGTCGGCGGGTCGGTCGAGCCCTCGGACGTGTCGAAGCTCTTGCCCTGGCTCGACTGGGCCTTCCACGAGGAAGCCTCTAAGCTCTAGCGCGCCCGGGTTCGCCAGCATGTCGCTCGTTCTGCGTCCCGCAACGCCGGATGATATCCCAACGCTGGAGCGTTGGGATCACGAACCGCACGTGATCCGGGCGACCAGTGACGATCTGGATCAACCGAAAGCCTTCGGCGATCTCTACTGGCCGGACGAATTTGCGCTGATCGCGCCCGACTACCAGTATTACATCGCTGAAGAGAACGGTCGTCCGGTCGGAGCCATGCAGATCATCGATCCGCACACGGAATCGACGCACTATTGGGGAGAGGTCGAGCCTCACCTGCGCGCGCTCGATATCTGGATCGGCGACACGTCTGACCTCGACCGGGGCCTTGGCACAGCGATGATGCAGCTTGCCTTCAAGCTGTGCTTTGCCGATGCCGCCGTGACCGCGATCATCATTGACCCACTGGCGTCCAATACCCGCGCCCACACTTTTTACCAACGACTCGGCTTCCGACCTGAAGGCCTTCGGAAACTGGGTGACGATGACGATATCTGCCTCGTCCACCGCCTGACGCGTGAAGACTGGCTCAAACTCTTTTCTGGAGAATAATCCTCATGCCCAAAGTCCTCATCGGAGACACGCTCTCCCCCGCCGCCGTCGACATCTTCAAGGCGCGCGGCATAGAAACCGACATCAAGGTTGGTCTGTCCAAGGAAGACCTGATCAAGATCATCCCGCAATATGACGGCCTCGCCGTGCGCTCGGCCTGCAAGCCGGATGCGGACGTGATTGCCGCCGCGACGAACCTGAAAGTCATCGGCCGCGCCGGTATCGGCGTCGACAATATCGACATCAAGGCCGCCACCGCCAAGGGCGTCGTCGTGATGAACACGCCGTTCGGCAACGCCATCACCACCGCCGAGCATGCCATCGCCATGATGTTCGCTGCCGCCCGCCAGATCCCGGCGGCCAACAACGACACGCAGGCCGGCAAATGGCCGAAGTCCGGCTATATGGGTCTTGAAGTGTCCTACAAGACCCTGGGCCTGATCGGCTGCGGCAATATCGGCAGCCGCGTCGCCGAGCGCGCCATCGGCCTCAAGATGAAAGTCGTCTCGTATGACCCCTTCCTGACCGAAGAACGCGCCATCGAACTCGGCGTGGAGAAGGTCGAACTCGACGAGCTCCTGCGCCGCGCCGATGTCATCACGCTGCACGTTCCGCTCACGGACCAGACCCGCAATGTGCTGTCGCGCGAAGCCCTCGAGAAGACCAAGAAAGGGCTCATCCTCGTCAACTGCGCGCGGGGCGGCCTTGTGGACGAGACAACTGTGCGCGACCTGCTCGAAAGCGGCCATCTCGCGGGCGCAGCCTTCGACGTGTTCGCGGTGGAGCCTGCCAAGGAAAACGTGCTCTTCGGCGCGAAGAATTTCGTTGCCACACCGCACCTCGGTGCAGCCACCGTCGAGGCGCAGGAAAACGTTGCCCTGCAGGTGGCCGAACAGATGGCGGATTATATCCTCACCGGCGCCGTTACCAACGCGCTCAACATGCCGTCGGTCACCGCCGAGGAGGCGCCCCGCCTGAAACCCTTCGCCGCGCTCGCTGAAAAGCTCGGTTCCTTCGCCGGGCAAATATCCGACTACGGATATGATGAAGTCGTCATCGAATACGAAGGCGAAGTCTCCGAGCTCAACCGCAAGCCGCTTACGGCTGCGCTCCTGTCCGGCCTGCTGCGGGCCTCGCGCGGCGACGTCAATATGGTCTCCGCCCCGGCCATCCTCGCCGAAAGCGGCGTAAAGCTGACCGAGACCAAGACCGAGACCAGCCCGATCTATGACAGCCTTATCCGCATCAAGGTGAAGACCAAGGCGACGAAGAACTCGCCGGAAGGTGGCTGGCGCACGCTCGCCGGCGCGCTGATCGGCGGCAAGCCGCGCATCGTCGAGGTCAAGGGCATGGCGCTCGAAGGCGACTTCTCGCCCTTCACGCTCTACGTCAACAACCTCGACAAGCCCGGCTTCATCGGCGCCCTCGGCCAGATGCTCGGCGAGGCGAAGGTCAACATCGCGACCTTCCACCTCGGCCGCCAGGCCGCGGGCGGCGAAGCCATTGCGCTCGTTGGTATCGACTCGATGCCGCCGGCCGGCGTGCTGGAGAAACTCGATGCCCTGCCTCAAGTGCGGTATGCAAAGGTGCTGAACTTCTGACGCGCCAACGCCCCGGGCATGCGGGGCGCGCATAAATCCTATCCAAAAGGGGCGGGCTGATCTCGGGACGGCCCGCCCTATCTGTTCCGGGCAACAGAAAGGGATTTGTCATGTCCAACATCGCCATCGTCTATCACTCCGGTTACGGCCACACCGCCAAGGTGGCCGAACACGTGCGCAAGGGCGCATCCTCTGCGCCCGGCACACGGGTGACGCTCTACAGGGCCGAGGATCTCGCCGACCCCGCGAGGGGACCCTGGGGCGAACTCGCCAAAGCGGATGCCATCATCTTTGGCGCGCCGACCTATATGGGCTCTGCCTCCGGCGTGATGAAAACCTTCATCGACGCGACCTCGAAAGCCTGGTTCACGCGTGACTGGGCCAACAAGATCGCCGCCGGCTTCACCGTCTCGGGCTCGCTGTCGGGCGACAAGACCGTCACGCTCCAGCAGTTCGCGACGCTCGCCGCGCAGCATGGCATGGTCTGGGTCGGCGCGGACGTACCCAGCGGCTACAATTCCTCGAAGAGCGATTTTGCAACCGCGCATAACCGGGCTGGCCACTTTCTGGGGCTCGCCGTCCAGGCCCTGACCGATCTGCCGGCCGACCAGACACCGGACCGCTATGAGCTTGAAACCGCCGAGCTCTTCGGAAAACGTGTCGCCGAAGCCACCTTGCGCTGGGTTCGGGTACCGGCAGAGCCTGAACTGGCTTGACGGGAACGGCGCATGGGCGTGATGCGTTCTGACTGGAATGTCATGAAGGATCGTCCATGCGCCGTCTTGCCCTTAGCCTGTCACTTGCCGTCCTGCCGGCCCTTGCCGCCGAAGCGGGGGCTCTGGACGAGATCCGTATCGGCGTTGTCCAGCACAACATGTGCGTGCTCGATTGCGACAATGCCGACAAGGAAGGCGGACCGAACATCAACGGCGAGATCGTGTTCAAGTCGCCGGACCTTCTCGACTTTGTCTGGAGCCCGCGCCCCTACATCGTGGCAAGCGTCAATACTGCGGGCGACACGAGTTTCGGCGGCGCCGGACTCGAATGGGAATGGAAGTTCGCCGAAGGCTGGTCGTTCGAGCCGGGCTTCGGCTACGTCATCCATGACGGCGAACTCGAGTTCCCGTATCCGCAGGGCGATCCCCGCAACGACCCGATCTCTGCCCGGAAGGTCTTCCTCGGTTCGCGCGACCTGTTCCGCACCAACCTGTCGCTGAACCGCGACATTGGAGAGAAGTGGGGCGTGCAGCTGATGTACGAACACCTCAGCCACGGCCAGATCCTTGGCGATGGCCGTAACCAAGGCCTCGACAATGTCGGCGTGCGCGTCCGCTACCGCTTTGACGATTAGCCCCCGCGCGCATCTGTCCCTTGCAATTTGACGCCAATTCCTGCCCTTGTCGCCGCGGCTGCAAACGGAGCGGAACATGGCAGGTGTCGTCGTCGTAGGCGCCCAGTGGGGCGACGAAGGCAAGGGCAAGATCGTCGACTGGCTGTCGGCACGCGCCGATGTGGTCGTCCGCTTCCAGGGCGGGCACAATGCCGGCCACACGCTCGTCATTGACGGCAAGACCTTCAAACTCGCGCTGCTGCCGTCCGGCCTCGTGCGCGGCGGCAAGCTTTCCGTCATCGGTAACGGGGTCGTCGTCGACCCCTGGCACATGCTGACCGAGATTGATGGCATCCGCAAACAGGGCGTCGACGTCTCGCCGGCAAGCCTCATCCTTGCCGACAATGCCTCGCTGATCCTGCCCTGGCACAAGGATATCGACGCTGCGCGGGAAGGGGCCCTCGGCGCCGCCCAGATCGGCACCACCAAGCGCGGAATCGGCCCCGCCTACGAAGACCGCGTCGGCCGCCGTGCCATCCGCGTGGCGGACCTCGCAGACCCCGCCGCGCTCGACATGAAGATCGAGCGCCTCCTCGCCCACCACCGCCCCCTGCGCATCGGCCTCGACCTGCCGGAGCCAGACGGCGCGCAGCTGAAGGCCGAGCTGCTGAAGATCGCCCCGCAGATCCTCGCCTATGCGCAGCCTGTCTGGAAGGTGCTCGACGAGCAGGTCCGCAAGGGCAGGCGCATCCTGTTCGAAGGCGCGCAGGGCGTCATGCTCGACGTCGACCACGGCACATACCCGTTCGTCACCTCGTCCAGCGTCGTCGCAGGCAATGCCAGCGCAGGCTCCGGCGTCGGTCCCGGCGCCATCTCCTATGTCCTCGGCCTCGCCAAGGCCTACACCACGCGCGTCGGATCCGGCCCGTTCCCCACCGAGCAGGCCAATGAAATCGGCCAGCGCCTCGGCACTGTCGGCCACGAGTTCGGCACCAATACCGGCCGTCCGCGCCGCTGCGGCTGGTTCGACTCGGTGATGGTCAGGCAGGCCTGCGCTACGTCGGGCGTCACCGGCCTCGCCCTCACCAAGCTCGACGTGCTGGACGGCTTTGACGAGATCAAGGTCTGCACGGCGTACAAGCTGAACGGCAAGACCATCGACTATTTCCCTGCCGGCCTCACCGACCAGGCTGCGGTCGAGCCCGTCTACGAAACCCTGAAGGGCTGGAGCGAATCCACCCGCGGTGCGCGCTCCTGGGCGGACCTGCCGGCGGAAGCGGTGGTCTACGTGCGCCGCCTCGAGGAGCTCGTCGGCAAGCCGTGCGCACTCGTTTCCACGTCGCCGGAGCGCGAAGACGTCATCCTGATGCGGGATCCGTTTGAGGGTAGGTGAGGGGAGAGCCTCAGCTCACCCGCTCGACCATCATGTGCTTGATCTTGGCGATCGCCTGCGCGGGGTTGAGGCCTTTCGGGCAGACCTGCGCGCAGTTCATGATCGTGTGGCAGCGGTACAGTTTGAACGGATCTTCCAGCGCGTCGAGCCGCTCGCCGGTCGCCTCGTCGCGGCTATCGATCAGCCAGCGATAGGCTTGAAGCAGGGCCGCCGGGCCGAGATATTTCTCGCCGTTCCACCAATAGGACGGGCACGAGGTCGAGCATGAAGCGCACAGGATGCACTCGTAGAGGCCGTCAAGCTGCGTGCGGTCCTGTTCGGACTGGCGCCACTCCTTCTCCGGAGTCGGCGTATCGGTCTTGAGGTAAGGCTGCACATAGGCGTGTTGCGCATAGAAGTTGGTCAGGTCCGGGATCAGGTCGCGGATCACCGGCAGGTGGGGCAGGGGGCTGATCGAGATGACGCCGCCCGGCAGGTCATCGAACCCCTTGGTGCAGGCGATCGTGTTGCGCCCGGCAATGTTCATCGCGCACGAGCCGCACACGCCTTCGCGGCAGGACCGGCGGAAGGCCAGCGTCGGATCGATGTTGTTCTTGATATAAAGCAGCACGTCGAGGATCATCGTGCCGGCCCGGTCCATGTCCACCCAATAGGTGTCCCAGCGCGGGTTGGCCTTTTCCTCGGGGCTGTAGCGATAGATGCGGAACTCGCGCAGGTTCGTCGCGCCCTGCGGCTTCGGCCAGGTCTTGCCCTTCTGGACCTTGGAATTCTTCGGGAGGGTCAGCTCAACCATGTCGTGTTCCTGAATCTGTCGCTAGAATTACGGGACGCGGCGCCGGGCGGTGATCACCGCGCCATCGGTGACGCTGAATCCGAATCCATAACCGCCCTGGCTGATGACGCCTTTTTCGGAATGTCCGCTTACGGAGGGCAGTATGGAGATCACGTCGTAGCCTTCTTCATGTAGTCTGTTGCAGGCGGCTTCGATCTGGGCAGCGAGGTCGGCGATGTCCGCCTGATGCGGATCGTCGACCAGTTTCATGCCCCGGCCGAGCAGCTTCTTCTCTTCCTTCTTCTGCCTTCCGGCACGGACGGATACGGACTTGTATTCACTCATCCCTCCCTCCGTGCCATGTCCGGCAATTCAATCAGTACACCCGCGCTTTCGGCTCGATATAGGCGATGTCGTTGGACAGCGTGTATTCGTGCACGGGGCGGTAATCGATGGTCACCTTGCCAGCACCGTCGACCCAGGCGAGCGTGTGCTTCATCCACGTCTCGTCATTGCGGTCCGAGAAGTCCTCTCGCGCATGCGCGCCGCGGCTTTCCTGGCGGTTGGCAGCGGAGTTCACGGTGACCGCAGCCTGGCAGATCAGGTTGTCGAACTCGATCGCCTCGACGAGGTCGGTGTTCCAGACCAGCGTACGGTCGCGCACATCCAGGCCGGGGAGCTTCTTGTAAAGCGCGTCGATCGCGTCGACGCCCTCCTTCAGCACCGACCCCGTGCGGAACACGGCGCAGTCGGACTGCATCGCCTTCTGCATCTCGAGGCGCAACTTCGCGACCGGCTGGTCACCCGACGAATTGCGCAGCTTGTCGAAGCGGGCGAGGTGGCTGTCGGTGAACCGGTCGCTCATTTCGGCCTGGCGGGCGCCGGCTTCAGTCGTCGCGCCGCAGCGAAGGCCGGCCGCGCGGCCGAACACGACGAGGTCGATCAGCGAATTGGAGCCGAGCCGGTTTGCGCCGTGTACGGACACACAGGCTGCTTCGCCCACGGCCATCAGGCCGGGCACGACCGAATCCGGATCACCGTTCTTCTTGGTCAGCACTTCGCCGTGATAGTTCGTCGGGATACCGCCCATGTTGTAGTGCACCGTCGGCAGCACCGGGATGGGTTCCTTGGTGATGTCGACGCCGGCGAAGATCTTCGCGGTCTCCGAGATGCCCGGCAGGCGCGCGTGCAGGGTTTCCGGCGAAAGGTGGTTCAGGTGGAGGTAGATGTGGTCCTTCTCCGAACCTACGCCGCGGCCTTCGCGGATTTCCATCGTCATCGCGCGCGAGACAACATCGCGCGAGGCAAGGTCTTTCGCGGACGGCGCATAGCGCTCCATGAAGCGCTCGCCTTCGGAGTTCGTCAGGTAGCCGCCTTCGCCGCGCGCCCCCTCGGTGATCAGGCAGCCCGAGCCGTAAATGCCGGTTGGGTGGAACTGCACGAATTCCATGTCCTGCAGCGGCAGGCCGGCGCGCAGCACCATCGCATTGCCGTCGCCGGTGCAGGTGTGGGCCGAGGTGCATGAGAAGTAAGCGCGGCCGTAGCCGCCGGTGGCGAGGATGGTCTTCTGCGCGCGGAAGCGGTGCAGCGTGCCGTCATCGAGCTTCCAGGCGGTCACCCCGACGCAGGCACCTTCCTCGTTCATGATAAGGTCGAGTGCGAGATATTCGATGAAGAACTCGGTGTCTTCGCGCACGCATTGACCGTACAGGGTGTGCAGCATGGCGTGGCCGGTTCGGTCGGCCGCCGCGCAGGTGCGTTGCACCGGGCCCTTGCCGAATTCGCGGGTCATGCCGCCGAAGGCGCGCTGGTAGATCTTGCCTTCCTCGGTGCGCGAGAAGGGCATGCCCCAGTGCTCGAGTTCATAGACCGCCGCCGGTGCTTCCCGCACGAGGTATTCGATCGCGTCCTGGTCTCCGAGCCAGTCGGAACCCTTGACGGTGTCGTACATGTGCCACTTCCAGCTGTCCTCGGACATGTTGCCGAGCGAGGCGGCAATGCCGCCCTGGGCCGCCACCGTGTGCGAACGGGTCGGGAACACCTTGGTGATGCACGCCGTGCGCAGGCCCGCCTGGGCCGCGCCGAGGGCTGCGCGCAGGCCAGAGCCGCCCGCGCCGACAACGACGACATCGTAGGTATGGTCCGTCCAGGTATAGTTGCTCATGTCCTGCCTATCTCGCCTCGTGCGTCAGCGGCCCGTCCAGATGCTCAGCACCGACATCACCACGACGCCGAACAGGCCGGCGGCGAAGAAGGTGTTGAGGATCAGGAGCGCCGCGCGGGTGCCTGGCTTTCCAATATAGTCTTCGATGACGGCCTGCATGCCGAGGCGCATGTGATAGAACGCCGCGCCGGCCGTCAGTATAAGGAGGGTTGCGTTGAGCGGTGCGCTGACCCAGGCGAGCGCATCGCTGTAGCCGCCAAGGGCCGCCTTCATCACCGAAAACAGGAACCACGGCACCAGCACGATCAGCGCGAGCGCCGACACGCGCTGACGGATGTGGTGGCTGGTGCCGGTCTTCGAGGCGCCGAGGCCGCGGGCGGTCTTGATCGGGGTCACGTAGGGCGTGTTGGACATCTGAGCGCCTCAGGCCATCATCGCGGCGGCCATCAGGGCGATCGCCCCGGCCAGCGCAAAGATGTAGTTGAAAATGGAAACCTGGCTCGCAACCTTCGGGTCGAAACCGGCGCCGGGGCCGTCCCAGACGAGGTGGCGGATGCCATTGGCGAAGTGGAAGAGCACCGCATAGGCCCACAGGAACAGCAGCACCTGGCCGGGGATCGAGAAGGCCACCGCCTCCACCGTTGCATAGGCGTCCGGCCCGCTCGCCAACGCCGCCAGCCAGACGGCGATCAGCAGCGTGCCGCCATACAGGCCCATGCCGGTGATCCGGTGCGTGATCGAGGCAGCCATCGTGGCATGAAAACGCCAGACTTGCAGGTGAGGGGAGAGCGGCCGGGAGTCAGCCTTCGGGGCGCTGGACATGCAGACGAATCCTTGCGTGCCGTGAAAACACTTGGCTCTGCCTTCTAGGCGCCTCTATGGTCGTGTCAACGCACGCCCAGACAGGAGCGACATTATGAAACCAGCTGTCCTCGCGGCATGCATTCTGGCGCTTTCGGCGCCTGCCTTTGCCGATCCGCTTGATCCCCTCGTCGAGGCCTATGAGTCGTTCGTTCTGGCGGGTGATCCCGGCGAAGCGGCCCGCGCGGCCGGCACGGCGCCCACCGGATGGGGGCATGTCCGCCGGCGTGACGTGGACACGAGAGCGATGACCGCCCGCACACTGCTGGAGGAGATCGAGGCAACCGAGACCGAGCGCACCGTCGACGCCGCCATCCTCAAACGCCTCCTGCATGACGAGATCCTGTCGGCGGACATGGACCTCGGCCGCATCCCCTTCACGGGCGACTGGGGCTTCCATGCCGAGCCGATCTTTGCTGCCATGCGGCTGCGCATCAAGGACGAAGCCGACGCAGCTGCCTGGGTCCAGAGGCTGGACGATGTACCCCGCTATTTCGCCGAAAACCGGGTCAACATGGCCCGCGGCATCACTACCGGCTGGACCTCCTACAAGGATCCGCTGGCGACCACCCGCGAGCAGATCGAGGCGCAGATCATCGATGATCCCTCGAAGAGCGAGCTCTACGCGCCGCTCCGCGCGCTGCCCGATACGATCCCGCCCGAGACGGCCGCGAGGCTGCGCGCCGAGGGCCTTGCCGCCACGGCGCGCGCCATCCAGGCCTACCGCGACACCGCCCGCTTCATCGACCTGACCTATGCCCCGGCCGCCCGCACAGAGGCCGGCATCGCGAACCTGCCGCACGGCAAGGAAGTCTACGCCGCCGAAGTCGAGCTCCACACTGCCGGCGCCGGCTACAGCCCTGAAGAAATCCACCAGATCGGCCTCGACGAGGTCGCCCGCATCCGCGGCGAGATGGACAAGGTCATCGCCGAAACCGGCTTCAAGGGCAGCTTTGCCGAGTTCCAGGCCTTCCTGCGCACCGATCCGCAATTCTACGCCAAGACCGACGCCGAGCTGATGCACAAGGCGAAGGAGATCACCGGCCGGATCGACTACATCCTGCCCACGCTGTTCGGCCACCTGCCGAAGCTCGGCTACACGGTCGATCCCGTCCCGCTGTCGATCGCGCCCGGCTACACGACCGGCCGCTACGTGCAGGGCGACCCGGGCGAAGGCCGAATGGGCAGCTACCTGGTCAATACCTATGCGCTCGAGCAGCGACCGCTTTACGAGCTGCCGGCACTCTCGGCCCACGAATCCGTGCCGGGCCACCACCTTCAGATCGCCCTCGCGCAGGAGATGGAAGGCCAGCCGCGTTTCCGGCAGGAGTATTACGCCACCGCCTTCGGCGAAGGCTGGGGCCTCTATGCCGAGCGCATCGCGGGCGAAGCCGGCATTTACAAGACGCCCTATGAGCGCTTCGGCGCGCTCTCGATGGAAATGTGGCGGGCCTGCCGCCTCGTCGCCGACACCGGCCTGCACTGGTACGGCTGGACACGCGAAGAGGCCGAAGCCTGCTTCTTCGAGAACTCCGCCCTCGCGCCGCTCAACATCAAGACCGAGGTCACCCGCTATATCGGCTGGCCCGGCCAGGCGACCGCCTACAAGATCGGCCAGCTCAAGATCAGCGCCCTGCGCGCCGAGGCCGAGGCCGCGCTGGGCGACAAGTTCGATATCCGCGCCTTCCATGATGTCGTGCTCGGGCAGGGCGCCGTGCCGCTCGATGTGCTCGACGCGCAGGTGAAAGCCTGGATCGCGTCCAACCAATAGCCCGCCCGGAGCAAGTCCATGCGCATCGCACTCGCCGCTGCATCCCTCATCCTGTCCGGCGCCTGTCACCACCCTGCGCCGCCCGCGCCCCAAGCTGCGCCGGCCCTCGCCGAACCAGCCGCGCCGCTGGCCTCCGATGCCGAGATCGATGCAGCCACGGCCGCGCCGCTTGACGAGATCTCCGTCAACATGGGCTGGAATGATCCGGCCCCCGCTTTCACCGTGATCGGCAATATCCATTATGTCGGCACCGACACGGTCAGCGCGTTCCTCATCACCACACCGGACGGCCACTTCCTGATCGACGGCATCCTGCCGCAGTCCGCGCCGCTGATCCTCGACAATATCCGCGCCCTCGGCTTCGACCCCGGCGACGTCAAATACCTGCTCAACAGCCACGCCCATATCGACCACGCGGGCGGCCTTGCCGGCCTGCAGCGCGCAACCGGCGCCGTCATGGTCGCCAGCGCGGCAGACAAGCCCTATCTCGAAGCCGGCGACATCGGCTTCGGTCCCTCGGGCGGCATGAAATTCCCGCCTGTGCGCGTCGACCGCGTCATCGCGGACGGCGAGGCGCTGACCCTCGGCGGCGTCACGATGACCGCGCATCTCACCCCCGGCCATTCGCCCGGCTGCACCTCCTGGACCCTCCCGGTCACGGGCGCGGACGGCGCGCCGCACACGGCTTTCTTCCATTGCAGTTCCACTGTCGCGGGCCAGAAGCTCGTGCCGGAATCCTATCCCGGCATGGTCGAGGCCTACTGGGAAACGTTCGAGAAGGTGCGCACCTTCGAGGCCGACATTTTTCTCGCCAACCACGACAATTTCTTCGGCCTGAAGGAACGGCGGGCGCGCCTGATGGCGGGCGACGCCAATGCGTTCGTGGACCCCGGCGCGCTGCAGGCCTTCAACTCCGCGATGGAAAAGGCCTTCGAAACGCAGCTCGCGATGGAGGAAGACGCCGCGCGCTAAACGCCCGGCGCACCTTGTTCTGCGGCCCGCGCCGCGCCAAATGGGGCGGCCATGTTCCGCTTTTTTGAACGCCATATAGAGCCTTTCCCGGAAACCCGCGCCGGCGTGCCGCCGCGCGGCTTCCGCGCTTTCGTCTGGCACTATATCCGCGACGCGGCGCCCTGGCTGGTCGCGATGTCGCTGCTCACCGCCATCATCGCGGTCGGCGAAGTGGCGCTCTACGGCTTCCTTGGCGGCATCGTCGACTGGCTCTCGTCGGCCGACCGCGAAGGCTTCCTCGACCGGGAAGGCGGGCGCCTCGCCCTGATGGCGGGGTTCATCCTCATCGGCTTGCCGCTGGTGACGCTGCTCAACAGCCTGATCATCTACCAGGGCCTCATGGGCAACGTGCCGATGAGCGCACGCTGGCGCATGCACCGCCAGATGCTCGGCCAGTCGATGAACTTCTTCGGCAACGAATTTGCCGGCCGAGTCGCCACGAAGGTGATGCAGACCTCGCTCGCCGTGCGCGAAGTGGTGATGAAGGTGCTCGACGTCTTCGTCTTCATCATCGTGTATTTCGTCACATCGCTGGCCCTCGTCGCCTCGGCGGATCCTCGCCTGACCCTGCCGCTGATCCTTTGGGCCATTGTCTACGGTCTGGTCGTCAGCTGGTTCGTGCCGCGTCTCGGCAAGATTTCCGAAGCGCAGGCCGACGCGCGTTCGGTGATGACCGGCCGCATCGTTGATTCGTACACGAACATCCAGACCGTGAAACTGTTCGCCCATTCGGGCAACGAGGCGACCTATGCCAAGGACAGCATGACCGGCTTTCTTGGCACGGTGTACCGCCAGATGCGGATGGTCACGGCCTTCAACGTCATCGTCTACCTGAACAATTCGCTGCTGATCTGCCTCATCGCGGGCATCGGCATCTATCTCTGGATGGGCAACCTGATCGGCGCAGGCGCCGTGGCGGTGGCGGTCGGCCTGTCGCTGCGCATCAAGGCAATGTCGCAATGGATCATGTGGGAAGTCGCGGGTCTCTTCGAAAATATCGGTGTCGTCTATGATGGCATGTCGATGCTCGACAAACCGGTCGCCGTGCAGGATGCGCCCGGCGCCGCCGTGCTCCCGCCGGTCAAAGGCGACATCCGCTTCGAGCACCTGACCTTCCACTATGGAAAGGGAGCAGGCGTCATAGAGGATCTCTCGCTGGCCATCCGTCCCGGCGAGAAGATCGGTCTCGTCGGGCGTTCGGGCGCCGGCAAAACGACGCTGACCAACCTGCTGCTGCGCTTCTACGACGCCGAAAGCGGGCGCATCCTCGTGGACGGCCACGATATAGCGGGCGTCACGCAGGACTCCCTCCGGGCACAGATCGGTGTGGTCACGCAGGACACCTCGCTCCTTCACCGCTCGATCCGCGAGAACATCGCCTATGGCCGCCCCGGCGCTAGTGACGATGATGTGCGCCGCGCCGCAGGGCAGGCGGCCGCGCTGGACTTCATCGCTGGCCTGGAAGACGCCAAGGGCCGGCGCGGGCTCGACGCTCATTCGGGCGAACGCGGCGTCAAACTCTCCGGCGGCCAGCGCCAGCGCATCGCCATCGCGCGCATCTTCTTGAAGGATGCGCCGATCCTCATCCTCGACGAGGCGACCTCTGCGCTCGACTCAGAGGTCGAAGCCGCGATCCAGGAACATCTCTTCCAGCTGATGGAGGGAAAGACCGTCATCGCCATCGCCCACCGCCTGTCGACCATCGCCGCGATGGACCGGCTTATCGTGCTCGATCAGGGCCGGATCGTGGAGCAGGGCACGCATGCCGAGCTCGTTGCGGCAGGTGGTCTTTATGCGGAGCTCTGGGCGCGCCAGTCCGGCGGCTTCCTCGTACAGCCCGAGGTGCGCGAAATCGAAGACGTGCCCGCGGAGTAGGCGCCATGAAGCTGACCATCATCGAAACCGGGCTGGTGCCGGCGCCGATCCGCGACCAGTTCGAGGACTACCCTTCAATGTTCCGCCGGATGATCGCCGGCGCTGATTCCGGCATCACCTGCGAGACCGTCTCGGTCATCAAGGGAGGGGACCTGCCGGATCCTGCATCGCTGGACGCCGTGCTCTACACCGGCTCACCCGCCGGCGTGTACGACCCCGAGCCGTGGATCGCGCCGCTCAGCGATTTCATCCGCGCCGCCGCCCACAGCAATACGCCGCAAGTCGGCATCTGCTTCGGCCACCAGATCATGGGCGAAGCGCTCGGCGGCAAGGTCATCAAGTCGCCCAAGGGCTGGGGTGTCGGGCGTCATACCTACGAGATTGTTCAGTGTCCGGACTGGTCCGGCACACCATGCCCGCCGTCCGTCAGTATCGCCGTCAGCCACCAGGACCAGGTCGTCGAGCTGCCTCCCGGCGCGGACGTCATCGCCCGCTCTGACTTCACGCCTTATGCCGGCCTCCTTTACCGCGACTTCCCCGCCATCAGCTTCCAGTGCCATCCCGAGTTTTCGCCCGGCTATGCCGCCGCTCTCTACGGGGCCCGCCGCAGCGGTTCACTCGGGGAGGCGGCCGCCGATGCGGCCATAGCCTCGCTCGAAGCCGGTCTCGACCGCGCGCTGCTGGCATCCTGGATCACGCGCTTCCTGCGCGCATCGGCCTGAGCGCAGGCCGCACACTTCCCCTGTGGCGCGAAAGCTGCAAAAGCTTGGCCAGATCCCGCGCTGCCCGCCGCAGCGCGCAAAACCCGTTTCACGGAGAGACAGATGTTGCCGAAACCGCGTACCGATATCGCCCCGAACACGCTCGAATTCGAGATCCTGCCGCTGGTCAAGCCCACGGGTTTCCGCGAATATGACGCGCGCTGGTGGTTCAACGGTATCGGCCATGCGAAGGCTCCGGAGCTGAACCTCACCGGCGTCCAGGCCCTCGGCCTCGGCATGGCAACCCTGTTCCACGAACTGGGCGTGAAGCCCACCGTCGTCACCGGCCACGACTTCCGCTCGATCAGCCAGCCGATCAAGAACGCGCTCACGCTCGGCCTGGTCGCCGGTGGCTGCGAAGTGATGGATGTCGGCCTCGCGCTCTCCCCGATGGTCTACTGGAGCCAGTTCGAGCTTGACGCCGCCTGCTGCGCCATGGTCACCGCCTCGCACAACGAGAACGGCTGGACCGGCGTCAAGATGGGCGCCAACCGCCCGCTCACCTTCGGCCCGGACGAAATGGGCCGCCTGAAAGACATCGTCATGAACGGCAAGTTCGTGGTGCGGGAAGGGGGCAAGCACACGCGCGTCGACGGCATCCGCGAGAAATACATCAACGCCATTGTCGGCGACACGAAGCTGACCCGGAAACTGAAAGTCGTCGCGGCCTGCGGCAACGGTACGGCCGGCGCCTTCGCAGGCGACGTGCTGCGCGGCCTCGGCGCCGAAGTGATCGAGATGGATTGCAACCTCGACAACACGTTCCCGAAATACAATCCGAACCCGGAAGACCATGAAATGCTGCACGAGATGTCGCTCGCGGCGAAGGCGCACGGCGCCGATGTCGTGCTCGGCTTCGACGGCGACGGCGACCGCTGCGGCGTGGTCGACAATACCGGCGAGGAAATCTACGCCGACAAGATCGGCCTGATGCTGGCGCGCGACCTGTCGAAGAACTACCCGAACGCCAAGTTCGTCGTCGATGTGAAATCGACCGGCCTCTACAAGACCGACCCGGTCCTGAAAGCCAACGGCGCGACCGTCGACTATTACAAGACCGGCCACTCCTACATCAAACGCCGCACCACCGAACTCGGCGCGCTCGCCGGTTTCGAGAAGTCCGGCCACTTCTTCTTCCGTCCGCCGATCGGCCTCGGCTATGACGACGGCCTCGTTGCGGCCAAAGCGGTGCTCGAAATGCTCGACCGCAACCCCGGCAAGACGATGGCCGACCTGAAGGGCGAGCTCGGCGTTGCCTACACCTCGCTCACCATGTCGCCCCATTGCGGCGACGAGGTGAAGTACGGCATCATCGACAAGATGGTCGAGGAGTACAAGTCGCTTGCCGGCTCGACCATCCTTGGACGGAAGGTCGTCGACGTGAACACCGTCAACGGCGCCCGCGTGACGCTGGAAGACGGCTCATGGGTGCTCGTGCGCGCCTCGTCGAACAAGCCTGAGCTCGTCGTCGTGGTCGAGTCCATGGCCTCGGAAGCCGACATGAAGGATCTCTTCCACAAGGAAGTGAAACCCCGCCTCGGCAAGCACAAGGAAGTTGGCGCCTACAACCAGGAAATCTGAGCTACGACCAGAGCGTGAAGAGACCCGCGAGCACGAGGCCCATGCCGAGATAGTAGCGGGCGCTCAGCGCTTCGCCGAGCCAGAGGTGCGCCATGACCGGCACGATCACGAAGGTCAGGGCCATGAAGGAATAGGCGTAGGACAGCGGCACGCTCTTCAGCACGTAGACCCAGAGCAGCGTCGCGCCGCCATAGAGGGCGAGCGCGCCGAGGAAAACCGGGCTCAGCATCGCCGATTGCACCGGCTGGCCCGGGAAATCGGCGAGGCGCTGCCCGGTGATCTTGAACATCACCTGTCCCGCCGCGATCAGGAACGGCGTGGCGACCAGCAGGCCCATCAGGTGCAGCGGCAAGCCCTTCACGCGATGTCCTCGCGGTAATAGATGTCGCGCCCGATATTCCGGCAAACGTAATTGTCCGGCACCGGCATCATCGCGCGCAGGAAGCTGTGCGTATACGGAAAGAAATTGAGGTGCGGGTTGAACGTGTAGCGGTATTCCGCTCGCGCGGCACCACGATGATCAGCCGCCGCCGCGTCACCCGGCGCAGCTCGGCGATCGCGGCGCGGTAGTCCACCACATGCTCGATCACATGCGTGCACACGACCGTGTCGAACATCTTGTCCGGATAGGGCAGGGCTTCCACCTTGGCCGCCTCATAGTCTATGCCGTCATCGCGCACATCGGGTTCGATCACGAAGTCGATGCCGGTCAACGCTGTAAGTTCCGGCCGCACCGCCTTGATGCGCCGCAGCAGCGCGCCGGTGCCGCAGCCGACATCCACGACGCCCGCGCCGACCACATCGGCGGCAATCGCCCGGATGCAGGCCTCGGAATTGTCGGTGTCCTCATGCACGCGCGGATGTTCGCGGTAGAGCGCTTCGTATTCTGCATCGGTGAGGAAAGCCGCCCGTTCGCGGAAGCGCGCCAGGTGGTCCACGTGGCGGCCCCAGGCCATGCCGGCGGCCGCGCGGAACAATCCGCTGTCGCGCAGTACCGGCGGCACCACGTCCTCCAGCACGAAGCGGATGCGGTTCGTCAGTTCCCGGCGCATCTCAGAATCCTGTGCCGCGCATCGGCGCCTCGCGTTCCTCGATCGGCTGCGCGCCGAAGAAGGCACGCTCGCCGCGGGCTGGCGCCTGCGAGAGATAGAAGATGCGCTTCTGCTCGATGCGCGCCCGCGATACCGAGTCGAGGATGATGCCGCAGGAGAGCGACAGCATCGCGCCAACCAGCAGCGTCATCGCCAGCATGACGGTCGGGATGCGTTCCACGAGCCCCGTCTCGAAAAACTCGATCGTGATCGGCAGCATCAGCGCGCTTGTCGCCGCAAACAGGAAGGCCGCGATTGCGCCGAAGAACACGAAAGGTTTGGTCTCCTTCAGCAGCATCGCCATCATGGTGAGGATGCGCGCGCCGTCCCGGAAGGTCGACAGCTTGCTCGCCGAGCCTTCGACGCGCCTGCCATAGTCGAACTCGATCTCGGTCACGGGCAAGCGCAGCGTCGAGGCGTGGACGGACATTTCCGTCTCGATCTCGAAGCCCGCGGAGTTCGCCGGGAAGCTCTTGGCAAACCGGCGCGTGAACACGCGGTAGCCCGAGAAGATGTCGGTGAAGTCGCGTCCGAACATCGCCTGGTAGATGCGGTTGAACAGCTGGTTGCCGAGCGCATGGCCGCGCCGGCCTGCGTCTTCGGTGATGTTGCGGCGTGTGCCGACCACCATGTCCGAGCGGTCTGATAGCAGCGCCTCGACCATGCGCGGCGCCGCCGCAGCATCATAGGTGCCGTCGCCATCGGCCATGATGTAGATGTCGGCCTCGATGTCGGCGAACATCTGGCGCACGACATTGCCCTTGCCCTGCCGGCGGCAGGTGATGACCGTCGCGCCGGCGATTGCCGCCTGCTGCGCCGTGTCATCAGTCGAGTTGTTGTCGTAGACATAGATCCGCGCGCCCGGCAGCGCCTTGCGGAACCCGATCACCACCGACGCAATCGCCAGGCCCTCATTGTAGCAGGGCAGGAGCACGGCGAGGCTGTAGCGGCTGGAATCGGACATGGTCGCGTTCAGTCTTTGGTGAATGTTTCCATGTCATATCCGCCACTCGTTAAGTTAGCCTTGATTGAGGGGCAGTTCCCGATGACGGCGCCCAGCCGCCCCGCAGACTTCGCCGCGCGCCATGCCGGACTGCTTCTGTCCGCGGCCGTGTTCGCCAGTCTCGTGATCGTCAGCCTGCTGAGCGGCGGCTTCGGCCGTATCGGGCCGGACGGCGACGATGTGATGCGCCTTGTCGAGGTGCGTGACCTCCTCAACGGGCAGGGCTGGTTCGATCTCGTCCAGCCGCGTCTCGGGCTAGAGGGCGGCACGCTGATGCACTGGTCCCGCCTCGTCGACCTGCCGCTGGCCGTCACGGCGGTCGCGCTGACGCCCTTTGTCGGCCAGCACACCGCGCTGATGATCGCCGTTACCTTCTGGCCGCTGATCAGTGTGCTGATTGTCACCGGCGCGCTCGTGTTGGGCGCGCGGGCGCTCGGCGGACGCGGCGTGGTGGCTTACGCCTGCCTGTTCGGCTTTGCGGTCCTGTTCCGCCATTTCCGCTTCCTGCCCGGCGCCATCGACCATCACAACCTGCAGCTTGGCCTCCTGATGCTCGCTGTCGCGGCGCTCGCTGGCCGGGCGCGCGCGCCGGCGGCGATGGCGCTCGCTGGCGCCAGCCTTGCGCTCGCGGCCGCCATTGGCGTCGAGGTGCATCTGTTCGTCGGCGCCATTGCCGTATTCGTCGCGCTGGACTGGATGGTCGCCGGTGAACCCGCCCAGCGCGGCGCCGTCGTGTTCGGCGCCAGCTTCGCCGCGGTGCTCGCCGCGACCTTCCTGCTGACCGTTCCGCCGCTCGACTATGGCATCGCGCGGTGCGATGCCCATTCGGCCACCACCTTGCTGGCCGGCCTCGCCGGCGGCGCCGCTTTCGGCCTGGCCGCGCAGGTCACCTCATCGAAATCGTTCGCCGTGCGCGCCGGCGCCCTCGCCAACGTCGCCGCAATCTGCGCGGTTCTGGTCGTACTGATCGCGCCGCACTGCCTGTCGAACCCGCTCGACAGCCTCTCGCCGCAGGCGCGCGAACTCTGGCTCTCGCGCGTCGACGAAGCCCGCCCCACTTCGGCGTATCTGGACGGCCAGCTCAATGAATTCCTGTTCCGCCTCGGCACGATCGGCGCCGGCCTCCTCGCGTCGGCCTGGCTCGCCTGGAAGGGCGACGACCGGCGCAGCGCGCTGCTGTTCCTCCTTGTGCTGACGGTTTCACTCGTCTTCGCGCTCTACCAGACCCGTTTCTACGTGTTCGGTCAGCTGTTCGCCGTGCTGCCGCTGGCCGTGCTGGCCGCGCGCCTGCACGCGGGCGAGGGCGGCGCGCCGCGCCTCGCGTATCTGGGTGTGGTGGTGGTCGGGATTCCTGCCATCTGGGGTGTCGCCGGCGCCGCCATCGCTCCGCCCCGCCCGCCGGTCATCGTCGCGGCGGCCGAAGCCTGCGATCCGGCCGCCATCCACGCCGCCCTCAACGTGCTGCCACCCGGCCGCATCCTCGCGCCGGCGTCGGATGCCCCCGGCCTGTTGCTCGAGACGCCGCACAGCGCCCTCTATGGCCACTACCACCGCAACGCCGCCGGCATCGACGCCGCGCTCGCCATTTTCACCGGCCCGCCCGCGGGCGCGCGCGCCCGCATCGCCGCCGCGAAGGTCGACTATCTCCTCGTCTGTCCGTCCGACCCGGACATGCGCTTCTTTGCCGAGCGCGCGCCGGATGGCCTCGTGGGCCGCGTGCTCGACGGTGACGTGCCGGATTGGTTGGAGCCCGCCGTCAAGGTCGGCCCCGCCACGATCTACCGGCCGAAGCGCGGCAGCTGACCCGTCTCAGCCCGGCCCGTATTCGGCGCCCGCCGCATTGTCGATCTCGCTCGCCCGGATGAACCCGCGCCGCGACTGGATACGGTCGACATACGCCTCCACCTCCGGCGTCTTCGGCACGGAGCCGAACTGCACGCCCCAGCCGATCTGGGCGCCCAGGTACACATCCAGCGCGCTGAACTTGGCGCCCAGCAGGTAGCCCTGCTTCGGCACCAGGCCGAGCAGAACCCGCAGGGTCCGGTCAAAGTCCCCATAACCGACAAAGCCTGACCTCTCGGGCGCTACTTCGACGCCGAGCGACTTGTTCGTGCTCGCCTGTTCCCACGGCCCCGCGCCGAACAGCATCCAGCGGTAATACGCCGCGCGGTCGTCCACCGGCGGCGCCAGATCCGCCTGCGGAAAGGCATCGGCAAGGTAAAGGCAGATCGCCGCGCATTCGGTCACCACCCGGCCGTCATGAACGATGGCCGGAACCTTCCGCATCGGGTTCACCGCGGCATATTCGTCCGTGTTCATCTCCGGCCCGTAACGCAGGTAGCGCGTTTCATACGCGGCCCCCGTCTCCTCCAGCATCCAGCGGGCAATCCGCCCCCGCGACATCGGGTTCGAATAGAAGATCAGGCTCATCGGACTCTCCAGTTTGTTCACGTTTTGATCTAGTCGTCCGCAGGCCCCCGAGTCAACCCGCCTGCCGTCGCGGCAAACGCCCCTTGACCCTCTGGCCCAAAAAATGCACCCCGCACGCGATCACCCGGCTTTGTATTCTATTGAGGGACTTCCCATGCGTGTTGCGATCATCGGTACCGGCTATGTCGGCCTCGTGTCTGGCGCCTGTTTCGCCGACTTCGGCCATGTCGTTACCTGTGTCGACAAGGACAAGTCCAAGATCGACAAGCTGCACGCCGGCATCATGCCGATCTACGAACCGGGCCTCGACGACCTCGTCGCCAAGAACGTCAAGGAAGAGCGCCTGTTCTTCACGACCGACGCCGCCGAAGCCGTGAAGGATGCCGACGCCGTATTCATCGCGGTCGGCACCCCTTCGCGCCGCGGCGATGGCCATGCGGACCTGTCTTATGTCTATGGCGCCGCCGAGGAAATCGGCCAGATGATGACCGGCTTCACCGTCGTCGTCACCAAGTCGACCGTGCCGGTCGGCACCGGCGACGAAGTCGAGGCGATCATCCGCAAGGTGCGGCCTGACGGCGACTTCGCGGTGGTCTCCAACCCCGAATTCCTGCGCGAAGGCGCCGCCATCAAGGACTTCAAGATCCCCGACCGCGTCGTCGTCGGCACCGATGACGAGCGCGCCCGCCAGGTGATGCGCGAACTCTACCGCCCGCTCTTCCTCAACGAGACGCCGATCCTGTTCACCGCCCGGCGCACGTCGGAGCTGATCAAGTACGCCGCCAACGCCTTCCTCGCCGTGAAGATCACCTTCATCAACGAGATGGCGGACCTCTGCGAGAAAGTCGGCGCCAACGTGCAGGAAGTCTCGCGCGGCATCGGCCTCGATGGCCGCATCGGCAAGAAATTCCTCAACGCCGGCCCCGGCTATGGCGGCTCCTGCTTCCCGAAAGACACCCTCGCCCTCACCAAGACCGCCAACGACTATGGCAGCCCGGTGCGCATCGTCGACACCGTCGTCGAGGTCAACGCCGCCCGCAAGAAAGCGATGGCCGCCAAGGTCATCGCGGCGATGGGCGGCGATGTGAAAGGCAAGACCATCGGCGTGCTCGGCCTCGCGTTCAAGCAGAACACGGACGACATGCGCGACGCCCCCTCGCTCGACATCCTGCCGGCGCTCACCGCGGCGGGCGCCCGCGTCGTCGCCTATGATCCGGAAGCCATGAAGGAAGCCGCCCACCTCCTGAAGGACATCGAGTATGCCGACAGCGCCTACAAGGCGATCGACGGCGCCGACGCGATGGTCATCATCACCGAGTGGGACTCCTTCCGCGCGCTCGATTTCGACCGCGTCAAGGCCGCCATGAAGTCGCCCATCGTCATCGACCTGCGCAACATCTACTCGCCGGACGACATGGCCCGTTACGGCTTCTCCTACACCTCGATCGGCCGCGCGGCCGTCTGAGGTTTCGGCGCCCTGACAGCAACGCTCCCTCCGGCAACGGGGGGAGCGTTCGCGATTCCGGGCCCGGCGCGCGCCTATTCCATCGGGGCGGGCGATTGGCTAAGGAAGCGGCACCGATTCCCGCGCCCCCGGCGCCCCGCCTCCGAACCAGACTGGACCCCCACCCATGAAATTCTTCGTCGACACGGCTGATACGAAAGACATCGCAGACCTCGCCGCCTCCGGCCTGATCGACGGGGTGACCACCAACCCGTCGCTGATCGCCAAGTCCGGCCGCCCCTTCGCCGAAGTCATCGCGGAAATCTGCGAGCTGACCCCCGGCCCGGTCAGCGCCGAAGTCGTCGCCACCGACTATGACGGCATGATCAAGGAAGGCCGCAAGCTCGCCAAGATCGCGTCCAACGTCACGGTCAAGCTGCCGCTCACGCTCGACGGCCTCAAGGCCTGCAAGACGCTCACGGGGGAGGGCACGCAAGTCAACGTCACGCTCTGTTTCTCGGCCAACCAGGCGCTGCTCGCCGCCAAGGCCGGCGCCACCTTCATCTCGCCCTTCATCGGCCGCCTCGATGACATCCACCTCGACGGCATGGACCTGATCGCCGAGATCCGCCAGATCTACGACAACTACCTGTTCGACACGGAAATCCTCGCCGCCTCGATCCGCACGGCCAACCACGTCAAGCAATGCGCCCTCGTCGGCGCCGACGTGATGACCGCCCCGCCCGCGGTCATCAAGGGTCTCGTCAACCATCCGCTGACGGACAAAGGCCTCGAAGCCTTCCTCGCCGACGCGAAGAAGGCCGGCATCAAGGTTTAGGTCAAAGAAGAAAGCCCCTCACCTCCCATTTCTGCGCAATGGGTCCCTCCTCTCCCGCGAGGCGGGAGAGGGGTAAGAGGCGAAGCGCCAACCCCTCTCCCATGTAATGGGAGAGGAGGGGCCCGCCGCCAGAGGCGGTGGGAGGTGAGGGTCTTGGCAACAACACGATGACGTTGAAGGTATCCCCATGACCACCCCCCAAGGCCGCGTCCTCATCATTGCCGGTTCGGATTCCGGCGGCGGCGCCGGCATCCAGGCCGACATCAAGGCGGTCACCATGCTCGGCGGCTACGCGATGACGGCCGTCACCGCGATCACCGTTCAGGACACGAAGGGCGTCCATGGAGTCTGGCCCGTGCCGGTCGAAGCCGTCCTTGGCCAGATCCAGGTCACGCTCGCGGACATTGGCGCCGACGTCCTCAAGACCGGCATGCTCGGCTCGGCCCAGCTCGTCGAGGCGGTCGCCGAAGCCCTTGGCCAGCATGCACCGCTCATTCCGCGTGTGATCGATCCCGTCATGGTCGCCACCTCCGGCGACCGTCTGGTCGACGAACGGGCCGTCGGCGCCATCCGCTCCGAACTCGTCCCGCGTGCCCGCCTCGTCACGCCCAACGCCCCGGAAGCCGAAGTGCTGACCGGCAAGCCCGTGGAGAACCTCGACGGCCAGCGCCGCGCCGCCGACCGGCTGCTCGAACTCGGCGCCAACGGCGCCCTCGTCAAAGGCGGCCATATCGGCGGCAAGGTCATCCACGACGTGCTGCAGACCACCACCGGCGAATGGATCTTCGAAGGCCCGCGCCTCGACACCACGTCCACCCACGGCACCGGCTGTACGCTCGCCTCCGCCATCGCCGCGCGCCTCGCGCAGGGCCGTTCGGTGCCCCAGGCCGTCGAAGAGGGCAGGGCCTATCTCTTCGGCGCGCTGAAAGCCGCCAAGGGCCTCGGCAAGGGCCACGGCCCTGTCCACCACGGCTGGCTGCTGGATGAGTTGAACAAGTAGGGGGCGCCCATCCCCGCGAAGTCGAAGCTCATCCTGAGCGAAGTCGAAGGATAGAGCGGGCTCACTGACGTGGGAGCGCACGCACATCCTTCGACTTCGCTCAGGATGAGCTCAAATATGTTGCACAAGAATCGACTTGCGCGACGAAACTCCCCGAATCTCGCAACCTCCCACTATGTCATCCCGGGCGAAAGCCGGGACCCAGACGTCTGATTCCAATAGCTTTCCAGGCCTCGTCCGTCCGCACGCTGAAATTTTCCTGACTTTTTTGCCCTCCGCGAATCCGGCCGCATGCAGTCCGGTTGTATGATCACGGCTCGATGTATTCCCTGCACCATCCGCCTGCGAACCTGACGCTGATCCACTGGCTGCTCTGGCCACTGATCGCCGCGCAGCTTGCCGCGCTGAAGAACTGGGTGCGCCGCACCTATGGCTACGGCGTGCCGTATGGCTATCATGTCAGCCGCTGGGGCCGCGTCACGCTGCGCCATGTCGGCGCGCAGCCGCTGACCAGCGACTCCGCCGCGCCCGCCTTTGCCGCCGCGCGCTTCGATTTCACGCTCGGCCTGTCGCGCGTCGCCGCGCTGCCGCCCGCCGCGGGCCGCGTCGCCCCCTTGCGCCTGCTGGCCATGGTCCTCGATCATTGCGGCGCCGTCACTCCGCACACGGATACATCCTAGACGGTCCGCAGATCCGTAACCCAGCCGCCTGCCGCACCGGCCCCGCCGGACCTGCGGCCGCCCGTGCAGCCATCAGCCGAACTCACAGCCCCATCAGATTTCCTCGTTTGCCCCCCGGCCCGCCGCCATGCGACAAGGCGGTCCCCGATGGAGAGACCCATGCCCGCGCTACCCTTCTTCCAGGTCGATGCCTTTGCCTCGAAATCCCTCGAGGGAAACCAGGCCTGCGTCATGCCGCTCGATGCCTTCCTGCCGGACGAGACGCTGCTCGCAATCGCCGCCGAGAACAACGTCGCCGAGACAGCCTTCATCGTGCCCGCGACCGAAGGCATCTGGAAGCTGCGCTGGTTCACGCCCGCCGTCGAAGTGCCGCTCTGCGGCCATGCCACGCTCGCCGCCGCCCATGTGCTCTTCAACCATGCCGGCTATGAAGGCTCCGGCGTCGCCTTCGACACGGTGAAGTCCGGCCGCCTTTTCGTGAAGCGTCTCGTTGATGACCGGCTCGAGATGGATTTTCCCTCCGCGCCGATCAAGCCTGTTCCGGTTACGGACGATATTGCCGCCGCTCTCGGCGCCCGCCCGGTCGAAGCCTGGGGCGGCATGTTCTATGCCGCGCGGTTCGAGACGCCGGAAGAAGTGAAGGCCCTCGCGCCCGATCACCGCGCGCTGAAGACGCTCGGCGCCGCCGGCGGCGGCTGGGACCGCGGCAATTTCGGCTGCTTCGCCCTCGGCGGCGACGGGGCAGGGGCCACCTCGCGCTTCTTCGCGCCGGGCTCGGGCATTGACGAGGATCCCGCCACCGGCAGCTGGCACACGATGCTGGCCCGCGTGCTCGCCGAAAACTTCGGTGCCCCCGCCGCCCGCTGCTATCAGGCCTATCCAGGCCGCGGCGCCTGGATCGATGTGCGCCTCGACGGCGACCGCTGCAAGCTGACGGGAAAGGCCGTCACGGTCATCGAAGGCCAGTTCCGGCTTTAGGCGGGAATCTCCTTGCCGGCCCAGTCGAAACACTTGCCCGATGCGTCCGGAGTGAGCCGGTCGATCACGTCCAGAAGGTGCCCGGCCGATTGCACGGCTGTGAGCAGGCGCTCCTCGGGCACGTTGGTCTGGAACGGCGCCGAGAGGGCGGTATCCACCGTACCCGGATGAAGGCCCACGCAGATGCAATGCGGCGCCCGCCGCGCCTGTTCGATCGCATAGTTGCGGATCAGCATGTTCAGCGCCGCTTTCGACGCGCGGTAGGCATGCCAGCCGCCCAGCCGGTTGTCGGAGATCGAGCCGACCCGCGCCGACAAGGCGGCAAACACGCTGCGCTCCGCCTTCGGCATCAGCGCCAGCATGTGCTTGGCAATCAGGGCCGGGCCGAAGGTGTTGGCCTCGAACACGCGCCGGAACGCCTCGAGGTCCTGCGCCCGGAAAGTCTTCTCCGGCTGCACGCCCTTCCCGGAAAGGAACCCGCTCGCAACGATGCAAAGTGAAACCGGCCCCGCCGCGCCAATCTCTGCCGCTAGGTCGGCAAGCTGCGCGTCCTGCGTGAAATCGGCCCGCCGCGCTTCGGCGCCTTCGGCCGGCGCGCCCGAACGCGATACGGCGAACACGCGGCCATGCTGCCCCCGCGCCAGCAGGCGCTCAACCAGCGCGCGGCCAATCCCGCCCGAACTTCCGAATACAACAGCAACCGTCACGCTGCCCAATCTAGGACGGCGGCCATGACAAGAAAGGAGGGAGGCCGAAAATGGTGCCGCTTAGGTGACTTGAACACCTGACCCCCGCATTACGAATGCGGTGCTCTACCAGCTGAGCTAAAGCGGCATGCCGTTTCGGGCAGGCCCCGCATATACTGGCAGGCCGGAGGGGGCGCAAGGCCGTTTTGCCACCCCGAAAGGCGGCCCGGTCAATCCTCGTCCGGGGCGTAGTCGAGGGGCTGGGTCAGCGGTCCTTGCGGCGCTTTCGGCGGGGCGAGCGGGCCATCTTCGGACATCGGCAGGGCCAGCACGCGGCCCGCCTCCAGCTCGCGGCCATAGGTTTCGTAGCGCGGGTGGACGAGATCGCCGACATCGCCGAAGGCGTAGACCATCCGGCCCCAGGCCGCGCGGTCGAAGTCGAAGGCATTGCCCTTCGGGTCGATGTCCGACCAGTCGGCCTCGCGGGAGGCGGAGGCGGCCATGCGGCCCCAGCGCTGAGCCTCGACCGGGTCGCCATAGCCTTTCAGCGCGCGCTCCATCAGGAGGCAGAGACGGGCGGTCGGGTTTTCCTCGACGAGGAGGGCGAGGATGCGGATGGCGCCGACCCAGTCGGCATTGTCCATCGCGATCTCCGCCATCACGATGCGGCTTTCGCGGTGGCCCGGATTGCAGTCGGCAAGGCCCTTCAGGCGGGCGGAAATGTTCTGCCGCGTGTCCTGCGGAATGAGGCGGCGCGACAGCTGGGCGAGCGCGGGATGCGGCCGCGCCTTCCAGCCGAGTTCGAGCACGCCCTGCGCGGCTTTCGCCTTGCCATCGGTCATCAGGAAGCGGGCGCCGTGATAGGCGGCCGGGGGGAAATCGGGCGCGGAGCGGATCGCTTCGGCGAGCGCCTTCTGGGCCGCAACCTTCTCCGTATGCGGAAGGCTGACCGCCTTGGCGGTGTGCAGCACGGCGCGGCGGCGCTTGGCGTTGAGAGGTTCGACTTCGGCGCGCTTTTCGCCCTGTACCAGGGTTTCGAGCGCCTTGTCCCAATCGCCTTTCGAGACCTGCAGGTCGAAGAGGGAATTGAACGGCCAGTCGGCGTCGGACTTGAGGGCGAGGGCTTCGCGGGCGCGGGTTTCAGCCGTCAGCTGGTCGCCGCGTTCGGAGGCGGCGGTGGCCGAACCGCGCAGGCCCGCAAGCTGGCCGCCGGGCAGGCGGGTCAAGAGGCCCCACGCCCGTTCGGCGCCGGCCCAGTCTTCGTTCGCTTCGGCGGCGCGCGCTTCGAGCAGCAGTTTCAGCCGCTCGTCTTCGGCATGGCGCATGGCGCGGCGGGCCAGCTTGAGGGCGGCCTTCGCATCGCCGCCTTCAGCGGCGAGGAGGCCTTCGGCGAGCGCGGCATTGGCCTTGCGGGTGCGCGACAGGCGGCGGGCTTTCGAGATGCGGCCGGGAAGGACGAGCAGGCCGGTGGCAAGCCACCAGACCAGCGCGATCAGGCCGCCGAACAGGACGAGGGCAATCGCGGCGACACCGGATTTGACGGCGACGATTTCCTGGCCGACCGGGAAGGTCACTTCGCCCGGCAGGCTGAAGGCCAGCCAGGACAGCGCCGCGCCGACCATGACGAGGACGATGACGATGATGAACAGGAAAAACCGGCTCATGGCGCGTCAATTCCCCCCTTCGATCAGGCTCAGGCGGACGTCCTCCAGCGCCTGTTCGAGCGTGATGCGACGGTTTGCGCGCCGGGTCCAGTCTTCTGCGGCGGCGGCTGCGGCGGGCTCGAGCCCGGCCATAGACTTGAGGGCAAGCGGCAGGTCGCCCGCATCAAGCGCTGCGGCGGCCGCATCGAGGGCTTTCGAGACGGCAGAATGCTTGCCGCCGGCCGGCCGTACACTGACGGCATCGCCGAAAGTGCGGTCGATCCAGGAGAGGCGGCCGGAGGTTTCCGGGGTCGTGGCGGCGAGGATCGCGGCGCGGACTTTCGGGAATTCTGCCTGCAGTGTGGTGAGGGCTGGCACGCCGGATATGTAGGGCGCAAGGCGCTTGATCTGCTCGTTGCCGGGCACGGCGTCGCGCAAGGCGCGGTAGTCGGACTCGAAGCCGGCGCCGCGGCGCGTGGCCGACTCGATGGCCGACAGCGCCAGCGCGGCATTTGCCCGGCTGCCGCTGGACTTCACGGCGGCGCTTGATTCAGCGGCGGCTGCCTGCGTGGCGGCTTCAAGGCTGGCGAGGCGCGCCGTCAGCAGGGCAACGTCGGCGCTCGGCGTCGCCGGCGCGCGGCGTTCGAGCGCGTCGAGCCGCGCGCTCAGGTCGGCAAAGGCCTCCGGGTCGCCGCCCGCGGCAATCGCCTGGTCGAGGCGGCGGGAGACGGCATCCAGCTGTCGGATGAGGCCGCCCAGTTCCGCCGAGGCGGCGGCGGGCTCGGCGAGCTTTTCGTCGATGGCAGCTTGCACGGCGGCCACTTCGTCGAGGCGCGCCTCAAGGGCTGCGACATCGGATTTGGGCGCCAGAAGGGTCGTGCCGAATGCGCCCGCGGCGCCGCCGACGAGGGCTGCGGCGAGGCTTGCGGCGCCGAGCGCGGCCCAGCCCGGGCGAGGACGTGGCGCCGGTTCTGCGCCAGCGGGCGCCGGCTCGAACTGCGCGTCGATCGGGCTGCCGATCGGGTCGTCGTCGCTGAAGGGGTCGTTGCTCATGCCCGCCATATGGTCAGCTTCTGGTTTCAAAACAGTGTTGCACGTTGCGGATTCAAGGGCAAAGCCGGGGGCCTAGCGCGGAATCGAGAGACCCGCCTCCAGCATGGCGAGCATCAGGTAGTCTTCATTGGGCTTGAGCGCGTACGAGCAGCCTAAACGGGCCCTGCCGGCCAGTGGCTCGGCGGCGGCGCGGGATATGGCGACAAGCCGGGTCTCGCGGATATCAGCGCCGGACGCGGCGAGGGCGGCAGCGGCCTTGGCCGAATGAAGCAGGATCAGCGCCGGCCCGGCTTCGAGGACGGCGAGGGCTTGCGCGCTGAGGCTGGGTACGGCTTCGGTGCGGTAAGGCGCCGCGAAGCGGGCGTCATATCCGCCGGCGCGCAGGACGGCGACAAGATTTCCCGCAGCATCGGCATTTGCGATGTGGAGGAGGCGGCCATCCGGCTTTGCGGCGAGGATGCGCGCGGCGAGATCGTCCGCGTTGCCGTCGCCTTCGACAACATCCGTGAAACCTGCCGCCCGCGCCGCCGCGGCGGTGGAGGGGCCGACGCACCAGGCGCGCAGGGTTCTCGGCAATCCTGATGACCGAATGGCGCTGACACCATTGGCACTGGTGAACACGAGGTGCTGCACGCCGTCGGCCTCGGCGGGATCAAAGCCGGTTTCAACAACCCGGAGCATCGGCGAGACAATGGGGGTCAGGTCAAACTCGGTGATCCGCCCTGCCGTCTCGGCCGCGCCGGGCTCGGCGCGGGTGACGATGACGTTGATGCTCACTTGCCGTTCTCGAACGCCGGCAGCTGGCCCTGCGCGGACTCGAGGATTTCCGAGGCGACCTCGCGGCCAAGCGCAGCCAGCACGTCGAGGTTCGAGGTCTTGGGCCGGCGGCCTTCGGCGCGCCAGCGGCGCTTGCCATCCGGGCTGAGCACTTCGCCGGCGAGGTGCCAGCCTTCGCCGGTCGCAGAGAGGTGCGCCGCGATCGGTGTGCGGCAGCTGCCGTCGAGCAAGGCGAGGAAGGCGCGCTCGGCGGTGGCCGAGGCTTCGCTGGCCGCAACATTCAGGCGCGCGAGCGCAGCGCGCAGGTCCGCATCCGCGTCCTCGCGCGTCACCACGCCGATGATGCCCTGTGCGGCGGCGGGCAGCATGTCGGTGATCGGGATCGGCTTGGCGATATCGGCATGGCCGAGCCGGTTGAGACCGGCCATGGCGAGGAAGGTGGCATCGGCCAGGCCCTCGTCGAGCTTGCGCAGGCGGGTCTGCACATTGCCGCGGAAGGTGACGATGTTGAGGTCCGGCCTGAGGGCGAGGGCCTGCGATTCGCGGCGCAGGGACGCGGTGCCGAGCCGGGCGCCTTGGGGAAGCTCCTGCAGCGAGCCCCACTTGCGCGAGACAAAGGCGTCGCGCGGATCCTCGCGTTCCGGGAACGCGACGAAGACCTGCCCGGCCGGCAGTACGGACGGCACATCCTTGAGGCTGTGGACGGCAAAGTCGATGTCGCCGCGCGACAGCGAGTCGTCGAGTTCGCGGGTGAACAGGCCCTTGCCGCCGGAATTGATCAGCCGTTCGGTGGTCAGCTGGTCGCCCGTCGTGGTGAAGGTGACGATCTCCGCCTCGATGTCGCCGCCGCTCGCCGCCTTCAGGCTGCCGGCGATCTGGTGGGCCTGGGCGAGGGCCAGCGGAGAGCCCCGCGTACCGAGGCGGAAGGAGCGGGACGAGGAGGAGGATCGGGTCGCAGACATGGCCCTGCTTATCCTCCGAATCCACAAAAGCCAATTCGGGGCGATTGACGCCGCCGGTTTCGAGGGATACGGGGTTTTATCGTTAAACGGAAAGTCCGTTCTGAGGAGACCCCCCCAATGATCCGTTCCGCCGTTTCGGCCCTCGCCCTCGTTTTCGTTCTCGGCGCCTGTGCGCCGAAGCCCGCCGCTGAGCCGGCGATGTCGGCTGAAGCCCTTGCCGAGCAGAGCACCAAGCTGAATGCCTGGTTCGACGAGAAGTATGAGGAGCAGCTGCAGTTCAGCCCGATCCAGCTGACTTTCCTTGGCCGCAAGGACAAGAATGACGAGATCGACTGTTTCACCTTCGCCTGCGCCGATGAGCAGCTGGCCTGGCTGAAAGGCGCGACCGACGAGCTGAAGGCGAACTTCGACTACGACACGCTGTCCCCGACCGACCAGGATTCGGTCGACCTCTGGAACTACCAGTACCAGCGCGCCGCAGACAGCGTTGCCTATCGCCGCAACGGTTTCATCTTCGACCAGATGAACGGCGTGCAGAGCTTCGCGCCGACTTTCCTGATCCAGTTCCATGCAGTCGATGACGAGGCCGACGCCAAGGCGCTGGTGAAGCGCTACACCGGCACGGCCGCCGCGCTGCAGGACGCGCTGGTGATCACCAAGGAGAACGCCGAGGCCGGCGTCCATGCGCCGAAGTTCGCGTACGAAGCCGTGATCGACCAGTCGAAGAAGATCGTCACCGGCGCGCCGTTCACGGCAGGCCCGGATTCGGCCATCTGGGCAGACTTCAAGGCCGACACCGCCAAGCTGGTCGCCGACGGCAAGATGACCCAGGAAGCAGCCGACGCGCTGACGGTTGAAGCCGAGGCGGCCCTGAAGGGTCCGTTCCTGACCTTCTACAACGACCTGATAGCCTTCTGCACGGCTGACATGGCCAACTCGCCGGACCCGAAAGGTCCGCAGGGCGCCAACCTGCAGCCGAACGGCGCGGCCTATTACGACTTCATGCTGGCCGGCATGACGACGACCTCGATGACGGCGGACGAGATCCACCAGCTCGGCCTGTCGGAAGTCGAGCGCCTGCACGGCGAGATGGAAGCGATCAAGAACCAGGTCGGTTTCGAAGGCACGCTGCAGGAATTCTTCAAGAGCATCCGCGATGCGAAGGATGACGAGCGTCACTATTATCCGAACACGGATGAAGGCCGCGAGGCTTATATCGCGGACGCCACCGCCGCCATCAACAACATCAAGACCAAGCTGCCGGAATATTTCGGCATCCTGCCGAAGGCTGACCTTGTCGTGAAGCGCGTCGAAGCCTTCCGCGAACAGCCGGGCGCGGCCCAGCACTACTTCCCGGGCACGCCGGACGGCTCGCGCCCGGGCATCTACTATGCCCACCTGTCGGACATGACCATGATGCCGAAGGGCGAGCTGGAAGTGATCGCGTATCACGAAGGCATTCCGGGCCACCACATGCAGATTTCGATCGCGCAGGAACTGACGAGCGTTCCGAAGTTCCGTACGCAGGCCGGCTTCACCGCCTATTCGGAAGGCTGGGGCCTCTACGCTGAATGGCTGGCGAAAGAGATGCCGGGCACCTACCAGGATCCGTACTCGGACTTTGGCCGCCTCGGCTCTGAAATCTGGCGCGCGATCCGTCTCGTCGTCGACACCGGCCTGCACTCGAAAGGCTGGACGGAAGAGCAGGCGGTCCAGTACTTCCTCGACAACTCGGCCATCACCGAAGGCCAGGCCCGTTCGGAAGTGCAGCGCTATATCGTGACGCCGGGCCAGGCGACGGCCTACAAGATCGGCATGATCCGCATCCAGCAGCTGCGTGCGAAAGCCGAGGCCGAACTTGGCGACAAGTTCGACATCCGCGCCTTCCACGACACGGTGCTCGGTGGCGGCGCGCTGCCGCTCGATGTACTCAGCCGCAAGGTTGACCAGTGGATCGCGACGGTGAAAGCCTCGTAGCAGGAAACAGCAACGCCCCGGTTCGCCGGGGCGTTTTTGCATGGAGGGCCGGGATGCGCGGATGGACTGTGTGGCTGGCTGGACTTGCCATTGCGAGCGGATGCGCGAGTCATGCGCCGCAGGCCGGGGTTGAGGCCGAGGCTGAGGCTCCGCCGATCCTGATCCTGGACGATGCCGAGCGCTTCGCGGCGCTGCTGGAAGGCGGCATCCTGCCGGATGCTGACGTTCTGCAGGCGGACTATATCGCCAAGGGAACGCGCGGTATCGAGATATTCACGCCGTACCGGATCGAGGATGGCGCCAAACTGGCCGCAAAACTTGCGGCCGAGCCGGAGCGCTACCGGCGCGCCATTGAGGTATGCCTTCCGGCAGCGCGGGAGATGCAGGCGCAGACTTCCGCCACGCTCGAAGGCGTTTCGGAGCTTCTGGATGTTGCCACTCTTGTGCCGGACGGCGCGTATCCCAATCCGGTGCCTGCCTATATCGTCTTCGGGGCGGGCAATTCCGGCGGCACCGCTGCGCCGGACGGGTTGGTGATGGGGCTTGAGGTTCTGTGTGACGGGCGCGACGCCGCAGAAATACGGCAAGTGCTGGAGGAGTTCGTCGCCCATGAAGTGACGCACTCCTATCAGGGGCAGGTGCGCGACGGGTCGGAAGGGCAGGGCCTGCTCTCAATCGTGCTGACCGAAGGCTTCGCCGATTTCGTGATGGAATTGTCTCTGGGGCGCCCGAGCCTCACGGACGCCGAGCGGGCGGCTTACGGCCTGGCGCATGAGCCGCAGCTCTGGGCGGAGCTGAAGGCGGACATCGATGCCGGCGTGATGGACAATGCCGACTGGCTCTACGGTCAGGGCCGCGGCGGGCGGGTGAACGATCTCGGCTACTGGATCGGGAAGCGGATCTGCGAAGCCTATTACGCGCAGGCGGACGACAAAACCGCGGCGCTGCAGACGTTGCTCAAGCTGGACGACCCGGCCGCCATCCTTGCGGCGAGCGGCTATGCCGGGCGGTTTGCGCCGGACTAGACGCGCCTGACTTTGGGTGACCCATTGCCAGCGGCGGGCGCGGGCCTAGTCTCGGCTGCCGGAGGACGACGTCATGCACCTGAAATTTGCCCCCGAAACGGAGACGTTCCGCGCGCATGTGCGCAGCTGGTTCGAGACCGAATTTCCGAAGGACATCATCGCCAAGTACAAGGCGGGCATTCCGCTGACGACGGCGGATGTGCGCAAGTCAGAGATGGCGCTGGGCGACAAGGGCTGGCTGGCGACAGCCTGGCCGAAGGAATACGGCGGGCCCGGCTGGGGTCTTGAGGAACAGTACGTCTTCGATGAGGAGCTCGAGCGCGCCGGCGTGCCGACCGTGACGCCGATGGGGGTGATCTATGTCGGCCCGGTGATCTACACGTTCGGCAGCGAAGCGCAGAAGCAGCAATGGTTGCCGGGCATTCGCGACGGGTCGGTCGGCTGGGCGCAGGGCTATTCGGAGCCGGGCGCGGGATCGGACCTCGCGAGCCTCGAATTCTCTGCCGTGCTGAAGGACGGCATCTATACGCTGAACGGTCACAAGATCTGGACCTCGGCGGCGCAGCATGCCGACTGGATCTTCCTGCTGGCGCGCACCAGCCGGGGCGAGAAGAAACAAGAAGGCATCAGCTTCATCTGCTGCCCGCTCGACGCGCCGGGCGTCACCGTCAAGCCGATCATCTCGATCGACGGGGCGCATGCGCTGAACGAAGTGCTGTTCGACAATGTCACCGTGCCCGAGGCAAACCGCATCGGCGAGGAAGGCAAGGGCTGGACCTATTCGCAATACCTGCTTGGCTTCGAGCGCACGTCGTATGCGCGCATCGGCGGCAAGCGGGCGATGCTGCGCCATGCAAGGGCGCTCGCCTCGGCGATGCCGGAAGGGGCGAACGAGCGGCTGATCGATGATGCCGGGTTTGCGTCGCGGGTCGCGCAGGCGGAGATCGCGGTGGACGGGCTGGAGATGACGGTGTTCCGGATCCTTTCGGCGCAGGTGTCCGGCGGCTCGGTGGGGGATGCGTCGTCGACCGTGAAGATCCTCGCCACCGAAACGCACCAGGCGATCACGCAACTGTTGCTTGAGGCAGCTGGTCAATTTGTGGGACACCGTGCCCCATCAGCAGGCACTGGACCGCGCGATGTGGCGAGTTATTTCGGTGGGCGTGCCCAGTCGATTTACGGCGGCACGAATGAAATCCAGAAGAACATCATCGCACGCAAGGTGCTGGGGCTTTAAGACATGAGAGTGTTCGGAATTCCGGGCGTTCCGCTGGCACTGACGCTGGCCGGGCTGATCCCGTTCGGCGCGGGCGCGGGGGTGATGTGGTATGCGCGGGGCGATGATCCCGTGCTGCAGGCGCAGGCGGCGCTCAGCCTGCTGGTCTATGCCGGTGTGATCCTGTCCTTCCTCGGCGGGGTGCGCTGGGGCGCCGAGATCAATGCCAACGGGTCCGGCATTCCGCGCACGCGGCTGATGGTGCTGTCGGTGCTGGGCGCGCTGGCCGGCTGGGGCCTTGTGCTGTGGGGCGTGCTCGGATCGCTCGGCTGGCAGGTGTTTGCGGCGGCCGCGGCGGCGCACGTGCTGCACGGCGTGTGGGACGCCGACGGGGCGGGCCTGGCCAACTGGTTCCGGCGGCTGCGCATCTTCGCGGCGGCGGGCGCGGTGATTTCCCTCGGCGCGGCGGCGGCCGTCTACCTGGTGCGGTAGGACCGGAAGGTCAGCGCGGCGGCGGTGAAGCTGAAGCCGGCGAGGACCAGCGAGACAACCCCGTTCCAGCCGGCCATCGACAGACCGGCGATGTAGAAGGGCGCGGCGGTGCACGACGGCACGTGCAGCGGCTGGTCGAGATCGCCGATGGCAAAGGGGTCGCCCACCGGCGCGCCGCTGCAGCCATCCGGCGGCGGGAAGATCTTCCACTCGACGCCGGCATGGAAGAACGCCACCACGACGCCGACCACAAAGACAAGGCCGATCAGCACGTTGAGCGCGACGAGGAAGCGGCGCTTCGGCACCAGGCGCCAGATGGCGAGGCCGGTCAGCGTCATCGCGATGAGAGCCCAGTAGACTTCCCGCTGGCGCAGGCAGAGCGGGCAGGGCAGGAGGCCGCCGAAGGTTTCGAAGGCATGCGCGCCGGCCAGCATCAGCGCGGAGGCGATGAGGGCAGCGACCGGCCAGCGCCAGCCCGTGAGCATTTTCGTCAACGCTGTCATGCGTCCATTCACGCGAGGATGGCGCGCCGGGCAATGCGGCGCAGCGTCACGAGCCGAGCGCGGCGCCCGCGAGAAAGCTGGCGCCGGTGACGGCGGCGAACACCAGCGCGCCGATCCATATGGTGCCGATCAGCAGGCCGGCGAGGACCGCGAGGCCGTCCTTCTGCATCAAGCCGAAGGAGGCGATGGCGACGCCGAAGCCGGGCACGGTGTTGGTCATCGGCAGGGGCAGCAGGATCGAGGCGCAGAACAGCACGAGGAAGAGGCCGACCACGCGCTCGGACCGCTTGCCGGTGATGAAGGTGAGGCGGGGGCGCACCAGCGCCTCGATCCAGCCGAACCATTTGCGCCCGCCGGTGGCCATCGCCGTGAGACCGGCCTTGTCGATCTTGCGCGCGGCGAGGCCCGCGGGCAGCCAGGGCTCGTCGCGGCCGAGGCACATCTGCGCGGCGAGCGCCATCATCGGCACGGCGACGATCTGCGGCACCAGATACAGGAAAGGCACGCAGCAGGGCAGCGCCAGCAGGAACAGCGTCGCGCCGAAGGCGCTCTCGTCGAGCTGGTCGAAGATTTCGCGCAGGCTGAAGCCCGCCTCGGGAGAGGCGTCGGCCATCTGTTCGATGGATTGCAGGAGCGTGCGGCTGGCGGCGTCGGGCGGCAAGGTCATGCCCGGTTCCTAACGGCGCCGGGCGCCAGCGTCGAGACAATTGACACGCAGGGCTGGCGTGCGGCAGGAACCTGCCCACGCAGGCAGCCTCTGTGGTGGAATGGTAGACGCGGCGGATTCAAAATCCGCTTCCGCAAGGAGTGCCGGTTCGAGTCCGGCCAGAGGCACCACTTTTTGTTGGATCCCGTATCGCCGCTTCTCGGCTCACATGGATCGCGCTCAGGGCTGCGGGGCGTCAGGCGGCTTCAAGATTGCTCTTTTCCCTATATTCCCGCTGAACGCAGCGGCCTGATTGCCCGGGTGGGGGCGGGTGGCTTAGGTTTGGCGGGTTGGGCTGGGCAGAGGGAGGGCCGGTCGATGACGGCGCCTTCTGTGAGCATCGGGCGGATCGGGCACGAGCGCGAGCCGATTGTCGTGATCGACGGGTTCAGTTCGGACCCGGCGGCGCTGGTCGAGCGGGCGGCCGGCGAGCGCTACGGGCAGCTCGGCGCGTTCTATCCGGGCGTGCGGGCCAAGGCGGCACCGGGCTACCTGACCGAGCGGATGGACCTGCTGCAGCAGGCGCTGGCCAATGCCTTCGGGGTGACCGGCGGGGCGAACCTGGTGGAGTGCAACTTTTCGGTGGTGACGACGCCGCCGGGCGAGCTGTCGGTGTTGCAGCGCCTGCCGCATTTCGATTCGACCGATCCGAGCTCGCTTGCGGTGCTGCACTACCTGTGCGGGCCCGAGCATGGCGGCACGGCGTTCTACCGTCACCGGGCGACCGGCTTCGAGACAGTGAGCGCGTCGCGGCTGGAGGACTATTCGCAGGTCATGGAAGCGGAGGCGCAGCGGGGGGCGGCGCCGCAGGTGGGCTACCTGCGCGGCGACACGCCGCTGTTCGAGCAGACCTACCGGGTCGAGGCGGCGTTCAACCGGCTGGTGATCTATCGCGGCTGGACGCTGCATTCGGGCACGGTGCCGGACGGCCACAGCCTGTCGCCGGATCCGCGGATGGGCCGGTTGACGATCAATACATTCCTTCAGGTGCCGTAAGGCCGGAGAAGGGCCCGGAGAGGGGATAGTCCGCCTCGGGTACATAGCGCGAGACGCCGGTCTTGCCGGGCTGGCTGGAATAGAGATGGAAACTGCCGGCGAGCCAGGGGCCGGCGCGGAAGGCGTGGTGGCGTTCGGTCCAGCGGCGGGCGTCCTCGAGCGGGGTCGCCTGGCAATAGGCGAGGGTGACGTGCGGCGTGAACGGCTGGCGCTCCAGGCGCAGGCCGAGGCGGCGGGCGGCGCGCGCGCAGGCGGCGGCAAGGCCGCTGAGCTCGTCGGTTTCGCGTACGCGGGCCCAGACGGCGGTGGGCTCGCGGCGGCCGAACCAGCCGGCGCCTTCCAGGCTGATCTCGAAGGCGGGCGCCTCGACGGCGCCGAGCAGGTCGTCGAGGTCGCGGGCCTGGTTGAAGCTGAGGTCGCCGTAGAAGCAGAGCGTGACGTGGAAGTTCGCCTCCGGCCGCCAGCGGGCGCCGGGCAGGTCGCGCTGCAGGGCGCGCAAGGGTGCGCAGATGTCCGGCGGGACGGGCAGGGCGGCGAACAGGCGCATCATGCGAGCGGTTTGACCACGCAGCCGGGCAAAAGAAAACCCGGCCACACGGGGCCGGGTCTGGTCTGGCTTTCAGGCCGGGCCGGCGGGTCAGCCGGCGAGATGTTCCAGCCGGCCGAAATGTTCGGCCAGCAGGTAGTAGAACGTCACACGGGACTTCTGGCCACCTTCGGCCTTCATCTTGTCGCAGACGGCCTTGATGCCGGCGTCCAGCTCTCCCTGCTGGTGGGCGAGGGCCAGCTTGGTCCGGCACCAGCGGTCCCGGATCCGGTCCAGTTCGCCGTCATCGCTGCACGCGACGACCGCGCTGTCCTTGTTGCGAAGGGCAATCCCCAAATGCCCTACGATCTTTTCGGCGGCAGCCTTGTTGTAGTCCTTTGCGTACTTTTTGATATTGTCGGCATAAGCCGAAGCATCCGCCATGTGCTTCCCCTTTTAAGTCGTGGCTTCTGTAGTCCTGCGAACGGTGAATTTCACAGTTGAATGAGAGTGTAAGTCCCGTCAGAGGCGAGTCAACGGCGGCGCGCTGTTCATTGGAATTGGCGCTCTGGAGACTGGACGAATATTGAAATCAATACTTTCCGCGCAATCGCGAATACTTTGAGCTTGAAGGAATGCTCAAGGACAGTTCGCCCCTGCCGCGAAGGCAAGCCAACAGCTTGCAAACCCTGGGATGAATATGCAGGCCGGAAGAGCTTCCGGATTCTGTTGCAGCGCGGCGCGAAGGCCCCCATATATTGCGCAAGCGGCGTCTGACGGCGCCTTCGATTTGAGAAAGGGTTCAACAACCGATGAATGACTTCAACCGGACTTTTGGCGGAATTGACGCGCGCGCCGCCGATACCTCGGTCAATGTGGGTCTGCGGGCCTTCATGCTGGGGGTTTACCAGAAGCTGGCGCTCGGCATCGCCCTGTCGGGCGGTATTGCCTTTGTGGTGGGTTCGGGCGTGTTTCCGGGCCTGACCCAGCTGCTGCTGGGTTCGCCGCTGTTTTATCTGTTCCAGTTCGGGCCGCTGGTGCTGATCCTCGGCTCGGCTTTCCTGATGAAGAACCCGTCGCCGCTGGCGACCGGCATCCTTTATTGGGCGATCGTCGTCATGCTCGGCGTCTGTCTCTCGATCTGGGTGATGATGGCAACGGCCGGCTCGGGCGGGGCGCTGCGCTCCGGCGCGGTTCTGACACCGACCTTCCTGACCATCGCGAAAGCCTTCTTCCTGACGGCCGCCTCGTTCGGCGCGCTCAGCCTCTACGGCTATACGACGAAGGCCAACCTTCAGCCGATCGGCGTGTTCCTGACCTTCGCGCTGTTCGGCCTGATCGGCATCAGCCTGATCAGCCTGCTGTTCCCGCCCTCGGGCATGATGGAAATCATCATCCAGGTGGGCGTGCTGGCCGTGTCGGGCATCCTGGTGGCGGTCGATACGCAGAACCTCAAGCAGAGCTATTTCGTGCATGAGGGCGATGCCCGCTCGCTGGCCGTGATGACCAACTGGGGCGCGCTGAACTTCTTCATCCTGTTCTACAACATCTTCACGATGCTGATGTCGCTGCTGTCGCGCGACTGATCCGGACCGGATATTCCTGACGGACGCCCCGCAAGCCAGCCTTGCGGGGCGTTTGTCTTTGGGCCGCATTGCACCGCGCCCCCGCCTCGGCTAGGGGTCCGGCCAGCATATTCCCTGGCCCCATTTTCCGAGGAGAAACACGATGGCCCGCAACAAGATTGCCCTGATTGGTTCCGGCATGATCGGCGGCACGCTCGCCCACGTCGCCGCACGCGAAGAGCTTGGCGACGTGATCCTGTTCGACATTGCCGAGGGCCTGCCGCAGGGCAAGGGTCTCGACATCGCGGAATCGACGCCGGTGTATGGCGCTTCGGTCGGCCTGAAGGGCGTCAATGACTATGCGGGCATTGCGGGCGCGGACGTCTGCATCGTGACGGCCGGTGTGCCGCGCAAGCCGGGCATGAGCCGCGACGACCTGCTGGGCATCAACCTGAAGGTCATGAAAGCGGTGGGCGAAGGCATCAAGGCGCATGCGCCGGACGCCTTCGTCATCTGCATCACCAACCCGCTCGACGCGATGGTCTGGGCGCTGCAGCAGTTCTCCGGCCTGAAGCCCGAGAAAGTGGTCGGCATGGCCGGCGTGCTGGATAGCTCGCGCTTCGCCTATTTCCTGTCCGAGAAGACCGGCGTGTCGGTGGCTGACATCCACGCCTGGACGCTGGCCGGCCACGGCGACGACATGGTGCCGATGGTGCGCCACTCGACGGTCGGCGGCCTGCCGCTGCCGGAACTGGTGAAGCAGGGCTGGATGACGCAGGCCGAACTGGACGCGATCGTGGACCGTACGCGCAAGGGCGGCGGCGAGATCGTCAACCTCCTGAAGACCGGCTCGGCCTATTACGCGCCGGCCGAGAGCGCCATCGCGATGGCGAAGTCCTACCTCAACG
This sequence comes from Acidobacteriota bacterium, assembly GCA_016712445.1. Classification (NCBI taxonomy): domain Bacteria; kingdom Pseudomonadati; phylum Acidobacteriota; species Acidobacteriota bacterium. The sequence continues at coordinate 712,140 of JADJRB010000001.1, read as the reverse complement.
ACCAGAAGCGCGTGTTGCCGGTGGCTGCGTTCTGCCGCGGCGAATTCGGCGTGAAGGACATGTATGTCGGCGTGCCGACGCTGATCGGCGCGAAAGGCGCCGAGAAGATTGTCGAGTTCGACCTGAACGCCGACGAGAAGGCGATGTTCGACAAGTCCGTCGCTTCGGTGCAGGGCCTGATCGAGGCCTGCAAGGGCATCGACGCTTCGCTGGCCTAGGCCGCGACGCACGCTTTCCGGATTGACGAAATCCGGCGCCTCGCCGACCCTCCCGCCTCAAATGGCAGGAGGGTCGCATGCGTTTCGGGCAGGCGGGTCGAGGGGAGCGGACTTGAAAGGCATCGTGATCGAGACTGAACGGCTGGTCCTGCGTCCTCCGTTGGCGGAGGATTATGGCGGCTTTTGCGCGCTGATGGCGGATGAGGAAAGCGCCCGGTTCATTGGCGGCGTGCAGCCGCCCGAGGCGGTCTGGCGGACGCTGTGCACGATGAGCGGTGCCTGGACGATCCGCGGCTTCTCGATGTTCTCGGTGATCGAGAAGGCGAGCGGGCAGTGGATCGGGAGGCTCGGGCCATGGCAGCCGGCGGGCTGGCCGGGCACGGAAGTCGGCTGGGGCCTGCTCGCGTCGGCGCAGGGCAGGGGCTACGCTGCTGAAGGCGCGAGCGCCGCGATGGACTATGCGGTCGACATTCTCGGCTGGAGCGAGATCATCCATTGTATCGACGCGAAGAACCTGCCGTCGATCAGGCTGGCGGAAAGGCTTGGCTCGACCTACCTGCGCAAGGCCATCGCACCGCCGCCGATGGCCGGCATCGAATGGGACGTGTACGGACAGACTGCCGATGCGTGGCGGGCGCGGCGGGCCGGCGCCGCGGCATGAATGACCGGTATGCGCTGCCCTTGTCGCCGCACCGGGCCGAGCGGGTGCGGCGCGCGCTGTGGGCCACGCTGGAGGCGTTGAGGCTGGCGCGGCGTGAAGCGCTGGAGATGGACAAGGACCCTGCGCGGCAGGGCTGGGTCGCGCTGGGACTGGTAACGGCGTTGCAGGCCGCGCTGGTGGCGGCGCTCTCGGGCTATGACACCGCGTCGCTGGAGGCCGTGCAGAATCCGTCGCAGCCGGAGCGGATTGCGCCGGGCTCGCTGCTGCTGCGGCGTGCCACTTCGGACGCCTATCTCAATCCGCCGGAACGGGTGGATCTGACCGGCAGCCAGGAGCGCGCGGTTGACCGGATCGTCGATGTCCGCAACGCGGCCGTGCATGCCCTGGCCGTGGAGGTGCCTGACAGTTTCCGGCGCGATGCGCGCGTGGTGGTGCGGCTGGTGTCGCATCTTGTGCGCGACGCGCCGGCCTTCGATCCGAAAGCGTTCGGTTATGTGCCGGCGCTGATCGGGGATGAGCTGGCCGCCCTGAGCAAGACGCTGCATGACGGCGCCGGCGATTAACGTCAAAGTGACGCCTGTGAGGCAGGGTTCGCCGGATGCGCCGCCTTGCTCCTTTCCTCGCCTGCCTGTTCCTCGTGCCGCTGATTGCAGCGGCGCCGGACACGTTCACGCGCGCCGACCTTGAGGCGCTGGAAGCCGAACGGCAGGCGGCGATTGCCGAGCTGAAACGCCTCGAACAGGAAGGCGAGACGACGGTCACCGACATCCACGAACTCGACAGCGAATTGCTGTCAGCCGCTATGGAAGCGCAACGGCGGGAAGAGCAGGCAAGCCGGGCCGAGACATCGCTGGGCGAGCTGCAGGTGCGCCGCGAAGAAGCGCGGGCCGAACTGCTTCGCAGCGAGACGGCGCTGGAAGACCTGCTGGCGGCGCTGGCGACCGCCAACCGCCGCAAGCCGCCGGCGCTGGTGGTGACGCCCGGCAACTCGGGCACCGCAATCCGCCGCGCCATCCTGATGCAGGCGACCTATCCGAAACTGTCGGCGCGCGCCGAAGGCATCTCGAAGGAGATCGACGAGCTCAATTCGCTGGAAGCTGGCATCCGCGCTGAGCAGGCCCGGCTCGGCGCGGCCGAGGCGACAATTGCGTTGAAGAAGGAAGAAATCGAACGGCTGGCCGCCTCGAAACGGGCGGCGTTCGAGGGCATTGCCGGCGATCTCGACGGCCTGCGCAGCCGGGCGGACAAGCTTGGCCGGGAGGCCGGTACGCTGCGCGAATTGCTGGCGGCGCTGGAATCGAACGCTCCCGACGCGCCGCGCGCCAAGCCGGCGAGCCAGCTGCAGCTGGCGGCGCTGAAGCCGGCCAAGACCGGCACCGCGAAGACGAAGACCACGATCGAGCCGGCGCCGAAGGTGACCACAAAGGCGCTCGGCAAGTCGGCCCTCGGCGGGCTGCAGCAGCCCGCGGCTGGCACGCTGCTGCGCCGGTTCGGCGACCCGATGCCCGGCGGCGGCAAGACCGAGTTCGTGGTGTTCCAGACCCGGGCCGAAGCACAGGTCATTGCCCCGGTCGGCGGCGTGGTGGAATTCGCCAAGCCATTCCGGAGCTACGGCGAGATGCTGATTTTGCGCACAAGCGACGGATATACTGTTATCCTGTCAGGCATGAGCCGGATTTATGTATCCGTTGGCCAGACTGTCAGCGCCGGGGAGCCCGTCGGCCGGATGCCCGACCGGGACGATCCCGAGCCCGAACTGACAGTGGAATTAAGGCTTGGCGACAGGGTGCTTGATCCGGCAGAGTGGATGTCTCGCGACAAGTAAGAGGGTCGCCCAGATGATTATGGAGTGGAACATGCGTTCATTGCTGACCGGAACCGCCCTGGGCGGTGTCCTCGGAGCCGCCGCAGTCGGTTTTGCAGCAATGGCCTGGCCACAACAGGAAGAGGCGCCCCCGGAAGACCCGCGCACGGCGACCTACCAGCAGATCGAGCTGTTCGCTGAAATCTTTGCCCGGGCCCAGCGCGACTATGTCGTGCCGATCAATGAACAGGAAGCAATGTCGGCCGCCATCAATGGCATGCTGATGTCGCTCGACCCGCATTCGGGATATCTGGACCCGGAGGATTTCCAGTCGCTGCAGGTGCAGACCTCGGGCGAGTATGGCGGGCTCGGCATCGAAGTGACCATGGAAGACGGGTTCGTCAAAGTCATCTCGCCGATGGACGGCACACCGGCGGCTGAAGCCGGCATCATGCCGGGTGATTTCATCACCGCAATCAATGGCAAGCCGATCATCGGCCAGACCCTGAACGACGCCGTCAAGGAAATGCGCGGCGAGCGCGGCACGGAAATCGAGATCACGATCCTTCGGGAAGGGGTCGATCCGTTCGAGGTGAAACTCGTGCGCGAGGTGATCCAGCAGAAGTCCGTGACCTGGAAGGTGGAGCCCGGCAATATCGGCTATATCCGCATCGCGACCTTCAACGAGCGCACCACATTGCTGCTCGAGGAAGCGCTGGACGGCATCGGCCGCGGCGGTACGCCGAAAGGCATCGTGCTGGACCTGCGCAACAATGGTGGCGGCCTGCTGGATGAAGCCGTGAAGGTTTCCGACCATTTCCTGTCGGGCGGCGAAGTCGTCTCGACGCAGGGGCGCCGACCGATCGACGTCGAACGCCGCAATGCCACCAAGGGCGAGACTTTCAAGGGCGTGCCGGTGATCGTGCTGATCAATGGCGGCTCTGCCTCGGCTTCCGAGATCGTCGCCGGTGCGCTGCAGGACCGCGAGCGGGCGATGGTGGTCGGCACCACCAGTTTCGGCAAGGGGTCTGTCCAGTCGGTCATCCCGCTGGGGGCCGACCGGGGTGCCATCCGGCTGACGACGGCGCGCTATTACACGCCGGCGGGCCGGTCGATCCAGGCGCTGGGAATCGAGCCTGACCTGATGGTGACCCAGGTGCGCCTGACCGAGGAAGAGCTGGCCAAGATCCAGCGCTGGTCAGAGGCGGACCTGCCGCACGCGCTCGAGAACGAGTCCGGTGAGCACCGCGAGGAGCTGCGCATGCCGGATGTGCAGCCGCCTGAGGGCTACGAGGGCGAGGACTTCCAGCTCGAGACTGCTCTGAAGCTGCTGCGCGAAGGGCGCGCCACAGCGTCGCGGATGGCGTCGAAGGCGGGCTGATTAACCTCTGGATTGCCCGGAAATACGCGGTTCCAATACTGCGCAAGGGCGGTTTTGTTTGCGACCTGTTAACCCTGCGGGGCGATGGTCGGGGTCTGTTTTTGAGCCCCGTTTCCAAGAGGTCGAGCCCATGGGTCACCGGCGCGAGTCCGAGCCGTCACCGCTGCGCACCGGCATTGTGCATGCCGGCATGAGCCTTGCCGTGTTTGGCGGCCTCGCCAGCTCGCTGGGCCTGGGTATCCAGGTGACGGCGGATCCGGCGGCGGCGAGCCCCAGCCAGACGCTGGCCCTGTTCGAGACCAACGAATTCGTTAACGACACCCAGGTGCGCACGGCGCGCCTGCTCGATCCGGACGAACATCCGGGCGGCGATTTCCTGCCCGGAGCAGGCCCTGAGTCCGGCGCCGGCATGGAACTGGCCTACACCGAGATCGAGGGCGACGGGATGCGGATCGAAGTGACGGGCGGGCAGGGCGGCCCGGCGGTCAATCCCGATGCCATCCGGATCAACGGCAGGATCGTGCGCGCGGGCGAATCTCTGAGCCAGGTGCGCGGTGTTCCGCAGGCTGACGGAGCCGTCCGCCTCGCCGCCGCAACGACCCTTGCCCCGGCGGCCAAGAGCAAGGCGCCGATGGACATCTACGCGCGCAAGTTCTCCAACCCTGAAGGCCGGCCGATGGTCGGCCTGGTGATCGGCGGCCTCGGCATCAGTGCGACCCAGACCCAGATTGCGATCGACGACCTGCCCGCGGAAGTGACCTTGTCCTTCGCGCTCGATTCCAAACGCCTCGATTACTGGATCAAGACCGCCCGCGCCGACGGACATGAAGTGCTGATCGAGGTGCCGATGGAGGCTTATGACTACGGCCGCGCCAAAATGCATCCGGACACGCTGCTGGCCGGCGCCGATGCGAAGGCAAACGTGGCGCGCCTCGATTCCATCCTCGGCCGTGCCAGCGGGTATTTCGGCATCGTGAACTATCAGGGCGCAAAGTTCGCAGGCGACAAGGCCGCCGCTGAGCCGGTGCTCGAGCGGCTTGCCAACAAGGGCCTCGCGTTCATCGATGATGGCAGTTTCGACCGCAGCGGCCTGTCCTCGCTCGCGCGCGCAAATGGTCTGCGGTATGCCCGCGCTACCGGGCCGATCGACACGCGCCAGACGCCGGCCGACATCAGCGCCGAGCTGATGGACCTCGAGTCTGTTGCCCTTGAGAATGGCGCTGCCTTCGGCTCCGGCTATGCCTTCCCGGTGACCGTGGAAGCGGCCAAGGTCTGGATATCGCAGCTGGAAGAGAAAGGCCTGATACTGGCGCCGGTCTCTGCAATCACAAATTACCGCCCGGCCGAGCTGCGCACTGGCAGCCTTGATATGTCTGGGCTAAATACCGGCGGGTGACCCAGCCGAAATTCGATTCAAGCCTGTATCGCGCCAATGTCGGCCTGGCCTTGTTTTCCAAGGCGGGGCACGTGTTCATTGGCCGCCGGATCAATGGCCGGGGCCCGTTCCAATGGCAGATGCCGCAAGGCGGGATTGACGCCGGCGAGAGCCCCGAGGCGAGCGCCCTGCGCGAGCTGGAGGAGGAGATCGGTGTGCCGGCCAAGCTCGTCGACGTGCTCGAAGAGACGCCCGACTGGCTGCACTACGAGTTCCCGCCAGACCTGAAGAAGCGCTTGCCTGGCCCGTATCATGGGCAACGCCAGAAATGGTTCGCGCTGCGCTTCAAGGGATCCGATAGCGACGTCCGCCTCGACAAGCACACGCCGGAATTCGACGCCTGGCGGTGGGCCAGCCTCGACGAGACGCCCGACCTGATCGTGCCGTTCAAGCGGCCCGTTTACCTCGAAGTCGCCGAGCGGTTCCGGCGCTGGACGGAGCCGGTGATGCCGGGCAGGGTGGCGCAGGGCTGACAGAGGAGCGCCGACGATGCCGACCTTGCTGATGATCCACGGTGTGGGCTGCGATGCAAGCGCCTGGGATGTGATGAAGCCGGGCTTCGAGGCGGCGGGATGGACCTGCGAGGCGATCACGCTGTTTCCTGACCGGCGCGTGCGCGAAAATCCGCCGGCGAACCTGCCGGACCTCGGGATTGCCGATTATATCGAGGCGGCGGCCGCCGAAGCGCGGCGCCTTGCCACCCGCGACGGCGCGAAGCCGGCGGTGATCGGCCACTCGATGGGCGGCCTGATCTCGCAGGTGCTGGCGGAACGGGGCGAAGTCTCGAAAGCGGTGTTCCTGACGCCCGCCCAGCCGAAGGATTGCGCGGCGATCGGCCTGCCGGTCGTCTGGACCTTCCTGAACGTCATCCTCCAGCAGAACCGCAAGAAATCCTACAAGGTCTGGAAGACCGGCTTCAAATGGGGCGTGATGAACCTCGTTCCGAAAGCGCGCCATGACGCGATCTATGCGACGGCGCTCTACGATTCCGGCAAGGTCTATGGCGACATCACGGACGGTGTGACGGTGGACGAAAGCAAGGTATCGATCCCGACACTGACGATCGCCGGCGGCCAGGACCGGGCCACCCTGCCGGTGGGTGTGCGCAAGGTGGCGGCCAAGTATGCGCGCAGTCCGGTGAAGGGCGATTTCATCGAATATCCGGACCATGCGCACTGGATCGTCGATGAGCCGGGTACGGACAAGGTCGTCGCCGACATTGCACGCTGGCTTGGCCGCGCTGCATGACGGAGGAAGAAGTCCACGGCGTGCATGACTATGTCGCTGATCCGCGCAATGCCGATGTGCTGATCTCGGTCAACGGCGCCCTGAAGCGGCGCGAGGAGGCGGTCGTCTCGGTGTTCGATTCCGGCTACCTGCTGGGCGACGGCGTGTGGGAGGGATTGCGCGTCATGGAAGGCGGCGTCGCCTTCTGGCCGGAGCATTTGAAGCGGCTCTATGCGGGCGCCAAGACTATCGACATGGACATCGGCCTGACGCGCGAGGAACTGACCGCGCGGTTGATGGATTGTTTGAAAGCCAATGGCATGCGCGACGGCGTGCACATCCGTCTCATGGTGACGCGCGGCATCAAGAAGACGCCCTACCAGGGGCCGCGCTTCACGATCGGCAAGGCGACGGTCGTGATCATTCCCGAATACAAGACGCCCGTGCCGGCAGTTCAGGCACGCGGGGTCAGTCTGTTCACGGTGCATGTGCGGCGAACGGGGCCGGCCGAACAGGACCAGAAACTGAACTCGCATTCGAAACTGAACTGCATCATGGCCTGCATCCAGGCCGACAAGGCGGGCGCCGACGAGGCGCTGATGCTCGACCCCGCAGGCTTTGTGGCGACCTGCAACTCGACGCACTTCTTCATCGTGCGCGACGGGGAAGTGTGGACCTCGCCGCCGGAATACTGCCTTGGCGGGATCACGCGCGGCAACATCCTGCGGGTCTGCCGCGAAGCCGGCATTCCGGCGGTGGAGAAGCGGTTCTCGCTGTTCGATGTCTATTCGGCAGATGAAGCCTTCATCACGGGCACCTTTGCCGGTGTAACGCCGGTGCGCGAAGTCGACGGGCGGGTGATCGAGCAGCTCGATGGCCCGGTCTCGCAGCGCGTGCGCGGGCTCTACAAGGCGCTGCAAGCGCGCAGCCTGACGCCGATTGCATGAGCGGCGGTTTGCGGATCGCGATGTGGTCGGGGCCGCGCAACCTGTCGACCACGATGATGCGCAGCTTCGGCGCGCGCGCCGATACGGCGGTGGTGGATGAGCCGTTCTACGCGGCCTTCCTGAAGCTCACGGGCCTTCGCCATCCGATGACGGATGAAATCCTCGCCGCCCATGAGGCTGATCCGCGCAAGGTGATTGCCACGATGACGGGGCCGGCGCCGGACGGCAGGGACATCTTCTACCAGAAGCACATGATCCATCACATGGTCGAAGGCATCCCGATGGACTGGCTGGACCGGATCGACCGGCATGTCCTCCTGATCCGCCATCCGGCGCGGGTGATCGCTTCCTACCAGCGCAAGATGGAGACGCTCAGCCTGGAGGCGCTCGGCATTCCGCAGCAGCTCGCCTTGTCGCGCCAGCTCGGCAAGGTGGCGGTGATCGACGCCGACAAGGTGCTGGATGATCCGGCCGGCGTTCTTTCGCGGCTTTGCCGGGCGCTTGGCATTGGTTTCGATCCCGGCATGCTTGCCTGGCCGGCCGGTCCGCGTACGGAGGATGGGGCTTGGGCGCCGCATTGGTATGACGCGGTTTGGGCTTCCACAGGATTCGGCGAGCGGCCGGGACCGCTGCCGCGGCTTTCCGGTCCCGCCGCCGAAATGGAAAAGGAGGCGCTCGCGGTCTACGAGCACCTCCTTCAGGATCACGTCTGAGACGCGCGGTTACTCGGTTTTCGCCGTCACCGTTGCGGTGCCCGAGGAGCCTTGCGAGGTCGTGTAGGGCGTGACGTGGCCGACATCCTCGCCCCAGCTTTCGAAGGTCGCGCAATTGTCGGTTCCGTTCACGCTGGAACAGATCGTGCTGGCTGCTTGATCCATCGTGTAAGGCACGGCTTCGCCGCCATTGAAGCTGACCGTGCCATCGTCCGAGAACACGGCGACAAGCGTGTCGCCCTCGGCCGGGGCGAACTCGACGGTGGTCGTGGCGGCCATCGCGGGCAGGGCAGCGAAGGCGAGGGCAGCAAGGGCGAAGGTCATTTTCATCGAGGTCTCCCGGGTCTGGTTCTGGCTATGTGCGGAACTCTACGCTGCGCAAGTGATAGCCGGACGCGCCGGGCGCGCAATCGAAATCGGCATACGGAAACGCCGCCAGCGCGAGGCGGGCGGCGTTCAGAAATCCGGCTGTAAAGGCAGACGTGTCAGACGGTCTGGCCACACATCCGCAGGAAGCGGTTGCGCAGGTCTGCGTCCGACTTGAAGACGCCGGTGAACTGCGTTGTGACCGTGGTGACGTGGCGGTGGTGGACACCGCGCGTTGACATGCACTGGTGCTCCGCTTCGATCAGCACGGCCGTGCCCATCGGGGCGAGGCTCTCGGTGATGGCGTCGCAGATCTGCGCCGTCATCGTTTCCTGCGTCTGCAGGCGCTTCGCGAAGATTTCGACGACGCGGGCCAGCTTGGAAATGCCGACCACCGCCTGCGACGGCTTGTAGGCGACAAATGCCTTGCCGAGGAACGGCGCCATATGGTGCTCGCAGTGGCTTTCCACCTCGATGTTGCGGAGCACGACGATATCGTCATAGCCCTGAACATCCTCGAAGGTGCGGCTGAGGTATTTCACAGGGTCTTCCCCGTAACCTTCAAACCACTCCTTGTAGGCGTTGACGACGCGCTTGGGCGTGTCGAGCAGGCCTTCGCGTTGCGGGTCATCACCCGCCCAGGCGATCAGCGTGCGGACAGCGTCTTCAGCTTCCTGTTGTGTGGGACGGCGCACGGCATCCGCGCGCAAGAGGTCAGTCGGTGGCGTCACGGCATCCATAGCCATTCTTGATAGTCCTTCACTGAGGGACGGGGGTCGAGCCGGGGCACTTCAGGCACGGACTTAACGCCCGCCCGGAGTTGTTACCCTCAGGGCGATGCAGGATACATAGGGCGAGGCCCCGGGGGTTTCCAGAAAATTCTCTCTTTACCCCGCGCAAATGCCCGTGAGCACAGGCGATCCGGCGCCTTGGCCGCCGTCGGCAGCTGCTCGGAATGGGGCGCTTGCGGGAACGATCTCCTGCCGGGGCCATTGTTCAGGGCAATAAGGCATCAGGAGAAAATCACATGCTTTTCAAGACCGCCCTTCTGGCAACCGCCCTTTCGCTGACCGGTGCTTGCGCCATGTCCGGCGAGCCCGCCCCGCAACGCCTGGCCGATGCGCCGGCAATTTCGGAATCGCGCACGGAGGAAATCGGCGCGCTTAACCACCTCGCCTCGATCTTCATTGATGCGAACAATCTCTATGGCCAGGCCGCCGAACTGCCGGACGACAATGGTTACCGCGTGCCGGCGTCGCTCAACGCGCTTGCCGCTGCCAGGGCCGACATCGCAACCGACCTCCAGGAACGCGTCGTTGCCCTCGGCGGTGAAGCCGACACGATGGGTGAGGCCGTCGGCACCGGCCATGTGGCCTTCACCTACCTGCGTACCGCCCTCGACAATGACACTGAAGTGGCGGTCGAAGAGGCAATCCGCGGCGAAACCTATATCCGTGACGAGGTCGACAAGGCCCTGGCCATGTCGATGACCGCAGAATCCCGGACCATGCTCCAGCAGGTGTCCGCACAGGTCAAAGCCGACCTTGCCTCCCTGCAGCAGCTCGACCGCGACGTCTGAGGCCAATCAAGGTCACCGAGGGCCGCCGGCACCGCGCCGGCGGCTTTCCTGCGTCAGATGGTACATTCCATTCTTGAGCTGCGGCGTATAGACAGCGCATCTTGTCCACAAGCTGATGTATCCGTTCCATGACCCTTCGACTGCACGACACGGCGGCCCGCGCCAAGCGGGTGTTCACCCCTCAGGATCCGTCCCGGGTGACTGTCTATGTCTGCGGCCCGACCGTCTATAACTACTCCCATATCGGGAATGCGCGCCCGCCGATCGTTTTCGACGTGCTGCGGCGCCTTCTGATGCGCAAGTATGGCGCGGCAGCGGTCGTGTTCGCCCGCAACATCACCGATATCGAAGACAAGATCATCAAGGCCTCGCTCGAGACTGGTCAGCCGATTTCGGCGATCACGAAGAAGTACGCCGAGATCTACAACGCCGACATGCTGGCGCTGAACGTCTTGCCGCCCACGATCGAGCCCTGGGCGACCGGTCACGTGGCAGAGATGATCGAGATCATCCAGAGCCTGGTGCGCAAGGACTATGCCTATGTCGGCAAGGACGGCGTCTGGTTTTCGGTGGCGGCGATGCCCGACTACGGCAAGCTGTCCGGCCGAAAGCTGGAAGACAACGAGGATGGCGCGCGGGTCGAGCCGGGCGAGGACAAGCGCGCGCCGGCGGACTTCGCGCTTTGGAAGTTCGCCAAGCCTGGCGAACCGGAAGACGCCATCTGGGATTCGCCTTGGGGCAGGGGACGGCCAGGCTGGCATATCGAATGCTCGGCCATGGCCGCCAAGCACCTCGGGCGCACGCTGGACATCCATGCCGGCGGAATCGACCTGCAGTTCCCGCACCATGAAAACGAGATCGCGCAGTCCGAATGCGCGCACGGCGAAGTGATGGCCAACTACTGGCTGCACAACGGCTTCCTCGACATGGGCGGCGAGAAGATGTCGAAGTCGCTCGGCAACGTCGTGCTGATCCATGACTTGCTGGAAGAATGGCCGGGCGAAGTGATCCGCTTCGCCATGCTGAGCGGGCATTACCGCGCGCCGCTCGACTGGACGCCGGAGCTGCTGAAGCAGGCCAAGACGACACTCGACCGGATCTACGGTGCCCTGCGGCGCGTGTGGGCGGCAGAAGGCGGCCGGGCAACCTATCGCGGCGTGATCGAGGCGCTCGAGGACGATCTCAATACGCCCGAAGCGCTGGCGGCGCTGTCGGCGATCGCCTCTGCGGCCAACACGGCAGCCGATCAGAACGACCAGGAAATGATGCAGGCGACGCGCGCCGACATGCTGGTCGCCGGCGAATTGCTGGGACTGCTGACCAAGACTCCGAAACAGTGGGAACAGGGCGGCGATACTGACGAGGCGGCGCGCATCGATGCGCTGGTCGCGGCGCGTGTAGCGGCGCGCACGGCGAAGGACTGGGCTGAAGCGGACCGAATCCGCAAGGCGCTCGCCGAAGAAGGCATCGAGATCATGGATGGTGCAGGAGGCAGTACATGGCGGCGACTCTGATCCGGCGGGGCATTCTTGCATTGCTCGGCGCAGCCTTGCTCGCGGCCTGTGCATCGGCGCCGGCCCCGGCGGCGAACACGGCCACCGACGCCGCGGTTACGCGCATCTATCTCGTCCGCCACGGAGAGAAGGAAGCCGGCGAAGACCCGTCGCTGACCGCGCAGGGGCGCGTGCGGGCGGAAACACTCGCGGCCATGCTCGGCGGGGAAGGTGTCACTGAGATCTGGTCGACGCGCACGAACCGCACCGAGCAGACCGCCGCGCCGCTCGCCGCCGTGACAGGGCTCGGAATGGAAACCTATGATGCGACCACACTCCCTGCCTTTGCCAGCTGGCTGCTCGACACGCCGGGCGTGAAAGTGGTGGTCGGCCATTCCAACACGACTGACGCGCTGGCAGCCCTGCTCGGCGCAGATCCCGGGCCGGAGATCAACGAAGCGACCGAGTTCGACCGCATCTACATCATCGACATCGACGAGAACGGCATCGTGCGTTCACGGATCGAACGCTACGGCGCGCCATGAACCGGACAGGCACCGCGGCTCCGGTCACGAACCTGCGCACATTGTTGCGCTCGCTCGTGCTCAATACAGACGGCGAAGAAGTGTCGGTGGGCGAACTGCTGCATGCGATCGGGCGGCGCGCCTACGGCCCGGTCCTGCTGCTGCTGGGGTTCATCGCTGTCAGTCCGCTCACCATCATTCCTGGCGCCAACTGGTTTGTCGCGACCCTCACATTGATCTTCGCGCTCCAGATCGTGATTGGCCGGCGATTGCCCTGGCTGCCGAAGAGCGCGCTGGAATTCCGCTTCAAGCGCGACCTGCTGGTGAAGGGCGCTGCGGGGGGAGAGAAGTATGCGCATATGGTCGACGCGCTTGTCCGCCCCCGCCTGACCTTCCTGACGGAAGCGCCGTTCGTGCAGGTGGTTGCGCTGATCTGCGTGATGGCGGCGTTGATCACCTATCCGCTCGGCCTCGTGCCCTTCGGCCCGTTGCTGCCGGGCATGACGGTGCTGCTGTTCGGGCTCGCGCTGACGGCGCGGGATGGCGCGGTCGTGCTGCTGGCGGCGCTGACCTTTGCCGGGGCATCGGTTCTCGTCTGGAAGATGTTGCCCCGGCTGGCGCAGCTCTGGCCCTTCTGAGCGCCACCTGTCCAAATCTTTAATTGACGCTAGGGAAGGCCGCGGGCATCAGCAACCCATGGCCTGAGGCCATTTCTACACCCCGCCGATTCTGGGCCGCCGCGAGCAGACATGCTCCGGCGGCTCTTTTTTGTGCCCTTGCCCGGCCGCAAGCGCCGGGCCATCTAGGCGCCATGAGCGAGCTTTATCACAACCGCATCCTCGAACTCGCTGCGGGCATTCCGCACCTTGGGCGCCTCGCCGATGCGGAGGGTTCCGTGCTGAAGGTTTCGCGGGTCTGTGGCTCGACAGTGAATGTCGATCTCAAGCTGGATGCCGCGGGTGAACGCGTGACAAAGATTGCCGTCGATCCGGTGGCGTGCGCCCTCGGGCAGGCGGCGACGGCGATCCTCGCTGAACACGCTGTCGGCGCGAGCGTGGCCGAGATACGCGCCGCCCGCGACGCCTTGCGGGCGATGCTCAAGGACGGCGGGCCGCCGCCAGAGGGCCGCTTCTGGGAGCTGCGCCACCTCGAGCCGGTCGCCGACTATCCGCCGCGCCACGCGTCCACGCTGCTGGCATTCGAGGCCGCGGTCGCCGCGATCGACGAAGCCCTCGCTGCCCGGGCGGCTGCGTGAGATGGGTCTGAGGCGCAAGGCTGCCTACTCGCTGCTCTGGATCTACAAACATGGACCGAGCCAGGCCTTGCAGCTGGCCGGCGCCCGCTGCCAGCACACGCCGACCTGCAGCGAATATGGCGCCGAATGCGTGGCCCGGCATGGCTGGTGGGCAGGGGGCTGGATGGCGCTGGCCCGCTTCATCCGCTGCCGGCCGGGCGGCAGCCATGGCTACGATCCTGCGCCTTTGCGGCGGCCCGAGGCGCCGTTGTGGCAGCCCTGGCGCTATGGCGACTGGAAGTCCGGCCCCCGCGACGGGCCAAGCGGGCTGGTTGAAACGCCGCCCGAGGCGTGACATATGAGCGCCATGAACACTCGCTTCTTCCTCACCGGACTGACCACGCGAACTCGCCAGGGTGCCTGAAGCGCCCTTGGCCCGCACGCCTTGTGCGCGCCCGTTCATGCACCCGAAAAAATCCTGAAGCGCTCCCGGCAGGCCCCTGAAATCGGGGTGGGAATCCCGGCAAAGCCGCGTTAAGCGTGGCCGCGCCAGATGCCTTTGCCGGATCACCAGAATTCAGCCGCGCTGCGGCCAGTCAAAGAAAACGAAGACCCATGATCAACGTCACGCTGCCCGATGGTTCGAAGCGAGAGTATGCCGATGGCGCCTCACCGCTCGACGTCGCTGAGAGTATTTCCAAATCCCTTGCCAAGAAGGCGCTGGCCGCCCGTGTAAACGGTGAACTGCGCGATCTCACGCGTCCGCTGGAGGGCGACTCCGACGTCGCCATCATCACGGACAAGGACGCCGATGGCCTGGAGCTGATCCGCCACGACGCCGCCCACGTGCTCGCGCAGGCGGTGCAGGCGCTCTATCCCGATACGCAGGTCACGATCGGCCCGGTGATCGATGACGGCTTCTATTACGACTTTGCCCGGAAGGTGCCGTTCTCCACGGACGACTTCGAGAAGATCGAAGCGAAGATGCGCGAGATCGTCGATGCGGATTATCCGATCCTGCGCGAAGTCTGGGAAAAAGACGCCGCCATCGCCGAGTTCAAGCGCATCGGCGAGGACTACAAGGCCCAGATCATCGACGATATCATCCCGCCGGGCGAAGCCATCACGGTCTATCGCCAGGGCGACTGGTTCGACCTCTGCCGCGGCCCGCACCTGCCGTCGACGGGCAAGCTGCCGAAAGCGTTCAAGCTGATGAAGATGGCCGGTGCCTATTGGCGCGGCGATTCGAAGAACGAGATGCTTCAGCGCATGTACGGCACGGCCTGGGCCAACGAGAAGGACCTGAAGGACCATCTCCATCGCCTCGAGGAAGCCGAGAAGCGCGACCACCGCAAGCTGGGCCGCCAGATGGACCTCTTCCACATGCAGGAGGAAGGGAAGGGCATGGTGTTCTGGCACGAGAAGGGCCTGACGCTCTGGCGCGTGATCGAGGCCTATGTCCGCCGCCGCCTGACGGAAGCGGGCTATGTCGAGGTGCGCACGCCGCAGGTGCTCGACCGGAAGTTCTGGGAACAGTCCGGCCACTGGGACAAGTATCGCGAGAACATGTTCGTCTGCGAAACGGAGGAAGAGGAAACGCTCTCCCTCAAGCCGATGAACTGCCCCGGCCACGTCCAGATCTTCAAGTTTGGCCAGAAGAGCTACCGCGACCTGCCGCTGCGCATGGCCGAGTTCGGCGCCTGCCACCGCTACGAGCCGTCAGGTGCCTTGCACGGCCTGATGCGTGTGCGCGCGTTCACGCAGGACGATGCCCACATCTTCTGCCGCGAAGACCAGATCGAGGAAGAAACGGCCGCGTTCATCAAGCTCGCCTCGTCGATCCACGAGGATTTCGGGCTGGTGCGCGACCATATCTCGCTCGGCACGCGGCCAGCGCTGCGCGCCGGTTCGGAGGAGTTCTGGGATAAGGCTGAAGCGCAGATGCTGAACGCGGCCCGCGCGGCGGGCGTCGAACCGGTCGTGGCAGAAGGCGACGGCGCCTTCTATGCGCCGAAGCTGGACTTCCAGCTGAAGGATGCGATCGGCCGGTCCTGGACGTGCGGCACGATCCAGCTCGACTATGTGCTGCCGGAACGTCTGGGGGCGGAGTATACGGGCGAGGACGGCCAGAAGCACCGCCCGGTCATGTTGCACCGCGCGATCCTCGGAAGCCTCGAGCGTTTCATCGGCGTTCTGATCGAGAACTATGCGGGTTCGTTCCCGATGTGGCTCTCGCCGGTGCAGGTCGTCGTCGCGGCGATCACGGACGGTGCGGCCGAGTATGCCGAAGAGGCCGCGGCTGAGTTGCGCAAGGCGGGCCTCCGGGTCGAGGTCGACACGCGCAACGAGACGATCAACTACAAGGTCCGCGAGCACTCCCTGCAGAAGGTGCCGGTGATTGCGGTCGTTGGTGCGCGCGAGGCGGAAGGCCGCAAGCTGGCCTTGCGCCGGCTGGGCTCGAATGGCCAGGAGATCGTCTCGCTGGATGATGCGATCGTGAACCTTGCACATGAGGCCCTTCCGCCAGACCTGAAGCGGGCCCGCTGACACCGGGCCGGTGACAAGCCGCGCGGGCCCCGACTAGAGTGGGCAGGCAATGACCTACGGGCCGGTTCTCGCGATTGCTTTCCTGCTCTGGCCCGTCATGGCGGTGCTGGGCGGGCAGGGCTTTGCGCCCCTCGCCGGGCTGACGGGGCTGGCGGCGCTTGCCGTGTCGCGGCCCCGATTGCCACCTGCGGCGTTCGCGGTGATCGGATTTGCCTTTATCGCCTTTGCGGCGCTGAGCGAGTTCTGGTCACCGGGAACCGGGAAGCTCGTCTCCGGCAACCTGTTTGAAGGCACATTCTCGGTGGAGGCGCGCAGCCTTTCGTCGGCAATGCTCACATTGACCTGCGCGCTGACGATTGCGGGCGCGCTGCGCGCGGCGCCGGCGCCGAAATCGTCGGCCACCGTCGCCGTCATGCTCGCGGTGCAGGCGGCGCTGGTGATCGCGGCGCCCTATCTCGGGACCGCCGTGCTGGCGATGGTCTACGGCGATGACGTCGTCCGGCTTCAGGAGGGCGCCCAGAATATCGGGCGCAGCGCCAATACGCTGGCGCTCGGTCTGCCTCTATTGTTGCCGCTGCTCGCCTTTCGCTGGCAGGTCGCCGGCATTGTGCTCGCCGTTGCCGCAACCGCAGGCGCCGTCGCCGCCTACCTGCAGATCGGCAGCGATGCCGCATTGTTTGCAGTCGGCGGCATGGCGGTAGCGGTCGCTTTCGTGGCCCTGCTTCCCCGGATGGGATTTCGCTGGCTGTTCGGCGCCCTCGCTGGCTACATCGCCGCGGCGCCGGTGCTCTATGCGGCCTTGATCCGGGCCCTCGATCCGGTTGCGCAATATCTGCCCGCCTCGTTCCGGTCCCGGATATGGTCGTGGGAGACTGTCATTGGACGGATGTCCGACGCGCCCTTCCTCGGGCATGGCCAGAACGCCACAGAGGCGTGGCGGGAAACTTTCGCGACACAGCCCGAATGGCTCGCGCAGCTGCCGGATTTCTGGAAGGACTATCCGATCGTGCCCGGGCATCCGCACAACATGGCGCTGCAGATCTGGGCTGAGACCGGGATGGTCGGCGCCGTGCTCGCGGCGCTCAGCCTCGTCGCCCTCGGCTTCCACTTGCCGCGCCCGGCGGAGCTCCGGCCAGAAATACGCTTTGCGGTGGCCGGTCTGGCCGGCGCCGCCGCGGTGATTTTCAGCTTTGCCTACAGTCTCTGGAATGAAGGGTTCTGGGCGTCGCTCGCGCTTGCAGCCGCAGCGATCATCCTCTGGCACCGCACCGTTCAGGAGCCGGAGGAATGACCCTTTCGGTCACGGCGCTGGTCGTCACCTACCATACCGGTCCGCGCCTCGTGGAATGCCTGTATGCGCTGAAGGGTGATCCCGATGTCAGCAGCATTGTCATCGCCGACAACGGAAACCCTCCGTCTACGGAGGCCTGGCTCGCGTCATTCACGGCGTCGACGCCAAAGGCTGAACGGATAACGCTTCCCAATCCCGGATTCGGGGCAGGGGTGAATGCAGCCGCGAAGTTTGCCGCCAGTGACTACCTGCTGGTGATCAACCCGGACTGCGTGATCAAGCGCGGCGCGCTGCCGCTGCTGGCTGCGGCCCTTGAGGCTGCGCCGTCACCGGCCATAGCGGGTGGGCGCATCTTTGACCTTCAGGGCCGGGAAGAGCGCGGCGCGAGGCGCAATACGCTCACGCTGGCGCGCGCGGTCGGCCTCGGGCGCTGGACCCTCGAGCAGGATCCCCCTCCGCCCGGGCCGGTCCGCGTGGGTGCCGTTTCCGGCGCCTTCTTCCTTGTGCGGACGGACGCCTTCCGCCAGCTGGGCGGCTTTGACGAGGGCTACTTCATCCACGCCGAAGACCTGGACATCTGCCGGCGCGCGCTGGAAGCGGGGGGATCGGTGACCTACGTGCCGGGCGCGGGCGCCCTGCATTACAGATCGACGTCTGACGTGCCGTCGGCATTCGTGACCGAACACAAGGCGCGCAGCCTCGCG
This sequence comes from Acidobacteriota bacterium, assembly GCA_016712445.1. Lineage (NCBI taxonomy): Bacteria > Pseudomonadati > Acidobacteriota > Acidobacteriota bacterium. The sequence continues at coordinate 694,016 of JADJRB010000001.1, read as the reverse complement.
CGGTATTTCCGGAAGTTCGCCAAGGGGCCTGCCGAAAGGTTGATGGTGGCGTTGGCAGTCCCGTTCATCGGTCTTGCCCTGAGATTGCGTGGCTAGACCGGCGCGCCTTCCTTCCGGCGCGCGCAAAGAAAAACCCCGGCCAACAGCCGGGGCTTTCCTACTCAACACATCGCGTCAGCGCCGAAGCGCTTACACGAAGCCCTTGAACTTGTCCTTGAAGCGCGAAACGCGGCCGCCGCGGTCAAGGCCTTTGCCTTCGCCGCCGGTCCAGGCCGGGTGCACTTTCGGGTCGATGTCGAGCACCAGGCGATCGCCTGCTTTGCCGTAGGTCGACTTGGTCTGGTATTCCGTACCGTCCGTCATCACGACCGTGATGAAGTGGTAATCCGGATGGCCTTCTTTTTTCATTGGCCTCGGGCCTCTTTCTCGCGTTTTGCTGTCAGCTCGGAGACACGCAACGGGTGCGCTGGCATGTCTCAGCCTGAAATCGAAGAGGGCCGTATAAGGGAAAGGCCGAAGCGCCGCAAGAGGCGGCCTGAGGGATTTGGCGGCTGCCGCCGGCGCGAATAGGGAGTAGACCTGCCGGATGGCCGATTCGGGCGCCCGCACGACAGAAGACCGCCGCACGACCCTGCCGGACGGCGGCGAGGCGATCAGCCGCCCCAAGGGCCGCAGCCTGCGCCCGCTGGCGCTCCTGTGGCCTTATGTCCGCCGTCATTGGGTGACGGTCGTCGTGGCGCTGGCTTTCCTGGTGGCCGCTGCGGCGGTCAGCCTCGCGATTCCGATGCTGCTCGGCCGCGCCGCGGATGCCGGCCGCCAGGCAGGGGAGGACCCCAAGGCCCTTCTGGCGCTGATCGACAGCGCTTTCCTGTGGGTTTTCGCCGCCGCCGTGGGGTCCGGCGTGCTCGGCGCGATCCGCTTCTATTTCGTGTCCCGCTTCGGCGAACGTATCGCCGCAGACCTGCGCCGTGACCTCTATGCCCACCTGCTCAGCCTGTCGCCGGCCTATCATGCCCGCATGCGCTCGGGCGAAGCGGTGTCGCGGCTGACGGCTGACGTCACCCTGATCGAGACCTTCCTCGGCTCGTCCGCTTCGCTGGCGACGCGCACCCTGATCACCACGCTGGGCGCGCTTGGCCTGATGATCGCCGTGAACTGGCAGCTGGGGCTGACCCTTCTGGCCATGATCCCCGTCGCCGTGCTGCCGGTGATGGGCATCGGCCGCGTGATCCGCAACATGTCGAACCGCGCCCAGTCGCGCCTCGCCGACGCGGGGGCCGAGGCGGCCGAAACGCTGGACGCCATCGAACTGGTGCAGGCCTATGGCCGCGAGGAGCGGCAGCTGTCGACCTTCTCTGCGTCCATCGAAGCTACCTTTGCGGCGGCCATGCGGCGCACCGGCGCGCGGGCCATCATGATCGTGCTCGTTTCCGTTTTGCTGTTCGGAGGTTTCACCGGCGTGCTGTGGCTTGGCGCGCGCAGCGTGGCGAATGGCGAGATGACCTTCGGGGATCTCGCCACCATGGTCATGTATGCCGCCTATGCGGGCTCGGGGCTCGGCATGCTCGCGGAAGTCTACGGCGAAGTGATGCGTGCTGCGGGCGCTGCCGACCGGGCGGCCGAAGTGCTGCGCGAGCAGGCGGACATCGCCGCGCCGGCGAACCCGAAGCCGATGCCCGAATCCGGCAAGGGCGCGCTGGCGTTCAGCCATGTCACGTTCCACTACGGCGACGAGGACGCCTCCGCGCTCAAGGATTTTACGCTCGACGTCAAGCCCGGCGAGTTCGTTGCGCTGGTCGGACCCAGCGGTGCCGGAAAGACGACCGTGTTCCGGCTCGCGCTGCGCCTGTTCGATCCCCAATCCGGTCGCATCACGCTTGACGGGGTTGCCTCAGCTGAAGCCGACCCGCGGGCCTGGCGGCGCCGCTTTGCCTATGCGCCGCAGGAGTCTGCGCTGTTCACCGGCACGGCGGCCGAGAACATCCGCTTTGGCCGGGAAGATGCCGACGACAAGGTGCTGGAGACGGCTGCCCGCATGGCCGAGGCGCTCGGCTTCCTGGACGAGAAGGACGGTCTCGCCACGCCGCTCGGCCAGAAGGGCAGGAGCCTGTCCGGTGGTCAGCGCCAGCGTATCGCGCTGGCCCGCGCGCTGGTACGTGATGCGCCCGTCTTGTTGCTGGACGAAGCCACCTCCGCGCTTGATTCCGAAAGCGAAGCAGCCGTGCGCCGCGCCATCGAGAATGCCGCGACCGGGCGCACCACGCTCGTGATTGCTCACCGCCTGTCTACCGTGCGCCGGGCCGACCGGATCATCGTCATGGAAGGCGGACGCATCGTCGAGGAAGGCACGCACGATACGCTCGTGGCGCAAGGCGGCCTCTATGCCCGCCTTGCCGAACTTCAGTTCACGGAGCGCTGAGGCGTCAGATCTTCTTGCGCGCCCGGTTCAGTGCGCCGTCAAGCGAGAACGAAAAGGCGAGCGACAGGATCAGCGGCACCCAGATCGGCAACTCGCCAATGCCCGGCGCGCCGGCTGCCTTGGCGACATGATCGTCAACGCACCACCACAGAAGCCAGAGCCACATGATCCCATCCTCCTTGCGCCGGCCAGTCGCCGTGCAAGGAAAAGATAGGCATGGCGCGCGCCTTCACAAGCGGCGCGTTACTCGGCGGCCTGAAGCACCGGTTTCTTCGCCCCGGCCGCTGCTGACATTTGGAATTGCATGACGCCGTCTTCGATCGGCAGCTCGCGCAGGTTCTTCCGGTCGGTGAAGTAGTTCTGGTGCAGCTTCCAGGGCGCCTCGGTATGCTGACGTGGGAACTGGTCCATCACACGCTGGAAATAACCGGACGAGAAATCCACGAAGGGCTCGGTCTGGTTCGGGAATGCCGAAAGATAAGGCATCGCGGACGTCGCGCCTTTCTCGTCCATCAGGTTCAGCAGGCGGCAGACATACTCGCTCGTCAGGTCCGCCTTCAGCGTCCAGGACGCGTTGGTATAGCCGAAGGTAACTGCAAGGTTCGGCACGTTGGAGAGCATCACGCCCTTGTAATTGAGCAGTTTGCCGGGATCGACTTTCGCGCCGTCCAGCGAGACGTTCACACCATTCATGAAGACAAGGTTCAGACCCGTCGCCGTCACGATGATGTCGGCGTCGAGTTTCTTGCCGGATTTCAGCACGATTCCGCTTTCCGTGAACCGGTCGATATGGTCGGTCTCGACGCTTGCCTTGCCGGACTTGAGCGCATTGAAAAGGTCCGAGTCCGGAACAAGGCAAAGCCGCTGCTCCCACGGATTGTAGGCCGGCGTGAAGTGCTTCTCGATATCGTAGTTCGGGCCGAGTTCCTCGCGCACCATGCCGAGCAGGCGCTCGCGGGCTTTCTCCGGGTTCTTGCGCGTCTGGCGGAAGAAGAATTGCTGGAACAGGACGTTCCGCCCACGGATCAGAGAATAGGCCCACTTTTCCGGCAGCACCTTGCGCAGGAAGTTCGCCATCTTGTCGACTGCCGGGCGGGAGACGACATAGGTCGGCGAGCGCTGCAGCATGGTGACATGCGCGGCCTTGTCGGCCATAGCGGGCACCAGCGTCATGGCGGTTGCGCCGGAGCCGATCACGACAACTTTCTTGCCTGTGTAGTCCAGCGCTTCCGGCCAGTGTTGCGGGTGGATGATCTGGCCCTTGAATGCCTCTTCGCCCGGGAAGTGCGGCCGGTAGCCCTGATCATAGCGGTAGTAGCCGCCGCACATGAACAGGAAGCGCGCCGTAGTCGTCTGGCGCGCGCCGTCCTTCCCCTCGCTGATGACTTCCCAGGCCTGGTCGGCGCTCGACCAGTTGGCGGCAACGATCTTGGTGTCGAAGGAAATGTGCTGGCGCACGCCATATTCGTCGGCGGTGTCGTTCACGTATTTCCGGATCGAAGGGCCATCAGCAATCGCTTTCGCCTCAGTCCACGGTTTGAAGTCAAAACCCAGCGTGTGCATGTCGGAGTCCGACCGGATGCCAGGGTAGCGGAACAGGTCCCAGGTCCCGCCGATAGCGCTGCGCGCTTCATAGATCCTGTAGCGCTTGCCGGGGCAAAGCTTCTGGAGATGCACGGCGGCGCCGATGCCGGAAAGGCCTGCGCCAATGATGAGGACGTCTGTGTCGAGCTGTTTCATGCCCGGCAGACTACGCGAGATTGTCAAAAAGGAAATAGGTGACGCAGGCGTCACGATATTCGTCTGGCCCCGGCTCAGACGTTGGCCTGGCGTCCGAAAGCGCCCGCAAGGCGCAGCTGTTCCTGCACGAGCGGCACGATGTGTTCGTTGCCAGCGACGACCGAGCCGGTGGACATCACGTTGCCGCCGTCGATCTCCGCCACCACGCCGCCCGCTTCGCGCACCAGCACGATGCCGGCCGCCACGTCCCAGGGTTTCAGTCCGCGCTCCCAGAAGCCGTCAAACCGGCCGGCAGCGACCCAGGCGAGGTCCAGCGCCGCCGAGCCGTATCGCCGGATGCCGGCGCAGGTGGGGGTCATGGCCAGCATTTCGCGGGCAAAGCCGGTGTGCGCCTCTTCCGGCTTGCCGAGCCACGGCGTGCCGGTGGCGAGCACTGACTCCGAGAGTTTGCGGCGGGTGGCGACGCGCAGCTTGCGCTGCTCCAGCCAGGCGCCGCGACCGGTCTCGGCCCAGAAGATCTCGTTCTTGGCGACATCGAACACGACGCCGGTCAGCAGCTGGCCGTCGCGCTCCAGCGCGATCGATACTGAGTAATGCGGCTGGCCGTGCAGGAAGTTCAGGGTGCCGTCGAGCGGATCGACGATGAAGCGGTTCGACTTGTCCGTACCCTCGACAATTCCGCGCTCTTCCATGACGAAGCCATAGCCGGGGCGCGCCTTCATCAGGTGCGTGTAGATGGTCTCTTCGGCGCGGTGGTCGGCGTTGGAGACGAAGTCTGCCGGGCCCTTCTTGGAGACCTGCAGGTTCTCGACTTCGCCGAAATCACGAGCGAGACCCCGCCCGGCGGCGAGGGCGGCGGCGATCATGACGGCGCCAACGGGGGAGGGTTTGGACATGAGAAACAACTCTTGCGCGCGTTAGACGGCGGGAGGCGGGGGCGTAATCCCTTGCGTGCGCGGGGTCAAGGCGCGGACAGTTAACACTTCGCCTCTCACGACAACATGGTTGCCGTGAACGTCAACTTGTATCACCTTGTCTCCTCATGGGAAAATGGAGGGGCCAAACCATGATCAACCAATTCCTGACCTTCGATAAGCTGATCGGCTCGAAGCTGATCAAGATTCTCTACTATCTCGGTCTGATCGGTATCGCGCTCGGCGTCATCGGCGGCATCTTCACCGGTTTCGCGGGCATGGGTTACAGCTTCTTCGCAGGGCTCGGCACGATCCTCGCGGCGCTCATCGGCGGCGTGCTGGGGCTCGTGTTCTGGCGGTTCATGTGCGAGCTCTACATGATCCTGTTCCGCATGGCCGACGACCTGCGCGACATCAAGAACGCCAAGCTGGGCACGTCGCTCTAGGCGTTTTCCAGCGCGTCGAACACCGCGTTGAAGGCCCGCACCGCAGCGGCCGGGCCTTCCGCATGGTTCCAGATCGCCGCCGACACCGCCAGGAAATCGGCGCCGGCGGTCACCAGCGGCGCGGCGTTGGCCGGCGTGATGCCGCCGATTGCCACGCACGGGATCACCATGGCCGCCTGCCAGATCTGCAGCAGCTCGGGGTCCGCCGGCACAGTCTGGGCCTTCGTTGAGGTCGGATAGAAGGCACCGAATGCCACATAATCCGCCCCGTCCTCGCCCGCCTGCATGGCCTTGTGGTAGCTGTTCTTGGCGGTCGCCCCGACAATCGCATCCGGCCCCAGCAGCTTGCGCGCGGTCTTCACTGGCATGTCATCCCAGCCGAGATGCACGCCGTCGGCGCCCAGTTCCTTCGCGAGCTCGGGTGAATCATTGACCAGCACCGCCACGCCGGCCTCCTGCGCGAGCGCCGTCAACGCCTCGCCGGCTTCCCGCGTCGCCTGCACATCTATCATGCCATCCGCGCCCTTGAGGCGCAGCTGCAGGGACGCTACGTCGCCAGCGGCCAAAGCGGCGCCGAGTGTTTTCGCAAAGGCCGCCACATCCGGAATCTGCGGCGGCGTGATGAGGTAGAGCCGCGTACGCGGCCGGGGCGGTGGGGGTGTGCTCATGCGCGCTGCCTCTGCGGCGCAGGGCGCGCGATGTCAACGCGCCAGAAGCCTTGGAATTAATGCCGGAAAGTTCTATTTAGGAACCCAAACTATGTCTGGACGCCCCCGATGACCAAGAAGCTGCCCGTCCGCCTGTTCCAGCCGATCTTCGGCTTGTTCATGGCGCTGTTCATGAGTTTTCTGATGTCGGGGGCAATCACAGCGCTGAACATCGGCCTTCCGCCGGATTTCGTCAGCCGCTGGCTGCACTCCTGGAGCATTGCTTTCGTGATCGCCTATCCGGTCATCCTCGTCGTCGCCCCGATGGCCCGCCGTCTGGCGCTCCACTTCGTGGAGTCGCCTTTCGCGCCGGCCGTGCCGGTCGCGGGAACGCACAACTAGGACTTCTTCACCACACGCTTTGTGCTTGCGGGGCTCCGGGCGAGGGCGGCGCCGCGCCGCATCGGCCGGGGCTCAAGGTCGCCCTTGCAGTTCGGGCACACGCCGTCCAGCGGGCCGTCCGCGCACTCGTCGCAGAACGTGCACTCGAATGAGCAGATGAATGCGCCCGGCTCGTCCGGCGGCAGGTCGCGGTCGCAGTGTTCGCAATTGGGGCGCATTTCGAGCATGGGCAACCTCGCCGACTTCGCCGCAACCTACGCGACCTCGCCGTGCGTGAACAGACGTGCGCGGACTAAGGGCCTCTACGCACTGCCGTCATTACAGCTGCGGGCTATCCTGATCGTGCAGGGCTGAAAGCGTTACCCTGCAGGGGAGGGCGAGATGTCAGACATTTTCATCTCCTACGCGCGCGAGGACCTGCCCAAAGCGCGCCTGCTGGCCGAAGCCATGATCGCGGACGGCCTGTCGGTCTGGTGGGATCACGAACTGCTCGGCGGGGACCAGTTTCGGGAGGCAATCACCCAGACAATCGCCACCGCCAAGGTCGTCATCGTGATCTGGTCCGAGAATTCCGTTCAGAGCCCGTTCGTGAAGGACGAAGCCAGCCGGGCCAACGAGCGCGGCGTGTTGTTGCCAGTCGCGATCGGTGACGTCGAGCCTCCGGTGGGGTTTGGTGAACTCCAGACGATCCGGTTCAAACGCTGGGCCGAAACGACGGCGGAATGGGAAACCCTGGTGCGAACCGTCGCGGCGCGTCTGCAGACGGCCAATCAGGTCCAAGCCACCAATACGTCGCTCCTGTCGGCGCGCCGGGAGCTGTCATTCCTGAACCGCAACATTGACGTGTTCCTGCTGATCCTCTTCGCCCAAAGCCTGGCGGCCTTCCTGATATTCCAACCCTTGCATTTTCTCTCGGGTGTTCCGGAACAATCCGAAACCGGATTTGTCGTCGTCACGTCGATCATCCTCGCCGGCATCCATACTTCGGGGCTTATCGCCCGCAGGGTGGGCCTGATCCTGCGACTTGTCTCCTTCGCAGTCGGTGCGGCGGCAGGCTTTTTGTCATACAAGTTCGCCGGCGCCATATTGCCGTCGCTGATCGCCTTGGGAGAAAATGCGTCTTCGCTTCAGGCCGGCGCCGGACTGTCGATGTTCAATGCGCTCATCTTCTTCATCTACATTGTCGTTTCCGGCGCCATACTGCTGTTGTCCGACCGATGACGGAACCGGTTGTGAGCTGCGGGCTCAGAAATCGAGCAGGTCGCTCAGGAAACTTTCGTGACGGCGGCGCTTGCCCTTCTTGTACCGCCAATCGTCATCGTCATCATGACGGTCCTGGAAGCGGCCTTCGTCGCGGTAGTGCTCGGGACGGCCGGTTTCGGGATGAGGTTCAGGCGCCGGGATCACCGTGGCCGACCGATCGATGATCTTGTCGAGTTCCCCGCGGTCGAGCCAAACGCCCCGGCATTTCGGGCAATAGTCGATTTCAACTCCGGACCGTTCGGTCATCACCAGGGTTTCGCCATCGACGGGACATTTCATTTGGAACACCTCAAGAAAAAACAGGCGCAGCCCGGGAGCTGCGCCTGTTGACATGGGCTTCGCGGCCTGAGCCGCAAGGGGCAAGGTGTCTCAGCCCGCTTTCGACGCGTCGCAAGTCACCTTGATGGTCTCAGCCAGCACGGTGTCGAAATCGGCATCGCTTTGCTTGGCCGACAGGCCCTCGGTCAGCGCGCGCGAGAAGCTGGCGATGATGCCCGTATTCTCACCCAGTTTCTGGCAGGCAACTTCGCGGCTGTAACCGCCCGACAATGCGACGACGCGCATCACGCGCGGATGATCGACCAGCGGCTTGTAGAAGTTCGCTTTGGCCGGCAGCGTCAGCTTCAGCATGACTTGCTGGCTGGCGGGAAGGGCGTCGAGCTGCTTCAGGATTTCCGCCCGCAGGATTTCTTCGGCTTCGGCCTTGTCGGAGATAGAGATCGTCACTTCCGGCTCGATGATCGGCATCAGCCCGTGCGAGAGGATCTGCTTGCCGACTTCGAACTGCTGGGCAACCACGGCGGCGATGCCGACCGGGTTTGCAGCATCGATGACCGACCGCATCTTGGTGCCGAAGATGCCTTTGGCGACCGCGCGTTCGAGCAGGGCGTCGAGGCCCGGCATCGGCTTCATCAGCTGCACGCCGTCCTTGGCTTCGGCGAGGCCCTTGTCGACCTTCAGGAACGGAACCACGCTGCGCTTGGTCCAGAGATACTCAGCGGTCGGAATACCGTCGATCGCCCCGTCCATGGTGCGCTCGAACAGGATCGCGCCGATCACTTGTTCGCCGGTGAAAGCCGGCGACTTGATGATGCGGGCGCGCATGTCGTGGATCAGGCCGTACATCTCTTCTTCGGTCGTCCAGGCGCCCTCGTCGATGCCGTACTGCTTCAGCGCTTTCGGCGTGGAGCCGCCCGACTGGTCCAGCGCGGCAATGAAGCCGGGCTTCTGCGACATCTGCCGCGCCATCTCTGCATTGCCCACCGTTACCGCCATGTCCGTATTCACCATCTTGCTGATCTTTCCTTGTCCCCGCAGGGCCGCCTGCCATGTGTTCCTGAAGGGCTTGCCCGCCCGGAAGCTCAGTCCACTGTCACGAATTGAAACAGCATTGGGGCCAGATTTTGAACCCGCGTTTCGATTCAGGTGGCACCTGGCGGCAAACCTTTGTGATTGCCCTATATTCAAATAACATGCCGGAAAAGACAGACAACGTTGCCAAGCTGCAATCGGATGCAGACCGTAACTCAATTGACAAGCCGACAAGGCGGAAAGCTCAGTCTGCGGCGCATCCGGTCCAGTGGCTGGCCAGCAGCTGCGCCCAGGCCCGCGCGCCTTGTGATCGGCCAGTCAGGACGAGGCGGTAGTCGGTATAGCCCGGGTGATTCGGGACCGGTGCGCGCACCTCGACGACCGTCCCGTCACGCGCGTCGAGCCAGAGGTCGCCGCCATCGAAGCCGGCGCCTGAAAGCGCGTATCGATGCGCTTCAACGCCGTCCCGGAATTCGCGGCCTGACCATGTAGCCGTGAGCGTGCCCATCGCCTGAAGGGAATCGTCCGGGAGATTGTCGGGCCAGACCAGTGCCATGAACCAGCTTCGGGCCTCGCCGGGCACCGGCGTACGCGCCAGCGCATTGAAATCGGCGAAGTCGAAATCGAAAAGCCGCCAAGGCGCGGCGGCTGGCAGATCGAACCTCTGGGCAGTCTCTGCGTCCGGCGCGCCGAAGCGCACGGCCAGCTGGCGTGCCTCGCTGTCGAGGTTCAACCAGGCGAAGGCTTCCTGCGTGCCATCCCGTGTAAGGCGGCCGCCCGTGAGCGCCGTCGCTTCGTCCGCAGCCGGATCAATCCGCGCAGTGACGAGCGCCGCTTCGGTGCAGGGTGAGACATGTTTGTAGACTTCCACCGACGCATCATCCTTTAGGTAGACCGACACGGTCTCCGGCTCGGTCCCATCGATATTGCTGCGCAGGTAAGTGAGGATGTCCCCGTCGGCGGAGTGAGCAGATGCGCAGGCGGTCACAGCTAGCGCCGTGAGCAGGGCGGGGAAAGTCTTCAACATCGGTGCCTCCGGTTTTACACCAGATGCACTCGCGCGCCTGTCTGGATGCAGCCTAGCTGCGAAGCGCCTCGACGCCCGGCAGTTCCTTGCCTTCCATCCATTCGAGGAAGGCGCCGCCGGCCGTCGAGATGAAGGTCAGGTCGGCTGCCACGCCCGCATGGTTCATCGCGGACACCGTATCGCCGCCGCCTGCGACCGCGACCAGCTTGCCGGCCTTCGCCAGCCTGGCGGCAGCTTCCGCCACCTTCACGGTGGCCGTGTCGAATGGCGTCAGCTCGAACGCGCCGAGCGGCCCGTTCCAGATCACCGTTTTTGCGCGACCGAGGGCCTGTTCGAGGTTCGCAATCGTGGCCGGGCCGGCATCAAGGATCATCTCGTCAGCGCCAACTTCATCGAGGCCGCAAACCCTGTTCGCTGCGTTCGCCTTGAAGTCTTTCGCCACCACCACATCTCGCGGTAGCAGAATTTCGCAGCCCGCCGCCTTCGCAGCCGCTCCGATCTCGCGCACGGTGCCGGCAAGGTCATGCTCGCACAGCGACTTGCCGACATCGACGCCTTGCGCCGCGAGAAACGTATTTGCCATGCCGCCGCCGATCGCCAGCATGTCGACTTTTGTCACGAGGTTCTTGAGGAGGTCGATCTTGGACGACACTTTCGCGCCGCCCACAATCGCCATCACCGGCCGCTGCGGCGTGCCGAGCGCCTTGTCCAGCGCGTCGAGTTCCGCCTCCATGTTGACGCCGGCGTAGGCGGGCAGCAGCTCGGCGAGCACGGCGGTCGTCACATGGCGGCGGTGCGCGGCGGAGAAAGCATCATTGACAAAGATGTCGCCAAGGCTCGCGATTTCCTTCGCAAGCTCGAGGTCGCCTTTTTCCTCGCCTTTGTAGAAACGCGTATTCTCAAGCAGGATCACACCGGCCGGCTGCAGGTCCGCGATCGCCTTCTTCACATGTTCGCCCTTGCAGTCGGCGACGAAGCTGACATTCGAGCCCAGCACTTTGGCGAACGCGCCCGCGATCGGCGCAAGGCTCATCTCGGCCACGCGTTCGCCCTTGGGGCGCCCGAAGTGCGCGAGCAGGGCGACCTTCGCGCCTTGCGTGCGCAGCGTCTGCACGGTGTCGACCGCCGCCCGCAGGCGTGTATCGTCCGTAACCAGACCATTTTCCATCGGCACGTTGAAGTCGACGCGCACGAGCGCGACCTTGCCGGTCAGATTGCCAGCGTCTGAAATGCGTTTGAAGGCGGCCATGTTCGACTAGATCAGTTTCGCCATCACGAGCGCGGTGTCGCTCATGCGCGTGGCGAAACCCCACTCGTTGTCATACCAGGTCAGGATCGACACGAAGTGGCCGTCCATGACTTTCGTCTGGTCGAGGTGGAAGATCGACGAGCGGTCGTCATGGATGAAGTCCGACGACACGTTCGGCTGGTCGGTCACGCCCAGCACGCCTTTCAGCGGGCCCGACGAAGCGGCCTTGACGATGGCGCCGTTTACTTCCTCGACCGTCGTGTTCTTCTTGGCGATGAATTTCAGGTCGACGACCGAGACGTTCGGCGTCGGCACGCGCACCGAGATGCCGTCCAGCTTGCCTTTGAGTTCCGGCAGCACCAAGCCGACCGCTTTCGCAGCTCCGGTCGACGTCGGGATCATCGACAGCGAGGCAGCGCGGGCCCGGTAGAGGTCCTTGTGCATCTGGTCGAGCGAGGGCTGGTCGTTGGTGTAGGAGTGGATGGTGGTCATCATGCCCTTGTCGATGCCGATGGCAGCGTGCAGCACCTGCGCGACCGGAGCGAGGCAGTTCGTCGTGCACGAGGCGTTGGAGACGACCATGTGGTCCTTCTTCAGCTTGTCGTGGTTGACGCCGTAGACGACCGTCAGGTCGGCGCCGTCTGCCGGGGCCGAAACCAGCACGCGCTTGGCGCCGGCGGCGAGGTGGGCCGAGGCCTTGTCCTTGCTCGTGAAGATGCCGGTGCACTCCATCGCGATGTCCACGTCGAGTTCGCGATGGGGCAGGTCTTTCGGGTCGCGGATCGCGGTCACCAGGATCGGCTTGCCGTTGATGACGATCTTGTCGCCGTCGACTTTCACGTCCGCCGGAAAGCGGCCGTGGACGGAGTCGAAGCGCAGGAGGTGCGCGTTGGTCTCAACCGGGCCGAGGTCGTTGATCGCTACGACTTCGATATCGGTGCGGCCATGTTCGATGATCGAGCGCAGGACGAGGCGGCCGATCCGGCCAAATCCATTGATTGCAACGCGAACGGCCATGTCTTTTCTCCTGTCAGGCGAGCTTTCGCCAAGTTTTGCTGCCATTTACTGGCGCTGGCCCCCCGCGTCCACCCGCAATCCGTGCGGCACCGCGCCGCGAAATGACGTTAGGGAAGGAAGCTCAGGCCCTGCCGCTTGCCTGCAAGTCCCGTGCAAGCCGGGCGGGTAGACAGGCCGGTCGGCCGCGCTTAGTGCGGTCGCCTGCAAGGAAGACCCCGATGACCCTCCCGAAAGGCGCCGGAACTCAGACGGGCCGACCGATGCTCGACTGGATCCTGTTCGCCGTCCTGTCGCTGATCTGGGCGGGGGCGTACCCGCTCACGCGCCTCGCGGTGGGCAAGGGGCTCGACACCGGCTTGCCGCCCGAATGGGTGCTGCCGGGCCGGTTGCTGATCGGGGCGATTTTCCTCTGGGCCGTGCTGATCGCGATGCGCAAGCAGATGCCGCCGCTCAGCGACCGCCGCCGCTGGACGTCGATCATCGGCATGAGCCTGGTCGGCTCCGTGATCCCGTTCTTCCTGATCACCACGGCGCAGGAAACGGTCGATTCCAGCCTCGCGGCGCTCTACACTGCCGCGTCGCCGGTTTTCGTGGCCATCGGTGCCAACCTCCTGTTCGCCGAAGAGCGCATGACCGCGCGCACCGGCGTCGGCGTCGTGCTTGGTTTCGTAGGAGTTGGCGTGCTGTTCGGGCCGGAAGCGCTCGAGAGCCTCGGGTCAGCCAGCACCATTGCGCAGCTTCTCCTGCTGCTCGCCACGGCGGCCTACGCCGCCTCAACCCTGATCGCGCGGGCCGCGCCGCCCATGGACGCAATCGCCTTCGCCGCGAGTTACGCGACGGTGTCCGCGGTCGTCTCGATGCCGATGACGCTGACCGTCGATCCGGCCGCCGTCAGTGCCACCTGGATCAACTGGCTGGGCGTGCTCGGGCTCGGCCTCGGTTCCTCGGGCCTGGCGCAGGTGGTCTACATGATGCTGGTGGTGCGGGCAGGGGCCACGTTCGTCTCGCTCAACGGCTATGCGATCCCGGTGATCAGCGCCGCCTTCGGCTGGATATTCTTCCACGAGACGCAGAGCTGGAACGCCCTGCTGGCCTTCTGTCTTATCCTCGGCGGCGTCTGGCTTGCACGCAGCGGCGGCCGCGGCCGGCTCGCCGTTCAGCGATAGGCTGCAATCGACTCGCGCACTTCGCCGTCGGCGTCGAACAGGAATGTCTCGGCAACCAGCTCTTCGCGGTGGTTCGTGTACAGAAGGGTGACGGCGTCGGAACTGACGAGCACATTCTCCAGCTCGAAGAATAGCTCCGGCGACCTTTCCAGCGCTTTGGTCCAATAGGTCCGAAGCGCCGGCTTGCCAGAAACGCTCGCTGCACCGTTGCCCATCACAAGCGCGATCCGCGGCGAGTGGAACACGACCGCGTCGGAATAGTGCGCAAGAATCCGGTCGATATCCCGGTCGTTCCAGGCCGAAAGCCAGGCGCGTGCGAACTTGTCCGCCTTGGCGGCGTCGAAAGGCGGTATCATCCGCGCTTCAGCCCTGTCCGTTCACCGCCAGCACATCTTCGACCGTGCGAAGGCCCGGCTTCGGCGCCGTCACCAGCACGGCCATGTTTCCGGGCAGGTGCTTGTTGTCGAGCATCTTCTCGTGGGCGAGCGGGATATCTGCCCAGGGGAAGACTTCCGACATGCCGGGATCGATGCGGCGGTTGATCACCAGCTGGTTGGCTTCGCTCGCCTGCTTCAGGTTGGCAAAGTGCGAGCCCTGAACACGCTTCTGGCGCATCCACAAGAAACGTGCGTCCATGGTCAGGTTGAAGCCCGACGTGCCCGCGCAGATCACCACCATGCCGCCGCGCTTCACCACGAACACGGAGACCGGGAAGGTCGCCTCGCCCGGGTGCTCGAACACCAGGTCGACGTCCTTCTTGCCGGTGATATCCCAGATCGCCTTGCCGAACTTGCGGCTCTCTTTCATGTAGTCGGCAAACTCGGGCCCGTTGACCTTTGGCAGCTGGCCCCAGCAATTGAAGTCGTTGCGGTTGATCACGCCCTTGGCGCCAAGGCTCATCACATAATCGCGCTTGTCCTCGGACGAAACCACGCCAATCGCATTCGCCCCGGTCACCGCGCAGAGCTGCACCGCAAAGCATCCCAGACCGCCCGACGCGCCCCAGACCAGCACATTATCCGCCGGAGAGACGATATGCGGCCGGTGGCCGAACAGCATCCGGTAAGCCGTCGCCAGCGTCAGCGTGTAACAGGCGCTCTCTTCCCAGGTCAGGTGTTTCGGGCGCGGCATGCACTGGCGGGCCTGCACGCGGCAGAACTGTGCGAACGAACCGTCCGGCGTTTCATAGCCCCAGATGCGCTGGCTCGGCGAGAACATCGGGTCGCCGCCATTGCACTCCTCGTCGTCGCCGTCGTCCTGGTTGCAGTGGATCACGACCTCGTCGCCTGGCTTCACGCGCGTCACGCGCTTGCCCACGGCCCACACGATGCCCGAGGCATCGGAGCCCGCCACATGGAAAGGCTGCTTGTGCACATCGAACGGCGAGATCGGCTCGCCCAGCGCGGCCCAGATGCCATTATAGTTGACGCCGGCTGCCATCACGAGGACCAGCACTTCATCGGAGTCGATTTCCGGCACCGGCACCTGCTCGACCAGCATTGCCGTCGATGGCCGGCCATGACGCTCGCGCCGGATCGTCCAGGCGTGCATCATTTTCGGGACGTGGAATTCCGGCGGGATCTCGCCGACTTCGTAAATGTCTTTCGTGACCCGGCCTGCCGTCTTGGTCGCCATCACCATCCTCCGTTTGATCTGTCGGGCTTCAGCCACTCTGCGGTGTCTTCACAGCCCCCTTTGGCGCGGGCACAGTGGCAAGTGTCATGCCGCGACGCAAGAAAAATGTTGCGCCGCACAAAATCGCCCAGTTCTACAGGCTTTTCCGATGTCCATCTGCCCCCTCGTCCATCTCAATGGGTCCATTCTGCCACAGTCGGAGGCGCGGATTTCCCCCCTCGACCGGGGATTCCTGTTCGCCCATGCGGCCTACGAAGTGACGGCCGTCTATGGCGGCAAGTTCATTGACCTTCCCGGCCACATCGCCCGCCTCATCCGCACGCTCGGCGGGATCGGCATCCCGAACCCGCATGACGCGGCGGGCTGGGAAGCGCTGCACACGGAACTGATCGTACGCAACAAGATGGAAGAGGGCCTCGTCTACCTGGAAGTCACCGGCGGCGCCTACGACACCCGCGACTTCGCCGGCCCGGAGGCCTTCCAGCCGACTGTCTTTGCCTACGCGGATACGAAGTCCCTGATCGGACCGCAGGCGCGCGACGGCATCAAGGCGGTGTTCCTCGGTGACACACGCTGGAAGCGGCGCGATATGAAAACCACCCAGCTGCTGTCGCAGGCCCTCGCCTACCGGACAGCCAAGGCGCAGGGCGCCGACACGGCCTTCATGGTGGAGGATGGCTTCGTCACTGAGGCCGCCTCGGCCAATGCCTGGATCGTCAGTCGGGACGGCGAGATCATCACGCGGGACCTTTCGCCGGCGATCCTGCCCGGCATCACGCGCGCCGGCGTCATGGCACTGCGAGGGAACGGCGCCTTCACCATCACCGAGCGCGCCTTCACGCCGGAAGAGGCAGTAAACGCCGCCGAGGTTTTCACGACCTCCGCCGGCGCGATGATCTCGCCAGTGACCCACCTCGACGGCAAGCCGGTCGCGGGCGGTAAGCCCGGCCTTGTCACCCGCCAGATCCAGCGGCTCTATTACGAAGCGATGGGGGCGGATGTGTCGGCGGCAGCCCCTTGGGCTCTCGAGCGCGCCTGAAGCACGGCGCGCATTTTCAGGCCGAGGATGATGCTCGCCAGCGACAGCGTGATCGCGTTCGCCGCGATAATCGGCAGTGCATTCTCGAAGATGCCATAGACCAACCAGGCGGCCACACCGATTGTAAATAGCGCGTACATTGCCAGCGAAATGCCTTCCGTTTTGCCGGTGCGCAGCACCAGCCAGGCCTGCGGCACGAAGGACAGAGTTGTCAGGAAAGCCCCGATGAAGCCGAAAACGTCCGCCACTTGCCACTCCGCCTTTGCTGGGCCGACCAGTTAAGGCGTTTCGGCGGCCGCGTCACGCCGGCGGGTCGGCGTCGATGATCTCGCCTTCGAGAATGACCGCGTCGGCGGGAGCCTTGCGGCTGGGCGGCGCGCCATCTTCGTTCCGCACAGGCGCCAGCAGCGCGCTCATCGCATTGGCGACCATCGCGCCGCCGGCGGAGAAAGCCGCCACGGCAAGATCCGGCCAGCCGATGCCCTCCGACAGCGCCGTGTCACGGAAAAGGGCAAGGACGCCAACCGTAACCACGAAGAGGCCCGTCAGCAGGCCGAACCGCACGATTAACCCGGTCACCAGCATCGCAGGGCTGGAGGGGATGTCGATGCCAACCGCTGCGCCGATCCGGCGACGCTCGAACAGGCTGACGCCGAGCATCGCCGCCGCAAGCAGCCCAACCGCCAGCCAGCCGCGCTCGAGCAAAGCCAGCAGGACCGCGCCGGCCGGAAACGCGGCTAGTGCCGCAGCGCGCAGCGAGATTGCGGTCTTCAGCGCGGAAACGGGATCGTTGGCAGCTTGGGGCAAGGCTCGGCTTTCGCTCGTCGATGGGGTGCAAGCTGAGATGTCGTGGCTTGGCGCCTGCATTCAAGCAGGCAGCGGTACAGTTTTGGCGGCCCTTGCCAGCCGAGAGAGGCTCGGTCATGTTGCGCCGCAACAATTCCAGGGAGGAAAACGGCCATGAGCCATAGCGCGGACTACCAGCACGCACCTGAAGAGCCCTGGATCTTCCGCACCTATGCCGGCCATTCGACCGCCCAGAAATCAAACGAACTGTACCGTCTGAACCTCTCCAAGGGCCAGACAGGTCTCTCCATCGCCTTCGACCTGCCGACCCAGACGGCCTACGACGCCGACCACATCCTTGCGAAGGGCGAAGTCGGCAAGGTCGGTGTGCCGGTGAAACACCTCGGCGACATGCGCCTCCTGTTCGACCAGCTGCCGCTGGAAAAGATGAACACGTCGATGACGATCAACGCGCCGGCGGCCTGGATGCTGGCGCTCTACGTCGCCCTCGCCGACGAGCGCGGAGAGAGCCGCAAGAAGCTGCGCGGCACCACCCAGAACGACATCGTGAAGGAATACCTCTCCCGCGGCACCTACGTGTTCCCGCCGGAGCCGTCGCTGCGCCTGATCGCGGACATGGTGACATGGTGCTATGTCGAAGTTCCTAAATGGAACCCGATGAACGTCTGCTCGTACCACCTGCAGGAGGCCGGCGCGACGCCGGAGCAGGAGCTCGCCTATGCGCTTGCAACGGCCATTGCGGTGCTTGATACGGTCAAGACAGGTGGACAAGTTCCAGAATCAGACTTTGAAACCGTCTTCGGCCGAATCTCGTTCTTCGTGAACGCCGGCGTGCGTTTCGTAACAGAACTTTGTAAGATGCGGGCCTTTGTCGATCTCTGGGAAGAGATCGGCCGCGAGCGCTATGGCGTCACCGATCCGAAAGCACTGCTGTTCCGCTACGGCGTACAGGTCAACTCCCTCGGCCTCACCGAGCCGCAGCCGGAGAACAACGTCTACCGTATCCTTATCGAAGCCCTCGCCGTCACCCTGTCGAAACGCGCCCGCTGCCGCGCGCTCCAGCTGCCGGCCTGGAACGAGGCGATGGGCCTGCCGCGGCCTTGGGACCAGCAATGGTCGCTGCGCCTCCAGCAGATCCTCGCCTACGAGACGGACCTCCTGGAATTCGAGGACATCTTCGACGGCAGCCATGTCATCGACGCCAAGACGAGCGAGCTGAAGGACAAGGCCCGCGCCACGCTGGCCAAGATCGATGCGCTGGGCGGCGCCAAGGACGCGATTGGCTTCATGAAGGAGAGCCTGGTCGGCGCCCATATCGAGCGTATCCGCGCCATTGAATCCGGCGCGCTGAAGGTCGTCGGCGTCAACAGCTATACCGAAACCGAAGCGAGTCCGCTCGGCTCCGGCGACGGCGCGATCATGACGGTCGACCCTGCCGAGGAAGCCGCGCAGGTGCGCGACCTGAAAGCCTGGCGCTCGGCGCGCGACGCGAAAGCGGCCTCGGCGGCGCTGGCGGACCTGCGCGCGGCAGCGACCGAGAACCGCAACATCATGGAGCCGTCCATCGCCTGCGCCAAGGCGGGCGTGACAACCGGGGAGTGGGGCACGGTGCTGCGCGAAGTGTTCGGCGAGTTCCGCGCGCCGACCGGCGTCGCGCTCGTCGTCGCCTCGGACGGCGAAGAGGACATCGAGACCGTCAAGTCCGAAGTCGCTCGCGTTTCGAAAGCGCTCGGCCGTACACTGACATATGTGCTCGGCAAGCCCGGCCTCGATGGCCACTCCAACGGCGCCGAACAGATCGCCGCGCGGGGGCGCGCCGTCGGCATGGAAGTTGTCTACGAGGGCATCCGCTTCACGCCTTCCGAGATCGCCGCGCAGGCCAAGGCCGCGAACGCCCACGTCGTCGGCCTGTCAATCCTCTCGGGCAGCCATCTTGATCTCGTCCGCGAGACCATCGCCGAATTGCGCGCTGCCGGGCTCGGCGATGTGCCGGTCGTCGTCGGCGGCATCATCCCGCCGGAAGATGCGCGCGCCCTGAAACAGATGGGCATTGCCCGCGTCTATACGCCCAAGGATTTCAAGATCACCGAAATCATGGGCGACATGACGAAGCTCGTCGAAAAAGCCTGGCTCGTCAGGGGGTAGCGCTCTCCGCCGCCGCGTCGCGGAAGGCTTGCAGGATGGCGAGTGCTTCCAGCTGTTCGGGCGGGAGGTTCTCGACCGGCGGGCAGCGCGGGTCGGTATTCTGGATCGCCTTGACCATCACCGGCGTCAGCGGGATCGGGTCGCATCCGTGCGTCTGTTCACAGATCAGGTCGAACTCGGGCTTTGCCTTTTCATGGCAAGACAGGCAGTTGCCGCCAAACTGGTTCACCACCGTATCGGCCCCGCGCACGCGAATGGCGCCGCCGGCTTCAGTGACATCAAGTTCGAAGAACTCCCAGTCCTTCGTCGCCGGATTGAAGCCCGCCTCCCGTTTGATCATCGCCTCGCCAGGTACGAGCTGGACCACAGAACCGGCCGGATAGACCGCGCCGGTCTCGGACTCGGCGGCGGCAATTGTGCCCTCCAGGTTGCCGAGAAGGTTGTCGACGTAAAATCCGCGCACGGGATGCATGTCCCGGATGCATTTGAAATCCGCTTCGCCGGGTTCAAACGGGGCGGGGGCTTCCACCGCCGCGGTCTCGACCGCTTCTTCGGCGGGCGCCGGCCCTGACTGGCCACAACCAACTAGACCGAGCATGGCAAGTGCCACCCCAGCCAACTGAATCCGCCCCTTGGTCTGCATGGCCGCCGTCTCCCCGCTCAAGCCCGCAAGCGACGCTGATCGCATTCCGGTCCAGCGTAAAGGCATCACGTCGCGTCTGCGGGGCGTTCTCAGTTGGCCGCTGCCTTTTTGGCGGCGATCCAGTCGTCCACAACGCGGTCAAGGATGCCCAGCGGCATCGCGCTGTTGCCGAGGACCGTCTCGTGGAACTCCTTCAGGTCGAACGTGTCGCCGAGCGCAGCTTCGGCCCGTGCGCGTGCGGCGAGGATAGCGAGCTGGCCGGTCTTGTAGGCGGTCGCCTGGCCCGGCCACACGACATAGCGTTCGATCTCGCGGGTCACCTCGGCCTCCGTCTGGCCTGTCTTGGCGCGCATGTAGTCGATCGCTTCTTCCCGCGACCAGTGCTTGGCGTGCATGCCGGTATCGACCACAAGGCGCACCGCGCGGAACATCTCGGCCTTCAGCCGCCCGAGGTCGCCCAGCGGGTCGTCGGCATACATGCCCATATCGGTGGACGCCATCCGCTCGGCATACAGCGCCCAACCCTCGGTATAGGCGTTGAACGGGCTGAACTTGCGGATCATCGGTACACCCGTGATCAGCTGCGCCGCCGAAATCTGGAAATGATGGCCCGGCGCCGCCTCGTGATAGAGCAGCGTCGGCAGCGTCCAGCGCGGATTGTCAGCGGTGTTCTTGAGGTTGATGTAGAACCGGCCCGGCCGTGAGCCGTCGAGCGCCGGTCCGGTATAATATCCGCCGGCGGAGGAATCCTGCGCATACTCGGGCACACGTACAATCTCGAGCGGCTGCGTCGGCAGGGTGATGAAATAGTCGCCCGCCTTCGCCATCACCTCGCCGTTCAACTCGGCGAGGTAGTCCAGCATCTCCTGCCGGCCCGCCTCGTCATTGGTGAATGCCTGTTCCGGATCGGTCATCAAGGCATCGATGCGCTCGGAGAGGGTTCCCTCGGTGCGGCCGGACGCGGCTAGGATCGCTTCCATCTCGGCCTCGATACGGGCCACTTCCGACAGGCCCAGCGCATGGATCTCGTCCGCCGTCATGTCGGTGGTGGTGTTGGATTTCAGCGCGGCCGCATAGATCCTGTCGCCGTCCGGAATGTGCCAGATGCCCGCATCGTGCGTTGCCTCGGCGCGCATCTCCTTCATCAGGGCGATCAGCGCCTCGTAGCCCGGTATGACCCCTGTCTCCACCGCCGCCGTGGTCTGCGCGATGAGGTCCTGTTTTGCGGCGTCACTCAGCTTTTCGACCTTGTCGAGCCGGGCGGGCAGGGTGGTGACCAGGACGTTTTCGGTGGCGCCGCCCTTGATGAAGGCTTCCATGCCCGCGACCGCCTTGTCGATGATGAAGTCGGGCGGGATGACGCCGGCCGCCCTGTCCTCCTCGACGCGCACGCGCACTTCCTTCAGCACACGGCCGAATTCCTCGACCCGGCTGACATAGCGCCGCGCGCTTTTCTCGTTGATGATCACATGCGCATCCGTCAGGAACTGGGGCAGGTCGACCGTCACGCCGGAAATCTGGTTGATACGGTATCCGCCGTGCTCGAACTCCGCCTGGCGCAGGAGGTCATCGAAAAACCACGCGACGATCTGGTAGCTCAGCAGTTCCTGGCCTTCGAGGCCATCCGGGCCGTACTTGTCGAGCCCGGCGCGCAGCTTGCGCAGCTTTGCCAGCGACTTGTCATCGCCGGCCTTGGTATAGTCGGCGAGCTTGCCGGAATGGAAGTCCAGCGGCGTATTGTCGATCAGGCCGAGCTGGGTCATCAGCTCGGGCGAGTCCATCGCAACCGACAGCGTGGCCTTGTTGATATAATTGTTGACGCCGACCGGCGCACCCCAGAACCAGGTGTAGAGGCCGATGGCCGCGACCAGGACAAGGGCGACCAGGCCGCCGGCAATCTTCAGCAACAGTTTCATCAGGCGTCTCCCGCAGCACGTCTCATTCCACTAGCCCGCCGCACGGCCCGCGCCAACTGCGAGGCAGCCTAGTGACGGCTGAACAGGCGCCCGCGCTCGGTGATCAGCACGCAGGTGAGCGCCGAGACGCCGAGCAGGGCAAAGCCGCTCATCAGCGGCACGGTCGTGCCGTCGAAATGCGAGCCGATAAACGCGCCGACCATGGCCGAGGCGAGCGTGGTCGCGAAACCGTAGGCGGCCGATGCCGTGCCCGCGATCTTGCCGAGCGGCTCCATTGCCAGCGCGCTGAAGTTCGAGCCCATCAGGCCGAAGCAGCCGAAGGCGACAGCGAACAGCGGAAAGAAGAGCGCGAAATTTTCGCCGAACAGCATCGTCATGCCGGCCAAGGTGGCCGACAGGGACGTGAACACGATCAGCGCCGTGTGGCTGATACGGCGCATGCCGATCTTTTCCACGAGGCGCGAGTTGGTGAAGTTGGCGAGCGCCATGACGCCCGCGATGCCCGCAAACCAGTAGGCGAACGTATCGCCGAGGCCGAAGACTTCGCGGAACACCTGCTCGGACGAGGCGATGAAGGCAAACAGCGCGCCGAAGGCGATGCCCGAGGCGCACATGTAGCCGAAGCTGACGCGCGAGCGGCCGACGGCAAGATAGGAGTCGATCGCGCTGGCGACGTTGAGCGGCCGGCGCGCCATCGGCGGCAGGGTTTCCGGCAGGCGCAACCAGGTCCAGGCGAACATCAGGCTGCCCCAGAAAGCGAGCCAGATGAAGATCGCCTCCCAGGGCGCAACCATGAGGATCAGCTGGCCGAGCGTCGGCGCAATGATCGGCACGATCATGAAGATGGTCATCACCAGCGACATGAAGCTCGCCATCGCGCGGCCAGCGAACAGGTCGCGCACGACCGCCGAGGCGACGATGCGTGCCCCCGACGAGAACAGGCCTTGCAGGAAGCGCGCGGCGAGCAACGCCCAGAAGTCACGCATCATCACGCACAGCAGGGAAGCGGCGATATAGCCGGCGAGGCCGAAGAACAGCGGCGCGCGGCGGCCGAACCGGTCCGTGATCGGGCCCCAGACGAGCTGCGGCGCGCCGAAGCCGAGCACGTAGGCAAAGATGATCAGCTGCTGGCGGTTGTCCGTTTCGCCGGGCGCGGCCACGAGGCCGGTCGCGCGGGCGATCTCCGACAGGGCGGGCAACATGATGTCGATCGCCATCGCGTTCAGCGTCATCAGTCCGGCGACGATGGCAACAAGCTCCGCCTTGCGCAGCCCGGTGGGCGGCGCAAGCTGCGTCGTTTGTTTCTCGCTGTCGGCCATCGGGCGGCGGTCCGGGGTTGAAATGGAACGGGGCGTTCTGAACCCATGCGGCGCGCTTGCCTAGTGCCGAATGAACATAGCTCACATGAAAAAGCCCCGCGGGCTACCGCGGGGCCATTCAGTGGGCGAGTGTCGCGCGCTCAGGGCTGAGGGCGCTGGATCGTACCCGTCAGGTTGAAGATAACCTGGGCCGCATCGAAATACGCCACATCGTCCGGCTTCTCGCCCTTGCCCATGACGATTTCTGCCGAGGCGACATAGCTCGTCTGCTCGCGGTAGTCGGCCGGTCCGCCCCAGAACGGGTCATAATAGCCGAAGCGGGAAGCGTAGGTCGGGCCGGGATAGAAGCGGCGGTAGGGGTCGTAGAAATAGGCCGCGCGCGGGCCGTAATACCGGTAGCTGAGGAAGAAGTTGTCGTAGAACGGATCGTAGGGCGCGCCGGCGCCGACCAGTTTGGTGTTCGCATCGGTATCCCGGCGCACGACGCGGAAATGGTCGTATCCGTTCTGCTTGGTCAGTTCGGCGGCCCGGTAGAGCAGGTAGGTCTCGACGGTCTTGCGGTCGGTCAGCGAGTTGCCCGCGAATTCCACCTGGTAGCGGTTGTCCTCGATCTTCTGTTCGGAATAGCCCCGGTCGGTGCCGGTCGAGGCCTGATAGGGCGTTGCGGTTGCGCAGGCCCCGAGCAGGACGAGACCGGCGAGTGCAGCGGCGAGGGAAATGCGTTTCATCGGAGCAGCCTCCAGCAGTTTTTCTCTGTCTAACATGTGATCACGTTTAGATGAACGCCAGCCAACCGCTGACATCACATTCCTGTGACGGACGGGTGCCGGGAAGCCTTGCGGCGGGTCCGGCGAGCCTGTTTGGCCGGCAATCCGGTCCTTCAGATGCCGACTTCGAGCATTGCCTTGTAAGCAGGGCGGGCCGAGACCTTGTCGAGCCAGGCTTTGGTCGCCGGCCGGTTCGCGAGATCGCCGCGCGCGCCCATGCCTGCAATCTGGAAGCCCATCAGGCAGTCGGCCGCGCTGAAGGCGTCACCCGCGAAGTAGGCATGCTTCGACAAATGCTGTTCGATGAGGTTCGCAGCCTTGTCGCGTTCTTCGCCCATGCGGTTGACGAACGCCCCTTCGCTGACACCGGCGAGCCCGACATACATCGTCACCAGCGAGGGTAGGAACGCCGCACCCTCAGCGGCGTGCAGCCATTCGAGATAGCGCGGGAAATCAGGCGAATCCGGTTTCGGATGCAGCTTGTGGTCGGGGTCGAACTTGGCCAGCAGGTATTCCGCGATGGCGCCCGTCTCCGCGACAACGATTCCGTCATGCTCCAGCAGTGGCGACTTGCCGAGCGGGTGGATCTTCAGCAGCTCGGGCGGCGCCAGCCGGGTCGTCGGATTGCGCTTATGGTGGACGATCTCGTGCGGCACGCCGAGTTCCAGCAGCAGCCAGACGATGCGCTGCGAACGCGAGGCATTGAGGTGGTGAAGTTTCAGGGACATTCGAGTTCCTCTGTATCCGGATAAAAAGAAACGGCAGCTTGCGGCTGCCGTTTCCTGTGTTTCAGCGCAAAGCCAGGTTCACGCAGCCTTGTAGCCGATGACAGCCTTCACTTCGAGGAATTCCTCGAAACCGTGCTCGCCCCATTCGCGGCCGTTGCCGGACTGGCCGTAGCCGCCGAAAGGTGCGGAGAAATCCGGGCTGGAGCCGTTCACGTTGATCTGGCCAGCGCGGATGCGGTTGGCGATGGCGTAGGCGTCCTTCTCCGGACCCTGCACATAGCCGGCGAGGCCATACACGGTGTCGTTGGCCATCTCGACGGCCTGGTCGACGGTGTCGTACGGCAGGATGCAGAGCACCGGCCCGAAGATTTCCTCGCGCGCGATGGTCATGTCATTGGTCACGTTGGCGAACACGGTCGGCCGGGCGAAATAGCCCTTGTTGAAGCCTTCCGGACGGCCCGGGCCACCGGCGACGAGCGTGGCGCCCTCTTCGATGCCCTTCTGGATCAGGTCCTGGACCTTCTGGTACTGGTTGCCGTTCGAGATCGGACCAATGGCGCCCGGCGTCGCTTCGCCCGGCATCATCACCTTCACGGATTCGGCCGTCGCTTTCGCAATCGCGATCGCTTCGTTCTGCTGGTCCTTCTGGACGAACATGCGGCTCGGCGCGTTGCAGCTCTGGCCGGTGTTCGTCATCATCGACATCACGCCGCCAGCAACTGCCTTCTTGAGGTCGGCGTTCGGCAACACGATGTTCGGGCTCTTGCCGCCGAGTTCCTGCGCGACGCGCTTGACGGTCGGGGCAGCGGCCTGCGCGACGAGCACGCCGGCGCGGGTCGAACCGGTGAAGCTCACCATGTCGACATCCGGGTGCGAAGAGAGGACAGCGCCGACGCCCGGGCCGTCGCCGTTGACGAGGTTGAACACGCCCTTCGGCACGCCGGCCTCGTGCATGATCTCAGCGAAGATCATCGCGTCCAGCGGCGCAATTTCGGACGGCTTGAGAACCATCGTGCAGCCCGCTGCGATCGCCGGCGCAACCTTGCAGGCGATCTGGTTCAGCGGCCAGTTCCAGGGCGTGATGAAGGCGCAGACGCCGATCGGCTCCTTGCGCAGAAGGGTCGTGCCCTTCAGCTCTTCGAACTTGTAGCTGCGAAGGATCGCGGCGGCGGTGGCGAAGTGGCCCATGCCGGCCGGCACGTGTGCGCCGTTGGCCAGCCACATCGGCGCGCCCATTTCACTGGAAATCGCTGCGGCCAGTTCCGGCATGCGCTTCTGGATACCGGCCGTGATCTTGTCGAGCAGGTCGGCGCGGTATTCGACCGAGGTCTGCGAGAAGCTGGGGAAAGCTTTCTTTGCGGCGGCAACAGCCTTGTCAGCGTCGGCTTTCGAGCCGAGCGAGATGACGGCAAAGTTTTCTTCGGTCGCCGGGTTTTCGACTTCCAGCTTGCGCGGGGTCACCGGATCGACCCAGGCGCCGTCGATGTAGAACTTGAGGTATTCCTTCATTGGCCGGGTGCCTCCCTTTGGCATGACTGATCTGGGCTCTAAGTAGACTATAGGGCGCGCGCCGCATTTTCGCCACTGCTGACGCTGGGGGAGGGGCAAGCCTCACCGAAGTGTCATCCTGTAAGGCCCAGGCCGCGTTCAGCGCGGGGTGCGCGTCCAGCCGCGGCCCGCCATGCAGACCGTGAACTGGTCGGTATTGTTGTAGCTGGACTGGCTACAGGAGGCGACCGCGGTTTCGTAGGACTGGGCGCCGGGGCTACCGGTCCAGCCTTTTTCACGCGGGCCATAGGTGCAGGCCGAGAGGGCGACGAGGGTGAGGGCGGCGAGTGTGCGCATCGGCGTTACCGTTTCCGTGTTCCGAAAATACCGCGCAAGACATAGCGCACGACTTCGCGGCTGGCGGTCGAGGCGGCGTTGTTGACGGCGCGCTCGCTGGCGGTCATCCGGCGCGAGCGGGTGGTTGTCTTGCCTTTCGCCTTGGCCTTGGCGGCGGCTTCCTTCTCCTTGGCCTCAAGCTTGGCGAGCTTCTCCGCTTCCTTGGCGGCCGCCTCCTCGCGCTTCGTCAGGATCTCGTAGGCGGATTCCCGGTCGATCGCCTTGTCATACTTGCCAAGCACCGGGCTTGCCTTCTGCACCTCGGCACGCTCCGGATCGGTCGCCGGACCGAGGCGGGAAGAAGGCGGACGGATCAGCGTCTTCTGCACCATCGCCGGGGCGCCCTTGGCTTCGAGCGTGGAGACCAGTGCCTCGCCAACGCCCATCTCGGTGATCGCCGCTTCAGTCTTGAAGGCGGGGTTCGGACGGAAGGACGCGGCGGCAGATTTCACTGCCTTCTGTTCGGTCGGCGTATAGGCGCGCAGGGCATGCTGCATGCGGTTGCCGAGCTGCGCGAGGACGCTCTCCGGCAGGTCGCGCGGGTTCTGCGTGACGAAATAGACGCCGACGCCCTTGGACCGGATCAGGCGCACGACCTGCTCGATTTTCTGCATAAGGGCAGCGGGCGCATCGGCGAACAGCAGGTGGGCCTCGTCGAAGAAGAAGACGAGGCGCGGCTTCTCGGGATCGCCGATCTCCGGAAGTTCCTCGAAGAGCTCCGAGAGCAGCCAGAGCAGGAAGGTGGAATAGAGCTTCGGCGAGTTGATGAGCTTGCGCGCGTCCAGGATGTTGATGTAGCCGCGCCCGCTCGTCGTCGTGCGCATGAAATCCGAAAGCTCGAGGGCTGGCTCGCCGAAGAACCGCTCGGCCCCATCGCGTTCGAGCACGAGCAGTTCGCGCTGCACGGCAGAGAGCGAGGCCGGCGCGACATTGCCGTACTTGCGGCTGACTTCCGTGCGCACCGTATCGTCGCCGAGGCTGACCAGCAGCTTGCGCAGGTCCTTCAAGTCGAGCAGCAGGAGGCCGTTGTCGTCTGCATACTGGAAGGCGATGTTGAGCACGCCTTCCTGCACGTCGGTGAGGCCCATCAGGCGCGAGAGGAGCAGGGGCCCCATCTCGGTGATCGTCGCCCGGATCGGGTGACCCGTGTCGCCGAACACGTCCCAGAAGATGGTCGGCGCAGCTTCATATTTCAGTTCGCCCATGCCGATGGCTTCGGCGCGGGAGACGAGGCTGGCATGCGCCTTGTGCGTCTCGCTGCCGGGCATGCAGATGCCCGAAAGGTCACCCTTCACGTCGGCTGCGAAGACCGGCACGCCGGCGTCCGAGAAAGCCTGCGCCATGACCTGCAGCGTCACCGTCTTGCCGGTGCCGGTGGCGCCGGCGACAAGGCCGTGCCGGTTGGCCACCTTGAGGATCAGCGACTGGGCAACATCCGGCTTGCCGGTCGCGTTGGCGTCCGCGCCGCCCAGGAAGATCGTGTCGGTCATGCTCGGCCCTTCATTCTGAACTCCAGCGCTGCAGGCTAGTGGTTTGGCCGGATTCGGCAAGCCGCATCACCCGTGCGCGGCGCTTGACCGCGCCGGACGGAACGCTAAGCGTGCGCGCTGTTCTCCCGGAGATACTTAGCGCATGGACCGTTCTGCCAAGGTAGGAACCTGGATCATTGCCACCGGCGTGATCATTGCCCTGCTGTACTTCGGACGCGACATTCTCGCCACCTTTGCGATGGCCGTTTTCCTGTTCCTGATCATCGAAGGTTTCGCAGCGGCGATCGACAATGCGACCGACCGTCTGGACCTGCGCGCGGCGCGCCTGTTCGCCGTCCTGATCGTCAGCGGCGGCTTCATCGGCTTCATTGCCCTCATGGCGAACGGCGTCGCGGAGTTCGGACGCGATGCGGGCGACTATGAGAACAAGATCAACGCGCTGATCTATGATATCTACCGTGCCTTCGGCCTGACTGATGCCCCGTCGCTGACGCAGCTCGTCTTCAACGAGCGCGGCCAGGTGTTTTTCGCCACCATCGCCAATTCGGTCCGCGGCCTCTCCGGCGATATCGTGCTGATCCTCATCTATGTAGCCTTCCTGTTCGCTGCCCAGGGCGGCTGGTCGAACAAGCTGGACAATATCTTCCCCGATCCCGAGCGGCGGGCGCAGGTGCGCGCCATCGGCAGTGAAGCGCGGCTGGGCATCGAGAAATACCTTTGGGTCCAGACCCTGATCTCAGCCCTGATCACGCTGCTGACCTACGCCTCCCTGCTCGCGCTGGGTGTGCAAAATGCACTGTTCCTGTCGGCTCTGATTTTCGTACTCAACTACATCCCGACGGTGGGGTCGATCGTCGCAGCCTTGGTGCCGCCGCTGTTCGCGCTGGTGCAGCCGGCCGTGCCCGGATGGGTGCCGGGGCTCGTGCCGGAGGACTCCTATATCTACGCGGCCATCGTGTTCGGGATTGTCAGTTTCTGGCAGTTCTCGATCGGCAACTTCGTGCAGCCCCGAATGATGGGCGATTCGCTGAACCTGTCGGCGCTTGTGGTACTTCTGGCCCTTGCAATATGGGGTGTTCTCTGGGGCATTCCCGGCATGTTCCTGTCGGCGCCGCTGACCGTGCTGATGATGATCCTGCTGGCCCAGTCCCAGGAAACACGCTGGATGGCGATCCTCCTGTCGGCCGACGGAAACCCCCAAGGAACAACGCATCACAGCGATGCGGGAACGAATGCGTCCGCCGGTAGTTGATCAGTCGACTTTCCTGTATAGACTGCGCTTGCAGGAACGGGGCTGTTCACCGGTAGATGTCGAATCGTTAACTTTTATTAGACGATTTCGGCATTGATATCGTTGTTCTCGACCCGAAATATGAATTCAGGCTTCCGCGTGCGTCCCCCCACCCAGCCTGCGGAAGATTCTGAAGGGCCCGCCGGACATGTCCCCGTTCGGCGGGCCCGCTTATTTCCGGCCTGAACTCTCCCCCCTTTACGCGCACGCAAACGTCAACGCGCGTTTCCGTTTCTTCCGCTTTGATTCAGACCATGATTGTTGAAGCGCTCACCGCCCGGGAGTAGACCCGAGGGATCAGATTTCCCTTAGGTGAGTCGTATCCATGACCCGTACCGCAGCCGCCACCGGGCCCGAAGGCCAGGTTCTCGAACAGATCCTGCAGGAGGCCGCAGGTGAGGACCTGACCGGTCTCACCGACGCAGACATCAAGGCCCTCTCGGCGGGTCTCTGGAGCTGGGCCTCGCAGGTGCCGGCCGGCGAGCAGGCTGTGCGGGTGCTGCCGCATGCGGCGGGCGCCAAGGGACAGCTCGGGCGCGGCGTGCTTGAAGCGACCGGCCCCGACATGCCGTTCCTCGTCGATTCGCTGCTCGGCGAGTGCGCCGCGCAGGGCCATGAAGTGAAGACGCTGTTCCACCCGGTGGTCACGCTGGCCGACGGGCGGATGGTCTCGGTGATCCAGATCCACACCTCGCTGCTGACGCATGGCGAGGCTGAACTGCTCGAGGCGGGCGCGCGCACGACGCTGGCTGATGTGCAGCGGGCCGTCTCCGACCACCGGGCAATGCAGGCGCGCATGCGCGCCGAAATGAAGCGCCTTTCGGCCGTCCAGCACATCCAGCCGGCCGAGCGGGATGAAGCCGTCGCCTTCCTCGAATGGCTGCAGAAGGAACATTATGTTTTCCTCGGCAGCCGCGAGTATGATTTCGAGACCGATGCGGACGGCCATGTGATGGCGTCCGAGCCGCTGATGGTTGAAGGTTCGAACCTCGGCATCCTGCGCGACGAGAACCTCAACATCCTGTCGCGCGATTCCGAGCCGCTGGTGCTGACCCAGGAAGTCGGCGAATTCCTCGCCCAGCCGGCGCCGCTGATCATCGCCAAGTCGACCCTGCCGAGCCGGGTGCACCGGCGCGTGCCGTGCGACTATATCGGCATCAAGAAATATGACGCGCAGGGCCGGGTGAACGGCGAGGTCCGTTTCCTCGGTCTCTTCACGGCGGAAGCCTATGACGAGACGGCGCGCTCGATCCCGTTCATGCGCCGGCGGGTGCAGAAGATCATGACCGCCTCGGGCGCCGCGCCCGGCGGGCATACCGAAAAGGCGCTGGCCAACCTGATCGAGACCTGGCCGCGCGACGAGCTTTTCCAGACGCGCTCGACGCGGCTAGGTCCGATGATCATGGGCGCGCTGCACCTCATCGGGCGCCCGCGCACGAAGGTTTTCCTGCGGCGCGACGAGTTCGACCGGTTTGTCACGGCGCTCGTCTTCGTGCCGCGCGAGTCCTACGACACGGCGCTGCGCCAGCGCATCGGCGCGGTTCTGACCGAAGCCTACCGGGGCACGCTGCGTTCGTTCCAGCCCTATTTCGATGCCGGCCCGCTGGCGCGCGTGCATTTCGAGATCGGCCTGTCGCCCGGCCATCCGGAGCCGGACGCCGAGGAGATCGAACAACGCATCGCCACGCTGGCACGTACCTGGGACCAGGGTTTCCGCGACCAGCTGATGGAATCAGACCTCACCGGCGCCGACCGGGAAGGGGCCCGTGCCTTCATCGGCGCCTTCAACGCCGCCTACCGCGAAGCGTTCAGCCCGGAAGAAGCGCTGAAGGACGTCACCAGCATGGCCGCGCTCAGCGCCGGCCGGCCAATGGTTGCGCGCGCCTATCGGCGCGAAACCGATGATCTCTCGAAAATCCGTGTAAAGATCTTCGCGCGGGACGGCGCGATTGCCCTGTCGCGCTGCGTGCCGGTGTTCGAAAATCTCGGCCTGTTCGTGCATTTCGAGACGGGCTATCCGGTGCGCCCGCCGGTCAAGCCGGTCGCCGATGCGCCGGATATCTACTGGATCCACTCGCTGTCCATGGAAACAGCAGACGGCTCCGCGCTGGCCCTGAAACAGGTCGGCCATGCGCTCGAAGATGCCTTCATCGCAGTCTGGAGCGGCAAGGCGGATGATGACGGCTTCAACCGGCTCGTGCTGTCGGCCGGCGCCACCTGGCGCGAAGCCGCGCTGATCCGCGCGCTGGCGGCCTACCGGCGCCAGAGCGGGATGGACCAGCCGCAGGAAGTCCAGGAAGCGGCGCTGGCGAACTATCCGGCCGCCACTCGGCGCCTGCTTGACCTGTTCGCCGCCCGGTTCGATCCGAAGGCGCACAAGACGCTCGAGGCCCGCAGCAAGGTTGAAGCCCAGCTGGCGTCCGACTTCGAGGACGTGATGAAGAATGTCGCCAGCCTCACCGACGACATCGTGCTACGCCGGCTGTTCGCGCTCGTGCGAGCGATCCAGCGCACCAACTTCTACCAGTTGAGCGAAGACGGCGAGCCGCGCGACTGGATCAGCTTCAAGGTGGCGAGCCGCGAACTCGCTGACCTGCCGGAGCCAAAGCCCTTCCGCGAAATCTTCATGTCGAGCCCGAAGGTCGAAGGCGTCCACCTGCGCTTCGGACCGGTCGCGCGCGGCGGCCTGCGCTGGTCGGACCGCCCGTCTGATTACCGCACCGAGGTGCTGGGTCTCGTGAAGGCGCAGCAGGTGAAGAACGCGGTCATCGTGCCCGTCGGCTCGAAGGGCGGGTTCTATCCGAAACAACTTCCTCCGCGGACGGATCCGAGCTGGTTCGAAAGCGGCCGCGATGCCTACAAGCAGTTCATCACCGCTCTGCTGGGCCTCACCGACAACCTCGTGAAGGGCAAGCTTGTCCCGCCGCAGGATGTTGTGGTCTGGGACGGCGAGGATCCCTACCTCGTGGTCGCCGCCGACAAGGGCACGGCAACCTTCTCCGACACCGCCAACGCCATCAGCCTCGAGAAGGGCCACTGGCTCGGCGACGCGTTCGCCTCTGGCGGCTCGGCCGGCTATGACCACAAGAAGATGGGCATTACGGCGCGCGGCGCCTGGGAAGCGGTCAAGCGCCACTTCCGCGAAATGGGCCGCGACATCCAGACAGAGCCCTTCACGGTGATCGGTGTCGGCGACATGTCCGGCGACGTTTTCGGCAACGGCATGTTGCTGTCGCCCGAGATCCGCCTGATCGCGGCGTTCAACCACATGCACATCTTCCTTGATCCGAACCCGGATGATCCGGCGAAGGCCCTGGCCGAACGCCAGCGCATGTTCGACCTGCCACGCTCCACCTGGGCGGACTACGACGCGAAGCTGATCTCAAAAGGCGGCGGCATATTCGCACGCTCTGCCAAGTCGATTCCGCTGTCGCCGGAAGTGAAAGCGCTGACCGGCCTCGCCAAGGATGCGGTCACGCCGGATGAGCTGATCAACGCCCTGCTCAAGGCAGAAGCGGACCTTCTCTGGTTCGGCGGCATCGGCACCTACGTGAAGGCCGCCAGCGAAAGCCACGCGGATGTCGGTGACCGCGCCAATGACAGCGTGCGCGTCAATGGCCGCGAGTTGAAAGCCAAGGTGATCGGCGAGGGCGCAAACCTCGGCCTCACGCAGGCGGGCCGCATCGAGTTCGCGCTGGCGGGCGGGCGCCTCAACACGGACGCCATCGACAACTCGGCCGGCGTCGATTCGTCCGACCATGAAGTGAACATCAAGATCCTCGCCGCCGAAGCGATCCGCCTCGGCACGCTCAAGGAGCCGGACCGCAATGCGCTCCTGGCGCAGATGACCGACGACGTCGCCGCGCATGTGCTGAAGCACAATTACGACCAGTCGAACGCCTTGACGCTGATCAGCGCCACCGCCGTCGCCGATCACGAAGCGCTCGAACGGGCGATGGTCTATCTGGAAGAACGCGGCGTCCTGAACCGCGCGCTGGAAGGACTGCCGTCGACGACGGCGATGCAGGCCCGCAAGGAACATGGCCACCCGCTGACCCGGCCCGAGCTCGCGGTGATCCTTGCCTGGTCGAAGATCGTGCTGTTCGACGATCTCGTTGCCTCGACGCTGCCCGATGACCCCTGGTTCGAAACGGTGCTCAAGGGCTATTTCCCGCCGCCGATCGACGGCTTCTCGAAGGCCATGTCGCACCACCGCCTGCGCCGCGAGATCATCGCTACCGTGGTGGCGAACCGGACGCTGGATTTCTTCGGCCCGGTCGGTCTGCTGCGCCTGCGCGAGCTGACGGGCGCCGAGCCCGCCGATGCCGTGCGCGGCCTGGAGGCGGCGCGCGCGGTGCTCGACCTGTCGAACTTCCGCCGCGAAATCTTTGCGCTCGACACCGTGGTGCCCGCCGGCCTGCAGGCCGACCTGCAACTGGAAGCGGTGCATGCCGTCAGCGAGGCGGCCGCCTGGTTCATCCGCGCCGCCGCCGGCGAGACCATCGGCGAAGCGGTCAAGCGGACACAGGCGCCGCTGAACGAGCTGAAGGCTTCGCTGGCCTCGGTGCAGACGTCTTTCCCCGCCTCACGCATCGAGCGCGACGCGCGGGCCTTCGTAAAGCAGGGCGCGCCGGATGCGCTCGCCCGCTGGGCCAGCGCGATGAGCTACTTCTCGCAAGGCCTCGTCGTGGTGGAGGTTGCCCGGCACACGAAGAAGCCGGTGCTGGAAACGGCCGCGGCGTTTTACGCCATCGGGGATGCGCTGCGGCTTGACCGGCTGCGTGCTTCGGCCAGAGAGGGTCTCTCGCTGGCGCCGTTCTGGGACCGCGTGGCCGGCCGTCGCCTGATCGCTGAACTCGTGCGCCTGCAAGCCTCGGCCACCGAGGATGCGCTCGCGGTTGGCGGGGCAGAGGCCTGGCTCGAAGCGCGCAGCGAAGCGCGCCGGCAACTGATCGCCACGCTTTCCGCGCTCGGCAAGGACCGGTCCTGGTCGTTCGCCAAGTTTGCCCTGTCGACGGATGCCGTTCGCCAGTTCATGGGCCGGTGAGGCGTTGAGTTCAGGTGACGTTCAGTGCCTGCCGCTGAAGCTGGCGCAGGTCGGGATGGGGGAACGCATGCGGATGATCTTGCTGGCGGCAGGGACTGCAGCGACACTAGGCGGATGCGCGCTGAAGGCGCCGGCACCTGAAGCGGAACAGCTGGCCGTGCAAGAGACCCTAGAGCCCCCGGTGATCCCACGGCAAAATCCCGGTGACGACGTTTACGTCTATCACAACCTCAAGGGCGACTGCGCCTGGCTGACCCACGGCTATGGGCGCAACAATGCCTGGGGACTGTGGCGGCTCCCCCTCACGCAGGTAACCACCGGCGTGATCTCAGGCGATGAGGCGAACGGGTTCGAGCTCACCTACGCCTGCAAGGATGGCAGCGCCTGCATCGAAGCGGGCGATCTCGAGGAGACGCCCGACCGTGTCGGCGACCATACCATTCCCTTCCAGACACAGGCGCGCGCCGAAGACTGGCTCGCGCAGGTCGGGCGCCTCACGGCGGCCTGCACAGCCGCGCATTGAAGCGCCGTTCCAAGCGGGCGCCGCGGCTGGTATCTGTCTGCCGATGCCCGCGCCCGAAGACACCCTGAGCACCCTCCTGAAGCAGCGCGCCCGCGCGCTCGGCTTCGATGCGGCCGGCATCGCGCGCGCCGACGAGGCCTGGGAGGCCGGCGCGCGCCTCGCCGAATTTGTCGCCGAAGGCCGGCACGGCGAGATGGCGTGGATCGCAGACACGCTGGAGCGGCGCAGCGCGCCGACCGGCATGTGGGCAGGCGCCCGCAGCGCGCTCGTGGTCGCAATGAACTACGGCCCGAATCATGATCCCCTGGAGACACTGACTCAGCGCGAGACGGGCAACATCTCCGTCTATGCACGGGGACGCGACTATCACGACGTGATCAA
This sequence comes from Acidobacteriota bacterium, assembly GCA_016712445.1. NCBI lineage: Bacteria > Pseudomonadati > Acidobacteriota > Acidobacteriota bacterium. Next base: position 658,800 of record JADJRB010000001.1, on the reverse strand, counting down.
GTCCCGCCTGAAGCAGCTGGCAGGGGAGGTGGCCGCCGCGACCGGGGCGGAGGTGAAAGTGTTCGTCGACACCGCGCCGCTGATGGAAAAGCCGCTGGCGGCGAAGGCCGGACTTGGCTGGCAGGGCAAGCATACCAACCTCGTCAGCCGCGACCTCGGCAGCTGGTTCTTCCTCGGCACGGTGCTGACGGCGGCGGCGCTTGAGCCAGACCAGGCCGAGCCCGATCATTGCGGCAGCTGCCGCGCCTGCCTCGACATCTGCCCGACGGCGGCCTTCCCGGCGCCCTACCAACTCGATGCGCGCCGCTGCATCTCCTACCTCACCATCGAACATTCTGGCCCGATCCCACGCGAGTTCCGCGCCGCGATGGGCAACCGCATCTACGGCTGCGATGATTGCCTCGCCGTCTGCCCTTGGAACAAGTTTGCCTCGCACGCGTCCGAGGCGGCGCTGTTTGCCCGGGCGGAGCTCAAGACGCCGGGGCTCGACGAACTGGCAGCGCTGGACGAAGCGGCCTTCCGGGAAGTGTTCTCCGGCTCGCCGGTCAAGCGGACGGGCCGCGACCGGTTCGTGCGCAACGTCTGCATTGCGATCGGCAATAGCGGGCAGCCGGCGTTGGCGCCGCGCCTGTTGCCGTTGCTGGACGATGCCTCGCCGCTGGTGCGCGGGGCGGCCGCGTCGGCGCTCGCCCGCCTTGATGCCGCCCGGTTTGCTGCTGAAAAGGCGCTGCGCCGGGGCGCGGAGCAGGATACGAGCGTGCAGGAAGAATGGGATCTCGGGGCATGAGCGACGACATTTTCCAACCTGCCGCAGATACGCCGGCCCCGGCGCCGGAGCCGGGCAAGCCCAAGCGCGACGTGCCCCTCTGGCGGCGTATCGCCGTCGGCGTGGTGCAGGCCGGCGTGGCGGCGTTCGCCCTGTTCCACGTGTACGCACTGGCATTGGCGCTGCTGCCATCGCCCGGCACGATCCTGATGATCCAGCGCTCTGGCGAAGGCCAGAAGGTCCAGCAGGACTGGGTGCCGCTGAGCAAGATTTCGCCCAACCTCGTGCTCGCCGTGATCAGCGCGGAGGATGCGAAGTTCTGTGAGCACGGCGGCATCGACTGGGACGCCATCGAGAAGGCGCGCGAATACAACAAGAAGCATGACGGCAAGAAGCGTCGCGGCGGATCGACGATCAGCCAGCAGACGGCGAAAAACGTGTTCTTCTGGAACGGCGGCGGCATGCCCCGCAAGGCCGGCGAAGCCTGGATGACCTATGTGATCGAGACCGTGTGGGGCAAGCGCCGGATCATGGAAGTCTATCTCAACGTCGCCGAATGGGGCGACGGATTGTTCGGCGCAGAAGCGGCCGCGCAGGCGCGGTTCGGCAAGTCGGCCGCTGACCTGACACCGCTGGAGGCTGCCCGCCTCGCCGCCGTCCTTCCGTCCCCGAACAAATGGAGCGCCGACAAGCCAGGCCCTTATGTGCGCAAGCGGACCGGCTCGATCCAGTCGCGCATGCGTGTGGTGGCGAACGAGGGCTATGCGGCCTGCGTGCTGGGCGACGACTTCCGCTCCAACCTGCCGAAACCTGAACCGGGCCAGCCTAAGCCTGAAGCGCCGGTGTTCGAAGACCTGCCGGAAGCCCCGGACGAGGGCGCGGAAGCGATCGGTGTCGAACCGGAGGCCGCGCCCGAGGTGAATGCCAATGACGCGCTCACCGACATTCTCAACTCGGCCGACGAGACATTCGAAACCGAACCTCTGACCGAGCCCGGCGCGGAGCCCGTTGATCCGCCTGCGGAGGAAGTGGCCCCGGTCGAGGCTGAACCTGAAGCGTCCGTCGAGGATGACGGCGGGCCCACAGTGATCACGCCGCAGTAGCCGGTTTTTGTTGCACAAGTTCGCCCTTGTGCAACGAAACCGGGGCAAGCCGCAAACTTTCTTCGTGTCATCCCGGCGACAGCCGGGACCCAGAAATCCAAGCCGTTCAAGGTCTTCGGGGTCCCGGCTGTTGCCGGGATGACACGGCGCTGAACTTTTTTGCGCGTTTCCAATCCGGCCGGGTCCGCAGCCAGTCTATACTGCGCAGATGTCGGCTTTCCTCAGCATACGGAACTACGTGCACTTCCGGCGTCTCTTCGACGCCGTGCACCCGTTCTTCTGGCCGATCCTCTATTGGCAGCTGAAAGCCGCCTGGCTCGCCCTGCAGCGCGAGAAGCGCACCGGCTTCCTGCTCGGCGTCAGCTGGTGGGGCGGTGTGCGCATCGTCCACCGCGGCGACGTGATGCACACGCCTGCGCCCGATCCGCTCGCGCTGACGCGGCCCCGTTTCGACCATCCCGTCTGGTCCACAAGCGTCCCGACCTGTCTCAGCATTGAGCCCCCGTGCGACGCCATGTCCCCCCGCCTCACGGGGGCTTGCCGGGACCAGCGATCGCACTGCGATCGCCCCGGTAAGGAATCAGGGACTCTTTTGACCCCCAACACTTCGTAGGGCGGGATAAAATCCCGCCATCCACCCTCACGGCATGGCGCATCCGGCGGAATGAAATCCCGCCCGACCTGAACCACCCGGCCAGCCCTCGCTGCGCCGGACGCCGGTGCTACGCCTAAACCGGGTCGTAAGGGAACACGCTCGCCGTCGCGCCGAGATCGGTGAAGCTGCCATTCATCGCCGGGAAGCAATGATCGATCAGCGAGTCCGGGGTCCAGCCTTCAAGGCGCGCCAACGTCTTCACCGGGCGCGGCTGGTCGAACAGGATGACTTCATTGCCGCGCACGCCAAAGATCTGGCCGCTGACCTGGGAGGCCGTGTCGGCGCAAAGCGCAACGGCGAGCTGCGCAACCTGATCGGCGCGCATGCCGTCCTTCATCCGCTGCACGCGCTGCGCGCCCGCTTCATCCTTCACCGGGATGGACGCGATCATGCGGGTCCAGGCGAACGGGGCGATGATGTTCGAGCGCACGTTCTTGGCGGCGCCTTCCATCGCGATGATGCGGCTGAGGCCGGCAATGCCGAGCTTGGCGGCGCCGTAGTTCGCCTGACCGATATTGCCGATCAGGCCGGTGGTCGACGTGAACAGGACATACGAGCCCGCTTCCTTCTCGCGGAAGTGCTCGATGGTGGCGCGGGTGACGTTGAACGAGCCATGCAGGTGAACGTCGATGACCGCTTTCCAGTCGCTTTCGCTCATCTTGTGGAACATGCCGTCGCGCAGGATGCCGGCCGGGTTGATGACCGCGTCGAGACGGCCGAACGTGTCCATGGCTTGGGTCACCATGCCGGAAACCGCCTTGTAGTCGGTGACGCTTTCGGAGTTGGAGACAGCCTCGCCGCCGGCCTTGCGGATTTCCGCAGCGACAGCTTCTGCCGGACCGGCCGAGCCTTCCTCGTCGCCCTTGAGGCTGCCGCCGAGGTCGTTGACGACGACTTTCGCGCCCTGGCGCGCCGCCAGCAGGGCGCACTCCTTGCCGATGCCGTTGCCGCCGCCGGTGATCAGTACGACTTTTCCGTCCAGGACGCCCATGATTTTCTCCCTTTTGTCTCGCGCCGGGACACTACTGCGCCAGCCCGCGCCTGCAAGGGCAGGGCGCCAGAATCGGGACAGAAAAATCAAGGTTTGAAATGGCCGCGCCGAACGGCTAGCAAGCGGCCATGACACGTACCTTCCAAGCCATCATCTGGGATTTCGGCGGTGTCTTCACCTCCTCTCCCTTCGAAGCGTTCAACCGGTATGAGGCCGAAAAGGGCCTGCCGAAGGACTTCATCCGTTCGGTCAACGCCGTGAACCCGCTCGAAAACGCCTGGGCCCTGCTGGAGCGCAGCGAAGTCGATGCCGCCAGGTTCGACGGTCTGTTCCGCGCCGAAGCCAACGCGCTCGGCCATGATGTGCCGGGCAAGGATATACTCGGATTGCTGTCCGGCAGCCTGCGGCCGCGCGTCGTCAACGCGCTGAAGGTCTGCAAGACGAAGGGCAAGGTCGGCTGCATCACCAACAATGCCCCGATCGGCAAGGGCGCCTCGATGACGAACGACGACGCGAAGGCAAAAGAGCTTGCGGCCGTGTTCGACCAGTTCGACCACCTGATTGAAAGTTCGAAACTCGGGATCCGGAAGCCCGATCCGCGCATTTATGCCTTGATGTGCGAAGCGCTCGACGTCGATCCGACGGCCTGCGTCTATCTCGACGACCTCGGCATCAACCTGAAGCCGGCGCGCGAAATGGGCATGGAGACGATCAAGGTGATCAGCGAAGAACAATTGCTCACCGACCTGGAAGCCGTGACGGGCTATGCGCTTCGCTAGCTTCCCCTCGCTGGTGGCTGCGCTGCTGCTGGCCGCCTGCTCGCAGGCCGAGCCGGAAGTGGTGATGGTGCTTCCTCCGGTCCCGGACGATCACCTCGCGCAGGCGCCGCAGGCGCCGCCGCCGGTGGAGATCAGCGATGCCGCCGCCGCAACACGCGACGCGCTGCTGAAGGAGGCGAGCCGGGGTTCATTGAAGGGCCTCGCAAAGATCGCCGCCGGCAATCCGGATTTCCGCTCGAACCTTGGCGGACAGGACCATTTGCAGTTCTGGGACCTGTTGCGGCGAACAGGCGTCGATCCGAACTGGAAGCTGCGCGATCTGTTCGAACAGCCTCCGGGCCTGCGCGAAGTGGACGGTGAACGCTGGTATGTGTGGCCCGATCTGGCAGCCAGGGACGCAGCGGACCTGATCCCGGAGAAGCTGATTTTCCAGGACCGGCGCCGCCTCGAGGACCTGATCCACGAAGACGGTATTGCGAAGATCAGGGCGGGCGAAGGTTATCCCGGCATGCGCACGGCAATCTCGGAAGAGGGTGTCTGGATTTACTTCGTACTCGGACAAGACGGAGAGGAATGACCATGGCTGCAAAGATTGGCGCGGCCGCCGCGCTCAAGGCACTGAAGGGCTGGAAAGCCGTCGAGGGCGACCACGACGCGATCCACAAGGCCTTCAAGTTCGCAGACTTCAAGACCGCCTTCGCCTTCATGTCGGGCGCAGCCCTGAAGGCCGAGCAGATGGACCACCATCCGGAATGGTTCAACGTCTATAACAAGGTCGAGGTGACGCTTACGACGCATGACGCGGACGGTGTCACGCAGAAGGACCTGGAACTCGCCGGTTTCATGGACCAGCTGGCGGCAAAGCTCGGCTAGTAATCGTGAACCCAGTGGCGCGACCAAAGACTCAGGTACGGGCCTGAGGTCTTTGTGGCGAATGTAAAATTGTCAGAATGACCCGCGTTGTAGGCCAGGTCCTGAAGTTGCACGAGGGATCCTGCTTTGGCTTTGGGGGACGCGTAGACTACGACGGCGCAGCCGGAGAATTCAGTGTGTATTCGTTCTAGATGTGTTTGGATCACTGTGGGGTCGGAGGATGCTCGATCTGGACCCCAGCCATAAATGGACACAACACCATTCTCAGATAGCTCAACATAATGCACGAATTCGCAATGGGGTGACGGAAGCCCTACATTGACGCCAATCACCTTTTCCGCGCCATACGGGGCCAAAATAAAAAACAGAACAGCAAGCGCCAGAACTACATCGACGAATGGGGCCAACGGCACATTCGAATCATCGGTCTTCGCCCGTCTCCGCCCCCGCATCGTGAGACTCCTGCTACTCACCCTCTGAGAGTGACAGAAATCACAGGAATTTCAATTCGGATTCAACTTTCAGGAGTTGCGGCCGAATGAATAGTCGATTGATGGTCTACTTCTTCCAGGCCACCCGGTAGAGATCGAACCGGCGGTCCTTGAGATTCTGCACGGCGCCGGACTGGCGGGCGGTCAGGAGATCAGGCAGGGAGAGGTCTGCCAGGGCAATCGTTTCGGTGTTCGGCGCGGTGTCGGCGGCGACGCCGTCGCGGGAGAAGGGGAAGTCCGACGGCGTCAGGATGCAGCTTTCGGCATAGTGGATGTCCATGTTCTCGACATTCGGCAGGTTGCCGACAACGCCGGAGAGGACGACGTAGCACTGGTTCTCGACGGCGCGGGCCTGGCAGCAATACCGTACACGGAGGTACCCACGGCGCTCATCGGTGCAGAACGGCACGAACATCATCAGCGCGCCCTGGTCGACCAGGTGGCGGGCGACTTCCGGGAATTCGGAATCGTAGCAGATCATCACGCCGATCGGGCCGCAATCGGTCTGGATGACGTGGTTGCCTTCGCCGCCCTTGATGTTCCACCAGGTGCGCTCGGACGGGGTCGGGTGCAGCTTCTGCTGGGTGTGGACCGAGCCGTCGCGCAGGAAGACATAGGCGACATTGTGGATGTCGCCGTCTTCCATCTCGGACGGATGGGTGCCGCCGATGATGTTGATATTGTAGGAGACCGCCAGCTTCTCCATGAAGGCGACGAAGCGCGGCGTGTATTCCGAAATCTTCTGGATCGCGGCGACGGGCCCCAGCGGCTTGCTCTCCAGCGAGAGGAGTTGCAGCGTGAAGAGTTCGGGGAAGGTGACGAAGTCGGCGCGGTAGTCGGAGGCGATGTCGACGAAGTACTCGACCTGCTGTTCGAAATCATCGATCGAGGTGATGCGGCGCATCTGGAACTGCACGGTGGCAACGCGCACGCGCTCCGGCAGGGACGTGTCGCCGAAGCCGGGCTTCGCCTTGATCTTGTCCTGCGCGACAGGATTGCGCCACAGCATCTGGGTGGCATGGGTGCCGGACTCGAGGTCTTCGGCCATGTAGTTCCTCAGCACACCAACGACTTCGAAAGTCTGCCGCAGCTGGAAAGACAGGACCGGATCGCGCAGCTTGGACTGGCGCACGGCCTCCACATAGTCGGCCGGGTCCGGATATTCCTTCGTGTGCCGGTGGTAGCCGGGGATCCGGCCGCCGAACATGATCCCCTTCAGGCCAAGGCTTTCGCAGAGTTCCTGGCGAACCTGGTAGAAGCGCTGGCCGATACGCAGACGGCGGAATTCGGAGTCGACCAATACATCCATGCCGTAGAGTATGTCGCCTTCGGGGTCGTGGCGCGCCGCGAAGCCGCCGCCGGTGATTTCGTTCCAGGTGTGCTGGGCCATCGCGATGGCAGAACCGATGACGAAGGTGACGCAGTGCCCGACAATGCGGCCTTCGAATTCGGCGACGAACTGGCCTTCCGGGAAACGGTTGATCTGGCCGAGGATCTGGTCGGACGTATAGCCATAGCCCGCGCCATAAACCTTGTCGTAGAGGGGCAAGAGGCTCGCAATGTCGCGCGGCAGGGCGTTGCGGATGATGAGTTTCGGCTTGGAAGTCGTCATTGCGGGGTCCTAGCGCGGCTCGGTCGGCACACGCAAGACCGCGCGCAGGCCGCCCATCGGGCTCGACATGAGGCGCACGTCGCCGCCATGCGCGCGCGCGGTGTCGCGTGCAAGCGTCAGGCCAAGGCCGGAACCGGACTCGTTCTGGCTGCGCGCGTCGTCGAGGCGCGAGAAGGGGCGGAAGGCTTCCTCGTGCCGGTCCTGCGGGATGCCGGGGCCATCATCGTCGACGACGACTTCGGCCCAGTGCGGTCCGTCGACGAGGCTGATGCGTGCCGTGGGCGCATATTTCACGGCGTTCGAGACGAGGTTTGTGATGGCGCGTTTCAGTGCGAGCGGGCGGCCGACGACCATCACGCGCGACGGGCCGATTACGGGGATATGGGCGCCGAAGCCGGCGGCGATCTCGCGCGTGGTCTGGCCGAGATCGAACGGCTGGGCGGCGTCGCCTTCCTCGCCGCGGGCAAAGGCAAGGTATTCGTCGAGCATCATCGACATGTCGTCGAGGTCTGACTTTGCCGCGCGGATATCTTCGGTCGGCTCCATCATGGCGAGGGCAAGTTTCAGCCGGGTCAGCGGCGTGCGCAGGTCGTGGCTGACGCCGGCGAGCATGGCGGTGCGCTGCTCGGCGAAGGCGGTGAGGCGTTCCTTCATGTCAATGAGGGCGCGCGCCGCGTCGCGCACTTCCGTGGCGCCGGAGGGGCGGAAGCCTTCGAGGTCGCGTCCCCGGCCGAAGGCGCGGGCGGCTTCCGACAGGCGCAGGATGGAGCGGACCTGCTGGTTCAGGAAGCCGATGGCGAGGAGCACCATCAGCAGCGAGAAGGCGATGACCCAGACGATGAAGATGTGCGAGTTGATCATGAAGGCGCGCTTGCGGTCGATGATGATCTCGCCGGTGCCTTGCGGGGTGGGGAAGCGGATATGCACGCGCGAGTCGCCGCGCGCGAGTCCGACGAAGGTCGGCGCGCCGAGACGTCCGGCCAGTTCGGACTTCAGCACGTCATCATACGGAAAGTCCTTCTTGAGGGCATTCTCGTTGAGCGCCTGCGCCGGCAGGGCGCAGGTGAAATAGGTCTCGATCTGGAACTGGATCCGGGTGTGGTCGCTCTCGGTATAACTTGCATTGTAGCAGGCGGCGCGGATCAGGCTGGCATCGCGCGCGATGGCCTGCGCGAGCTTGCGGTTCACTTCCGCGACCTGGCTGGAATAATAGTACCAAGTCATCAGGCTGAGGATCAGCAATACCGGCACCAGAAGCAGCAGCAGGCTGCGGGCATAGAGCCCGCGCGGCGTGAAATCGCGGAGTCGGGGGCTGGCCATCTAGTCGGGCATGAGGCGGTAACCGATGCCGCGCACGGTCTGGATGTGGACAGGCTCTTTCGGGTTCGGCTCGATCTTGCGGCGAAGGCGCGTGACCTGTACGTCCACGGAGCGTTCAAGGCCGGCCGATGTCAGTACGGCGAGATCTTCACGGCTGACCGGATCGCCGGCGTTGCGGGCCAGCACGGTGAGCAGCTGCAGCTCAGCGTCCGTGAGCCGGATACGCTCGTCGCCGGATTTCAGCTCGCCGCGCGCCGCATTGAACACGAGGCCGGACATCTCGATCTCGTCCGGCGGCGGCGCGGATTTCTGCGACCGGCGCAGGATTGCCTCGCAGCGCAGGACAAGTTCCTCCGGCTCGAACGGCTTCGAGAGGTAGTCGTCAGCGCCGGAGCGCAGGCCCTCGATCCGGTCGCTCGTCTGGCCGCGGGCCGTGAGCAGCATCACCGGCGTCTCGCGCGCCGGCCCCTTGCGGATGGACGACAGGAGCGACAGGCCGTCTTCGCCGGGCATCATGATGTCGAGGATGGCGAGGTCAAAGGCGAAGTTTTCCATCAGGCGGCGAGCGCCGGCGGCATCCGGAGAGGCACTCACACGAAAGCCCTTCAGTGTGAGGAAGCGCTTCGTCAGGTCGCGGATACGGTCGTCATCATCGACGATCAGGATATGGGCGGGTTCCTTCATGCGGCGCTACCGGACCAGCGCTTCGAGCAGGGAGCGGGCACCGGCGACGGCTTCCGGACCGCTGGCGCGAAAGGCGAGGCGCAGGCGTTCGCGCACTTCGATGGCCAGCGGCGTGGTGAGCGTGACGCCGGCATCCGACAGCGTCAGCTTGCGGCGGCGGGCATCGCCGGCCTGGCGGGCGCGCTCGATCAGGCCCCGTTCGTCGAGACGGCCGATCAGGCGGGCAAAAGTGGGCACGGTCATGCCGAGCAGGCTGCGCAGCTCGCTGACGGTCTGGCCCGGCTGGTAGCGTACGGCCATGAGAATTTGCAGCTCTGGCTTGCTCAAACCCGCCTTCTTCCGGGCCTGTTCGGCGGCCCGGGCGAGCGTGGATGCGCCTGAAATCAGGAGGCCGGCACTGCGGTCCAGCTCCTGGTCTGTCAGGAACAGCCGGGGGTCAAAAGGTCGGTTCAGGTTGACGTGCGCGGGCATAAGTCGGAAATGAGCCTGAATACGCAGAAAGTTCAAGCGAGGAGCGTTCCAATGGCTGCTGCCCCCTATGATGACCGCGACGGATACATCTGGATGGACGGCGCTTTCGTGCCGTGGCGCGATGCCAAGGTACACGTGCTGACGCACGCGCTCCACTACGCCTCCTCGGTGTTCGAGGGTGAGCGGGCCTATGGCGGCAAGATCTTCCGGTCGCTCGACCATTCGAAGCGCCTGCACCGCTCGGCCGGGATCATGGGGTTCGACATCCCGTTCAGCGTCGACCAGGTCGAGAAGGCCAAGACCGAAGCGCTGGCGAAATCCGGCCTCGAGAGCGCCTATGTGCGCGCGGTGGCCTGGCGCGGCTCCGAGATGATGGGCGTCTCGGCCCAGAACAACACCATCCACCTCGCGGTGGCCGTCTGGAACTGGGGCGATTATTTCGCTGACAAGATGAAAGGCATCCGCCTGACCCACGCCCAGTGGCGCCGGCCGGCGCCGGACACGGCGCCCTGCGAAGCCAAGGCGGCGGGCCTCTACATGATCTGCACGCTGTCGAAGCATGCCGCCGAGAAGGCGGGCTACCAGGACGCCCTGATGCTCGACTATCGCGGGCAGATTGCCGAGGCGACGGGAGCGAACATCTTCTTCGTGCGCGACGGCGTGCTGCATACGCCGACGCCGGACTGCTTCCTGAACGGCCTGACCCGTCAGACGACGATTGCCCTCGCCAAGGCGCGCAAGATCGAAGTGGTGGAACGGGCGATCTTCCCGAACGAGCTGTCGACATTCAGCGAGTGTTTCATCACCGGTTCGGCGGCGGAGCTGACGCCGGTGGCGGAGATCGGCGAGCACCGCTACAAGCCGGGCGCAATTTCCGAGGCGCTGGTGAACGACTATTCGGCGCTGTGCAACGGCAAGCTCGAACTGGCGCTGTAAGCAGGCCCCTGTTGGCCGGCGCGCAGACAGCGTAAAGACTGGCTCCCTGCAGTTTCAGGGAGTTTGCATGATCATTGAGACGGTTGTCAGCCTTGTGAACGCGGCGCTGCATGGGCCGGGCGGCAAGGAAAAATCCGAGCGCGCGGTGGCGGCGTTCAGGTCGCGCCGGCCGCTGGTGCCCGACGCCAATGCCAAGATCGACGCGGCTGCTTCGCGGGGTGACCGGCTGGCCGACACGATCGCGCAGGTGGGTGGATCGTGGCCGTTCATCATCGGTTTCCTGCTGTTCCTGCTTGTCTGGATCGTGACCAACGCCCTGCTGCTGGGGGGCGGTGACCGGTTTGATCCGTACCCGTTCATTTTCCTCAATCTTGTGCTGTCGATGCTGGCGGCGCTGCAGGCACCGATCATCATGATGAGCCAGAACCGGCAGGCCGCAAAGGACCGGCTGGTGGCGAACACCGACTACGAGGTGAACCTCAAGGCGGAGCTGGAAATCCTCGCGTTGCACGAGAAGATCGACCGGCTGCAGGCGCAGCAGGCAGAGGAGTTTGCGCGGCTAAACAACCTGATCGAGACCGGCCGGGCCTGACGATCAGGTCAGGATGTCGCTAGCCGGCATCTTCGCTTCGCGGCGCGCAGCGAAATGGGTGTCGAAGGCAACTACGAGGCAAGCGCCGATAATGATGGCGGCGCCGGCATAGACGCGCCAGCCGGGCACTTCCTGGAAGAAGGCGTAGCCGAGCAGGGCCGACCAGATGAGGCCGGTATATTCGAACGGTGCCAGGGTCTGCGCCTTGGCCTTGGCATAGGCGAGGGTCATCAGCCACCAGATGCCGATGCCGAGGAAGGCGACCCCGGTCATGGCGCCCCAGGAATGCGCCTCCGGCGTCCATTTGCTGAACAGCAGCATGAAGGGCAGCAGGAACAGGGCCGGGAACACGTTCATGAACGTCACCAGCGTCAGGCTGTCTTCCTCTTTCGTCCGCAGGCGGAGGAGGACGATATTGAGCGCATAGAGTACGGCCGACAGGAGGATGGCGCCGGTGCCGTAGAGGCGGTTGCCATCGGGCGGGCCGCCTTCGGTGTGGGCGGTGGCGGCAAGCGCCGCGCCGGCGAAGCCGACGAGGGAAGCGCCGATGGTGACCGGGCTCATCTTCTCGCCAAGGATCACGCGGGCGATCGGGGCGATCATCAGGGCGGCGGTGAAGCCCATCACCACGGCCTCGGCCAGCGCAATCTGGGTCAGGGCATAGAAGAAGGTGAAGGCAGAGATGACCTGCGCCAGCGAGCGCAGGGCGTGGAACCGGATGGCGGGCAGTCCCGGCAGCTTGCGGCGGCTGGCGGCGAACATCGCGAGCATGATCACGGAGCCGAGCATGTAGCGCCAGGTGGTCGCCGTCAGCACGCTCGTGCCGCCGAGCATGACGTGTTTCATCACGGCGTCGACGCTGCATCCGAAGATGACGCCGAAACAGACAAGCAGGATGGGATGGGGCAGGCGCATGCGAGCGCAGCCATTGCCGGGGAAATCGTCAGCGTCAAGCGCGGTCTTGCGGGGCCGGAGACAGGCTGTCATCTTCGCTGGAAACAGGGAGGATGGGCGGATGGCCATTACGCGGCGGACGGCGCTGGGCGCCATGGCGGCGGCGCCGTTGCTGGCCGGGTGTGCGCACTTGCCATCGACCCGGGGCTGGGACGCAATCGTCGTGGGAGCCGGCGTGTTCGGAGCCTGGACGGCCACCGCCCTTCAGGCGGCCGGGCAGAAAGTCTTGCTGGTGGATGCGTGGGGGCCGGCCCATGCACGGGCGAGTTCAGGCGGCGAATCCCGGTTGACGCGGGCCGGATATGGCAGCGATGCGATCTATAGCCGGATGTCGCGGGAATCGCTGGAGGACTGGAAGCGGTTGTCGCAGGACGCCGACCTGCCGCTGTTTCATCCGACCGGCGTGCTGAACCTGTTCCGTGACGACAATCCGTACACAAGCCACGCGACCGGGGGTGAGGCGGTGCTGAAGGATCTCGGCATTCCGCTCGAGCGGCTGACGCCCGCGCAGGTCGCCGCGCGGTTCCCGCAGGTGAATGCCGGCGATGTGTCGTTCGGCCAGTTCGAGCCGGACTTTGGCGTCCTGATGGCACGGCGCAGCGTCATGACACTCGTGCAGGCGTTCCTCGCGCAAGGCGGCGCCTATGCGCAGACGGCTATCCTGCCGCCTCAACCGGGGGAAGCGCTGCGCACGCCGCAAGGCGATACGCTGGAAGGGACGGCTTACGTGTTTGCATGCGGGCCGTGGCTCGCGAAGCTGTTTCCGGGCTTGCTGGCCGAGAAGCTGTTTGCGACGCGGCAGGAGATCTTCTTCTTTGGTCCGCCTGAAGGCGCCACGCGGTTCGGCCCTGCCACGATGCCGGGCTGGACGGACTTCACGCAGGAGGCCGTGCATTACGGCTTCCCGGACCTGGAAGGGCGGGGCTTCAAGATCGCCAATGACGACCACGGTCCGCTCGTTGATTTCGACGCGAATGACCGCCTGGTTACACCTGAAGGCCTCGCCGGCGTGCGGGCGTTCATGGCCCACCGGTTCCCGGCGCTGGCATCGGCGCCTTTGTCGGAATCGCGGGTCTGCCAGTACGAGAACAGTGCCACCGGCGACTTCCTGATCGACCGGCATCCGGCGTGGAAAAACGCCGTCCTGGTCGGCATGGGATCGGGCCACGGGTTCAAACATGGCCCGGCCGTCGGGCGGCGGGCGGCGGCGCTGGTGACCGGAAACGGCGCGCCGGAGTCCCGCTTCACACTCGCCTCGAAGGCAGACCGCCAGCAGCGCTCCGTCCACTGACGGATGCTGCGGCCGCGCGGATCAGACGGCGGCGTTGAGCCCCAGCCAGGTGCAGTAGGCCGTATAGGCTGCCAGCATCACGCCGCCCTCCAGCCGCGTGACTTTCCAGCGCGACAGGGCGGCGGCAAAGAGCAGCGCGGTGGCGGCAATCATCACCCAAATGTCGAACGCAGCGATCTGCGGCGGCACCGCGATCGGCTTGACCATGGCAGTGACGCCGAGGATGCCGAAGATGTTGTAGATGTTGGAGCCGACGATGTTGCCGAAGGCGATGTCGCCATGCTTGCGCAAGGCGGCCATCACCGAGGTGACGAGTTCAGGCAGCGACGTGCCGACCGCCACGATGGTGAGGCCGATGATCGTTTCCGAGACATGGAACATGCGCGCGATGTCGATGGCGCTGGAGACCAGGAAGCGGGCGCCGAGGATCGTGAGCCCGAGGCCGCCGATGACGAAAGCGACGTCCAGCGCGATCAGTCCGGCGGACGGCTTCGGGGCTTCGGCCTGCAAGCCGGCGGCGGCGTCGGAGGCGGCATTGGCGCGGCGCTCCTGCCGGAAGGCGAACCAGATGTAGCTCGCGAGCGAGGCCACGAAAACGCCGCCCAGCCAGACCGAAAGCTGGCCGAACAGGACAGCGCCAAGGCACATTGCGGTGGCGATCGCCAGCACGATGCCATCGCGCTTGAAGGTCTCACGCGCAATCGCAATCGGGTAGATCAGGGCAGCGACGCCGAGGATCAGCAGGATATTGGCGATGTTGGAGCCGACCACGTTGCCGACGGCAATGCCGGGCGAGCCTGAGAAGGCGGCCTGCAGGCTGGTGACGAGTTCGGGCGTCGACGTGCCGAAACCGACCAGGGTCAGGCCGATCAGCAGGGGCGAGATGCGGAACTTCTGCGCCAGCTGGACGGCGCCGCGCACGAGAAGTTCACCGCCGGCGACGAGGAGCACAAGGCCGGCGACCAGGATAAGGAGAGTCATCTGAAAGGGTTTCCCGGGGCACCTGCCCCCGGGCGAGGGATTTGGCCTATCCTCCCGGTTTCGGGAAGGGGCGGGAGGAAATAATTCTGCCGGTCAGGGCTGGCGCTCCCCGCTTTGCGCGCGCGCCGAATGGGGGCAATCTGGCGGCCGGAGAAGGAGCGATCTGCTTGCAACAGCCTGCCGAGTTCAGCGATTTCGCCGGCATTCTTGGCGCCGTGCCGATGCCGGTTGTCGTGTATGACCGCGAGCTGCGATTTGCGTATTCGAACGCGGCGTTCCTGAAGAGCGTGCATCGAGCCTGGGAGGAGCTTGCCGGCCGGTTTGTGGGCGACGTGTTTCCCGAGTCGGAAGAGCGGATGTCGATGATGCGGGCGCGCATGATGGCCGCGCTGGACGGCCAGAGCGGGGGCTATGCCGAGTTGCCCTACCACTTGCCGGGCCCTGACGGGGCGCCGCAGGAGCGCTATTGGCGCTCCACCATGCAGCCGCTGTTCGCGCCGGACGGAAGTGTCACGCATATCGTGCAGTCGGGCGAGGACGTGACGGAGCAGACGCTGCTTCGCCAACAGCGCGACGTGATCGCCTCGGAGCTCGAACACCGCGTGCGCAACACACTGGCGATGGCCGGTTCGCTGGCGATGATCATCGGGCAGAATACGCCAAGCGTCGAGGCGTTCGTCGAATCCTTCACAGACCGGCTGGACGCGATGGGCCGCAACCTTGCGATGATCGCCGACCATGACTGGCAGGGCCTGCCCCTGCGCGCCGTGATCGAAGCGGAGCTGGCGCAGGCGGTGGCGCCCGGCGATCCGCGGGTGCAGGTCACTGGGCCAGACCTGATGCTGACCATGCGATCCGGCCGCTGGGGCGCCATGCTGGCGCACGAGCTGGTCAAGAACGCTGTACGCCATGGCTGTTTCTCCGTGCCCGGAGGGTCCTTGCGCGTCAGCTGGACGCTGGAGGGCGAGACCCTGACGGCGGACTGGGTCGAAACCGGCCGCAAGCACACCGGCGAGCCGCAGCGCCGGGGTTTCGGCTCGCAGATGCTCGACCTCATGCCGGAAGTGTCGGTCGACCGGGTATTCCACGAGGGCGGCATGTCGGTGCGTATCAGGGCGCGGTCATCGACCTTCCGGCTGATCGAGCCGGATCAGCGCCCGCCGGAGACCTTGAAGTAAAGTGCCTGCGTGATCACGGCGCGCACATGTGCGGGTTTGAACGGCTTCGGGATCAGGAAGGTCGGCTCGCCGCTCTTGCCGGCCAGCATGCGCTGCGGGAAGGCGGTTACGAAAATGACCGGCACGGTGAAGGCCTTGCGGATCTCGGCGACGGCATCGGTGCCCTGCGAGCCGTCGGCCAGCTCGATGTCGGCGAGGATCAGGTCCGGGCGTTCAGCCAGCGCGCGCTCGACCGCGGTGACGCGCGTCGCGGAGACGCCTGTGACCGTGTGGCCAAGCTCGGTTGCGATCTGCGTGAGGCTTGCGCCGATCAGTGGCTCGTCCTCGATGATGCTGATCCGGCTCTTGGGCAGGGCGGCGATCTGGCGTTCGGCCTCCGCCACAAGGTCGGCGAAGCCGGCTTCGGTGACGCTCAGCACCGCTGCGGCGTCTGGCGCATTGAACCCTTCCATGGCGGTCAGAAGAAGGGCGCGGCGGGCCGGTGAAGCGGCGTTGGCCTGGGCCGGTTTGCGCGCGGCGAGCGCCCCGTCGAGCGCCTGGAAGAGGCCGATGCGGGTGATGTCGCCTTGCGCCTTGGCGAGCAGGTCTTCGAGGGCGGCTTCAACGCTGGTGTCGCCCTGCGCGGCAGAACCGAGCACCGCGCGCGCGTAACGCCGCAGGTAGGGCAAATGATGCTCGACCGCTTCAGTGTACTTCAAGTTTGCCCCGGCACGTCAGAATCACAGTGTGCACAACGAAAGGCGGTTCGGCAACGCCGATGCGGGCTGTCAGCCCTTGCCGGGCTGCGGCGTCACGCGCAGGTACGGCTTCAGCGCGGTATAGCCTTTCGGGAACAGGCGCGCGATTTCCGCCTCGTCCTTCAGCGACGGCGCAATGATGACGTCGTCGCCGTCCTGCCAGTTGACGGGCGTGGCGACCTTGTAGCCATCGGTCAGCTGCAGCGCATCGAGCAGGCGCAGGACTTCATCAAAGTTTCGGCCGACGCTCGGCGGGTAGATGATCGAGGCGCGGATCTTGCGCGACGGGTCAATCACATACACCGCGCGCACGGTGACCTTCGGGTCGGCGTTGGGGTGGATCATGTTGTAGAGCGTTGCGACCTTCCGGTCGGGGTCGGCGATCATCGGAAAATTCACGGCCGATCCCTGGGTTTCCGCGATGTCAGCGCTCCAGTCAGTGTGATGGTCGAGCGTATCGACCGAGATCACCAGCGCTTTGGCGCCCCGGCGGGCGAATTCATCCTTCAGCTTCGCCGTGTAGCCGAGTTCTGTCGTGCAGACCGGGGTGAAATCGGCCGGGTGGGAAAAGAAGATGACCCAGTCGTCGCCCGCCCATTTGTGGAACCGGATCCGGCCTTCGGTCGTGTCGGCTTCGAAGTCCGGGGCGGTGTCGCCGATCAAAAGGGTCATTCTGCGGTCCTGTCTCTTGATTTCTGCCGCGAAACTAGTGCCTAACGAGGCCCGAACAACCACAGCTGCCTGAAGCCGCCGATGAGAAATCCTCAATGCCGCCGGGAGCGGGTTCGCCCATGAAACGCCTGATCCTGATGCGTCACGCCAAGACTGAGCCCTGGTCGGAGGGCATCGACGATTTCGGGCGTGCGTTGACACCGCAGGGGCACGGCGATGCCAAGCGCATGGCCGAGGAACTGGTTGCGTTGGGCTGGAGTCCGGAATTGATTCTGGTCTCGAGCGCGCGGCGGGCACGCGAGACCTGTTCGGAAGTTGCCAGCATCTTCTCCGGCGAGAAGGTGCGCCCGATGGAGTCGCTCTACCTGACCGGCGTGCGCGGACTGACCGAAGCCGTCAGCCAGAACGACCGCGCGGGCACGTTGATGGTGATCGGTCACAATCCGGGCCTGCACGATTTTGCGCTTTCGATCCTGCGCGAGGGCGGCTCGGAAGACCATCAGGCCTCGCTGCGGCTGAACGAGAAGTTTCCGACCAGTTGCGCGGCGCTCTACGAGGCGCTGGCGCACGGCGCGTTCGTGCCCGCACATTTCCGGCTCGCGCATGTGCTGCGCGCCAAGGATTTCCGCGACGGCGACGGGGACTGAGCTTCTCCTGGCCCAAAAAAAAGAACCGCCTTCGTCTGGCGGGACGAAGGCGGCAGTGGGCGTTGTCGCGGCGAGGCGTATGGAGTGAGAGGCAGGGCGCCGCGACAGCGCAGGCCGGTTCAGCGGTTGGCGTGGACTTCGCTGAGATTGGCGTTGTTGATGGCGCGGACCGTGTTGGTCAGCGTGCGCTCGGTGCAGGCGCGGACCGCGATCTGCTTGCCGTATTTCACGTCGGCCAGTTCCGTTTCGCAGCGGTCGGCGACCTGCTTGCGGATATGGTCATACTCTTCGGCGGCGCTGGCCGGGGTGGCGAGTTTGGCCTTCGAGTAGCCGACATCCATGTTGAACGTGCTGGAGGCGGCGAGGGCCGGCGCGGTGAAGACGGTGACGGCGAGGGCGGCGGCGATGAGGGGGCGGTACATGAGGTGTTTCCTTCCTTGGGGGCTTTTCTGGGGGGGTAGAAGCACCGCCAGGGCAGGGGTTCCCGGCGGTGCTTCAGGGTCGCTACGAGCGGAGCTCGCGGCGGTTCTGGCGGCGGCGGCGGCGGGCGAGGATATCCATCCGTTCCACCGCGACCGTGTCGTTTGCAGCCTCGTACCGGACAGGGGCGGTTCCGGTGGGGCGGGCAAGCGCCGAGACAGCGGCGAATTTTTCGGCACCGATGTCGTTCGAAAGGGCGCGGGGGGACATGATCTATTCTCCTGTTTGTTGTGGGTCTGGTTTCTGTTTCTGCCTTGGCGGGCTGTTCCCGCTGCCGACAATTCGTAGATAGACCAGCACTTATCGTTTTTCAATATTAAATTATCGAAAAAAAATAAAATCAAGCAAAAACAAGGCGATAAATTCATCGAAAAACGATAATTGAGGCTGCGCGATGGCGTCGCGGACTTTTATCGTTGGTCAATATGGGTAGGAATCGGGGCTTGCGGCCGCTTCAGGAGGCGAAGGCGCGTCCGAAGTCGAGATCGAGTTGCGCTTTCGCGGCGGGCCGCTCAGCGGGCCGGGTCGCAGGCCTGCGGCGGCGCGCGCCGATCCGGGCCTGGAAGTCGTCAGCGGCAGCAGCCGGAGCCGCTTGCCGGCGAGCGGCAGCGATGCGGCTGCGCGCTTCATTGGCGGCTGCCTTGTGGTCGACAATCCGCATCGGATAGGTCTGGCCCAGCACGACCCCGGCGGCGGACAGGAATTCCGGAGGCGCATCCCAGGGCGCATGCAGGAAGGCATCCGGCAGCCGCGCAAGTTCCGGCACCCACTGGCGGATGAAAGCGCCGTCGGCATCGAGGAGGCGCGATTGCTTCACCGGATCAAAGATGCGCGGCGCCTCAACATCGGTCGCCGCCGCCTGAAGGCGGGCCTGGGCAAGGTGAATGGCGGGCTCGAAATCGGTGAACAGGCCGGCGAGGCGGCTCGCCGGCAGCCGCCAGTCAAGCCAGAGGTGGTGCGAAACAAAGCCGATCACGAGCGCCCGCGCCTCATGGTTTATCCAGCCGGCGGCCCTCAGCGCGCGCAGGTTGGCGTCAAGGAAGGGGAAGCCGGTGCGCCCTTGCAGCCAGGCGTCGAGCCGCGGATCCGCCGGATCGGCGCAGGGGCGAACGCCGTCATGTGCGGGCACCAGCGTACGCGGATCGAGCGCGGCCTGGCCTGCGTGGGCCTGAAGGCAGCGGCCGCGTTCCGTGAGCCGTTCAAGGAAGATGTGGAGCGACGCAGTGAAGCCTGCATCGTCGTCGGCCGCACGCAACTGCAGGGCGCGCTGCGCGGCTTGCCAGGCCTCGCGGACGGACAGCGTTCCGAAAGCAAGGTGCGGCGAAAGGCGGGAAGTCAGCTCGGTGCCGGCCTGCGGGTCTTCGAGGAAGGAGCGCAGGCATTCGACGGCCGCCGCCCGTCCACCCGGCTGGCGGGCAGGACAGTCCGGCTTGCCGAGGCCCAGATCTTCGGCGTCGGGCCAGACCGGCGCAGGCAGCACGAGTGACCGGATTGCATCCGGCGCCTTTGCGCGCGGCGCGCCCATAGCGGCGTTCCAGCGCGCGTAAAAGGAGCCGGACGGCTCCGGGGATCCTGTGAGGCCCGGTAACGGCTGCTCGCGCATCGCGACGCCGGCGTTGCGTGCCCAGCGATAGACCAGGCGGTCCCGGCCGGCGCACCATTGCAAACCGGTTTCCTGGTAGGCGTGGACGGCCTCAAGGCCGTACTCGCGATGCAGCGCGGCGAGCACTTCGGCGGCCGGGCCGGTGCGCACCACAAGCCGGCTGCCCCGGGCTGCGAGGGCGGCATCAAGCTCGCGCAGCGACTCCAGCAGGAAATCGAACTGGCGGCGCGAAATTTCCGGCTGCGACCAATACTCGGGATCGAAGATGTAGACCGGGAGCACAGGCGCGCCGCTCGCCGCCGCTGCCAGCAGCGGAGCGTGATCGTGGACGCGAAGGTCGCGCCGGAACCAGAGGGCATGAACGCCGGACATGGAACAAATGTAGAACAAACGAGCCGGGGCTTCAAGAGGCGGGCGCATGTGCCCCGTTCTGCCGGAATCCTGCGCCTATCCCAGTGAAGGCAGGAGGAACCACACATGTCCGGACCGACCGACCCTAAGCTTGGCCGACCCACGCATTGCTGGAACTGCGCGTCGCCTTTGCCGGTGTTCACCTATTCCTGCGGCATCTGCGGAACGGACAACACGCCACTGGATGAAATGTCGTCCAGCGCCGGCGGGGCGGACGACAGCGCGGCTGGTACGCCGCCGTCGTCGCGCGCGGCGTTGAAGGCCGCTCTGGAGCGTCAGAGGAAGGCGCTCCGCGACTCGCTGAAGCGCAAGTGAGGCCAAGACGATTTCATTGCGAACGTGAAACGATTGTGATCTAAGGTTTGTGGATAACTTGTGAAAATGCTGTGGGTGCTGGGGCGTGGCGGCCGACGGAGAAGGCTTTTTTGACCGGGCAGGTGAGCCCGGCGGGCAGGGTCTGTTACGCCCGCCCGCAGACCGGCGCGCGGCGCACGCGGCGGCTTTCGGCCTGCTCCTGCGCCGTCCCGGTCACTCCGCCGCTCGCACCCTGACACCGTCGCAGCGGCGTGCATTCGCCCGGCTGTTTGCGCTCATCGGCATCGCTGTCCTCGTTGCGCCCTCCACCATTGCCGCGTGCCTCGGCTGGTCTGGTGCGCTGTTCTTCTTCGCGGTGCTGGCGTTCCGGGTGCGGGTCTACGTTGCTGGCGCAAGCCGCGCTTCGCCGGCCGCGCCGGTCGCCGGGGCGTTGGAAGACTGGCCCGTCTACACGCTGTTGATCGCGCTGAAGGATGAAGCGGAGACCGCTGCGCAGCTCGCGGCGGCAATCCGCGCGCTCGACTATCCGGCTGACAAGCTCGACGTGAAGCTGCTGATCGAAGCAGGCGACACGGCCACGCTCTCCGCGCTGCGCTGCGAGCGCTGGCCGGCCGGGACCGAACTATTGGTCGTCCCGCCTGGTAACCCGCGCACCAAGCCGAGGGCGCTCAACTATGGTCTTGCCCGGGCGCGCGGCGCTTTTGTTGTCGTCTATGATGCGGAGGACCGTCCGCACCCGGATCAGCTGAAGGCGGCGGTGAGGGCGTTTGCGGCGGCCGGCAGCAGTCTCGCCTGCGTCCAGGCGCCGTTGGCCGGGGAGGGCGGCCGTGGCTGGATCGCGGGCCAATGGGCATTGGAATATGCCGTTCAGTTTGGCCGCGTCCTGCCGGGCCTTGCCCGCCTCGGCTTGCCGGTGATGCTGGGCGGCACGAGCAACCATTTCAGGCGTGCAGCACTGGTGTCGGCCGGCGGCTGGGACGCCTGGAATGTCACTGAGGACGCCGACCTCGGCCTGCGCCTCGCGCGCGGCGGCCAGCGTGTCGGGGTCATCGCGCCGCCGACGCGCGAGACGCCGCCCGAGGCCTTGCTTGTCTGGGTCAACCAGCGCTCGCGGTGGCTGAAGGGCTTTCTGCAGACCTGGCTCGTGGTGATGCGCCAGCCACTGGCGGCGCTGCGCGAACTTGGGGTCGGCGGATTCCTCGGGGTGCAGCTGACGCTGGGCGCCGCCATCCTGTCTGCGCTTGTCCACGGCCCTTGGGCGCTCTGGCTGTGCGCTTGCGCGCTGGTGCCCGGCGCCGTGATGGCGCCTGCCTTCGCCGGGCTGGCACTGCTGTCGTACGCGGCGGGCATCGCGATGGCGCTCGCCGCGCCGGGGCAGCTTGGCGTCCGCCGGCTGTGGCTTGCGCTCACCTTGCCACTCTACTGGCCGCTGCAGACGATCGCGATGGGCCGCGCGATCTATGGTCTCGCCAGGTGTCCGCATTTCTGGGCCAAGACACCCCACCGCCCCGCCGGGACTTTCTGACGCCGCGTGAACGCTTGGCGGATGCGGATGGCCGGCTTAGGGTGGCTCGATAATCCGAACATTCCAGGGAGTGAGCCGATGGCCTACGACAATGCCGAGCAACTCGAGGCGTTCCGCGCCGAGACCCGCAAGTGGCTGGAGGAAAACTGCCCGCCTTCGATGCGCACGCCGATGCCGGATGACGAGGTTGTCTGGGGCGGGCGCAATGCCACGTTCAAGAACCCGGAATCGAAACTCTGGCTCGACCGGATGGGAGAGAAGGGCTGGACCTCGCCGCAATGGCCGAAGGAGTATGGCGGCGGCGGCCTGAACCGGGACGAGGCCCGCGTGCTGGAGCAGGAGCTGCGCCGCATCAAGGCGCGCCCGCCACTCTTCTCGTTCGGCCTCTGGATGTTTGGCCCGGCGCTGCTGGAGTTCGGCAACCACGAGCAGAAGCTGCGCTTCATCCCGGATATCCTGAAGGGCAAGATCCGCTGGTGCCAGGGCTATTCCGAGCCGGGCGCGGGCTCTGACCTGGCCGGCCTGCAGACGCGCTGCGAAGACAAGGGCGACCACTACCTGATCAACGGCCAGAAGGTCTGGACGTCCTATGCCGACAAGGCGGACTGGATCTTCTGCCTCGTGCGCACCGACACATCGACCAAGCATGAAGGCATCAGCTTCATCCTGTTCGACATGAAATCGCCCGGCGTGGAAGCGCGCCCGATCCAGCTGATTTCCGGCGAAAGCCCGTTCTGCGAAACCTTCTTCACCGATGTGAAAGTGCCGAAGGACCAGCTGGTGGGCAAGGTCAACGGCGGCTGGGAGATCGCCAAGCGGTTGCTGCAGTTCGAGCGCTCGTCGATTTCGGCCGGCGGCTTCGGCGGCACGGGCGGCTCCGGCATCCTCGGGCCGGAAGAGTATGCCAAGCAGCATATCGGCACCGACGAGAGCGGCCGCCTGCTGGACGGCGACCTGCGCGGGCGCCTCGCCGATCACAAGATGTACTCGAAGGCATTCGCCCTCACTGTGCAGCGCCAGACCGAGCAGGCGAAGGCCGGGCAGGCGGTCGGCCATACGGCGTCTATCCTGAAGTACGGCGCCGCCAAGATGAACCAGGACCGGCATGAACTGCTGATCGAGGCGCTCGGCACCGAGGGACTCGGCTGGGAAGGCGAGGGCTTCGACAAGAATGCCAAGAAGGTCACGCGCCAGTGGCTGCGTTCGAAGGGCAACTCGATCGAGGGCGGCACCAGCGAGATCAACCTCAACGTCATCGCGAAACGCGTGCTCGGCCTGAAGGATCATCAGTAGCCGGACAGACCTTCCGCCCTTTGACCGAATTTGTACCAGGAAATTGAACCATGAGCTTTGTACTGACAGAAGACCAGGAGATGCTGCGCGAGACGGCGATGGCGTTCGCGCGCGACGAGCTGCCGGTGAGCCACCTGCGGGCGCTGCGCGATGGCGGCGCCAATGGCGATGACCGGGAGACGCGCAAGAAGCTGGCGGAGCTTGGCTTCTATGGCGTGATCATTCCGGACGAGCCGGGCGGGGAGACGTTCGGCCTGACCGGCCTTGGCCAGATCCTCGAGGCGCAGGGGCGCACGCTGGCGGCAACGCCGCTGCTGCAGACCGCTCTGATTGCTGCCTCCGCGCTGCAACTCGGCGGGACGCCGGCGCAAAAGGCTGAGTGGCTGCCGAAGATTGCGGGCGGGGAGGCGACCTTCGCGCTGGCGCTCGACGAGTCGGCGCACTTTTCGCCCTACAACATCGCCACCGAAGCCGAACGCGACGGGCAGGGGTTCACGCTGAATGGCCTCAAGAAGTACGTGCCTGACGGGCATTTCGCCGACATGTTCATCGTGGCGGCGCGCACGTTCGGTGAGCCCGGCGACCGGCACGGCATCAGCCTGTTCCTCGTGCCGCGCAAGACCAAGGGCGTGACCGTCAGCATCCTGAAGACCGTCGACAGCCACGGCGCGGCACATATCAGCTTTGATGATGTGCACGTGACCGAAGCGGCCCTGATCGGGCCGGCCGATGAAGGCGCGGACATTCTCGATCCGGTTCTGGACCGTGCGGCCATCGGCATGGCGGCAGAGATGCTCGGCTCCTCGCAGGCGGCGTTCGACATGACGCTGGAATATCTCAACAACCGCAAGCAGTTCGGCCAGCTGATCGGCTCGTTCCAGTCGCTGCAGCACCGCGCCGCGAAGATGTTCGTCGAGCTTGAGATGACACGCTCGTGCGTGGCGGCGGCGCTGGGCGCGGTCGATGCCGGCAAGAATGATGTGGCCGAGCTGGCAAGCCTTGCGAAGGCCAAGGCGAGCGACCTGGTGCATCTCGTGTCGAACGAATGCGTGCAGATGCACGGCGGCATCGGCATGACGGACGCCGCAGAGCCCGGCTTCTACATGAAGCGCGCCCGCGTGCAGGAAACCCTCTACGGATCCGCCAGCTGGCACCGCGACCGCTACGCGCGGCTGAACGGGTTCTAGCCGCCGCGTCCGGGATTACTTTCCGGCCGCGTAAACGACGCAGACGGAAGATGTGATCGTCTGCGGCCTTGCATCGGTCGGCAGGTCGAGGCCTGCGATCTGCTCATCCGTGATCGGCGCGCCGCGCTTCAGTTTTTGGCTGGTGACGGAGACGGTTTGCAGGCGGGACATCGCTTGTGGGAGTTCGTCCAGCATGGTTTCCGCTGTCAGGGTGCCACCCACGATGCCGATTGCCGCCTTGCTCCACCGGCCAAGGCAGGGGCCGTTGCCTTCCTGGATGACGAGCAGCTGGCCGAGCGTCGCGCCGGTCGCGGCGGCGCTGGCCTTTGCGCGCGCAGCGGCGTCAGCGGCGGCGGCCTCATAGGCGGCGCGGTACGCTTCGGCGCTGACCTTTGTGGATATGTCGAGCGATGAGGAATCTTCCGGTCCTGCGGCCAGCGCTGCCGCGCGCACTTTGCCGGCGAGGTCAAGGTCTCCGTTCACCTCCACTTCGATCGAGGCATAGGCGGCATATCCGCGGATCTTGTCGGCGCGCTCATTGTCGACGAGGTCGCCGTCTTCATCCTTGTACTGTTCATACAAGGGCTCCACCTCGACAGAGGTTTCTGCGATGACTTTTGTGCCGCCGGTGCGCTTGATGGCTTCGAAGGCCACTTTCGCGCGTTGAACGGCGCGGGTCATGGCCGTGGCGGCATCCTTGTCGGTCTCGGTGAAGGTCACGTCGAAGCTGGCGGTGTTTGGCGGGATTTCCAGTTCGGCGCGGCCCAGCGCTTCGATGACCGGCGCGCGCGTCCAGTAAGGCGTGACATAGGCATCTTCCTGATAGTCGCGGCCCTCCTTGATCTGGGAGAAGGCGGGCGCGGCAAGCGCGAACGAAACACAGGCGAGAAGGGCAGGGCGAAGCATCGGATTTCCTTTCCTTTGTGGAAGACCGGCATGAATGTCCGATGGTCTGCCTGTCCGGTTTGCAGCCCACCTGAGTTGATCGTTACGATCTTTTTGGTGGAAACCAAGTCACTTCACGCGTGAAAATGTGAGAGGGAAGGCCCGCACAAAAAATCGCCGCCTCGGGCTGGCCGGGGCGGCGATTTGATTCTCAAGTGAAAGATGGCTCAGGCGGCTTTCAGGGCGGCGGCCTTCTTCAGTTCCTTGGCGACGAGATAATAGACGACGGGGCGGTGTTTCGCGCGCACGGCGCGGCCGTACTTCTCTATGGCCGACTTGAGGGCTGTGTGGCCCTTGTCCTCGTCCGAGATTCCGAGCTTCTTCACAATGAAGCTCGTCCGTACACGTTCCATTTCGTCCTTGTTGGACGCGGCAACGGTTGCCGAATCCGGCTTGTAGATTGCGGGCCCGCAGGCCTTCACGCAGGCGTCGAGGAGTGCCATGTCAGGCCGCGCTTCGCCGACTTTCTCTTTCAGGTCGGCCACATACTTCTCGACAAGCAGTTCCTTCGCACTGGGCGCTTTCGCCATGGGATGTTCCTTTTCTGGTTTGTCTGCCTTGGCTCCAAAAAGGAGCGTGACAATGCGTTGGGAGGCGGAGCACAAAGCCCCGCCTCCCCTTAAGACGCCAGTTTGGAAGGTGGATCAACCCTTTTTCACGGGCTTTCCATAATACGTCCGTAGACGGATGTTTACTGATCAACCTTGTAGATCATGCAGACACTGGCTGAGACGCTCTGTGTCTTGTCGTCCGACGGCAGGTTCAGCGCGTCGAGATCGGCCTGCGTGATCGTCACCATGCGCCCGTCAATCATGCCGGAGGCAACCGGCGGCGGAGGCGGCGGGGGAGGCGGCGGCGGCGCGTAGGCCGGCGCGGCGCGGTAGTAGTCATAGTCGCTGCCGCCATAGGACGACCAGCTGCCGAGGCACGGGCCGCTGCCTTCCTGGACGACCATCAGGCGCCCGAGCTTTCCGCCGCTGGCCGAGGCAGTCGACTTCGCGCGGGCCGTGCCGTCTTTCACGGCGGCCTCGTAGGCTTCGCGGTTCATTTCAGTCGTGCGCTCAAGATAGGTCGTGAGGCCGCTCGAATTTTCCGGGCCAATCGCCAGCGCGCCGGCACGCGCCGTGCCAGCCTTCGAGACATCCTGCACCGTGACATTCAGCGACACGCGCGCCTCATAGGCCCGGATCTTGTCGGAGCGCTCGTTGTCGATCTTGTTGCCGTCCTTGTCCTTGTACTGCTCATAGAGTGCAGTGACGTTGACCGACGTGGTGATGACGGAGTCCTTGCCGGCGGATTTCTTGATCGTGTCGTAAGCCAGACGGCCGCGCTCGACGGCGAGCTGCATGGCCTTCTTCGAGTCCTTGTCGGTCTCGAGATAGGTCACCGAGAAGTTTGCGCGGTTCGGCGCGACCTGCATGTCGGCGCGGCCGATCACTTCGATCACCGGCACGCGGGTCCAGTAAGGTGTCGTGAAGGCTTCGTTCTGGAAATCCGGCGCGCCCTGAGCGAGGGCGGGAAGGAAGGCGGTGGCGGCACAGGCGGCCGTTAGGCCGGCCGCGAGGCGGGCATGCAGCGTGAGTTTCGACATTGGAGTCCCCAACAAGACGTGGATGGTTCAGCTGCCGCAGGCGCGCGGCAACGCGCTGAATATCCACGCCTTATTGCGTCGGCACAATGACCCGGACGGGGCCTTATCCGTTCGCTTCGGACTGGAGTTGGGTATAGCGCTCGATGCCGACCCGCTCGATCAGCGAGAATTGCGTCTCGAGGTAGTCGACGTGCTCCTCCTCGTTGTGGAGGATCTTGCCGAACAGGTCACGGCTCACATAGTCGCGCACCTTCTCGCAATGCTCCATGGCGTCGCGAAGGAGCGGGATGGCCAGGTTCTCCATCTTCAGGTCGGCGTGCAGGATCTCCTCGACGCTCTCGCCGATGTGCAGCTTGCCGAGGTCCTGCAGGTTCGGCAGGCCGCCGAGGAACAGGATGCGCTCGATCAGCCAGTCGGCGTGATGCATCTCCTCGATCGATTCCTCGTATTCCTTCTTGCTGAGCTTGGTGACGCCCCAGTCCTTCAGCATCCGCGAATGGAGGAAATACTGGTTGATGGCCGTCAGCTCGTTCTTGAGGGCGATGTTCAGGTATTCGATGACTTTCTTGTCGCCTTGCATGGACGGCTCCTGTGGGGATGGGAGGATAGGGAGATTTACCTAGCCTTATAGGCGAGCGGACGGGCTGGCGCAATAAAAAATCCAATGAAATCAATTGCATATGCAAGTGCGACACACTTGCAAACAGGTGTACGGCGCGTTCCGGCGCGCGGCAGGAACGGCTTGAATTGAAAGGATTTTGGAGTTGTCGCGGGGCCTATTCGGCCGCGAGGATGGCGCCTTGCGGAACGCAGCGATCCATCTGCTCGGCAATCATTTCGCCGATTGTGGTGGAGCACTTGCCGCAATTGAACTTGCAACCATGGTGCGACTGGACGGCTTTCGGGCTGCGCGCGCCCGATTCGACGGCCTCGCGAACCGACCGGCAGTTGATACGATTGCAGACGCAAATGATCATGAGAACCATTTGCAGCACTTGAGAATGAGTGTCAATCGAAGTTTGCGGTTAACGCCTGCGCTCCGCCGCCGCAGTCTCAGCCAGCGGGCGGCCCCTGCCAGCCGAACACGGATTCCACATCTGTCTCGAACACGCGGGCAATCCGGAATGCGCTTTCCAGGGACGGTGAATATTTGCCGAGCTCGATGGCGATGATGGTCTGGCGGGTCACGCCGATCGCCTCGGCGAGGGCCGCCTGGCTCATCGGACCATTCTGTTCGCGCAGTTCGCGGATGCGGTTGGTGATCGGCGGGGGCTTGGCCACGGCTCAGGCTCCCCGGCGGAAGAGGATGATCTGGAACGTGTATTCCGCAATCTGTCCAAGCATCAGCGCCAGGAAGACGAGGTGGAACAGCATGTTGCCGTCGCCGTTCACCGCAAAGTGCCAGAGTGCACCCAGCAAGGGCACCGCGAGGACATAGCCCGACCAATGACCAGCCTTGTCGAGGATGCGTTCTTCGCGCTCGTCGGCGGGGGCATCAGCTTCGCGAGGCGAAAAGACGGACAGGGCGATCATCGCCGTGACCGAGGCGATGACGATCACGACCACATAGGCGATGACGAGTCCGATGATGGGCGGCGCCGTCCGGCCAATGGCGTCAGTGATCCGGACGACCTTGTCGAAATAGAAGATCGCCCCGGCAATCAGGATGAGGGCCATGGCCCATGCGGTTTTTTCTCGGAATGACATGGCAGATCCTTTTCTGTGTCAAAAATATCTTACAAAGACGTGTAGTCTAAGATTTTTTACATGTAAAGTATATTCGACATGTTATATTTGACGTACCCACCCAATGATTCCAGCCTGTCAGCCTGTGATCTTTCGGCACTCGGCCTCAAGGTCATTGATGACAGCCTCTGCCTTTGCCGCGAAAGCATCGACAACCGGCATTGCCGGAACGTTCTTAAGTGCCCCGGATTCCTGAAAGACTACATGGAATGCAAAGCGGTAGTTGTTCTTGATCTTCAAGTTCCCGCCGTGGACCAGCACTGTCATCTCATTGTGCACAGGGTCCCAACGCAGAGCCGGGTGAATAACCGGTCCGATCTCGCCATTTCCAGTGGTGTAGGAGTCAGGGAACCTCCCTCCAGAAACATATCCGACGACTCTCACGCTGACGGTGTGCTTTTGGTTTGCGAGCTTGGCGATTTCCCGAATTTGGTTTCCGCTTTCCGAACCCGGATCACTTCGCGGGTATGGCTCGTGCTTTCGGATAACATCGTGAAGTTCCCGAGGAATGTTGGCTTTAGCGTTTTCCATTCGCCGGTTGAGGTCTTCGAGGCTGGACCTCCACGGGAAATGGACGTCGCCGCTTTTTGGCCGCCTGTTGATGGCACAAACCGCGGCGAACATGGCTTGGTCAAAGGCGTTCTTGGTGTTCGAGATCGCTTCAAAGATACGGCGATCAACGCGATCGGGGATGCTCTCGCTGAGTTTGACCTTAAAGTGATGCAGCCCCGTTTCAGGGTCGATATCAGTCACCTCCACACCGCGTACTCGGGCGAAGTAGCTTTCAAGAACGACGTGCGATTCCTGGATTGCTTCTTTTGCCCAGTTGAGTGAGCGGCGAGGAATTTCGAAATCGTTCAGTTGCGGCATGATGATATTGGGGTGCGAGAATACTCGCACCCCAACCTTTTCAGATCAGCGTCGGCTGTTCAGGCCCGCCAGCCTCAGGGAACTTGTGGCCGTTCAGCACTTCGCTGACGCGGCCGGGGTTCACATCGAACTCAGCGGCAATGCGGTTCACAAACCAACCACGGTCACGGAGATTGTGAAACTCCCGCGCCATCGTCAGCGTGACCCGCTTGCTGGGCTTCCGCTTTTCCTTGTCTTCAGGCTCATCTGCCATTCTAGCACCCAAATAAAGGTGCCGGTGCGGCTTGACTGTCCTACCCGAAACGACTCATAAGAATCATGTCTAGACACCCGCCCGCACCGGCGGTTTTGCACTAAGGCCGTCATGTTCGCGCATGACGGCCTTTTCCATTAGCGAGTGAGTCGCCGGATTCCGCAAGATTAAATTTGAGTCATTTCAAGGGCGTGGTAGATCGTCCGCCTACGGCCTTTTCTTGGCCTTCGGCACGACAGTTTTGAAAGCCTGCTCAAACGTCGCTTTGTCTTCGCCGGCCTCGACTTGCTTTGCGGTATCTAGAAACCTCTCGCGCTGAGGCTTTTCGTCCTTCGGCTTTTGCTTTTTGGCGGGCATTCCTACCGTCCTGAACGAGCTGTTTCGTAAGTGAGTCTCTTGCCTTGGATACCACAAACGATGGCGTTGGCGCGAGCCATGTCATCCACGCCGTTTGCGATGCGGTTGTTATAGCGGAAGTCAAACTCAGCGAGGTAGCGGTGCAGGTGCTGCTTGCCGCAGTGCTGGTAGGTGCCTTTCATGCCGCGCTTGAACACTGAGAAGTAGTTCTCGACGGTGTTGGTGTGCACGTCCGGCTCAGACTGGCTGACATACTCACCAATGCCGTGGTTGACGCTCTTGTGGCCGCTGAACTCCCGGCCGATGCCTCTGTACATATTGGCTTGGTCAGTCAGGATGCGAGCTTCCTTCGAGACGTTCTCTTTGACCAAGGGCCAGATGGTTGCGCGGGTCAGGTCATCGACAACAACCGAGCGGGCTTGCTTGGTGTTGCGATCAACAAGCGACAGGACTTTCATCTTGTGGCCAGCGCCCTTCTTCTTGGTCTTGCCGGGCTCGGTGCCGAAGAAGGTCTCGTCAACTTCCACGCTGCCACCGCCGCCGCCCATCGGAGCAAGGCCGCCAGTGCGCATGGCTTCGCGGATGCGGTGACCCATGAACCAAGCGGTTTTCAGGGTGACGCCAAGGGTGCGGTGAAGCTGGTTGGCGCTGATGCCCTTCTTGCTTGATGCAATCAGGAAGATCGCCTGAAGCCAGAGGTGCAGCTTGACCTTGGAGTCGTGGAAGATGGTGCCGATCTTCACGGTGAAAGGCTTGCGGCAAGCGTAGCACTTGTACACGCCAATCCTGGTGCTCTCGCCGCCCAGCTTGCCGGACTTGTCTACCACGCCGCAGTGCGGGCACACGCGGCCATCTGCCCAGACGCGGGACTCAACGAAGGCGTAAGCGGCTTCTTCGTCATGGAAGTGCGGGGAATTGAGGTATGACATGGGGAACTCCTATGCCGTCAATGTACTAGCTCAGGCTGGGTACGTCAAGTATAATATGTCGAGTATATTCGACATCAAGAATTCCGCCTCGCTTGACGCCTCAGGGCGCGGCCTCTAGGCCCGGCCATACTTTCGAGCCACAAGACTGACATTCCAGATGACCGACCTCTCCGCCCTTGCCCAATCCGCCAAGGCCTGGCCCTTCGAGCTTGCGCGCGCGCTCGAGAAGCGCGTGGCCGAGCAGGTGAAAGCCGGTGAGCGAAAGGCGGATGCGCCGGTGATCTTCGAGACGGGCTATGGCCCCTCGGGCCTGCCGCACATCGGCACGTTCGGCGAAGTGGTGCGCACGACAATGGTGCGCCATGCGTTCGAGGTGCTGACCGCTGGCAAGTATGTGACGCGGCTGATCTGCGTGTCGGACGATATGGACGGCATGCGGAAGATTCCGGACACCGTGCCGAATCCGAAATCGCTGGAGCCTTACCTGCAGCAGCCGCTGACGGCGGTGCCGGATCCTTTCGGCACGCACGAGTCGTATGGCCGGAATATGAACTCGCGCCTCTGCGCCTTCCTCGACCAGTTCGGATTCCAGTACGAGTTCCTGTCGGCGACGGACTGTTACAAGTCCGGCCGGTTCGATGCGATGCTGCGGCGCGCGGCGGAGAAGTATGACGATATCATGGGCGTCATGCTGCCGACGCTCGGCGAGGAGCGCCGCGCGACCTATTCGCCGTTCCTGCCGATCAGCCCGAGCACGGGGCGCGTGCTTTATGTGCCGATGAAGCATGTCGACGCGAAGAAAGGCGAGATCACCTTCGCCGACGAGGACGGCACGGACGTCACCCTTCCGGTGACCGGCGGCGCTGTGAAGATGCAGTGGAAGCCGGATTTCGGCATGCGCTGGGCGGCGCTTGGAGTCGACTTCGAGATGTTCGGCAAGGATCACCAGGCCAACGCGCCGATCTATTCGCGAATCGCCAAGATCCTCGGAGCGCGTCCGCCGGAACAGTACGTCTACGAACTGTTCCTGGACGAGAAGGGCGAGAAGATCTCGAAGACCAAGGGCAATGGCATCGCCGTCGAGCAGTGGCTGACCTATGCGCCGGACGAGAGCCTGTCGCTGTTCCAGTTCCAGAAGCCGCGCGTTGCGAAGAAGCTCTATTTCGACGTGATCCCGAAGGCGGTCGACGAATACCTGACCTTCCTCGAGAAGTTTCCGGCGGAGGATCCTGCGGCGCAGCTTGAAAACCCCGTCTGGCACATCCATTCCGGCCGTCCGCCGCAATGGTCGAGCCCGGTTTCCTTCGCGCTGCTCCTGAACCTTGTGGCGGTGGCCAACCCGACGGATGTCTCCCAGCTCTGGGCCTACATCACGCGCTATGCGCCGGAGGCCTCGCCCGAGACGCATCCGTTGCTGAACGATCTCGCCGGCTATGCGATGCGCTACTACACCGACTTCGTGCTGCCCGCTAAAACCTTCCGGGCACCGACGGAACAGGAACGCGCTGCGATGGCTGACCTGTCGGCGCGCCTCAAGGCGTTCGGCGAGGAGCCGACCGGCGAGAACCTGCAGACGATGACCTTCAGCGTCGGCAACGATCACGGCTTCGAGAACCTGCGTGACTGGTTCAAGGCGCTGTACGAGGTGCTGCTCGGGCAGAGCCAGGGGCCGCGCTTCGGTAGCTTCGCCGCCCTCTACGGAAAGCTTGAGACGGCCGCCCTGATCGATGAAGCACTGGCCCGCTGATTTGTAAGGTGCCTGTTGCGACGGCTCGGCTTAGGCTGGCCGCCTGACAGGAGACCGGACATGCGACTTGCCTTGATTGCACTTTGCGCCCTCGCGCTGCCGCTGGGTGGCTGTTTGGCGTCGAAGATTGTCACAGTGCCCGTGGGCCTTGCAGGCGATGCGCTTGAGGCGACGGGAAAGGGCGTGATGTATGTCGGCGGCACCGCTGTGCGCGTGACCGGCGACGCGCTCGACGGACCGGACGAGATGGTCCGGCTTGAGGTGACCTACAAGAAGGGCAAGAAAACCCGCACCGAGACCAAGACCGTCAAGGCCAAGCATGTCGAGCGCGAAATCGAGAAGATGAGCGAGAAGGGCAAGGTCGTCGACGTGGAAGTCTCGCCGCTCTGACGAGCAGGCAAAAAGCGCCCCGGACTCGCGAGGGGCGGACCGGGGCGAGGAACGCCGGGGGGGGGGTACTCTACTCGGCGGCCGCGATCAGCGTTGTCCTGGCTTTCGGCAGCTTGCCCGAGGGCCAACCGGCCCACAGGTCTGCTTCCTTGAGCTTCGCTTTTGCGGCAGCAGCTTCCTTCACGTGGCCGAAGCCGCGGATTTCGTCTGGCAGCTTGGCGATCTCGACGGCAAGCGCATGATTTGCGCCGGTCAGTTCGCTGGCGAGACGGCCCAGATTCTCAAGGTAGGTGTCGCGCAGGGCGCGCTCCATCTTGCGCTCTTCGGTATAGCCGAAGAGGTCAAGCTTCGTGCCGCGAAGGCCCTTGAATTTCGCAAGCACCTTGAAGCCGGTCATCATCCAGGCTCCGAAATGCTTCTTCTGGAGATGCCCGTGGCTGTCCTTCTTGGCGATGATCGGCGCAGCGAGCCAGAAGCGCAGGTTTCCGCCCTTGAACTGGCTGGCCAGCTGCTCGGCAAACTTTCCGTCCGTATACAGACGCGCGACTTCGTATTCGTCCTTGTAGGCCATCAGCTTGTAGGCATAGGTCGCCGCGGCGCGGGTGAGGTTCTCACCGAGGCCTGCCTTTTCCTCCGCCGCACGTACGCGCGCCACGGCCGCACGGTAGCGATCGGCATAGGCCGCATTCTGGTAGGCGGTCAGGCGGGCGGCGCGGTCCTCGATCAGTTCGTCCAGCGTCTTCGGCTCGACATGGCCCCGCGGGTCGTGCTGGGCTGCAAGGCGTTCCGGCGCGGCGGCGGCGATGCGTCCGATGTTGAACGCCGCCATGTTGTCTTCGACCTTTGTGCCGTTGAGGCGGATTGCGCGGTAAAGACCGCGCAGCGAGACCGGCACCTTGCCTTTCTGCCAGGCATATCCGGCCATGATCATGTTGGTGTAGATCGCCTCGTGCAAGTAACCCACCGCCAGCGCTTCGGCATCGAAGGCCCCGAATTCGGATGCCTGACGCTTCACGCGCGCCGACAGGAGATCGCTTTCGAACCGTTTCGACCGGTCACGGATGAATTCCGAAGTCGGCGTCACATCGGAGTTGGCGTAAGCGGCGGTGCGGCCCGCGTCCATCAGGTTCAGCGCATCGCCGCCAGCAGCCACGACGAGGTCGCAGGCGATGACAAGATCGGCGCTCGCCGGTGGCACACGGCCGGTCGAGATCATCTCGGGCTCGCGGGCGAAGCGGATATGGCTGAGCACGGGGCCGCCCTTCTGGGCAAGGCCGGTCATGTCGAGAGAGGACGCTGCGTTTCCATCGACGTGCGCCGCCATAGCGAGCACGGCGGCAACCGTGGTGACGCCCGTGCCGCCAACGCCCGTGAACAGGATGTTCCAGGGCTGGGCGAGGCTGGGCGTCTCGGGCAGGGGCAGGCCATCCGCATCGAACACCTGGCGCGGTTGCGCCTCCCAGGCGGCTTCACCGTCCTTGATCGTCACGAAGCTCGGGCAGAATCCCTTGAGGCAGGACAGGTCCGTGTTGCAGGTCGACTGGTTGATGCGGCGCTTGCGGCCGAGTTCGGTCTCGACCGGCTCCACCGAGAGGCAGTTCGATTTCACCGAACAGTCGCCGCAGCCTTCGCAGACTTCGGTATTGATGATCGTGCGCACGCGGTCCGGCTGGATCATGCCGCGCTTGGAGCGGCGGCGTTTTTCCGTCGCGCACATCTGGTCATAGATGATCACCGAGACGCCGGGCGTCTGGCGCAGTTCGACCTGCACGTCTTCGAGGTCGTCGCGGTGATAGATCTTGACGCTGCGCGGCAGTCCCTTGACGCCGGCATAGCGGGTCGGGTCTTCCGTCACGATACGGATGGTTTTTACGCCTTCGGCTTCGACCTGCTGGGCGATCATCGCCGGGGTCTGGCCGCTTTCGACATGCTGTCCGCCGGTCATGGCGACGGCGTCGTTGTAGAGGATCTTGTAGGTCATGTTCGCGCCGGACGTCACCGCCGCCCGGATCGCGAGGCTGCCGGAGTGCGAATAGGTGCCATCGCCGAGGTTCACGAACACATGGTCCTCGTCGGTCGCCCAATGCTGGCCGACCCAGCCGATACCTTCGCCGCCCATCTGGCTCGTCATGTCGGTCTTCCGGTCCGGCATGAAGTTCGCCATGTAATGGCAGCCGATGCCGGCAAGCGCGCGTGAGCCTTCCGGCACCACGGTCGACGTATTGTGCGGGCAGCCGGAGCAGAAGTGCGGTGAGCGCACCGTCGGCGAGGCATTGGTGCGCGCGGCTTCCCCGGCGCGGCCGACGCGGTCGAAGTAAGCTTCAGCGCGAGAAGTATCCCAGCCCGTGGGCAGCGCATGCATCAGGGCGCCGGCGATTTCCGGGATCGTCAGAGAGGCGATGTCGGAGAGCAGCGGCGCGCCGTTCGCGTCGCGCTTGCCTTCGATGACCGGGCGGCGCGTTTCGGGCAGGTCGTAGAGCGCCGCTTTCAGCTGGCTCTCGATCAGCGGGCGCTTGTGCTCGATGACAATAACGCGCTCGAGGCCCGCGCAGAACTCGCGCACGCCTTGCGGCTCCAGCGGCCAGGGCATCGCCACCTTGTAGATGCTGAGGCCAAGCGCGCCCGCCTCCTGCGGCGTGAGGCCGAGCGCGGCGAGGGCCTCGAAGACATCGCGCGCTGCCTGGCCCGTGACGATCACGCCGACGCGCGGCTTCGGCGAGGGCAGGATGACATGGTCAAGCCGGTTGGCGCGCACATAGGCCTGCGCGGCGGGCAGCTTGATCTGGCGCAGCCGCGCTTCCTTGTTCAGCGGAACATCGCCGCGGCGCATGTGCACACCGTCTTCCGGCAGCGCGAAAGCGGGCCGCTGGACAGCGAAACGTGCGAGGTCGACATTCACCACCGCGCCGGAATCCATCGTGTCGGCCAGCGCGACCAGGCCGACCCAGGCGCCGGAGAAGCGGCTCATCTCCCAGCCATGGATGCCGTAGTCGAGCACGTCCTGGATGGAGGCGGGGTTGAGCGTCGGAATTTCCGCGTCCTGCATCGCGTACTCGGACTGCGAAGGCAGGGTGGAGGACTTGCAGTTGTGGTCGTCGCCGATTACGGCGAGCACGCCGCCCAGCGCCGAGGTGCCGGCCGCGTTGGCGTGCTTGAACACGTCGCCGGTGCGATCAACGCCGGGCGCCTTGCCGTACCAGATGCCGAACAGGCCATCGAATTTCGCGCCGGGAAACAGGCCGAGCTGCTGCGAACCCCAGACGGCGGTGGCGCCGAGATCCTCGTTGAGGCCTTCCCAGAACTTGATGTCGTGGGCATCGAGCAGCTTCTGCACGGCGCGCAGTTGCTGGTCGTACCCGCCGAGCGGCGAGCCGCGATAACCCGAGATGAACCCACCCGTATTGTGCCCGGCGGCGAGGTCCATCCGCTTGCGATCAAGCGGCAGGCGCACCAGCGCCTGGATGCCGGTCATATAGGCCTTGCCCTCGACAAGTTCGTATTTGTCGTCCAGCGTGACTTCGCGGTGTTTCATGAACGCGCATCCTCGATTCCGGCCCGGGTATATTATTGGGTGAATCGCGTGAAAATGCTTGCCTATCTTGCGCAACTTTTGCTAGTTTAAGCAATAAATTTTCATGAATGAATGTGGCGGGGGAAAATTGTCCCAAGAACTTGATAGCGTAGACGCCCGAATTCTGGACCTGATCCAGCGTGATGCGAGCTTGTCCGTGGCCGAAATCGCCGACCGCGTGGGCCTCTCCTCATCGCCTTGCTGGCGTCGCATCAAGCGCATGGAAGAGGCCGGATTCATCGTCGGGCGGGTGACGCTGATCAACAATCACGCGCTCGGCCTCGACTTCCAGGTGATCGCCAGCGTGAAGCTGTCGCTGCCCAGCCGCGAGAATCTCGAAGCCTTCGAGTCGATGGTGCAGGCCTGGCCGGAGGTCATCGAGTGCATGACCGTGACCGGTGCGGTCGACTACATGATCCATATCGTGACGACCGACATGCACGCCTACGACAATTTCCTGCGCGACAAGTTGCTCGGCTCGAAGCTGGTGTCGGACGTTCAGTCGCGTATCGTCATCCGGGTGTCGAAAAAGACGACCGCCCTGCCGCTCGGACTCGTGCGCCAGACCACCAAGTCCAGTGACTGAGGCCCTGCGCCTCCTGCGCGGGCTATCGCTTTGCTTCGCCTTCTGGATGACACTCGGGTCGGCGCTCGCTGAGCCCCGACAATTCGACCTGCAGGCGGAAGTCGACCGTGTGCGGACGGAGTATGACCTTGTCGGCCTCGGCGCCGTCATCGCGACGTCGAAGGACGGCATAGTCGCGGTGGCGGTTTCGGGTGATCGGGTCAGCGGCAAGGATGATCCCGTTCGGATCACCGACTCCTGGCACATTGGTTCCAACACCAAGATGCTCACGGCGCTGCTCTACGCGCGCCTTGTGGAAGCAGGCCATGCCAGATGGGGCGCGACCCTGCCGGACCTGTTTCCAGCGCTGGCGGCCGACATGGATGCCGGCTGGAAGGAGGTCACGATCGAGGATCTTCTGTCCCACCGCTCCGGCGCTGCGGCGAATGCATCGCTGGGCTGGATGCTGGCAGCGAAGCAGGACAAGCGCCCACTGGACGAACAGCGCGCCGAACTGGCCCGCGCGGTCCTCTCCAGGCCGCCCACCGGTACGCGCGGCGAGTTTGTCTACTCAAACCTTGGCTACATCATCGCTGGCGCGGCGATTGAACAGATTGCCGCCGGCGTGCCGGCGCTGGAAGGCGAGCCTTATGAGGCGCTGCTGCGCGAGCTGGTTATCGGCAAAGGACCGAAAGGCGCGGCCGAAGGTTTCGGCTTCGGCCCACCTGCGCGCGGACCGGAAGGCCATGCGCCCGGCCTGTTCGGGCGCGGCCTGAAGGCGCAGGGGCGCGGCGTCGCCGCCGACAACCCTGCTGCGCTCGGCCCCGCCGGCACCGTCCATTACAGCCTGCGCGGCCACGCGCTCATACTGCTGTCTTTCCTGGATGGCCCGGGCGCCTTGCCGGCCCCGATCCGTAAAAAGCTGATGGCGCCTTATCCGGATGAAAAGTCGGGCTACGCGCTGGGCCTCGGCCTGAAGGAAGATGGCCCAGCGGGCCGCATCTACATGCACGCCGGATCAAACACGATCTGGCTGTCGCAAGTCGTCCTTCTGCCAGCGCGGGGGACCGTCATCATCGTCAATACGAACCAGTACAACCCGAAAGCCGAACAGGCTGTGAGGGAATTGACCGGTCGCCTGATCGAGCACATCAGCGCAGGTTGAAGGCCGAATAGTCCGAGATGTCGACGCCGGGCAGCACGCTCTCGCCTGCCGCTTCATGCGCCGCGATTCCGGCGCGCAGGGCTTCGCCAATGTCCGTTTCCGGATCATCGGCCACGGCCAGGATCATCGCGACCGGGCGCTGCGGCGCCGAGAGCTCAGGGCAGGGCGACTTGCCTTTCGGGCAGGTGACGTCTTTCCGGTTGTAGCCAAGGTCCAGCACGCTGGTCGCCAGCACGCCGGCTTCGCACGGAAGGTCGGCCTCGATTGCGGCCTTCAAGGCATGGCCGCGCGTGTGGGATAGGAATGTGTTGCGCTCCGATGTGCCTTCGACGGACGCGGCGCCAACCGCGATGATGCGGGAAAGGTCACAGATGCCTTCGCCGAGATCCAGCTTGTCGAACGCCGTTTCGACCGGCTGGCTGAGCCCGGCGGCAAAAATGGCGTCTGCCTTGGCAAAGGTCCATGTCTCTTCGCCGACCAGCACATAGACGGTGAATTCGGCGCTTCGCCCGGCCGCGTCGACGCCGGTGAAGCGGGCGGTCTCGCGCCAGCGCGCGTCGGAAAACAACGGTGCCGGTTCGGCCTCGGGCAGCACCTCGGGTTCGGCTTCGGCTTCAGCCGCCGGCTCGGCAACCGGCTCGGCTTCGACGACTTCAGTCACCGGAATTTCGACGAGCGGCGCGGGCCGAGCCTGCGTCGCGGCGAGCGGCAGGATTGGCGCTGACGCGACAGACAACAGGGGATCTTCGCCGACTTCTCCCGGCCTCAGCCTGAGCGACCACCAGGTCGCCACGATACCGAGCAGGAGCAGCAGCAACAGCAGCAGCACGATCCAGCGAAAGCTGTGCTTTTTCTCCGGTGGTGGCAGATCGTAATAGTTCGTCGTCATGTGCCCCGTCCCATGCCTGTGCGAGCAGGTTACCCCAATTTGTCCCGGAAAGGACCTGGTCCTTCAACGTATGTGCCCGGCTCAGGTTGCAACAATTTGAGTGACATGACCATCCGATCGCAGGAACCGGCGGATATTGCTTCCGGGCCAAGTCTTCAGCCAGGTGATGAAATCGCTTGGGGTTATGCCCGCCTGATCCGGGTCCCGAAGGAGCGATGCCGGTTCAAAACAAAGCCAGGCGAGGGGGCGGGCCGGCGTCGCTTCAGCGCCCGCCGCCTCGAGCATTTCGACCAGCGCGCGGCGCACCTCGGCGGGCGGATATTGCAGGAACACGGAATGATAGACCACCGTCAGGCCGGTCTGCGCGCGTGCGGCGAGCCTTGCCGCCAGCCAGTCCGCAGCGTCCGCCTTCTCGACGACAACGCCGGCCGAGACCGCGAGCGCAATCGCCGCGTCCAGCCGCGCAAGCCGCTCCGGCTGGTCCGGCCAGACATATGACTTCAGCCTGAGCGCGGCCAACCGATCGGAGACCAACACCGGGTTCTGATCGCAGGCGGCGCGGGACGCGATCTCCAGTACGGTACCCAGATGCTCCGGCGGCGGACCATTCCACAGGGTATCGATCGTTACATCGCTTGTGCCGGCGCGCTGCCAGCTTGCGGTCCGGTAGCTGAAGCGATCCCAGCAAAGGTTGAGCCCCGCGCTTGCGCCGAGTTCCAGCGTATGCATCGGGCCGGGAAATCGCGCCGCCAGGCTGAGGAAGCCGGGCAGCAGCGCGATGGCGCGCCGCACTTCATTCGTCTGCGGCGGCGAGCGGAGAAAGGCGCGAGCCGCGGGCAGGCTTGCGCAAAGCCAGTCGCGCGCGGCAGGCCAGACCTCCGCCATGGTCCAGTGCGGCTGCTGCGCCGGATACGTCGCCGCGAGGGCGGGCGCCGCGCCGGTCAGTACGCTGTGATGCAGGTACCCGGCGACGCGTAGCGACAGCGCGTCCCGCCGCGGATTCGTTGCCCAACCTTCGACGAGTTCCGCC
The DNA here is from genome assembly GCA_016712445.1 of Acidobacteriota bacterium. Taxonomy (NCBI): domain Bacteria; kingdom Pseudomonadati; phylum Acidobacteriota; species Acidobacteriota bacterium. Next base: position 618,205 of record JADJRB010000001.1, on the reverse strand, counting down.
ACCGGTCCGCAAGCCTCGATGTCCTGCGCCATCGCCTCGCACAACGCCGCCATGAACGGCGATCCGAGCGCCGCGCAAAATGCCGCCTGCTCGCGGAAATGTCCGATGATCGCCGACGTCGCGGGCGCCTCGCTCATGTGTGAGCGCTCGGGTGCAACACCGGCCGATAGCCTGCCCGCAAGGCGTCGCAGGTCAGGCGCGGCGTCAGCCGAGTCCCGGCAGCGTGCAGGGGCTGCGCTGGCCCATAGCCCTCGAATGACCAAGGGTGCGCCCTGCCGTCCAGTTTCAGGAACGCGCCTTCGCCCACCGCATACATCGCGCCATCGGGAAGCGTGTCCGGCGCCATCTCTTCGCGGGCGCGGCCCCCGCCGAGAATGTTCTGGATCTCACCCGCCGTCCGGGCATCGATGGCATCGACCGACTGTCCCGCTTGGATCTGGCCTGCCTGGACCAGGGCATCCCGGAACGCCGTCGCGTCGGCCCGCCGGCACTCGAAACAGGGCCGGTGACCGCCGGCCAGGGCGGTCGCCTCATCAAGGAAGAAGAGCTCCGTGTACAGACCGGGCTGCATCAGCGCCCGGCGGCGGCCCTTGAAGTCCAGCAGGCAGATGATCCAGCGTTTGTTGGTCCACCGCCGCGCCTTCAGCGTCTTGTCCGGGTTATGGAAACAGCCACCCCGGTTTCCAAGAAACAGGCCGTGCGCCTTGACGGCATGGATATCCCCGAACGGATCAACACGGTTCTGGAGCGGCATGTTTTCTCCCCCGAAAGCCAAAGGCCCGGACGATGCGGCAAGCATCGCCCGGGCCTCTTGTCAGCCAGATTTCAAACCGGCGTCAGGCACGCTCGATGGCCATAGCGATGCCTTCGCCGCCGCCGATGCAGAGCGAAGCCATGCCTTTCTTGGCGCCGCGGTCTTCCATCGCTGCGATCAGCGTGATCAGCACGCGGGCGCCCGAGGCGCCGATCGGGTGACCCATAGCGCAGGCGCCGCCGTTCACGTTCAGCTTGTCATGGCTGATGCCGAGTTCCTTCATGGCGATCATCGGAACGACCGCAAAGGCTTCGTTGACTTCCCAGAGGTCGACATCCTCGACCTTCCAGCCAGCCTTTTCGAGCGTCTTCTTCATCGCCGGCACCGGCGCCGTGGTGAAGTATTCCGGCTCGTGCGCATGGCTCGACGAGGCGACGATTTTCGCGAGGGGTTTCAGGCCGCGCTTCTTGGCTTCCGATTCCTTCATCAGCACGAGCGCCGCTGCGCCGTCCGAGATTGCCGACGCGTTGGCGGCCGTCACCGTGCCGTCCTTCGAGAAGGCAGGCTTCAGCGTTGGGATCTTTTCCGGCATCGCAGTGCGCGGCAGCTCGTCGGTGTCGATCACGACATCGCCCTTCTTGCCTTTCACCGTCACCGGCGCGATCTCGCGCTTGAACTTGCCGTTCTTGGTGGCGTTCTGGGCGCGGGTCAGCGTTTCCAGCGCATAGGCGTCCTGTTGCTCGCGCGTGAACTGGTACTCACCGGCAATCTTGTCGGCGAACACGCCCATCGGGCCTTTTGCATAGGCATCGGTCAGCCCGTCGAGCGCCATATGGTCCTCGGCGCCCATCGTGCCGTACTTGTGGCCCTTGCGCACGTTCAGCAGGTGCGGCGCGTTGGTCATTGATTCCATGCCGCCGACGATGACGATGTTGGCATCGCCTGCGAGGATCGCGTTGCGGCCCATCACGGCAGCCTGCATGCCCGAGCCGCACATCTTGTTGATGGTGGTGGCTTCGAGGCCCTTGTCTTCACCGGCCTTGATGCCGGCCTGGCGGGCAGGGGCCTGGCCCTGGCCTGCTGGCAGGCAGTTGCCCATGATGATCTCGTTGGCGTCGCCCGGTTTCAGTTTCGCTTCGGCGACGGCAGCCTTGACCGCCAGCGCGCCGAGCTCATTCGCGGAAAACCCGGCAAGGTCGCCGAGCAGCCCGCCCATGGGCGTGCGCGCCATACCAACGATGACAACCGGATCCTTATCAGCCATGGGAGCATTCCTTCCTGGAGTTTCTTAGCGGGTGCAATAAAGGGACTTAGGCGCTCTCACGCAGCGGTCGTCAAGTGCGGCCGGGGTCAGCCGCCCAGGGCCGCCTCGATATCCGCAAGCAGCCCGGCATCATCGGGCTTGGTCTTGGAAGGATAGGCCTTCACCGGCGTGCCGTCGCCCTTGAGCAATACCTTGTGGAAGTTCCACTTCGGCTGCGCATCGTCGCCGAGCTTCGCAACTGCCGCCGCATAGAACGGGTGCTGGCCCGCGCCGGTCACGGCGTATTTCTTCGTCAGCGGGAAGGTCACGCCGTAATTGATCTCGCAGAAGGTTTTCACCTCCGCTTCGGTTCCGGGCTCCTGCGCGCCGAAGTCGTTCGACGGCACGCCGACGATCACGAGGCCCACATCCTTCTTGGCTTCGTAAAGCGCCTGCAGGCCCTTGTACTGCGGCGTGAACCCGCATTTCGAGGCGGTGTTGACAACGAGAATGGCCTTGGCGCCGAGCTGGGTGAGGTCGATCGGCTTGCCGTTGATCGAGGTGAATTCGGTAGCGGTCATGGGCAGGGTCTTCTTTGGAGGGGAAGCGGGTTTCTCGGCCAGGGCGGACGGGCTCGCGGCGGCGGCGAGCGCGGCGAGGAAGCAGATGATCGGTCTGGCAGTCATGTCAGTCTCCACAGGATCGGCCACCGGGATATAGGCCGGCGCGCTGCCGTGTCATCCCTTGGCGCCCGAGACGGCGTCAAGGTCGATGGCGGCGGCGATGATCGCTTCCAGTTCGCAGTCGATGTCGTCGTCGCTGTGAACCTTCACGTGGCGCAGCGACTTGCCCGTGCCTTCGATCCGGTCGGGATAGTCGCCGGCGAGCGCCGCGCCTTTCGCGATCTGAAGGTTGCAGTGCGCGGAATGGCCGATGATCGAGAATACCCAGGCCCGTCCATGCCAGGCCGGATGGCCGCGATAGAGTCCGGATTTCAGTTGCGGCCCGGCGCGCCGCACCGCCGCCGCGAGGGCGGGGCCGACCGTACGCGGGCCGCCGGTGAGCTTGTGGAAATAGTCGTCAATCGGTCCGGTCATCGCGCGCTTGCTCCCAGCCCTGTCTCGACAGGGTGGCCACAGTGCGGATCAGGAGCGTTTTGGCAAGACCGTAAGCGGTCCCGCAGGGGCATCAGCCGCGCAGGCGAAGGCCGGCTTCGGTGTTCTTCTGCCAGACAACGTCCGCCTCGCCTTCGATGCCGACAGAGCGAGCATTGACGGTCACCACGTCCGGAAGGCGTTCGTTGGTCGGGAAGCGGATGCGCAGGCCGGTGCCCGTGAAATCCATCACGACACCCTTGCGGCGATAACCGGACTCGTAGGTCACATAGGCTTCGCGGTAGACCTGCACACGCACGGGGCGCGCGCTGTCCGGGGTTGCTGTCGCAACATGGGACACGCGTGCCGATTCGACGCTTGCCGGTTTCCGGGAACCAAAGAGGCGGGGCATCAGGGACATTTCGGGGCAGTCTTCCAGCGAATTTAATGGGCCTTCGCTGGAGCAATGCATATTGTGGGCCAGTTAAAACGAAATTGCGGCCGCACGCCGAATTAGGGCATGCGGCCGCAAGTCATTAACCAGCCTGCCGGGCTGGCGGCGGATTTACCAGATCCGGATGCGTTCTTCCGGCGGCAGGTACAGGGCGTCGTCCGGGCCGACGTCGAAGGCTTCGTACCACTCGTCGAAGTTGCGGACGATGCCGTTGATCCGGTAGTCCGGCGGCGAGTGCGGATCCGTCAGCAGCTGCTGGCGGGTCGCCTCTTCGCGATACTTGGCGCGCCAGATCTGGGCCCAGCCCAGGAAGAAGCGCTGGTCGCCGGTATAGCCGCCGATTACCGGAGGTTGCTCGGCCTCGCTCACCGTGCCGTCGCCATCCTTGTCGAGGCTCAGCTGGTAAGCCTTGTAAGCCATCGACAGGCCGCCAAGGTCGCCGATGTTCTCGCCCAGGGTCAGCCGGCCGTTAACGCATGTCTTGCCGTCATCGAGCGGGCAATAGCCGTCATACTGTGCCACCAGCGCATCGGTCAGTTTGCGGAAGGCGCCGAGGTCTTCGTCGGTCCACCAGCTGTTGAATGCGCCGAGCGAGTCGTACTTCGCGCCCTGGTCGTCGAAACCGTGGCCCATCTCGTGCCCGATCACGCCGCCGATGCCGCCGTAGTTGATCGCCGGATCCGCTGACAGGTTAAAGAAGGGCGGCTGCAGGATGGCCGCCGGGAACACGATCTCGTTGAAGCTCGGGTTATAATAGGCGTTGACCGTCTGCGGGGTCATGCCCCACTCGGTCTTGTCCACCGTGGTGCCGAGCTTGGACATGTTGTCCTGCAGCTGCCAGGTGCCCATGGCGATCGAGTTCTCGAGCGCGTTGGAGCCCGCCGTCAGCGTGGCATAGGTTTCGAATTCATCCGGGTAGCCGATCTTCGGATTGAAGGTGTTCAGCTTCTCGACGGCTTTCGCCTTCGTCGTGTCGCTCATCCAGTCGAGTGCGGCGATGTTGGACGCCATGGCGGTGCGCAGGTTCGCCACCAGCTTGTCCATCTCGGCCTTGTTCTCAGGCGGGAAGTAGCGCTCGACGAACACCTTGCCGACCGCTTCGCCCATGGCGTTCTCGGTTGCCGACACGGCGCGCTTCCAGCGCTGGCGCTGTTCCGGCTGGCCGCGCAGGGCGGTGCCATAGAACTCGAAGCTGGCCGCATCCACATCTTCCGGCAGAACGTCGGCATGGTCGATCAGGAAGTGCGCCTTCATGTACGGCTTCCAGGTGTCGAGCGGCGTCGCGGCCATCAGCTTGAACAGGGCAGGGAAGCCGCCGCCAAGTTTCTTGGCGTCCGCTTTCGTCAGCCCGGCTTCAGCCAGTTCGGCCGCTGTCGGCGGAATCTCTGCGACGAGGAAATTCTCCTGCGTGTCGAGCCCCATTTCCTTCAGCACCGTGCTCGCCGGGAACTTGCCAGTGATGTTCAGGAACTGCTGGCGCGTCATCTTGTTGTAGGTGATCTCGGGGTTGCGCGACAACGTGCGGTCCCAGTCGACTTTCGCGATTTCCGTCTCGAATGCCATCACCTTCGCGGCTTCAGCCGCCGGGTCAGCATAACCGGCCTTGCCCAGCATGGTCGTCAGCAGGCTGACATACTTGGCGCGCAGCTCGACCGATTTCTCGTCGTCCTTCAGGTAATAATCGCGGTCCGGCATGCCGAGGCCGCCGATGAACATCTGGAAGATGTAGGTCTCGGGGTCCTTGTCATCGACGAAGACATAGCCGGCAATCGGCGAGGCATAGCCGACTTCCGCCATCAACCGGGCCAGGTCTTCAAGGCTGGCAACCGCGTCGATCTTCGAGAGGTAAGGCGTTGCCGCATCCATGCCGGCGGCGTTGATCGCATCGGTATTCATGTAGGCGTTGTAGATCGCGGCGATCTTGCCTTCCGGCGTGTCGACCGCGGGCGAAGCAGCGGCCAGGTCGTCGATGATGAACCGGACGCGCTGCTCGGATTTCTCGCGCAGCAGATCGAACGAGCCATACCGCGAACGGTCGGCCGGGATTTCCATCTGGGCAATCCAGGTGCCGTTGACGAAGGCGTTGAAATCGTCGCCCGGCTTCACGGACGGATCGCCGGCATCAAGGTTCAGGCCCCAGTCGCCCCAGACATCCGGCGACGCAAGTTCCAGCACTTCTTTCGGCTCGGGCGCGGGCGGCGGTTCAGTCACTTCGGGAACCACGGCGAGCGTGGCTTCCGGGGCGACTGGCGCTTCCTTGTGGTGTGCACACGCCGTAATCAGCGCAAGCGAAGCTGCGCCCAGCAAAAGTTTCTTCATGGAATACTCCCTGCATGTCCCCGCCTGGAATGGCGGGCGTTTGGAAAACCGGAAAGGGTAACGCTACTTACTCCGCAGGCGACGGCCGGCCAATCCCGTCAACTGCACTTGTGCCGATCAGTTCATCGTCATCGATCGTCGCATGGCCCGAATAGCTCTCACCGATCTGGCGATACGGCTTGCCGCCCCAGGTCCAGCGGAAGATGCGGCCGATCTCGACGCCGATCGCATACATCGCCGGCACCATCAGCAGCGAGACGAACAGCGCGAAGGTCACCGCATAGGCCAGCGACACGACCATCGGCTTCAGGAACTGCGCCTGCACGGAGCGCTCGTAGAGCAGCGGCGCGAGGCCGACGAACGTGGTCAGCGAGGTCAGCAGGATCGGGCGGAAGCGTGACACGCCGGCATCCACCAGCGCCTGCACGGCACCGGCGCCTTCGTCGCGCCGCTTGTTGACATAGTCGAGCAGCACGAGGTTGTCGTTGATGACGACGCCGGACGCCGCCGCGATCCCGAAGAAGGCGAACATCGCCATGGGCGTGCCGGTCAGCGCCAGCCCGAACAGCGCGCCGCAATAGGCGAACGGCAAGGCCATCATCAGCAGGATCGGCTGGGCGTAAGACCGGAAACCGATCGCCAGCAGGATATACATGGCGCCGATCGCGATCAGCAGCAGGCGCTGGATTTCCGCGAAGAATTCCTGCTCCTGCTCGAAGCCGCCCGCCTCGCCGCGCACGACGTCCGGGAACTCCTGCTTGAACTGCGGCCAGAAGTCCGACTCCATCGCGCCCATGATCCGCGCGCGTCCGCCTTCGCCCAGCACTTCAGCGGACACCGACACCGAACGTACGCGGTTGCGGCGGACAATCCGGTTGATGCCCGGGGCGAACTCGAAGTCGGCAACCTGGGTCACCGGGATTTCGCGGCCGTCGAGCGTCCGGATACGGATAGACGCCAGGCTGTCGAGATCGTTGCGCATCTCCTCCGGCAGGCGGACGCGCACTTCCACGTCCTGGCCATCGCGGGGCAGGCGTTGGGCCAGCTCCCCGAAATAGGCCTGGCGAAGCTGGTTCGACACGTCTGCCAGGGTGATGCCGAGCGTTTCCGCGCCGGGCTTCATCTTGATACGGATTTCCTCGGCGGCCGACGACAGGTTGTCGCTGATGTCATAGACTTCCGCGAAGGTCGAAAGGTGAGCCTTGACGTAATCCGCTGCAGTGCGCAGGCGGTCGAGGTCCGGGTGGCTCAGCGCAAAGGTCACGCCGCTGTCCGGCTGGTTGAACGTGAAGTCGAAATTGATCTCTTCGGCATCCTGGATATCGCCGGTCGCCTTGCGCAGTTCTTCTGCAAGGTCCTTGGAGCGCACGTTCTCGGGGCGCTCTTCCGGCGGAGCAAGGCTGATCCAGGCCTGGACCTGCGTACCGCCCGCCACGATGGACGAATCCCGGATCAGGCCGCCATCGATTTCCGGATGCTGCTTGTCCGTCACTTCGGTCGCCGCCTGCACGCCGGCCTGCAGCTGGTCGCGCACCTGCACGACGCGCTCGAACGGCGTGCCATCCGGCATCTGGATGTTCACCTGGATCAGGTCGGCCTCGATCTCCGGCATGAACTGGAAGGGGACAATGCCGGTCGACTGGATCGTCATCGAAATCGCGAACAGCGAGAAGAAGAAGGCCACGGTCGCGTAGCGGAACTTGATCGCCATCTCCAGCACCGGCCGGTAGATATGGTCCGCAAACCAGATCAGGCTGTCGGCAATGCGGCGCTGGAACGCCATCAGCGCGCCGGTCGGTCCGTCAAACTTCTGCTTCTTCATATGCGCAAGGTGCGCCGGCAGGATCAGGAGGCACTCGAGGATCGAGACGGCCAGCGAGACGACCACGACGAAGGTGATCTGCTGCGTGAACATCCGGGTCGGGCCGGTGACGAACGCCCAGGGCAGGAAGGCGATGATGGTCGTCAGCACGCCGAAGATGATCGGCTTCATCACGAGCTGCGTGCCGATGATTGAGGCATCGAGCCCTTCACGCCGGCCGCTTTCGACTTCCCGGTGGATGTTCTCGCCGACAACGATCGCGTCGTCCACGATCACCCCGATGACGAGCAGCACGGCGAAGGTCGACAGGATGTTCCAGGATACGCCGAGCGTCGGGAACAGCATGATCGAACCGGCGAAGGCCGTGAAGATGCCCGAGGTCACCCAGAAGGCCACCATCGGGCGAAGGAACAGCAGCAGCACCAGCATCACCAGCAAGGCGCCGGAGAGTGCCGACGAGGTGATCAGGTCCATGCGGGCTTCGAAGGCTTCTGAATCGTCCCACAGCTTGTCGATGTTCACACCTTGCGGAAGGATGCCGCTGGTATGCGTGTTGGCGCGCTCGATATACTCGCGGAAGCCGGCGGCATACTTGGTGATGTCCATCTTGTCCGGCTCGGGGATCATCACGAACACGGTGCTGCGGCCATTGAACGATGCGCGCAGCTTGTCGCTGACGAACCCGTCGATCACGTTGGCGACGTCATTGACGCGCACGGTGCCTTGTTCGGTCGTCTGGCGAATAATGATCTCGCCGAACTGGTCAGCGGTGTCGGCAAGGTTGCGCGCGGTCAGCGACACATCGCCTACGGGAGACTCAATCCGTCCGCCGGAGGAGTTCAGCGACGACTGGCGCACGGCATTGGCAACGTCCGACATGCTGAGCCCGAAGCGGCGCAGGGCTTCCTCGGACACTTCGATGCTCACCTGCTCGTCCAGCGTGCCTTGCAACACGGCCAGCTCACCGCCGGGCAGGGCGGCGATCTCGTCGCGCACCTTGTCGCCGATGCGGCGCAGCGTGCGCGCATCCACGTCGCCGTGGATCGCGAGGCCCATGAACCAGTTGCGCTGCTCCCAGCGCTGGACCTGGGGTTCAAACGCCGCCTGGGGCAGGTTGTTGATCTGGTCGACGCGGAGTTTCACCTCGTCGAGGAACGTATCCATGTCGACATCGTCCCGGCCCCGGATGTTGACGACACCGACGCCCTCGCTCGCAATCGACGTGATGCGATCAAGGCCGTTGATGTCGGCAACCGCTTCCTCGATGCGGGTGACGATCTGGTCTTCGATGTCGCGCGGCGAGGCGCCGGTCCAGGCGACCGATACGGACGCGCCGGACACTTTCACGACCGGGAACATTTCCCGCTCCATCGAGGAGTAGCCAAACACGCCACCCGCGAAGAAGATGAACATCAGGAGGTTTGCAGCAACCGAGTTGCGGGCAAACCAGGCGACGATCCCGTTCATGGGTTGGCTCCTTCCTCGCTCGCGGTCGAAGCTTCCGCGACTTCCTTGTCGGCGGCGTCAGCGGCAGGCTTCGGCGGGTTGTGGACCTTCACGGTGCCGTCTTCCAGGCGCTCCATCACGGTTAGGCTCATGCCGTCGAACGGCGCCTGGATGGGGCTGATGATGGCAAGCTCGCCAACGTCAGCGCCTTCATGGAAGTAGGCGCCGTCCCTGTCGGAGAAGGTGACGTCCACCGTGCGGATCGAGAGCTTCCCGCTGTCCGGGTCGCCGATATACAGCTTGTCTTCGCCGCGCAGCGCCGAACGCGGCGCGACCAGTACGCTTTCCAGGCTCTTGCCCTGGATCTGTGCGTCCACGAACAGACCGGGCGCCATCGGCGTGCCGTTGTCCGCGCCGGCGCCGAAGGGATCCTTCAACTCCGCGATGACGTTGATCTGGCGGGTCTGCGAGTTGATGGCTGCACCAGTACGCACGACCTGCCCGCGCCAGGTGCGCGGCTCGCCGCCCACCGTTGCCTTGAAGACGACCTCCGGCCCCGGATTTTCCTTGCTGCTGGCAAAGGCAATCGGCAGGCCCAGCCGGCCGAGTTCGGCGTCCTTCAGCGGCAGCGACACTTCAACGACGTCATTGCCAAAGATGCGGCCGAGCGATTGTCCCGGTGCCACGACCTGACCGATATCGACGCTGCGCTCGCGCACGCGGCCATCGAACGGCGCGATCACCGCGGTACGGGCGAGCGCAAGTTCAGCATCCTTCAGCTGCGATTTCGCAGCATCGAGCGATGCCTGTGCTTCGGCCAGCTGCGGCTCGCGGCGGGCGAGCGGCGAAGCGTCGGTCATGCCGAGGTCTTCGAGGTCCTGCTGGGCCAGTTTCGATTCTGCCTGCTCGCGCGCAAGGCGCTGCTCGGCCGAGGCGACCGTCGAGCGTGCCCGCACGACGCCCAGCTCATAGTCCTGCGCCTCGACGCGCACCAGCACCTGGCCCTTGCGGATGAAGCCACCGTCAATGAAGTCCGGCGAGACATAGGCAACCCGGCCCGAAGTCTGCGGCGCGACGACAATCTCCGTCTTCGGACGGACTTCACCTTGCGCGTCGACCGTCAGCGTCAGGCTCACTTCGCGCACCGGTTCGGCGAAGACGTTGAGGCCGGCGCGCGGCTCGTCGCTCTTCTCGGGTTCCGGCTTCATGGCGTTCACCGCCGCGACGCCGCCGACACCGAGCACGGCAATGATGCCGATCGGGGCGAGAATGGAAATAATGCGGGCCATGGGTAATGCTCCTGCCGTCTGCTACGGCGTCTGGACTTCTGTAGAGGCGGATTGTGCGGCCGGGGTCGGCACACCGCCTCCGAGCGCGAGGTGGTACGACACCCGGTTTATAGCACGGCTGGCGCGCGCCGACACGAACTGGCTTTCCGCCGTCAGCCGGCGCGTCTGCGCGTCGATCAGGTTGAAGATGGTGATGGTGCCGCTGACATACTGGCGTTCGGCCAGTTCCTCGGCATAGCGCGCCTCTTCAAACGACACGCCTTGCGCGGTTTCCTGCTGGGCCAGCAGCACGTCAGCCGTCAGCGCGTCTTCCACTTCGCGCCAGGCCGTCAGCACGCCCGCTACATAGTTCGACACAGAGGCCTCCGCCTGCGCGATCGCCGCTTCCTGCTGCGCCCTCAGCCGTCCGCCGTTGAACAGCGGCTGCGCGAGGCTCGCGACCAGCCGCGCCGCAATCAGCGCCGGATCCACCACGTCGGCAAGTTCGGTCGACGAATTGCCGACCGATCCCGTCACACGCAGCGAAGGCAGCATCGCGAGGCGGGCTTCCTCGGCCCGCAGGCCGGCGCCCACGACCCGCGCTTCCAGCAACGCCACATCCGGGCGGCGCGACAACAGCAGGGCAGGGTTGCCTTCGGCCGCCATCTCGCCGAGCGCCGGAATCTCGCCCGCCGCCGAAATCTCGGCCCGCGGATAGCGCCCGAGCAGCACTTCCAGCCGGCGCGACGCTTCGGTCGAGGCTTGCCGCCGCGCCGCAATCGCCGCTTCGGCCCCCGCCAACGAGCTGCGCGCCGTGCGCAGTTCGAGCGCGCCGAGCAGGCCGGACTGCACACGGCGCTCGGTAATCGTCAGCACCCGCTCGCGCGCTTCATACGACAACAGCGCGATGCGCTCCTGCGCCAGCGCCTCGTTGAGGCGCACCCAGGCAATCGCTGTCTGGGCCGAAATCGAGAGCTCCGTTGCGGCGAGGTCCGCTTCGCTCGCCGCGTAGTCGGCGTCTGCCTGCGCAACCGAATTCGAAACTCGGCCCCAGAGGTCGGCTTCCCAGCTCGCGTCGATGCCAAGATCATACAGCGGATCGTTGAACCGCTCGTCATTGCCCGCCACGACTGCGCCGGTCGAGGTGCCGCCAGCGGCCAGCGATGCCGACAGGCTCGGCAGCCGCTGGCCGCGCGCCGCCCGCGTCAGGGCTTCGCTTGCCCGCGCCAGCGCCGCGCGCGATTCCAGCGTCGGGTTCGCAGCCAGGGCTTCAGCCACGAGCGACGTCATTACCGGATCATTGAACTGGCTCAACCAGTCGGCCGTAGGCGCCGCGCCGGCTACGCCGCGCGCCGCCCATTCGTCCGGCGCATCCGGCAACACGCTGAACAGCGCATTGCGGTCATCGATCAGCCGTTCCGCCGGGTCCGGCGCCGTCGCGCAGGCCGCCAGCATCGCGGAACTCAGGAAAAGGAAGGATTTTTTCATGCGAAGAAGCGGCGCCCGTCAGACTAGGGCGACCGGATACGCCCGCGCTTGCCGAGCGTCAATATGAAATTATCGAAATTCAATAATTTTGTGAGCCCAGTGTGTTAACGCCGCCGGTCCTGTTGGCCGCCGGGGCTTGGCAGACGCGGGAGGCCGGGTTAGCGCCAGCAGGCAGGCCGCTCCTGAAGGGGCCGCGCCAGCCGGTCAGAGGGCAGGGTCGAGCATGAGTGAAGCCGCCGAAAAGCGGGTGGAAGGCGACAGCAGCCGGTCGATGACCCGCCGCACGCGCGACTTCACGGTCATCATCGCCACGACCGGCCTCGTGCTGCTGATGCTCGTCGCCACCGGCGCGCTCGGCCTGATTGAAGCCCTCAGCGCGCTCGGCGTCATCGGCTCGGTCGCCGTCGCCTACTTCGTCGGCTCGGCCGCCCGCGTGCCCGTCACCCCCCGCGACACCTGGCGCGACACCGCCGCGCCGGCCGCCGCCGATCCCGGCCCCAGCCTGCTGGCCGCGCTGCCCCTGCCGGCGCTCGAAATCGGCCCCGGCCGGAAGATCCTCGCCTTCAACCGCCCCGCCGACGAGCTGTTCGAGCTCGCTAACCTTCCGTTTGCCCGTGCCAGCGCGGTGATCCGCTCGCCGGTGCTGCTCGCGGCCATCGACGATGCGCTCGCCCGCCCGGTCACCGGCGCCGTCTCGGCCGAGCTCGAAACCGGCCCGGACGAGACCTGGCGCGCGCATGTCACCCGCGTGCCGGCCGGCCGCAACGTCCTCGTCCTCCTCGAAGACCTCACCCCCGTGAAGCGCGCCGCCCGCGCCCGGGCAGACTTCCTCGCCAATGCCAGCCACGAGCTGCGCACCCCGCTCACGGCAATCTCCGGTTTCATCGAGACCATGCGCGGCCCGGCGAAGGACGATCGCGAAGCCTGGCCCCGCTTCCTCGACATCATGGCCGGCGAATCCGACCGGATGAGCCGCCTGATCGCCGACCTCCTCTCCCTCTCCCGCATCGAATCCTCGCAGCACGTCCTACCGCGCGGCCGGGAGGATTTCGCCGAGATCGTCGCCTCCGCCATGGCAGCCCTCCAGCCCATCGCGGCAGAGCAGGGGATCACCCTCAAGGTCGGCCCCGCCATCGGCCCGCTGCCGATCACCGCGCACCGGGACGAACTCATCCAGGTGATCGAGAACCTCGTCTCGAACGCCGTGAAATATTCGAAAGCCGGCAGCGAAGTGAGCATCCACTACGGCGCCGCCCCGTCGCTCGCCGAAGCGCGCGTCACCGCCTCCCAGCGCTGGGACCTCAGCCAGCGGATGACCCTGCTGCAGGCGCTCGCCCGCTCCCAGTCGCCGGAGCCCGCCGTCTGGCTGCGCGTCGAAGACCAGGGCCCTGGCATCGAGCGCGAACACCTGCCGCGCCTCGGTGAGCGCTTCTACCGCGCCGACCAGTCGCGCGGCGGCAAGATCACCGGCACCGGCCTCGGACTCGCCATCGTCAAGCACATCATGGCCCACCATCGCGGCGGCCTCGCCGTCGAAACCCTGATGGGCCAGGGCACCGCCTTCGGCGCCTGGATGCCCGCCGCCCGCGATTGATCAGCCTACGTCCGGTGTTCCCTCGCCGTGGATACCTGCGCAGGCAGGTATCCAGCGCAGGGAAAAACCGGACCCCCTGCCTTCGCAAGGGTATACGGCGTAAACGCACACTTCATCCGCTCCCGGACTATCGCGGCTCCCACTCGAACAGGTCAAGCGTCTCGTCGCTCGCCCGCTTGCCCTTCATCCGGTCAAAGCAGGGATGGGGGATGTAGCGCCCGGACGGCAGCACCTCGCTGACCGCCGTGCCGCCCTGCGACGGCTTCGAAACGCGGATCGGCGCGCCGCACAAAGGGCAGCATTCCTCCCAGCCCTGGCGCGGCGGGGCCTCGCCGGTATCCGGAATGAAATACACCGTCGCCGCCACCTTCGACCGCTCCGGCCGGTCCGACGCATTCCGGAAATGCTCCCTGCGATGAACCCACATCTTGCGCCTCCAGTATCTGTCCGGCGCTAGGGGTAGCAAAGATGATTGAAGGAACCGTATAAGCGCGCTGGGTTTGAATGCTTGGCGACGGGCGAAACCACAAGCCTTCAGATGAACGGCCCCGCGAGCGTTCTGGCGATTGCGCCAAACCAGTTGGCGCCGAATCCGAACACTTCGATCAGGTGCACCCCGATCATGCTGCTTCCCACGAAAGTGTAGACCCAATGGACGCGGCGCTCGCGAAGGAAGTCGGCGAGCGCGGCGATGACGACGAGGGAGTCTGCAAGCAGCAGCGAGTAGACGAAGACGGGATCGTCGATGGGCGGAAAATAGTGCCGGAACCGAAACCACGCTGGTCCGAGCGAGGCGATGAGCGCCAACAACATCAGCCTTCTGTGAGTGTCCGGCCGGCGCCGCAAAAGGAAAGCGCTGACCGTGAGCACAGAAAAGACAGTCATCTCCATCAGGATTACGAGAAACTCGCGGCTTGCCAGATCTATGTCGCCGGTGGCGGCAGTCCGCTGGCTCGCCAGCGCTCCCACACCAAGCGTTGAAACGACAACACCCGCCACCAAGCCCGCTCCGGCCCATCCCAACCGCTTGTGCAGGCGCAAGTTCTTTCGATGGATCCAAAAAGATTGGGCCGCGAAGAAACCGACCCAGCCGAACAGGAACGCGCCATGCACGTAGATGAGGAGCGGAGCCGAAAATGTGCCGCTGAATAGCGGAAGAAAGAATGTCTTCGCAAAGCCGATGACAGCGACCGCGATGCCGGCCAATCCCATCCACGCAAAGAGACGTGAGCGCGTAGAGCGTGCCGATTGCTGTTGAACTGGCAGTTCCATTCTGGCCGGCCCCCCCATACCGTCGTTTCGTCACCTTCGCCAAAGGCGCCTGAAAAAGCGAGACCCCCGGGGCGGGGGCCGCCGGGGGTCTCTTACGTCCTGCAATGTCAGCGCGGCTTTAGCCGGCAATCCGCCGGACGTAGTCGTATTCGGACTTGCGGGCTTCGCGCTTGCGGGCCGGCTGGAAGGCGACCTGGGCGTGCTCGGTGCAGTAGGGGCCGCAATCGGCCTTGCGGCCGCAAAAAGCAAATTTCGGGTCGGCAGGGTCGCCGATCGGCCATTTGCACATCGTGTCGCGCAGCGTGAGGATCGTCGCCGGGGTGCCGTCGGCCAGCGGCAGCGGGGGCAGGGGCGCGATCGCGACGGCCCGTTCGATGGCCAGCGGCGGGGCCGGCACGCTCGGCGCGGCGGGCTGGGCGGCCGGGGCGGCGGCCATCGAGCCATCCGCCAGGAACCGGGGTTTCGGCCGGGCGAGGCGCGGCGGGCGCTTGACCGGGCGCGACGGGGTGGCCCGGCCCGACAGGCCGAGGCGGTGGACCTTGCCGATCACGGCATTGCGCGTGACGCCGCCCAGTTGCTTGGCGATCTGGGAGGCCGAATGGCCTTCCGCCCAGAGTTTCTTGAGGGTGCTGACCCGCTCATCGTTCCACGACATGTTGGAAATCTCCCGCATCTCTGGGTACGCCTCATTGCTGAGCGCCGAACCCCTATATGTTGATATGGCTGAACGCGCCATCTGTTCTGACACCTAGATATCGTATCAGCGGCGTAATGAAACACAACATGCAGGTCCGGCATTCCACAGAGTTCTAGATGTTGTGGATCGGAATTGCCCCCGCGATGCCCCTCGCAAGTCAGGGCTGCATCGCCTATGTGCAGTAGCCATGCAGACGATTCCCCCGGCCGATCAACCCGCCCACCAGCTGCGCCAGTACGGCGCGTTCAACGGCCTCGGCCTGTGGACGCTCTACCAGCGCGAAGTGGGGCGTTTCCTGAAGGTCTGGATGCAGACGGTGTTTGCTCCGGTGGTGACCACGCTGCTGTTCATGACGGTGTTCAAGCTCGCCTTCGGCGACCGCGGCCAGCTGACCGGCACCTTCGAGGGCCTGCGCTACAATGACTTCCTGGCGCCCGGCCTGATCATGATGGCGATCCTCCAGAACGCCTTTGCCAACACCAGTTCCAGCCTCGTGCAGGCGAAGTTCAACTCGACCCATGTCGACTTCCTGATGCCGCCGCTGTCGCCGCTGGAGCTGACCATCGCCTTCCTCGGCGGGGCGGTCACCCGGGCCCTGCTGATCGCGCTGATCTGCGCCGTAGCCATCCAGCTCTCGGGCCTCGCCAACCTGCCGGTCCGGCACGTCTGGCCGATCCTGTGGTTCTCGGTGACCAGCGCCGTCATCCTCGGCGCCCTCGGCATCCTCGGCGGCGTCTGGGCCGACAAGTTCGACCACCTGGCGGCGGTCACGAACTTCATCATCGTGCCGATGACGTTCCTTTCCGGCACCTTCTACGACGTGAAGGTGATGATCGAGCCGTTCGAGACGATCGCCCACCTCAATCCCATCTTCTACATGATCGATGGTTACCGCTACGGCCACATCGACGCCGCCAACGGCTCGCTCGCCGTCGGCGTGGCCTATACCGGCCTCCTGACCCTCGCCTCGGTCATCGCCGTCTGGGCGATGTTCCGGGATGGCTACAAGTTAAAAGCCTGATTTTCTCCCCTGATGGGCGACATGCTCATTTTTCGCCACATTTCGGCTTCAAGTCGCTTGGGCGGAGGGTGAATACACCCCCGGAAATGGTGATGGAGAATCCATATGAAGTTTACGAAGATCCTTTCCGGCGGGCTGTTGCTCGCTGCGTTGAGTGTTTCGGCGTGCATGAACATTCCCCGTGAGCAGACGGTTGCGGAGTATTGCGCCAATGCCAAGAAGGCGAATGAGAATGTCTGCCGGCTGAAGGTCGAGATCGATGGCACGTCCACCGCGCTGGCCGATACCAACATGCGCCTCAGCGATGCGTTCAAGCTGACCGCTGACGCCCAGGCCACGGCCGACAGTGCCAAGGCGGATGCCGCCGAAGCGATGTCGCGCGCCAACGCCGCCTACGACAAGGACAACAGCATGGTGTGCGAAACCACCACCGTGCAGAAATCCAGCGTCGGCTCCTGCCGTGAAGGCTACACCCTGACGAGCTGCAACCAGACGCGGTACACGTTCCGCGCCGGCGGCCCGTCGATCCTGCGCGAGATCAACGACCAGCAATGCCGTTTCAACGACCGCGTCCTCGAGATGCAGGTGCGCTGCTGCGGTACGGCGAGCTCGGTGCCGCAACCGGCCGACGCGCTGGTCGAGGGCGACGAGCCGGAATCGGTGGAGGCTTCGGCCCCGGCCGAGGAACCGGAAACCACCCCGGCGCCTGTTTCGCCGTAAGCTGAACACTCCGCCCACGGAGTCCACAAACCGTCCACACGCGCGTGTGGACGGTTTTTTGTTGCCGCGCGCGCGTGCCCCGATTTCGCCACAAGCATTAGACGTTTGTGAGGTGCGGAACGGGCACCCCGCCGGCGCGTAGATGCGCCAAGCCCGCTGCACCGGAAATGCGTCCGGGCGGCAGGGTGGCTTAAGGGATGAACCCGAGGAGTACCCCCATGAAGAAACTGATTGCAGTTGCCGCGCTTGCGGCCGCGTTTGCCGCGCCGTCGGCGCTTGCCGGTGAAGACATGACGCTGGCTTCGCTCGACACCGATGCGAACGGCACGCTGTCGCTGACCGAAGTGCAGGCGAAGAAGCCGGAGGTCACCGCCGAGAAGTTCGCGAAGGCCGACACCGATGCGAGCGGCGAGCTGAGCGAAGCGGAGTTCGCGGCCTGGAAGGCCGAGAAAGCCGCGAAGAAAGCCGAAAAAGCGGCTGAATAACGCGGCGCTGCCTGACACCGCAAAGCCCCCGGCGCCGATCCGCGCCGGGGGTTTTTTGTTGCGCAAGGACTGGCCTTGCGCAACGTTTCAGCGGCGGCGCGCCGGCGCAGAGGCGCGGCGGGGCCGCGTCAAGCGGATTATTCTGCATACGGCCAATCCGGCGGGACAGGACGCGGATGTATCCTCTGCGGCATGGCAAAAGGCGGATACGAACGAAAAGACCCGGTGGTCTACGCGGCGCAGCGCCGCGAGCTTGGCGTGCGGGTGCGCGAGGGGCAGGCGATCCGCGTGGCGGCGCGCTTCCTGAACATCCCGTATTCGACCGCCTCGCTCTGGGCCGCGCAGGACGGGCTGCGGCGGGCGGACCGGGCCGCGGATGCGGCGGGAGAGGCGCGCCCGCCGATGGGCGACTGGGCGAAGCCGGGCAGGGGCTGCGCGCTGGCGGCGCTGGGGGGCGAGGAGGAAAACCTTCCGCCGGCGGACTATCCCGAACTGAAAGGGCTGAAGGGGCGCGTGCGGCTGACCAAGCTGAGCGAGCTTTCGGCCTTCCACAGGATGCGCGCGGTGGCGGCCATCGAGGAAGGGTGCATCGGCCTTGCGATGACGAGCCTGCGCGAGGCGCAGCGCCTGCAGCGCGCCTGGCGCACGCTGCGCGACTGGCTCGAATTCCATCCGGAGCCCTACGAGGCGCCGGCGCAGGGCTGGCGCGAGGAATGGGACGAACTCATGCGCGCCGAGGAAGAAGGGCGCGAGCCGGTCTTCAAGCCGAGGACGCCGGAGCAACAGGCCAAGGATGCGATCCGGAACGAGATCTACAAGGCGATTGATGACGCGCGCGACGCCGAACGGCTCGCTTACCATGCGGGCCGGGAGCTGACGGAGGAGGAGGTGAGCGAAGACCGGCTTTTCACCCTGAGCGACGATATCGCGTGCGCCGACCGGCTGATGGCCGAGCGCGAGAAGTGGATGAGCCTGCCGGGGCGCGCGCCGCCGCCGCTGGTGGTCCACCTGCCGCCGCGCCGGTGGCCGGACCCGGCCGATCTCGTGCGGCGCCGGCGTGAGGAGGAAGCGCGCTCGGCCGAGCGGGAGGCGGAGCGCCAGGCGAAAGCTGAGAGGGCCGCGCCGGAGAAATACGGGATCAAGGACGCGTTCCCGGTGATTTATCGGGGGAGGCGGATTTGACGGCGCTTCGGCCCCTTCTCCCTTGGGAGAAGGGGTTGGGGATGAGGGAGTGCCGCGCCGGCGGCGTTACTTGACGTTTTGAGCGGGGCGCCCCCTCACCCCCAACCCCCTCTCCCTGAAGGGAGAGGGGGCTTTGAGTCTTCCTTGCCACGCGCTTGTCAGCGCGCGGCCTCGCTCGGGAAATCGCGATGCGATTTCTGATCCTCGCAAGCCCCCTCACCCCCAGCCCCTCTCCCACAGGAGAGGGGGCTTTGAACGCTGTTCCAAAAAGAAGAAAGGCGTGGTGCCTTTTGAGGGGCATCCACGCCTTTCCCTTGTGTTCCGAATCAGACTACCGAGACACTGTGCTAGCACTCGTGAGCTCAATTCGAGAGACACGGGGTTTCTTTCCAGTGTGCTTCTGAGGCGCACTTTCCATCACCCTCCGCATCCGGACGTTCGCCCTGGCAGGCGCTCGCTCCCGGCTGCGTTGCCTGATACGTCGCTTCCGGGGGGAAGCCCGTTCCTCAGGGCTTGGCCGCCCACTTTCCGCTTGCCGTTCCCTCCTTGCGGAGGCTCGGGTTCGCACCTCTCCAGTCACACCCATCCGAAGATGCGCGCGCTTTCCTGGCGTCCCTTCCGGGACATTCCGGTCTTGGCCACCGCAGTTCGGATTGCGCTCCGGTTGCGGCCTACCGCTCCTCTCGTCACGGCTCGAGTTCCGCTTCGTGAGGCCACCGCCGTTTTTGGTCCCGCTTCCTGCCTGGCCTTTTGCGTCCCCGGTCTCCCGGCTCCGCTCCTGGCCCGGCCCTTGTCGGGGGCGATGGGCTTGGCCTCCGTGTCCTCTGACGGGTGTCCTCCCGTCCGGTTTTCGTTGGCTTAACGAAACGATCTCACCGAACGCGTCCTGAGTCGAGAGCGAGTCCAGAAATTTTCTCGCCTCAAGCGAAGAATTTCACAGATTTAAGACGGGGTGTGAGTTTCCCCGAACTGCTTGCGCAAATGTGCGATCTCTTCCAAGTTTCAACTGAAGATTTGAGGAGCTTTGATGGCTAGGGGCACCAAGCAGTCGACTATTCAATATCGACGATTGTCGGGGTTCAGCAAACCGGTTGAGGGTTTCGACCTCGAAGGAACGATAAACAATGCGCTAAGCCAGACCGCAGAAGGGGTCGTAATCGGCGACGATTTCCGATGTCGAGAATACCAATATGATCCTTATCAAACGTTTGTATTCAGCTGGTACGCAAAAACGTCGTACGGACTGATTGGCGAGCTATGTTGTTTTGAGCCGGCAGGATTCTTGGTTGCGGTAAACCGAACAGCAAACGCATCTAAGACGCTAAATTTGCATCAGATAAAAACACAGGATGGCCATGAGCCTCTGAAGGGCACGCTCTATTTCTTGGTAAAGAACAACCATGTTCTTGTCATGCAGTCTGGCGTGAGCGCAAAGATGCTTGAGCGGTATCTGAACTGGTTGTTTTCCATCAAGACCAAACTTGTTCCCAACTCGAACATGGTTCTGGAAACTCAAGTCGAGATCAAAAGTTTGTCGGCTGCAAGACTGAAGACGGAGGAGATCAGAATATCCCCTCCGGCAGCACAAGCTGACCCTTCTCTGCCTAGAACAAAAAAAGGTTCGCCATCGGGCGATGTGATTCAAACGCTAGCAGTAGATGACAGCAAGTCGTGGAGCTTGTTGGAAGCGGCGGGATTCAAGAAAAAAGACTTTCAGTCGTTTTTGAATCGAACCCAAGGCAAAGGAAAAATCGAAGTTTCGCTAAGCATCAAATTGAAGAACGGTCGATTCAAAGAAACCTTTGATCAATTGCCGCTCGAATCTGTCGCGAGCTACTTTGAGGAGGATGAGGTGAAGCTGTATTCGCCGAATGGTCTGGTCAAAGGAGTGATCAGTACCGGTACATTCAAATGCGATATTCAAATGCATGACTCACTCGTCGATAGACGAAAGCTCGGCACATCCTTTCAGAAAGCGCAGCGAGATTTTGTTGAGCGGGGCTTCATGTGATGATATAGAACAAAGATGGAACAAACTCATTGGCCCACCCTCGTCATATTGGCCATCTGCTTTGTTGCCGGAGGCTTGGCTGCGGCATCCGCTCCTGAATTGTTCAGTCAGGCGGCAAGCGAGATTGTGACGTTTTCGACATTGATGTCTGCAGGTGCGATGTCCGCGGTCGTTCTTGTGCCGACACTTATGTCTCATCGGTTTGGCGATGCTTCCATTCGGAAGAGTGTCCGCGATTTTGCGGAGTATCACGGCGCTTTGTGGATGGGGGCATTTGGCGTAGCAGCAACGCTTGCAGTTATCGTCATTTTTGGAGAGGTGGTTCGATGGGATTTAAGCTTTTCCTGGCGCATTAAGGGAACAGAGCATGTCTTCAATTTTGCGCGAGTTTTGAACGGGCTGGTTGGCTTCCTGTTCTCTTACTTGGTGTTCCGGATTTTTTTTCTGGCCGGAGCTATTCAAGACCTTCTGCGTTCTCTGTTCACTGAAGTTCCAGTGGTCGACAATTCCTCTGAATGCGGATTAGACAATGAAGACCTGCCCGTAGACGAAGAGCACGGGAAAGTTGTCGACTATGGCAAAGAGTGACTGACAGTTGGCGGACTTAAATCCCCAAATCCTGTTCCCGCAGCCGCTTCAGCTCATCGCGCAGCCGGGCCGCATCCTCGAATTCCAGGTTGGCGGCGGCTTCGCGCATCCGCTTTTCCGTGTCGGCGATGACGGCCTTGAGGTTGTGGCCGGATTCACCTGCAAGTGGCAAGGGTTTTGACTCGGCGACGCCCCGCTCGCGGTTGCGGCGGCTGCGGCTGGCGGAGGGCTTGTCGCCCAGCTCGCCGAGGATGTCGGAGACTTCGCGGATGATGGTGCGCGGCGTGATGCCGTGCTCGAGGTTGTAGGCGTGCTGTTTCTCGCGGCGGCGGGCGGTCTCGTCCATCGCGCGCTGCATCGAGCCGGTGACGCGGTCGCCATAGAGGACGACGCGCGCCTCGGCATTGCGCGCGGCGCGGCCGATGGTCTGCACGAGCGAGGTCTCGGAGCGCAGGAAGCCTTCCTTGTCGGCGTCGAGGATGCCGACGAAGGCGCATTCCGGGATGTCGAGGCCCTCGCGCAGGAGGTTGATGCCGACGAGGACGTCGAAGACGCCGAGGCGCAGGTCGCGGATGATTTCGATGCGCTCGATCGTGTCGACGTCGGAGTGCATGTAGCGGACCTTGACGCCGTTCTCGTGGAGGAAGTCGGTCAGGTTTTCCGCCATCTTTTTCGTCAGTGTCGTGATGAGCGAGCGGTAGCCGGCGGCGGCGACGGCCTTCACCTCGGCCATGACATCGTCGACCTGGTTGGCGCCGTCATTCGAGACGGGGCGGACCTCGACGGGCGGGTCGATGAGGCCGGTGGGGCGGATGACCTGTTCGGTGAAGACGCCGCCGGTGCGGTCGAGTTCCCAGGGGCCGGGGGTGGCGGAGACGTGGACGGTCTGCGGGCGCATGGCGTCCCATTCCTCGAACTTGAGGGGGCGGTTGTCGATGCAGGAGGGCAGGCGGAAGCCGTATTCGGCGAGCGTGGACTTGCGCGAGAAGTCGCCTTTGAACATGGCGCCGATCTGGGGGATCGTCTGGTGGGACTCGTCGGTGAAGACGAGGGCGTTCTGGGGCAGGTATTCGAAGAGGGTGGGCGGGGGCTCGCCGGGCTTGCGGCCGGTGAGGTAGCGCGAGTAGTTCTCGATGCCGTTGCAGGAGCCGGTGGCGGCCATCATCTCGATGTCATACTGGCAGCGCTGGGCGATGCGCTGCGCTTCGAGCAGTTTCCCGTGCTTTTCGAAATGGGCGATGGTCTGCTTCAGCTCGACCTTGATCTGCTCGATCGCCTGGGTGAGCGTCGGGCGAGGCGTGACGTAGTGGCTGTTGGCGTAGATCTTGATCGCGGGCAGGCGCTGCAGCGTGCGGCCGGTGAGGGGGTCGAACTCGGTGATGCTCTCCAGCTCGTCGCCGAAGAAGGAGAGCTTCCAGGCGCGGTCCTCGTAGTGGGCGGGGAAGATGTCGAGGCCGTCGCCCTTGATGCGGAAGGTGCCGCGGCCGAAGGCGATGTCGTTGCGGGTGTACTGGTTGGCGACGAGGCGCTCGGCGACCTGCTTGATGTCGATGCGGTCGCCGGTGTTCAGCGTGAAGGTCATCGAGGTGTAGGACTCGACCGAGCCGATACCATAGAGGCACGACACGGAGGCGACGATGATGACGTCGTCGCGCTCGAGGATGGCGCGGGTGGCGGAGTGGCGCATCCGGTCAATGGCCTCGTTGATCGAGCTTTCCTTCTCGATGTAAAGGTCCGCACGCGGAACATAGGCCTCGGGCTGGTAATAGTCGTAATAGGAAACGAAATACTCGACCGCGTTGTCCGGGAAGAAGGACTTGAACTCGCCATAGAGCTGGGCGGCGAGGGTCTTGTTGGGCGCGAGGATCAGCGCGGGGCGCTGGGTCGCCTCGATGATCTTGGCCATCGTGAACGTCTTGCCGGTGCCGGTCGCGCCGAGGAGCACCTGGTCGCGCTCGCCAGACGTGATGCCGTCCACGAGCTCCGGGATGGCGGTCACCTGGTCGCCGGCCGGCTCATAGGCCGAGGCGACGCGGAAACGCCGGCCGCCTTCCAGCTTCACCCAGTCGCGGTCCGGCCGGTGCGGCGTCCACTGGTCGGAGGCCAGCTGGCCGGCCGCGTCCAGCGCGAAGCCGTCGAAGCTGAACGTGGCTGAGGCGTCGGCGACGCCGCGGGCGGGAGGTCGGGAGGGGCGGGCCATGGCCGCAAGATATGGGCGAGCCGCCCCGGAGTGTCTAGTGTTCCTGTTTTGTGCGGTGTAGGCTGCTGACAGCAGATGTCAGCAGGAGGACGCGGTGAAACAGGCAACCGGCCGGCACAAGGTTTTCGACATGGCCTTCGCGAAGGTCTACCCCGCCTATGTCGCCAAGGCGGAGAAGAAGGGGCGCACGAAAGCGGAGGTCGACGAGATCATCCGCTGGCAGACCGGCTACACGCAGAAACAGCTCGAGAAGCAGATCGACAAGGCGGCGAGTTTCGACACCTTCTTCGCCGAGGCGCCGAAGCCGAACCCGGCGCGCGCGCTAATCACCGGCGTCGTCTGCGGCGTGCGTGTGGAAGAGGTCGAAGACCCGCTGATGCGCGAGATCCGCTACATGGACAAGCTGATCGACGAGCTCGCCAAGGGCAAGGCGATGGAGAAGATTTTGCGGGGGTAGGGGCTACTCTTCCGCTTCGTCATCAACCTCGCTGAGCGCCAACGCATTCAGCGCCTCCTCGACTTTCTCAGCCGCGCGGCGGGCGCGGTTGCGCGCCGGATCGGCTCCGTCGATTTCCGACATTAGCTTCAGGAACGTCACAGTCTTGCGATGAATGCCCCGTGTTGCGGGCGGGTTGGTTCCGAAAGCTTCCAGCGCTTCGTAGACCTTGATGCGCATAGGCGCCTGTCCGAGGAAAAGATTTGGCGCCCGGCCAAACTTGGTCTGGATCCGTTGACGCCACTCAGTCTCTGTCGGCGGCAGTACATGTGCCGCGAGCGCCAGAAGTGCGTATTCGTTGCGCAGCATTCCAAAGAGCCGGAGCGCCTCGATTTGGGCGAAAGACAATTCAGGAATCTGTCGGATGTCTTCGATGAGGCCAAGGAGGACGCCGGTCTCGTCCAGCCGGACGACGCTGGTGTCGTCCATCAGTTCGGCGAGGAGTTGCTCAAATTTGTGTTTCTCTTCGAGCAGGCGTTTGCGCTCGGAAGGTACTTGAGAGCCTGAGAGCTGCGGAAAGGAAAGGTTGAACCAGTGCTGGCGCAGCTGGCGGATTTGCTCCGGCGGCGTGCCGGTCAATAGTTTGAACTCCTCAACCATCCATAGGGCCGTGCGGCGCACCGCAGGGCTGTCTGAGTTCAGAAGGTCGGCGAGGCGCTCAGGATTGTAAGGCTCGCCGGGAAGGCGGAGGTTCTCACGCGCAATTATGTGAGCCTTGATCTGATCGAGAAACTCAGGGCGGGGGTGCTGCGTCCTGCCTCTGAAAGCGCTTTCGAAGAAGTCCCTTTCGGCGAAAGGCTCGAAGTGATTCACATGTCCGATCTGGTAGAGCCTCTTCTGGGCGCGAGATCGCTGCCAGATGGCTATAGCCTGGAAGAGCGCGGCCATGATCACAAGGTCCACCATTGCCCGCGCCGCGAAGGTGAGGTGTTTGCCGAGTGGATTGTCAGCGGCGGCCTCGATGGGGGGACTGAGATCGACCTGGTAGATTTCCCACCAGTCGACAAAAGGCACGGCTTTCGCGAGCTCGGCGCCAAAAAAGCTTAGCCAGGCAATAAATGGGTTGGTGGCACGGTTGGCATCTGTGATTTCGAATGCTGTGGTCTGCCATCCGTAGATCTGATGAAGCGCAAGTGGCACGAGCAAGAACAAAGACGCATAGCCGAGCAGCGCTTCATCTTTGAGGTCGTTGTCGAAGCCGACCTGAATCTCCGGGCTCTCCGTTTTGAGCAGGCGCGAGGCAGTCTCCCGGTCTTCTTCAATCCATGCCCAGCGGCGCCCGAGGGCAATCACCATTAGCATTCCGAGGCCAATCGGGATCAGGCCAAAAGGCGGTGCAAGCACGAACCCCAGCGCAGTCAGCGGAATGAGTGACAAGAGAACGAAACTGTGGGGAATGCCGCGGCCCTTCTGCGTCGCGCCCGTGAGAGGGGCGACGATGCGGACAAGCACAGAATCGATGTAGCTGGCGGCGTAGGCAGGAAAAGTGATGGGGTTTGCACCCATTGGTTTCAGTCCGCCGCTTTCTCCAGCTTCATCAAGATACCGGATGATGTGGGGCAGGAATATGAAGGCGACGAACAGCGCGATAACGCCTAACGTAACGAAGAAGGTCAGGTTTGAGGCGAGTTCGGCGGACTCATTGCCCGACACTTTTGCGGCCCAACTGGCCAAGGCAACGATGCTCAACAGGATTCCGGCGCCAACCCAGAATGAAGGCGGCGAAATCGCATCTCTTCTGAAAAGCACCCGAGCGTGCGTTTTTTCCTCTGCCGCAGCCTGCAAATAAATCGCTGACAAGGCAGGGACCAGGGCCAAACCCAGACTGAAGATCAAGGCAGCGACATGGAACACTTTGGCGTCGTCAACTCTGGTGCCGTGCAGATCGAGATCGTTCCACGGTAAAAGACCCGGTTGAGCGGAGAGAAAGGTGAATGCGGTGAGTCCGACGATGAGGACAAAGGCGTAGACGAACAGCTCGCGAAACCCCTGGTGCGCTATTCCGCGCTCGTCCACTTTTCTCTTCCGCGCGGGCTTTTCGAGCGCGGGTTTCAGCCGCCCCCATATCTGGAGCATCCGGGCCATGTTGGCGGCGAAAAGTCCTGCGGCAAGGCAGCCGAGGGCGAGCCAATCGGCCTTCTGTGACTGGAGTTCAGCAAAGAAGGGCGCGGCCAGGATCACAGCGCCTGCCAGAGCTAATGTCAGTCCACTGAATATAAACACTGTGGTCCAGCGCCATACGCCCCAGATGCTGCCTTTGCGCGGTCTGTCTGCGCCGGTATCTTTCGCCATCAGCCGATGCCCCTCCCCAGGCCCCCGTCTCGTCTGTGGCTTTCCACTTTTACGTTTCATTAACCTTCGCGCAAGGGGGGAATTTAGAGCTCTCGAAAATAGGGCGTACCGGCGGCATCAAGACCTGAAGGCTCGTGGCTACGGGCTCCAATTAAATCCTCGCGCACCTGCGATAAAAAATCCCCACCCCAAGGAACTTTCCGGTCTTCGCAAGCATAGGGTAACCATGTGCAAGGCCGAGTTGGATGGAGCGGACGCGCCCGAGGGATCGGGCGGGCGGCAGGAAGTGCGGCTTCCGGCCGACCTGTCCGTGCGCCTTGTCTGGGTCGACATGAGCCAGGCCTGCGCCGGCTGGCTGCGCGATGTGTCGGCCTCCGGCGCGCGCGTGTCGGTCAGCGGCAAGGCCGGCGAGACCCGCGATGTCTACCTGCTGGCCCACCTGCCGGGCGAGCGCGAGCCGCGCCGCATCGGCGCCGTGCTGCGCTGGCAGGTCGGCGATATCGTCGGGCTGCGGTTCGAGCCGCCGGTGCCGCCGGAGCTGGTCTATGCGATGGCCGGGCTCGACGGCCCCCCGGTCAACCAGGCGGCAGTGAACTAGGCGGCGCGGCGCGGCGGGTCGAGCTGTTCGACCAGCAGGGCGCGGGCGCGGCTGACGCGGCTTTTCATGGTGCCGGGCGCGCAGTTGCAGGCCTCGGCGGCTTCCTCGTACGAGAAGCCGAGGCCGAGCACGAGGCTGATGGCATCGGCCATGTCGGCGGGCAGGCGGGCGATGGCGGCCAGCACGCCGGCGCCGTCGGCGGCCGCCTCGGGCGTGCGCTCGTCGATCAGCAACGTGTGGATTGTCTCGTCGGGCGTGGCCACCAGGCGCCGGTCGCGGCGCAGGCGCTGCAGCCATTCATTGCGCAGTATGCGGAAGATCCACGGCCGGAAGGCGCGGGCCGGATCGTAGCTGGCAAAGGCCGAGAGCGCGCGGATGCAGGCATCCTGCACGCAGTCGTCGGCGATGTGCGGGTCCTTGCAGAGCTTGCGGGCATAGGCGCGCAGGGCCGGCAGGCAGTCTTCCACCAGGTCTGCGAACAGCGCCTCGTCTGCGGCCGACAGGCGGGCGGGCCGGGACGCGGGCGCCGCCTGCGAGGACGGCAAAGGCTGTCGCCCGGTAGCGGCCATGGGCTTGAATTCCGTGCTGGTTAACCCGTTTGTTGCGCCAGAAACCTTAAGAAAGCATTGGGCGGAGGTCTAATTGATCCCGGTGGACAGGCGCGCGGCGCACCGCTGGATGTGCTGCGGCGGCTGCAGGCGCGGGGGCAGGCGGGCGGGCGCGTCGCAGGTTAATGCGGGGCAGGGCGGGAATCGTTGAAATTCAAAGGATTTCGCCAACCGTAATTCCATCCCTCTGTGTCAGAACGGGGCGTAACGATGTGGAACGGCATGCCGGATGGCGTCCGTGCACGGATAATACGTGAAGGGTGATACCATGGCCAAGACTATCCTCGTGATCGATGACGATCCGACCCAGCGCCGCCTGTTGCAGGCTGCCGTGGAGAAGGCGGGCTTTGCCTGCCGCACGGCGCCGGACGGCGAGACCGGGATCGCGATGTCGTGCGATGCGCGTGAGGGCATCGATGTGGTCCTGCTGGACCTGACGATGCCGGGCCTCTCGGGCATGGAGACGCTGGACAAGCTGGCCGAACGGCGCAGCGACCTGCCGGTGATCATGCTGACCGCGACCAGCGGGATCGACACGATCGTTCAGTCGATGCGCCGCGGCGCGGTGGACTTCATCGTCAAGCCGGCCAACCCGGAACGTGTGGTCGTCAGTATCCGGAACGCCCTGAAGATGCAGAGCCTGACCGGCGAAGTGAAACGCCTGTCGCGCAAGGCCGAAGGCGGCATGCGCTTCGAGGACATGATTGCCTCGGCGGCCTCGATGCGCGGTGTGATCCGTATGGCGGAGCGGGCGGCGACATCGGACATCCCGGTGCTGATCCTTGGTGAAAGCGGTGTGGGTAAGGAAGTCATGGCGCGCTGCATCCAGGGGGCCTCGGGCCGCGCGGGCAAGCCGTTCGTGACGGTCAACTGCGGCGCGATCCCGGAAAACCTGGTCGAGTCGATCCTGTTCGGCCACGAAAAGGGCGCCTTCACCGGCGCCGTGACGAAATCGCTCGGCAAGTTTGTCGAGGCGGATGGCGGCACGCTGTTCCTTGACGAGGTTGGCGAACTGCCGCTCGACGCGCAGGTGAAACTGCTCCGTGCCCTGCAGGAAGGGGAGGTGGATGCCGTCGGCTCGCGCCGCCCGACCAAGGTGGACGTGCGCATCATCTCGGCCACCAACCGCGACCTTGCCCAGCAGGTGAAGGACGGCACGTTCCGCGAAGACCTGTTCTACCGTCTCAACGTGTTCCCGCTCGACATGCCGTCGCTGCGCGAGCGGCGTGAGGATATCCCGGCGCTGGTCGATCATTTCATCGCCCGTTTCAATGCCAGCGAGGGCGCGAAAGTCGCCGGCGCGTCGGCGGAGACGATGCAGATGCTGCGCACGCATGACTGGCCGGGCAACGTGCGCCAGCTTGAGAATGCCGTGTTCCGCGCGGTGGTGCTGTGCGACGGCGACCTGCTGCGCCCGCAGGATTTCCCGCAGATTTCCGGCCAGACGGCGGATGTGACCAGCCTGCCTGCCTTGCCGGAGCGCGCGCCGCTCCCGGTGGCCGCAAACGATGCGGGCCCGGCCGACCTGTCGACGCCGGTGGCGATCAAGGACAAGGACGGCGAGCTGCGCAGCCTGCAGGATATCGAAAAGGACATCCTTCAGTATGCGATCGAATTCTATGACGGCCATATGAGCGAAGTCTCGCGCCGTCTCGGCATCGGCCGCTCGACGCTTTACCGCAAGGTGCGCGAGTACGATCTCGACGTGCGCGGCGAGCGCGAAGCCGGCTAAGCACCGGAGTCAAAGGGAAGACGGAAAGGCGGCCTTGCGGGGCCGCCTTTTTTCGTCAGCCCCGCGGCGGGCGTGTCAGGTCGTAGGACATCGCCACGTCGCACCGCGCGTAGCGCTTGCCGAAACGCTCCATGATGCCGGCATCGTGCACGAAGCCGGCCTTTTCATAGAGGTGGATGGCGGCGGCGCATTTGCGGTTGGTCAGCAGGAACAACTCGCCGATCGGCAATTGGCGGGCGCGGTCGAGCACGCGGTCCAGCAGGAACTCGCCCGCCTTCAGGCCGCGCGCCGAGGCGCGCACCCCCATCTTGGTCAGCTCGAAGCTCGCCCCCTCGACCGGCATCAGCGCGCAGGTGCCGACGATGCCGCGCTCGCCCGCTTCCACGAACAGGATCTCGCCGCCCCGGTCGAGGATCATGCCCTTCGGGTTCTCGATGATCTTGATGTCATTTTGTTCGAGTACGAACATGTCGGACACCCATTCGCGCGTGATGGCGTCGAACTCCGGCGCGAGCCGGTCATCATATTCGACCAGACGCAAGGCGGGCGCGCCGCTGGCCGCGGTGATCTCGTCCTGGATGCGCTGGCTCAGCGGGCGTGCCTGCAAGCCCTCTTCCAGCCGGCCGATCAGCGTCAGGATGTCGGCGTCCGGTCCCTCGCTCAGCTGCTGGGCGGCGCGGCGCACGTGCGGCCACATGGCGTGTTTCATGTCTTCCACCAGCGCTTCGCCGCGGGCGGTCAGGCGGATCTGTTTCTGGCGGTTGTCGCCCTTCACTGGCATGGTGCGGGTGAGGCCGAGCTTCTGCAGGCTGTTGTGGATGCGCGTCACCGCCGGCTGGCTGATGCCGACCGCCTCGACCGCTTCGCTGACGCTGAGCGGCCCATAGGTGGTCAGTGCCGCCAGCAGCGGGAAATGCGTGGCCTGTACCGGTACGCCGCGCTCGGCGAAGGCGCGTGTCGCGTCCGCCTGCATCCGCTCAGCGAGGCGCTTCAGGCGGCTGCCCAACGCCAAGTATCCCATCTCTGCCAAAACATCGCG
The DNA here is from genome assembly GCA_016712445.1 of Acidobacteriota bacterium. Classification (NCBI taxonomy): domain Bacteria; kingdom Pseudomonadati; phylum Acidobacteriota; species Acidobacteriota bacterium. Next base: position 587,782 of record JADJRB010000001.1, on the reverse strand, counting down.
CGCCAAGGACGCCTCCCTCATCGATACATGATATATAACATGTTATATATCATGCGAGTCAAGCGGCCCTGTCCGCCCTTGGGGCAACGAACACGGCAGGGGCGCGTTGGACCGCGATGCGACACACTTTCTGCTGGCGAAGACTGGACCGGGACGGGCTGGAGGTGACCTGGGTCACGCACGGCCATTCCGGCATCGGCGTGCGCACCAGCCTGCTGAGTGCGGGCGAATTCCCCCTCGAGCTGCGCCTCGACTGGCAGCTTGATCGTGCGTGGCGCACTCGTTCACTGGTGATCGACCGGCGCGACATGACCAGCCAGCGCCGCATGACCATCGAACGCCTGCCCGAGGCCTGGATCGTCGACGGCGCCGCCCGGTCGGACCTTGCAGCCTGCGACGAGATCGACGTGTCGGCCACGCCGTTCTGCAACAGCCTCGCGCTGCGCATGCTGGGAGAGACCGGCGGTGAACTCACCGCGCTCTACGTCAATGCGCTGGATCTCAGCGTGCGGGCTTCGCGCCAGCGCTACGTGCCGGTGGCGCCCGGCGTCTGGCGCTATGTCGACCTCGGCGTGGCCGCCGGGTTCGAAGCGGAACTCGCCGTCGACGACGCGCTGATGGTGCGTTCCTATGACGGACTGTTTGCGCGGGTGTGACCGGTCAGGCCGCGTCGGCGCTCGCCGGGCGCGTCACGGGCCGGGCCAACCAGGTGAAGCCGAGGCCCGCCAGCGTGACCAGCACCATCAGCCAGTAGATCCGCGTCTGCGCCTCGATGCCGCCCGGCGCGAGGAGGTCGTAGGCGAGGCCGGAGGCGAGACCCGCAATCGCCATCGCCGGGCCGAATACCAGCGCGCCATTGGCTGCGTAGGCGAGGGGCAGTTGTTCGTCAGGCAGGTTCGCCTGCAGGAAGCGCATCGTGCCGATATGCGTCAGCGCGAAACTCGCCGCGTGCAGCAGCTGGAACCCGTAGACCGCCTCCACTGGCAGCACGAAACCCGCCGCTGTCCAGCGCACGAGCGCGCCGAAGCCGCCGAGCCAGAGCAGCAGGTAGGCGGTGGTGTTCTTCAGGAGCTGGCGCGAGAAGGCGAGCAGCAGGATCTCGCCGGCCACGCCGGTCGCCCACAACGCGCCGATATGGCCGCCATCGATGCCCTGCGCGATCCAGACGTTCGACGCGAAGGAATAATAGGCGGCATGGCTCGCCTGGATCAGCGCCGCCGCGAAGATGTAGATGAAGACGCCGGCCTGACGGTACATCGCGAAGGCCTGCGTGAAGGTCGAGAACAGGCTGCGCCGGGCGAGCACGGAGCGCGCGCCGCGCTTGGTCAGCAGCGGGCCAATGGATGCGATCACCGAGGCGGCGATCAGGTAGACCAGTACCCAGTCGGCGCCCCATGCCCCCAGCACGGCGCCGCCCGCGAGGTTCGCCATCACGAACGCCACCGACGCCAGCGCGCGGCCCTCGCCATAGTCCGGCCGGCCATAGCGCGTGCCATAGACGAGGACCGCCTCGAACAGCGGGCCGACAAGGTTCATCGCGCTGTAGACCAGCACGCAGAGGAAGAAATCCACGGCGCGCGGCGAGTCCGGGAAGAGAAGCACATAGCCGCCGAGCGCGATGGCCATGACGGTGGCGAGCGTGCCCCGCAGGCCGTGGTCCTGCGCGATCCCGGCCGAGAGCGGGCCGGTGATGATGCGGATCAGGATGGCGAGCGTGCCGGCGCCGGCGATCTCGGCGCCCGACATGCCGGCGACCTCCTCCATCCAGACCGGCAGGTAGGGCAGGTTGGCGCCCAGCACGAGGTTGACCGCGCCGGCCGCGAGGGTTGCCCGCCAGGAGTCACTGAGCTTCATGCGTGCTGCCGTCCCGCGCCCTGTTGGCGCCGGGCGACTTACGCCCGGTTCGGGCCGCGCCGTAAGCCCCTCGCGCCGAATTTTTCCCGGTGTGGCGGCGGAGACGCGCCTTCAGGCGGCCGGCGCGCGGCGCAGCTGGTCGCGCACGAGTTCGCCCAGCTGGCGGGCTTCGGCGGCGCGCGGGCTGCCGGCTTTCCACGCGATGCCGACCTGCCGGCCGATGATCGGGGTGACAAAGGCGCGCACGGCGACGTCCGGGCCGAGCGTCAGGCCATTGTCGGCGGCCAGGCGCGGGATCAGCGAGACGCCGAGGCCGCCGGCCACCATGTTGACCAGCGTGCCGAGCGAGGTGGCCGCGACCTGTTCGCGGCCGGCGCCGCCCTTAAGGCGGCAGACCGACAGCGCATGCTCGCGCAGGCAGTGCCCGTCCTCGAGCAGCAGCAGGTCCTCGTCCTTCAGGTCTTCCGGCGACAGGCCGTTCTTGCGGGCAAGCGGGTGGGCAGCCGGCGCGGCCAGCAGGAATTCGTCGTCGAACAAGGGCAGCGTCTCGATGCCGGGCGCGTCCCAGGGCAGGGCGATGAAGGCGGCGTCGAGTGTGCGTGCCTTCAGCTGGTCGACGAGGCGGCTGGTGCGGTCTTCGGTCAGGTAGAGCTTGAGGTCCGGGTAACGCTTCGTCAGCAGGCTGACAGTCTGCGGCAGGACGAAGGGCGCAATGGTCGGGATGGCGCCGAGGTTGAAAGGCCCCGAAAACAGCGCGCCGGACGTGGTGACCGCCTGCACGAGGGCGTGCGCGTCGGCGAGCAGGGCAGAGGCGCGCGCCGCCGCGATTTCGCCGGCATGGGTGAGGGACGCGCCGCGCGCCTCGCGCTCGGCCAGTGCCACGCCGAACATGTCTTCCAGCTCCTTGATGCCGGCCGACAGCGTCGGCTGGGTGACATGGCAGGCCTCGGCGGCGCGTGAGAACGAGCCGGTTTCGCCGAGGGCGACGAGGAACTGGAGCTGGCGCAGGGTGGGAAGTGACATAGGTTGTATCTATGCGCGGGCGCAGAACAATCAATTCCCTTTATGCGTCCAGGACGCCGCAGGGGCGGCTGATTTTTGGGCAGCGACATTGCGGGCTGGTAAGGTTGAATGCGCGTCCGGGTAGATTCTCTGCTTCGGGAGGCACCGATGCCGCAGGGCCACACACGGCTGCAAGTCCTGGAAAAGGCGGCGGAAATTTCTCCCTTCCCACGCGATCCCATCGTCCGTGTACAACCAGTTCCGCCGATGACCGCTTTTTGTTCTCTTATTGGACTTGTGTGGAAATCCCGATTCGCTCGAAGCGCCCATTGAGGCCCATACGTGCCCATGATAGTCCACGTTTACACATGGTTTACCCATGGCGGGGTTGAGGCAAATCCAGAACAGGACGGTCGGGTGTTTTATTCCACCTATGAGGGCGCTATTGACGCAAAAGGGCGGGTTTCGATCCCGGCTCCCTTTCGCGCTGCGCTGGGTGGAAACTCCCGCGTTTTCATCTGGATAGCCCCCGACGGCTCGGGCGCCCTGGAGGGCGGCGGCGAGGCGCTGATGGAGCTCTACGCCGAGACCCTGGCGGAGCTTCCCCTGCAATCCCCGGTTCGCGAAGCCTTCGTCACTTCGGTGATCGCCGGGTCGGCTGACCTGAAGATCGATGATACCGGCCGCATCAAGCTGCCGGACGAGTTCTGCGAGGCGGCGGGCATCTCGGGCCGCATCCGGTTCACCGGCGCGATCGAGAGCTTCAAGATCTGGGATCCCGCCCGGTTCGAAGCCCACCGCGCGCGCCAGACCGGCGTCGCGCAGCAGCCTGAAACCCTTGACGCCTTCCATGCGGCCTACCGCGAAGTGCGCCGGCGCCGTGCGGCTGCCTCGCGCGGGGAGGCCGGATGATGGCCGCCCGCACACCTGCCCGCCCGCCGGCTGCGCCCGGCCACCTACCCGTGATGCTGGGCGAAGTGCTCCAGACGCTGGCGCCGGCGGACGGCGACGTGATTGCCGATGGCACGTTCGGCGGCGGCGGCTACACGCGCGCCATCCTGAAGGCTGCAAATTGCAAGGTGCTCGGCATCGACCGGGACCTCGACGCGATTGTCCGGGCGGAGGCATTGGCTGCGGAAAATCCGCGGCTGGTGCCCCTGCTCGGACGATTTGGCGACATGGACACCCTGCTTGAGCAGGCCGGTCACCCGCAGGTCGACGGCGTGGTGCTGGATATCGGCGTGTCCAGTTTCCAGATCGACGAGTCGGAACGGGGCTTCTCGTTCATGAAGGACGGCCCGCTGGACATGCGCATGGGCGCGTCCGGGCCGGCGGCGTCCGATGTGGTCAACCGGATGGCCGAGCGCGACCTCGCCAACATCATCTTCCGGCTCGGCGAGGAGCGCAACGCGCGCCGTATCGCCCGGTCGATCGTCGAGCGGCGCGCCTCGCAACCCTTTGAAACAACGGCAGATCTTGCGGCCCTGGTGGAGGCCGCCGTCGGCGGGCGCCGGGGAGCCAAGATGCATCCTGCGACGCAGACGTTCCAGGCGATCCGCATGTACGTCAATGACGAGCTTGGCGAACTCGCGCGCGGCCTCGCCGCCGCCGAGAAGGTGCTGAAGCCGGGCGGGCGGCTGGTGGTCGTCTCGTTCCACTCGCTCGAAGACCGGCTGGTGAAGCAATGGCTGCGCGAGCGCGCCGGCGGCGTGCCGGCCGGCTCGCGCCACATTCCGCTGATGGCCAAGACCAGGGCGCCGAGCTTCGAGCAGATTACAAACAAGGCGCTGCAACCATCTGAAAACGAAGTGGAAACCAATCCACGGGCACGCTCTGCAAGACTGCGGGCAGCGCGCCGGACACAGGCGGCTGCTTTTGCGAGTCCGGCGGACGACGGAATGGACCTGCCGCCGATATCTGAGCTGGAGGTTTCCTCATGAGCCGGCGTGCATTTTTCTTCGGGTTGCTGGTCGCGGCCCTGCTCGTTTTCAGTCTTTACCGCGCCAAGTACGGCGCCCGCGATACGCAGGCCGAGCTGATGGCGGTCGAAGCCGAGATCGAGCAGGCGCAAAAGGAGAAGGCGGTGCTCGAAACCGAGCTCGCCCATATGAGCCGCAGCGATGCGCTCGAGGAGTACGCGCGCAAGGAACTCGGCATGGTGCCGCCGAAGGCCGACCAGATCGTTGACGAGGATGACCTTGACAAGATCGTCGGCCCGCCGAGCGACGCCATGGTCACCGGCACTGATCCGCAGGCGGACAAACCCGCCCCGGAGGCCACGCCATGAGCGAAGCCTCGCGCGACCGGACGCGGCTGGCAGGGCTGGTGCTCTGCGGGCTGTTTGTCGTCATGGCCGGGCGAGGCGGATACCTGGCGCTGAGCGGCGTGCCGGACAAAGGCGAGGTGAAAGTCGCCGAAGTCAAACCGGCGGCGCTGCGCGCCTCGATCCTTGACCGCAACGGGACGCTGCTCGCCACCAATGTCGAGACGTCGTCCCTGTTCGTGAATCCGAGCCTCGTCTGGGACCCGGAGGAAATCTACAACGGCCTGGTGAAAACCTTCCCGGATGTCGCGAGCGACAACCTGCGCGAAAAGCTGGCCGACAAGTCGCTGAAATTCGTCTGGGTCAAGCGCGGCCTGACGCCGAACCAGCGCCAGGGCGTGATGGACCTGAAGCTGGAAGGCCTCGGCTTCCGCACCGAGGTGCGCCGGTTCTATCCGATGAACCAGCTGGCCGGGCAGGTGCTCGGCCAGGTCAATCCCGACGGCAAGGGCATCGCCGGCATCGAGCTTGCCTCCGACAAGGCGCTGAAAGCGGGCGACGAACCGGTGCGCCTCACCCTCGACGTGCGCGCCCAGACCGCCGTTGAAATGGAACTCGCCACGGCCGCGCAGGATTTCGAGATGGCCGGCGCCGCCGCCATCCTGATGGACACGCACACCGGCGAAGTGCTGGCGATGGCGAGCTGGCCCTCCTACGACCCGAACCGGCCGGACGATTATCTGTCCACGGATCCGGCCCGCATGAACCGCGCCATTGCGGCGGTGTATGAGCTGGGCTCGGTATTCAAGCCGCTGACCCTGGCGGCAGCGCTGGATGCCGGCGCGGTGCGCCCCGAGCAGCAGTTCGATGTCAGCCAGCCGATCAAGCTCGGCCGGTTCGAGATCACCGATACCCACAAGTTCGCCAGGAGCGCCAACCTCACCGAGATCATCGTCGAGAGCTCGAATATCGGCACCGTGCATGTGGCCCGCGAACTCGGCAGCCGGCGCCAGAAGGATTTCCTCACCGAGGCGGGCCTCTTCAGCAAGGCGGCGATCGAGCTGCCGGGCAGCGCAAAGCCGATCCAGCCGCCGCAGTTCGACGAGACCGCCGCCACCACCATCGCCTTCGGCCACGGCCTCGCCGTCTCGCCGCTGGCCTTCCTGTCGGCCTTCGCGGCGCTCGGCAATGGCGGCGAGATGGCCGAGCCCACGCTCATCCTCGACCCCGCCCGCAAGCCCGAACCGAAGCGGCTGATGTCGGCGATCACCGCCGAGACGGTCACCCGCATGATGCGCGAATCTGTGCTGCGCGGCTCTGGCAAGACCGCCGACGTGCCGGGCTACCGCGTGGCCGGCAAGACCGGCACCGGCGAGATCGCGGTCAACGGCGCCTATGACAAGAACGCAAATATCTCGAGCTTTGCGGCGGTGTTTCCCGAGGATGGCCCGCAATATGCCCTGATCGTGACGCTGGATAATCCGCAGGCCCGCGCGGGCCGCGGTGCAACGGCGTCGGCGAGTGCGGCCCCCGTGGCGGGCCGGATCATCGAACGCGTCGCGCCCTTGCTGGGCGTCACCCCCCGCTTCGACGATCAGCGCCCCGCCCGGACCGGGCAGGTCGACATGTCTCCAGAAAGGAGCAATCTGTGAAATTGAAGGACCTCTTCCCGCTTGCCGAGAACGGCGAGACCGAGATCCTCGGCATGACGGCCGACAGCCGCCAGGTGAAACCCGGCTGGTTGTTTGCGGCGCTGAAGGGCAGCGTGCATGACGGCGCGAAGTTCGCAGCGATGGCGCGCCAGCAGGGCGCCGCCGCGATCCTGTCCGATGGCAGCGCCGACGCCGGCGGCCTGCCGCATGTGGTGGCCGATGAACCGCGCCGCGCCCTCGCCCTTGCGGCCAAGCGTTTCCACCCGGCCCAGCCTGCCACCGTGGTCGCCATCACCGGCACCAATGGCAAATCCTCGACGGTCGACTTTGCCCGCCAGATCTGGAGCAGCGCCGGCCTGAAAGCCGCCTCGATGGGCACGCTCGGCGCCATCGGCCCGGCCGGCAAGATCGATGTCGGCCACACGACGCCCGATCCCGTGACCATCCACGAAACACTGGAAATCCTGGCCGGGCAGGGTGTCACGCACTGCGCGATGGAAGCCTCCAGCCATGGGCTCGAGCAGCACCGCCTCGACGGGGTCGATCTCGCGGCCGTCGGCTTCCTGAACTTCACGCAGGACCATCTCGATTACCACGGCTCGATGGAGGAATATCTCCAGTCGAAGCTGCGCCTGTTCAAGTCGCTGGCGCCGAAAGGCGTGCCGGCGATCGTCAATGCCGACAGCCCGCAGCGCGACGTGTTCGAGGCGGCGGCCAAAGACGCTGGCCTGAAGGTCGTCTCGTTCGGCTGGAAGGGCGAAGACCTCTGGATCGACGAGCTGATGCCGAAACAGGCCGGCCAGTCGCTGTTCCTCTACTGGCGCGATGTCGAACAGAAGCCAGTCGAGCTGCCGCTGATCGGCGAGTTCCAGGCGCTGAACGCGCTGGCGGCCGCCGCAATCTGCCTGTCGCTGGGCATGGAGTTCCCGGCCGTAGCCGAGGGCCTGTCGAAACTGAAACCGGTCAAGGGCCGGCTTGAATATGTCGGCCGGACTGAAACCGGCGCGACCGTGTTCGTCGACTATGCCCATACGCCGGACGGCCTCGACGTGCTGCTGCGCGCCGCGCGTCCGCACACGGCCGGCCGCCTGAAGGTGATCTTCGGCTGCGGCGGCGACCGCGACGCCAAGAAGCGCCCGATCATGGGCGAGATCGCCAGCCGCCAGGCCGACGATGTGATCGTCACCGACGACAATCCGCGTTCGGAAGATGCCGCGAAGATCCGCGCAGCGGTCCTCGGCGGTGCCAGGGGCGCGCGCGAGATCGGCGACCGGGGCGAAGCGATCCGCACGGTGATCCGCGAACTGAAGAAGGGCGACACGCTGGTGATCGCGGGCAAGGGACACGAGACCGGGCAGATCGTCGGCAAGGACGTGCTGCCCTTCTCCGACCAGGACGAGGCGCGCGCCGCGCTCGCCGGGAGCCTCGCGTGACCGCGCCGCTCTGGACCTCCGAAGACATCGAACTTGCCACTGGCGGCAGCGCCCAGCAGGCTTTCACGGTCACTGGCACCGTGTCGATCGACACGCGCACGCTGCAGCCGGGCGATCTGTTCGTGGCGCTGACCGATGTGCGCGATGGGCACGACTTCGTTGACGCCGCCTTCAAGGCCGGCGCCGCCGGCGCGCTCGTCTCGAAGCCGGTCGCAGGTGCCCGCGCCGTGATGGTCGGCGATGTGCTGGAGGCGCTGACGGCGCTCGGCATTGCCGCCCGCATCCGCTGCGGCGCGATCCGCACGGCGGTCACCGGGTCTGCCGGCAAGACGTCCGTGAAGGAAATGCTGGCGCGCATCTATGCCGCCTTCGGCCCGGCTCACTCCAACGCCAAGAGCTTCAACAATCACTGGGGCGTGCCGCTGATGCTGGCGCGGATGCCGGAAGCGACGCAGCGCGCGGTGTTCGAGATCGGCATGAACACGCCCGGCGAGATCGCGCCGCGCAGCCAGATGGTGCGTCCGCAGATCGGCATCATTACCAATATCGCGGCGGCGCATCTGGAAGGCCTTGGCTCGGTCGAGGCGATCGCGCGCGAGAAGTCCGACATCTTCGCCGGCCTCGAAGCGGGCGGCACGATCATCCTGCCGGCCGAAGACGCCTTCCTCGATTTCCTTTCGGGCCGGGCCCGCGAACTCTGCCCCACCGGCAATGTCGAAACTTTCGGCCGCTCGGCCGACGCCACCGCGCGCGTCACCGGCTACGAGACCGATGGCCGCACCAGCCGGATCTCGGTCGATGTGGTCGGGCGCGCGGCGAATGTGTCGATCAACGCGGTCGGCGAACACTGGGCGATGAACGTCGCCGCCGCCCTGCTCGCCGCCAGCCAGACCGGACGCTCGGTGGCCGAGTGCGCCGAGGCGCTGTCCGGCTACGCGCCGCCGCCCGGACGCGGCACGGCGGAGACGCTGGCGCTGCCAGATGGCGGAAGTTTCACTTTGATCGACGACGCCTACAACGCAAACCCTGCCAGCATGCGGGCGGCGCTGAAATCGCTCGCGCAGCGCACCGGCGGGCGGCGCCTCGCGGCGCTCGGCGACATGCGCGAAATCGGGTCGACCTCGGCGCAGGAGCATGTCGCCCTGGCCGGTCCGATCGCTGAAGCGGGGGTCGATGGAATATTCCTCGCAGGACCCGAAATGCAGCGCCTCGCCGAGGCGTTGCCGCCGGGTCTTCCCCAGGCATCTGCTCCGTCAGCGGATGACTTGTGGAATCAGCTGCAAAAAGCCCTGAAGGACGGCGATCTGCTCTTGATCAAAGGGTCGAATGCCTCCGGGATGGGACGGTTAGCGGACCGCCTGCGCCAATGGAGTGCAGCGGCCGGATTGGGCAAGATGGAAAGCGGTCCAGAAGGGACTGCGAGGACAAGCTGATGCTGTACGAATGGCTGTCCGCGCCAAGCGGACCCCTCAACCTGCTGAACTATATCACGTTCCGCACCGGCGGCGCGGTGGTCACCGCGTTCCTGATCACGGTGCTGTTCGGCGATGCGATGATCAACTCGCTGCGCGCCCGCCAGGGCAAGGGCCAGCCGATCCGCGACCTCTCGCTGGAACAGCAGATGTCGAAGAAGGGCACGCCGACGATGGGCGGCCTGCTGATCTGGCTCGGCCTGATCGTCGCCGTCGCGCTCTGGGGCAACCTGCGCAACCCCTATGTCTGGGTCACGCTGTTCGTCACCTTCTCCTACGCCTTCCTCGGCTTCCTCGATGACCTCGCGAAGGTCACCAAGCAATCGACCGATGGCGTCTCGGCCGGGGCGCGCCTGATCGCCGGGTTCGGCATCGCCGCCCTTGCCTGCGCCGTGATCATGGGCCTGCACGGCGCACATACGCCGGCTGGCCATGCCGAGTGGGGCCCACTGAACCCGCTCGCCGAGTGGATCGCCATGCTCGCGCCGGAAACCTCGGTCCAGCCCGCCGATCCGGATTTCTCCGGCGGTGTCGCCGTGCCCTTCGTCAACAACTACTTCCTGCCGCTGGGCGGTTTCTTCATTCTGTTCGGGATGATCGTCATCGTCGGCGCCGCCAATGCGGTGAACTTCACCGACGGGCTCGACGGCCTCGCCATCGTGCCAATGACCTTCGCCGCTGCCGCCTATGCGATGATCGCCTACCTCACCGGTAACTTCGTATTCGCCGAATATCTCGGCATCCAGTTCGCCCCTGGCGCCGGCGAGCTTGCCGTCGTGCTCGGCGCGATGATCGGCGCCGGCATGGGCTTTCTCTGGTACAATGCCTACCCGGCCAAGGTCTTCATGGGCGACACCGGCTCGCTCGGCCTTGGCGGCATGCTCGGCGTCGTCGCCGTCGCCACCAAGCACGAGTTCGCCCTCGTCGTGATCGGCGGCCTGTTCGTGATCGAAGCCGTCTCGGTGCTGACCCAGATCGGCTGGTTCAAGATCACCAAGCGCCTGACCGGGGAGGGCAAGCGCATCTTCCTGATGGCGCCGCTGCACCACCATTTCCAGAAGAAGAACTGGCCGGAAACGCGCGTCGTCGTCCGCTTCTGGATCCTCTCGGTCCTCTTCGCCCTCGCGGGCCTTGCCACGCTGAAGCTGAGGTGAGCCGCGCACGATGATCCGGATTACCGAATACGCTGGACGAGACGTTGCCGTGTATGGCCTTGGCCGCACGGGTCTCAGCGCTGCGCTGGCCCTGAAGGCCGGCGGCGCGCGCGTCCATGCGTGGGACGATAACGAGGAAACCCGCGCCAAGGCCGAAGCCGCCGGTATTGCCCTCTCGGACATCAACAAGCGCGACTGGCAGACCTTTGCCGCGCTCGTGCTGTCGCCCGGCATTCCCTACAAGTTCCCGCAGCCGCACCGCCTGGTGCGGATGGCCGAGATGACCGGCGTGCCGGTGATCGGCGACATGGAACTCTTCGCCCGCGCCGTGCAGGCGATGCCCGAGCGCAGCCGTCCGAAGATCGTCGGCATCACCGGCACCAACGGCAAGTCCACTACCACCTCGCTGGTCGGCCATGTGCTGAAGGAGGCGGGCCGCGATGTCCGCGTCGGCGGCAATATCGGCACCGGCGTGCTCGACCTCGCCGCCTTGCACTCCAATGCCATCTATGTGCTCGAGCTGTCGTCCTACCAGCTCGACCTCGTGAAGAGCCTGCACTGCAATGTGGCGGTGATGCTGAACCTGTCGCCGGACCATCTCGACCGGCATGGCGGCATGGACGGCTACCAGGCCGCCAAGATGCGCATCTTCCAGAACCAGACGCCGCAGGACATGGCGGTCGTCGGCTTCGACGACATCTACACGCAGTCCATCGCCATCGGACTGTCCGCCAGCGGCCCGCAGCGGGTGACACAGATCTCCTCGACCTACACGCTGGGCAAGGGCGTCAGCGCGGTCGAGGGCCGCCTCTATGACAATCTCAGCGGCAAGGCGGAATTCATCGGGAAGATGGAAGACTGCCCGGCCCTGCAGGGCCGTCACAATTGCCAGAACGCCGCCGCCGCCTTCGCGGTGTGCCGCGCGCTCGGCCTCGACGCGCCGACGATCATGGCCGGCCTCAAATCCTTCCCCGGGCTTGCCCACCGGATGGAGAACATCGGCTCGGTCAGCGGCGTCCGCTTCGTCAACGATTCCAAGGCGACCAATGCCGAAGCCGCCGCGCAGGCCCTGCGCGCCTTCAAGAACATCTACTGGATCGCCGGCGGCGTGCCAAAAGCGGAAGGCATCCTGCCACTCGCCCCGTTGTTCCCGAACATCGCCAAGGCCTACCTGATCGGGCAGGCGGAAGACGCCTTCACCGCCACGCTGCAAGGCAAGGTGCCGGTGCAGGCCTGCGGCACGATGGACCGCGCGGTCGACGCCGCCTTCCGCGACGCGCTGGCGGCAGGTGATACCTCGCCGGTGGTGCTGCTCTCGCCGGCCTGCGCCAGCTTCGACCAGTTCAAGGACTATGAGCATCGCGGCGACGTGTTCCGCAGCCTCGTCAAGTCGATGATGCCGGCGCCGCTGAAGGAGTCCGCGTGACCCAGTCGGCTTCCGCCGCGCCGCTGCTGCCCCGCGCCGACGCCAGCTGGTTCACCGAATGGCGCCGGACGCTGGACTGGGGCCTCGTCGCCGGCATCCTGCTGCTGGCCGCCATCGGCCTGCTGATGTCGCTAGCCGTCAGCCCCTCCGCCGCCGAGCGGATCGGCTACCCGGACTCCTATCACTTCATCTACCGGCAGGGCGTGCATGCTGCCATCGGCATCGGCCTGATGCTGGCCGTCAGCACGCTCGAACGCAAATGGGCGCGCCGCTTCGCCACCGTGCTGTTCCTCGTCTCGCTCGCGCTGATGGCGCTGGTGCTGGCGCTGGGGCGCGAAGTCAACGGCGCGCAGAGCTGGTTCCGGTTCAGCGCCTTCTCGGTCCAGCCGAGCGAGATCGTCAAACCGACGCTGATCGTCGTGTGCGCCTGGCTGCTGGCGCAGCGCGAGCGCTACCCGGCCGGGCCCTGGCTGGTGGCGGCGTTTGCCTTCTATGCGGCCACGCTGGTCCTCTTCCTGCTGCAACCGGATGTGGGCGGCTCCGCGCTGCTGTCGGCGGCGTTCCTGACCGCCTTCTTCGTCAGCGGCATGCCGAAACGCTGGGTGATCGGCTTCGCCGGTGGCGGGGCGATCCTGTCCACGCTGCTCTACCTCGTCGTGCCCAACGTGAAGCGGCGGGTCGACATGATCTTCAACCCGTCGAGCAATCTCGACACGTTCCAGATCGATATGGCGGCGGCGGCTGCGCGGCGCGGCGGCCTGTTCGGAACGGGTCCGGGCGAGGGGCAGGTGAAGCTGCAGATCCCCGAGGCGCACACCGATTTCATCTTCGCCGTCATCGCCGAGGAATTCGGGCTCGTCGCCGTGATCGCCGTGCTGGCCATCTTCGGGCTGATCGCGATCCGGGGTTTTCGCGCTGCGTCGCGCATCGAGGACGGGTTCGCCCGGGCAGCGGCCTCCGGCCTTTTTGCCCTGTTCGCCATCCAGGCCGCCGTCAACATCGGCGTCAACCTGGCGCTGCTGCCGCCCACCGGCCTGACCCTGCCCTTCATCTCGTATGGCGGCTCGTCGATGGTGGGCATGGGATTGACGCTCGGCCTTGCGCTTGCTCTCGTGCGCGGAGAAGGCACGAGGAGCCGCGGGCCGTATGGCTGACATCCAAGCTGAAAAACTGGTCGTGATCGCGGCAGGCGGCACGGGCGGCCACATGTTCCCGGCGCGCGCCTTCGCCGACGAGCTGCGCGCGCGCGGCTGGAAGACCGCGCTGATCTCGGATTCGCGCGGCCTGCGCTATGCCGCCGATTTCCCGGCCGACTGGAAGGAAGAGATCGAGGCGGCCTCGCCGAATTTCCGCAAGCCGTGGAAGCTGCCCGGCGCGATGCTGAAGATCAATGCCGGCATCGGCAAGGCGTCGAGGCTGCTGAAACAGCACCGCCCGGCCCTCGTGGCCGGGTTCGGCGGCTACCCGGCCTTCCCGGCCCTCGCCGCGGCGCGCCGGCAAGGCGTGCCGATCATCATCCACGAACAGAACGCCGTGCTGGGCCGCGTCAACCGCCAGTTTGCAAAACATGCACGGCTGGTGGCGAGCGGTTTCCAGCGGCTGGATTTCCTGCCCCCCGGCTCGCCGCACATGCCGGTCGGCAACCCCGTGCGCGCGGCCATCCTCGCCGCCGCCAGCCGGCCCTTCCCGCCGACCGACGGCCAGCTCAACATCTTCGTCACCGGCGGCAGCCAGGGCTCGCGTATCATCGGCGAGATGGTGCCGCTGGCGATCGCCCAGCAACTGCCGCCGCCGCTGATGGCGCGCATCAAGGTCGTGCAGCAGGTGAGGGAAGAGCAGGTCGAGGCGGTGCGTGCGGTCTATCGCACGGCAAAGATCGAGAGCGAACTCGCGCCCTTCTTCTCCGACATGCCGGACCGGCTGGCAGATGCGCATCTGGTCATCGCGCGCTCCGGCGCCGGCACGGTCAGCGAACTGGCCGCCGTGGGCCGCCCGTCGATCCTGATCCCGCTCGCGATTGCGATGGACGACCATCAGGCTGCCAATGCCGAAGCGCTGAGCGATGTGGGCGCGGCCGACATGCTTCTGGAGGCGAACGTCAATCCGAAACTGCTCGGCGCGCTGATCGCGGCGCGGCTGTCCGACCCGGAAGACTTGAAGGCGCGGGCGGCGGCGGCGAAGTCGGCCGCCAGGCCGGACGCCGCGAAAGAGCTTGCCGACATGGCCGAGAGGATCGCGGAACTATGATCCGCAACTCCGCTTTGCTGGCGCTTGGCTTCGGCCTTTTCCTCGCGATCGCCGAGGTCGTGCGCAACTGGGGCAACTGGCAGCCCTGGCCGTTCTGGATCGTCGACTTCATCGCCGCCGGCGCGCTGGTCTGGGGCGGGGTGCGCACGCTCAGCCAGGGCTCGTCGCGCCTCTTGTCGGCGGCGTGGGGCTTCACGGTCGGCATCTTCTGGATGTCGTTCTTTTCACATACGCAGGCGCTCAGCAGCGGCGAGGCGCGCAGCTATGCCAGCGGCGCCGTCAACGAGAACCTCCTGACGCTGATCATCGGCGCGATGCTGCTGGCGGCGATTGCCGGACTGCTCATGTCGCTGACGCGGCGCACCATCTAGGACGCAAACCGGCATGACCGCACCCACCCCCTTTTCCGTCGGCCCCGCGCACATCGTTGGCATCGGCGGCATCGGCATGTCCGGCATCGCGGATGTGATGCTGACCATGGGCTACGAGGTGCAGGGCTCCGACGTCGCCGACAGCGCCAATGTCGAGCGGCTCCGGGCACGGGGCGTGAAGGTGTTCATCGGCCACAAGCCCGAGAACGTCACCGGCGCCGGCACGGTGATCATTTCCTCGGCCATCCGGCGCGACAATCCGGAAGTTCAGGCCGCCCGCGCGGCCGGCATTCCGGTGGTGCGCCGCGCCAACATGCTGGCCGAGATCACACGCCTCAAATACACGGTCTGCATCGCCGGCACGCATGGCAAGACGACGACCACCTCGCTGGTCGCCTGCCTGCTTGACGGGGCAGGGGTCGACCCGACCGTCATCAATGGCGGCATCATCCATGCCTATGGCTCGAACTACAAGGCAGGCGAGAGCGACTGGATGGTCGTGGAGAGCGACGAGAGCGACGGCACTTTCACCAAGCTCTACCCGACCTGCGCCATCGTCACCAATATCGATCCCGAACACATGGACCATTACGGCACCATGGAGAAGCTGCGCGAGGCGTTCGACACCTTCGTCGAGAACCTGCCGTTCTACGGATTCGCCGTGCTGTGTACGGATCATCCGGAAGTGCAGGCGCTGGCCGCGCGGGTCACCGACCGGCGCCGCATCACCTACGGCTTCAACCTGCAGGCCGATGTGCGCGCCACCAACCTGACGACCGATCTCAGCGGCGCGCATTTCGATGTCGAGATCCGAAGCGCGGCCGGAAAGCCCAAGATCATCACCGGCCTGACCCTGCCGATGGCCGGCGAGCACAATGTGCAGAACGCGCTGGCGGCGATTGCCGTGGCGCTGGAGCTGGGCGCCGGCGACGAGCAGATCCGCGGCGCGCTGGCCAAGTTCGGCGGCGTCAAACGGCGCTTCACGGCGGTCGGCGACTGGACGCCCGTGAAGGGCCAGGCCCCGGTCAGGATCATCGACGATTACGGCCATCACCCGGTCGAGATTGCCGCCGTGCTGAAGGCCGCCCGCGCGATGCAAGGGAAGGGCGTGCTGGTCGCCGTCTGCCAGCCGCACCGCTATACGCGCCTGCGCGACCTGTTCGAGGAATTCTCCACCTGTTTCGATCAGGCCGACCATGTGCTGGTCGCGCCGGTCTACGAGGCGGGCGAGACGCCGATCCCCGGCATCACGAGCGAAGCGCTGGTGAATTCGATCCGCCGCCACGGACACAAGAGCGCCGCCGCGCTGACGGGCCTCGAGGCGTTGCCGGATGCCGTGCGCAAACTTGCCGGGCCGGGCGCGATGGTCGTCTGCCTCGGGGCGGGGGACATCACGAAATATGCAGGCGAACTCGCCGGCAAGCTCTAGCCGGGTCCGGGGCGCGCAATCCTGCGCGTTTCAACGACAACGGTATCGCCGCTGATCGCCAGCGAGTCCGTCCGGTCGGCCAAGAGCCGCAGCTCCACGTCGCCGCCGGTCTGACCGCCGCCGACGCAGAAGTCCGATGCGTCACCCGCCCGCACGCTGCGCGCGCCGAGGCCCGGGGCGCGGTCGATGCGCGCGCCGCCGGGCCAGCGCAGTTCAACCGCGTATTGCTGCAGCAGCGCCGTGTTGTTTTCTGCCGTGACGCAGATTTCAAGGTCGCCGTCCGGGCCGGCGCTGATGACGGCGCCGCCGAGCCGGCCGCCGGTCACGCCTTCATAAGCGTAGGCGCCGAAGGCATTGTCGACCATCCGGTAGTAGGCCTCGGCCCGCATCCGGCAGGTGCGCGCCCCGAACGAGGCCGGATCGCGCCCGGCATTGCAGATGCCGATCATCTCGTCGTGCATCCGCTGGTCGCACCAGGCCTGCGAACGCTCACGCAGCTCGTAGCAGGCATCGTGGCGCTTGCAGACCGGGCGGAACGGGCCGTCGAGCGCCGGCGCCATGAAGGCGACCAGGGAGGGCGGCAGGTTGTCGGAAATGAATTCCGGGCCGCACCGGTCGGACGGTTTGCGCACCGCGTCTTCGCGCGCCGCATAGCCGGGCTCGCGCGCCGCCGGCCGGTCGATGCCGGGTGAGGCGGCGCAGGCGGCCAGGGCTAGCAGGCCGGTCGAGACGGTCAGTTTCAGCCTTCGCATGGCGGGGTCTCCCGGCCCCTGACTATCGCAGCGCAGCGGCGGGGGAAAGCAGGCAAGGCCCGGCCAGGCTGACGCGCGGGAATGAGCAAAGGCGCTTCCCCTTTCGCGGCGAACAGATACTCTTTCGCCAGCAAGCGCAGGCACATGCGCCAGGAGGAAACAAAATGTCCGAAGTGATTCTGGACGCTGCCCCTGTGGGCGCGCGCGCGATTCCACCGGGGGAGGGCGGCGCACTGGGCAAGACCGGGTTCGCCTGGGCCTGGTTCGAGGCCGTCCGGAATCCCTACTACATCCTCATCGTCATCTATGTGTTCGCGCCGTATTTCGCGCGCGACATTGTCGGCGCCGATATCCTCGCCAGCGGCAAGCTCGACGGGCTGGATCCCGAAGCCGCGCGACGGGCAGCCGGCGCCGAAGGGCAGGCGATGGTGGCCAGCCTGTCCAAGACAGCCGGCTATATCGCGGCCTTCACCGC
Organism: Acidobacteriota bacterium; assembly: GCA_016712445.1. Lineage (NCBI taxonomy): Bacteria > Pseudomonadati > Acidobacteriota > Acidobacteriota bacterium. Next base: position 570,252 of record JADJRB010000001.1, on the reverse strand, counting down.
GCCTTTCCTCGGCGCGGCGTTTGACCGGGGCCTGCGCCGCAAGCCGCTGCTGCTGGTTTGCCTGGCGCTGATCTCGGTGGTCAGCCTGTCGCTCTGGTGGGCCATTCCGGGTCCGGAAGGTTTCTCCACCACGGCCGTGATGTCGCTGCTGATCGCGGCCTATGTGGCCTTCAGCTATAGCGAGGTCGCGCACAATTCGATGTTGCCGGACGCGGCCGCGCCGTCCGCCTTGCCGGCGGTCTCGGGCATGGGGCTGGCGCTCGGCAATGCTGTCGCCACGGTGATGTTTGTCGGGCTGGTCATCTGCTTCGCCCTGCCGGACGCCATCGGATGGCCGACCAAGGAGGCGATGTTCGGCATCGACACCAGCCGGTTCGAGCAGTTCCGGATCGCCGGCCCGCTGTGCGGCATCTGGATGATCGCCTCGATGTGGTATTTCTTCCGCCATGCGCGTGACACCGGGGTGAAAGGCACCTCGCCCATCACCGCGATCAGCGAAGGCGCCAAGGGCGTGATCCGCACGGTGCGGCGCGCGGCTCATCACCGCGAGGCCTTCAAGTTCCTCATTGCACGGATCATCTATGCGGATGGCATGTTCGCCCTGCTGACCATGGGGGCCGTGTATGTCAGCCTGTTCCTCGGATGGGGCCTGATCGAGCTCACCATCTATGCGATCTGGGCCTCGGCCTGGGCGGTGGTTGGCGGCATCTTCGGCGGCTGGCTCGACCAGCGCGTCGGCCCGAAGAACGCCCTCGTCGGCGAACTCGTCGCCATCGTGCTGATCCTGTTCCTCGGCCTGTCGATCACGCGCGACTCGGCCTTCTTCGGGCTCGTCCCGAACGTGAAGCTGTGGGACGCGCCCTTCTTCTCGGGCTCGTCAGACCTGATCTACCTCGCACAGGGCGCGCTGATTGCGGTATTCGCGACGGCCAACATCTCGTCGAGCCGCTCGATGCTGATTCATGTGGCGCCGCCAAAGATGCGCGGGGAGTTCTTCGGCCTCTACGCGATTGCGGGCACGGTCACGGTGTGGATCGGACCGCTGCTGATCGAGCATTTCACTCGCTGGTCGGGTGACCAGCGCGTCGGCATGTCGGCGATTGCCTTGCTGTTCTTCGGCGGCCTGGCCGCGCTGCTCACCGTCAAGCCGACGGCGGCGGCGACCGACGATCAGACCAGCTAGCTCGACGGGCCGAAGCCGGTGGCCGGGTTGCCGTCTTGGGTGCGTGCGATCTGCGTGACCCGGCGGGGGCGCAGGTAGAACACGTCCTTCAGCGTCTGCGACGTGTCGAGCACGAAGCCGATATTGCTTTCGTAATTGTACTCGACTTCCGAGACGATCACCGAACCGGGGCTGGGCACCAGGCCAGCCGGCACGGTGATCAGGGCGTTCGTGGAGTAGGGGGTCATGTGGTAGCCGTCCGACCAGGCAACCCGCGTCTGGCCGTCACCGTTGTCGACCACCGAAGTGATCCGCATACGGGCATTCGCCAGCGAATAGGGCTGCATGGTCACGGTCGCGGCGTTGAACAGTTCCTGCATGTCGGCGTCGCTGACCGTCACGAGACGCGCCGTGAGGTCGCCGAGGCTGGAGGCGGTGGTCGTCACGCGCCGGTCGACGCGCATCAGCAGGCTGAGTTCGATACAGCCGAAATAGATCAGCACCATCAGCGGCGCGATCAGGGCGAACTCGACGGCCGAGACGCCTTTCTCGTTGTACCAGAGGCCCTGGATTCCGCGCCAGCGGGTGCGGCGGGTCAGCGGCGAAAGAAGGGTGCGCAGCGTCATGGCGTCAGGATCCGAACGGCTCGTTGCGGAACACGGCGGACGACTCGAGCAAGTGCTTGTTGCCGGCCATGTTCTGCAGGGGTTTGGACAGGACCGGGGTGATCAGGTCCCACTCATAGAACACCCGCACGGCCACGATGTCGTTGGGGCCGCCGGGCTGGTAGATGAAATCCTGGTTGACGAGGTTGCCATCGGAATCGAGCACCGACCCGCTCGGCGTCGAGGCGAAGTTCGAGACGACCCGCACGTCGATCGACAGGCGGGAATCGCAGTTCAGAAGATCGAAGAATTCGGCGCAGACCGACTGGCGGAACTGTTCGCGGGTGGTGGCGCTGCCCTGGGCCTCGCCGGTGCGCAGCGGGCGGGAGGCTTCAGAGACGGCATGTTCCATCACGGTCGACATGATGAAGATCAGGCAGACTTCGAGCAGGCCGAAGATGAGGAAGAAGAACGGGGCGGCGATCATCGCGAACTCGACCGCGGCGGCGCCGCGCCGGTCGTCGGCAAAGCGTTGCCAGCGCGCCTTGAAGCGGGCTGCGAGGCTGAAATGCTGTGCGCCGTCCATCGTGCCGATCCCCAACTGAGTCAGACCCGTGCGGTCTATCACGTGCCGGTTTGCGAGCGATTTACCCGATCCGTGAAATTTGCCGGATCGGGGGCCGGAACCGGGGCCAGAACCGGGAAAGGGGCCGCCAGTGAAGGCTTACCGGCCGTCGGTCAGTTCCTGCGATTGCAGCTGCTGGTCGATCAGGGCGGAGAAATGGTCCGGATCGTCGCCGATGCTCAGCACGGCCTTGCAGTTGGGCGAGCAATCATAGGTAAACGACTGGCCGGCCCGGTTGATGGTGACCAGCGACGTGGAATTGGTGGTGACCATGACGTCGGAATTGAAGATCTCGCGCCCGCCCTTGTCGAATACGATCAGGTTGGTCGTGCCGTAGCTCTTGCCGGTCACGAACAGGAGGCGCTCGTTGTGCACGGCCACGTCCGCAATGTTCTTGTTGCCGATCACGATGCTGGCGGCGTCGCCATTGATCCGGACGGGGATCGACTTGCTGGTTTCCACGAACAGCTGGTCGGCCGAAGCGGCTGCAGCAAAGGAAAGGGCAACGGCGCCGAGCGCAGCAGCTTTCAGGCAAGTCGTCTTCATACGGACACTCCGGCGTACAGGCATGCCGCAATATTCCAGACTTTGGTTTACTGATTCCTAACCGGGAACCTTCCGGGCCCTTCGCGCATAGGGCAGGAAACATCCTCGCCCGCCAGGCCGCGCGGCGCGCGCTATACTTCATAGTATATAGGCAGCGCAATCGCCGGGCGCCGGCCGTGAGGCCCGTGATTGCTGGCGATCCAGCCCCGCACCTTCACGGTAAACGAATCGCTGAAACGGCTTCACGACTTTTCTGAATCCTTCAATCAGGCGCAAAGAATGTTCGTGTACACCTGTCCTTGTTCCGGGAAGAAAAGTTCAAGCCGGGACATGTCAAATGCATGATGGGAGTTTCCAATGTTTGCACGTTTCCTGAAAGACGAGTCGGGCGCCACCGCTATTGAGTACGGCCTCATCGCCGCCCTCATCGCTGTCGCCATCATCGGCGGCGTCTCCGCTCTCGGCACCTCGGCCAACGCTACGTTCGTCGAAGTTTCGGACGCGATCGCTGGCTAATCGCCACTAGTCAGCTAGTCTGGCTACGGAGCCGCCGGGGACATCCCCGGCGGCTCTTGCGATTCCGGGCCCCGCCCGTGCGCGAAAGGCTTCATTCAAACTTTTGCGGCAGCGTGCGCGCACATCCCGACGGAGCTGCCCCCAATGATCCTCACCGCCCTCGCCGGCCTTTTCCTGGCCCTCTGCGTCTTTGCCGCGCTGCATGACGTCAACCGGCTGACCATTCCCAACTGGCTGAACCTGACGCTGGCCGGCCTGTTCGTGCCGGCGGCGCTGGTCTCCGGCGTTCCGCTCGAAATCCTCGGCGGGCACATCCTCGCCGCCGGTCTTGCCTTCGTCATCGCCTTCGGCCTGTTTGCCTTCCGCGTATTCGGGGGAGGGGACGCCAAGATGATCCCCGCCGTGATCCTCTGGATGGGCCCGTCCGCGGCGCTGCCGTTTGCCTACTACATGGCCATCGTGGGCGGCGCCTGCGCCCTCCTGCTGATGATCGGCAAGCGGAGCGTTCCGGCCTCGTCCGTGCCCGGATTCATGCGCGCGCCGTTCGAGGAAAAGGGCGGCGTGCCCTACGGCGTCGCGATTGCCGGCGGGGCGATCCTGGCCGGGGCTGCTTCGCCGCTACTGCTTGGATTTTATGAAGCGATCGGCCTGGGCGGTTAACGTTCCTTTAGGCGCAGCATGCGAATTTCAAGTTGAACGAAAAGGCTTGCTGCGTCCCGTGGCAACCTGAGCCTTCGAGCAAAAGGAGTGGCGCCGTATGTCGCCGATGCGTATCATCATCCTGCTTATGGCGCTGGCAGCAGCGGGAGGCGCGGCCTTCCTCGTCCTGCAGCTGAGCAAGCCCCGGATCCAGACCGAAACCGTCACGCGCGAACAGCTCCTGATCCAGGAGAAGGAAGTTTCCGAAGTCGACGTGCTCACCGTGACGCGCGACTTCGCGGTCGGCGAGACGATCAAGGCCGAAGAGATGAAATGGGCGCCGTGGCCGAAGGCGAGCCTGGTGGAAGGCTATTTCGTCGAGACCACCGTGCCTGCCTCCATCGAGACGCTGACCGGTTCGGTCGTCAAGACTGCGCTCTACAAGGGCGAGCCGCTGATGCCGCAGAAGATCGTGCAGAAGGGCCAGCAGGGTCTGCTCGCCACGATGCTCGATCCGTCGATGCGCGCTGTCTCCATCGAGATCTCCGCCGAATCGGCCTCCGGCGGCTTTGTCCTGCCGAACGACCGCGTCGACCTGATCCTCACCTATGACCAGAAGGCTGACCCGGACCGCGGCATCAGCGAACGGACGATCTCCACAACCGTCATCCGCAACGTCCGTGTGCTGGCAATCGACCAGAACTATGCCGTCAACGCCGAAGGCGAAACCGCGCGGCTCGGCAGCACCGCCACCATCGAGGTTGCCCCCGAAGAGGCCGAGCTCGTGGCCATGGCCCAGCGCGTCGGCGACGTGTCGCTGTCGCTTCGCCCGCTCGACACCGAAATCAGCGGCACCGACCGCTTCCCGCGCACCGACCTACTCGAAGGCACCAGCGGCGCCGCCGGGGCAGGGATCACGATTGTGCGCAATGGCAAGTCAGCGCCGGCCGGCGTGGGGGGCAACTGAACATGCGTATCCTGAAGATCCTCGCCGTCTCCGCGATCCTTGCGGCCGGTCCCGGCCTGCCGGTGCCTGCCCAGACAGTGCCGAACGGCATGGGAACAACCATCACCTCGGCCGGCAACAGCACGACCTCGCGCAATGTCACGGTGGGCGTCAACAAGTCGGTGATCATCGAGCTTGAGGCACCGGCCGCTGATGTCGTGATCGCCAACCCGGAAATCGCCGATGCCGTCGTCCAGACCTCGCAGCGGATCATTTTCCGCGGCGTGAAATTCGGCCAGACCAGCGCCCTCATCTTCGACCGGGCCGGGCGCACGCTGCTCGACCTGTCGATCTATGTCGAAACCGACATGGCGGCGCTGAGCGAAACAATTGCGCGCCACGTGCCGGATTCGCGGGTGAAACTCGAAAGCCTGAATGGCAGCATCGTGATGACCGGCTCGGTCGACAGCCTTGCGCAGTCAGATCAGGTGAAGAAGCTCGTCTCCGCCTACTTCCCGGTGGGCAATGACGCGCCGCAGATCGTCAACATGCTGCACGTCACGGCGCCGGACCAGGTGCTGCTCGAAGTGCGCATCGTCGAGATGCAGCGCAACGTCGTCAAGCAGCTCGGCATCAACCTGTCCGGCGTGCCGAGCTGGGGCGATTTCGAATCTGCCGCGCTCAGCCCGCCCTTCGCTGCGGCCGCCGAATTCACCAGCGGACTCGGTTTCCCGATCCAGGGACGCTCGCTCGGCGGCCTCACGACCGAACTCGACTATACCAACTACAATGGCGGCAACTTCCAGTCGCGTGCCGGCGCTGCCATCAATGCGCTCGAGCGGATCGGCGTGGTCAAGACGCTCGCCGAGCCGAACATGGTTGCGATGTCAGGCGAGAGCGCCAAGTTCCTTGCGGGCGGCGAGTTCCCGGTTCCGGTGGGACAGGACAACCAGGGCCGCATCACGGTTGAGTTCAAGCCCTACGGGGTCGGTCTCGGCTTCACGCCGGTGGTGCTGTCGGAAGGCCGCATTTCGCTGAAAGTGTCGACTGAGGTGTCGGAGCTGACCTCGCAGGGCGCTTTCCAGGGCCAGCGCCAGCAGGTCGTCGATGCCGATGGCAATGTCATCCAGGTCGAAGGCGTTACCTTGCCGGGCCTGACGGTACGCCGCGCCGAATCTACCATCGAACTGCCGTCGGGCGGCTCCATGATGATGGCCGGCCTGATCACCTCCAAGGACCGCCAGAACCTCGACCAGGTGCCGGGCCTCAAGAAACTTCCGGTGCTCGGCGCATTGTTCCAGTCGCGCGATTTCATCTCCGAGGAAAGCGAACTGGTCGTCATCGTCACGCCTTACCTCGTCAATCCGGCTGCCAAGGGCGAGCTTCGTACGCCTGCGGACGGTTTCGCCAACGCCTCGGATGCCAAGACCATCTTCTTCGGCAAGCTGAACGCGACCTACGGCCGCGACGGCGCACCGGTGAAGGCTGAAGAATACCGCAGCCCTGTGGGCTTCATGGAAGAATAGGGGATAGAGCAATGAGCAACGCCTCCAGACCAAACCTCAAACTCCTCGCGCTCGGCGCCGGCCTCCTGTCGCTCGGCGCCTGCGCTTCCAGCGCGCCGACGGCCTTCTCGGACACCTATCTCGAAGGCACGGCGCTGAGCCGCAACGAAGTGACCGTGGCCAAGCGCACCGAGTTCCTCGAAATCGCGATCAGCCCGGAAGCCAGCGAGCTGTCCTCGACCGACCGTGCGCGCATCCGCAGCTTTGTCGGCGCCTACGCCCAGAGCGGCCATGGTCCGCTGGTGATGTCGCTGCCGGCGGCGAGCGCCAATCCGCAGCTCGCGGTGACGGCGGTGGCCGAGGCCCGCGCCATCGCCTGGGAAAACGGCATCCAGTACGACGAGATTTCCGGCGCGGCGCACGGCGCCGGCGAAGCCTTCTCGCAGCCGATGATCCTGGCCTACCAGGCCTATGATGCCGTCGCGCCGGACTGCGCGTCCAAGGGTACGCTCGATTTCAGCGATGTTTCGTCCAACAACAACCTGCCGACGCTCGGCTGCTCGGTGCGCACCAACCTTGCCGCCATGATCGCCGATCCGGCGGACCTGCTCGGCAACCGCCAGCTCGACCAGAGCGACCTCGCGCGCCGCGAAGTCATCCTCGCGAAATTCCGCCTCGGTGAAGTCACCGGCGCAGAACGCTCACGTGAAGAATCCGGCGCCATCTCGCAGGCAGTGAACTAGGCCGGCGCGTCCGGCAACAGGAGTACGCGTAACATGGGCAAGGAAACGGCACTGTTTGAAGATGACTTCGGCACCGAGTTCGAAGACGTCTTTGCCGAGGACACGCTGACCGGGGCGAACGACCCGGCTCCGGAAAATCCGTTTGCGGAGCAACCGGTGCAATCGGTATCGGACTTCTCGGCCAAGGCCATGGCGCCGGCGCCGTTCACGTTCGCGCCGCTGGAACAGTCGGGCGGCGACGCCGTGCTGCCTGCCATCTCGATCAAGCTCTTCTACGAGCGCGAAGAGACGCGCGAACTGCTGCAGGTCTGCGCCGCCGACCGGCGCATGGGCCGCGCCACGGTGCAATACATTCCCGGCGGCATCCCCGCCGCCATCGCGGACCTGCGCGCCAACACGACACCCAACCTGCTGATGGTGGAATCCTCCGCCCAGGCAAGCCAGGTGCTGCATGAGATCGACGCGCTCGCCGAGCATTGCGACGAGCATGTGAAAGTGCTGGTCATCGGCGCCGTCAACGACATCAGCCTGTATCGCCAGCTGGTTGCGCGCGGCGTGTCAGAATACCTCGTGCCGCCGTTCCAGCCGCTGTCGATCATCCGCTCCATCTCGAGCCTGTTCGCGGACCCGGATGCGCCCTTCCTCGGCAAGCAGATCTCGGTGGTCGGCGCCAAGGGCGGGGTAGGGGCCTCGACGATTGCCCACAACCTTGCCTGGGCGCTCGCCGAGAACACGCATGTCAACACCACGCTGGTCGACCTCGACCTGTCGTTCGGCACCACCGCGCTCGACTTCAACCAGGACACGCCGCAGACCGTGGCCGATGCCCTGCTGGCGCCGGAGCGCGCGGACAACGCGGTGATCGAACGCCTGCTGGCGCGCGCCACCGAACGCCTCTCGCTGTTCACGGCGCCGGCCAATATCAACCAGATCATGGACATCCCGGACGAGTCCTATTCGCTCGTCATCGACAGCGTGCGCCGCAACGTGCCCTACATGGTGCTCGACCTGCCGCACGTCTGGAGCAACTGGGTGCGCAGTACACTGATTGCCTCGGACGAAGTCATCATCGTCTGCCAGCCGGACCTTGCCTCGCTGCGCAACGGCAAGAACATGATCGACCAGCTGAAGGGTCACCGCGTCAACGACCACGCGCCGCGCCTCGTGCTGAACATGTGCGGCGTGCCGAAGCGGCCGGAGATCCCGGTGAAGGACTTCGCCGCTGCCATCGGTGTCGATCCCGAGATCGTCGTGCCGTTCGAGCCGGAAGTCTTCGGCATGGCGGCCAACAACGGCCAGATGATTTCGGAGACCTCGCCGGTCGCCAAGTCTTCGGTTGCCATCGACCAGCTGGCGAGCCGGCTGACGGGCCGCGCCGTGCAGCTGGAAGAGAAATCTTTCCTCAAGAAACTTCTGGGCAAGTAGGCCGGGTTCGACTGAACGGGTAGGCATATGTCTTTCGGAAAACGCTCTGGCTCAACGGCCCCTTCGCTTCCCGGCGCACCCGCCGCTGCGGTGGCCGCGCCCAAGCCGGCTGCGCCGAAACCTGCCGCGCCTGCGCCGGCTGCCGCTGCGGCGCCGGCCGCGCCGGTCAAGCTGAAGACGCCGGAATTCAAGCCGGAGCCGGTCCGCAAGGTCAACCAGCACTCCGAACAGTATTACGCTACCAAGACGACCGTCTTCAACGCGCTGATCGACACGATCGACCTCTCCCAGCTTGCCCAGCTGGACACCGAGAGCGCGCGCGAGGAGATCCGCGACATCGTCGTGGAAATCATCAGTATCAAGAACGTCGTGATGTCGATCTCGGAGCAGGAATACCTGCTCGACGACATCTGTAACGACGTGCTCGGCTATGGCCCGCTGGAGCCGCTGCTGGCGCGCGACGACATCGCCGATATCATGGTCAACGGCGCCGACACGACCTATATCGAGGTCAACGGCAAGATCGAGCGCACCAACATCCGCTTCCGTGACAACGCGCAGCTGATGAACATCTGCCAACGGATCGTGTCGCAGGTCGGTCGCCGCGTCGATGAAAGCTCGCCGATCTGCGACGCGCGCCTGCTGGACGGCAGCCGCGTGAACGTTATCGCGCCGCCGCTGGCGATCGACGGGCCGACGCTCACCATTCGTAAGTTCAAGAAGGACAAGCTGAAGCTGCAGGACCTCGTGCGTTTCGGCTCGATCAGCGAGGCCGGCGCCGAAGTGTTGCGCATCATCGGACATAGCCGCTGTAACGTGCTGATCTCCGGCGGTACCGGTTCCGGCAAGACGACGCTGCTCAACTGTCTCACCGGTTTCATCGAGCCGGGCGAGCGCGTCATCACCTGCGAAGACTCCGCCGAACTCCAGCTGCAACAGCCGCACGTCGTGCGTCTCGAGACGCGCCCGCCGAACATTGAAGGCTCGGGCGAGATCACCATGCGCGACCTCGTCAAGAACTGTCTGCGTATGCGTCCTGAGCGGATCATCGTGGGCGAGGTGCGCGGACCGGAAGCGTTCGACCTCCTGCAAGCGATGAACACGGGCCACGACGGCTCGATGGGCACGCTGCACGCCAACTCCGCGCGCGAAGCCCTGAGCCGCGTCGAATCCATGATCACCATGGGCGGCTTCTCGCTGCCCGCCAAAACCATCCGTGAAATGATCGTCGGCTCGATCGACGTGGTCGTGCAGGCCTCGCGCCTGCGCGATGGCTCGCGCCGCATCATGGGCATCACTGAAGTGCTCGGCCTGGAAGGCGACACGATCGTGCTGCAGGACGTGCTGAAATACGAGATCGACGGCGAGGACGACAACGGCAAGATCATCGGCCGCCACCGCGGCATGGGGATCGGCCGGCCGCGCTTCTGGGAACGTGCGCAGTATTACAACATGGAGCGCGAGCTGGCTGATGCCCTCGACGCGCTGAACAACGCCTGATGAGCAGCAATATCATTATCCTCCTCGTTGCCGTGCTGGCCTTCGTCGCGATTGTCGGCGTCGGCTTCACCCTGACAAGTGGCAAGGGCGACGCCGCCAAGAAGCGGGCCCGCGAGATCGGGGCAGGGCGCGCGCCGCAGATGTCGAAGGCGCTCAGCAAGACAACCGACGACACCGCCAAGCGCCGCGCCAAGACGCAGGAAATGCTCGACAACCTGCGCAAGCAGGACAAGGAGCGCCGGCAGAAATCCGCAAACCAGGATATCGGCTCGAAGCTGACCCAGGCGGGCCTGGAAATGCCGATCACGATGTTCTGGATCGTCTCGGTGATCGCCGGCATCGTCTGCGCGGGCGTTGTGTGGATGTCCGGCGCCGACGGCCTCGTCATCAATGGCATCAGCCTCAAGAGCCGCCCGGTGCTGTGCGCCGCGGCGCTATTCGCCGGCACGTTCGGCCTGCCGCAGTTCGTGCTCAACACGATGATCAAGGGCCGTCACAAGAAGATGGTCAACCAGTTCGCCGACGCGCTGGACGTGATCGTGCGCGGCGTGCGCACCGGCCTGCCGCTGAACGAGTGTATCCGCATCATCGCCAAGGAAAGCCCCGAGCCGCTGCGCAAGGAGTTCCTGACCTTTGCCGACAACCTCTCGATGGGCGCCGGCCTCGAGCGTGCCCTGAGCCAGCTCTACAAGCGCATGCCGCTGCAGGAAGTGAACTTCTTCGCCATCGTGCTGATGATCCAGTCGAAAGCGGGCGGTAACCTCTCCGAAGCGCTGAACAACCTCTCGACCGTCATCCGCTCACGGAAGATGATGCGCGAGAAGGTGAAAGCGCTGTCGTCGGAAGCCAAGGCCTCGGCCTTCATCATCGGCTCGCTGCCCTTCGCGGTGGGCCTGATGGTGTTCATGACGACGCCGGACTACATCATGGAACTGTTCCTGACCGAGACCGGGCACGTCATCCTCGCGATGGCGGCCGGAATGATGGGCGCAGGCATCACCGTGATGCGCAACATGATCAACTTCGACATGTAGGGGGCGCCGGCAATGTATGAGTTCCTCGTCTCCTTCACCAAGCCTGACACGCTGGCGGCTTACCTGGTGTTCGCCGCCGTGTTCGGCACCTTCCTGACGCTCGCCATGCCCTACCTGCAGGGCAACAAGCTGGAGACGCGCCTCAAGGCGGTCGCCACGCAGCGCGAAAAACTGCGCAAGCAGAGCCGCGCGGCGCTTGAGAAGAAGGGCCTTCGCCGCAAGGACGATTCGCTTGTCGGCGACATCTCCTCGAAGCTGAACCTCGCCAAGGCGCTGGAAGATCCGAACGTCGTCAAGCTGATGAACCAGGCTGGCCTACGCGGTCCGGGTCCGATCTCGGCGTTCTACTTTGCACGGATGATCCTGCCCTTCGTCGGCGCGCTGGGCGCTTATCTCTACATCTTCTACGTCAACGACCACGGCCTCAACATCACGATGAAATACGGCTCGCTCGCCTTTGGCGCGGCGGCCGGTTTCTACGCGCCGAACCTCTACATCTCCAACATGGCCCAGAAGCGCCAGAAGTCGCTGATGCGCGCCTTCCCGGACTCGCTCGACATGCTGCTGATCTGCGTCGAGGCGGGCATGTCGATCGAAATGGGCTTCAACAAGGTCAGCCAGGAAATCGGCACGGCCTCGCCGGAGCTGGCGGAGGAATTCGGCATCACGGTGGCCGAGCTCTCCTACCTGCCGGACCGCCGCCAGGCCTACGAGAACCTTGCCCTGCGCACCGGCCATGAAGGCGTGAAAGCAGTCTGCATGGCGCTCGGCCAGGCGGAGCGTTACGGTACGCCGCTCGGCGATGCGCTGCGGATGATGGCCAAGGAAAACCGCGAGATGCGGATGTCGGAAGCCGAGAAGAAGGCCGCCGCCCTGCCGGCGCAGCTGACCGTGCCGATGATCCTGTTCTTCCTGCCCGTGCTGTTCCTCGTCGTGCTGGGCCCTGCCTACATCAAGTACCAGAAGATGCAGGAAAAGAACGCTGCCGCGCCGCAGGTGACCGAGTACGTCGTCAACCGCGATTTCGCCTGATCCCGGCGGGCGGGGGCTTTCCCCGCGCGCGGGGCGCCGCTAGACCCGGCGCATGAGCCTGATCCCGCTTGCTTCGGCAACCCTCGCCCGATTCTCCATTCCCTCGGCCGGCACCGCCGGCACGCTGGCCTGCCGTACGCCTCTGTCCGGCGAGGTGCTCACGCACCTGACTCCGGACGCGCCGGCCAATGTGGAACTGGCCATCGCCCGCGCGGCGGCGGCCTTCGCTACCTGGCGCAGCGTGCCCGCGCCGCGCCGGGGCGAACTGGTGCGCCTGCTCGGTGAGGAACTGCGCGCAGCAAAAGATGACCTCGCGACGCTGGTGACGCTGGAGGCGGGGAAGATCCCCGCCGAAGCGATGGGCGAAGTGCAGGAGATGATCGACATCTGCGACTTCGCGGTCGGCCTCTCCCGGCAACTGCATGGACTGACGATTGCGTCCGAGCGGCCGGGTCACCGAATGATGGAGACCTGGCATCCGGCGGGGATCACGGCGGTCATCACGGCGTTCAATTTCCCGGTGGCGGTGTGGGCGTGGAACGCGGCGCTGGCGCTGGTGTGTGGCAACCCGGTGATCTGGAAACCGTCGGAGAAGACGCCGCTGACGGCGCTGGCCGTGATGGCGGTTTTTACACGCGCGGTGCAGGCCTTTGGCGAGGCGCCGGAGGGGCTGGCGGCGTGCCTGATCGGCGGGCCGGAGATTGGCGCCGCGTTGGCCGCCGATGCGCGGATCGCGGTGGTTTCAGCGACAGGCTCGACGCGGATGGGCCGGGCGGTCGGCCCGGTCGTGGCGGCGCGGTTCGGCAAGACGATCCTTGAGCTGGGCGGCAACAATGCCGGCGTTGTTTGTCCGTCTGCGGATCTTGACCTGGCAGTGCGGGCGATTGCCTTCTCGGCGCTGGGAACGGCGGGCCAGCGCTGCACGACGATGCGTCGGCTGTTCGTTCATGCCTCGATTGCGGACGCGCTGGTGCCTCGCCTCAAGTCGGCCTGGGCCTCGGCCAAGGTCGGCAATCCGCTGACGCCGGGCGTGCTGGTTGGCCCGCTGATCGACTCCGCTGCGGGCGAGGCGATGACGGCCGCGCTGGCCGAAGCAAAAGCCGCGGACGGCGAGGTGTTTGGCGGTGAAGCGGTAGAGGCCAATGGCGGGGTCTACCGCCGCCCGGCACTGGTGGTCATGCCGGGGCAGGTGGGGCCAGTCCTGCGCGAGACGTTTGCGCCGATCCTCTACGTGATGACGTACACGGAGCTTTCCGAAGCCATCGCGCTGAACAATGCCGTGGCAGCGGGGCTTTCCTCCTCGATCTTCACGACCGACCTGCGCGAGGCGGAGCGGTTCGTGGCGGCGTCCGGCTCGGACTGCGGGATCGCGAACGTCAATATCGGCACCTCCGGCGCCGAGATCGGCGGCGCGTTCGGCGGCGAAAAGGAAACCGGCGGCGGACGCGAGTCCGGTTCGGATTCCTGGAAGGCCTACATGCGCCGGGCGACCAATACGATCAACTATTCCAGCGCGCTGCCGCTGGCGCAGGGCATCCGTTTTGATACGGACTGACCTGCGGATCTAAAGCGTCTCGAGGAAGGCCGCCGCGCTGGCCCGGTAGGCCTGCTGCTTGTCGTCCGGCATGCGCGCCCAGGCGGCGTACATCTGGCGCATCCGGGGATTGTCCTTCAGGCGGGCTTCGTTGCGGGCGAGGAAGTCCCAGTACAATGAATTGAACGGGCAGGCGCCTTCGCCATATTTGCGGTTCACGTCATAGGCGCAGTTGCCGCAATGGTCGGACATGCGATTGATATAGGCGCCGCTGGCGGCATAGGGCTTCGAGCCGAGCTGGCCACCGTCCGCATACTGACTCATGCCGAGCGTGTTCGGCAGCTCGACCCATTCGAACGCATCGGCATAGACCGCAAGGTACCATTCGTGGACCTCGTGCGGATCGATGCCCGCGAGCAGCGCGAAGTTCCCGGTGACCATCAGCCGCTGGATATGGTGCGCGTAGGCTTCGCGCTTCGTCTGGCCAATGGCGGCGCGCATAGAGGCCATGTCCGTCTCGCCGGTCCAGTAGAGGGCGGGCAGGGGCCGGGTGGCCTGCAAGGCGTTCTGCTCGCGGTAAGCCGGCATTTTCAGCCAGTAGAGTCCGCGCACATATTCGCGCCATCCGATGATCTGGCGGATGAACCCTTCGGCGGCGTTCAGCGGGGCATGCCCTGAATAGTAGGCCGCCTCCACCTGGCGGCAGGCGTGCAGGGGATCGAGCAGGCCGGCATTGATGTAGAGCGACAGGACGGAGTGGTAGAGGAAGGGTTCGCCTTCCAGCATCGCGTCCTGGAAGTCGCCGAAGCGGGGCAGGGCCTCTGCGATGAAATCCTGCAGCGCCGCCTCGGCGCCTTCTGCCGTGACGGCGAACCAGAAGGGTTCAAGGTCTCCGAAATGCTCGCCGAAGCGGGTCGCGACGAGATCGAGCACGCCGCGTGTGATCGCGTCTGGCGCTGCCGGGCGCGGGCGGGGCATGAACAGGTCGGCTTTCGCGGGCTTGCGGTTCTCGGCGTCGTAATTCCATTGGCCGCCAGCGGGGGCGTCGCCGTTCATCAGGAGGCCGGTCGCCTTGCGCATCTCGCGGTAGAAATATTCCATCCGCAATTGCTTGCGGCCTGCGGCCCATTGCCGGAAGCGGGCCTGCGAGCAGAGGAAGCGGGTGTCCTCGAAGATGTCGACCGAACGGCCGAGCGCCGCCTGCCAGGTGTCCATGTCGGCACGCACCCGCCATTCGCCGGGCTCCAGCACGCAGATGCGTTCGGGACCGTGCTGCGCGGCGGCGCGCTCGACCTCGCCCCGGAACGAGCCGCGATTTGGGTCGTCATCCAGGCGGACATAGTCCACCGTCCAGCCGTCTTCGCGCAGCGCCGCGCAGAAATGGCGCATGGCCGAGAGGATGAAGGCGATCTTTTTCTTGTGATGGCGCACATAGGTGGTCTCTTCGGCCACCTCGACCATAAGGATCCGGTCGCGCGCGCGGTCGCCCGCCAAGAGGGCAGGGTTGCGCATGGACAGCTGGTCGCCCAGCACGAGGATGAGGTTCCGGATGGTCATCCGCAGGAACTAGGCCACGCGCCGGGCTTGTCGAGCGACCTCCTGTGGGTGGCGCTTAGAATCCGGCCTGATGCACCGTGACCGGATTAAACTCAGCGTCTATCATCACAGCAATTCTCGAGTTTAGCGGTGTGGCATCTAGTTCGATCCCGCACTTCATGGTGCCGCCTTCTACTTTCACTATTGCGGAAACGACTCATTTCGATTGCTATCCTGGATGAAGACATCGAAAATCGAGGCGTCGATGACCTATGTGTTTGTGTCGTATTTTCGCGAAGACGTTTCCAAAATTCGGCCGCTTTTGGACGCGTTGGATAAGCTTTCCATTGCCTACTGGATTGATGAGGTAGGGATGGAACTTGGCGAACAGTGGCGTGAAAAGGTCAAACGCAAAATTGATCAAGCAGGCGCGTTTCTTCTATGTGTTTCAGACCAATTCTATCTGCGTCCGACGTCCTATGTTCACGCCGAATTGGCGATTGCCATTGAACGCGCCAAAACACTCGCGCCTTCGGTACCTTGGCTGTTACCCATATGCCTTGATCAAACTAAACTGCCGGAAGTTTCAATAGATGAAACACGCAGTTTGACGGATCTCCATAGCATTCGTTTGGCAGATGGGGACTACAATGCGATTGAGCACACAGCATTGCGGTTAAATGCCATTTTGACCAACCCGTCGCTATCGCTGGCCAACATTGTAGTAACCTCACTAAAAATTGCTTTTCGTCCGACTATCATAGCAGGTGCGGAGCCTTTTCGAATTGAAAGCCTACTTTACTACCACGACCTGCATCCGTCCGGTGGAGACATTCTTCTCGCAGACGGTTCGTGGATGCCGTTTCCTGAGTACTGGAAGGCATATTCAGATTGGTTTTTCGACGATCTTCGACGCCGCGAGAACAAGCAAGGAGGTCGAGTTGATCGGCCCCACGAGCCCAAAGTCGTTGTGTCAAATAGTTCCTTGAGATTTCAAGTGCGCCCGGGCCGGATCCACCTCACTGCTGCAAGCTTTGAACATGAGCAGGTGATTGGGCAGTACGGCCAGAAGCAGGGAACTACCGTCTCCAAATGGCATTCAAACACGATTTCGTTTGATGTCGGCGCACGCGAAACAAAAATATTGTTGCTACGAGATACGCCAGCTTCTGGCTTTTTGTGGCGCAATCGTCCGACCAAATCTGATTACTACTTCACGGAAATTGGGTAGGGTTGGCTTCACTGGCGATCGCACAGCGAATGTGCTCGATCTTGAGTGAGGTCTGCGCACTGTTTGTCGCGTGCAATTTAATTCCGTAGGCGGAGGGTTCGGCCGGGGGAGTCTTCGACCGGGGTGGTCGGGGAGGCGGCCGGGGTTTCGGCGGGCGTGTTCAGGGCGGCGACGGCGGTCGGTTGCGGCGTGTCGGCGAGTGCGTCCCAGCTGCGGGCGGGCTGGATCAGCGCGCGCAGGAGCGCGACGTTCTGGTCGACGACCTGGTCCGGGGCGCTGGCTTCGCTCAGCGTCTTCATCTCGTCAAAGCGGCCCTGCAGGCCGAGGACGAGGGCGAGGTTCTCGGTGACGCGGGCGCCGGCGTCGGGATTGGCGGCGGCGGCGCGCAGCTTCGCTTCGGCGCCGGCAAGGTCGCCGGACAGGACGAGCGAGAGGCCGTAATTGGTCAGCGTGGTGGTGCGGTAGGGCTCGATCTCGAGCGCCTTCTGGTAGGCGGTCTGGGCGAGGCGGTGCTGGCCCTGACGGTCGTAGGTGGTGCCGAGGGCGGCCCAGGTTTCGGCGCGGGCCGGTGCGACCTCGACGGCGCGGTTGAAGGCGCGACCGGCACTGGGGATGTCGCCCTTGGCCATCTGGATTCGGCCCATCAGCATCAGCGCGTCCGCATCGTCCGGATGTACGATCAGCGCCTTGGCGAGCACGTCGATGGCGCGGTCATGGCTGCCGATCTCGCGCAGGGCGCGGGCGAATTCGAGGCTGACTTCGAGGTCTTCCTCGTTCTTGAGGTTTTCCTTGGCCCAGAAGTTGGCGCGGGTCAGCGGGTCGGCGCGATTGGCAGCGGCGCGTTCCTCGGCAGAGGCTGGCTGCATGGCCGCTTTCATGGCGCGTTCGGCATCCTTGTCGGCCTTCGGCGCCGTGGCGCAGGCGGACGTGGAGGCGGCGATGGCAAAGGCCAGGAGGGCCAGGGACGTTTTGGCGCTGGACATCTGGGGGCTCCATGTCTGGATCGGTCGCATCATCCCGGATATTGAACGGGCGGGGTCAAGGTTCGGTTAACGCCGCCGGGGCCGGCCTTAACCACCGCAAGCCGTCAGGAAAAAGCCATGCACAAGAGCTTCACGACCAAGCCGAAGCACGCCGCGCGTGTTTACCTCTACACTGCCCGCAGCTTTGCGGACCTGAAGGACGATCCGTTCCCGGGTGCGCGGGCGATCGCGGCGGCGCAGGGCTTTACCGGGGCGGCGGGGCAGACGGTGCTGGTGCCGGGCGAGGACGGTCGGGTCGCCGAGGTCGTGTTCGGGCTCGGCGCGGGCAAGGACGCGCTGGCGGTGGCGGCGCTGTCGGGTAAGTTGCCGCAGGGCGATTACGAGATTGCCGAGGACAGCGGCCAGCCGTTCGCGAACATCGCCTCGGCTTGGGCGGACGGGGCGTACCGTTTCGAGCGCTACAAGAAGGACAAGTCTTCGCCGCCGCGCCTGAAGGTGCCGGGCGGCAAGGAGGGCGAGCAGCTCGCCCGCGAGGCGGACGCGGCGGCGCACCTGCGCGACCTCGTCAACACGCCGGCGGCTGACATGACGCCGGCCGGGCTGGAAGCCGAGATGGCCGGGCTGGCGAAGGCGCATGGGGCGACGCTGAAGGCGGTCGTCGGCGATGACCTGCTGACCGAGAATTACCCGATGGTGCATGCGGTCGGCCGGGCGGCGGGGGTGGCGCCGCGGTTCCTGGAGCTGACCTGGGGCGATTCCTCGCATCCGAAGGTCGCGCTGGTGGGCAAGGGCATCACGTTCGACTCCGGCGGCCTGAACATCAAGGGCGGCGACGGCATGCGGATCATGAAGAAGGACATGGGCGGGGCGGCGCATGCGATCGCGCTGGCGGAGCTGGTGATGGGCGCGAAGCTGCCGGTGCACCTGAAGCTTTATGTGTCGGCGGCGGAGAATGCGATTTCGGGCAATTCCTTCCGGCCGGGGGATATCCTGTCCAGCCGCAAGGGGCTGACGGTGGAGATCGACAATACCGATGCCGAGGGGCGGCTGGTGCTTGGCGATGCGCTGGCGCGGGCGTGTGAGGAAGATCCGGACCTGCTGATGGATTTTGCCACGCTGACCGGCGCGGCGCGCGTGGCGCTGGGGGCGGACCTTGCCCCTCTGTATACGGATGATGAAGCGTTGGCGGCGGATGTGCTGGCGGCGTCGGCGCGGACGGGTGATCCGGTCTGGCGAATGCCGCTGTGGGACCCCTACCTTGCCGACCTGAAAAGTCCGGTTGCAGACCTGGTGAACTCCGGCGGCAGCTTTGGCGGCTCGATCACGGCGGCGGTGTTCCTGAAACAGTTCGTCACCGCGAAAAGCTGGGCGCATTTCGACATCTGGGCCTGGCGCAAGGCGAAGTATGGCCGCCCGGATGGCGGCGCGCCGTGCGGGCTGCGCGCGGTGTGGTCCATGCTGGAAGCGCGGTACGGGTGAGGGGTGTTGGGGTAGACGGCGTCGCCCCCTCCGTCAGTCCGCTGCGCGGCCTGCCACCTCCCCCGTAAACGGGGGAGGATGACGCAGCATCCGGAAGCACCCTTATCCTCCCCAGCGGTGCGGGGGAGGCGCTTTCGGCGGCAAGGCGCGCTGACGTCAGGACGTGTTGGCGAGGCGGGGCCAGGCGGCTTGCGTGGCCGCGTCGAGGTCGGCGAACAGGGACTTGATGCGCTCGGTGCGGGCGGCCTTGAGGCCGGGCGGCGGCGCGGTCCTGAGCGGCCGCGCCGCGGGCCGGGTGCGGGCGAGGCGGCGCAGCAGGCGCTGGGCGCAGCGGTCCGGATCGGCGCAGGCATTGCGCAGGGCGGCCAGGCGCATGACGAAACGCTGGTTGAAGGTGTCAGGGCTTACCGGCGGCGCCGGGCGGGCTGGCGGCGCGTCGCCGAAGATGGAAATGCGCGGCTGCGGGCCGCGGGGCCGCGACATGCGGACAGGTTCGGTGAGACGGAAGGCGGGCACGCGGGTGGCGCGCGGCTGAGGCGCGGCCGGGGGCATGGGCGGGTGTGTGCCGGGGCGCGGATGGGCGGCGCGGCGGGCCAGCGGCTTCATGCGGGCGGCGAGCAGCCAGATGGCGCGGCGGACCAGCGCCTCGCACGGTTTGATCACGGTACGGAGGAACGTGCGCAGGAGCGCGGGTGTCAACGCGGCCGCGGGGAGGTCGCGCAGCTGGTTGAACACGAAGGCGACGAGGCCGGCCGACAGCTCGCGCGCTTCGCCGATCAGGGCGGCGGCGGGATCAGGGAAGGTGGGGCGGGGCTCGGTCATGCAGGCAGTATAACCCGGCCCGGAGGGGGTCTGCATAAGTTTGCCGGATTATCTTGCAAGTGCTTGAAATCACGAGGGCTGAACCCCCGAATTTTGTTGCATAAGCCGGGGGTCAGTCGACCCGTTCGATCCCGCCATCGGCCTCGGCGAGGCGCATCGCTTCACGGACGCGGCCGCGCACCAGAAGGGTGTCGATATTCTTCGGATCGGCGGCCATGGCGGCTTCGACATCGCGCATCGCGAGGTCGTACTTCTTCTTGTTGAGGTTCACTTCGGCGCGCAGCTGGTAGGCCGGGCCGTGGCTGGGGGAATTGGCGATCGCGAGGTCGAGGTCGGACATCGCCTTGTCCCAGTCTTCGAGCATCATGTAGGCGCTGGCGCGGTCGAGCAGCAGGTCGAGCGTGCCGGGCGCGAATTTCAGGGCGTCGGAAAACGTGGTGACGGCGATGTCCGGCATGCCGGCCATGATCCAGGCCTGGCCCGCCTGCGAGAGGTAGACGGCGCGCTGTTCGGCGGTGCCGCCATCGGTGGAGGAGGCGAGCGATTGCAAGCGGTCGGCGCCGGTCTCGTAATTGCCGAGGGCGATCAGGGCGAGGGCGGTACACTGGCGGGCGCCGGGGCGGTTGCCCTCGAAGGTCCAGGCGAGGCCGTCCTCGTAGGCGTTTTCCGGATCGGTCTCGATCTTGGCGACGCAGGCCTCAAGGCGCTCCTGCTCCTTGACGGCGAGCTGGGCGCCGGTGGATTGCAGCATCAGCACGGTGCCGGCAGCGAGGGCGATCAGGGACATGGGCAGGCGACTCCGAAACGGCTATCCAAGCGCTTTAGGCTATGGCGTACCGGCTTAGGCAAATGACATCCCGGCAATCTCTGCTTTTTGTTTTCGGACTTGGCTATAGCGCCCTGCAGCTGGCCGGCCGGCTGCGGGCGGCGGGCTGGGCCGTGGCGGGGACCGTGCGGACGGCGGAGAAGGCGGCGCGGCTGCAGGCCGCCGGCATTGCGGCGCAGGGCTGGGACGGGACCGGGCCGGTGGAGGTGCCGGCGCGCGCGCACTGGCTGGTGACGCTGCCGCCGGGGGCGGAGGGGTGCCCGGCGGCGCTGGCGGCGGGGCTGCAGGCGGAGACGGCGGCTTCGGTGACCTATCTCTCGACGACCGGCGTTTACGGCGATCTCGATGGCGGCTGGGCCTTCGAATGGAGCGAGGTGGCGCCGGGATCGCGCCGCGCAGAGGCGCGGGTGACGGCGGAAGCGCAATGGCTGACGGTGAGCGAGGGGCGCGCGCGGATCGTGCGGCTGCCGGGGATCTACGGGCCGGGGCGCTCGGCCTTCGACCGGTTGCGGGACGGCACGGCGCAGCGGGTGGTGAAGCCGGGTCAGGTGTTCTCGCGGGTCCATGTGGACGACATCGCGGGCGGGCTGGCGGCGCTGCTGGCGAAGCCGGATGCGCGCGGCGTGTTCCACCTCTGCGACGACCTGCCGGCGCCGCCGCAGGATGTGACGGCAGAGGCGGCGCGTCTGCTGGGTGTGCCGGTTCCGCCGGAGGTGGATTTCGAAGCGGCGGGGCTCAGCGAGATGGGGCGCAGCTTCTATGCCGAGTGCAAGCGCGTCTCGAATGCGCGGGCGAAGGCGGCGCTCGGATGGCGGCCGGCGTATGCGACCTACCGCGAAGGGCTGGCGGCGATCCTGGCGGCGGAGACGGGCCCGGCCGGCACGCAATCTCCTTGATTATTCTTGCTTCCGCCGGATTCGCGCCCCGTTGGCGCCGCCCGGTTCCTGTGTAAGAGTTGAAGCAGAACCGGGAGGAGTCAGGTCAATGTCATTCATGGTACGCGGCCAATGGGGGGGCCTGCGCACGCTGGCCACAGCAGCACTTTTTGCACTGGCGGCCTGTGGGGGTTCCAACAATGTGAAGGACCCGGGTGACAACAGCGACGCGCAGGTGATGGTCGAGCGCTCGCCCGCCGACGAAGTCGCCGCCCGCAAGCGGGAAGAGGCGCGCCAGCGCGCTGCCGATGCTGCCAACCAGGAATTCTCCTACTTCCGCTACCGGATCGACACCTCCACCGAACAGCCGCTGGCCTGTTTCGTGTTCTCCGCCGCGCTTGATCCGAAAACGGACTATTCTCCCTATGTCGAGTTCAAGCCGGCCTTCCGGGCGGCCTATTCGGTGGAAGGGCGCGAGCTGTGCGTCGGCGGTCTGAGCTTCGGCACGACGCGCACGGCGACGATCCTCGCGGGCTTGCCGGCGGCAGACGGGCGGACGCTGAAACGCGCCGAGACGGTGCCGGTGGACTTTGCTGACCGGCCGCCGTTCGTCGGCTTCAAGGGCACGGGCGTGATCCTGCCGCGCGAGAATGCGGATGGCCTGCCGATCGAGACGGTGAACGTCGACAAGGTGCGCGTGGTGGTCAGCCGCATCAATGACCGCGCGCTGGTATTCAAGAACATCAATGCTGGCACCACCACGGGGCAAGGCCAGTGGTCGTGGATGTGGGGACCGGATTCGCCGGAGGATGTCGGCGAGGAGCTGTTCACCGGCACGATGGAGATTGCCAATACGGCGAATGCGCCGGTGGTGACGGTGTTCCCGCTGCAGGACGTGGTCGGGCCGATGAAGCCGGGCGCGTATTTCGTCAGCGTGACGGATGCGGCGGAGCTTTCGGATGCGGAAGGTCCGGCGGCCTCGTCGGGCCGGTGGATCCTGCTGACTGATCTGGCGCTGACGGCGTATCGCGGCGAGAACGGGCTGGACGTGACCGTGCGCTCGCTGAAGGACGGCAAGACGGTGAAGGGCGCGACGGTGCAGCTGATCGCGGCCAACAACGCGGTGCTGGCCGAGGGCAAGCCGAACGACCAGGGGCGGATCACGTTCGATGCGCCGCTGATGAACGGGCAGGGCAACATGGCCCCGCGCCTGGTGCTGGCGACGGCAGCGGACGGTGAACTGGCGGCGCTCGATCTTGCGCGCGCGCCAGTCGACCTGTCGGAAGATGACGTTGGCGGGCGCCAGACGCCGGGCCCGGTGGACGCCTATGTCTATACCGATCGCGGCATCTATCGGCCGGGCGAAAGCGTCGAGCTGACGGCGATGCTGCGCGACCGCGCGGGCCGGCAGGTGACCGGGCGCAACGGGCACCTTGTGGTCTACCGTCCGAACGGGCTGGTCGCCTCGAAGGTGCGGTTCACCGATCCGGCGCCGGGCGCCGTGCTGTCGACCTTCGCGCTGCCGAAGGGGGCTTCGCGCGGCGAGTGGCGCGCGACAATCGAGATTGACGGGATCACGGCGACGGCGGGCGAAGCGCGCTTCGCGGTCGAGGATTTCGTGCCGCAGCGGATTGCGGTGGATGTGAAGGCGGATGAGACGAAGCCGCTGAAGGCGGGCGGGGTGCGCGATGTCGAGATCGACTCGCGGTTCCTGTATGGCGCGCCGGGCGCGGGCCTGACGGTGAAAGCCGAGGCACGGCTGGAGGCCGATCCCGCGCCGTTCGCGGCGTTCAAGGGCTTCACCTATGGACGGCATGACCAGACCTTCGAGGAACAGATCCTCGAGTTCGATGACACGACGACGGACGGCGCCGGCAAGGCGGTGATCCGCCTGTCGCCGGGCACGGCGGGGTCGAATTCCGGCCTGCCGCTGCGCCTCAATACGGTGGTCAGCGTGCTGGAGCCGGGCGGGCGCGCGGTCGCCGAGAGCGTGCGCGTGCCTTACCGGCCTGAGGCGCTGTATGTCGGCGTGAAGCCGGCCTTCGAGTCGAGTGTCGAGGAAGGCGGCGAGGCGAAGTTCGAAGTCGTCTCGGTGAATGCGGACGGCGTGGCGGTGGCGCAACGGCTGAGCTGGAAAGTGCTGGCGATCGACTACCACTATGACTGGTACAAGGACGGCGACCAGTGGACCTGGCGACGGTCGCGCACGGTGACGAAGGTCAACGAGGGCGTGGTCAACACGCCGGCGGGCGGCACGGCCGAGATCAAGGCGCCGGGGCTCGAATGGGGCAGCCATGAGCTGATCGTCGAAGGCCAGGGCGCCAATGCGAGCGCCGGGGCGAGCAGCAGCTTCTATGTGGGCTGGGGCGGCTGGACCAGCGAGGACGGCACCGAAGCGCCGGACCGCGTGAAAGTGGTCGCCGCCGAGAAATCGCCGAAAGCCGGCCAGAATGCCGAGCTGACCATCGTGCCGCCGTATGACGGGCAGGCGCAGGTGGTGGTGGCGACCGACCGTGTGCTGACGGTGCAGAATGTGGCGGTCTCCGCCAAGGGCACCAAGATCACGCTGCCGGTGACAGCCGACTGGGGCGAGGGCGCCTATGTGATGGTGACGGTGTATTCGGGCCGCGACCCTGTGCTGCGGGCCAAGCCGCGCCGCGCGGTGGGCGTGGCGCATGTGCCGGTGGACATGGACTCGCGCACCTTCAAGGTGACGCTGGACGCACCGGCGATAGCCCGTCCGCGTACGGAGCAATCGGTCGAGGTGAAGGTGGAAGGCGGGCCGAAGGAGAAGGTCTACCTGACGCTGGCCGCCGTGGACGAAGGCATCCTGCAGCTGACGAAGTTCAAGTCGCCCGATCCGGTGGCCCATTATTTCGGCCGCAAGGCGCTGGGCGTGGAACTGCATGACGATTACGGCCGCCTGCTGGACCCGAACATGGGCCTGCCGGCGGAAGTGCGCGTCGGCGGTGACCAGCTGGGCGGCGAGGGCCTGACGGTGGTGCCGACGAAATCGGTGGTGATCTTCTCGGGCCTCGTGGAAGTCGGCCGCAACGGGCGGGCGAAGATCCCGCTGGCGCTGCCGGAGTTCAACGGCGAGCTGCGCCTGATGGCGGTGGCCTGGTCGGCGACCGGCCTTGGCCATGCCGAGCAGAAGATGAAGGTGCGGGACAAGGCGCCGGCGGACCTGGTGATGCCGCGCTTCCTGGCGCCGGGCGACGAGGCGGTGATCACCGCGTCGATCGACAACGTCGAGCTTGCGGCCGGCCAGTTCACGGCGAAAGTGTCGGGCGGCCAGCAGGTGACGGTGGCGGAAGCGGCGCTGATGCGCACGCTGGGCAAGGCGCAGCGCGCCGATGTGCCGGTGCGTGTGTCGGCGAAGGCGGAAGGCATTTCGCCGCTGCGCCTCGAAGTGACGGGCCCCGAGAAATATTCGGTGACCCGCAGCTACGAGATCCAGACGCGCTCGCCCTACCTGCCGGAATCGCGGGCCACGACGAAACTGATGCGCCCGGGCGAGACGTTCAGCGTCGCGCGCGACGTGCTCCGCGGGTACGTGCCGGGCTCGGTGGATGTGGCGGTCGGCTTCTCGCCGATCCCCGTCGATCCGGCGACGCTGTATGCTTCGCTCGACCGCTATCCCTATGGCTGCACCGAACAGCTGACGAGCCGCGCGCTGCCGCTGATCTATTCCGAGCAGCTGGTGGCGATGGGCGCGAAAGGCTCGCGCGACAATGCGCGGGACAAGGTGCAGGTGGCGCTCAACACCATCCTCAACCGTCAGGGGGCGGACGGTGCGTTCGGCCTGTGGCGTGAGGGCGACGGCTATGCCACGCCGTGGCTTGGCGCTTATGCGACCGACTTCGTCTACCGCGCCAAGCAGGCCGGCTATTCGGTGCCGGACGAGGCGCTGAGCCGGGCTTACGGCGCACTGCGCAGCGTGGCCACGGGCGATGCCTGGCGGGTGTATGGCTACGACACGGATGTGTACGAGGGCCAGTATTCGACCGACACGCAGCAGCAGATGATGTACCGGTCGTCCGCCTACGCCCTTTATGTGCTGGCAAAAGCCGGGCAGGCGGACATCTCTCGCCTGCGCTACCTGCATGACCGCGAGCTGGACAATATCGCCAGCCCGCTCGCCCGCGCGCATATCGGGGCCGGCCTCGCCTATCTGGGCGACCGGGCCCGGGCGGCCTCGGCGTTCAAGTCGGCGGAAGCCAAGCTCGGCTACAAGAATGACGGCGACTATTACCAGACGCCGCTGCGCGACCTCGCCGCGATGCTGGCGCTCGCCTCGGAAGCCGAACTACCTGATGTGGTGGACCGGCTGGCGACGAAGCTCAGCAAGGACGTGCCGGAAGCCTCCAGCCTGACGACGCAGGAGAAGTCCTACATGCTGCAGGCCGTCAACGCCCTGACCAAGGGCGAGGCCGGCGTGCAGGTCAGTGTGACCGGCCTTGGCAATGGCAATGACAACCAGCGTCAGTACATGCTGACCGAAGCGCAGGCTTCGGGCGGGGTGAGCTTCAAGCTGAATGCGAAGGCGCCGGTGTTCCGCACTGTGCTGGT
This sequence comes from Acidobacteriota bacterium, assembly GCA_016712445.1. Classification (NCBI taxonomy): domain Bacteria; kingdom Pseudomonadati; phylum Acidobacteriota; species Acidobacteriota bacterium. The sequence continues at coordinate 544,116 of JADJRB010000001.1, read as the reverse complement.
GACCGGGGCGCCGTCGTCGCCGCCGCCGGCGGTGTCGTCGAAGCTGAAGGCCGAGAAGCAGTTCTACACGCTGCAGGGCTCGCCGGTGAAACTCGACCAGGTGCGGCAGGGCGACAAGTTCGTGGTCGGCCTGACGGTGACGCCGGACGAGCGCCGCCTGAACCCGGTGATCGTGGCGGACCTGTTGCCGGCCGGTTTCGAGATCGAGACGGTGCTGCGTCCGGCGGACGCCCGCGTGGTGGAGTATGACTGGTCGACCGGTGAGGACCGCGTCCGGGCGGGCGCGTTCGACTTCCTCGGCACGATTGCGCAGGCGCAGACGTCGCAGGCGCAGGACGACCGGTTCGTGGCGGCCATCAACGTCTATGATGACGCGGTGACGCTGGCCTACGTGGTGCGGGCGGTGACGCCGGGCACGTTCGCGCTGCCGGGGGTCGTGGCGGAGGACATGTACCGGCCGGAAGTGTTCGGCCGCTCGGCGCCGGGCCGCGTGACGATCCTCGCCGCGCAGGGTACGGCCGGCGGCAAGTAAGGGGGCGGCGTTGCAGTTCCCGGCCGCGTTTCTGGCCAAGTACGGGGCCAAGTTTGGGGCCAGGCTCAGATCCTTCGCGGGGTCTGACGCCTGGCCCCGGCGGCTTGTGGCGGGGCTGGTGGGCCTCGTGGCAGCGATGCTGTTGCTGGACGCGCTGTTTCCGCCGCCGCTGACGCGGGCGCACGTCAACTCGGTGCTGGTGACCGACCGGCACGGCAAGCCGCTGCGGGCATTTGCGGCGCCGGACGGGCGCTGGCGGTTTGCGGTGAGGCTGGAGGACGTGGACCCGGCTTTTCTCGACGCGCTGGTGCGGGTGGAGGACAAGCGGTTCTGGCGCCATCACGGGACGGACTGGTCCGGCATGGCGCGCGCGGTGATCGACAGCGCGGCGGCGGGGCGGATCGTGTCGGGCGGCTCGACCATCACGATGCAGACCGCGCGGATGCTGGAGCCGCGGCCGCGCAATATCGGCTCGAAGCTGGTGGAGCTGTGGCGGGCGAACCAGCTGGAGCGGCGGTTCAGCAAGGAGGAGATTCTTGAGCTCTACCTGACGCTGACGCCGTATGGCGGCAACCTGGAAGGGGTGCGGGCGGCGAGCTGGAGCTATTTCGGGCATGAGGCGGATCATCTGTCGTCGGATGAAATTGCGCTACTGATCGCGCTGCCGCAGTCGCCTGAGGTGCGCCGTCCGGACCGGCGGCCGGCGCAGGCGAAGAAGGCGCGCGACTGGGTGGCGGCGAAGCTGAGCACCTATGGCGTATTTGCGCCCGAAGAGGCCGAGGAGGTGGCGGCGCTGCCGGTGCCGGCGCGGCGGCTGGATTTTCCGGACCGGGCCTGGCACGGCGCGGATGCGGTGCTGGCGAGCGGGCGGCGCGAGGACGTGCGCTCGACGCTGGACGCCGGCCTGCAGGCGGAGCTTGAGCGGATCGCGCTGACGCGCGCCGAGGCGGAAGGCCCCGACGTGCAGGTCTCGGCGATCGTGGTGCATGTGCCGACGCGGGCAGTGCGCGCGCTGGTCGGCTCGGCCTCGCGTGACCGCGCGGGCGGGTGGATCGACCTGACCAACCGCTCGCGCTCGCCGGGCTCGACGCTGAAGCCGTTCATCTATGGCATGGCTTTCGACGACGGCATCGCCTCGGCGGATACGCGCGTGGAAGACCTGCCGCACCAGTTTGCGGGTTACCAGCCGGAGAATTTCGACCGGATGTTCCGGGGCGATGTGCGCGTGTCCGACGCGCTCCAGCATTCGCTGAATATACCGGCCGTGCTGATGCTCGACCGGATCGGGACGGAGCGGTTTTCGGCGCAGCTGGCGATGGCCGGTGCGCGGCCGCGTTATAGCGGCGCCTCCGGGCACAGCGCCGGCCTCGCGCTGGCCCTCGGCGGGGCGGGGCTGACCGAGCGGGAACTGGCGCTGCTCTATGCGGCGCTGGGCGATGGCGGCGTGGCCAAGCCGCTGGTGTTCCGCGCCGACGAGGAGCGCGCCAACTATGAGGCGCCGGGCCGGCGGCTGATGGGCGAGGCGAGCGCGGCGGAGATCATCCGTATCCTGCAGGGTTCGCCGGCGCCTGCGGGCCGCATGCCGGGCCGCCTGACACAGGGCGCGCCGCAGATCGCGTTCAAGACCGGCACGTCCTACGGCTTCCGGGATGCCTGGGCGGCGGCCGTGTCGGGCGACCATGTGATCGTGGTCTGGATCGGCCGTGCCGACGGCGCACCGCGCACCGGCGTGACCGGGCGGGACGGCGCGCTGCCGGTGCTGTTCGAGATGGCGGACAGGGTGTCGCACCATCTGCGCGATGACGGGGAGTCGCGGGCGCGCCTGACGACCGAGCCGATTAAAAAATCGAAAGGTGCGCAGCGCCAGCTGACCGCCGAGCGTCCGCCGGAAATCCTGTTCCCGCCGGAGGGCGCGCAGCTCTGGGCGGGTCCGGTCAACGGGCAGCCGGGGCGGCCGTTCGTGCTGGCCGGGCGCGGGCAGGGCGCGCTGAGCTGGTATGTGGACGGGACGCCGACCGAGCGCGACGACGCGGGCGCGCCGATCTGGCAGCCGCGCCAGCCGGGTTTCTACCAGGTTACCGCCGTCGACGCAGAGGGGCGTTCGGCCCGCGTAAGAGTCCGGGTACTGACTGAAAATCCGGCATAGCGCGTCGCATTTTGGTCACATGGCCGTGAGAATTGCGATTTCGCTGTCCATACAGTCTTCATTCACCCGGACTCCGCAACTATTTCCCAATCCGGGCATGATAGCCTCCCGTCCCTGAATGTGAGTTCCGAGTAGCCATGCAGCGTCCCGCCTTTGTCATTGCCATCACCGCCGGCGTCCTGGCCACCGGCCTTGCGTTCTTCTCGAGCGCCGGCGCGGAAGACCGCCGGTTCGACGACCCGCCGGCGCGCGTGGCGACGGCCGTGTTCGCGGGCGGGTGCTTCTGGTGCGTGGAAGCCGACTTCGACAAGGTCGACGGCGTGATCGAGACGATCTCGGGTTATACCGGCGGTCATGTCGACAACCCGACCTACAAGCAGGTCACGCGCGGCGACACCGGACATTACGAGGCCGTGAAGGTTACCTACGATCCGGCGAAGGTCTCTTACGACGAGCTGGCGCAGTATTTCGTGCGCCATATCGATCCGACCGACGCGAAAGGCCAGTTCTGCGACAAGGGCACGAGCTATCGCTCGGCGATCTTCGTGTCGGGACAAGGCGAGCGCGACTCGGCCGAGACCGTGCTGGATGATGCCGGCAAGGTGCTGAAGCGGGACGTGGTGACCGAGGTGCTGCCTGCCGGCGCGTTCTGGCCGGCCGAGGACTACCATCAGGATTACCACATCCGCAGCGCCGTGAAGTATGACTTCTATCGCAGCGCCTGTGGCCGCGATGCCCGGGTCGAGCAACTCTGGGGCAAGGCGCCGAAAGGCTCCTGAGGCCTAGTCCTTTGCCGGGCAGGGTGGCTCGGGAAATTCCTTCTGGTTCGCATAGAGCGCTTCCCACTCCGCGGTGCGGGCGGGGGGATTGTAGCCGGTTGCGATATAGAGCTGGAGCACGCGCGTGATCGGGCAGCCATTGCCGCGCGCGCCGAGGTCAATGCGGATCTGGCCGGCGGGCTCGAAACTTTCGAAATCACTGCGCAGCTTCGGACGCATGCCGGGATGCAGCGAGGCGACCAGGACGCGGCCGGTGTTCGTCTCGTCGAGCGGCTGGCGTTCGGAGAAGCTCTTGGGTCCCGGATAGCGCCGCCATGAGATCAGCGGAACGGTGCGGTCGCGGCCGTAGAAGTCGAGGCCGTGCCAGGCTTCGCGCTCGTCGACCAGCACGGCGGTGGCGCCGGTGCGTTCGGCTTCGGCGAACAGCTGTTCGGCGGCCATGTCCCAGCCGCGGGTGCGCTTGAGGGCATTGTCGATTCCGAGCGCGCGCGTCTGGGCGGGCGAAAGCTGCGGGACGACGAGGAAGATCACGGCCACGAGCGCGTTTACGGCGAGGCTTGCCCAGAGGACGGCCGGGCGGCGGGCAAACCAGCTGGCCAGCAGCAGGCCGGCGCCGGGATAGGCGGTGGCGGCCCAGTTGGCGTGGGCGCGCGACAGGACTGCCTGGCCGAGGATAAAGACTAGCACGGGCAATACGAAACAGAGGAGCCAGCGGCCGGGCGCCGCGTCGCTGCCGCCGTTCAGGCGCCAGCCCGCGAGGCCGGCGAGCAGGGCGAGGAAACTGACCGGGCCGAACACCCCCATCTGGTCGGCGAGGAAAGTCAGAGCGTTTTCAGGGTGGAAGAGGTCGCCGCCGAGATTGGCGTTGTCGACCGTGTGGCCGACGGTCTGGAAATCGTTGGCGGCGTTCCAGGCGAAGTGCGGCGCGACGACCACGGCCATCACGGCGAGGGCGGCGGCGCCGGCCCGGGAGAGCATGGCCCGGCGCATCGGCGCATCGACCGCGCAGGCGAGGGCGAGGCCGATGAGGAAATAGAGCATCGCGTATTTCGACAGGATGCCGAGGCCGAGGGCGAGGCCGAGGGGGGCGGCGGCCGCGAGGCCCGCGCCGCTGCGCAGGCGCCAGGCAAAATACAGGCCCGCACACCAGAAGGGCATCAGCACGCCGTCGGTCGACAGGACGCTCGAGGCGAGCGTGACGGCGGGCATCAGCGCGTACAGGAGTGCGGCGTAAACCCCTGTCTTTGCTGAAAACATCGCCCGTCCGGCGAGGAAGACGAAGCCGGCGGCAACTGTATGCAGGAAAGGCGCGGCGAGGCGCACCGACCATTCCGAATCGCCGAACAGCGCGGTCATCACATGGATGACCCAGGCGATCATCGGCGGCTTGGAATAGTAGCCCCAGGCGAGGTGCTGCGACCAGCGCCAGTACTGCGCTTCGTCCGCATACAGATCAAGCGGTGAGGTCAGCACGGCCGCAGCCCGCACCGCCAGGAGCAGGGCGAGTGACCCCAGCACCAGCCGGGCTTCGGGACTTCTTGGCAGGCGAAGTGCGGCTGGCATGATCGATTCGGGTTGAATTCCCCCTTATGGCGGATGCGCGCGGAAAATTACAACTCAGTTTGCGGCCCAACTGGCCAGTTCCTGCTCACAGGCGTGTCATTTTTGCATCGCAACGAAAAAACAACACGTCGTTTTGCACCCGCAGCAGAACCTTCAATTGTCTGTCACTTAACTGTCATGTAGCGGGGCTAAGGCCGAGCGGAAACCGGGGCGGCACGAGGGCGCACCGGTAGGGTCTACAACTTCGGGGAAGACACCATGATCAAGAACTTTTTCGTGCGCACCGCGTCCATTGCTGCCATCGCAGCGCTGGCACCTGTTGCGGCTGTCCATGCACAAGTCACCACGTCGTCTGCACGCGGTGTCGTCACCGACTCGGCCGGACAGGCCGTTGCCGGCGCAACCGTCACGATCGTCCACGAGCCGACCGGCACCGTGACGACCGCCACGACCGGCCTGAACGGCCAGTACACCGCGCAAAACCTGCGCATCGGCGGCCCGTTCAGCGTCACCGTCACCGGTGAAGGCGTCTCCGCCAGCCGCGTCGAGAACGTCTACACGAGCCTCGGCGACACGTCGGTTGTCAACATTGTCACCGCCGCGGCCGACGACACGGCACGCCTCGACACCGTCGTCGTGACCGGCGCCGCCCAGATCGCGCAAGTCGCGACCGGCCCGTCCTCCACCTTCAACCTCGCGACCCTTGAAAACTCGCCAGCGATCAACCGCGACGTCAAGGACATCATCCGCCTCGACCCGCGCGTCTACATCGACCCGAACGCTGGCGGCGCCGCCGGTTCGGACGGTATCCAGTGCGCCGGTGCGAGCACCCGCTACAACTCGCTGACCGTTGACGGCGTCCGCCTCAACGACAACTTCGGCCTGAACACCAACGGCTACCCGACCGAGCGCATCCCGTTCTCGTACGACGCCATCGAGCAGGTGTCGGTCGAACTGGCTCCGTTCGACGTGCTGTACGGTTCGTTCACCGCCTGTAACATCAACGCCGTCACCAAGGGCGGCACGAACGAGATCCACGGCGGTCTGTTCTACGACTATTCGAGCGACGCCCTGACCGGCGATAGCACGGACGGCATCGAGCGTGACCTCGGCGACTTCGACGAGAAACGCTACGGCATCCACGTCGGCGCCCCGATCATCAAGGACAAGCTGTTCATCTTCGGTGCCTACGAGAAATACGAAGGCGCCAACATCTTCGGCCAGACCTCGGAAGATGTCGGCATCTCGCAGGCGCTGTATGACAGCATCATCGCGACGGCCGTGAACCAGTATGGCTATGTCTCGGGCGGCCTGCCGACCTCGGCCGCGGTGGAAGACGAGAAGATCTTCGCGAAGATCGACTGGAACATCACCGACACCCAGCGCGCCGAGTTCACCTACACGCAGAACGAAGGCAACAACTTCTTCCCGTCGGACTCCAGCTCCTCGCAGATCGCTGACGGCAACCACTACTACCAGCGCACCTCGCAGCTGGAATCTTACACGGCGGCCCTGTTCTCTGACTGGACCCCGAACTTCAACACCGAGCTGCGCGCTTCGAAACTGCAGCTCGACAACAGCCAGGTTCCGGTTGCCGGTTACGACGCCTTCGGCGAAGTGCAGATCCGCGTCACGCGCGACCTGTTCCCGGGCACCACGACGATCTACCTCGGCGCTGACGACAGCCGTCACTCGAACAAGCTGAACTACGACCTGATGAACTACAAGGCCGCTGCCAACTGGCAGGTCGGTGACCACCTGCTGACCGCCGGTGTCGAGCGTGAAGAGTTCGAAGTGTTCAACCTGTTCGTCCAGCAGTCGCTGGGTGAATGGCGCTTCGCAAGCCAGGCGGCATTCGCAGCCGGCGACTACAACTTCTTCAACTACACCAACTCGGCCGGCACCAACGACCCCAACGACGCCGCTGCTTCGTTCGGCTACGAAATCACCACCGGTTACCTGCAGGACAACTGGCAGATCACCGACAATTTCGACATCACTGCCGGTATCCGTTACGACTACTATACCACCAGCGATTCCCCGGCCTACAACGCGGCTTTCGAGACGCGCTACGGCTTCCGCAACGATGAGACGCTGGACGGCGAAGGCATCATCCAGCCGCGCATCGGCTTCAACCTGGAAGTCAATCCGGACGTGAAGTTCCACGGCGGCGTGGGCCTGTTCTCTGGCGGCAACCCGAACGTCTGGCTGTCGAACAACTACTCCAACAACGGCGTCATCCTGGCCGACTACGTCATCACGTCGGGCAACGTGAACACGGATGTCTACCCGACCGGTGGCAGCCCGTTCTTCGACGTGCCGCAGACGGCCATCGACTTTGTCACCAACGCTTCGGGCGTCGGCAACGTCAACGCGCTCGACCCGGACTTCAAGATCCCGTCCGAGTGGAAGGTCGCCTTCGGCGGCGTGTTCAACGTCGACACCGGCCTGCCGCTGCTTGGCGATGACCTGCGCGTCCAGGCTGACATGCTGCTGTCGAAAACCAACGAATCCGCGATTGTCGTTCCGCTGGGCTATGTCCAGTCGGGCGTCGGCCCGGATGGCCGTCCGATCTACCGCGGCACCAGCAACACCAACGACTTCATGCTGACCAACGCCGAAAACAAAGGCAGCGCGAAAGTCTACTCGATCGCCGTGTCGAAAGACTATGACAACGGCTTCGACTGGTCGCTGGGCTATGCCTACACGGACGCCGTGGATACCAACCCGATGACCTCGTCGGTCGCGTTCTCGAACTTCTCGAACTTCGCTACCTTCGACGCCGTCAACATCCCGACCGCGACGACCGACTACGAAGTCGCTCACCGCTTCACCCTGAAACTGGACTACGAGCACGACTTCATCGGCGATTACACGTCGCGGATCTCGCTGTTCGGATCGGCCAACGAAGGCGCGCCTTACAGCTACACCTTCGCCCGCAACACGCTGTTCGAACCGAACTCGTTCGCCAACAGCCGCCAGCTGGCCTACATCCCGACCGGCGTGAACGACCCGCTGATCGCTGCGGCTTCCAACGCTGCCGCTGTCGCTGCGCTGAACGACTTCATCGCCAGCCACGACATCCTCAACGACTACCGTGGCCAGATCGCGCCGCGCAACATCGCTGCGGATGACTGGTGGACGACGTTCGACCTGCGCCTGTCGCAAGACCTTCCGGGCCTTCGCAAGGAAGACCACACGCAGGTCTACATGGTCATCGAGAACCTCGGTAACCTGATCAACGACGAGTGGGGCATCTCGCGCGAGCACGGCTTCCCGGGCAACGCAGAGCTCTACACGGCCACGATCAACGGCTCGAACCAGTACGTGATCAGCGCCTTCAACTCGGCCGTCGACAACGACGCCATCGTGGTTGACCCGTCGCTGTGGAAAATCCGCTTCGGCATCAAGTACAAGTTCTAAGCGGCAATTCCGCTCGGACACACCATATGAAGGGCGGCCTTTCGGGGCCGCCCTTTTCCTTTGGGTGAAGCTATGGCAAGGCGCAGCGCAACATGACCGGACCAAATCCCTTCCTCGCGCCCGAATGGGCGCCGCAGGCCGCCCTCTGGGCGGGCTGGCCGCGCCTTGCCGAAGAGTGGGGCGGCGACCTCACGGCGGCGCGCGCCGACATTGCGGCTTTCGTTCACGCGGCGGCGGCGCATGTGAAGGTGAAGCTGGCCATCGGCTCGGACGAGGCGATGGCCTCGGCGCTGGCGGCGACCGGCGCGGCGGCGGAGCGGGTAAGCCTGCCGACCGGCGACATCTGGCTGCGCGATACCGGCCCGATCATCACGGGGGCAGGGGCAAACCGGCAGGCGCAGGTGTTCCGGTTCAATGGCTGGGGCGGCAAGTACCTGATGGACGGCGACTCCGACACGGCGGCCGCGCTGGCGCTGCACGAGGGCCTCGGCGCGCATGTGCATGATTTCGTGCTGGAAGGCGGCGGCATCGATGTGGACGGCGAGGGCCGGCTGCTGACGACGCGCCAGTGCCTGCTGAACCCGAACCGCAATCCGAAGCTCAACGCCGACCAGATCGAGGGCCACCTGCGCGCGGCGCTGGGGGTGGAGGAGATCATCTGGCTCGGCGACGGGCTGGCGAACGATCATACCGACGGGCATGTCGACAATATCGCGCGGTTCATCGGACCGGGGCATGTATTGTGCCAGCACCCTGCGGACGAGGATGATCCGAACACGGACGTGCTGCGCGAGATCGAGCGCACGCTGGCGGCAGCAGGCCTGATGGTGTCGACCATCCCGTCGCCGGGGCGCGTGCATTTCGGAGACGGCGTGCCGGTGCCGGCGAGCCACATGAACTTCACGATCACCAATGGCGCCGTGCTGGTGCCGGTTTACGAGGACCGGTTCAGCGCGGTGGCGCTGGCCGAGCTCAAAGCGCTGTTCCCGGCGCGCGAGGTGATCGGTCTTTCCGCACGCGGCATCCTTGCCGGCGGCGGCAGTTTCCATTGCATGACCCGCGAAATCCCCGCCTGAAGGAGGCCTTTCCATGCCCCGCACGCTGACCCTCGCCGCCATCCAGTTCGCACCGTCCGATGACGTGCAGGACAATATCGACCGCGTTGCCGGCTTCGTCCGCGAAGCCGCGGCGAAGGGCGCAGACGTCGTGCTGCCGCCGGAACTCTTCTGCGGCGTGTATTTCTGCAAAACGCAGGAAGAGGAACACTTCGCCCGGGCAATGGAATGGCAGGAGCATCCGGCGGTTCGTCAGTTGGCTGAGCTTGCGGCCGAGCTGGGCGTGGTGATCCCGGTCTCGATCTACGAGAAGGACGGGCCGCACTATTTCAATTCGGTGGTGATGATCGATGCGGACGGCACGCCGCTCGGCGTCTATCGCAAGAGCCACATTCCGGATGGCCCCGGCTATCAGGAGAAGTATTACTTCCGGCCCGGCGACACTGGCTTCCGGACCTGGAGCACGCTGAAGGGGCGCATCGGCGTCGGCATCTGCTGGGACCAGTGGTTCCCGGAGGCGGCCCGCGCGATGGCCATGATGGGCGCCGACGCGCTGCTCTATCCGACCGCGATTGGCGCCGAGCCGCAGGATGCCGGCCTCGACACGGCCGCGCGCTGGCGCCGGGGCATGCAGGGGCATGCCGTCGCGAACGTCATCCCGGTCGTTGCCGCCAACCGGATTGGCGACGAAGGCGGTCAGGTGTTCTACGGCACGAGCTTCATCACCGATGAGACGGGCGAGATCGCTGCGGAGTTCGGGCGCAGCGAGCAGGGCGTGCTGGTGGCATCCTTTGATCTCGATCAGATCGATCAGGCGCGGGCGGCGTGGGGCTTCTTCCGCGACCGGCGGAGCGACCTCTACGACATCCTGATCTAGCGCCGGGCGCGCTCGTCACTCCCGTGGGTGTCATTGGCCGCTATCCGGCCGTGATCATTCGTCCGTGCAAAGAAGATACCGGCGGACGGCAGAAGCTTGAAGGGGCGATGTGGCCGGCGGCGTTCGGAGACGCGCTGGTCAGCGATGCGCACCATGCCGCGGCCCGCTTGCTTGACCGCGTAAAGCTCGACATCGGCCTGTTTCAGCATGGCAGCAAGGTCGCCGTGATCGGCGCGGAAGGCCACGCCGACGCTGGCATCAATGCGCAGCGTCACGTTCTCGAATGCAACCGGCTGGCGGTTTTCCTGCAGGTAGTCGCCGGCGAGCTGGATGATCTCCATGCGGCTGAGTGACTGGTAGCATAGGACCACGAATTCGTCGCCGCCAAGCCGGAAGACGTCGCCCTTGCCCTTGAACACGGCGCGCAGGCGCTCGCCGACCGCGGCGAGCACGGCGTCGCCGGCGGCGTGGCCGTGGCGGTCGTTGACCGGTTTGAAATCATCCAGGTCGATGGCAATGGCGGCGCCGTAGCGGCGGGAAGGTTCGCGGGCTTCAAGCTCCAGAACGGAGGTCAGCAGGCGACGATTGCCGAGACCGGTCAGCATGTCGTTGTTGGCCCAGAGTTCGGCCTGGCGCGCGCGCCCACCGAGGATGGCCGACAGGTGCGCGAGCGTGAACGCAAAGGAAAGCGGCACGACGAAATGATTGATCGGCAGGTAGGGCGTGATGTTGAACAGGCGCAGGTAGATCCACACCGTCGCAAGGAAGCAGGGCGTCCACGCGGCGAGCAGGTTGCGGGCGCCGGGCAGCCTGCGGAAGGTGAGCCAGCCGAGGCCCGCGATCAGGATGAGTGGGCCGAGACCTGTCGCGACGAGGTAGGCGAGGCGGGCGAGCCAGACGGGCAGGAGGGCGCTGAGGCCCGTGAGCGCGGCGACGCCGGCGAGGACGAGGAAGACGCCATTGATGCGCGGGGCGGCGCGGCGAAGGTCGAGGAAGCGGATGATGAACAGCGTGCCGAAGGCGATCAGCACGGCTTGCGCGGCGTAGACGAGGGCGTTCAGGTCCAGTCCAGCTGCGCCGCCGAAGATGGCGCGCATCAGGCCGGACGAGATGAGGATATAGGCCGCGGCCGAAAGGCTGAAGCAGAAATAGGCACGGTAGGCCGAGCGCGTCTGACCGAACGACATCGAGACGGCATAGAGCGCAAAGGCGAGCGCCGTGCCGGCGATCAGGCTCCAGATCAGGGCATCGCGGGTGATGGCGTGAGAGAAGTGGCTGGCCGAGACAATCCGCATCGGGAAGAACAGGACGGTATCGCTCCGGACACGGACGTAATAGTCGCGCGTCTCGCCGGGGCCGAGGAGCAGTTGGAAGGTGGGGTAGCCGGTCGCCACCGCGGCGCCGGAAATTGGGGCGGCGGCACCCGCGGTGCTGCGGGCGAGCAGGCCGCCGGGCAGGGGCTCGAACAGATCGACCTGTTCGAGATAGGGGAAGCTGATGACAAACATGCCGCTGCGCGGCGCGGGCGCAGAATTGGTGAGGCGGAAGCGGATCCAGACATCGCCGTCCGGCGATTTGACCTGTGGCACGGCGGCCGCAGGGCGGGTGAAGGCGAGCGGGGCGGCGCCGGAGACGACCGCCTCGGGCGGCAGGGCGCGGTCTGCGCCTGTCACGATCTCGGCGGGCAGGCTGAGGTCAGGCGCCCGGTCGAGCGCGGCGAGGTCCAGCGCCTGGGGGGCGGCGAGGGCTGTCGAGGCAAAGACCAGCCAGAGACCGGCGAGGCCCGCCGCAAGCCGCCAGCGGCGCGTCGGCGCAAGGTCCAAGGCTGTGGGCAGAAGGCGGCGCATGCCTTGGTATAGGGGATGGAAGTAAACTTCGGGTTGATCTGTCCGGCGGAAAAAAGCCAAGTCTGCTGACTCTGCAGCCTAAAGCACCCTTCCCGGCGACAGGTGGCTGGCGGCCGAGACGATGGCGTCCGCGTCGATCTGGAAGTGGCGGTAGAGGTCGCGGATCGTACCGGTCTGGCCGAAATGTTCGACGCCGAGGGGCGTGACGGCGTGGCCTTTGACGCCGCCGATCCAGGCGAGGGTAGCGGGGTGGCCATCGGTGACGGTGATCAGCTGGCAGTGCGGCGGCACGCCTTCCATCAGGCGCTCGATCTGGCTTTTCGCCTTGTGCTGGCCGCGCGCGCGGGCGCGGCGGGCGGCGGTCCATCCGGAATTCAGTCTGTCTGCGGAGGTTACGGCTAGCACGCCGATGTCGCGGCGGCCTTCGCCGATGCGGGCGGCAGCCTTGATCGCTTCCGGCGCGATGACGCCCTGGTAGGCAATGACGACTTCACAGTTCGGCCCGGGCTGGCGCAGCCAGTAGCCGCCGTCGATGACGCCTTGGCGGAAGGCGTCGTCGTCGCGCTTCCAGACGCGCACCTGTTCGAGCGGGCGGGTGGAGAGGCGCAGGTAGACCGAGCCGCCGGTCTCGTCGCGCAGCCAGGTGCGCTCGTCGGGGTCGCCTTCGCCGTCGCGCTGCAGGTAGTCGAACGACCAGTCCATGATGATCGAAAGCTCGTCTAGGAAGGCGGGCTCGAAGGAGACGAGGCCGTCCTGGCTCATGCCGATGAGCTGCGCGCCGATGGATTGGTGGGCGCCGCCTTCGGGGGCGAGCGTGACGCCGGAGGGCGTGCCCGCGATGATGAAGCGCGCGTCCTGGTAGCAGGCATAGTTCAGCGCATCGAGGCCGCGCGCAATGAAGGGATCGTAGACGGTGCCGATCGGGATGAGGCGCTCGCCGAAGAGGGAATGCGAGAGGCCGGCCGCGCCGAGCAGCAGGAAGAGGTTCATCTCGGCGATGCCGAGTTCGATGTGCTGGCCTTCGGGTGAGAAACTCCATTTCTGGGCGGAGGGAATTTTCTCGTCGCGGAATGTGTCGGCGACGTTTTCGCGGGCGAAGAGGCCGCGCCGGTTGACCCAGGGGCCGAGATTGGTGGAGACGGTGACGTCCGGCGAGGTCGTCAGTATGCGGCGGGACAGCTCGGTGTCGGTGCGGGCGAGCGCGTCGAGGATCTTTCCGAAGCCGGCCTGGCTCGATAGCATCTCGTCGTCGAGGAAGACCGGGCCGGGGGAGGGCACGGCGGGCGACGTGTAGCGGCGGGGGCCGGCCGCAAAGAAGGGAACATCCTTCAGGAAGTTCCTGATTTCGCCCGGGTTCTGCACGCCGGCGAGGGGCTCCCATTCGGCGCCTTCGGCAATGCCCATCATCTTCTGGAACTCGGCCATCTGGGCCTTGGTCATCAGGCCGGAATGGTTGTCCTTGTGGCCGGCGAGCGGCGTGCCCCAGCCCTTGATCGTGTAGGCGAGGAAGACGGTGGGCGTCTCGTCCGTCGCGCGGTCGAAAGCGTCGCAGAGGGTGGCGAGGCATTGTCCGCCGAGATTATTCATCAGGGTGCTGAGTTCTGCGTCGCTGCGCTTCTCGATCAGCGCGGTGACGGGGCCCTGGTCGCCGATATCGTCGAGCAGGCGTTTGCGCCAGGCGGCGCCGCCAAGATAGGTGAGCGCAGAGTAGAGCGAGTTCGGGCAGGCCTCGATCCAGTCCTTCAGCCGCTGGCCGCCGGGTTCCTCGAAGGCGGCGCGCTGCAGGGCGCCGAAGCGCAGCACTTCGACGCGCCAGCCAAACGCCTTGAAGATGGCTTCGACGCGCGCCCAGAGGCCTTCATGGACGACGCCGTCGAGGCTCTGGCGGTTATAGTCGATGATCCACCAGGTATTGCGAAGCCCGTGCTTCCAGCCTTCCTGCAGGCACTCATAGACGTTGCCTTCATCAAGCTCTGCGTCGCCGACAAGCGCGACCATCCGGCCGGCGGGGCGCCTGGAGGAGCCAAGATCCGTCCACGGACGAGCGATCAGGTAGTCCTGGATAAGCGAGGCGAAGGCGGTCTCCGCGACGCCAAGGCCGACCGAGCCGGTAGAGAAATCGACGTCGTCGATGTCCTTGGTGCGCGAGGGATAGGACTGCGCGCCGCCATAGGCGCGGAAGTTTTCAAGCTTCTCGCGCGTCTGGTTGCCCATCAGGTAGTGCATCGCGTGGAACACCGGCGCGGCATGCGGCTTGACGGCGACGCGGTCTTCCGGGCGCAGGACATGGAAATAAAGCGCGGTCAGGATCGACACCATCGACGCACAGCTCGCCTGGTGGCCGCCGACCTTGACGTCGTCGTCTTCCTTGTCGCGCAGGTGATTGGCGTTGTGCACGGTCCAGGCCGCCAGCCAGAGCAGGCGCTGTTCCAGTGTCTTCAATGTATCAAGGGGAAGGGTCATGCCCCGAGGTAAAGCAGGGCGCGGGCCAAGTCCATGGGGCCGGAATCAGTTCAGCCGCGGCGGGCCTTGTCGAACAGGTTGGTGAGCGTCGTGCCCGGCATCGCGTGCATCGTCTGCACCCAGGACGGCAGGCCCTGCAGGATGTCGGCTGTGTCCGACCAGCGGCGCACATTGGCATCGGCGGCGCGTTGGAAAGCTTCGCGCATGTAGTTCTCGTCCGAACCGTCGAAGCCGTCCGACAGGGTGATCGAGGACAGGCTCATCATGCCCTTCTGCATGGTCAGCAGATTGTCCAGCGAAGCCGCCGTGATCGTCGTGTAGGCCCGCCAGGAGCTCAGCCAGAAATCCATCATTTCGCGCTTTCCCATCCGTTGAGCCTCCGACGCTAACCCTCGATTGTGCGCTGCACAACAAGTTTTATGCCACCCGGCGCAGGCCGGCCGCGGTGTCGCCCCGATTGCGCCCCGCCGGAATGCGCCTAGATTCGCGCGAGCCATGAGTGAAACGATGCCCTTTACCTTCGAACCCTCGCCTGCACGCGGGCGCGTCCTGGTGTTTGATTCCGGGGTGGGCGGGCTGACAGTGGCCGGCGAAATCCGCGCGCTGGGACCGCGCCTGTCCGTTCACTACGCCGCCGATACCGGGTTTTTCCCATATGGGGACAAGTCGGACGAGGCCCTGAGGGCGCGGCTGCCGAGGGTGGCGAAGGCGCTGGTCGAGGCGGTCGAACCGGATGTGTTCGTGATTGCCTGCAATACGGCGAGCACGCTGGCGCTGGCGGAAGTGCGCGCGGCGCTGGACATCCCGGTGGTCGGCACGGTGCCGGCGATCAAGCCGGCGGCGCGGCTGACGGAGACCGGCACGATCGGCCTGCTGGCGACGCCGGGCACGATCCGGCGGGCCTACACGGCGCGGCTGATCGAGGAATTTGCCGCCGGCAAACGGGTGATCCTGCATGGCAGCCTCGAGCTGGTGAGGCTGGCCGAGGCGCATGCGCGGGGGGAGGATGTGCCGCCCGAGGCCTATGCGGCGGCGCAGGCGCCGTTGTTCGAGGCCGAGGGCGGCGAGGCGATCGACACGATCGTGCTGGCCTGCACGCACTTCCCGCTGGTGCGCGGCCAGTTGATCGCGACGGCGCCGCGGCCCGTTTCCTATATCGATTCAGGCGCCGCGATTGCGCGCCAGACGATCCGTGTACTGCCGGAGAATACTCATTCCGGCGGGCAGGGAGGCACAGCCAGCCTCACCAGCCCGCCGGATGAGACGGATGGCATCACGCGCGTCCTGAGACGCTACGGGTTTCCTGAGATTCAGTTCGTCGCTTTGGCGCCGAACGCGACGACTTCCGCACCAACCGAGCCGTAAAGCGTCGGCCAGGGCGCATCCTGCACAATGGCGGTGTCGGCTTCGCCGAAACCATTGAAGCGGGTCGCCATCGCGCGGCCATAGGCGCCGATGTTGCCGAATTCGATATAGTCGCCTTCGGTCAGGCCGGCGGGCAGCCAGACTTTCTCGGCGAGCATGTCGGTCGAGTCGCAGGTCGGGCCGTACACGGAGTATTCCACCATGCGGCCGAGCTTGCGGGCATCGCCGGCGATCGCGCGCACCGGGAAGTCCCAGCGTTCGTGCACCGCATCATATAGCGAGCCGTACGAGCCGTCGTTGATGTAGAGCGTGTTGCCCTTGGCAAGGTCGACGCGCACGAGAAGGCTCTCGGCTTCGGCGACCAGCGCGCGGCCCGGCTCGCACCAGAGTTCGGCGTTCTCGAGCACGAACATGTTCTCGAACGAGCGCATCACCATGGCGACATAGTCGTCCATTTCCGGCGGCGCCTTGTCGGCGTAGATCGCAGGGAAGCCGCCGCCGACATCGACGATGTCCACGGTCACGCCGGCATCGATGATGATGCGGCTGGCATCGGCCATGGCCTGGGCCCAGGCGGTGGGTTTCATCGCCTGGCTGCCGACATGGAAGGACACGCCGACTTCGTCCGCATGGCGGCGGGCGAGGCGGAGGATCTCAGCGGCTTCTTCCGGGCCGGCACCGAACTTGCCGGCGAGCGGCAGCGCCGAGCCTTCGCACGAGACAGCGATCCGCACGAGAATGGTCAGGTCTTTCGCGTGGCCGGTGGCTTCGACGATCTTGTTGAGCTCCGCCACCGTGTCGGTGACGAAGATGCGCACGCCGTAGTTTTCGTAGGCGCGCTTGATCGCGTGACGCGGTTTCACGGGGTGCAGGAACGCGATCCGCGCGCCGGGGAAGCGGCCGTGGATGAGCGCGATCTCTTTTTCCGAGGCGGCGTCAAAGCTGCGCACGCCGGCGTCCCAGAGGGCGTCGAGCACGTGCGGGGCCGGGTTGGCCTTGACGGCATAGAAGGGCTGGGCCGGGAATTTCTCGACGAACCAGCGCGCAGCCGCCGTCACGCGTTTCGGACGGAAGCAATAGACCGGCAGTTCCGGTTGTTCGGAACGCACAATATTATACGGGGTCGCGTAAGTGTGCATGACACCTAACCTCCAAAGGGCTTCAAACCAGCTTTGGGCGTTAGTACAGGGGGCCCCCCTTATCGGGTTAGCCCAGATGTCCGCCACATCAATTTCGAGGGGTCAAATAGGAGATAATTCCCGGAGTTGCAAGAAGAAATTTCGCCCCTGTCCGGACTGTCACAAAAGTATCGTTTTTCCTCTACAAGACCGTCATGCAACACGCGTATGGCGAAGGCCCGAATCCCCAGTTATTGCGGGCCAAACCAAGCGGAGACGACCCCATGTTCACGTCCTTTGTCAAAGCGGCCTTTCCGGCGGCGTTAATCATGGCGGCGGCCGCCTGCGGCCAGAGCGACCTGTCGAAACTGGAAGATGATTCGGCTGCTGCGCCCGTCGCTGCGGCCGCCGTCGACCAGAAGATCAAGATCGTCGGTTCCTCGACCGTTGCCCCGTTCTCGCGCACCATCGCCGAGCGTTTCGGCGCCACGACCTCCTTCGGCACGCCGATTGTCGAATCGACCGGCACGGGCGGCGGCTTCAAGGCATTCTGCGCGGGTGTCGGCCCGATGCAGCCGTCGATTTCCAACGCCTCGCGCCCGATCAAGGATTCCGAGCGCAACCTGTGCGTCGCGGCCGGCGTCACCAGCATCACCGAAATCCCGCTCGGCTATGACGGCATCGTCATCGGCAATGCCAAGGAAGGCCCGCAATTCGACCTGACCAAGCCGGAGCTCTATCTCGCGCTCGCCAAGGACATTCCGGACGGCGCCGGCGGCTTCAAGCCGAACCCCTACAAGACCTGGAACGAGGTTGCGCCGAACCTGCCCGCCAAGCCGATCCTCGTGCTCGGCCCGCCGCCGACCTCCGGCACGCGCGATGCCTTCGTCGAACTCGGCATGGAACTCGGCGCGCTGGAAGTGCCGGAACTCGCCGCGCTGAAGAAGTCGGATGAGGAAGCGTTCAAGGCCTACGCCCACACGATCCGCACGGACGGTGCCTGGGTCGATTTCGGTGAGAACGACACGGCCATCGTGCAGTCGCTCGTCAAGTCGCCGGACGCCATCGGCGTGCTCGGTTTCTCCTTCCTCGAGCAGAACGGCGACCGGGTGAAAGGCGCCCATCTCGGCGGCATCGAGCCGACCTTCGAGAACATCACCACCGGCCAGTACGGTCTCGCCCGCGTGATGTATTTCTACGTCAAGGACCAGAACATCCCGCTGGTGCCTGGCCTCGTCGAATTCGTCACCGAGTCGGTGAGCGACGGCGCTGCCGGCGAAGATGGCTACCTGATCGAGAAGGGCCTGATCCCTCTGCACCCGGATGAACTTGGCAAGGCGCAGGAAGCGGCTGCGACTTTGAAAGCGGCCGCAACCACCACGCCGTAACCGGCGCCAGAAGGCGAAGCCCGGGCGCTGTTGAGGCAGCTGCCCGGGCTTCTTCGTGTCTGGAGGTCAGGTCAGGCGACCGGCACGTCCGGTTTCGCCTTGCGGCGGCGGATACGGATCTTGTGCCAGAAACGGCGGCGCTGCGGTGGCGGCAGCGGCTGCAGGTTTTCGAGGAAGACTTCGGCGCAGGCCCGCCAGCTATAGGTTTCAGCGTGGGCGCGCGCCGCTTCACGGCTCAGCGACAGGCAGTCGAGGGCGCCCTTGGCGAGATCGCCGTCCAGCGGCGTGATCGTGCCGGCGCCGGATCCGGGGATGACATCGCGCGGGCCGGTGGCATCGAAAGCGGCGACCGGTGTGCCGGCGGCCATCGCTTCGAGCACGACAAGGCCGAACGTGTCGGTGAGGCTCGGGAAGACGAACACATCGGCGCTCGCATAGATGGTCGAGAGTTCGTCGCCGAACTTCGCACCCATGAAGACGGCGTCCTTGTACTCGGCCTTCAACTCTTCCAGCGACGGACCGTCGCCGACGATCACCTTGGTGCCCGGCAGGTTGAGCCCGACGAAGGCTTCGATATTTTTCTCGACCGCCACACGGCCGACATACAGGAAGATCGGGCGCGCGAGCCCCGCGAAGGGATCGCCGGGCTGGCCTTCCTCGACGCGCTTGAGCGGCGTGAAGGTTTCGGTGTCGACGCCCCGGCTCCAGGCGACAAGGTTCGAAAAGCCGTGACCTTCCAGCTCGGCCATCAGCGACGGCGTCGCGACCATGACCTTGCCGGAATACTTGTGGAACCAGCGCACGAAGGAATAGCCCCAGCTCACCGGTACCGGCAGGCGCGCGGAAACATATTCGGGAAAGCGCGTGTGATAGGCGGTCGAGAAAGGGTGTTTCTCGGTCAGGCAGACCGCGCGGGCGGCCATGCCGAGCGTGCCTTCGGTGGCGATGTGCACCGCGTCGGGCTCGAACTCGTGGAAGATGCTGCTGATGCGCGGACGGCCCCAGAGGCCCATCTTGATTTCGGGATAAGTCGGCAGCGGCATGGTCATGAAGCCGGCGCCCGGATGCACGATCTCCCAGACATGGCCCATCGCCTCGGTCTCGGCGATGATGCGCTTCATCGTGCGCACGACGCCATTGACCTGCGGGTCCCAGGCGTCGGTGACGAGCATAATTCGCATCAGGGCTCCATCCTGGCCGCGAGGCCGATCGCAACATGGCGGGCTTGAATTGGGCCGTAAAGGCCTAGCTACCCCAACCCCCGTCAAGGACCCACCCGTCCCGGCGGTATAAGCGCGCCCTTCCGGCCTGTGAAGCGCCCAGCGGCAGGCCGGCGCGTCTCAGCCTTTCCTTAAGCAATATCGTGCATTCTGCAGAATATGATACAGGCGCGCGCCCTCATGAAGCTTGACTGGTCTGCGCAAGGCCGCGCGCGGGTCTACGCGCTGATGGCCGTCGGCACGCTGGTCTGCATCGGGGTCGCGTTTGCGGTCGACAGCTATGACGTGGCCGCGGGCGGCTGGCGCTGGGGCGCCGACCCGGTGAACAATGTCGTGATACCGCTGGTGCTGGCGCCGCCGTTTTTCTTCCTGTTGCTCGACAAGATGCGCCAGCTGGCGATCGCCCACAAGGAACTGATGACGGTCGCGGCGACCGACAGCCTGACCTCGCTGCTCAACCGGCGCGCCTTCACCGAACTGGTCGATGGCTACCTCAAGCGGGTCGAGGAATCCGACCGCCGGGGCGGTGGCGCGCTGCTCGTGATTGACGTCGACCACTTCAAGGCGGTGAACGACCATTTCGGCCACCAGAAGGGCGACGAGGCCCTGAAGCTCATCGCGAAGACGATTCGCGAAACGGTACGCGATACCGACCTCGTCGGCCGGGTGGGCGGTGAGGAATTCTGCGTGTTCATGCCGGGCCAGGCGCCCGACAGCGCCGCCGATGTGGCCGAACGTATCCGCCAGGCGGTGGCGCGGGCGGACTTCACGCCGGACGGCGCGCGCCATGCCTTGTCGATCAGCGTAGGCGGGGTCGCCTTCGACCAGCCGTTCGCTTTCAGCGACCTCTATCGCAGCGCCGACGAGCGCCTGTATGCGGCCAAGCACAATGGGCGCAACCGGGTCGAGTTCCGCGTGCAGGCCCCCGGCGGCTTCCAGGCGACGCTGCACTAGCGCGCCCGGAAAACCAATCGCCGCCAAATTCCTCTCGCTCATCAAGGCGCGCGCGGGTATTCTTGCGCCAAGCCTGCGTCGCAGGCGCAAGACTTTGCCTCTTTCCTAGTGAGCCCGCCTGTTCCCATGCCTGATACACTTGCCTCGCTCCCGGTCGACTGGGATGCGCTCGACGCCCTGAAATTTGCTGATGAGGAGGCGCTCCTCGAGGGCTTGCTCAAAAAGGGCGTGCTGCCCGGACCCGTGCGCGAGGGCGCCGTGCGCCGGGGCCGCGAGCTGGTGACGCTGGCGCGGGCCAAAGGGCGGCGCAAGGGCATGATGGAGAGCTTCCTCGAGGAATTCGGCCTGACCAATTCCGAAGGTCTCGCGCTGATGTGCCTTGCCGAAGCGTTGCTGCGTGTGCCGGATGCGGCGACGCGCGATGACCTGATCGCGGAGAAGATCCGTTCCGGCAACTGGGGCGCCCATCAGGGACAATCTGACAGCTGGCTCGTCAACGCGTCCACCTGGGGCCTGATGCTGACCGGCCGTGTCATCGGCGCGCCGGAAAGCGCGAAGAAAGGGCCATCGGCCTTCGTCGGCGGCCTGATCCGCCAGAGCGGCGAGCCGGTGATCCGTGCGGCGATGATGCAGGCGATGCGCATCATGGGCGAACAGTTCGTCCTTGGGCGGACGGTTGAGGAAGCGCTGAAGCGCGGCCGGCGGATGGTGAAGTCGGGCGATGCGGCGCACTTCTCGTTCGACATGCTGGGCGAGGGTGCGCGCACCGCGTCAGACGCGGCGCGCTATTTCAAGGCCTACGAGAACGCCATCGCGGCCGTCGCGGCCGACAAGGACCCGGCGCTGCTGCCGGAACATGCCAATGGCGTGTCGGTCAAGCTCTCGGCGCTGCATCCGCGCTACCTTGCGGTCAAGGAAGCGCGCGTGATGGCCGAGATGTATCCGAAGGTGCTGAAGCTCTGCGAGCAGGCCAAGGCGGCGAATATCGGCCTCTGCCTCGACGCGGAAGAGGCGCACCGGCTGGTCATCAGCCTGAAGATCTTCGAGAAGCTGGCACGGGAGCCGTCGCTGGACGGCTGGACGGGACTGGGGCTTGCGGTGCAGGCCTACCAGAAGCGGGCGCTGGCGGTGATCGAGCGGCTTTCAACGCTGGCCGAGGTGACCGGGCGCCGGTTCATGGTGCGGCTCGTGAAGGGCGCCTATTGGGACTCCGAAATCAAGAACGCGCAGGTCGAAGGCTATTCGAACTTCCCGGTGTTCACCACCAAGCAGGGCACCGATGTGCACTACCTCGCCTGCGCGAAGGCGATGCTGGCCGCTTCGCCGGCGATCTATCCCTGCTTTGCGACGCACAATGCGCACACGCTGGCGGCGGTTGACCTGCTGGCGGGCGCAGCCGGCGTGTCTGCGTTCGAATTCCAGCGCCTGCACGGCATGGGCGAGCCGCTCTATGAGGCGGCCGATGCGGGCGGGCGCGTGCGCGTCTACGCCCCGGTCGGCGCGCATGAAGACCTGCTGCCTTACCTCGTCCGCCGTCTGCTGGAGAACGGCGCGAACACGAGCTTCGTGCATTCCTTCCTGGATGAGGCGGTGCCGCCCGAGCAGGTCGTGACTGACCCTGTGGCCAAGGTGGAAGTTGGCCCGCGCCGGCATCCGCGCATTCCCACGCCGCCGCGCCTTTATGGCAGTGGACGGAGGAATTCGATGGGGCACGATCTCAGCCAGGCCGGGGTGCGCGCCGGGTTTGCGGCAGCCGTGAAGGCGCTGGATGACGGTCCGGCGCTGGCCGCGGGCGCGCTCGTGTCGGGACAGGCCGTCAGCGGCGGAGGCGACATGGTGCGTGCGCCGGCCGATACGTCGCGCGTTATTGGCGCGGCGCTGGAAGCCGACGCCGCTACAATCGATCGTGCGCTTGATGCGGCCGTGGCGGCGCAGCCGGCCTGGGATGCGCTGGGCGGCGCAAAGCGCGCCGAATACCTGCATGCAATGGCCGATGCGATGGAGGCCGAAGCGCCGCGCCTGATCGCCATCATGTCGCGCGAAGCCGGCAAGACCTTGCCGGACGGCATTGCCGAAGTGCGCGAGGCGGTGGATTTCTGCCGCTACTATGCGCAGCAGGCGGCCTCTGACTTCGCAGCGCCCGTGCGCCTGCCGGGGCCGACGGGCGAAACCAACCATCTGTCCTTGCACGGACGAGGTGTGTTCTGCTGCATCAGTCCGTGGAATTTCCCGCTCGCCATCTTCACCGGCCAGATCGCTGCGGCGCTGGCGGCCGGCAATACGGTCGTGGCGAAGCCCGCCGAGCAGACGCCGCTGATTGCCTTCGAGGCGGTGCGCCTGTTCCACAAAGCCGGCCTGCCGGTGGACTCGCTGCACCTCCTGCCGGGGCGCGGCGAGACAGTCGGCGCGAAACTGACAGCGGACCTGCGCGTGTCAGGCGTCTGTTTCACCGGCGGCACGTCCACCGCGCGCCTGATCAACCGAACGCTCGCGCACCGCGACGGGCCGATCATTCCGCTGATCGCCGAGACCGGCGGGCTGAACGGCCTGTTCGTCGACACCACGGCGCTGCGCGAACAAGTGATCGACGACATGATCGTGTCAGCCTTCGGCTCGGCCGGCCAGCGCTGTTCGGCGCTGCGCATCGCCTTCCTGCCGAACGCCACCGCCGACACGCTGATCGAAGGCCTGAAGGGCGCGATGAACGAGTTGAAGATGGGCGATCCGGCCTTGCCCGACACCGATACCGGTCCGGTGATCGATGCCGAAGCGCGCGGGCTGCTCGAGAAGCATCTGGCGCGCATGGCGACGGAGGCGAAAGTCCTGCACCAGATCGACCCGGGCGCGATGGGCGCCGGCGGCTGCGGCTTCGGCCCGGCGCTGGTCGAGCTCAAGTCGCTCGACCAGATCACCGAGGAGACCTTCGGGCCGGTGCTGCATGTGCTGCGCTATGATCCCGACAATATTGCGGCCACCGGGGCAGCGCTGCACGCGAAAGGCTACGGGCTGACGCTGGGCATCCACTCGCGGCTGGAAAGCTTCCATGCCGCCGTGAAGGCCGCGATGCCGGCGGGCAATACCTATGTGAACCGCTCAATGATCGGGGCCGTGGTCGGCGTGCAGCCATTCGGGGGCGAGGGCCTTTCGGGCACCGGACCCAAGGCAGGCGGACCGCATTATCTCCATCGTTTTGCCACCGAGCGGGTGGTAAGTGTGAACATCACGGCGCAGGGCGGCGACGCCGAACTGCTCAGCCTCTGAAGGGAAATAACTCGCATGTTTCGACTGATTGCGGCCTCAACCCTGGCGGCGTTCCTGCTGGCCGCGTGTGCGCCCGAGGCGGAAGACGCCGCAACCGACGCCGCCGCAAGTGAAGCGGCGGTGACGCCCGAATCGGCCGGTGAGGCGGCTGCGCCGGCCGTGCCCGAGGGCTTCCAGCTGTCCACCACGCTGGAGAGCGAGAACTACACCGCCACCGCCGAGATCGATCCGGATATCCTCACGTTCGACCCGCCGCTCGCCTGGCGGCTGTGGACGGCGGCGCGTGACCAGATCGATGAATTCGCCGCCTCGGCTGATGCCGACCGCAAGAGTGCAGACGAGGACGCCGCCGTGACGGGCGAGCAACCCTGGTTCATGGGCTACACGCTCGACATCACCCATAAGGTAACTGGCGTATTTGATGACGTGATCTCGGTCAGCGACTATGTCGGCACCTTTACCGGCGGCGCGCATCCGAACTACTTCCTCGGCGGCGGCATCTATCGCCGGGGCGAGAGCGCGGCCTTGCCGCTGTCGGCCTTCATCGCCGACAAGGCGGCTTTCCATGAACTGGCGGTCAAGGCACTGGTGGCGGAGAAGCTGGAGCGCGGACACGCGGCGGAGGACGCTGCAGAAGTCGAGGCGAGCCTGCGCGAAACGCTGGCGCCGTCGCCCGAGATTCCGGACATCTACGAAGGCCGCTTCGTGTTCGAACCGTCAACGGAGACCGGCAAGGTGGGCGGCATCAGCCTGTTGTTCTCGCCCTACGACATTGGCGCCTATGCCGAGGGCTCCTTCTACGCAACCCTGCCGGCCGCTGATCTCGCGCCGATCCTGACGGACGACTGGCGCGGCCGCTTCGGTGGAGCGCCGGTGGTGGAAGAAGACGATCCGGGCTCGGACGACTAGGCCGGCGCCCGGCCGGTCAGCACTTGCGGAATTCCCAGGTGACGGCGCGGGCACCGTTGGTCAGCGAGATCGTTGCCGTCATCCGGCTGCCCTTGCGGGTGTAGGTCACCCGCTGCGGATAGTCGTGCGAGGCGTTCGAGAAGGTGATGGTGTTCTTGCCGCGGCTTTCCTCGGTGAACTCGGTCGGGCCGAAGCCGTTCGGATAGGCGTTGAACACGGCCGGGGCGCCGCCATCGATGCGGCTCTGCTCGAAATAGGCAAGCGTGCCGGTCTCGTCATACGTCATCGAGTAGCCGAACAGGTATCCGGCGTCCGGCTTGGTCCATACTTCCTTGTAAGACTGGTCCTGGGTGCGCCAGCAGCCGCTCATCCATTTCAGCCCTTCGTCGGCGTGGGCAGCGGGCGCGGTGGCGCAGCCGCCAGCGAAGGTGGCAGCGAAAGCAAGCGCGAGGACAGGGAGTTTCATGTGTTCACCAAGGATCAGCCGGTTCGGGTTGGAAAGAGGATAGCACGCCGGGGCCGAGCGTGAAGGGTCTGCGGCAGCCGGACGCGATCAGTCGGACGCGACCATGAAATGCGCCATCAGGGCCGTGACCGGCTCGGCGCGGTTCTCCTGCCAGGCTTCGGCGCGCACCGAAACGAGCCGGCGGCCCATCTTGAGCAGATAGGCGCGGGCGTAGAGATCCTTCGCATGACCCTGGCGCAGGTAATCGATGGTCAGGTTCACCGGGCGCGGCGGGCGGGGCATGTCGGACACCAGGAACACCTGCAGCATCGCCGTCAGCTCGAGGAAGGAGGCGATCGCCCCGCCATGCAGCGCGCGGATGGCGATGTTGCCGATCAGCTTTTCCTGGAATGGCAGGATGGCGGTCATCTCGTCGCCCAGCACTTCGCAGCGCATGCCGAGCGTGCGGGCAAAGGGCATCTTCTCGAGGATGGCGTCGATTTCATCCGCGCGCGGATTGGTCAGCTGCGGGTTCATGACTTGTCCTTGCTCCGGCCGCTGCCGAGGCGGGGCTTGTTGATGGCGAAGGTGCCGGCTGCCGTCGCGATCAGCTTGTCGCGGGTCTCGTGATAGGCCCAGGCGCGCGTGAAACAGACCGTGCGGGTGATGTGGTAGCACTCCGCTTCGCCGATGATTTCCCGGCGCGCTTCGGCCGGGCGCATGTAGTCGATGCGCAGGTCGATGGTGGCGACAAAGCGCATCTCGGTCATGGCGGCGGTGCAGGCCATGCCGCACAGGTTGTCGAGGAAGGTGGTGATCACCCCACCATGAATGACGCCGGTCTCGGGATCGCCCACCAGCTTCTCATGCCACGGCTGGCGGCCCCAGACATGGCCTCGCTCGATCTTGGAGACACTGAAATTGACCTCATTCCCCCACGGCACCACTTGGCTCATCACATGCGCGCTCTGCATCATCAGGGCCGCCATGTCAGGCACTTCCGGCTTATCATCGCTCATGCAGTGCGGCCCGCTTTCGTGTTTGACGCCCAATTGAAGCCGGATAACATCGCAGCGGACTCATGGAAACGGGTTCGCGCAAGGTAAGGAGAGACCATCATGGCCTTTGACGCGGCGGCAAAGCCGAAAACCTGCATCATCGGGGCAGGATGCTCCGGATTCACGATGGCCAAGCGCCTGAAGGATCTCGGCCTGCCGTATGACTGTTTCGAGAAGTCGGACAATATCGGCGGCAACTGGTACTACAACAACCCGAACGGGGTCTCGTCCTGCTACCAGTCGCTGCACATCGACACGTCGAAGTGGCGCCTGGCGTTTGAGGACTATCCGGTGCCGGAAGACTGGCCGGATTTCCCCCATCACGCCCAGCTGCTGCAATATTTCCACGACTATGTGGATCATTTCGGCCTGCGCGAGACGATCACTTTCAATACCGCGGTGGAAGATGTGACCGACCTGCCGGGCGGGCGCTACCGGGTGAAGCTGTCGACCGGGGAGCTGCGCGAGTATGACGCCGTGTGCGTCGCCAACGGCCATCACTGGGACGCGCGGATGCCGACCTATCCCGGCACGTTCAACGGCTACCAGGTCCACTCGCACCACTACCGCGACCCGTTCGACCCCTACGATTTCCGCGGCAAGCGCGTGATGATCGTCGGCGCTGGCAATTCGGCGATGGATATCTCCTCCGAGCTTTCCCAGCGCCCGCTGGCGGAGCGGCTGTTCATCTCGATGCGGCGCGGCGTCTGGGTGCTGCCGAAATACATGAACGGCAAGCCGGCCGACAAGGCCGCGCTGCCCGGCTGGATGCCGACGAAGCTTGGCCGCTCGCTGGCCAAGGCGACGATCCGCAAGACGATCGGCAACATGGAAGACTACGGCCTGCCGAAGCCGGACCATGACCCGCTGGACGGGCACCCTTCCGTATCCGGAGAATTCCTGACCCGGGTAGGGTGTGGCGACATCATCCCGAAACCGGGTATCGAACGGCTGGACGGCGACCTCGTGGTGTTCACCGATGGCACGCGCGAGAAGGTCGATGCGATCATCTGGGCGACCGGCTATTCGACCACGTTCCCGTTCTTCCGGCAGGACGAACTGACGCCGAAAGACAACGTGTTCCCGCTCTACAAACGGATGGTGAAGCCGGGCCGGGAGACGCTGTTCTTCCTCGGGCTCGCCCAGCCGCTGCCGACGCTGGTGAACTTTGCAGAGCAGCAGTCGAAACTAGTGGCTGCGGTTCTCACCGGCAAGTATGCCTTTCCGCCTGCGGACGAAATGGACCGTATCACCAAGGCCGATGAGGAACAGCATCTCGGTCACTTCTATGACAGCCCGCGCCACCGGATGCAGGTCGACTTCAACGTCTATTGCAAGGACCTGCTGAAGGAAATCGAGCGCGGCGCGAAGCGGGCGAAGGTCACGGCGTGAACTTGCGCCCCTGGGGACTCGTCCTTGCGTTCCTGTTCCTGGGGGCCTGCGCCTCGCAGCCCGCGCCGATCATCGTGTACGGACCGCCGGTGGATTATGGTCCGCCCGGCGACGTCCGCAATCCGCCGCAGGGGCCGTTCCAGCCGAATGCTTTCCTGAAGCTCTGCACGGGCATGGGGGTCTCGAATGCGCCGATGGCGGATGCCGAGCGCTGGATCCTGGACTACAAGCCGGTAATCGTGGTGGGGCAGGTCGTCGTCGTCACGGCGCCTGTCAATGATGTCTGCCTCGCGTCCGGCTTCGGCGACCGGAACGGACGCCTGCACGCCGGTATCGACCTGACGAGCCGCCCACCTGGCACCATTTATTCGGCGGCGCCCGGACGCATCATCGAAGCGCGCTTTTCCTCCGGCTACGGAAATCAGATCCTGCTCGATCACGGCCACGGCGTCTACACGCGCTATGCCCACCTCGACAGTTTCGATCCGACCATCGTGCTCGGGGAATCCATCGGGTACGGCCAGCCGGTGGGGCAGATGGGCGCCACCGGCAATGCCGAAGGCCCGCACCTGCATTTCGAGATCCTGACCGGCAACTACGACAATCCGAACGGGTCCAAGGGCCTTGCGCCCCATGATCCTTTCAGCTTCCCAGCCTATGATTTTCTGGGCTATTGAGGCGCCGGGAGGAATTTCTGATGGTTCGCCACGTCATGAGCGCCGCAATGCGCCGCCTGTTTCTTGCGGCGGCAGGTAGCCTTCTCCTGTCGGCCTGCGCGTGCTGGCCGGGCGCTGCGCCCGCGCTGCCGCCCGCGCCGTCGGCGGAGCAGGTGCAGACCTTCGGGCCGCTTACGAAGCTCGCGGGCAAGACCTGGCGCAGCGAACCGGCCGACGAGAGCCAGTCCGGCCCGGCCGACGTGTCGGCCTGGAGCTGGGACCTGGGCGGCACCGTGCTGGTCAACCGCCACGCGCTCGAAGACGGCTCGTATGGCGGCATCACCTATATCTATGAGAACAGCCAGACCGGCAGCCTCGAGTACGTCTACGTGACCAGCGCCGGTTTCCACACAACGGGTACGTTCGTGCTCGGCGATGATGGCAGCTGGACGGCGGAGGAAGAAGTGACGGGGCACGACACGATCACGCGCGTGCGCTCCACCGGACGCTTCACCGACCAGGGCGCAATGGCGATGACGTCGGAATATTTCGCCAATGGCGAATGGTCGCCCGGCCGCAATGTTGTCTACACGCCGGCCAAGGTCGACCTGCCGAAGATCGTGCCCAAGCCGGCGGAATGACCGGCCGTTTCTTCGACCCGTCCGAGATTGCGCGCGCTTACAGGGATCCCCTGTCCTGGGTCAGTTTCGGCGTCGACCTGTTGCCGGTGATTGCAGTGTTCGCGTTCGGCTGGGGCGCCGTGCCGCTGGTCGCGCTCTACTGGCTCGAAAACCTGGTCATCGGCGTGTTCACCATCCTGCGTATGCTGGGCACGGTCGCGGCGAATGCGGCCAACATTTTCGGCGCCTTGTTCATGGTGCCGTTCTTCACCGTCCACTATGGCGGCTTCTGCTACGGACACGGCGTGTTCCTTGCGGTCTTTGCCGGGAAGGATGATTTTCCGTCCCCGGACGGTCTGGTGCGCTGGGCGTTGACGACAGCGCCGGAGATGGGCTGGTTCGTGGCGGCCATCGCGGGTGTCAGCCTGCTCTACTACATCTTCGATTTCTTCGGCCGCGGTGAGTATCGCCGCACCAGCCTCGATGCGGAAATGGCGGCGCCGTATGGCCGCATCGTCACGCTGCACGTCGCCATCATCCTCGGCGCCGGGATCGCCTTCGGCCTCGGCCAACCGCTGCTCGGCGTGCTGCTGCTGATCGTCATACGCGTCGTGTTCGGCATTGTGTTCACCGTGCTCCGCCGCCGCCGCCGCGATGCGCTGATTGCGGCGAAGGCGAGCGTCGTCGATGACGATGCGTGAGAGCCGCTCACTTCGCGCGCATCTGCGACAGGCCGGTCGAGACCAGCCATGAGGACAGGATCAGGAAGCCGCCCACGGTGAACCACGAGAACAGGTCGCCCGGCTTGCCAAGCGCCAGCATCAGGCCTTCGCCGGTGCCCAGCGTGATCGCCAGCGCGCTCGCGAGACCCAGCGCGCCCGTGAAGCGGCGGCCCTCCAGCCATTGAACAGTGCCAAGCAGCCCGGCGAACAATGCCAGCAGGAGCTGTCCGAGATGTTCGCCGATGGCGACGCCGCCATAAGCGTTCAGCAGGTCGAACATCGGCGCCGCGGTTGGATCGCCCGCGGCGTGTGCGGCTGCGACACCGGGTATCACGAACACCCAGCGCGCAAGGCCGACCGCCTGCAGCGCGCCGGACAAGGCGCCCGCCAGGGCGGCGCCTACCGCCAGGCCCGGGGCTGAGGCCATCCGGTCGCGATTGATCGCAAGGGCTGCCGCGAGCGGCACGAACAGCAGCGCCGCCCAGAAGAAGGCATACCAGGTGAGGATGAGCGCCGGCCCGCCGGCCGTGAAGGCAGCCAGCACCTCGCCTGCCGGTTCCCGCAGGATCGCCGGATAGCCGAAGCTTGAGGCCAGCAGCACGTAAGGCACGTTGAAGGCGACGGCGAAGGTAACGCTGGCGAAGGCGAGGATGGGGCGCGGCATGGATCTTGTCTCCGAGTGGTGACAAACGTATTATCACTGCTTGGTGACATCTGCAATGCGCCATATCACCGGTCGGAGACAATTTTCGGAGCCGCGCATGAAAGCGACTGCAGGAGCGACAGGTTCAGGGCGCAGCCGGGACCGGGAAGGCACCGAGCGGGCCATCCTGGAGGCGGCCCAGCGGCTGGTCGCGCGCGAAGGGTATGCGGCCTTCGGCGTCAACGCGGTGGCGCGCGAGGCGGGCTGCGACAAGCAGCTGATCTACCGCTATTTCGGCGGCACGGACGGCCTGATCGCCGCCATCGGCGAAGCGGCGGCCGAGTGGGCCGAGCAGGCGCTGGCCGATGTGCGCGCCCCGCCGGGTGCGCCTTATGGCAAGGTGGTCGCCGCCTTCCTTGACGCGCTGCTCGACGCGCTGCGCGGCGACGCGCTGATGCGCCAGCTGATCGGCTGGGAGATGACCGGCACGGGCGAGGCGGTGCACAAGATGGCCGCTGCGCGTTCGGCAGCGATGACGCGCCGGATCATTCCCTTGCTGCGCGCGGCTGCGCCGCCGCCTGCCGGCACTGACGCACCGGCGATCAATGCGCTGCTGATCGGCGCGGTGCAGCAGGCTGCGATGTCGGGCGCCGCGCTCGGCGGCTTTTCGGGCCTGCCGCTGGCGTCTGCGGCGGATTGGGACCGGCTGAAGGCGGCCTTGCGGGCCATGGTCGAGGCGCTCTATCCCGAAAGGCCGCAGCCATGAATCCGATCCTTGTCCTCGATTATGCCGGCATCGCGCTGTTCGCGGCGACTGGCGCACTGGCGGCGTCACGCAAGGAACTGGACGTCATCGGCTTCCTGTTCTTTGCCGGCATGACGGCGGTCGGCGGCGGCACGGTGCGCGACCTGATCCTCGGCGTGCCGGTCTTCTGGGTGGCCAACCCTGCCTATCTCGTGGTCTGCGCAGCGACCGCCGTGGTCGTCTATTTCACCGCGCACCTGTTCGAGTCGCGCTACAAGCTCCTGCTCTGGCTCGATGCCGTCGGGCTGGCGGCCTATTGCGTGTTCGGTGCCTGGAAGGGTCTGGACGTCACCGGCTCGCCGGTCGTGGCGATCGTCATGGGTGTGTTGACGGCGACCTTTGGCGGCGTGCTGCGCGACCAGCTGGCGGGCGAGCCTTCGGTGCTGTTGCAGCGGGAAATCTATGTCACCTGCGCGCTCGTCGGGGCTGCCGCCTATGTCGGCCTCGATCTCGCCGGCCTGCCGATGATGTGGGCGGCGGTGCCGGCGGCCGTCGCGGCCTTCGCCATCCGGGGCGGCGCGCTGAAGTTCGGCTGGTCGTTTCCGCCGTACAAGGCCCGGCCGGGGCGAAAGCCGGAAGACATCCCCTGAGGGAACAAAGTTGACGCCACATGACGCCTCGTGCAGGGTGTGAGGCGGAGAGAGTACAGGGCAGTTTTCATGGCAGATATCGGCACGGACGCGCGCGCGAGTGGCAAGCGGGCCAACACCAAGGCAGCCAACCGGCGGGCGATCCTGTCAGCGGCGCGGCGCGTGTTCGCGCTCATCGGCTATGAAGCAACCACCGTGCGCGACATCATCCGCGAGACCGAACTCGCCTCCGGCACCTTCTACAATTACTTCAAGTCGAAGGAAGAAGTGTTCCAGGCGATTGCCGAGGACTCGACCCACCGGTTCCGGGCGCACCTGTCGGAGGTGCGCGCCCGCACGACCTCGCTGGAAGACTATATCGAGCATGCCTTCCGGGCCTATTTCAGCTTCATCGCCCGTGAAAACGAGGAAGCCATCAAGGCCGGCGCGCCGCACCTGGCGCTGATGGGGGTGCGGGTCGATACACCCGAAATGCTGGCAGTCGCCGAAGAGATCCGCACCGACCTGGAAGTCGCCCTGTCCGGCGGCGCTGCAGCCGGGCTCGACCTTGAATACCTCACCGCCGCCGCCATCGGCATTGCGCGCGAGATGGGCGACTACATGCTGCAACGCCGCCCGGTCGATGTCGAAGGCGCAACGCGGTTCGCGTCCAGCCTTGTGCTCGCGGGTTCGCGCGCGATGATCCAGCGTTAACCACGCGGCGCCGGCGGCAGCGTTCTCTCACCCGGCGATACCCCTTGGCGCCGCCGCCAAAGCGGACCATCATCGCCCGGCAAAACAGAAGGACGTCCCGCCATGAGCAACCTGCAGCGCGTCATTGCCAAGGTGTTTTCGAGCCTCCCGGGAAACCTCATCGTCAAGATGACCGGCGGCGAGCCGATCACCGTCGAGGGGCGCACGCTTGAGCCGCAATTGCAGATGATGGCCTGGAACGGGCGCGCCGCGCCGCCGCTGTCGTCGCTGCCGGCGGAGGTCGTCCAGCAGGCCGTGAAGACGCAGCTCGCCCTGCTGGCGGATGTGCCGAGCAACGGCGCCGATATCAGCGAACTGACGATCCCTGGCCCTGACGGAAATGAAATTCCGGCGCGCCTCTACCGTCCCGCCTCGCAGGACCCGCGCCATCCGCTGATCGTCTACTTCCACATGGGCGGCGGGGTGATCGGCGACATGGACACCTGCCATGCCTGGTGCGCGATGCTCGCGCAGGGCGCGCAGGCGCCTGTCCTGTCGGTCGACTATCGCCTGGCGCCGCAGCACATTTTCCCCGCCGGTCTCAAGGATTGCATCGCGGCCTACAAGTGGGGCGTTGCGAATGCGCAGAAGTTCGGCGCGCCGGCGGGCAAGGCGGCCGTGGGCGGCGACTCGATGGGCGGGAACTTCTCCGCCATCATCAGCCAGCTGATGAAGCGCGAGGGCGGCCCGATGCCAGCCTTGCAGCTGCTGATCTATCCCGCCATCGACATCTCGAAACACTACCCGTCGAAAACGGCCTTCGCGAATACCTTCTCGCTGAGTCAGGACACGATGGACTGGTTCATGCAGCAATACCTGCCGGAAAACTTCGACTACAAGGACCTGCTCGTCTCGCCCGGCCAGGAAAGCGACCTTACCGGCCTGCCACCGGCCGTGGTGGTGACGGCGGGCCATGACCCGCTGGTCGACGAGGGCGATGAGTATGCAGCGCGCCTGAAGGCCGCCGGCGTGCCGGTGATGCACAAGCGCTACGATTCCCTCGCGCATGCCTTCACGGCCTTCACCTTCATCTCGCCCGGCTCGCGCAAGGCGTGCCAGGAAACCGCCGAGATGGTGCACGACACGTTCGCGAAGGCCGCGCGCGTGCCGGCATGAAGGCGCTCGTCTGCCGGGCGCTGGAGCCCGACTATGGCGGGGTTGCCCTCGAAGACCGCGATGTTCCGGCGCCCGCTGCCGGAGAAGTCCGGGTGCGGATCAAGGCCGCGAGCCTGAACTTCCCCGACCTCCTGATGACCGAAGGCAAATACCAGCTGAAGCCGGACCTGCCCTTCGTGCTGGGCATGGAATTTGCCGGCATCGTGGATGCGGTCGGCGAAGGCGTCACGGCTCTGGCGCCCGGCGATGCAGTCGCCGGCGGCAACCGGGTCGGGGCCTTTTGCGAATACATCTGCGTGCCGCAATCTGCCGTGCGTCACAAACCGGAAGCGATCAGCTTCGCGGCGGCGGCGTCCTACGGCGCCGCCTATCTCACTGCCTACGTGGCGTTGGTGAGGCGGGGCAACCTGCAACCGGGCGAGACGCTGCTGGTGCACGGCGCGAGCGGCGGCGTCGGCCTCGCGGCGGTCGATGTCGGCAAGCTGCTCGGCGCAAAAGTCATCGCGACCTCCGGCTCCGAAGCGAAACGCGCGATCCTGAAGGACTACGGCGCCGATCTCGTGCTGCCGGACTCCGGTTTCCGCGAGGAGGTCAAGGCGTTCACCGGCGGGCGCGGCGCGGACGTCATCTACGATCCGGTCGGCGGCGACGTCTTCGATGAGAGCGTGCGCTGCATCGCGTTTGACGGCCGCCTGCTGATCATCGGTTTCACTTCTGGCCGCATACCGTCCGTCAACGTCAACATGCCGCTGATCAAGGGATTCTCCGTGGTTGGCGTGCGGGCCGGCGAGTATGGCCGGCAATTTCCGGACCGCGGAAAGGAAAACCTGGCGGCGATCTGGAAATTGGCGGAGGAAGGCAAGGTGCGCCCGCGCATCTACGCTGAAGTGCCGCTGGCCGACTGGCGCCGCGCCTTCGAAATGATGCGCGACCGCTCGATTGTCGGCAAGGTCGCGATTGTGATGTGATCAGAGCCGGTAGTTGATCGACTTCGACGCGTCGCAGAATTCCTCAAGCTCGCCCAGAGCAATCCGCTCCATCTGCGGCACCGCGACGTCCAGCGTTGCCCCATGCTCGATGCGCCGCTCGACCTCGGCAATGTCTTCGCGGTAGCGCACAAAGCGCGCGGCGGACGGCTCGGTCAGCGAAGCGCTGTCGAGCACGGTCTTCGAGATCGAGAGGACGAAGGCGGAGATGGCGAGGAAATCGACCCAGGCGCTGATCGTCACGCCCGGCACTGTCTTGGCGACCAGCGACAGCAGCACCAGCACGGCGCCGGAGAAATACAGGATGTCGGCTGCCGAGTGGAACGCGCGGCGGTTCTCGCGCAGCCGGTGGAGCTCGGCGGCCGCATACCGGTCCTGGTAGAGCAGGCGCAGTTCGCGGAACGCGGTAATGGCTTCGCTGACGATGTCCGGGTTCGACGGTCCCGGCCCGGGCTCGGGCACCGCCACGCACTTTTCCGGCACGAAGGCTTCGAAGATCGAGATGCCCATGTTGAGCTCGCTCTCGAGCTTGGCGATCTCGGTCGCGGTCAGCTTGCGCGCGCGCAGGTCCAGTTCGGCCTCGTCCCGCGCCGTCGCCGCAAGCGCATAGGCCTGAAACTTGATCGAGCGCAGCCGCTCACAGGCGAAGCGGTTGACGAGCCATTTGCTCTTCAGCTGGGCCACGAGCGAATAGATCTGCGCGGCAATGCCGACGGCGGCGGCGATTGCGGCCGTGAGGCTGACCACCTGGTTGCTGGCGCCCTTGAACAACAGCGCCTCTGCAATGGTGTAGATGGCGCTCCCGCCGATCAGGACCATCGAGACGAGGCCCAGCCGGTGGAACATCTTCTTGGCGCGCACCGAGATGACCTCGTGGCGCATGAAGGCCGTCTCGACGGCTTCGTTCTTCAGGAGCGGTGTGATGTTGGCAAAGCGCGCGAGCATCGCCGGGGTGGGAAAGATGTCCCGGTTCGCCTGCTGCATGCCTTGTCCCCGTTCAGCGTGATGCCGGCGCGCCCCGCGGCGCCGGCATCCACCTGACTACACGGTCCGTTTCGCCTTGTCCTGCGCGTTTGTGGCCTCGATGGCCGCGCGGGCTGCGGCCCATTGCTCGTCGCCCCAGGCCGTGAGCATGGAGAAGTTGCCGCCGGACGCGTTGTACATCGCGCCGTCGATGGCGATGGTCTGGCCGTTGATATACTCGGCGCCGGGCGCCATCAGCAGCACGGCCAGGTTGACCAGCTCGTGCATCTCGCCGACCCGGCCCATCGGATTGGCAACGCCCCGCTCCATGCGCTCCGCGCCATCGGCATCCGGCGACAGGCGCTTGGACATGCCTTCAGTCGGGAACGGTCCCGGCGCAATCGCATTGAAGCGCAGGTCATAACGGCCCCATTCGATGGCCAGCGACTGGGTCATCACGTTGACGGCGGCTTTCGACATGGCCGAGGGCACGACGAACGGGCCACCGTTCCACACCCAGGTGGTCAGGATCGAGCAGACGTTGCCGCGCGTCTTGCCCTTGATCCAGCGTTTGCCGATGTCCTGCGTCATGTAGAAGGTGCCACGGAACACGATGTTGGAAATGGCGTCGAAGCCGCGGATCGAGAGATCCTCGGTGCGGCTGATGAAGTTGCCCGCGGCATTGTTGATGAGGCCGGTCAGGGGCCCGTGCTTGGCCCAGATCTCGTCGTTCATATCGGTGATCGCTTCGGCCACGCGGATGTCGCAGGCGTGTGGCACCACCTTCCCGCCATGCTTGCCCATGAGTTCCTTGGCGGTTTCCTCGCAGACGCCGCCGCGCCGGCCGCAGATGTGCACTTCAGCGCCGAGCTTCAGGAAACCTTCGGCCATTTCCTTGCCGAGGCCTGTGCCGCCTCCGGTGACGAGGATGCGCTCATCCTTCATCAGCCCGTCCTTGAACATGAGTTTGGATGTATCCATGGCCGTATCCTCCGAATGTGTTGGGTCCAGTATAGGCCGCCCGGGCGACTTGTGGAGACTGACGCCGGGTCAGATCACGCCTTGGGGAAAGCCGACCGGATCAGCCGCCAGATTGCCCAGAGCGGCAGGACCACGACACCGCCCGCAAGGGCAGGCTTCCAGAAACTCTCCAGCGCCCAGCCAATGGCGGTCAGGGCGCGGTGGACGATGGCTGTGAAGGCGCCGCCGACATCGAACGTCGTGCCGTCCGGCGCATAGTTGAAGGCCAGCACGAAGAAGCCGACGAAGGTGCTGAGGAAGAGCAGGCGCAGCGCCTGGCCGATCGACAGGCTGAACGTGCGCTTGAGGAACGGCTTGCGGGCGGGCTTTGCCGCAGCTGCTGGCGCGGGCGCCGGCGGAGGCGCGGGGGCGGCCGGAGGCGATGCGGGGTCGTCCGGCGCTGCGGCCATGTCAGTCGTCCGAGCCGTCATCGTCCGGCACGTCTGCCGACACTTCACGCGACGGCGCTGGCTTCTCGGCCGCGCGCAGGCCGAGTTCCTTCTGGCGCTGTTCGGCGCGGCGCTTCATGCTGCCCGGATCGTCGACCTGCACCTGGTGCGGGTACGGAATCGAGATGCCTTCCTTGTCGAAGGTCTGCTTCACGGTTTTGTTGAGGTCGGCGCGGATCTGCAGGAAATCCGAGGTCGCGACCCAGGCGCGCAGCCGCAGCTGCACGCTGGATTCGGCGAGCGCGTGCACACCTGCCCAGGTCGTGGATTTCTGGAGGACATGCGGGTGGTCGTTGGCAATGCCCATCAGCACCGACAGCGCATGATCGATATCGTCATTGTACGAAATGTCGAAGAACAGGTCGAGGCGGCGCTGCGGCTCGGCCGTGAAGTTGATCAGCGGATCGCCCCATACCTTGTCATTGGTGATCGAGATGATCTTGTTGTCGATCTGGCGCAGTGAGGTGGTGAACGGTGTGATGTTGGTCACGGTGCCTTCGAGGTTCGCCACGCCGACATAGTCGCCGATGCGGAACGGGCGGAAGATCGCGAGCATCACGCCGGCTGCGACCGCTTTCAGCGTGTCCTGAAGCGCCAGGCCGATCGCGAGGCCAGCCGCACCGAGCACGGCCGCAAGCGAGGCCGCCGGAAAGCCGAGCTGCGACAGCGCCAGCACCAGCGCGATCGCGAAGATGATGTATTTCACCAGCGAGGCCGAGAAGGCGATCAGCGTGTCGTCCGCGCCGGAATGGGCGTGTGCCCGCGCACCGAAGCGGCGCAGGGAGCTCGCGATCTGGTTGGCAGCGACGACGGCGACGCCCATCACGACGATGGCGCCGAAAACGCCGGGCCCGTACTTGTCGATCAGTCCGCGCCAGTCATAGCCCGCCAGGCCGAGCGGCAAGGGCAGAAGTACGATGAAGGACAGGACGCGGCCGGCTGAGCCCGCCAGCGCCCAGGACGAGTTCTCGAACTCCTCCTTGTTCTTGGTCAGCCGGTGGCCGACGAACAGGATGATCTGGCGCACGAGCGCGGACACGATCCAGATTAGCGCGACCGCTGCGAGCACGAGGCCCCATTTCACGGCATTCGGCCAGATGGCGACGGCCCAGGCCGGCCAGGCGGACGTATCGATGGCAAGCAGGAGTTTTTCAGGCGAAGGAACAGTGAAAGTCGTCATGCACCCGGTTTAGAGCGCTTTGCCCCGCGCGTCACCCGCAGCAGCAGGATTGTCGCAGTTGCGACCACCGCCATGATGGCGATCCAGTGCAGGCCGGTGCGAAGCCAGTTGTTGAGCGCGATGCCTACGAGGCCCCAGCTGAGCGCCACGAAGAACCACGGTGTTCGGCTGATGCGCACCGCAAACACCAAGGCGGCGAGCCCGGCGCAGGCGATGGTCGTCCAGAACATCGGCCAGGGAAAATCGGTCGGGCCCAGCGTCGTCAGGCTTCGGAGGGTGAGCGGCGTTGAAACGGCGACGGCCGCGACGATCCATCCCGACAGGAGGCCGGACGCGAGGTCGGCGAGGCGCCAGGTGACCTTCGGTTCGGACGGCGGAATGTCGTCGAGCAGCGCTGCGGCGCGCCAGGAGGCGATCAGGATCGGGAACAGCAACAGGTAGTCGAGCGGTTGCAGCGCGATCAGCTGGGCGCTCACCATCCAGACGATATTGAGCGCGCCGGCAATGAGCAGCGGCCGGGCCACCTGTGCATACCAGGCCGCCGGGCGTAGCAGGCCGGCGACGCCGAACGCGCCGGAGGCGAGGAAGATCACACCCCAGATCGAGAAGAAGGCCGGCAACGGCTGTTCGGGCGCATCGATGTTCCGGCTCGCCTCGCCGATCGTCGTACCAAGCCCCGTCAGCGCAGCAAAGGCGGCAGACAGCGGTTGCAGGACAGCGAGGAGAATGAGCAGCCAGGGCAAGGCGCGGGTCATGGATGCTCTTCGGTCAGGTCAGGTGCAGGCGTCTGGCGTGGATTCGCACAGCGCGATCACCGAATCGATCCAGCCGGTATAGCCCTGCAGGTTGGTATAGCGCCCGCCATAGTCGCCGGCGCAGAACTGCCCCGTGGCCTTGTTCTGCTCGACCACCGACAGGATGCCGATGACGGTCTTGGAGCCGTCTTCCTCGGTCACATAGAGCGGGCCGCCGGAATCTCCGATGCACGGGCCGGCGCCGCCATGGCTCGACACGGCAATGGCGGCGGGGCCGACCGCCTTGATGTCCAGCGCTGTATAGAGCAGGTCGTTCGACAGCTGGCCGCCGAAACGGGTGAGGCCCCAGCCTGCCATCTCGGCCAGCGGATAGTTGACCGGCGCGAGCGGCCGGAGCGTGGCGCCGATGCGCGCCACGGGCACGTTGACGAGCGCGGCGGCCTGCTCGGGTGACAGGCGGATCAGGGCGATGTCGTTCGAATAGGCATTGTCCGTACCCAGATAACCGCCATGGCAGATCGTGGTGGTGGCGCTGGTCATGCGGGCGGCCGGGCTGCGCAGGTTTGCGGCATCGCCGATCATCCGGATTTCGTCATAGGGCTGGTCGACGCAGTGCGCTGCCGTGACGAACCAGTTGGCGCGGATGCGCACGGCGCTGCAATGGCCGCTCGTCACCAGCCCGGTCGGGTCGGCCCGGCGCGGCTCGATTTTCACGATGCCGGGGTAGGCGGCCAGCGTGGCCGCGAGGGCGTTCACGGCCTCGGCGCCGGCGACGGGTTCCTCAAGCTGCGTCGCGCCGGCCACGGAAGCGACGGTCGGGGTGGGCGCGGCGCCGACCGGCAGGCCGCATGCGGCCGCGTTCAGGACGGTGAGCGGATCGACGGCCGGCAGCGCTGCGGATGCGGTTTCCGCATCGGCCTCGTCAGGCGCGATATCCGGACCCGCATCGTCGCGGTCGACCGTCGGCGTTTCCAGCTCGCCGGGGTCGATCTCGACAGTGCTCGTTTCGACCTGGGTATCGGCCAGCACGGCGTCGCCGGACGCAGCGGCCGGCTCGGCGCTGGCAGGCTT
Source organism: Acidobacteriota bacterium (assembly GCA_016712445.1). Classification (NCBI taxonomy): domain Bacteria; kingdom Pseudomonadati; phylum Acidobacteriota; species Acidobacteriota bacterium. Next base: position 504,013 of record JADJRB010000001.1, on the reverse strand, counting down.
GTCCGCGGCAATGTCTTCGCCGGCGCCCGGCAGCCTGACCTGGTCGCAGCCAGCCAGCAGGGCGGCGAACGCGGCGGCGGCCAGCAATTGAGCGGGTTTCATGGACGGCCTCCCTTCTGAAAGTCAGCCGCATTAACGCTGGCGCCCCATCCGGGGTCAAGGACGGCGTTGGAAACTGCCGCCGCAGGGTTGCCCCCACGTGAGCGCCGCCTATTCTGCGCCCAAACTCCCGGAGACCTGACACGATGCGCACCCTTCGCTCGGCCGCCGCTGCCCTCATTCTTGCCGCCCCCGCCCTGTTCGCCGCTGCCCAGGAAGGCGGTACAACCGAGGCCACCGAAGCGGCGCAGGCGGCTGGCTGGAAAGCCGCCTTCATCTGCTCGGGCACCTTCGTCGCCGGCCAGACCCTGGCGGAAATCGAGCGCAACGAACTCTCCGGCATCTATCCGGACTTCCAGCGCGAATACGACCGGCTGCCACCCGCCAACATCGACCTCGCCCGCCAGCTCGTCTCGGTTACCTATTCGCCCGATATGCCGCCCCGCATCTCCGCCTACCGGCCAGGCTTCGGCTGCACCCAGCTGCCCACCGGCGCGACGGACGCCGCGCTCGGCTTCCTGCCGCGCTTCGCCTCATGGCCCGCGCCGCCGGCACAGGACCGGGGCAGTGCGATCGGCTCGAATGTCAAGATCGAGCTGAAGATCGAGGAGGCCGAGCGGCTCGACGCCCCCGTCTCCGCCGCGTTTGACGAAATGAGTTACGGCGCCGGCACCCGCACCGCCTCGGTGGTGGTCGTGCGCGACGGGCAGGTCGTGGCCGAGCGCTATGATCGGGGCATCGACCACGAGACGCCGGTGCGCACCTGGTCGGCGGCCAAGTCGCTCACCGCCACGCTGATCGGGGCGGCGCGCCGCAAGGGTATGATCGACATCGACTACCCGGCCGTGATCGCCGCTTGGAACAGCGGCGCCGACCCGCGCCGCGCGATCACGCTGCGCAACCTCCTGCACATGGCCAGCGGCCTCGACAGCGGCGACAACGGATCGCGCACCGACAAGCTGTATTTCGGCGGCGCCCGCGTCATCGACACGGCTGCCGCGGCCTCGCTCGAGGCGAAGCCGGGCTCGCGCTTCAAGTATGCCAACAATGACACGCTGATCGCGATGCATGCCCTGCGCGAGGCGATGAAGGACGACAACCTCTTCCACCGCTTCCCGTATGAAAGCGTCCTGCACAAGATCGGCGCGATGCACACGACGATGGAGATCGACTGGAATGGCGACTTCATTTCGTCGAGCCAGGTCTGGGCCACGGCGCGCGATCTGGCGCGCATCGGCCAGCTCTACCTGCAGAACGGCATGTGGGGCACCGAGCGCCTGCTGCCGGAGGACTGGGTGAAATTCGTCAGCACACCCGCACCGGCCCAGCCGGGCGATGGCCGTGGATACGGCGCGCAGTTCTGGCTGATGAACAACGTGTCCGGCGTGCCCGCCGATACGTACTACGCCGCCGGCAACCGGGGCCAGTATGTCGTCATCATCCCGTCGCTGAATGCCGTCATCGTGCGCCAGGGTTTCGACGTGATCGGCGGCGCCCAGTTCGACATCGAACGTTTCACGGCTGACCTCGTCACGGCGCTGCAGGCGGCAGATGCCGTGCGGGCGAGCGAGCGCGCGTCGGCAGAGGCCGCCTCGGCTGCCGAGGCCGCCGACGCCGAAGCCCGCAAGGCGCCGCGCCGGGTTGTCGGCAAGCCGCCGACCTGATCGCCCGTATCAGGGTTTCGGCGGCGGGGTATGCGTGACCGTGATGCCCAGCAGGTCGACGATCTCGGCATTGCTCGGGGATTCGACCATGCCGGCATCCGGGCCAGCGCCGGTGAAGTCTTCCAGCTTGAGCGGCTTTTTCGGCGCCGCGACGAATTCGAACGTGCCCCCATCGGTGACGAACTTCGACAAGCTGCTGATCCAGGCATTCGCCTGCGGCACTTCCGAAGACACGGCGCCGCCCCCGAACAGCAACATGCCGGACGCAAAGGCGCGCAGGCCCTCCGGCGTTGATTCCGCAAAGTTTGCCATCGACGGATCGGCGCCGGGCAGCTTGGCGATTTCGATGATCAGGGATGAGATCGCGTTCAGGCCGCCAAGGTCGGTGATCGAATAGCGGGCGCCCGCAAACGCGGTCTGCTGCTCGAACAGATCGGCCATGGCGCCCTCCTTCGGCGTGACGCCGTCGGCTTCGAAGGCGGGCACCAGGCTGGCATAGGCGGGCAACACGAAGTCGAACCGCGTCACGCCGTCGAAGAGGTTGTCTGTGACGCCCTTGGATTCCAGCACCGAAGCGCCGGTCTTGCTGTCCCAGGTCAGCGCAAACGATCCGTCCCCGGAAAGCTTGCCCAGTCCCGTGCGCTCAAGCACGCCGATGATGTCGGCAATCGACGGCTCGCCTTCGGCTTGCGGCGCGTCGCCTCCAAGGGATTCTGCAAACTTCAGGAAGCCCGTGAAATCAACCGAGGCGTCCTCGTGCGAGGCGGTGATCCGCCCCGGGATGAACCAGGTGAACCCGTCCATCGCATAGTCGACGCGGCCGACATCGAACAGCGACTGGCCGCCGATAGCGAGGTTCATGTCGAGCAGCGTGCCGCCGCCGAGGTTCATCAGGTCGCGCTCTGTGATCGGCGGCAGTTGGCCTTTCTCGCCCCAGGCCAGCAGGTTTGCGAGTTCCAGTCCCGACCAGGAGGAATAGCCGTATCCGCCGGACATCTCGATCGTCTGCATTGCCAGCGGCGCGGCGCCCTCTACGGCCTCCGCGTCGACATCCGGCACCGGGATCGTGCCGGTGAACGTCGTGCCCGTAGTCACCAGGGCGGCGATGTTGCCCCGGTCATAGCCGTGCACGATGTTGCGCGCGTAAGCCGTGTCGACGCGGCCCTCGATTCCGTCTTCGGAAATCTGCTGGTTCACGACGGCATCCAGGAACACCATGTCTTCGAGCGACACGCTGCGCAGGAGCGCCGAGATGAGGCGGATTGCCTCGACGCCGTCATCGCCGTCTTCGTTGGGCGCAAACGTCCAGGGGTGCAGCGTCATCGCGCCGAAGATCACCCGGTCCACCTTCATGGTGGAGCCGTCATAGGCCACAAGTGCCACGTCGCTGTCCGGCAAGGCTTCCGCCGCCGCCGATTCGACCGCGTTCATGTAGTCCGACAGGTCGAACTCCACCCCGGACATCTCGATCCGGTCGAACAGTTTCAGCGTCTCGCCGAGGCGTTTGCCTGCAAGGCGGTCTTCGACGGCGCCGAGATCGGCGTTCCAGAGCAGCACTTCATTGGCCGTGAGGAAAGTGTACGGCGTCTCGCCAAGGATCTCCATGCGAACGTCCGAGAGCTTGTAGGCACCGCTGGCCTTGTCCGGGCCGGCGGCCGACCAGGTGATGGCCGCGCTGTCACCGGCGAAGGCCTTCAGCTTCTCCGCATCGAACGCCGCAGACGCAGCGGCGGGCCGTTCCAGCGCATCGGCGAACATCGCCTCGGTCGCCGCTTCCAGCGACAGGGGTTCGGCCGTGCCGCCGGTTGACGGCGTCGTGCAGCTGGCGGCGAGCAGGGCCGCCGAGCAGGCCGCGGCGCGGAATTTCAGGAATAGCGACATGACAGCGTCCCCCAGTTTGGATCCGTTCCGTTTAAGGCGGCGGAACCCTCTGGTTCAAGCTGTGAATTGGCAAATGTGAACAGGGCCTGACCGGCTCCCCGCTCCCCGGTCCTTCAGGCGGCCGGCTTGAGGTTGGTGATCCGGCGGGTCTCGGACCGGTCGAGCGATTTCATCAGGGCGGAGCCCTTCAGGTCGAAATCGAACGAGTCGGCATAGGTCCGCCCGTCCGGCGCCGGCTTGCAGGCGACCTTCAGCGTCAGCTTGTCGACCTTCGCCACCGGCAAGGGCTTGAAGGCCTTCGGCGCCGCCATCTCATAGGAGAGGATCGCGCCTGTCACCTTGTCGATCGTGGCGCTGGCTTTCAAGTACTTGTAGGCCTTCGCCACGTCGCCTTTCTGGGTGCCCGGCAGCGGCGTGAAGCTGTAGGTCGCGCTGGACGCGCTCTCGGCAATCCGGCGCGCGTCGGCGGGAATGTTCTCGGCAAAGCTGCTGCACCAGATGTCGCCGGCCGTGCGCTTGACGAGATTGTCCGCTTTCTTGGCCGACGCGCCCTTCAGCGAGTCGACCGAGGGGCTGAACTTCACCACGCGCTGGCCGTTCGGCCGGCTCTGGTCAACGGTCATCAGGAACTGGTCCACGCCGTCATTGAAATGCACATCGAACACATAGGCCGGTCCGGCCTTCGACACGGCCCTGGCCTTTTCCAGCACGGCGTCGGCCGAGGCGGGCAGGGAAACGGCGAGGGCGGCCAGGGCGATGAGGGCGAAGCGGCGCATGCGGGGTTCCGGCGATGAGGGTGTCTGGAAGGTACGTGTTCGCGGCGCCGCAAAAAGGGAAGAGGCAGGCCGCGCGTCTTGCGGTAGTTTAATCAAGTCCATGGCCGATACACTGCCGCCTTCCTTTCGTTTGCCGCCCGCCTTCGACGGGTGGTTCGCCGCCCGTGGCTGGTCGCCGCGGCCGCACCAGCTGGCGCTGACCGAAACGACGCTGGCGGGCGACAGCGCCCTCCTGATTGCGCCCACCGGCGGCGGCAAGACCCTTGCGGGATTTCTGGGCAGTCTAATCGAGCTGTCTGAACGCGGCGCAACCAATTCGGGCGTGCCTGCCCTCCACACCCTCTACATATCGCCGCTCAAGGCGCTGGCAGCGGATGTTCAACGGAATGTGATGACGCCGGTCAGCGAACTCGGCCTCGACATCCGCATCGAGACGCGCACCGGCGACACGCCCACCCATGTCCGCCAGCGCCAGCGCAAGACCCCGCCTGACATCCTGCTGACGACGCCCGAACAGCTCGCCCTACTGATCGCCTCCGACCATGCGGCCAGTTTCTTTGCCGACCTGCGCTGCGTCATCATCGACGAGATCCACGCGCTCGCGCCGTCGAAGCGAGGCGACCTCCTGTCGCTCGGCCTCGCCACCCTCGCGACCTGGGCGCCCCGCTGCCGCTTCGTGGGTCTCTCCGCCACGGTGCGCGAGCCGCAGGCGCTCGCCCGCTGGCTGGCGCCGTCGGCGCGTGTCATCACGGCCGAAGGCGGGGTCAAGGCGGATGTGGATACCCTGATCTCGCGGGAGCGCATTCCCTGGTCCGGCCATTCCGGCCGCTTCGCCGTCCGGGAAGTCTATGAAGCGATCGGGCGGGCGAAGATGTCGCTCGTCTTCGTCAACACGCGCAGCCAGGCCGAGCTCCTGTTCCAGGAACTCTGGTCCGCCAACGAGGACGGTTACGCCATCGCGCTGCATCACGGGTCGCTGGCCCGCGAGCAGCGCCAGCGGGTCGAGGCGGCGATGGCGGCCGGCCAGCTGAAGGCGGTCGTCTGCACCTCCACGCTCGATCTCGGCATCGACTGGGGCGAGGTCGACCTCGTCATCCAGATGGGTGCGCCGAAGGGGGCTGCCCGCCTGATCCAGCGGATCGGCCGCGCCAATCACCGGATGGACGAAGCCAGCAAGGCGATCCTTGTACCGACGAACCGGTTCGAAGTGCTGGAATGCCGCGCCGCTGAAGCAGCCGTCGAGGCAGGCGAGATCGACGGCGAGGGCGCGCGCCTCGGCGCGCTCGACATTCTCGCCCAGCACATCATGGGCCGCGCCTGCGGCGAGGGCTTTCGGCTGGACGAACTGCACGACGAGATCCGCCGCGCCGCGCCGTATGCGGAGCTCGACTGGGAGACCTATGAGCGGATTGTCGATTTCGTCGCCACCGGCGGCTACGCCCTGAAGACCTATGACCGCTTCCACCGCATCGTGCGGCGCAGCGATGGCCTCTGGGCGGCGCGCACGCCGCGCGACAAGCAGGCCCACCGGATGAATGTCGGCGCCATCGTCGAGGCGCCGATGCTATCCGTGCGGCTTGCGAGTTTCATGGGTAAGGCGGGCCAGCCGGGCAGCGAAAAGCGCGCCATGAGGGCAGGCCGCAAGCTCGGTGAGATGGAGGAATATTTCCTCAGTCTGCTGACACCGGGCGACACCTTCCTGTTCGCCGGCGAGGTGCTGCGCCTCGTCGACATCATCGGCACCGACGCGATGGTGGTGCGCGCCCAGTCCGACTCCCCGGCGATCCCGACCTACAATGGCGGCAAGTTTCCGCTGACGACCTTCCTCGCCGACCGCGTGCGCAAGATGATCCACGATCCGGAGCAGTGGCGCGGCCTGCCGGATCCCGTGCGCGAATGGTTCGAGATCCAGGCCCTGCGCTCGGCCATTCCGCCTGCGGATCACCTGCTGGTCGAAACCTTCCCGCGCGGCGACCGGCATTATCTCGTCTCCTATCCCTTCGAGGGCCGCCTTGCCCACCAGACGCTCGGCATGCTGGTGACGCGCCGTCTCGAACGCATGGGCGCACGACCCAGCGGCTTCGTCGCCAGCGAATACGCGATGGCGGTCTGGGGCCTGGAAGACATGCGCGGTCTCGACATGGACGCCGTGTTCCATCCCGACATGCTCGGCGACGAGCTGGAGGAGTGGCTGGCCGAGAGCGCCCTGATGAAGCGCACCTTCGGTCATTGCGCGATCATTTCCGGCCTGATCCACCGCAACCTTCCGGGCACGGAGAAGAACTCCCGGCAGGTGATGTTCTCCACCGACCTGATCTACGATGTGCTGCGCAGCCACGAGGCCGACCACATCTTGCTGCAGGCGGCCCGGCAGGATGCAGCCACCGGCCTGCTGGACGTGCGCCGCCTGGCCGACATGCTGGTGCGCGTCGAGGGGCGCATCGTCCACCAGCGGCTCGACCGGATCAGCCCGTTCGCCGTGCCGGTCATGCTGGAAGTCGGCCGCGAGCCCGTCTTCGGCGCCTCTGCCATGGAAGCGGTGCTGCGCGAGGCGGAGGAAGACCTCGTGCGCGACGCGATGGGCTGAACGGATTGACCGGCGCCCCGCATGCCGCCATCAGATTCCGATGACCGCTGCTGCCGCCCGGCCCTCCGAAACCTTCCTGCACCTCGCCGGCGAGCTCTTGAGCCCCCTGGCCGAAGGCGGCCTCTGGTGGCAGGCGCAGCGCCTGCTCGTCGTCTCCGACCTGCACCTGGAGAAGGGCTCGAACTACGCCTCGTCCGGCCAGATGCTGCCGCCTTACGATACCGGGGCGACCCTGGCGCGGGTGGAGTCCCTGTGCGCGGCGCTGCGGCCGGACATCGTCATCTCCCTCGGCGACAGTTTCCACGACCGCCGCTCGGAGGCGCGCCTGCCCGCACCCTACGCTGAACGCATCCGGGCGCTGACCGCCGCGCATGACTGGGTCTGGGTCGAAGGCAACCACGATCCCGACCCGCCCGCACATCTCGGCGGGCGCGCCGCGAAAGTGCTGCGTCTCGGCCCGCTCGTGTTCCGCCACGAGCCGGAAGGCGAGGCCGGCGAAGTCTCCGGCCACCTTCACCCGGTGGCCAAGGTCGCAGGCCGCGGCCGCACCGTGCGCCGGCGCTGCTTTGCCTCGGATGGTGCCCGTCTCGTGATGCCCGCGATGGGCGCCTTCGCAGGCGGCCTCAATGTGCTCGACGCCGCCTTCCGGCCCGTCTTCCCGGAAGGCTGCATGGCCTTCGCGATGGGCGGCGAGCGCGTCTACGGCGTGCCCCACCGTAACCTTCTGCCCGACGGCGGCCAGGGCGGCGGCGGAGTCTGGCGCCGCTAGACCGCTGTGCGCATTCCCGATTTCCGAGATTTTGCCTGCATGTTATTTCTGGCGGCGGGGGCACGGAGACGCATTGTGAAACCCACCCGGAAAATTGCCCTCGCTGTCCTCCTGGCCGGTTGCCTGTCGCTCGGCGGCTGCGCAACCCTCGCCCAGGACCTGATCGCCGGCCTCGCCGCCGACTCCTCCTGCCGCAGCCACGATACAGGCCCGGACGGCCGGTCCTACTACGACTCCGCCTGCCTCTCCGATATCGACCAGTGGCAGGACGACAACCCGATGTAATCCTGCGAGCCCGTGTCACATCGCGGCGCGGCGTCCTTAAGCCTATCAATGGCCCAAGGACAGGATGCCGGCTCGAAGCCCCGGCCCGCTGGCGCCCGTGAAACCGAAGCTGCTGACCACGTTGCAGACCTACACCTGGCCGCTCTTCGCAGCGGACGTGTTTGCCGGTGTGACGGTCGCGATGGTAGCCCTCCCGCTCAGCCTTGCGATTGCGATTGCGTCAGGCGCGAGTCCGGCGACCGGACTGGTGACCTCCATCGTTGCGGGATTCCTGATTTCCCTGCTCGGGGGCAGCCGCGTGCAGATCGGCGGGCCGACCGGCGCGTTCATCGTCGTGGTCTACGGCGTCATCGCCCATCACGGCTATGACGGCCTCGTGCTGGCAACCCTGATGGCCGGAATCATCCTGCTGGTTGCCGGCTTCTTTCGCGCCGGCAACCTCATCCAGTTCATCCCTGAAGCCGTCGTCAACGGATTCACGATCGGCATTGCCGTGATCATCGCGACCAGCCAGCTGAAGGACCTGTTCGGTCTTGATATCGCGAACCTGCCCGCTGACTTCCTGCACAAGCTGCCGGCCCTGTGGGACGCGCGCGGCACATTGAACCTGGCGGCGCTGGGCATCGGGGTCGCGACGATTGTGCTGATCGTCCTGTTCCGGCGGCTCGCGCCCAGGTGGCCCGGCCTGATCGTGGCGGTCAGCCTCACATCGGCGGCCGTGGCCGTTCTGGCGCTGCCGGCGGAAACGATCACCGACCGGTTCGGCGCATTGCCGGCCCACTTGCCCCTGCCGCAAGTCCCGGTCTTCACGCTTGAACGCCTGATCGACCTGTTGCCATCAGCGCTCGTCATCGCCTTCCTCGCCGGCGTCGAATCGCTGCTGTCGGCGATGGTGGCTGACCGGATGATCGAAGGCCACCATCGTCCGAATGCGGAGCTGATTGCGCAGGGCGCTGCGAATATCGGCTCGGGTCTCATGGGCGGCCTGCCGGCCACCGGCGCCATCGCGCGCACTGCGACCAACGTGAAGGCCGGAGGACGCACCCCGGTCGCCGGCCTCATCCATGCTGTCACCATCCTCGCGATGATGATGCTCGCCGCGCCGCTGGTCGGCGCGCTGGCGTTGCCTGCACTCGCCGGCCTGCTGATGCTGACCGCCTGGAACATGAGCGAACCCCAGAAGTGGCGCGCCTACGCCGCCCTGCGGACCGAAGACCGCGTCTTGCTGGTGCTGACGCTGGTGCTGACCGTTATGGCTGACCTGACGGTTGCCATCGGGGTCGGTGTCGGACTTGGCCTGGCGCTGCGTCTGCGCCGCCGGGCTGTCCCGCCGGCAGACTGGGAAACGCCGGAGCGTTGACGCTAGGCTATAATTCCTAGTATAGGAATATTTCCACAACATCTTGGGCCGGCCGCATGCAGCACAAGGATATCTGGCGGGGGCTAGACCTGCTCGCCGCGCATCACGGGCTCTCGGCGTCCGGGCTCGCCCGGCGGGCCGGGCTCGATCCCACAAGCTTCAATCCGTCGAAGCGCGAAGGTCCGGACGGGCGGCCCCGCTGGCCGACCACCGAGAGCCTCGCGCGCGTGCTCGATGCTGTCGGCGCCGGATTCGACGATTTCGCCGCACTCGTCGAAGGCCGCCGCGGCGGCTCGGCGCCGCTGATCGGTTTCGCGCAGGCCGGCCAGGATGGCTTCTTCGACGATGCCGGCTTCCCGGTCGGCGCGGGCTGGGAGGAGGTGCGCTTCCCCGGCCTTGGCACCGAGACAGTCTATGCCCTGCAGATTTCCGGCGACTCGATGGAGCCGGCCTACCGCGCGGGCGACCGGATCATCGTGGCGCCCGGCGCCGAGGTGAAAGCCGGCGACCGCGTTGTCGCCAAGACGGCCGAAGGCGAAGTCATGGCCAAGGTGCTCGCACGGCGCAACACGCGCCTCATCGAGCTTGCGTCGCTGAACCCCGACTATCCGGCCCGCGAATTCAAGCCCTCCGAGATTGCCTGGATCGCGCGCATCCTCTGGGCCAGCCAGTAACCCCCAACGCCAAGGTTCCTCCGATGGCAGACGATCCCGATACCGGCCTCGACCCCGCCGACTGGCCGGCCTTTCGCACTGAGGCGCATGCCTTGCTGGATGCCGCGCTCGACAAGATGCAGCAAGCCCGGGAGGGCCGCGTGTGGACGCCGCTGCCGGACACGATCAAGGCCGCGTTCAACCAGCCGCTCCCGGAAACCGGCCTGCCGCCGGAAGCCCTGTCCGCAGCGCTTGCGGCGCTCTTGCCCTATGGCGCAGGCAATACCCATCCGCGCTTTTTCGGCTGGGTCCACGGGGCCGGCACGCCGCAGAACATCCTCGCGGAGATCGCCTCGTCCGCCATCAATGCCAATGCCGGCGGGCGCGACCACGGCGCCATCTATGTCGAGCGCCAGGTGATCCGCTGGTGCCGCGACCTGTTCGGCTTTCCGGAGACGGCCAGCGGCCTGATCGTCTCGGGCACTTCACTGGCAACCATCGTCGCGCTGAAAGTGGCGCGCGATGCCCGGCTGTCCTTCGCCAGTCGCAAGGCGGGTGTCGGCACCTCGCGGCTGGTCGGCTATGCCTCGGCCGAGGCGCATGCCTGCAATCCGCGCGCCTTCGACATCCTCGGCCTCGGCGCAGACGCCTTGCGCCGCATCCCGGTCAACGCCGCCTTCGAGATGGACCCCGAATCGCTGCGCCGCGCCATCGCGGCGGATCTCGCCGGCGGGCTCCAGCCATTCGTCATCATCGCCACCGCAGGCACGGTGAATACCGGCGCAACCGATCCGTTGGCGGAGCTTGCGGCCATCGCCGCCGAGACCGGGCTCTGGCTGCATGTCGACGGGGCGTTCGGCGCGCTCGGCCGCCTTGCGCCGTCGCTCGCACCCCGCTTCGACGCCATCTCGCGCGCCGATTCCGTCGCCTTCGACTTCCACAAATGGATGCACGTCAACTACGACGCCGGCTGCGTCCTGGTGCGCGACGAGGCCCTCCACCGGCACGCCTTCTCTGACCGCCCGGACTATCTCAAAGGCCATACGCGGGGCCTCGCCGCCGGCAATCCCTGGCCGGTGGAATACGGCCCCGAACTGTCGCGCGGCTTCCGCGCGCTGAAGGTCTGGTCGCAGATCGCCGGTTTCGGCACCCGGCGCCTCGGCGAGGTGATCGAGACCAACTGCCGTCAGGCCGCCTGGCTGGCCGGGCAGGTTGCAGCCGATCCGCGGTTCGAGCTGATGGCGCCGGTCACGCTGAACATCTGCTGCTTCCGCTACCGTGAGGCGGGCCTGTCCGAGGCCGCGCTCGACGCGCTCAACGACGAGATCGTCATCCGCCTGCAGGAAACCGGCCTCGCCGCGCCCTCGACGACGCGGCTGCACGGGCGCCTCGCCATTCGCGTCAACCTGACGAATCACCGGACCCGGCTGGACGACCTCAACCGCCTGCTGGAAAACGTCGCCGCCCTTGGCGCTGATGGCGAGACCCGCCGGATGGCCGGGATTTGCTAGGCTTGCCCGGCAGAGTTTGCGCCGTCCCTTGCGGCCCGACTCGGCGCCGTGCCACAAGATGGCATGGATTGGGGAAAGCTCAGATCGTTCCACGCCGCCGCTGAAGCGGGCAGCCTGACGCTCGCCGGCGAGCGCCTCGGCATTTCGCAATCGGCCGTCTCGCGTCAGATCGCCTCGCTGGAAGAGCAGCTCGGCGTCTCCCTGTTCCAGCGCCATGCCCGCGGCCTCGTGCTGACCGACAGCGGCCACACGCTCTACCGGTCGACCATCGACATGGCCGCCGCGGCCCTGTCGGCCAACACCGCCTTGAAAGACCAGCAGGAAACCCCGCAGGGCGAACTCATCGTCTCGGCGCCGGTCGCCTTCGGATCGGTCTGGCTGGTGCCGCGCCTCGGCGGCTTCGTCCGGCGCCACCCGGACCTCCACCTCGACCTGCGCCTCGACGACCAGCACGAGTACGACCTGCTGAAGCTCGAGGCCGAATGCGCGATCCGTCTGTGGGCGGCGGAGAAGGCCGACCTGATCCAGCGCAAGCTCGGATCGGTCTTCACCAACCTCTATGCCTCGCCCGAATACCTGAAGGCGCACGGGGTGCCCCGCACCCCGCAGGATCTCGATAACCACCGCATCATCGCCTATGGCGACGAGACGACGCCGCTGCAGGAAATGAGCTTTGCCTGCCGGGTAGGGCGCGATGACGCACCCCCGCGTCCGGCCACCCTCAAGGTGAATAACGTTTTCGCGATGATGCGCGCCGTGGATGCGGGGCTCGGCATCGCCGACCTGCCGGACTACATGGCCAATGCCCTGCCGCGCCTGGTCCGTGTCCTGCCTGAGATCACAGGCCCCACTTTCGACCTTTATTTCATATATCCCAGTGACTTGCGCCGTTCCAAACGGGTTGCGGCCTTCCGCGATTTCCTGACGACGGAGACCGAACCGCTGCGCAAGATGTCCATGCGTTAACGTTTGTGACAATTCGGTAAGTCATGCAAAATAGCATGCGTGGCCTGCCGTGCCGCATGTTGCATTGCAGCGTAAAACCCCTATCTAGGGTTCATGCCAAGGGTCCTGGGCATAACCCGATCATTCCTCCGATTGGGCGTTTCCTCCCCCCTAACAGGACCCCACTTCAGCCCGGCGCGTCGCAAGATGCAGCCGGGCTTTTCTTTTCCCGGGGCAGGCCTCAGCGCCGGAAGCTGTTCACCACCCGCCAGGCCACATAGCCGATCAGGGCGGCCGTGAAGAGGCCGGAGAGGTAGAAGGTCGCCCCGGCGATCAACTCGGACACGCTCGACCAGTCGAGGCCGGGCAGGTGTACGAAGGGCGGCATCCAGTCAAAGTTGGGCTCGGCCGAAACCACCCCCGCCTGCGGGCTCAGCGTGGTCGACCACTGGAAAGTCAGCTGGAAGAACCCGAACAGACCGAGAGCGCCGAGCAGCAGGCTCATCGCATTCTCGTCCTGCTTGTTGATCCGCGCCTCGCGGTCGCGCGTCTGGCTTTCCATGTTCGAGATCAGCCGCTCGATATACTCGTTGCGTCGCCCGATGCCGCGCAGCTGGGTCATCTTGTCGAACACTTCGCTTTCGGTGTCGTACCGGAACACGTTCATGTACCGGTCGCGGTAATAGGCGGCGTAGTCGCCGGTGCGGAAGGCGTAGAACGCTTCGGCCGCTTCCTTCAGCCGGCCCCGGTTTCCGAGGTCTTCGACCTTGCCGATGACGTCGAAGGCGGAAGCCTCATATTCCCGTGTCATGAACTCATTGTGCATCGAGACCACGTGGATCATGAACGCATACGGGCAGGTGCCGATGAAATCGTTCGCCGCCTCGAGGCTGCGGGCCTTTTCCACATAGGTGATCAGCGCGCGCGGATTGGCGAAGCGCACAAACTTGCGCTCGGCGGCCTGGTCTTCGTTGGCCGGATAGATCGGATCGGTCGAGTCGAGGATCTCGGACGGATCCTGGTTCATGAAGTCGATGATGTTCTGGTTGAAGCCGGCGACGAACAGGTATTGCAGGCAATCCTGCCGCCGCCGGTCGTCCATTGCCGGGATCGTCTTGCGGGCGGCCTCGATCTGCGCGTCGGTGAACTGGTCATAGTCCGGCCGGTTGATCACCCAGTCCCAGTATTCGCCGCCCATGCGCACTTCCGGCACATCCACCTTCGTCTTCGGGTTCAGGCCCTCCAGCTTCTGCTGGTAAGGCAGGTAGCAATTGTTCTGCACCATCAGAGTGCGGGGCACAGGCTGCCCGGTGGCCGGATCGGGTTCCGGCAGCAGGCGGCGGAAGAAGGTCTCGTCCTCGAAGAAGAACATCAGGCGCGATGCCGGCATCTCCAGTCCGGGCACTTCGATGAAGGGCGCAAACGAGATCAGGTTGTCGAAGGTCGGCGCCAGCGCCTGGCCGGCCTTGCCCCCGTGGCGCGCCGCTTTCAGCGCCGTGAACAGGTCGCCCGCGTCGGCGTCGAAGGCGCGCTGCACATAGCGCCAGAAGCTGGTCTCCGGTCCGGTGTCGCCCTTCACGCGGATCCGGTCCAGTGGCGCAATGCCCGTCACCTCATCCGTCGGGCGGATCGGCGGGCTGCCGTCCGGCCGGGCAGGCGCGGCAAATTCCTTCGGCGCCGCCAGCTTCTGGATCAGCGACAGGAAATAGAAGTCGCCGGGCGTATGATCATAGTTGTACCGGAAGGACAGGTGATAGCTGACCGCACCATTGGCATGCGTGTACCAGAACCGCCGTACACGGATCAGGCGCGACTTGCCGAGCCCCGGCGGCGTGGCAATGAAGCGGCGCCCCTCCGTCGCCCATTCGATTTCCGCTGGTGCGATGATCTCGATGAACTCGCCGGCTTGCGGACAGGTCGTGTCCAGCAGGAAGTCGTCCACCGCGCCCAGCCGTTCCCGGTCCGCGATGTCATTGAACAGCGGCTCCACCGCCTCGCGCAACCGCTTGCTGCCCCGGTAGCCCGGCTGAAACTTGCGCAGCGCAGCCGGCGTCAGGCGCTCGCCCAGCGCGGCCGTGATCTTGCGGTCGGAAATATAGAGCGACAGGGTGAAATAGAGCGAGCGGTCTTCGCATTCCTCGAACCCGTCGCGGTCGCTGCCCGTGTCTGCCATGCGCTCGTCCCCCGTCATCCCCGCCGGCGTCACGCCGGCGCCGCTCGGTCCCGCCGCACGCGGGCGGCCTCTGCAAAGATCTGCTCAAACCCTTTCAGCCCCACGCGCTCGCCGCGCTGGCAGGCCGCACTCAAGCGCGCCAGCTGCGCCGCCGCAACCGGCGAGGTTTCGGGATCGGCGCCTTTCAGCACCGTCACCCCGAAGAAGCGGCGCATGTGCGCATGCATCAGGCAGGCATCGAGACTTTCGCCCTCGGCGCCAAGCACGCCCAGCAGCAGTTCGGCGTCCGACGCCTGCTGCGCCGACAACGGCGGCTGGCGATACGCCACGTCCACGATCCGGGCGCCCCGGTTCTGCCAGATCTTCAGCCGGTCCACCTGGTCGAGGCCGGAATGCGCGCTGTCCAGCGCATAGTCAGCCGCGTCCATCTGCACCGGGTCATTCATCTCGATGAAGATCAGCGGCGCCGGCGCCGCGCCCGGCCAGGCAAACGCCTCCACCGCCTCGGCGCGCACCAGCCCCATCAGCCGCGAGAAATACCCGCGCTGGCGCTGCGCCGCGTCGACGAAGATATAGCTCAGCGACACCGTCGGCTGCTGCCCGTCACCCGCGAAGGCAATGAAGTTCGCCGCGCCCAGCACCGGTCCCGTTTCGCCGGCCGTCAGCAGGATCACGATTTCGCGGTAGGCGCCGTACAGCGCTGAAAGGCGCGCATAGGCTTCGCCCTCGTTGAGGTCGAGGCACGCCTTGAAGCCGCCCAGGCTTTCCTTTTCGTCCGGCAGCACGAAGGCCGCATCATAGGCTGCGAAGAACCGATCAAGGCGGGGATCATCACTGCGGGTGAACACATGCGCAAACACCCCGTCGCCAAGGTCTTGCGTGCGGTCGCGTCCGGGCAGGGCAGTTGCTGTCATCGGCGCGATCTCGTGACAGGAGACGCGCCTCTGTCAACCGGGATTGTCGCGCCTGCCGCCCCGCCGTCAGGCCGAGGCGCGCAGCATCCAGGCCGTCTTCTCGGCGATCTGGGCCCGCTGGGTGAACAGGTCCACCGAGACCGGGTCGTTGTTCTTCTCGCCGATCTTGATGCCGGCCTTCGCCGCCTTGCTGACCGCCTCGTGCCCGGCCGCAAGGTTCTTCACCATGTCCGAGGCCTCCGGCACGCCCTTGTCCGGCTTGATCGTGGCATGTTCCAGCATTTCGCCCGACGAGCCCGGCGCGAAATGGCCCAGCGCCCGGATGCGCTCGGCAATCAGGTCCAGCGCCAGCCAGAGTTCGTTATACTGCGTCATGAACATGCCGTGCAGCTCGTTGAAGCGCGGCCCGGTCACGTTCCAGTGGTAGCCGTGCGTCTTGTTATACAGCGCATAGGTTTCGCCCAGCAGAACCTTCAGCGCGTCTGCCGACGATTTGCGGGCGGCGTCGCTCAGTCCGATATCGATGGCCATGGTCTTTCTCCTGTCGGCAACAATTGTGTTGCAGCCGATATGGTCATGCCTTTCCGGCATTCCAATTCATACTATCCGAAAGTGCTATAGACCGGGCCTATGTCAGGCTGGCACAGAAGCGCTGGATGCGGACCAGCGCCTCCTTCAGGATGGCGTCCGAGGTGGCATAGGAAATCCGGAACGTATCCGGCAGGCCGAACGCCTCGCCGAATACCAGCGCCACCTTCTCGCTCTCCAGCAGTTCGCTGGCGAACGTCTTGTCATTGTCGATCACCACGCCGCCCGGCGTCTTCTTGCCGATCAGCCCGGCGCAGGACGGATAGACATAGAACGCGCCTTCCGGTTTCGGGCAGATGATGCCGGCGGCCTTGTTGAGGCCCTCGACCATCAGGTTGCGGCGCGCCTGGTAGGCGGCGCGGAAACCCGGAAGGAAGTCCTGCGTGCCGTTCAGCGCCTCCACGCTTGCCCACTGGCTGACAGAGCAGGGGTTCGACGTCGACTGGTCCATCACCTTGCGCATCGCGCCGATCAGCTTCTCGGGGCCCGCCGCATAGCCGATCCGCCAGCCGGTCATCGCATAGGCCTTCGAGACGCCGTTCATCGTCAGTGTACGGTCATACAGCGACGGCTCCACCTGCGCGATCGTCGAATACTCGAACCCGTCATAGACAAGGTGCTCGTACATGTCGTCGGTCAGCACCCAGACCTGCGGATGGCGCACCAGCACGTCCGCCAGCGCCTTCAGCTCGGCGCGCGTATAGGCAGCGCCCGTAGGGTTCGACGGCGAGTTCAGCACCAGCCATTTCGTCTTCGGCGTGATCGCCGCTTCCAGCTGCTCCGCCGTCAGCTTGTATTGCGAGTTCGGCCCGCAGCTCACCGTGACCGGCGTGCCGCCCGCCAGCAGAACCATCTCCGGATAGCTCACCCAGTAGGGCGCCGGGATCACCACTTCGTCGCCGGCATTCAGCGTCGCCATGAAGGCATTGAACAGCACGGCCTTGCCGCCCGGCGACACGTTCACCTGCGCGGGCGTATAGCTGAGGCCGTTCTCGCGCTTGAACTTGCCGCAGATCGCTTCCTTCAGCTCCGGAATGCCGTCCGAGGGCGTGTACTTCGTCTTGCCCTCGCGGATCGCGCGGATCGCCGCTTCCTTGATGTTCTCCGGCGTGTCGAAATCCGGCTCGCCGGCGCCGAGGCCGATCACGTCGAGGCCCTGACGCTTCATCTCGTTCGCCTTCGTCGTCACCGCGATCGTGGCGGACGGCTTCACGCGGGAGATGGCATCGGAAAGCTTCAGGTCGGCGGCCATGGCGGGACGTTTCCTTTCTCGGGGGCGGGCGGCGCACGCATACCGGGGCGCCCCCCGATCCGCAAGGCATCCGGGCGCCCGCGCGGCGAATGGGTCTGGTTTACCCCCGATTGCGGCGGTTAGGTAAAATTTGATCGAAAAATTCGCCCATCCGTAAAATAAAGCGGCCAATATATTCACACGGGCAGCGAACTTCAGGCCGCGAGGCTGGCCCGGAGGTTAGGAAATGAGTGATGTCATGTGGAAAGCGCGGGTCGAGTCCGCGCTCTCGGGTGTTGGACGTGACGTGAATGAATTGGCCCGCCAGGCGAAGGCATACCTCGCCGGGCTGGATACGACCGAGCGCCTGGTCCTGCTGGGCCTCGTCGCCATCGGCCTGTTCTATTTCGTGCTCGTTTATTTCCAGCGCCGTGAGGACGAGGAAAAGGCGGGCGGCCACTTCATGGGCCTGATGTTCGTGCTGGTCGCCCTGGCGGCCGGGGCAGGCTGGACGATCTCAGGCCTTTCAGCATAGCGCCCTTCCGGTGCCCGCCCGGCGGGGCTATCTGTGGGCGCATGGACAAGAATCAGGCCGGCGCCGCCCCGATCAGCGGCGTCGATGTCATCAGGGACAATCTCACCCGGCTGCCGTCGAAGCCGGGCGTCTACCGCATGTTCGGCGACCTCGACGAGGTCCTGTATGTCGGCAAGGCGCGCGACCTGAAGGCCCGCGTGTCGAATTATACCCGCATGGGCGGCCACACCCAGCGCATCGCCCGGATGATCTCGCAGACAAGGCGGATGGAATTCGTCGTCACCGAAAGCGAGACCGAAGCGCTCCTCCTGGAAGCCAGCCTCGTCAAATCGCTGAAGCCCCGCTTCAACGTCCTGCTGCGCGATGACAAGTCGTTCCCCTACATCCTGATCCGCCGCAATCACGAAGCCCCGCAGATCAAGAAGTATCGCGGCTCCAAGCAGGACGAAGGCGACTATTTCGGCCCCTTCGCCAGCGCCGGCGCCGTCATGCGCACGCTCGACACCTTGCAGAAGGCCTTCCTGCTGCGCACCTGCGAGGACAGCGTCTACTCCGCCCGCACGCGGCCCTGCATGCTGCACCAGATCAAGCGCTGCGCCGCGCCCTGCGTCGGGCTCATTTCGCCGGCGGACTATTCCGAGCTCGCCGACGAAGCCGCCGACTTCCTGCGCGGCAAGGGCGCCGGTCTGCAGAAACGCCTCGCCGCGGAAATGGACGCTGCGTCCGAAGCGATGGATTTCGAAAAGGCGGCCCAGCTGCGTGACCGCATCCGCGCGCTTGCGCACGTCCTCTCGACGCAGGACGTCAACCCCGATGGCATCGAGGAAGCCGACGTCTTCGCCATTGCGATGGACGGCGGTGTCTCCTGCGTGCAGGTCTTCTTCATCCGCGCCGGCCAGAACTGGGGCGCCACCGTCCACTTCCCGCGCCATGAGCGTGATCAGACGGCGGACGAAATCCTCGCGGCCTTCCTCGTCCAGTTCTACGACAAGCGCCCGCCGCCGCGCCTGATCCTCGTCAACGAGAAGCCGGAGCAGGCGGACCTGATCGCCGAAGCGCTGGAACTGAAAGCCGGCCGCAAGATCGAGCTACGCCGCCCGGAGCGCGGCGCCAAGCGCGACCTGCTCACGCAGGCTGAGCGCAACGCCGCCGAGGCGCTCACCCGTAAGCTCGCCGAATCCGCCAGCCAGGAACGCCTGCTGCTCGAAGTCCAGAAAGTCTTCGAACTGCCTGAAGTGCCCAGCCGGATCGAGATCTACGACAACTCCCACATCCAGGGCACCAACGCCGTCGGCGGCATGGTCGTTGCCGGCCCCGAAGGCTTCCGCAAGTCCGCCTACCGCAAGTTCAACATCAAGGACGCGGACCTCGTGCCAGGCGACGATTTCGGCATGATGCGCGAAGTCATGCGCCGCCGATTCTCGCGCGCCTTGAAGGAACGCGAGGCGGGCGACACCGACAGCTGGCCAGACCTCGTCCTCATCGATGGCGGCCTCGGCCAACTCAACGCCACGATCGAGGCGCTCGCCGAAATCGGTCTGTCCCCGGATGATGTCACCCTCGTCTCGATTGCCAAGGGCGTCGACCGCAATGCCGGCCGCGAACAATTCTTCCGGCCGGGCAGGGCGCCGTTCAAGCTGCCGGAAACCGCCCCCGTCCTCTACTACCTCCAGCGCCTGCGCGACGAAGCCCACCGCTGGGCCATCGGCGC
This sequence comes from Acidobacteriota bacterium, assembly GCA_016712445.1. Classification (NCBI taxonomy): domain Bacteria; kingdom Pseudomonadati; phylum Acidobacteriota; species Acidobacteriota bacterium. Next base: position 484,331 of record JADJRB010000001.1, on the reverse strand, counting down.
CCACCGCGCCAAACGTTCGGCCGACATCATCAAGTCCCCGCTTGACGAGATCGAAGGCATCGGCCCGACGCGCAAGAAGGCGCTGCTCCACCATTTCGGCTCCGCCCGCGGCGTCTCCCGCGCCAAGGTCGCCGACCTGATGCAGGTCGACGGCGTCAACGAAGCCCTCGCCATCCGCATCCACGGCCACTTCAACGGCGGGTGAGGGCAAGGGCCACCCCACCGCCCCGAAGGCTCATCCTGAGCGGAGTCGAAGGATAGAGCCGGGCATGATACGGGCTCGGCTTGGCCCATCCTTCGACTCTCAACCTGAGCCTGCCGAAGGACGGTCAGGATGAGCGGCAGCTTTCGGGGCAGCCAGTCTTAACCCTTTCAGGGCTTACAACCCCCGCCCTTATCCCCTATATTGTTTCTGTCTTCGGACTATGGCGATAAACGCGCGTGCAATAAGCGGCTCGGACCCGGGGGCGGTACCCGGCAGCTCCACCAAAAGACGGCTCAGCGGCCGTTTCCTGATGGGGCTGAAATAGTGTCGACGGACGTGTAAAGACGAGGCTTTCGCTCGCTTGAGCTGCGTTAGAAGCTCAAAAGCAAATAGTTGCAAACGACAACTTTGCTGAGGGCGAACTGCTCGCCGCGTAAGCGGTGCTCGGTTTTTCCGACTTAACTCCTAGGGTTTCAGACCCCTAGGCGGGGCCCGGGGGCGCCTGGCAACAGAAGCCCCCATTTATCCTCCAAAAATCCTTGCGGCGCGGTCAGATCCGTTCCTAATCCCAGCGGGGATGTTCAATGTCCCGATGTCTTGAACAAGGTGGGGCCGATGGCCAACAGCACGCTGACAATCTTCGTCAAGGAAGCCCTCGAGAAAGGTGAGGCGCGCAGCGGCATTCGAGCTGCGCTGGTCTCCGCCGGTTGGCGCGAAAGTGAGGTCGAGGATGCGCTTGCCACATTCGCTGATATGGTTTTTCCAGTCGCGGTCCCGAAACCCCTGGCATACCTCTCGGCCCGTGAAGCCTTCTTCTACCTTCTCTTCTTCATCCTGCTCGGCGTGGTCTCATACAATCTCGGCTCGCTGCTCTTCGCGCTGGTCGACTCCGCCATCAAGGACGACATCGAGAACAGGAATTACAGCTATTTCCCCCTCGACCAGCACATACGCGGCGCCATTTCCGGCTTGGTCGTCGGCACACCAATCTTCCTGTGGCTTGCGCGCATCCTGCTAAAGGCCCGCAAAGAAAATCCTGCGCTCCAGCGCTCGCGCATCCGAAAATGGCTCATCTATGTAAGCCTCGTCATTGCGGGCATGGTTCTCGTCGGCGACGCCATTTCGGTCGTTTACAATTTCCTCAGCGGCGAGCTGACCCTGCGGTTCGTATTGAAGGCTATCATCGTTGCCGCGATCGCAGGCGCCATCTTCGGCTATTTCATCCACAATGCCGAACGCGACGAAGCTAATGGCATTTGATCGTCATGCCATCTTCGCCAGCGCCCTCGTCGCGATCGTCGTCGCCGCGATTGTCGGAGGCCTCACGATAACCGGTGGCCCCGGCGAGGCGCGCCTTCGCAAGGAAGACAATGCCCGCCTCGCTGCACTGTCAGAAACCGTCATCGCTCTTGCCTGCTACGCGCAGGCCAAGGGTGACATTCCGGAAGACCTGAGCTTGGTAGAGGCCGAATTCGAAGACATCGTTTCGGACGCCCGCCTGGCCTCAAAGTGCCAGCGCGCCGAGATTCAGCTAGACCCGGTGACCGACAGCCATTTCGTACTCCGCCGTGAGAGGGGCAAGGTCACTCACATCTGCGCCGAGTTTGCTACCGCCTCAAACGCCGAGACTGAGGTCGGCTATTACTACAGAAACAATACCAGTGGCATCGCGGACCTGTCGGAAATCCGGGTGTCGGCCGGCGAGCATTGTTTCAAACTCGTGCTTACGGCCAACTTGAGCAACGACGAGATTCTGGACGCACCCTGATCAACCGAGCCTAAAGCAATATCGTCCCTTTCCCGTCCTTCTCCATCGCGCGGATGTAGGAGGGATATTCCCGCATCTGTTTCAGGAACCGGTGGCCGTTCGGGAAGCGCTCCGCGTCCATGCCGGCGCGGTGGGCGGCGAGTTCCATCGAATAGCCCATCACGATGTCGGCCGCGGTCAGGCTGTCGCCGGCAAACCATTTCGACTGGCCGAGCGCCTTTTCGATCTCGCCCATCAGCGCGTTGAGGCGCGGCGCAAAGAAGCCCGCATCAAGCGCGCCAACCAGCGACTTCGCTACCGGCCGCACCAGGAACGGCGCCCGCGTCGTCAGCGCCATCATCACGAACTTGTTCGTCAGCAGCGGCTGCAGGCTGCCCTGCGCCGTGTGGAACCAGAAGAGATACTTTGCCCGCATCGCGCTGCCGGGGGCAGGGCGCAGCCGTCCCGCCGGGTCGTTCTGGTCGAGGATATAGTCGACGATCGCATTCGTCTCCGCCAGCGTCACGTCCCCGTCCGTGATGACGGGGGCGGTGCCGAGCGGGGAGACGGCCTTGTAGGCCGCCGGCGCCAGCCGCGTCTGCGGGTCGCGGTCATACAGCTTGATCTCGTACGGCACCCCCAGTTCCTCCAGCAGCCAGAGGATGCGGATGGACTGGGATTTCTCGAGGTGGTGCAGCGTGATCATGGTCGTGCCTTCCCGGGCCTTGTCTGGAGTGTAAGCTAGGTCGCCGCGCCGCAGCGGCCAGAGCGTGCGGCCCGTGTCAGTCCAGTCCCAGCACCTCCTGCAGGAACAGTGTCTCGGCCTCGCGCTGGGCTTCGCGGTTGCCCTTCTTGCGGAAGCCATGGCCTTCGTCGGCGGCCATCATGAACCAGGTCTTCACCCCGTTCGCCTTCACCGCCGCCAGCATCTGCTCGGCCTCGGTATAGGGCACGCGCGGGTCATTGTATCCCTGGATCACGAACAGAGGCTTCGTGATCTTGCCGGCGTTTGCCAGCGGCGAGATCTCCGCAAAGAAGTCGGCCACGGCCGGGTCGCGCTCGTCGCCATATTCCTCGCGCCGCAGGTCTACACGGTAGCCTTCGGTATTCTCCAGGAAGGTCCGGAAGTCCGAGATGCCGACGATGTCGACCCCCGCCGCCAGACGGTCGGCATAGTCGATCATCGAGGCGAGCACCATATAGCCGCCATACGAGCCGCCATGCACCACGACCTTCGCCGCGTCGAGGTCCGGCTGCGCACCGATCCAGTCGAGCAGCGCGCCAATATCCTCAACGGACTTCTTGCGGTTCAAGCCATTGTCCATCGCCACATAGGTCTTTCCGTACCCGGACGATCCGCGCACATTCGGCACGATGACCGTCAGGCCGAGTTCCTTCGCCCAGTACTGGTAGGTGGACGAGAAACCGGGTCGCGCCTGGCTTTCCGGTCCGCCATGGATCGAGATGATCACGGGATGCGGGCCCGGCCCGTCGGCGCGGTAGATGAAGGCCGGGATGTCCATGCCGTCGGCATTCGGGAAGGTGATCATTTCAGGCGTGATGAAGGCATCCGAATCCAGCCCGCCGGTCTCTGCCTCCGTCCAGCGTGTCAGGTTCAGCGTCGCCACATCGAACGACCAGGCATCGGCCGGGCTCGTTGCGCCGTTGAACGTGAAGCCAACCTGGTTGCCGCCCGGCGAGAACACCAGCCCGCTCGCAATGCCCACCGGCAGCGTCGGGCCGGGGCGCACCTGGCCGCTCGCCACATCCAGCAGCCGTATCGTGCCCAGCCCGCCCTCGTTGACCGTGAACACGACTGTCGTCTCGTCCGGCGACAGGGCCCAGTCGGACACGTCCCATTCGATGGCGCTGGTATAGTTGGTCATCGTGCCTTCCGGCGCGATCCGCACGAGGTTCTGGAACTCGCTGTCCTTGTCCGTCACCGTCAGGATCGAGCCGTCGTCCAGCAGCGCGGCGCCGGAATAGGCGACATCGTCATCCGGATTGAACTCGGTGAGCGTGCCGCTCTCGACATCGAGACGGTAGAGATGGCTCTTGGCGATCGACTTGTAGCGCTGCAGCACCAGCGTCTTGCCGTCGGACGACCAGTCGACCGGGCCGATCGCGCCTTCGCCTTCCAGCGCGACGCGCAGGCTTGCCTTGTCACCCGGGTTGGCGATCAGGATGTCATTGTCGGGGTCGCCGGCCGTCGTGCGCGCCCAGGCCACCACGCTGCCATCGTCTGACCACAGCGCGCTGCCATTGCGCGAGCCCGGCTCCGAATAGACCGACGTGTCGCCGCTCGACAGGTCGAACAGGTAGGACTGGTAGTACTCGTCGCCGCCCCGGTCCTTGCCGAACACGAACGCGCCGCCCTTGGGGCTCACATCGGCCGAGTTCACCGCATCATCATAGAAGGTCAGCTGCCGGCGCGCGCCGCCGGGAAAGCGCACTTCGTGGATCTGGTTCACATCCGCAAACCGCGTCGACACCAGGATGCCGCCATCGCCCGTCCAGTCCTGGAAGCCGTGGCTGCGCACATTCTCGTAGCGCTCCAGCCGCGCCTTCAGCGAGGGCGGCGCATCGGGAATGTTCTCCAGCACCAGCGTGCCGCGGGTCGTGCGCACGGTCTCCGGCGCTGCCGTCAGCGCCGCCTCGGGCGATGCGCCGGTCTGCGCGCAGGCTGCCAGCGCCGCCAGCGACACGCCAAGGATCATCGAGCGGAAGGAATGGGCGCGCGGCATGGGACATCTCCTCGTGATTTTTTCTGAACGTGGAGGGTTTTTTAGAGTGTTTGCCCGGTCCGTCACCCTTTTTTCCAGCCTGCGGCTTCACAGGACCGTGTCATTCGGCGTCTAAGGAGCGAACAGGATTCGCGAGACCCGAGGGGAATGCCATGTTGATGAAGCGCGCACTGATCGCCGCCGCCGCCGGACTCTGGCTGCTGGCAGGCTGCAAGAGCCCGGCCCCCGCGCCCGAAGCGCCCGTCGCCGCTGCCGAAGAAGTTGCCGCGCCCGCGCCGGCCCCGGCCCAGACCGTGCTGATGATCGGTCTCGACGGCCTCAACCCCGCCCTCCTGAAGGACTGGGACGCGCCCAACCTGAAAGCCCTCGCCGCGCGCGGCGTGCAGGCCGAGGCTATGTACCCCGTCATGCCGAGCCTCACCTTCGTGAACTTCTACTCGCTCGCCACCGGCCTCTATCCCGAACACCACGGCATGGTGACCAACTATCCCTACGACCCCACCACCGGCGAAATCTTCGATGTCGCCACCGGCCCGCAGCAGGAAAAATGGTGGCAGGGCGAGCCGATCTGGATCACCGCCGAGAAGCAGGGCCTGCCCACCGCCATCATGTTCTGGCTCGGCTCCGAAGTGCCGCATGACGGCGTGCGCCCCACCGTCTGGACGCCCTACCAGCACACCAAGCCCTACCAGGAACGCGTCGACGAAGTCCTCGCCTGGTTCGACAAGCCGGAGGCCGAGCGCCCCCGCTTCGCCGCCGTCTATTTCGACCGCGTCGACACCGCCGGCCACTATACCGGCCCGCGTTCCGACAAGACGAAGGAAGCCCTCCTCGAAGTCGACGGCTATGTCGGCCAGCTCGTCGACGGCCTCAAGTCACGCGGCCTGCTCGACACCACCAACATCATCATCGTCTCCGATCACGGCATGGCCTGGATCGAGCAGGAAAAGGTCATCGAAGTCGGCCAGTTCATTGACCTGAAAAAGCTGGTCGTCCCGCAATTCACCGGCAAGTATGGCGGCTCCGCGCAAACCTTTATCCAGATCTACGGGCAGGGCGACACCGAAGCGCTGGACGCCGCTTACGAAGGCCTCAGCACCGTCAACGAACACATCCACGTCTACCGCAAGGGCGCCATGCCCGCCCACTACCACATGGACCACCCGACCCGCGGCCCCGACCTCCTCGCCGTCGCCGACCCCGGCTGGACCATGCGCACCCTCGATGTCGGCGGCTGGTCCACCCCCATCCCCGGCAACCACGGCTACGACAACCACGACCCCACCATGAACGCCACCTTCATCGCCGCAGGGCCTATCTTCCCCGAAGGCGTCACGGTGGCACCGTTCGAAAACGTCAACGTCTACAGCATGATCGCCTGCGCCCTAGGAATCGTCCCTGCACAGACGGACGGTGATGCGGAGGTTGTGGCGGAAGTAACGGGCGGGAAGTGTGCGGCGCCCAACTAAACGCAACGCTCATCCTGAGCGAAGCATGCCCGGCGAAGGCCGGGTTCGAACGACGGGCCAAACAGAACCGGTCGCACCTCGTCCGCCCGGCACCCTTCCGATGAGCTTCCAGCTCTGCTAGAAATCTCTCCGGGAAGAGAGCGCCAAAGGGCGAGTATGAAGGGGACGGACATGGGCGGCAAACAACGCTTCAGCTGGGGGCTGGTTCTGGGCGTCGCGGTCGGTATGCTGCTCTACAAGGTCGTCTTCGGTTAGCGTTGCTTTTGCAGATTCTGCGATCAACTCCGCTCGTCTGCCGGAGCAGAGGCCTCGGGTGCGGGGCGCGTGACACCTCTTGAGAGCGCTGCTACCATCGCCCGGCTGAGCGGGGGCAGGGCATGGCTGACGTATTCATTTCCTACAAGCGCGAAGAGCGCGGACTCGTTGAAAAGCTTGCAGGCGCCTTGAGCGGGCTCGGATTGACGGTCTGGTTCGATGCCAGCCTGAGTGCGGGCGAAACGTTTTCGGATCAGATCGACCGAGAGGCGCGGGAAGCTCAAGTAATTTTGGTTTGCTGGTCTCCCAACGCAAAGGACAGCCGTTGGGTAAAAGCTGAAGCCCTGATCGGCATCGAAAGAAACGTGTTGGCAGCTTGCTACGTCGCTGGCCCTGACGGGTTCTCCCCGCAAGTTCCGTTTAATGGGACGCACACGGAAGACCTGAGGGGTTGGCTGGAAGGTGGAACGGCGACAGACGCGCGTTGGCGTTCGCTGCTGCGGAGAATCGGCACGCTAACGAGCCGTGCCGATATCGAGTCTTTTGGAGATATCAGCGAAAGTTCGGATATTATCAGTCTTGGGCGCTGGCTCGACACTCATAAGAACAGTCCGCTTTTCTTAGCGGTCGAGAGCATTTACCGCGCCCGTCTCGCGGAAGAGGAGGCCCGGGAAAGCAGGGAAAGAGAGGCAAAGGCGCGCTTCGAAGCTGAACAGGCGCAGCGCCTTGCGCGGGAAGAAGCGGCGCGGCGCGAAGCCGAACGCCTGCGGTTGGAGCAGGAAGAGAAAAAGAGGCTGGCAGCGGAGGAGGCGCTGAAGAAAGCCGAAGAGGCGCGCAAGGCCGAAAAAGCCCGAGCGGACCGTGCTGAGGCCGAAGCGCGCAAGCACCGCGCAACGGCCAACCTCAGTGTCGAGGAATATACACGACTTGAGTACCCTGATCCATTTTCACACATCACAAAATTGTTCTCGGTAACTGCGTCAAGGCGCTGCCCGCGTCGACGTTCTTCGCGGCTTTCGCCGTGATGATCTATTACGGAATCCGTGGCCAGCTGTCTGATCAGAGCGACCTCGACCATCTGCGCTTTCTGAACAGCCTATACCAAATCGGTGGCACCTTTCCCGGAGGTGGCAAAGGCTGGTTTGCCGGTGTCAGTAATGTGGAGTGGTCTGCCATACTGTTCTTCGGTCAGATTATATTCTTTATGGTTGCCGTCGGCCCAATGATCCTGGTTCGAAAGTACTATTCCAACCTCGCCGCGAGTTTCTTCATGGCCTTGGCGATGGCAGCGATTTTCGGCGTAATGGCGTTTCTGGCCTGCATTGTACTTCCGGACGGCTTCGCGTCGTTCGTGGGAGGAATGGCGATGTTGGGGTTTGTGTTCGGCGGCCTTTATGTATGCTTGCGTTGCTTGGTCACCGGAGAATTTGATGACATGTCCGGTTCGCCGGCGTACATCAGGTGGAATGCCGTCTCTTGGCTGCTCGCGATTCCCTTCGGCCTTTTGGTGCTTCAGACTTTTGCTGTCATGTTCTGAAGCTGCGAGCAGCCCCCCTCAACTATACCGCGCCTCAACCTTCTCCGCCGTCACGCCCGCCTTCACATCCGCCAGCGCCGCGTCCAGATCCGCAAGGTACGCGTCCGCCACCTCCGCATGCTTCGGCGATAGCATCAGGTGCAGGCTCTGCGGCTCCGCCGTGAATGACGTGAACCACCCGCGCGCGCGCATCGCGGCGTAGAGCGCCAGCGTGTCCGCCTCCGGATGCCGGAACGCCATCAGCCCGAGCATTGGCCGCCCGAGAACTTCAAAGCCGAGCGCCTTCACGCCCGTCTCGATTTTCTCCCGCGTTGCGCAAACGAGGCCCTGCTTCTCGCGGTAGCCCGCCACGCCGAGCACGTTCATCACCGCCCAGGCCGCCGAGATCGCGCCGCCCGGCCGCGTGCCCGCCAGCGTCGGCGTCTTCATCGGCGCGCCGCTCCAGTCACGCATGTTGAACGGCATGTGCCTGTAGAGCTCCTCCGAGCGGAACAGCACGGTCGAGGCGCCCTTGGCGCAATAGCCATACTTGTGCAGGTCGGCGCTCATCGAGTGCACCGCCGGCACTTCGAAATCGAACGCCGGCACCGGCACCCCGTTCATCCGCGCGAACGGCGCAAAGTATCCGCCCACGCACGCATCCACATGCAGCCACACGCCCTTCGCCGCCGCGACCTCTCCCAGCGCCGCAATCGGATCAATGATGCCGTGCGGAAAGTTCGGCGCCGAGCCGACCATCATGATCGTCGCCTCGTCCACCGCCGCCGCCATCGCGGCGGGGTCGGCCTCATAGCTGCCATCGGTCTTCAGCGGCACGCTGCGCACTTCGATGTCCATCAGGTGCGCCGCCTTGTGAAAGGCGAGGTGGCCGGAGCGGGGGATCACGAGATTGTGCCCGCTCGTCGGCCCGCCCTTCGCACGTGCGAAGTCGCGCGCCGTCTTCAGCGCCATGGTGATCGAATCGGTGCCGCCCGAGGTCATAGCGCCCGCCGCGCCGTCCGGCCCGTGCAGCAGGCCGAGCGCCATCTCGATCACCTCCTTCTCCATCTGCGCGAGCGACGGAAAGGCGAGGGGGCCGAGCCCGTTCTCCGACATGTACAGCGCATAGGCTTCCTGCTGCACATGGTGAACATCATCCCCAGCGTTGAAAACGTAGACCGCCGTTCGCCCGCTGCGCCAGTCCACATCGCCGCCGCCGCGCGCGCGCATCTCGGCGCGCACCTCGTCCCAGTCGCGTCCCTCGGCCGGCATCTGCATGGCGTCGCTCCCTGTCCGTGCCGCTGCAGCCTAGGCCGCGGGGCGGCCTCTGGCCAGCCGCACTGCACAATGCGGCGCGAGATGAAAATAAATGCTCGCGTGTTGCGCTAAGGCCGTTGCGGGGTTTGCGCGCTCCGCATAATTTACGTTTCGATAACCTTTCACCTCCGGAAAAAAGAGCAGCGCGCAAGATGACGGATTACATCGGATACGAAGCGCTCACCCAGGCCGCGATGCGCGGTGTCGTGCGCGAGGCCCTGCGCCGCGCCCGCACGAATGGCGGCATGCCGGGTGACCACCACTTCTACGTTTCGTTCCTGACCCGCGCGCCCGGCGTGAAGATCGCCGACCACCTGGTCCAGCGCTTCCCGGAAGAGATGACCATCGTCATCCAGCACCAGTTCTGGGACCTCGAAGTCCACGAAGGCCATTTCGAGATCGTGCTGAAATTCTCCGGCGTGCCCCAGCACCTGTCGATCCCGCTCGCCGCCATCACCCGCTTCGTCGACCCGTCGGTCAATTTCGGCCTCACCTTCGAAACCCGTGGCCGCGATGCCGGCGTCATCGCCCCCGCGAAGGACGTGACCGCCGAATCCGCCCCGAAGGCGCCGGCCGAAACGGTCGTCAATCTCGACGCCTATCGCCGCAAGTAAGGCGCTTCGGCCGTTGACCGAAGAAGCAAAGCCCCGCGTCTCCGACGCCGACATGCTGGCGCGTTTCCAGAACTCGAAGAAACGCCCGCCCTGTTCGGACACGCTCGGCATGCGCCTCGCCGCGCTCTCCCAGGACGAGCAATGGGTGCGCATGGACTTTGACGTCCCCCAGATGTTCGCCAATCCCACCGGCGCGGTCCAGGGCGGCTTCATCGCCGCGATGATGGACGAGGCCATGAGCACCGCCGTCATCATCGCCTCCAATGTCACGATGACCGCCCCGACGCTGGAAATGAAAACCAGCTACCTGAAACGTCTGATGCCCGGCCCCGCCAGCGTCACCGCCCGCATCCTCAAGCTCGGCAAGTCCGCCGCCTTCATGGAAGCCGACTGCTTCGACGACAAGGGCGACCTCGTCGCCCGCGCCACCGCCACCGCCATCCCAATGCCCTTCAAACGGCTTTAGGCTGCCAAACCCCCTCCGTCTCGCTTCGCTCGCCACCTCCCCTGTAAACGGGGGAGGATAAGGTTGCACCCGGACGTCCCCTGATCCTCCCCTGCGACGCGGGGGAGGTGGCAGGCCGCGAAGCGGTCTGTCGTAGGGGGGGCACTTTGCTTTCCCAAAATCCCCCGCGCGCCCGCCCGGAAAATCGGCTATACGCATGCCATAATAAAAACGCCCGGGAGGAGACCCTCATGGCCGACGATCCGAAAACGCCGCCCGCAATTCCCCAGTCCATTCTCGAGCTGTCGGCCTTCAACCCCGCCGCGCGCGACAACCCCCATCCGATGATGGCGGCGCTGCAGGCCGGCTGTCCGGTCATGCGCGACGAAGTGGCGAAAGTCTGGGTGCTCAGCCGCTACAAGGACATCCGCGACACCGTCAACGACCGCTCCTTCGTGCGCCATCCCCTCAACGCCGACCCCGAGTCGATCACCGCCCGCCTCGTCGACGACACCAGCGACCGCCGCACCAGCATCCTCTTCCTCGACGATCCGGACCATGCCCGCATCCGCCAGCCGCTCGCCAAGGCCTTCTATGCCCGCATCAACAAGATGCGCCCCGAAATCGAGGCGATGATCGACAAGGTCATCGACGCGGCCCCCGCCAGCGGCGCCTTCGACCTGATGGAGACGGTCGCCGTGCCGGTGCCCGTCCTCGTCATCGCGCGCATCCTCGGCGTCGACGAATCCCGGCTGGCAGATTTCCGTCAGTGGTCGGAAGATGTCATCCTCGGCCTAAATCCCGTCCGCACGCCGGAGGAAACCGCCCGCGTCGTCTCCGGGGGCGCGGCGCTGGATGCCTATTTCGGCGAGCTCATGCAGGCCCGCCGCAAGGCGCCGCAGGAGGATCTCGTCACCGACATGGTGCAGCTGCAGGCGAGGGGGGAGGCGAAAGTCAGCGATGATGAAGTCTGCCTCAACCTGCAGGCCCTCCTCGTCGGCGGCAACCTGACCACCACCGATCTCATCGGCAACGGCATCTGGCTGCTGCTCACCCATCCGGAGCAGGCCGCCGCCCTGCGCGCCGATCCCGGCCTTGCCGCCCAGGCGGTCGAGGAAGTCCTGCGCTACGAGGCGCCGGTGCAGGTCACTTCCCGGATTGTCGAGGCTGATCGCACCGTCGCCGGCTGCCCGATGCAGAAGAGCCAGCCGGTCTTCATGTCGCTCGCCGCCGCCAACCGCGACCCCGAGGTCTTCTCCGCGCCGCAGGATTTCGACATCACCCAGAAGCGGGCCAGCCACATCGCCTTCGGCGGCGGGCCCCACATCTGCATCGGCGCCCCGCTCGCCCGCATCGAGGCGCGCCATGTCTACCTGAAGCTGCTGGAGAAATATCCGGGCCTCAGCCTGCCGGAACAGGATCTTGTCTGGCGCACGCTGCCATTCTTCCGCGGGCTCGAGAAACTCATCGTCCAGGCCTGACAGAACGTCCGTCTGCGGAAGACTTATGCCTGCTAATTTGCGAAGCCGGCCGTAATGAAAACAAGGCCGTGCAAGAAATATCGGCAAACTTACGCAACACCTTCCAACCCATGCCTATAATCACGGCATGGACCAGACGCTGCCCCCGGAAGACGATGTGCCGAACGGCCCGCTGATCGATGCGGGCGCCGGCTTTGCGATGGGGCTGGTGCGGCGCCTGCGCGCCCAGCTCGCCCATCCGCCGTCCGCGTTCGGCGCCGCTTTCCTGCGCCGGCTGGTGCGCCAGTTCCTGCTGCCCGCCGAAGCCGCGCTGCGCCGCGCGCTCTACCTCATCGCCGATACGCTGGCGCCCGAGCCAGCCCGCGCGCCGCTGAGCCCCGCAACCGCGCCCGCCCGTCCGGCAGGTCCGCGCCCTCCGGCGCCGCCGCGCACACCCGGCTTCCGCCTCACCGAGACGCCCCCGCGCGTGCCCGTCCGCCGCCTGCCACCGAACGCTGGTCCGCGCATTTCCATCGCCGGCCTCGCGCCGCCGCCTCCGCCGCCGCGTCCGCGCCGCCCGGTCGATCCCGTGGCGCTGGAAGACCGGCTGCATCGCCGCCTTGCCGCGTTCGAGGCGGCCTTCACCGATCCGCTCCGCGCCGCCCGCCGGCTCCTGCGCCTGCTTGCCCGCCGCGCCTCGCCGCGCCCGGTCCTCTCGCTCGTGCGCGTGCCCGGCCTCGATGCCAAACCGCTCGACCCCGCAGAGCGCCGCCTGCTTGCAGACCTCAACACCGCCGTCATCGCCGCCTTCGCCCGCGTGCCAAACACGTCCTGACAGTTCCCCCTCCGTCTGCGGTGCAGACACCTCCCCCGCCAGCGGGGGAGGATAAGGGTGCTTCCGGATGCGGCGTCATCCTCCCCTGCGAAGCGGGGGAGGTGGCTCGCTGTGCAACAGCGAGACGGAGGGGGCGCTAGCCCATCGCCTCCGCCAGCATCCAGATCCCGTCGCGCTCGGCGCTACGCCGCTCCACCAGCAGCCGCGCCACCTGATGGTCGTCCTCGAACACATGTCCGCACATTGAATCGAGCAGCGCCTTCGCGAGGTTGTCGAGATCCATCCAAGGCGCCTCGCCGAGATGCTCCATAACGATATGCACGCTGTAGTCGCCATACCCCGGCCGCAGCGGCGGGAAGTCCTTTCGGAAGAACTCCTTCAGCAGCGTCTTGTAATACTTCGTCTGCGTCGTCAGGCCGGTACAGGTCACCTCCAGCGCCCCCGCCTCGGTGATGCGCGCGCGCACCTTGCCGGCGCTGGTCCAGTCCGTCCCCGTCACGCATGTCTCCAGTCTGGGATTCGCCGGAAAACTATCTCAGGCTTTGTCCCTAGGGCAATCCGTTGGGTCATGGATTGTCGCTCCGCCCCCCGCTGTTAGCGTGATCGAAAACTCGACGAACGGGGAGGACTATTGTGACAGAGACGTTCTCTGACGATCCCGCAAAAGCTTGGGATGCGTTGACCAAAAACCTGGCCGCCGCCGGCGCGCGCATGGCGGCCGCCACCGAAACCTTGTCGGCTGAGGAACGTGCCGACGGTTTCCGCGCGCTCGCCCGCGCCCTTGCCAACCAGCTCGGCCGTCTCGAAGCCGATGACGCCGCCCCCGAACTCGCGCCGTTCAATCTCTGGCGCCAGAAATTCTACATGGACAATCCGGACTGCCTCTACTGGGTCGCCGAGATTGCGAAGGGCGGCGCTTACCGCATCCGGGGCACCGCCCTGAATGCCGTCTTCACCTCCGTCAATGTCTATGCCGGCTCGAGCCTCGAGACGCAGACCGTTGCGCGCATCACGTCGGACGATCTCGTCCTCGATCCCGAAGGGCGCTTCACGCTGACGCTCGGCGGCGATCCGGCCTCGGCCGAAGGCCAGTGGCTCGCCATTCCCGAAGGCGCCAACATGATCTGGGTACGGCAGTTCTATGACGACCCCGCCGCGATGGACGGCGCCTGCGCCATCGAACGCCTCGACACCGTCGCCCCCCCGCCGGTCATCCAGCCCGCCCGGTTCAGCCGCCGCCTCGCCGGCATGGGCACCACGCTGGAGACCGCCTCGCGCGTCATGGTCCGCGCGGGCTCCGACAAGGACACCGAGCCGCGCAACGGCGTGCGCGAATGGTCCGAGATGCAGGGCGGCGCGGTCTATACCGAGCCCGGCATCCACTACCAGCGCGGCGCCTGGCAACTCGCCCCCGGCGAAGCCCTCGTTCTCGACGGCAGCATGGTCGAGGCCCGCCATCTCAGCGTGCTGCTCTACAGCCGCTTCCTCAACTCGCTCGACTACCGCAACCGCACCGTCTCGCTGACACGCCCGCGCATGACGGTCGGCCCGGACGGCGCCTTCCGGATTGTCATCGCCGGCGAAGACTCCGGCGTGCCCAACTGGCTCGACACCGAAGGCCGCCCCTTCGGCCTGTTCGTCATCCGCTGGCTGCAGCCTGCGGCGACACCAAAGCTGCCCACCGCGAAGGTCGTGCGCCTCGCAGAGCGTGGGGGCGCCTGATGTGGACCCCGCCGCCCCGCAGCGCCGAAGCGCGCGCCCTCTATTCCGCCGCCGAGTCCGAGCGCGCCTGCCGGCCGGAGCTCTTTGTGCTCGGTGCACAGACGATCCTCGCCGCCGCCTTTGCAAGGTCGCAGTTGCCGGCCGGCGATGACGGCGACTGGAAGGCCGGCTTCCACGCCTATATCGACTCGGCCCGCGAGGAGGGCCGCCTCAACGCCCTCGGCATGCGCAGCATGGTCGGCACGGCCGTCGCCAAGCTGCAGGCTCGCGCAAAAATCTCCACCACGCTCGCCGAGAACCCTCAAGTCCGCACACGGACCATCGACCGGCCCATCTTCATCATCGGCGGCTGGCGCACCGGCACCACGCTGCTGCAGCGCCTGCTGGACGGCGTGCCGGGCCTGCGCGGCGCGATGCCGTCCGAGCTCTCGGTGCCCTGGCGCTTCCTCGATCTGGAAGCCGGCGCCCGCGCAACGCTGATCGTCGCGGGGGAGGGCGCCCATCAGCGCCTGCACGCCCTCAATCCGCAGATGCAGCAGGTCCACCCCTCCGGCGGCCGCCTCGCCGAGGAATGCGTGCTCGCGATGGGCAGTGATTTCCGCAACTGGGGCTTCACCTCCACGCTGCGCTGCCCGTCCTATGCGAACTGGCTGCTGACCCAGGACATGGCCCCGAGCTACCGCACCTATGCCGACATCCTCCGTATGCTGCAGGATGCCAGCGGCCGCCGCTGGGTGCTGAAGGCCCCGGCCCACACAGCGGCGCTGCCGGCGCTCTGGGCCGCCTTTCCGGATGCCATCGTGCTGCACCTGCACCGCGACGTCGTGGAAACCGTCACCTCCGGCGCGAGCCTCTTCGCCGTGTTCCGCTCAACCTATAGCGACGCCGTCGATCCCGCCGAAGTCGGCCGCTACCAGCTGGACATGACCGCCGAATGGTTCCGCCGCG
Organism: Acidobacteriota bacterium; assembly: GCA_016712445.1. Lineage (NCBI taxonomy): Bacteria > Pseudomonadati > Acidobacteriota > Acidobacteriota bacterium. Next base: position 469,054 of record JADJRB010000001.1, on the reverse strand, counting down.
CCATGGCCGCCCGCGAGGCCCACCCCGGTCAGAAGGTCATCGACATCGCCTTCCGCGACCTCGTCGCCGACCCGGTGGGGCTCGTCCGCAAGCTCTGCGCCGCCTGCGACGTGGCGTGGGACGAGGCCTCCGAGACCGCCGCCGAGGACCGCCTCGCCAGCCTCAACCGCCAGCACGGCCCCCACAAGTACGCCCCGGAAGATTTCGGCCTCGAGCCGGGGGAAATCCGCGAACGCCTCGCTGGCTACGCCTCTGCCTTCGGATTGGGTTGATCTCCCGTCTGCGGAGAGGGAGGCGCGCGTCACTCGCTTTTCTGTCGCCCTCGTCGCCCCTTGATGCTCTCCCGCCGCCTCGCTAGACCGCGCGGGCAGACCGAGACCCCAGCCCGATCAGGAGCCCTCCATGGCCAAGAAACCCGACACCCGCACCGAGACCGACACTTTCGGCCCCATCGAGGTGGAATCGGACAAGTACTGGGGCGCGCAGGCCCAGCGCTCGCTCGGCAACTTCAAGATCGGCTGGGAGAAGCAGCCGCAGCCGATCATCCGCGCCCTCGGCATCGTCAAGAAGGCCGCCGCCGAAGTGAACATGTCGCTGGAGAAGATGGACCGCCTCGTCGGCCGGGCCATCGTTCAGGCAGCCGATGAAGTCATCGAAGGCAAGCTCGACGCGCATTTCCCGCTGGTCGTCTGGCAGACGGGGTCGGGCACCCAGTCGAACATGAACGCCAACGAGGTAATCTCCAACCGCGCCATCGAAATCCTGAACGGCAAGGTCGGCTCCAAGGCGCCGGTCCACCCGAACGACCATGTCAACATGAGCCAGTCGTCCAACGACACGTTCCCGACCGCCATGCACATCGCCTGCGCCGAGCAGGTCGTGCACAAGCTGGTGCCGGCGCTGCAACAGCTGCAGAACGCGCTGAACGACAAGGCGCAGGCCTGGAAACACATCATCAAGATCGGCCGCACGCATACCCAGGACGCAACGCCGGTCACGCTCGGCCAGGAATTCTCCGGCTATGCCAAGCAGATCGAGAACGGCATCAAACGGATCGAGATGACCCTCCCTATGCTGATGGAACTGGCGCAGGGCGGCACAGCCGTCGGCACCGGCCTCGCCTCGCCGGAAGGCTTCGCCGAACTGGTGGCCGACAAGATCGCCCAGATCACAGGCCTGAAATTCACGTCCGCCCCGAACAAGTTCGAAGCCCTCGCCGCGCATGACGCGATGGTGATGACCCACGGCGCCATCAACACGGTGGCCATGAGCTGTTTCAAGATCGCCAACGACATCCGCTTCCTCGGTTCGGGCCCGCGCTCAGGCCTCGGCGAACTCGCCCTGCCGGAAAACGAGCCCGGCTCCTCGATCATGCCGGGCAAGGTGAACCCCACCCAGTGCGAAGCGCTGACGCAGGTTTGCGCCCATATCCACGGCAACAACGCCGCCATCGGCTTTGCCGGCTCGCAGGGCCATTTCGAGCTGAACGTGTTCAACCCGATGATGGCCTACAACTTCCTCCAGTCCGTGAAACTGCTCTCGGACGCCGCCGTCTCGTTCACCGAGAACTGCGTCGTCGGCATCGAACCGCGCCTCGACAATATCCAGCGCGGCCTCGAGAACTCGCTGATGCTGGTGACGCCGCTGAAGGAAAAATACGGCTACGACCTCGCGGCCAAAGTGGCGAAGACCGCGCACAAGAACGGCACGACGCTGAAGGTCGAAGCGCTGAAACTCGGCATCTCCGAAGCCGACTTCGACGCCATCGTGCGCCCTGAGAAGATGATCGGGCCGGATCCGGTCTGATCGTTCCGACAGAGCGTGACATCCCGGCGAAAGCCGGGACCCAGCCCCATTCGAGCAACTTCTCCGCAGATACCTGCGAAGGCAGGTATCCAGTACTTTGGTGAAAGTCTGGACCCCTGCTTTCGCAGGGGTCTGCGATGAGGGAGCGCAAGCAAGATGGGTCCCGGCTTTCGACGGAATGACCGGGATTGAGACCGGCTCCCGTCGACCTGGCCCTCAAAAATTTTCCCTTGCCGGCCGATGACCCCTGCCGCACTACCGGCGAAAGGGCAGTCGTCAGGGAAGGGAACTGGCCATGGATTTCAGCAACCTCTATTCGGTCAAGGGCAAGACGGTCGTCATTACCGGTGGCTCGCGCGGGATTGGCGAGATGATTGCCGCCGGCTTCCTGGCCAATGGCGCCAAGGTCATCATTTCCTCGCGCAAGGAAGCGGCTTGCTACGAAACGGTCGACCGGCTGAAGAAAGAGTTCGGCGGCGAGATCTATGCGATCCCGTCTGATGTCGGCCAGATGGACGGTATCCTCCACCTCGCCGGCGAGATCGCCAAGCGCGAGGACAAGGTCGACGTGCTGATCAACAATGCCGGGGTCGCCTGGGGCGCCTCGCTCGACGAGTTTCCCGAGAAGGGCTGGGACAAGGTGATGGATGTCAACGTGAAAGGCATCTTCTTCCTGACCCAGAAACTGATGCCGCTGCTGCGCAAGGCGGCGAGCGCCGAGAACCCGGCGCGGGTCATCAACATCGCCTCGATCGACGGCATGCACACTTCGCCGATGAGCGGCTATGCCTATGGCACGTCGAAGGCGGCGGTGATCCACCTGACCCGCTTCATGGGTGGCAGCCTTGCGGGCGACCATATCCTCGTAAACGGCATCGCGCCGGGCCCGTTCCCGACCTACATGCTGTCGACCGGCGTCGGCTTCAAAGGCGAGACGGAGGGGGTCGACTGGGGCATGGTCGCCAGCCGCAACCCGTCCGGCCGCGTCGGTTCGCCGGAAGATATCGCGGGCCTCGCGATGTTCCTGTCCTCGCGCGCCTCGGCCTATATCACCGGCCACACGATCCCCTGCGATGGCGGCATAATCTCGGCGAGCTGACCCGGGGGGCGCCATGGCAGAGATCCTCCGCGTCGGGACAGCCCTGCCGGCGGGAATGACCCGGCTCGCCGAAGCGGCAGCCGCTGAAGGCGTGCGCAACATGCAGAAGCTGGTCGCCGACTGGCAGAGCGGCGCGCAGCGCTTCGACGCTGGCGGCGCCGCGCTGTTTGCAGCGATCGAACAGGGCGACCTCGCCGGGGTCGGCGGCGTGAAGCCTGAAACCGGTGCCGGTGAGTCTGCGATGCGGATGCACCGGTTCTACGTCCATCCGTCATACCGGCGGCTGGGTATCGGAAAGCGGATTGCGCACGCCGCGATGAGCCATGCACTGATGCATGCGCCGCTGCTCACCTGTAATGCGCGCGCCAGTGAGGCGGCCGCGCCTTTCTGGATGGCATTGGGATTTGCACCGGTGGACGCAGCCGGCTATACACATATATTCCGTATCGGGACGAATAAGTCTGCATGGCAGCCATGCTGAATTTCCCATAACAATTCCGATTGACAATTCAACGGTTGTTGAGAAACTCGTGTCCAAGGGGGACGATGGTCGTCTTCCGTGAGGACGCAAATTCCAATGTCTGGGTCATCTGATACTCCACGGGGCTGGGAAGCCGGGGGGGCGGGGACCAACAAGCGGCGGCGCAAGCCGGCAGCTTCTGCAACACCAAAGGCGGCGCGCCGCCGCAAGACCAAAAAAGCTCAGGATACGCACAATCCGGTCCTCGAGGCCGGTGACAAGCTGTTGATCGGCTGGCGCATGGACGAAGGCGCCATACCACTGGGTTTTCGCGATACGGCCGCGCCGCAGGCCAAGGCGGACACGCCGATCTGGCTCGAAGGCGAAGGCCACATGATCACGATTGCGCCGACCGGGCGCGGAAAGGGGCGCGGCGCCCTGATCCCCAACCTCCTGACCTATCAGGGGCCGGTGATCGTGATCGATCCGAAAGGCGAAGCCTGCCAGATCACCGCGCGCCGGCGCCGGGAGATGGGCCAGAAGGTCCACGTGATCGATCCGTTCAAGGTGATTTCGGAAGAGACCGACAGTCTCAACCCGATGGATGCCTTCAACATTCCGGGTGTCGATGCGTCGGCGCTGGCGATGGATATTGCCAAGTTGCTTTCGGGCGGCGGCAAGATCGCCAAGGATCCGTTCTGGGACATCCGCGGCCATGACCTGTCGGCGGGCGTGATCGCGGCGATTGCGGCGACGGCCGAGCCCGAGCATCGCAACCTGATCCGGGTACGGAGCCTCCTGAAGAAGGACGATTCGACCTACAACCTGGCGGTGCTGCTCGACACCTGCGGCGGCAAGCTGTCCGCCTTCGCGCATGAGGAAATCTCGAGCTACCTGCAGACGACGGAAGTGACCCGTTCGGGCATCCATGCCACCGCCTGCAGCTATTTCTCGGTGATCGCCTCGGAAGCGGCGCAGCGCACGGTGGCCAAGTCGACCATTGATCTCGATGCGGTGCGGCGCGGGGATCCGATGACGATCTACCTCGTCGTGCCGCCCACCAAGCTGGAGAGCCATGCGCCCCTGTTCCGTCTGTGGACGGCGGCGCTGATGTCGGCCGTCCTCTCGCGGTCGGGCCCGCTGCCTGAATACCGGACGCTGTTCGCCATCGACGAATGCGCCCAGCTCGGCGACTTCGGCACCTTGCCGATGGTCTACACGCTGGCCCGGTCCTACGGCATGCGGGTCTGGACCTTCTTCCAGGACGTGGCCCAGATCCAGGCGAAGTTGCCTGAAGCCTGGTCGACGGTGATTTCCAACACCGCCGCCCTGCAGGCCTTCGGATTGCCGAACCTGCTCGCCGCGCGCCAGATGGCGCAGGTGCTGGGCGACTTCTCGGAGGATGCGCTCTTGCAACTCGACCCGGCGAACCTCGTGCTGCAGGTGTCCGGCCAGCGCGGCCATCTGGCCCGGCGTCTGGACTATCTGACAGACCCGGCCTTTGCCGGCCTGTTCGATCCGCACCCGATGCTCGGCGGGCGGCCGCCGGGCGGCAAGGCGAGGCCGGCGCCGGAACTCTGACTGCCTGTTCATCTCCCGTTGGGCGCCGGATGTGCTAGCGTGGCTGCGCACATCCGGAGGCTCCCATGAAAAATCCATTGAAAGCCCTTCTCGCTGCGGCCGCGCTGGCGGCCGCTGGCGGCGCGCCCGCCCTCGCGCATGGCAGCGACGATGACAGCGCGCCGCGGTCGCGGTTCGAAGTGTCGGAGTCCGAGGCGCTCGAAATTGCGGCGGCGGCAGGCATGACCGACGTGCGCGAGGTGAAGGCCCGCCGGGGCGTCTGGAAGATCGAGGGCATCGACAGCGACGGCGTGAAGCTGGAGATCGAGATCGACGGCGACTCGGGCGAGATCGTCAAAAGCGAACGCTACGGGATGCCGGCGCAGGGCCAATAGGCGCGGTTGCGGGCACGCACGATGCGCATTATATATGCGCATCAGCCGCACGTAGCCGGAGCGCGCCCATGGCCTCGAAAGTCCGCGTCAACCTGAGCATCGATGAAGCGCTTGTGGCGAAGGCCAAGGCCGCCGGCGTCAACCTGTCTGCGGTCGCCGAAGAGGCGATCCGCTTCCAGACCCGCGCGGAAGAAATGCGGATCTGGCAGGAAGCCAACCGTGAAGCGCTGGAGGCGAAGGCCAGACTGGTTGAAGAGCAGGGCCTGTGGTCCGACGGCCTGCGGCAGTTCTGACCGATGAACCGGCTCGCGGTGTTCTCGTTGAGGCAGGCGCCGGACCAGCTCGTTCTTGTGCTGAGTGACCCGCAGATCGCGTTGGCCGGCACCGTCGTCGCCGCGCCTCTGAAGGATGCGGCGACATTCCCTGTGGCCGAAGGCCTCAACCCCCGAATTGCAATCGGCGACTCAGCCATGGTGCTGGCAACCGAGCAACTGGCTGCGATCCCGGTCAAGTCGCTCGGCCGGCAGTTGCAGGACTGCATCGAACACGAATACGCCATCGCCAATGCGATCAACCGGCTTTTCTTCGGCATCTGACAGGCAGGCTGACGCCGGAGGACCGGGCGGCTAGAGTGCGCCGACAGAATCACTTCCCGCCCAGAAAGGCCCGCCCATGTCGAAGTCTCCCGTCGGCTCGAAATCCAACCCGTCGCAATTTGATGTCCTGTCGAAACTGGCCGATGACGAGCCCTATTTCGTCATCCGCGCCCATGACCCGCTGTCTTCGGCGCTGGTCGAGCTGCATGCCTATATCGGGGCCGGGCAGGCGGGCGCCGCGCACAACAAGCTAGCCGAAATCATGGCGCTGACCTCGCAGAAGCCGCCGCGTCCGGCGTCCAGCCCGAAATACCGGGAGACCTTCGCCATCTCGCTGGCGATGGAGCAATGGCGCGACGCCAACAAGGACTGAGCCGCCATGAAGCTGGCGCCGGTCGTCCTCGAGAATGCGCATGTGCGCCTGCGCGCCTTCGTGCCGGAGACGGACGGGCCTGAGCTGCACGCCCTGGCCGCGCGGGCGCCGGAGATCTTCCGGCTCTGGTCGCACCGTGGCCCCGGCGACTGGGTGGGCGAATGGGTCGAGACCATCCGTAAACGGACGGCTGACGGCACGATGATCGCCTTCGCCGTCACGCGGCCGGAAGACGGCGCCTTCCTCGGCATCACCAGCTGGCTGGATCCCAGCGAGGTCAACAAGTCCGTCGAGATCGGCATGACCTGTTATGCGCCGGAAGCGCAGGGCACGCCGGTCAACCCGTCGTGCAAGCTGCTGCTGATGACGCACGTGTTCGAGGCCTGGGGCGCGCGGCGGGTGCAATACCAGGTAGACAACCGGAATGAGCGCTCGAAGGCGGCGGTGCTGAAACTCGGCGCCCAGCTGGAAGGCGTGCTGCGCAACCATCGCACCCTGCCGGACGGGTTCGTGCGGGACACGGCCTTCTTTTCCATCCTCGACCGGGAATGGCCGGGCGTGAAGGTCCGGCTGGAAGTGCGGACAACGGCGGCTGTCTAAGCAGGTGACAGGGCGCGCCGTCGAAGCATCGTGTCAACTGCGCAGCAATCGGCACCGCGCACAAACACGAAGGCGAGCGCGGCAAGTATCGCGACGTTCTTGAACAGTGGCCCGGTATGGCCGGGCGCCATATGAATTACGAAGGTAATTGGCACGAGTGTCACGAACAGGGCCAGTGCGGCGAGGCGGGTCGAGTAGCCAACCGCCAGCGCAAGACCGGCGGCGATGAACACGGCGCCGCTGAGGTGCAGGAGGAGCAGCGGATCAGCGATGCTGCTTGCAAGCGCTGCCCAAGGTGATTCATCGATGCGGGCCAGCATGTCATCAGCCTGAAGAAAATGGCCGAGCCCGCCAATGATGAAGATCAGGGATGTCCCGATACGGAAGATCAGGTCGGATAATCCATGCAGAGGCGCGAGGCGTGCGGCGAGCCAGTTTTCGAACATGTGTTTCCTCCCGATTCAATATTAGAGAAATCTAATATATCGCGATCCGGCTTGCACCCCCTGCCAGAGATCAACTTTTCTTGAGCAGCGTCTGGACCCGGACTGTATCTTGAGTCACGCAAGAGCGATGACCACACCGATCAACCTCAACAAAGCCCGCAAGGCGAAGGCGAAGGCGGCGAAGGAACAGCAGGCGAAAGAGAACCGCGCGAAGTTCGGACGCACGAAACTGGACCGCGAGATCGAGGCGGCCCGCGCCGAAAAGCAGGCGAAGCTGACCGAGGCACACCGCCGCGATAAGCCGCCGCCGGAAGACGGTTAAAAAAGCGTTGACACGCGGCCCCCGCTTTGCACTTCGTCTTCTGCGTTGTGCCAGTGTGGGAGTGCGGTCATGGCCCGGAATATCTTCAACAAGACCGTGTTCAGCTTCGCGGCTTTCGCTGCCGGAATCGTGTGGGGCATCGCCGCCGAAGCGAGCGCCGCCGGCCTGCCGCTGATCGGCGTTTTCCAGGGCTGAAGCCCGCGCGTTTCTGCACAATTCTTCTGATGGTACCCTCGCCGTAGATGCCTGCGCAGGCAGGCATCCAGTGCGGAGCTCCTGCGTCTGGACCCCTGCCTCCGCAGGGGTCTGCGGAGAAGCGCTGCGGTGTGTGGCCCATCCTTCGACTTCGCTCAGGATGAGCGTTGTTTTTGCGTCGGGTATCAGCTGCCGCCTGGATCGGCCGCCTGTTCGATCAGGTTGTCTTCGTAGCGTCCGCGGTTGACGCGCTGCAGCGCGTCGAAGATGGCCTTGGCGTCCTTGTCCTTCAGCAGCGGTACGCCGCGCGCGAGTTCGGCGGCGCGGGCATATTGCGAATGGGCTTCGGCGAGGTCGCCGCGCGCTTCGGCACAGGCGCCCCAGTTGTGCTGGATGGCGGGGGCGGCGGGGTAGGCGGCGGCGAGTTCCTCCCACTGCGCGCAGGCGCCAATCAGGTTGCCCTGCTTGGTCGCCTTCACGGCGGCGGCAAAGCGCGGCTCGCCGGCTTCCTCGCCAATGAGGGGCTTGGTGACGATTTCGGCGCGGAAGGTGGCGATGTAGGGCGCGATGTCGGTGCGGAACTGGGCAACCGCTGCCGGGACGGTCTGGCGGATCATGCCATAGGGCGCATCGCCCGGATTGTAGGTTTCGTAGATGACCGAGCCGACCTGGCCGGTCGGCCGGTCCGTGTACGGATATTCGGCGATGTCGTGGCAATCCTCCCGCTCGGTCGTGGCGCTGCGGGCCGAGGCGAAGACCGGACGGCGGACGGCGAGGTCGATCAGGCGCGCCTGCACCTCGACATCGACGATCTCCTTGAAACATTCCCTTTCGACCGTGGCGCGGCGCTCGCAGTCGAACGGGCCATCATATTCCACGCAGCGTGTTTCGGTCTCGCGGCGGATTTCGCCGCGGTAGCCGGTGACGCCGACATCGCCTTCATAGGCGCCTTGGGGGCGGTCGGGGTCGAGCACGATGAACCAGGGCCGGCCTTCCAGTTCGGTGCCGGCGATCAGGTCCTCGAAAGCGGCCTCGGCATCGTTGCCGGCCGGACCATCGAATCGGCCGACCACCACATCGGTATAGTCAAGCGCCTGCGGGAAATTGGGGGCGGTGCGGGCGGCATAGTCGTACCCGGGCGTCTGGCATGCCGCTAGCAGCCCGGCCAGGGCGAGCATCAGGAAGCGCTTCATGTTTACCCCCACTAAAGCGACGGTGTAGACCTGCCGCCGAGGCGGCGCGGCGTCAATGGTTGACGCGGCGGGCCCGCTAACCCACTTCTCGCCCAGCTTTCAAAGGAACCCCTCATGGCCCGCACCCTGTTCACGCCGTTCAAGCTGAAAAACCTGGAACTCAAGAACCGCGTCGTGATGGCGCCGATGACGCGCTCGCGCTCGCCGGGCGGCGTGCCGGGCGAGGACGTGGCGGACTATTATGCCCGCCGCGCCGCCGCAGACGTGGGCCTGCTTGTGACGGAGGGTACGACCGTGCGCCGGGGCGGCTCGTCGAATGATCCGAACGTGCCGAACTTCTACAAGGCCGATGCGCTGGAAGGCTGGGGCAAGGTGGTCGCGAAAGTGCACGCCAATGGCGGGGCGATTGCGCCGCAGATCTGGCACCAGGGTATGGTGCGCAAGCAGGGCACGGGCCCGAACCCTGACGCGCCGACCGACAGCCCTTCGGGCCTCACCCATACCGGCAAGCAGGTGCTGCCCGAGCCGACCACCGCCGAGGTGGACGACATGGTGCTCGCCTATGCGGACGCCGCCGCCGATGCCAAGCGGCTTGGCTTCGACACGCTGGAGATCCACGGCGCGCATGGCTACCTGATCGACCAGTTCTTCTGGGATGCCATGAACAAGCGCTCCGACCGCTATGGCGGCGGGCTTGTGGAACGCGCCAGCTTCGGCGGCGACATCATCCGCGAGATCCGCAAGAAGGTCGGCCCGGATTTCCCGATCATCCTGCGCTATTCGCAGTGGAAGCAGCAGGACTATACCGCCCGTCTTGCGCCGACGCCGAAAGAGCTGGAAGCCTTCCTCAAGGTGTTTGCGGACGCGGGCGTGGACGCGCTGCATGTCTCGCAGCGCCGCTACTGGGAGCCGGAATTCCCGGAAGTGGACGGCCCGAACGGCCTCAACGGCGCCGGCTGGGCGAAGAAGCTGACCGGCCTGCCGACAATCACTGTCGGCTCGGTCGGCCTCAACGGTGACTTCGAGAAATCCTTCGCCGGGGAGGGCGCGCCGCAGCGTTCGCTCGATGACCTGGAAGCGCGCCTCGACAAGGGCGAGTTCGACCTCGTCGCCGTCGGCCGCGCGATCCTTCAGGACCCGGAATGGGCGAAGAAGGTAAAAGAAGGCCGCTTCGCCGACCTGCGCGACTATGACGGCAAGTCGCTCGCGACGCTTTACTAGGCCGACATTGAGTCATCCGGTGCGGGCCCGGCTGCGTATCATGCCTCGAGTGTGATTGCAGACCGGAGCCCCGCCGATGAAACGAACCTCACTTGCCGCCCCCGTTCTGGTCGCCGCTGCGGCGCTGACCAGCTGTGCCTCCGGCACCTCGCTCGAGCAGTTCGAAGCCGCGCCGCGCCAGCTGGTGCTGGAGGAATATTTCGCGGGCAAGACGACCGCCTACGGATTGTTCGAGGACCGGTTCCACAAGGTGCGCCGGCAGTTCAAGGTGGACATCACCGGCGAGGTCGAGGGCGACCGGCTGACCCTGACGGAGAAGTTCGTCTATGATGACGGCGAGCGTGACACGCGCGTCTGGGAAATCGATATCCTGGGCAATGGCCAGTATCGCGGCACGGCCGGCGATGTGCCGGTGCCGGCGGTGGGGCAGGCGAGCGGCAATGCCTTCAACTGGAAATACAAGGTCGACTTGAAGGTCGGCGACTCTGTCTGGAATGTCGGCTTCAATGACTGGATGTTCCTGATGGAGGACGGGGTGCTGCTGAACCGCGCCTATGTCACCCGCTACGGCATCGAGATCGGCCAGGTCACGATAGCGTTCCGGAAAGACTGACGAAAAGCAGCACGGCCCCGAACACGGCGGCCGGGATCAGGTTGGTCAGCGCGAGGCGCAGGTGGAGGGCGCGGGCTTCGGCCGGGCTCGTGGCGCTGTCGGCGCCTTCCGGCCAGGGCGGGCGCGAGGTGCCCCAGAGCGTCAGGAAACCGCCGCTGCCGCGCGCGATCGACAGGCGCTTCACCGGCACGCCGGCCTGGCGGGCGAGGGCTTCGGCGGCCTCGCCGGCGATCGTGGTCCACTCCGAGGTCTTCGGGATGGGGCGGTCTTCGCCGAGCAGGATCAGCTGGCCGGATTTGAGACGCGCGGCATAGACGCGGTTGATGGTGACCATGCCGAGGCTGGTGATCGCCTCCTCGCGCCATTCGACCTGGCGGATGTCGGCATAGGCGAGAGAGCGGTGGACTGGCGGGGCACGGCCGAACAGGAGGCGGCCGGAGGGCAGGCTGAGCCAGGCCTCGGTGCCGACCAGCAGGATGCGCCAGCCCCATTTCATCCGGCAATCGCGCGCCACGATGTTGGCGAGCTGCAGGAAGAATACGACGCTGAAGGCGAGTACCAGCGCGGCCTCGGGCTCGCCTGTGGTCAGCGTGAGGGCAGCGCCGCCGGCCATGCCCAGCAGCAACAGCCAGAGGAGAAGGGTGCAGAGGGCGAGTCCCAGCCGGGCGCCGAGGCCGAAGCGGAAATCAAGGTCGTTGGCGATAGGCTGGGACATGGCGGGCTCCGGTTCCTGCCCTTAAAGGCGCAGTCCGGAGGGCCAGCGGGTCAGGCCATGCTGGTTCAGGCGAGGCCGTAGGCGGCCTTCAGCCAGGCCTTGACCTCGGCATCGAGGTCGGCGGGCGCTTCGAGTTTCACCTTGTGTGTGCACATCGAGCCCGGCTTCTCGGCGAGCAGGCGGGCGGTGGGCGCGGCGCCCTTCAGGTTGAGGCCGAGATCGATGCGCGTCTTCGAGGCCGGCGTGACGACGGCGAAGTTCTTCGAGCGGCGGAAGGCGACGCTGGTTTTCTTCGGCGAGATCTCGACATCCTTGCCGAGCGTGCGGGCGTAGGCTTCGAGGGCGGCATAGACGGGCTTCAGGCTTTCGCGTCCGGCATACTGGCCGGCCAGCAGGTCGTCTTCGGGCACGTCCATGGCGCCCTTGGCGGTCTGGCAGATGAGGTTGGCATAGCCGTGGCCGAGGCCGTGGGTGTCCTTCAGCAGCGTCATCTGGTCGCCGTGCTTCGCCAGCCCGCTCTTGCGGACAAGGTCAGCCCACTGATCAATCGACTTGCCGGTATTCTTCAGCAGGTTCGCCTTCATGGCGTCCATCGGATCGGCTTTCTCGGGCATGGTTTCCTCCCCCGTTTACTGGTAGCGGCCGGGCGGCCAGTTTTCGATGCGGCACGCTTTCGGCACCGTGAAATTCAGCATCGGGCCGAGGGCGATGATCATGCGGCCGGCGAATTTCGGCTTGCCGGTTTCGACGAGAGCCTTGAGGTTTTCGGTGATGAAGACGCCGCCGGGCACCATCGACTTCTCGGTTTTCGTGCCTGCGGGGACGCCTTCGGTGATCAACGTGAATTCGGTGCCGCCCTCGATTTCCTTCAGTTCATAGATGACCGTACACGGCGCATCCGGATACTGGGTGAACTTCATCGTATGGGCGTAGCGGTGGGGCGGGGAGAAATCGAGCACTTCGCCAACCACAATGGCGAACTTGCGGTCGGCCGAGACCATCCGCATCGGCTTGCCGGGCGCGAGGCCTTCCTTCGCGTCGCAGACGGCGCCGAAGAAGAAGGGGAGCACCGTGTCTGTCTTCACCAGCGTGTCCCAGACGACGCGGATCGGCGCCTCAATGGTGACGCGGTAGACCGCGCGGTCAGCGAGAGCGGGCTTGGCGGACGGCTCGGTCATGTCTCGTCTTGCTCCTTGCGGGCGGCGGCTTCGGCTGCGAACTTGAGGCCGGTGATGCGGCGGGCGAAATGCTCAGTATGCTGATCGAGCCAGCGGTCCTGGATCATCTGCAGCGGCGCGGCATTGAGCCAGAGCCGGCGCAGGCGGCCCTGCTTCTCGCTGACGACGAGGCCGGCCTGCTCAAGTACGGCGAGATGGTTCATCACCGCGATCCGGCTGACATCGAAGCGGCGCGCCAGTTCGCCCACCGGCAGGCCGGGCTCGGCTTTCAGGATGTCGAGCACCTGCCGCCGGCTCTCATGGGAGAGGGCATTGAAGACGGCGGACATGTCCTGATCGGTAATCATGTAATTACCTAATTACATGTTTTGCTGCGAGTCAACCGGCGCCGGCGCAGCTGGAAAGGTGTCAGCCCGGCTGGTCGCTGCTATACGTTCACCATGAGTTCCAATCCGAATCGACTGCCGATCAGCCAGATGGCCGCCGCGCGCGCGGCGCCGCCGCCGGCGGAGGGCGCGCCTTACCTGAAGGGGCTGAACCCGGAGCAGCGCGAAGCCGTGCTGCATACCGAGGGGCCGCTGCTGGTGCTGGCGGGGGCAGGCACCGGCAAGACGCGCGTGCTGACCGCGCGCCTCGCGCACATCATCGGCACGCGGCTCGCCTATCCGTCGCAGACGTTGACGGTGACGTTCACGAACAAGGCCGCGCGGGAGATGCGCGAGCGCGCGCTGCACCTGATCGGGGAAGCGGGCGAGGGGCTGCAATGGCTCGGCACGTTCCACTCGATCTCGGCGAAGATCCTGCGGCGGCATCCGGAACTGGTCGGGCTGAAATCCACCTTCACGATCCTCGACACCGACGACCAGGTGCGGCTGTGCCGGCAGATCGTGCAGGCGGAAGACCTCGATCCGAAACGCTGGACGCCGCGCAACCTTGCCGGGCTGATCGATGGCTGGAAGAACCGTGCGCTGACGCCGGACAGGGTGCCGCATGAAGAGGCGGAGCTGTTCGGCAACGGCAAGGGCATCAAGTGTTACGAGATCTACCAGGCGCGGCTGAAAGTGCTGAATGCCTGCGATTTCGGCGACCTGCTGATCCACAACATCACGATCTTCCAGCAGAACCCGGATGTGCTGCGCGACTACCACGCGAAGTTCCGCTACATCCTCGTGGACGAGTACCAGGACACGAACGTGGCGCAGTACTTGTGGCTGCGGCTGCTGGCGCAGGGTTCGAAGAACATCTGCTGCGTGGGCGATGACGACCAGTCGATCTATGGCTGGCGGGGCGCCGAGGTCGACAACATCCTGCGCTTCGAGAAAGACTTTCCGGGCGCCAAGGTCGTGCGGCTGGAGCGCAATTACCGCTCGACGAAACACATCCTGGCCGCCGCCTCCTCGGTGATCGCGCACAACAAGGGCCGTCTCGGCAAGACGTTGTTCGTGGGCGATGACAGCGCTGCGGCGGATGATCCGGATGCGCACAAGGTGAAGGTGCGCGGCCTGTGGGACGGCGAGGCGGAAAGTCGCCTGATCGCGGACGATATCGAGAGATGGGTGCGGGCCGGGCACCGGCATGATGACTGCGCCGTGCTGGTGCGGGCCTCGTGGCAGATGCGCGCCTTCGAGGAGCGGTTCATTCTCCTGGGGATTCCGTACCGCGTGATCGGCGGCCCGCGCTTCTTCGAGCGTGCCGAAATCCGCGACGCGATGGCCTACCTGCGCCTGGTGCGCTCGCCGGACGACGACCTCGCGTTCGAGCGGGTCGTCAACGAGCCAAAGCGGGGCGTGGGGGATACGACGCTGGCGAAGCTGCAATCCTACGCGCGGGCGGACGGGCGGAGCCTGTTCACGCTGACGCCGATGGTTCTGCAGACCGACGAGATCAAAGGCGGGGCAAAGCGGGGGCTGACCCTGTTCATCGACCAGATCAACCTCTGGCGCGGCAAGCTGGCGAACGGCATGCCGCATACCGAACTCGCCGAGATGATCCTGGAAGAGTCCGGCTATACCGACATGCTGCAGAAGGACCGCAGCCCGCAGGCTCAGGGACGGCTCGACAACCTCAAGGAGCTGGTCCGCGCGATGGGCGAGTTCGACTCGCTCGCGGGTTTCCTCGAGCACGTCGAGCTGGTGATGGACGCGGCCACCGGAAATGGCAGCGAGGACCAGGTGCAGATCCTGACGCTGCACGCCGCCAAGGGGCTGGAATGGCCGGTCGTGTTCCTGCCGGGCTGGGAGGAGGAGGTGTTCCCCTCGCGCCGGTCGCTTGACGAGAGCGGCCTCAAGGGCCTCGAGGAGGAGCGGCGTCTCGCTTATGTCGGCATCACGCGGGCGCGGGCGCGGGCCTATATTTCCTTTGTGGCCAACCGGCAGATCTACGGGCGCTGGCAGTCCGTGCTGCCGAGCCGGTTTGTCGATGAGCTGCCGCATGAACATGTCGATGCGGTCTCGGAGACGGGGTATTCCGGCATGCCGGGTGCCGAAAGTGCCTTCGTCGGCACGGTCGAGGACCTCGGCGACCGTTCGGACTATCAGAGCCCCGGATGGAAGCGGCTGAAGGAGAATGCCGGCCGGCCCAGCGGCGCGCCGCCGCGAGATGCCGCGGACCTGACGGCCACTGCGTCCGGCCCGTCAGCCTTCCGGGTGGGCGCGCGGGTGTTCCACGACAAGTTCGGCTACGGGAAAGTCGCGTTCACGGAAGGCAACAAGCTGACCGTGGATTTCGACAAGACGGGCCGCAAAAAGGTCATCGCGACGTTCGTGACGGCGGCCTGAAGAAAATCGCAACGCCGGGAAAGTGGACCCGCCTGAGGGGGAGGGTGGCAGGTCCTGTTCGCGCCGGCTCGGGGGAGGAGGTTTCAGGGAGCGATCTCTCTCCGGCGTTGCAGGTGAAGATTGGCATGCCGGCGCCAAATCAAATCCGAACGAGGCGTTCATCTTCCGCTCACCCTCTTCATCCGGGGCGCATTTCCGCCCGGCGACGGGGGCTGCAAGTGTTAACGCTGAACAAGGGTTTGTTAACTAAATCGGAACGAATCGTTCCGTGATCCCTGTTGGCACTGCAGGCCTCCATTGCGGAGTCGGAGCAGAATCAAGGGATTCAGAGTGTCGGAACGAAACGTTCCACTAAACTGTTACCTTCTCCTTGCTTTAAAGCGGCGTTAACGGCACATGGTGTATGGGGCTGTGATCGAATCTGCGCACGGGGTCGGACGGAACGGTTCGGACCGTAAAGAAAAGAGCACGTATACCATGATCGGTAGTCTTCTCGGCCTGTTGTCCACGGACATGGCCATCGACCTCGGCACCGCCAACACGCTCGTCTATGTGAAGGGCCAGGGCGTCCAGCTCGATGAGCCTTCGGTTGTCGCCTACATGACACAGGGCGGCCGGAAGATTGTCTACGCGGTCGGCGAGCAGGCGAAGAACATGCTCGGCAAGACCCCGGTCAACATGGAGGCGATCCGCCCCATGCGCGACGGCGTGATCGCGGACTTCGAAGTCGCCGAGGAAATGATCAAGCACTTCATCCGGAAGGTTCACAACCGCCGGGCGTTCGTGTCTCCCCTCATCATCATCTGCGTGCCGAGCTCCGCCACCAGCGTCGAGCGCCGCGCCATCCACCAGTCGGCCCTGGCGGCCGGTGCCCGTCATGTCGAGCTGATCGAGGAGCCGATGGCGGCGGCGATCGGCGCTGGCCTGCCGATCGATGATCCGGCCGGCTCGATGGTGGTCGATATCGGCGGCGGCACCTCGGAAGTGGCCGTCCTGTCCCTCGGCGGCATCGTCTATTCGCGCTCGGTGCGCGTCGGCGGCGACAAGATGGACCAGGCGATCGTCAACTACCTGCGCCGCGAGCAGAAGATCCTGATCGGCGAAATGTCGGCCGAGCGGATCAAGAAGGAAATCGGCACCGCGATGCCGCCGGAAAACGGCACCGGCATGGCGCTGACCGTGCGCGGCCGCGGCACGCTGGACGGCGTTCCGAAGGAAACCGAGATCACCGAGGCGATGATCGCCGAGGCGCTGAAGGAACCGGTTACCGACATCATCGATGCCGTGAAGATCGCCCTCGAAGCGATGCCGCCGGAACTGGCGGCCGACATCGTCGACCGCGGCATCGTGCTGACGGGCGGCGGCGCGCTGCTGCGCAACCTCGACACGGTGATCCGCAACCAGGCGCAACTGCCGGTGATGATCGCAGACGATCCGCTGAAATGTGTGGTCAACGGCTGTGGACAGGTCCTCGAGAACTATTCCAAGATGAAGAGTGTTCTCTGCCCGGAAGTCTGACGCACGGGCAACATGAGGGAGCCTGAGGCATGGCACGTTCCGGCCGTTCCAACCAGAAATCAGGCGCACGGCGGGTCTCGCTGGGTATCCTGATCTTTGGCGCGCTGGCGCTGATCGTGGCGCAGTCGGCGCCGCAGATCAGCAATTTCTTCGTGCCCGCCCGCACCACGATCAGCGACCGCATCGGTGCGCCGTCGGACACCAGCCTGTGGGCGCAGATCAGCGGCCAGGCTGACCGCGACCAGCGCATCCGCGAACTCGAGAACGAAGTGCGCGATCTCGCGCGCTACAAGGCCGCCGCCATTTCGATGGCCGAGCGGATGGAAGCCTACGAGAACATCCTGAACCTGATGGGCGAGCCGCCGGAGCGCGGCGTGACGGCGCGCATCACGACCGTCGTGGACGGCCCGTTTGCACAGACGGTGCTGGCCAATGCCGGCGCGCTGCAGGGCGTCGACCCCGGCGCGGTGGCGCTGAATGAAGGCGGGCTTGTCGGCCGGGTGATCCAGCTGGGTCAGCGCTCCTCGCGCATCCTGCTGATCAGCAACTACCAGAGCCAGCTGCCCATCCTCGGCGAAGTCAGCGGCGTGCGCGCGATCATGCAGGGCAAGGACCGCGACCGCGGCGTGCTGAAGGACCTGCCGGAAGCTGCCGATTTCATCGAAGGCGAACGCATCCTCAGCTCCGGCGAAGGCGGCGCGTATCCGCGCGGCCTGGTGGTCGGCACGGTGACGCGGCAGGGATCGGACTGGCTCGTGAAGCTTGCGATGCGCGACCATGCGAGCGGCTATGTGCGGATGATTGCGCCGCCCGAGATCGTCGAGCCGCTGCCGGAATCCGAACTGGTCGAGCCGGTGCCGGAAGACCCGGCGGCGAGTGCCTCGCAGGGAGCGCGCTGACCGATGGCAAGCTCCCGGTTCAATCGCAAGCAGCGCACGCTCTGGAGCCAGTCGGGACCCAGTCCGCGGCTGATTTTCGGCGCGGCGATCATCGCCATCGTCGGTGTGCTGGGCATGACGCCGAAGGAAATCTTCGGCATCCCGCTGGCCTGGCCATTTGCGGCGCTTTGGGGCGCGATCGGCTGGGGCCGCGTCGGCCTCGCGCTGCGCCCGATGGTGCTGCTGATGATCTTCGGCCTGATGCAGGACATTGTCTCCAATGCGCCGCTCGGCTGTTTCGCGATGATCAACCTGTTGGTGTACGGAATGAGTGCCGGCATTGCCGACCAGACGGACGGCATGCGCGATACGCTGGTGGCCGTGGTCGGGCCGGCGGTGTTGCTGGTGGTGGCTTTCCTGCTGGTGTGGGGCTTTGCCAGCATCACGGGCGACCATCTCGTGCGCACCTGGCCGCTGATGGCCAACTTCATCATCACGGGACTGATCTATTCCTTCGCCAGCCGGATGTTTGACCTGGGCCGACGCCCGGGAGAATCGCCGGGAGGCAACTGATGGCACGGCGACTGAGCCCTGAAGCGGATTTCGACCGGCGCCTGCTGATCATGATGGGCGTCGGCGGAACGGTGTTCGCCACGCTGGTGGCGCGCCTGACGCAGCTGCAATTCCTGGAAGCCGACTATTACCAAGAACTCGCCGACCAGAACCATATCCGCCTCGTGCTGTCGCCGCCGGAGCGGGGCGAGATCCTCGACCGGTTTGCCCGCCCGCTCGCTTCGCAGCGCCAGGCCGGCCGCGTCTCGGTGATTCCGGAGCGGCTTTCCGATCCCGCCGCCACGCTCGCCCAGCTCGGCAAGTTCATCGACCTGCCGGACGCGCGCGTGGCGCGGGTGCTGGAAGAGATCAAGGGCAACCGGATGCGCCGGGCCGGTTTCGTGCCGGTCACCGTGGTGCAGGAACTCAGCTATGAGGAATTCGCGCGCCTGAGGGTGCGCGCGGTTGAGATGGACGGCGTGGACGTGCAGATGGCGTCGACGCGGTCGTATCCGCGCGGGCGCGACTTTGCCCACGTGCTCGGCTATGTCGCGCGCGCCAGCGCCGACGACATGGAGCGCATGAGCGAGGGGCGCACGGGAGACGACCTGCGCACCTTCCATGAATTGCTGCGCCATCCCGACATCCGCGTCGGCCGTCAGGGCATGGAGCGATTTGCGGAAGATTGGCTGCGCGGCCGGCCGGGACGGCGCCGCGTGGTGACCAACGCCCACGGCCGCCCGATGCAGGAGCTCGAACAGGACCCGGCGCACGCGGCGCTGCCCGGCAAGGACCTCTACGTCACCATCGACGCTGAACTTCAGCGCGTGGCGATCGAGCGGTTTGCCGGCGAGAGCGGCGCGGCGGTGGTGGTCGAGGTGGCCACCGGCGACGTGCTGGCCATGGTGTCGACGCCGGCGTTTGATCCGAATTCGTTCGTGAACGGAATTTCCGGCAAGGACTATGCCGAGCTGCGCGACAACCCGATGGCGCCGCTGTATCCGCGCGCGCATGGCGGCGTCTATCCGCCGGGGTCGACCTTCAAGATGGTGGTTGCCACGGCCGCGCTGGAATCCGGCGCGGTGAAGACGTCCGACACGGTGCGCTGCGGCGGGTCATACCGCTTCGGCAACCGCACCTGGCACTGCTGGAAAAAAGGCGGCCACGGCACGATGAACATGCACGACGGCATCAAGCATTCGTGCGACGTGTACTTCTACGAAATTGCCCGGCGCACGGGCGTCAACAAGATTGCCGAAGTGGCGCACAAGTTCGGCTTCGGCGAGACCTTCGTGCTGGGCATGACCGGCGCGCGCAGCGGCCTGGTACCTGACCCGGCCTGGAAGCAGGCGAACCGCGGCGAGCCCTGGTTCGAAGGCGAGACGCTGAACTTCGGTATCGGGCAGGGACAGCTGGGCGTGACGCCGCTGCAGCTGGCGCTGATGACGGCGCGCATCGCCTCCGACGGCAAGCCGCTCAAGCCGCGCGTGGTGGGCTTTGGTCCGGAGGCGGACGATACGCCGACCCTCGACGCGCCGCTCGATGGCGCCATCATCGATGTGATGAAGTCCGGCATGTTCGGCGTGACGTCCGAGCCGGGCGGCACTGGCTATCGCTCCGGCGACCTGGGTCTCGGCGGGCCGCGCATGGCAGGCAAATCCGGCACGGCGCAGGTGCGCCGCATCACGCAGGCCGAGCGCGACCAGGGCATCCGCAAGGGCCTCAACATCGAGCGCGAACTGCGCGACCATGCGCTGTTCGTCGCCTACGCGCCGGCGGACAATCCGAAATATGCTGTCTCGGTGGTTGTCGAGCACGGTGAGAGCGGTTCGGGCGCCGCTGCGCCCGTCGCACGTGACATCCTCGCTGCGGCGATGAAGATGGACAGTGCGCGCACGCCGACCTACCAGAAGCGCGCCGCTGTCGAAACGCCGTCCACGGACGGACCGGCCAAGGGGGATCCCGCATGAGCCGCGACGGCTATACCGGTTTCACCCGCGGCGAAGCGCGCGTCTCGACGGCGCGGTCGCTGAACTTTTCCGGCGCCGGCTTGCTCGGCCAGGTCGCCCGCCTGCCGTGGAGCATCATCCTCCTGATTGTCGCGGTCGGACTGACCGGCGTGGCGATGCTGTTCTCGGTCGGCTGGGACCCGGTAGCGCAGGCGCCGTCGCCGGACGAGGCCGACCTCTGGCGCGACCAGATCACGCGGCTCGGCGTCGGCTTCGTGCTGATGATCACGCTGGCCATGCTGCCGCTCGGCGTCTGGTCGAAGCTGGCCCTGCCGGCCTATGCGGGGGTGCTGGTGCTGCTGGTGCTGGTCGACTTCTTCGGCGTGATGGGCGGCGGCGCGGCGCGCTGGCTGAAAGTTGGCCCGATCATCCTGCAGCCGTCGGAGCCGGCAAAGCTGGCGGTGACGATGGCGCTGGCAAGCTATTATCAGCGGATGATGCCGACCAACGGGCAGTCCCCGCCGCTGGTGGTGCATCTGGGCGCGATCCTGATCCTGCTGATCCCGGCCGGGCTGGTATTCAAGCAGCCGAACCTTTCGACGGCGCTGGCGCTGGCCGCGTCGGGGTTCATGATCATCTTCTTCGCCGGCATCGCGATGCGATATGTGCTGGGCGCGATCGTGGCGGGGTTGGCGGCGGTACCCGCCATCTACACCTTCGTGCTTGAGCCCTACCAGCGCGAGCGGGTCGACACGCTGATTGCCGGGATCACGGGCAAGGCGACCAACGGCCTCGGCGAGAGCTACCAGATCGAGCAGGCGAAGATCGCGATCGGGGCGGGCGGGCTGAGCGGACGCGGCTACCTGCAGGGTATCCAGTCGCAGCAGGAATACGTGCCCGAGCAGCAGACCGACTTCATCCTGACGGTGATCGCCGAGGAATTCGGCTTCATCGGCGCGGTTGGCCTGCTGCTGGTGTTCGCCTTCCTGTTTGTCTGGTCGTTCCGGGTGGCAGCGCGCAACAAGAGCTGGTTCGGGCGCCTCGCCACGGTCGGGGCGACGTCCACGATCGCCTTCTTCGCCATCTTCAACAGCGGCATGGTGCTGGGCCTCCTGCCAGTGCTCGGCATGCCGCTGCCGCTGATCTCGTATGGCGGCACGGCGCTGATCACCGTGATGTGCTGCTTCGGCCTGATCCTGTCGGCGCACCTGCACCAGGACGAGAAACTCTCGGCCCGCGGACTGTTCTAGACCACTCTGTGGCGATCCTCGTTGATTTTTGACCCCGCATGGCTAGGGTCCGGCCAAACATTGCCTCGGGGAGCATGATTCATGGCACAAATTGGCCGCAAGACTGAAAGCTTCAGCTCAAGGTTCGCCTTCATCATGGCGGCGGTGGGCTCGTCTGTCGGCCTCGGCAATTTCTGGCGCTTCCCCTACACCGCCGGCGAGAATGGCGGCGGAGCCTTCATCATAATCTACATCCTGTGCGCCACGCTGATCGCGCTGCCGCTGCTGATGGCGGAATACGCGATGGGCCGGAAATCCGGCATGTCGGCCATCGAGGGCGTGCAGTCGCTGGCGCGGGCCGAATCGAAATCGCAATACTGGGGCATTGTCGGCTGGGTCGGCGGGCTGACTGCCTTCTTCATCCTGACCTTCTACATGGTCATCTCGGCCTGGCTGATGGCCTACGTGATCCAGGCCATCGGCGGCAACCTGCACGGCGCCGACGCGGCGGTGTCCGCCCAGAACTTCAGCGACACGATCGGGGCGGGCGTCCATCCGATGCAGTCGAGATGGTATATCCTGGCGCTGCTGGCGGTGTTCATTGCGGCGAACGTGATTGTCGTCGGGCGCGGCGTGAAGGGCGGGCTGGAGACGGCCGCCACCATCCTGATGCCGGCCTTCTTCGTGATGCTTCTGGTCGTGCTCGGCTTCTCGCTGATGAACGGCGATGTGGGGCGCACGGTGGACTTCATCCTGAAACCGGACTTCAGCAAGGTCGGCTTCGGCACGTTCCTCTCGGCGCTCGGCCAGGCCTTCTTCTCCATCGGCGTCGGCGTCGGCCTGATGCTGACCTATGGCGCCTATCTCGACCGGGGCACCAACATCCCGCGCGCCTCGACCATCGTGGCGGGCTCGGACACGCTGGTGGCGATCATCGCCGGCTTCACTATCTTCCCGATCGTGTTTGCCGCCGGGCTGCCGGAAGCCTCCGGCCCCAGCCTGTTCTTCATCTCGATGCCGGTGGCGTTCGAGGCGATTCCTTACGGCTCCGTGTTCGCGGTCGTGTTCTTCGCGCTGGCGCTGTTCGCCGCGTTCACTTCATCGATCTCGCTGATGGAAGTCGGCGTGTCCTGGTTCGAGGAACGCCAGGGCGTGACCCGCCTCGGCGCTTCGATCGGGGTCGGCTTCGTATTGTGGATGGTCGGCGCCGGCTATGTGTTCGGCGGCGAATATCTCGACTTCATGGACTTCATGACCGAGGGCCTGCTGCTACCGCTCGGCGGCCTGCTCTGCGCCGTGTTCGCTGGCTGGATCCTCAGCCGTGACATGCTGGTTTCCGAGCTCGGCGAAGGCATGGTGATGAATGTCTGGCGGTTCCTGATCCGCTGGTTCGTGCCGCCCTTCATCGCGCTGATCCTGGTCTTCGGCTTCATGGACAAGATCCAGGACCAGTACCATGTGCAGCTGCCGGGCATGTTCGAAGCGCTGCTGGGGCCGAACTGGGTTGCTCCGCCGGCGGAGTAAGACATTGGTCTGCGCTTCGGACGGCTCATTCTGAGCGAAGTCGAAGAACGAGCCGGGGCTGGCGTGGGTTCGGCTTGGCGCATCCTTCGACTTCGCTCAGGATGAGTGTGGGGTGTCTGGCGAGCGGTCGAACTATACCTTCGACTTCACGCTCAGCTTGTCGGCGAAATCGTCCGTGGCCTGAACGAGGCGGTCGATGATGCCGGGCTCCATCGACGAGTGGCCGGCGTCGGGCACGATGTGGAGCTCCGCTTTCGGCCAGGCCTTCGAGAGTTCCCACGCGGTCGAGAGCGGGGTGACGACGTCGTAGCGGCCGTGCACCATCACACCGGGCGTGTTCTGGAGTTTCAGGCGGGCCTGATCGAGCAGCCAGTTGTCGGTTTCGAAGAAGCCTTCATTGACGAAATAGTGGCACTCGATGCGGGCGAAGGCGTCGACGAAATCGTCTTCGTTGAAGCGCGGCGGCGTGGTGACAGGGCCCTTGATCGACAGGGTCTGGCCTTCCCAGCGGGCCCAGGCGCGGGCGGCGTCGAGGCGGGCCTGCTGGTCGGCGCCGGTGAGGCGCTTGTAGAAGGCGGTGACGAGGTCGCCGCGCTCGGCCTGCGGGATGGGGGCGATGTAGCGGTCGAACGCGTCCGGGAACAGGCGGCTGGCACCGGACTGGTAGAACCACTGGATCTCGGATTTCGACACCAGGAAGATGCCGCGCAGCACGAGGCCGAGGACGTGCGAGGTGTGGGTGACGGCATAGGCAAGGGCGAGGGTGGAGCCCCACGAGCCGCCGAAGACGAGCCAGCTGGAGACGCCGGCGTGTTTGCGCAGGGCCTCGATGTCGGCCACCAGGTCCCAGGTCGTGTTGCCTTCCAGTTCCGAATGCGGGGTCGAGCGGCCGCAGCCGCGCTGGTCGAACAGGAAGATGCGGTAACGGTCCGGGTCGAAGAACCGGCGCATTTCCGGGCTGGAGCCGCCGCCGGGCCCGCCATGCAGGGCGACGACGGGGATTCCTTTCGGGTTTCCTGATTCTTCCCAGTAAATTTCATGCAAATCCGACACGCGCAGGCGGCCGGAGGCATAAGGTTCGTGCCTGTGGTAGAGAATCCGGCGACTTTGGCGTCTGTTCATGCGCTCTTCACTTATATTCAGCTAGCTTTTGCCCAATGACTGGACTTCCTTACCCCACACCCATACTGTTTTTGGAGTGTTGGGCCATAGCTGCTGGCGGGTGGCGAATTGATGCGTAGCGTTTTTCTGGGTGTATCCCTATGCGTTCTGGCGGGATGCGCAACCGTTTCGGTTGTGCCCGGCGAGGCAACGGTCGAGACATCCCTTACCAGGAGCCAATCCGAGCTGCGCCTCGCGTCCAACGCGTATTGTGACGAAGTTGTCTCCGCCGGCTGGGTCGAGGAAGCTGACGGCCTTGCGTCGCTCGCCGACACGCTGATGCATGGCAAGACCGAGATCGCGGGCGCTGCCGGTTACTATGCCACGCGCGTCGGCGCAGAGACCAAGGCGCCGGCGCTCGTGCTGGCGCGTATCGTGTCCGACAGCCAGGACGCCCGGCGCGGGCTTGCGGATGTCACCGTCGAGGCCGAGACCGTGCTCAAGAGCCGGGACAAGAACGCCTCCAACCGCGGGGACGTGATGAGCTATGAGCGCGCGCTCGTCCGTGCACAGATGGCTTATCGCGGGTTCCAGGAAGCGCTGGACCTTGTGTCGGCACGCGCCGACATGGATGTCCAGCCGGTGGTGTCGGAAGTCGAATCCTTCGCCCTGATGATCGACGATGCCCGGCTGATTGCCGACCGCTTGGCCGACCGCTATGTCGGCGACGGGTCTGCCGGGTCCTGATCCCGGCCCGCGGCGCCCAGCGCCAGCATCAGCCAGCCTGCCAGCATCGAAAGCCCGCCCAGCGGCGTGACCGCGCCCAGCACACGCGGGCCGCCGAGGGCCATCGCATAGAGGCTGGCTGCGAAGATCACCGCGCCGCATACCAGCAGCCAGCCGCCAAGGCGTATCCGGCTCGACCGCGCTGCGAGCCCGGCCGCGAGGGCGGCGGCGGCGTGCGGCAGGGCGTAGGTCGTGGCGGTGGTCCACCAGCCGCGTGCCTCATCGGTCAGCTGGCCATCCAGTGCGTGCGCGCCGAACGCGCCGAAGGCGACGCCGCAAAAGCCGGTCAGCGCGGCGGCGGCCACCAGCCGGTTCATGCGCGGGCTTCCTTGCGCGGCAAGGCGTAGGTGACGATCGCATGGCTCGCCGGCTTGTCCGCGCCTTCGATGCGGATGTCGACGTCGATCACGGCGAGCGCCTGTCCCATCTTCATGATCCTGCCTTCGGCCAGAACGACCGGCCCGATGCAAGGCCGCAGGAAATTGAT
Organism: Acidobacteriota bacterium; assembly: GCA_016712445.1. Lineage (NCBI taxonomy): Bacteria > Pseudomonadati > Acidobacteriota > Acidobacteriota bacterium. The sequence goes on along the minus strand of JADJRB010000001.1, from coordinate 443,481 downwards.
GTTGAGGTTGCTGGTCACGGTCATAGGTTCAAGGCCGGTCAGGGTCATGATCGCCATATACGCGGCGCTGTCGGCGAGGCTCATCTGGGTCGGCCCGGAGATATAGCCACCGGGGCGCAGGTGGGTTTCGTCCGCTTCCAGCCGCAGGATGGCGCGGCCTTCTTCCATCAGCACAACCTGGTTCTGCCGGCCGCGCCCCTTGAAGGCGCCGTCAAGGAATGCGTTGGCCTCTTCGGCGGTAAACTTCGTCATGCATCCTCTCGCGGGGGAACGTCTTGATTGTCACATGACCCGGCGCCAACCTGTCGTCAACGACCCGCGCCAAGTGGTCACGCCAAGGAAGGACGCCGCATGCTCACCGCCGGAGACGAGTTCCCGATCCACCAGACGCCGGAGCCTGTGGCTTTCGCCGGGTCGGACCGCAATTTCTACGACCGCTATTTCTTCAACGGCTACAGCGCCGACGGGAAAACCTTCTTCGCTGCGGCGATGGGCGTTTATCCGCACCTCAACATCATCGACGGCTCGGTCTCGATCCTGCGCGATGGCAAGCAGGCCTCGATCTTCATGTCGCGCCCGCTCAACATGGAGCGGATGGACACGTTCGTGGGGCCGCTGTCGGTCTCGGTGATCGAACCGCTTAAGAAAGTGCGCTTGACGCTGAAGGAGACCGAGGGCCTCGCGCTCGACGTCGAGTTCACCGGCCGGGCCTTTCCGATCGAGGAGCCGCGCTTCACGCGCCGCATCGGTCCGCGGATGATGATGGATCTGACCCGGATGACACAGAACGGCCGCTGGTCCGGCACGCTGAAGATGGACGGCAAGGAAGAGAAGGTCGATCCCGCGAGCTGGACCGGCACGCGCGACCGCAGCTGGGGCGTGCGCCCGATCGGCGCACCGGACCCGCAGCCGGCAATCCCCGCCGTGCCGCCGCAATTCTACTGGATCTGGACGCCGACCAATTTCCCGAACCTGTCAATGTTCTTCCATGTCAACGAGGACGGTGCGGGCGAGCCCTGGAACCAGCGCGCCTCGCTGGTGATGGACGGCTCGAAACAGGGCGAGGGCATCCACCTCAGCGACCCGAAGATGGACGTGCGCTATGCCAAAGGCACGCGGCGCATGCAGTCGGCGACGCTGTCTGTGAAGGACCCCTCCGGCCGTCCGCATACGGTGGAGTTCACGCCGCTCGGCACGTTCCTGATGAAGGGCATCGGCTACGGCCACCCGGTCTGGCGCCACGGCGCCTTCCAGGGCGACCAGCTGAAAGTGGTGCGCGAGGATTTCGAGCCGCCGAAGACGCCCTGGCAAATGCCGGAGAACCTGCACATCCAGGAAATCGTCAAGGCGGTCCACAAGGGGCCGGACGGGTCCGGCTCGGAAGGCATCGGCACGTTCGAACAGCTCTTCCTCGGCCCCCATGTGCCGTCGGGCTTCAAGGACATCCTGGACGGGGCGGCCTGATCAGACGGAACTTCGCGCGCGGGCAGGCGGTTCGAAGGCCTGAGCGGCGCCGTGCTGCTGCAGTCCCGAGCGGAGGATGTCGCCGGCCGGTGTTTGCGTCAGGCCTTCCAGCCTCTGCGCGGCCGTCTCGATATCGAACCGGTAGCTGACCACCGGCCCGTCGCGGTGCACCGAAAGCCCCCCGAGGCTTCGGAAGAGTTGCCGGGATGCGCGGTTCTCTGCGAGCGTCTCCGCCGTCAGATGGGTGATGCCGGCGGCGCGTGCGTCCGCGATCACGCCGGTCAGCAGCAGCCGGGCGAGCCCCTTGCCGTGCCAGTCATCCAGCACGGCGAGGGCCAGTTCCGCCTCCCGGCTCGTTCCGCGGCGAATGGCGTGAACCGCCCCGATGGCGGGCTGGCCGGGCGAAGCAAGGTCAATCGCGCCCCAGGCTATGTGTTTCCAGCCGTCCGCGTCGCACAGGCGCTCGATCACATGGTCGGGCAGGGTCTGCGAGCCATTGAAGAAGCGCAGATAACGGGAATGGTCAGAAAGCGCGGCGATTCCGGCCCGCATACGGCCGGCATCGTGCCGCCCGATGGGCCGAACGAGGACCGCCTCGCCGCTGTCCAGATGGACGGGGAAACTGCGATTTGCCATGCCCGGATTGTTGCGGTGCAACATGGCCGCAATGGGGCGTGGCTGCAGCATGGCGGCGATGTAATTTTGCAGTGCTTTTAGCGTGTCTTTTCCGTTTCGAGCGGGTATGGGACGCCGATGCTGGAAATCCGCAACCTCGACTACCGCGTTGAAGCGCGCCCGCTGTTTGAATCGGCGTCGGCGCGGATTTCCGCTGGCTGGAAGGTCGGCCTGATCGGGCGCAACGGCACGGGCAAGTCGACGCTGCTGCGCCTGATCCGCGAGGAAATCAATTCGCCCGGCAAGGACAGCCCGATCCGCCTGCAGAACGGTGCCCGCCTCGGCTGGGTGGCGCAGGAAGTGGCGCCCAGCGACGATACGATCATGGACGTGGTGCTGCAGGCCGATTCCGAGCGCCACGCGCTGATGACCGAGGCCGAGACCGCCACAGACCCGGACCGGATCGGCGAGATCCATGCGCGCCTGCTCGACATCGATGCCTGGTCGGCCGAGGCGCGCGCCGCCGAGGTGCTGATGGGGCTCGGCTTCCAGCATGCCGACCTGTCGCGCGCGACGCGGGAGTTCTCCGGCGGCTGGCGGATGCGCGCGGCGATTGCCGGCGCCCTGTTCGCCCAGCCGGACCTGCTGCTCCTCGACGAGCCGTCGAACTATCTCGACCTTGAAGGCGCCGCCTGGCTGGAAGGCTACCTGCGCAAGTATCCGAACACGGTGCTGATCGTCAGCCATGACCGCGAGCTGCTCAATCGCAGCGTCACGCACACGCTGGCGCTGGAACACAAGAAACTGTCGATCACGCCGGGCGGCTATGACGACTGGCTGCGCCTGCGCGCGGCGAAGTTGGCGCAGCTCGAAAGCCAGCGCGCCAAGCAGGCCGCCGAGCGCGAACACCTGCAGGCCTTCGTGGACCGGTTCCGCGCCAAGGCCTCGAAGGCGCGGCAAGCGCAAAGCCGCGTCAAGATGCTCGAGAAGATGCAGGATGTGCAGATCCCGATTGCCGAGCGCACGACACCTTTCAGCTTCCCGGCGCCGGACTCCAAACTCTCGCCGCCGCTGCTGGAGATCAAGGGCGCAGACCTTGGCTATGGCGCCGGTGCGCGAATCCTAAGCGGTGTGGATATTCGTCTGGACCCGGATGACCGGGTGGCGATTGTCGGCACCAACGGGCAGGGCAAGACGACGCTGGTGAAATCCATCGCTGAGCGCCTGCCGCTGATGGCGGGCAGGCGGTTGGCACCCAAAGCCGTCCGTATCGGGTATTTCTCGCAGGACCAGCTGGACGAACTGACCGCCGGCGACACGCTGCTCGAACACGTCATGCGCGCCCTGCCGCAAGGCACGCCGCCGGCCAAGCAGCGCTCGGTCGCCGCGCAGATGGGGTTCAGCCACGAGAAGGTCGAAACCAAGGTCGAGGCCCTGTCCGGCGGCGAGAAGGTGCGCCTCATTCTCGGCCTGATCGCGCTCGAAAAGCCGCACATCCTGATCCTCGACGAGCCAACCTCGCACCTTGATATCGACAGCCGCGAAGCGCTGATCTACGCGATCAACGACTTTCCCGGCGCCGTGCTGCTGATCACCCACGACGTCTACCTTGCGGAGGCGACGGCGGATGAGCTCTGGCTGGTAAAGGATGGCCGTGTGTCGCGCTATGACGGCGACCTCAACGACTATCGCACGCTGGTGCTGAGCACCGACCGGGAGAAGGCGTCCGCGTCGAAGGGTGCTTCCGGCGAAAGTCAGGACAAGGACGAACAGCGCCGCAAGGCCGCGCAGGCCCGCGAAGCTGCCGCGCCGCTGCGCAAGAAGGCGCAGGATGCGGAGAAGACGATGGAGCGTCTCGCCGCCAAGATCGCTTCGCTTGATGCCGAAGTGGCGCGGCCGGATATCGCGCCGCACGAAATGAAGCAGCGCCTCAAGGAGCGCGCGCGCTACGTATCCGAGAAGGAGGCTGCGGAGCTCGTCTGGCTGGAAGCGTCAGAGGCTTACGACGCCGCGGTGCGCTGAGCGGACGAGGGTCACCCCCAGAGCGACGTGCTGGGCGGCGATACCATCCCGCCCTCAATCGCCAACCCGTCCGCGATGTCTTCGGCCAGCCAGAGCGGTCCGTCCACATCCGCAGCGTCGGCAAGACCCGCGAGCAGAACGGCGGGCGCTATCGACAGCGAGCCGGCCACCATGCAGCCGACCATCACGCCCATGCCGGACTGGCGCGCGGCGCGCACCATTGCGAGCGCTTCGGTCAGCCCGCCTGCCTTGTCCAGTTTTACGTTCACCGCATCATAGGCCTTCGCGAGCGTCTGGATGTCGGCGCTCGTATGGGCGCTTTCGTCCGCACACACCGCAACAGGGCCTGGCCGCCGGATCAGCGCCTCGTCCTTGCCGGCGGGAAAGGGTTGCTCGATCAACACGACGCCGAGCTTCGCCGCCGCCTTGGCAATGGCGGGAAACGCGTCCGCCGCGAGGCCTTCGTTGGCGTCGACGATCAGGCGCGCATCGGGGCGGGCCGCGTGGACGGCCTTGATCCGGTCGAGGTCTTCGGGGCCGCCGAGTTTCAGCTTCAGCAGCTTGCCGGGCGCGGTGCGGGCCGCTTCGGCCATCTCGTCCGGCGCCGCAAGGCTGATCGTGACGGCGGTCTCGACCGGGCGCGGCGCGGGCAGGCCGGCGAGTTGCCAGACCGGTTTGCCGGCCTGTTTGGCGGCGAGATCCCACAGCGCGCAATCCACCGCGCAGCGTGCGGCGCCCGGCGGAAGGGCGTCCTGCAGCGCCGCGAGGTCCATCCCGTCTTCGAGGGCCGCGCGCACGGATTCGATGGCCGCCATCACGGACGCGGTCGTTTCTCCGAAGCGCGCATACGGAACACACTCCCCGCGGCCCGCGTTTTCACCTTCGACAAGGCGTACCTGGACCGTGTCCGCATGCGTCTTCGCCCCCCGCGAAATTGCGAAGGCGGCGCGCAAAGGCGAGGAAACATGGACGATTTCGAGCTTCCGCTTGCGCATAGGTTAATCCCGAGAGGTGAAATGTGTTGGACTGGCCAGCCCTGTGCTTAAGCATGTTTTGTTAGAAAGGTCAGGTCACCAAGCCGCATGTTGCACCCTGTCGACCCCGGATTCGCGCTCGAGTCGAGTGACGAAGAGACGATCCTCCGCCTGTCGGGCGACTGGACCGTGGCGACGCTGCATACGGTCGAGCCGGCGTTTTCGGCGCTCGACCTGCCGCCGGCAGCGCAGATCGACGTCTCCGGGCTCGGCCGGCTCGACACGGCGGGCGCCTTCGTGATTGACCGGGCTGTGCGTGCCATCGGGACATTTCCGCCACTTCTGCGCGGCGAGCACGCGACGGCCGCCGGGCTGATCGCGCAGGTTCATGCCGTCGCCGATCCGGCCGAGAAGTCGCCTCCGCGGGCCGTCAACCTGATCGACCTTCTCGAAAGCCTCGGGCGCAATACGGTTGCGTTCGTGCAGGAGGTGGTCGCCACGCTCGCATTCCTGGGCGAGACGCTCGTCACGCTCGTCCGCCTGCTGCTGACCCCGTGGAAGATGCGCTGGACCTCCATCGTGTCGGTGATGGAAGAAGCCGGCCTCAATGCCATCCCGATCATCGCCTTCCTGTCCTTCTTCGTCGGCATGGTGGTCGCTTTCATCGGCGCGACGACCTTGCGCGATTTCGACCTTGAAGTGTTCACCGTCGAGCTGATCGGCTTCTCGATGCTGCGCGAGTTCGGGGTCGTGCTTACCGGAATCGTGCTGGCGGGGCGCACCAACTCGTCCTTCACGGCGCAGATCGGCACCATGCGGATGCGCCAGGAAATCGACGCGATGCAGACGCTCGGCTTGAAGCCGATGGAGGTGCTCGTGGCGCCGCGCGTCCTGGCGATGCTGGTGATGACGCCGATCCTCGCCTTCGTTGCCACGCTGTCCGGCATCGCCGGGGGCATCATCGTCGGCTGGACATCGCTCGACATCAACCCCGGCCTGTTCATCGAACGCCTGCGCAATGCGGTGCCGCTCGACCAGTTCTGGGTCGGCATGTCGAAGGCGCCGGTCTTCGGCCTGGTCGTGGCGCTGATCGCCTGCCGGCAGGGCCTGCTCACCGGCGGCAGCGTGCAATCCCTCGGCCATCGCACCACGACTTCGGTCGTGCAGGCCATCTTCGCGATCATCGTGCTCGATGCGCTGTTCGCCATCTTCTACATGCAGATGGGCATATGAGCAGCGATCCGATCATCCGTATACGTGACCTCACGGTCGCCTTCGGCAGCACGACGGTGTTCGAGCATCTCGATCTCGACCTGCCGCGCGGCGAGATCATCGGCGTGATCGGTCCGTCCGGCTGCGGCAAATCCGTCCTGCTGCGCACCATCACCGGCCTGAAGGCGCCGGAAAGCGGCAGCATCGAAGTGTTCGGCCAGCGTCTCGAGACGCTGCCCGCAGAGGAGCGCACGGCGGTCGAGCGCCGCTGGGGCATCATGTTCCAGGACGGCGCGCTGTTCTCGAACCTCACGGTGCGCGAGAACGTCATGGTGCCGATGAAGGAGCACACGAAACTTAGCGCGGCCCTGATGCGTGACCTGGCCGACATGAAGATTCGCCTGTCAGGCCTCGGCGCCAGCGCCGGCGACAAGTTTCCGTCAGACCTTTCAGGCGGCATGCGCAAGCGCGCCGCCCTCGCGCGTGCGCTCGCGCTCGATCCCGAACTCCTGTTCCTCGATGAGCCGACCGCCGGCCTCGACCCGATCACCGCCGCCGCCTTCGACGAACTCGTCCGTTCGCTGCAGCGCGCGCTCGGCCTCACGGTCTTCCTCGTGACGCACGATGTCGATACGCTGCACGCCACGTGCGACCGCATCGTGGTGCTCGGCGAGAAGCATGTGCTGGCGATGGGAACGATAGCGGAGCTCAGACGCGTCGATCATCCCTGGATCCAGGAGTATTTCAGCGGGCCGCGCGGACGTGCGGCGGCGCCAATGACGGAAGAAGAGGCTTAGAACGAGCATGGAAACCCGCGCAAACTATGCCCTGATAGGGGCCCTTGTGGTCATCGCGACCGCCCTTGTTGCCGGCTTCGTGCTCTGGCTCGGCCAGTCCGAGTTCCAGCGTGACTTCAAGGCCTATGACATCGTGTTCGATGGGCCGGTCTCGCTCGAGCAGGGCGCCGCCGTCCGCTATATCGGCGTCAAGGTGGGCGAGGTGGCCACCGTGCGCATCGACAAGGCCGACCCGTCCAAGGTGCGCACCCATATCCGGGTGTCGCGCGAAACGCCGATCAGGGAAGACTCGACTGCCTCGATCCAGCTCGCCGGCATCACCGGCATCACGTTCGTCCAGATCAGCGCGGGCACCGGCCGGCCGCTCGAAGGCAAGCCGGGTCAGCCCGTGCCGATCATCAAGTCGGAGCGCACGCTGGTGGACCAGATCGTTGCCGGCGGCGCGCAAGCGCTGGGGCGCGCGAACCTCACTTTTGACGGCATCAACAAGATCCTAACCGACGAGAACATCGCCTCCATCACCACTTCGATCCACAATATCGAGACGCTCACCACGCAGCTCGCCGGCGACAAGGGGCTCGTCAGCGAAGCGTCGGCGACGCTGAAGGATGTGTCCGATGCTGCGGCGGCATTTGAAACGGCCTCCAACGAGTTCGGCTCGGTCAGCGTGTCGGCGAATACCGCGATCACCGGCGCGGGCGAAGACCTGAAGACACTGGTTGGCGACTTCCGCACGGTCGCGACGGCGGCGACCGAAACGCTGGCCCAGACACAGCGGACGGTTGCGGCGGCCACGGCCGTCATGGAAGGCCCGGCGACCCAGACCTTCGAAAATACGTCGGCCGCCAGCCAGGATCTGCGTGTACTGATCAACCGCCTCGACCGCGCCGTGCGCGAGATCGAGCGCAATCCGCAAGGCTTCGTCGTCGGCGAACCCCTGCCTTACGAGGAGAAGAAGCGATGATCCGGAAACTGGTCCTTGTCGCAGCGTTCGCGGCCCTCGGCGGCTGCGTCAATGTGCTGAAACAGCCTGAGGCGCCGGATGCCTATTACCGCATCGGCCCGATGGAGCCGATGCACCGGCTCACCGCGACCGTCACGATCCACGAGCCTGAGGCTTCGCGCCTTTTCTCTGGCCGCACGATCGCTGCCGAAGACGAGACCGGCGCCCTGCGCATCGTGCGCGGTGTGCAGTGGACGGACAATGCGACCGAGATGATGCAGGGCGCCCTTCTGGATTCGCTCAGCGGCGAGGGCCAGTTCGCCGCGCTCGCATCGAACATGTCGGGGCCGACGCAGTTCGAGGTGCAGTGGCGCCTGTCGGAGTTCACGCTTTATGGCGAGACGGCGCGCTGCCGGCTCGATGCCACGCTGCTGACCGGGCGTGCGCGCAAGGTGGTCTCGCAGACCAGTCTTGCCACCTCCGCCATCGCACTCGATCCGTCGAACGCCGCCCGCGCCAAGGCGCTCACCGATGCCGGCCGCGCCTGCGTCAGCGAACTCGCAGGCTTCATCGCGCAGGAGACGCGCGCGCCGGAATAGGCGGGCCAAGAGCAAATTTCGCTCAAGTGGGCGCCGGTTGAGCGCAAGAACTTTCGATCAATCCGAAAGCCTTGAGAACGCGATCTGATTCCATCAGATCGCGCTTTGCTCTAGCCCTTTTTCATCGGGCAGGTGCTGATGCCCAAGAGACTGTAGACCGGGCAGGTGCCGGCAAGGCCGGTGATCAGCGGTACAAGGCCGATCCAGCCCCAGACGATCTTGGGTCCGACGAAGACGAGGCCGATGAGTACGAGGCCTGCAATCACGCGCAGGGCGCGGTCGAGGGTGCCTTCATTGGTCTTGAACATGGCGGTCTCCTTTGTTGATGGAGACACTTTAAGCCGGCCCGGCCAAGGCGTCGGTGACTAAGTCACCGAACCGGCGGCTTTCCTTTGCAGGACGGATTTCGCCCGCAGCGTCACCTTTCCGCGCGACAGGCCGACCAGGCCGGCCCGTTCGAACCGGGCCAGTTGGCGGCTCACGACTTCGCGGGCCGAACCGATCTCGGCGGCGAGTGCGTCATGCGTCAGGTGCACGTCGTCCTGCGCGTCGGCGCGTGCGAGAAGCGCCTCGGCAAGGCGCGCTTCGATGCTGGCCGAGGCGAGCGATTCCACCAGGTGTTCGAAGTCGGCAAACCGGTGCGCCACGGCCATGAAAACGCGGCGGCGGAAGTCGGGGTCTTCCGCCAGCCGCCGTTCGTATTCCGCAGGCGGGATCAGCTCACCTTTAAGTTCGGTCTCGGCCACACCCTCGGCGGAATAGACCCGCCCTTCGGCGAGGCAGGTGAAGGTCTGCAGACAAACATCGCCTGGTTGGACCCGGTAGAGCACGATCTCGCGCCCGCCCGGGCTCGTCAGCGACACCCGGATGCAGCCTTCCGCCAGCACCACGAACCCCGCACAGGTGTCGTCGGGGCGGAACAGCACCGTGCCCGCCGGACAGGCCAGCGGACGGGCACCAGAAGAAGGCGGCGTTGCACGCGTCATCGCACCACAATAAAAAAGGGGCGGTCTGCCATGCAAGCCGCCCCTTGAGGTCAGGTCGTCCGGATCCGCCCTAGCCGGCCTTCATTTCGTCGAAGGCGAGATCCTTGTCGACGCGCACGTCTTGCGGCAGGCCGAGCACGCGCTCGGCGATGATGTTCTTCAGGATCTCGTCGGTGCCGCCCGCAATACGAAGGCCCGGAGCCCACATGAAGCTCTGCTGGAAGATTGCATCGCCCGGCATCCGCTCGGTTTCGGTGATGATGCCGTAATGGTCCTGCATCTCGATGGCCGAGTTGCAGATGTCCTGCAGGTGGTTGGCGGTGATGATCTTGCCGATCGAGTTTTCCGGGCCCGGTGTCTGGCCGCGCGACAGGGCCGTCTGGGTGCGGAACTTCGTCAGCTTGTAGCCTTGGGCCGCGACATACCAGTCGGCCAGCTTCTCGCGGAAGGCCTGGTCGGTGATGCTGCCGGCGTCCTTGGCATAGGCCATGATCTCGGCCCAGTCCGGACCGGGTGAGCCGCCAACCGCCAGGCGCTCGTTCATCAGCGTGACGAGGGCCACCTTCCAGCCGTCGCCGACGGGGCCGAGACGGTCCGTGTCCGGAATGCGCACGTCGGTGAAGTAGACTTCGTTGAACTCGCGCCCACCCGAGGCCTGGTGGATCGGGCGCACTTCAACGCCCTTCTGCTTCATGTTCACGATGAACATGGTCAGGCCTTTGTGCTTCGGCACTTTCGGGTTGGTCCGCACGAGGACGATGCCGAAATCCGAATAGTGCGCGCCGGAGGTCCAGACCTTCTGGCCGTTGATCACCCACTCGTCACCGTCCTTGACCGCCTTGGTCTTGAGGCCGGCCACGTCGGAGCCTGCCGAGGGTTCGGAGAACAGCTGGCACCAGATCTCTTCGCCCATCAGGGCCTTCTTCACATAGCGTTCCTTGTGGGCGTCCGAGCCGAACGCGATGACGGTCGGCACGCACATGCCAAGGCCGATGGCAAACGGGCCGGTCGGCGCGTCGAATTTCGATTCTTCCTGGCCCCAGATGACGGCTTCCATCGAGGTACCGCCGCGTCCGCCCCATTCCTTCGGCCAGGTGATCTGGGCGAACTTGTTCTCGGCCTTGATCTTCTGCCAGTCCTTGGCCTTCTGCAGCATGTTCACGCGGTCGCGCGATGTCGGCGCCGAGCCCTTGGGCTCCAGGTGCTTGCTGAGGAAGTCGTGCGCTTCCTTGCGGAAGGCGGCCTCGGCGGGGGTGTCGTTGAAGTCCATCTCGGTCTCCGTTGCTTTCAGTGGCTAGAGGTTGAAACCGGGCGCTCGGTCCGGGTTACAGTTTGGTAAAAAAATTTCTGTGTGAACGGTTGCTGACAGCGTGCCGCCATATTCCATCCCGAATTGGGGCGTCGTATGAGCTTCGTGCGCCGGGGCAAGGAGCGATGGGCTCCAGTTCGCGGCGCACTACAAAGGGACGAATTCTCATGTCGAAGATTCTTGCGCACACCCGTCGCATCGCCGCTGCCTCTGCAGCCTCCATGCTCATTGCCGGGCTCGCGCATGCCGGTGTCGAACTCAAGCTGGGCGCCGACAAGGTGCCTGCAACCGCGGTGACGTTCAGCGTCTCGCAGCAGCCGGTTTACGATCCGATCACCTACATGCCGGTCGAGCCGGCCAAGTCGACGCTCTACGCCGGCGGCATCTATGTCACGCGCAGCTTCGACGCGTCCTCGGTGAAGGTCATCAAGAACATTGTGGCAGGCACGGCTGTTCCGACCGTCGAGATTACGATCACGGCTGACGGCTCGGCCGACAAGCAGGTCTGGACGCTGACCAACGCCGTGCTGAACAACTACTCGACCTATACCGGCGAGAACAACGTGGTCGTCGAGAACTTCGACATCACCTACAAGACCGCCAAGCTCGACGTGTATGCGGCCGGCGCGACCAAGCCGACCGACTCGGTCAGCTGGGAAGCCCCGCCGCCGGTCACCTACGGCGCCGTTGAAGGCCAGTAACGCAACAACAGACGGGCGGCGGGAGAATTCCCGCCGTCCGCTCATTGCCGCAGGGTTGGCCTCAGGCCGCATTCTTTGCCTCGAGCGCGCGCACCAGTTTCTCTTTCCAGACCTTGGGTGAGCCTGCCTGCACCGCCAGCAGCTTTGCGCGGCGGTAGAACAGGTGGCAGTCGACTTCCCAGGTGAAGCCCATGCCGCCATGGGTCTGGATGTTTTCCTTCGACGCGAACCAGTAGGCCTCCGACGCGGCAACGCGGGCGGCCGCAGCGGCTTCCGGAAGTTCGGCTGCGCCGGTCGAGAGCGCCCAGGCGCCGTAATAGCTGTTCGAGCGGGCGACCTCGTTCTTCACATAGATGTCGGCCAGCTTGTGCTTGATTGCCTGGTTGCCGCCGATCGGGCGGCCGAAGGCGTAGCGGTTCTTGGCATAGTCGTTGGCCATGTCGAGGCAGACCGAGGCGCCGCCCAGCTGTTCGAAGGCGAGCAGCACTGCCACGCGGTCCATCAGTTCGGCGTTCAGGCGTTCGCCTTCGCCCTTGCCGCCCAGCCGCTCGGCGGCGACGCCGTCGAACTGGATCTCGGCATGGCTGCGGGTCGGGTCGATGGTCTGGACAACCTTGCGGGTCACGCCCTTGGCGGACAGGTCGACCAGCACAAGCGCGAGGCCTTTGCCTTCCTTGGCGAGCACCACGGCGTGCGTGGCGATGTCGCCGTCTGTGACCGGGATCTTGGTGCCGGTCAGCGTCTTGCCGTCAAACGTGGTGCGGATGTTGGAGGCGTCCGGCGCGCCCGGGCCTTCAGAGGCGGCATAGGCGCCGATCACGTCACCTGCCGCGATCTGGGGCAGGATGGCGGCCTTCTGCTTTTCGCTGCCGGCCAGCTTCACGGCTTCGGTCAGGTAATAGGCGGTCGATGCGAACGGGACGGGCGCAATCGCGCGGCCCATCTCTTCAGCCAGCACGCACATTTCCAGCATGCCGAGGCCCAGCCCGCCGTGCTCTTCCGGGATCGCGGCACCGAGCCAGCCCATCTCGCCGACCTTCTTCCAGAGGTCCTTGTGATAGGCGACCTTGTCGTCGTTCAGCACCTTGCGGACTTCCGAGGTCGGGCACTCGGCCGACAGGAACTTCCGGGCTTCGCCGGCAAGGTATTTCTGGTCTTCGGAGAAATCGAAATTCATGGCGCGTTTGCTCCCATCGCCCTTCAGGCAGGCGTGCTTGTTATGCGGATGACGGGAGAATAGCGCACTTTACGCGCGCGGAAAGGCGTGACCCAGCGGCAATGGCGGGCAGGCGGATCGGTTGAATTTCACCGTTCCCGTTCACCGGACCCCCACAAACCTGTGGCACCTTGTCGTCTGGTTGGAGGACACCCCGCATGGCCAAGGCCCTGTTCCACAAGTCGCAGCGCGTTTTCGTGAAGCCGGTCGGCACATGGGCCGTCGTCGAACATGTCGTTCCCCATTGGGTGAAGGACGTCAACGAACCGCTCCGCATTACATATGACTGTGGGCTCGGCCGCCAGTTCCACGCACACGAGCTTGTCTCCGAACAGGCCGTACACAACCAGAACCGCGTCGCCGACGATGACGACGACATCATGCTGGAGCAGTGGGTCATCGACCGCCGCTCGATCAAATGGCGTCCCAGCGAGTTCGGCGTCACGCTCGCCAATCCCGGCACCTATCCGGTGGTGGCGACCGACGAGGGCAGCAGCGGCGGCTGGCGCGTCAGCGGCGCCGAGTATGACCGCGACCCGCAGCGCATCGAGCACCAGGCCCGCATGATCGTCCACACGCCGGACCTCCTGCGCGTCGCCCGCAAACTTTCGGAATTCGCATCGGACAATCCGGGCGACGTGCCGGCCGACCTAAAATCGGTCGCCCAGCACTGCCAGATGATCCTGCGCAACGTCTACCGGCTCGACGAAGAAGTCACCGTCGCAGCCGAATAGTCATGCGCGGCGTGTCCGCGCGATGATCCACACCAGCAAGACGCCTGCACCCGCGCCCGCCATGTTGGCGAGGGCGTCGAGCGCGGACAGCTCGCGCCCGGTGCCGGAAAGGCCCTGCGCGATTTCCATCAGCGCGCCGTAGCCGCCCACCGCCAGCCAGGCGGCGAGCCGCCGCGGGCTGAACCACATTGCCGCCGGCACCGCCAGCAGCGCATAGGCCGCAAAATGTCGGATCTTGTCCGAGATGTCGGGCGCCGGCACATCGCCGGGCGGGACCAGCGAGTAGTATCCGATCATAGCCGCAAGACAGAGCGTGATGACCAGTGCGGCGCGGCGGATCGGCGGCGGATAGGGCAAGCAGTCAGGCTTCATGCCTGCCTCATGCCAGTCCCGCCGATTGCAGACAACGCCCTCGACGCGCCCGGCCCGGCCCTATATCCCGGTGGTTCCCGATATTCCCGAACTGAGGAGCGCCAGTGATGCGAACGGAAACGCCAGTTGCGGTGAAGCTCAAGGACTATTCGCCCTATCCCTTCACGCTCGACAGCGTGTCGCTGGACTTCGATCTCGGCGCTGCGAAAACGCTGGTCAAGGCCGTACTCGAGGTGACGCCGCTTGCCGCCGGCCCGATGCGCCTCGATGGGGAGGCGCTGCACCTCAAGTATATCGCCATCGGCACGGGCGACGGTCCGGCAAGGCCCCTCGATCCGGCAGACTTCGCCGTCGATGCGCGCGGCCTGACACTGCACACGCCGCCGGCCGGTCCGTTCACGCTGGAAACCGAAGTGGAGATTTCGCCGGAAGCCAACACCGCGCTGTCCGGCCTCTACCTTTCGGGCGGTCGCCTCTGCACCCAGTGCGAGGCCGAAGGCTTCCGCCGCATCACTTACTACCCCGATCGGCCGGACGTGATGAGCGCCTTCCGTGTGCGGATGGCCGGGCCGAAGGCGGCTTTCCCGATCCTGCTGTCGAACGGTACGCCCGGCGCGTCGGGTGACCTGCCGGACGGGCGGCACTTCGCCGAATGGGTCGACCCGCACAAGAAGCCCGCCTACCTCTTCGCGCTCTGCGCCGGCGACTATGACGTGCTGCGCGACAGCTTCACCACGATCTCCGGCAAGACCGTCGACCTCGGCATCCATGTTGACAAGGGCGACGCCCCGCGCGCCGCCTGGGCGATGGACTCGCTGAAACGTTCCATGCGCTGGGACGAGGAAGTCTATGGCCGCGAGTATGATCTCGGCGTCTTCAACATCGTCGCCGTGCGCGACTTCAATTTCGGCGCCATGGAGAACAAGGGCCTCAACATCTTCAACTCGGCCTATGTGCTGGCCGACGAAGCGACGGCCACCGACTTCGATTTCGAAGCGATCGAATCCATCGTTGCCCACGAATACTTCCACAACTGGACCGGCAACCGCATCACCTGCCGCGACTGGTTCCAGCTCTGCCTGAAGGAAGGCTTGACGGTCTTCCGTGACCAGAACTTCTCCGCCGACATGCGCTCGCGCCCCGTCCAGCGCATCAAGGACGTCATCAAGCTGCGCGCCCGTCAGTTCGCGGAAGATGCCGGCCCGCTCGCCCATTCCGTGCGTCCGGACACCTACGGCGCCATCGACAATCTCTACACCGCGACGGTCTACGAAAAGGGTTCCGAGCTGATCGGCATGCTGCGCCGGTTGATCGGCCCGGAGAAATTCCGCGAAGGCATGGACCTCTATTTCGCGCGTCATGATGGGCAGGCGGTCACGATCGAGGATTTCTACGCCTGCTTCGAAGCCGTCACCGGCGAGGACTTCTCGCAGTTCCGTCTCTGGTACGCTCAGGCCGGCACGCCGGAAGTGAAGGTGGAGGAGACCTGGGATCCGAAAACGCGCGAGCTCAGCATCACGCTTTCCCAGTCAACGCCCGCCACGCCCGGCCAGCCGGTGAAGAAACCCGTGCCGATTCCGCTTGAGATGGCCCTGATGGACAAGGAGGGAAACCTCGCCGAATGGACCACCATCTTCGAGGATGAAGAGCTCACGATCACCCTCGACCTGCCCGAAAACGTCAAGTCGCGCCCGCTCCTGTCGGTCAACCGCGACTTCTCGGCGCCCATTCGCGTCTCCCGCGCGCTCAGCCGCGACGAGCGGATCGCGCTGGTGCGGGCGGAGACCGACCCGTTCAACAAGTGGGACGGCCTGCAGACGCTGATCAAGGAAGAGCTGCTTGCGCTCTCCGACGGCAGCCAGACCAATCCGAACCACGATCTCGTCGAGGCCATCGCCTCCTCCGTGCGCGGCGCGCTGAATGACCCGGCCTTCGCGGCGCTGCTGACGCGCCTGCCGGAAGTCGGCGAACTCTTCCTCGAGCGCCAGCCCGCCGATCCGGTCGCGCTCGCGGCGGCGCGAAAGAAACTGCAAGGCGCGCTCTACAGCCTGCTCTCGGGCACCATCGCCGAGACGCTGCAGGCCCCGGCGCCAACGCCGTATCATCCGGGCGCGGAGCAGGCGTCCGTGCGCGCGCTGCGCACGGCGTTCATCGGTCTTCTAGGGGCATCGGACTCTCGCGACGCAGCGCCCGCGCTTTTCAATTTCTATGAGCGCGCCCCAAACATGACCGAGCGGCTCTCCACCCTGCGGGCCCTGATGTCCACCAAAGGCGGCGCCAAGGCCGAAGCTGTCTCCCACTTCGAAGCCCTCTGGAAGTCGAATCCCCTCGTCATGGACAAGTGGTTCTCCGTGCAGGCCTCCACCGGCACGGCCGAAGACGTGAAGCGCCTCATCGCGCACCCGGACTTCGACCTGCGCAACCCGAACCGCGTGCGCGCTGTCATCGGCGCTTTCGCCATGCAGAACCTCGCCGCGTTCCACGCGCCGGACGGCTCCGGCTACCGCGCGGTGGAAGGCACCATCCTCGCGGCCGACAAGGTCAACCCGGCCCTCGGCGCGCGCCTGATGACGGCGTTCGAACAATGGCGCCTGCTTGAGCCGCGCGCACGGGCAGAGGCCGAGGCTTGCCTGCGGCGCCTGATCGAGGCCGGCCTGTCTGAAAACGCGATGGACATTGCCAGCCGGGCGCTCTCGGACCCCGCCCAAACAAGTTAACAAATCCAACGGATTGGTTAACCAAGCGGCAATCTTTGGCACCCAGACTGCCCGAATCCGGCGATCCGTTCGGCGGACAAGGGGAAATCTTGGCCAAGCCTGCGTCACGCTCCAGCAAGGAAAAGCCTTCCGCACAGGCGGAAGTGCCCTCCCTTGCGGCTGACAACCAGCGCACCTGGGGCCTCGTTCTCGGCATTCTCGGCCTGCTGGCCCTCGCCCTTGCCCTGAAGGGTTGGGACGAGCGCCAGTCTGACGAGCGCGACTTCCTGTCCCGTCTCGACGCCGAAACCCGGATGCTCGCGGCCCGGGTCGAGGCGCGCGCCGATGCGGGCCAGGGCCTGCTGAAGCTGGTCGGACAGGCGCAATTGTCCACCTCCCAGGTCGCGGGCCTCTCGCCCGGCATGGACGCGCTGGTCACCTTGCGCGATGGGGCCCAGTCGCCCGCGGGCTCGCGCCTTGGCGATGCCGCCGCCGCCGCCAAGACGCTTCCCCCCGGCGAGCCCGGCCTGACCGTCACCGTGCACGGCGACCTTGTGCTCGTCGATACCGTACCTGGCGGCGAGCCGCTGATCGCGCTGTCGCCGGTCTCGGCCACCTTCGCCGAACCGGAAAATGCGCGTCTGACCTTCCGCTCGCCCGGCAACAAGTTCAGCTATGGCGCCGCCTGGCTGTCGGATGCGGCAGACCGGGCTCCCGGCGGGCCGCCGTCGATCCAGTCCGGCGACAACATCGTGCGCGCCGGCACGGCGTGCACCCTGGTTGAGGGCAGCCTCGTCAGCGTCTGCCTCACCGCCGCCCGGCCGCTCTTCACCGCTGCCGATATTGTGCGGCTCGCCATCTTCGGCCTGTTGATCGCAGCCCCCGCGATGGCCATGCTCGGCCTCACGCGCCGCCTGTCCCGCCGCCAGACCGAAATGCTGATGCAGGCGACCCGCAACGAGGAGTCCGACCGCATCCTCGGCCTCGTCATGCGCGGCGCACAGGCCGGCTATTGGGAATGGTCGTTCGACACCGACAAGATCTTCTTCAGCGACGGCGCCTCCGCGATACTCGGGCTTGACCGGACCGGTCTCTCCTCGCTGCAGGACCTGCTCGGCCGTGTGCCGCTGGAGGGGCATGAGCGCATCCGCGAAGCCTTCCAGAAGGCGCAGACCATCGGCTGGATCCAGATCTCGTTCCCGGTCTCCGCGCCACAGGGGCGCTGGATCGAGATGCGCGGCAGCCTCTCCGACGATCCCGCCTCCGGCCACCAGGTGTTCGGCGGCATCATGCTCGACGTCACCGACCGCAAGCAGGCGGAAGACCGCGTGCGCGCTGCCGAGCGCCGCCTGCGTGCAGCCATCGAAGGCTTCGCCGGGCCGTTCGCCTTGTGGGACTCCCGCAAGCGGTTGCTCTACTGGAACCGCGCCTTCGCCCACAGTTTCGGCCTGCAGGATACGCTGCGCGCCGGCATGGGCCACGACACGGTCCAGATTGCCCGGGCCGGCGCCGTGCTGCTGGAACGCCAGTCGAGCGAAGACGCCCGCACGATGCTGATCGCGCTGCGCAGTGGCCGCTGGCTCAAGATGGTCGAACGTCCGACCCCGGACGGCGGCCTGCTGACCGTCGGCGTCGATGTCACCGAGAACATCCGCAATGAGGAAGAACTGAAGAAGCAGCAGGAAAAGATGAAGCGCACCGCGCTCGACCTGCAGCGCTCCGAAGGCAAGGCCAGCGAACTGTCGCGCAAGTATGCCGAGGAGAAGGCCAAGGCCGAGCACGCCGCCTTCACCAAGTCCGCCTTCCTCGGCAACATGAGCCACGAACTGCGCACCCCGCTGAACGCGATCATCGGCTTCTCCGAGATCATGATGAACGAGCTCGCCGGACCTCTTGGGCATCCGTCGTACAAGGAATACTCGCGCGACATCCTCACCTCGGGCCAGCACCTGCTCGACATGATCAACGACATCCTCGACATGGCGAAGATCGAGGCCGGCAAGATGACCATTACGCCGCAGCCGATCGACCCCGTCGATCCGGTCGATGCCGCGCTCCGGATGATCCGCCGCAAGGCCGAGGAGAAGGAGATCGACCTCGTGCTCGAGGCTGGCCAGAACCTGCCGGACATCGACGCCGACCACCGCGCCATCCGCCAGATGATGCTGAACCTCGTCTCCAACGCGATCAAGTTCACCGACCGCGGCGGGCGCATCACGGTGCGCGTCGAACAGCGCGGACCAGACATCTATTTCGGCGTCACCGACACCGGGATCGGCATTCCGGCCGAGGACATCGCCCGCCTAGGCCAGCCCTTCGAGCAGGTCTCCAAAACCAAGGACCGCAACACCGATGGCACCGGCCTCGGCCTCGCGCTCACCAAGTCCTTCGCCGAAATGCACGGCGGTCGCCTGCACCTGTCCTCGATCTACGGCGAAGGCACCACGGTCGCCTTCTTCCTGCCGATCGGCGGACCCGCTGCGGCAGGTACCGGCGCCGCCCCGCGCGACGTTGCCTGATCAGGCCGGACGCAGGTTCCAGGCAACGATACGGCTTGCCGCCGGCGCCACGAACAGCTCGCCCCAGGCCCCGGTCTTCAGCTTGCGGTCCAGTCCGGCGGGCTTCTCGTCCACGACATCCGGCAGGAAACGCGCGGTGCCATTGCTCGTGACGACGAGCACATTGGCGTCGTCGGGCAGCGCTGCGATCTCTGCGAGCAAGGCGCGCCAGCCGTCGCGGATCGCGGCTGGATCGACCAGCCAGCCCTCCGGAACTATGCCGTCCGTGTCCCACGCCTTCAACGCCACTTCACCGAGACGGGCGACCACCGCCTCCTCCGGCTGGTTCTCGTCCGGGCCGTAATCGATCTCGCGCAGGAACGGGCGCACCAGCAGCGCCGGCGCATCCGTCCGTACCGAGAGGATCGTGCGCGCCGTCGCGCGCGTGCGCTCCAGCGGCGAGGCGAGCGCCGCCGCGAAGGCCGTCTCGGCAAAGTGTGCGGCGAGCCTGGCGGCCTGCACGCGGCCGGAATTCGACAAGGGCAGGTCGGTGCGCCCGCCGACGCGCGTCACCACGTCGCCCGCATCGAACGTATTGCCATGCCGCACAACGAACAGGCGCGCCATGTGTCAGCCGGCGTCCGGGTCGCCGTGCTCGGCCACCAGCCGTTCGGCGAGCTTGATATCCTCCGGCGTATCGATGCCGGGTATGGCAATCGCGCCGGGCTGCACTTCCACCGCCTGCACGCTCATGCCGTTCTCGATGAGGCGCAGCTGTTCCAGCCCTTCCAGCCGTTCGTAGCGGCTCTCCGGCAGCGCGCAGTAGCGCTGCAGCGCCTCCAGCCGGAACCCGTAGAGGCCGATATGCTGGCACACGGGCGACAGCGGCGAGAGCTTGCGCAGCTCCGCCTCCTTGCGCATCGCCGGCAGGATGATCTTGGAAAACCAGATCGCGCGACCTGCCGGATCAGTCACCAGCGTCGTGCCGGAGAACGGCGTCTCCAGCTTGTGCGCCCGCAGCCGGTCGAGCGCCTCCCAGCTGAGGCGGATGAACGGCGTCGCCGCATCCGTACCGCTCGCGGCGAGCGCATCGACGATGGCCACCACATGCGCCGCCGGCGTGAACGGCGCATCGCCCTGCAGGTTCACCACGAACTCCGGCGACGCGCCGAGCCCGTCCACAGCGGCGAGCGCGCGGTCGGAGCCGGACGGCAGCGCCGGGTCGGTCATCACCACCGGAATGCCGCCGTCGCGGCAATGCTCGAGGATGCGTGTGTCATCCGTCGCCACCACATAGTCCGCCTGCGTCAGTTGCGCGGCGGCGCGGCGCGCCAGGCCCGCCACGCGCGCCACCATCGTGCGCCCCGCGATCAGCGCCAGTGGCTTGCCCGGAAGGCGCGTCGAAGCATAGCGCGCCGGAACAACGATCAGGGTCTTCATGGTCAGAGGCTCGTCTTCTGCGCGCTACTGCTGCGCATCGATGGCTTGCGACAAGGCGAGCACCGGGCCCACCCAGGCCAGCGTCGGCTCCGGCACGCCTTCACGGCGCAGGAACTCGGTGAAGGCCGGCACGAAGCCCGGATCGCTGCGGCACTCTGCAATCGCCGCGCGCAGATCCGGCACCACCTGGTTCTGGAAGCTGTCGGCAAACCGGCGCAGCTCGTCGGCCTTTGCCGCCAGCAGGATCGCCTGCACCGGGTCAATCTCGCCATCAGCGCGCGTCAGCTGCCGCAGGTCCGATACGAGCATCCGGTTGTCCGAGGCAAAGCGCTTGAGGATCCGGTCGGTCTTGTAGTCCACCCATTCGGTGGTGCACGGCTCCGGCGCGGTGGCGCAGGCGCCCAGCGCACTGGCAGCCGCCAGGGCAGCGAAAAGGGCACGAAGGTTCATGGCGTCAGCTCCCGGTCCTGTGTCGCGCGCACCCTACCGGCTCAGGATGGCGCCGCAAAGCGCCTGCAGGCAGGCAAAAAAGACCCCGGCCTTTCGGGCCGGGGCTGAAGGGATCTGCGTAAGGGGCGTCTCTTATTCTCCGTCGAGCGGAACTTCGGGCACTTCGGGCGCTTCCGGCGGCTCGGGCATCTCGGCATCGTCGCTGCGGAAGATCATCACCCGCTTGCGTTTCTGGCCATCGGCAGCGGCGCGGAAGGCATCCTTCTCGGCGGCGGTGATGCCGGGGTAGGAGTCGATCGCGGCGAAGGTGGCGGCCTCCTTCAGGCGGTCACGGCCACCTTCGACACAGGCCAGGCGAACCATTTCGCCGTCCGCATCGGCGCGCTCGATGATGCGGGTCTCGCCCGGGTTCAGCTTGGCGTCCTGACAGCTGTCTACGAGGAACTCGACCACGCCGGCCTGCGCTTCGATGCGGGCTTCGAATTCGGGGCCGAAGCGTTGCTCCATGATCCGTTCGATCTCCGCGCCGTGGCTTTCGATGCGCTTCTCGATGACCAGCGCGCGGCGCTCAGTATCTGCGTCCATGCGTTCCTGGTCGGCGAAGCGTGCTTCCAGTTGCGCGCCGTGCTCTTCCATGCGCGCTTCCATCTCCGCTGCGCGTGCCTCGATCTCTGCCGCCTTGGCTTCCATCTTGGCTTCGAATGCGTCGGACCATTCCTCGATTTCCTCTTCCGACATGCCGCTGAAGTTCATCCGCAAGGCTTCCGAGGCGCCCAGCGTACCGAGTTCCGCGCCCATCAGACCCAGTTCGGTCGAAAGACGGGTGATTTCGATGAAGTCGGGATCACTGGCCATATCGATCGCCACATCGACCGAATAGATCTTCGACAATTCGGCGGAGTCAGCCGCAATCTTGCTCTCCAGCTCGGCGAGTTCCGGCGGATGCATGTCTTCCGGCGTCACTTTTGCCATCGGGTCACCGAGCAGTACGATCTGGCGGTCGGCATTGTCGTCCTTGCTGATCCACAGGCCGTCGCTTTCGATGCGGAACTCGTGCACGCCGTCATTCTCGGGTTCACCGGCGGCGGCGACCGAAGAGGAGATCGCAAGTGTCGACACACCGAACAGGAGGGCGGCACCGAAGCCGATCATGCGGCGGCGGGACGAAGGGGCGGGATAGGTCATGCGGGTCAGTCTTTCCTTGAGGGCATGAGTCAGGGGCAGGCGGCCAGTGGCCAGGGCCGGTTCGGGCAGGTGCAGCCGGGCCGCCTTCACGAGGATTGAACCGTAGGCATGCGGGCTGGTCTGGCAGCGCGCGAGGACGTCAGCGTCACATGCGGCTTCCTGGTCAGTCCGAAATGCGTTCCGGGCAATATAGGCCAGAGGGTTGAACCACATCGCCGCCACGAAGAGTTCAGAGACCTGCAAGGCCCAGAGGTCGCCGCGCCGCACATGCATCAGTTCATGGGCGAGCGCTGCGCGCGCCTCTGCGGGCGTGTAGTCGTCCTCGAACCAGGCCGGCATCACGACAACAGGGCGGAAAAGTCCGGTCACGAACGGACCGCGGGATATCAGGCTGGACACGATGCGCGGCGCACGGCGCAGGCCGGTCTCCGCCGCGATACGGTCCGCAAGGTCGGCCATGCGCGCCGACACCGGCATCGCTTCGCGTTCCACCGTCTGCATGAAATTGCGGTGCGCCAGCAGGCTGCGCAGCGCGAAGTAGAGCGTGCCAGCCACCCAGGCTGCGACGCCGGCCATCAGGGCCATTGTCCAGAGATCGGCCGGCAGGCTGGCGGGGGCAGCGACTGCAGCGACGGGTTCGGCCGGCATCGCCGGTTGCCAGGCGGCGGCATGACCGGCGCCCTCGGTCAGCGCCGTGGTCGTTTCCGTCGTGGCGGTGCGAACCGTCGTCACAGTTTCGGCAGCCGGCGCGGCGGCGAAATCGAGGTTGAGGAAGGAGACGGGCGTCGACATCGGCGGCAGGAGAAAGCGCACCACCGGAATGGCCCAGAGCAGGTAGACGATACCCGCCCCGAACTGGCGCGACACCGCCCGGCGCAGCATCAGCACCACCAGGATCAGCGCCGACACGGCCAGCAACGTTTCGAGGGCGTTGGAGAAATCTCCGTTGAGAATGGCGTGGATCATTTCTTCAGCTCCCCCAGAAGCTTCTCAAGTTCGGCGATGTCTTCCCGGCTCAGGCCGCGGCTGTCGGCAAGGTGGGCAACCAGCGGCGCAGCGCGGCCGGAGAACACCCGGTCAATGAACTGCGTGGCGGCCTCGGCCTTGTACTCGGCTTCGTCGAGCACCGGGTAATAGAGGTATCGCCGGCCGTCTTCCTCGGTGCGCAGGGCACCTTTCTCCACCAGCCGGGCGAGGAAGGTCTTCACCGTGCGGATGTTCCAGTCGCGCCCGTCGCCGAGCACATCGTGCACGTCGCTGGCCGCAAGGCCGGGCCGCGCCCAGAGGACATCCATGACCTCGAGTTCTGATGCGGAAATCTGTGTCATTGACCACCTGCATTATGACTACACACGTGGTCTTATAATCGACTACAGCCGTGGTCAACTTGAATCAGATGAAATTCCGGTAAGCGTTTGTTGCGCAGCGCCGGGGGCCGCATGCCCTTCATTTCCCTGAACGGCTCCTGTAGGGTTAATCGCAGTTGCGTACGCTGCCCGTGGCAGTTCCTGGAGTGTGAAGCATGAAACCCGGCATCCTTGCGGCTCTGGTTCTTGCGATCCTGCCCATGGGCTGCGAATCGGCCGGCGTCTACGCCCCTGTGCTCGGCAGCGTCATCACCCAGCCCGGCGGCCCGCTGACCAGCGCCGAAATCGAGGCCGGCCTGCGCGAGGCCCTGACCGTCGGCACCACCAACGTCGCCGCCCAGCTCGGCAAGTCGAACGGCTATTACGGCGACCCGAAAATCCGCATCCCGCTTCCCGGCACTTACCGCGAAGTGCAGCGCAACCTCGCGGTCATCGGCGCCAGCGGTCCGCTCGATGATGTCGAGCTGCGACTCAACCGCGCCGCCGAAGCCGCCGTGCCGGAAGCGCGCGCGCTGATCCTCGGCGCGGTGCGCAGCATGACCATAGAGGACGCCCTCGGCATCCTGCGCGGCGGCGACACGGCGGCCACCGACTTCCTCCGTAACCGGACGGAAACCCAGCTCAAGGCCGCGTTTACCCCGCATGTGAAGGCTGCGCTTTCGAAGTCCGGCGCCTTCACCTCGATGGAAAGCTACCTCTCCGGCATCGGTCTCGGCGGCGCGACATCCACCATGCAGGCGGAGCTCACCTCACATGCTGTCAGTCTCGGGCTTGACGGCATCTTCCTCTATGTGGCGGAAGAGGAGAAGAAGATCCGGGAGAATCCAGTGGCGCGCACGACCGACCTGCTCCGCAAGGTGTTTGGAGCCGCTGCCTGATGCGCCGTTTCCGCGAAGACATGAAATCCGGCGGACAGATGGCCGGGATCGAGTTCGGCGACCCGATCAAGCCCTATGCCGCCGTCTGGCTGCACGCCACCGGTTTCAACGCGATGACTTACCAGTCGATGCTCGCACCGCTCGGCCTGCGCGCACGTGTCGCCGCGCTCGACCTGCGCGGGCATGGCCGCTCCACCTTGCCGTCGAAAGGCGGGCTCACCTCCTGGGCGCGCTACCGCGACGATGTGATTGAGTTCCTCGAGAACGAAGCGCCGCAAGGCGTCGTGCTCGGCGGCCATTCGATGGGCGGCTGCGTCGCGCTGATGGTCGCCGGCAAGCGGCCTGACCTCGTCAAGGGCCTCGTCCTCGCCGATCCGGTGATCCTGTCTCGCCGCACCTATTTCTGGAACCACGTCTTCCCGCCGGTGAACTGGCTCCTCAGCCGCAACGGCATGGCGGCGCGCGCCCGCAAGCGCCGCGCCGAGTTCAGTTCGTTCCGTGAGGCGCTCGACGGCTATGCCGGCAAGGCGACGTTCAAGTCCTGGCGCGAACCCTTCCTCGCGGACTACCTGCTCGACGGCCTCGACCGCGCCGACCACGGCCCCGCCGATGCCGAGAAGCAGAGCTGGAAACTGCTCTGCACGCCGAAATGGGAAGCCAAGACCTTCGGCGCCCAGCGCAACACGCCGTGGAGCGCGCTGCGCAAGGTGCGCAAGAAGAAGATTCCCATCGTCATCCTGCGCCCGAGCCGCGACTCCGTCATCTCCGACAAGGTCCGTGCCGAGATCATCCAGCAGAACCCTTCGCTGATGATGCGCGGCATCCGCGGCACCTCACACTTCCTGCCGATGGAAGCGCCCTATGAAGTACGCGACCAGCTCTCCGCCTTCATCGCGCGCCTCGTCGAACGCCTGACGCTGGAGGAAGACGGCCCCGTCTCGCGCAACCTGCGCCAGCGCCGCCGCCGGGCGGGCTAGAGTCCCAAATGGCGGATGACTGGTCCTTTTGGTTGATGCGCATTTTGGTGGTGTCAGTTTTAGGCACTGCAATTATCGTAACTGAACGACTCTTCTCTAAAGTGCAGGGTTGGGGAAAGTGGGTTGCCGTGTTTGGGCTGCCTCTAGCCGCCTCAGCACTCTTGATTCTCATTTGTTTGACGGATTCGGCGATGACCCGTGCGATTCCAGAAGATGCGAGAATCTTGATCGTAGGAAGCGCTTTCCTGTTCGGATTTATTTGCTTCGCTGCTTTTGCTTTCAGCACAGTTCGATGGATAGACTCTTGGGAACGTCGCGATGGCAACAAAGGCAAGCACGATCAAAACTAGACTTCGCAACCACATTTGGACGCTGCGGAGTTGGCTATTTCATCACCAATGAAGCAGTCATGTAGCGCTACCTTGCCTAACGGGTAACCCGAATCGAGCGGCGCCGCCGGGCAGGCTAACGCGCGCCGCGAAGGGCCAGGCGTTCCTGCGCCCGCGCACGCGGGCCGCCGACCGGCCGCTCCGCGTAGTACATGACCTCCTGCCGCGTCGTCGCCGTCGAGCAGACTTCGACCGGAATCTCGTTCGATCCCCACCTTGTCTGCAGCACGCCCGTCGTCAGGTTGTCGCCGGTCTGGACGATCGCACCGTCCAGGTTGCGGCCGGACTGGACGAGGCAGGCATTGTTGCCGGACCCCGTCTGCACCACCACACCGGTATTGCTGCGGCCGAACTGCAGGATGCCCGCAGTATTGCCGCTGCCGGTCTGTCCGATGCCGGCGGCGTTGCCCCGGCCTTCCTGGATCGTCGTCGACACGTTCGCCGCCGGGCTCCTGGCCGGCGCCGCATCGACCAGTCCCATCGTCCGTGCACGTCCGCCGTCCGCGAAAGCGGCGCCGGAAAACGCGAACAGGGCAACAAGAACGGTCGCGGACCGATGGGTGGGGGGTCGCATGGTGCAGCTCCTAGGATTTCTGTTCGAGACGGCAGAGTTCGCCGTCCGCGTCGCTCAGTGTCAGGACGGCGCGGTAACGCCCGTCCGGAATTTCAGCCGCGCCCAGTCCGGCAAATTCGCCGGGCGCGAGGTCAACGGCGCCGCCCTGCGAAACATCGGACGATCCGCCCCCGCCGAATGCGGTGATCGTGAACGCGTAGTCGCCCTGCAGCGGACGGTCGGTGCGCACGAGGGCTTCAAGCAGCCGGCCGCGCGCGGTCTGCGTCGACCGGATGTCGCAGTCGACCGCCGGCGGCACATACCGCTCGCGCTCCGGCGGCGCCGCGTCCAGCAGCATCACGGTCGATCCGGAAGGTGCGGAAACGGTCTGCACGCTGGCCGGCGCCTGGGCGGCGCACGCCGTCACCAGCATCAGGGCTGCGCCAAGGCTTGGTTTCAACATGGACTTGCTCCTCGGGTCTTGCGCGTTGCGGAGAGGCCAGCGAGGCCTCTCCGCCCGCAACCTCAGTTGTAGCCGCTTTGTACGACCACGGAGATGTTGCCGTCGCCGCGCTGGCGCACTGCCACATCCTGGCCGTTGCCGATCTGGATGATGCCGGAGGTGTGGTTCACGCCGTCCTGGTCGGCAGACGCGGTGTTGTTCGTACCGATCTGCGCAATGCCGGAGACGTTGCCATAGCCGGTCTGCAGCGTGCTGGCGCGAAGGTTGCGGCCTTCCTGTCCGGTCACGGCGAAGTTGTCCTCGCCGATCTGGGCGGTCTCGACGCGGTTGCGCGTGCCATACTGGTCCATGCGCAGAAAGTTGTTGTAGCCGGTCTGCACGCCGCGGGCATACTGGCCGTAGCCGCCCTGCACGACGACCGTGCCGTTGCGGTCGCCCTGCTGCGCGGCAGCCGCGCCGTTGGCATAGCCCGACTGGTCAATGCGCACCCGGTTGCGTTCCGCATGGGCGGTGCCGAGGCTCAGCAACATCAGCGTGGCGGCGGCAGTCGAAAGAAGGTGTTTCATGGTCCAAACTCCTGGGTTGTGCCTTGCGCCTTTGATGAAGCGGCGCTCGAACGCGATCAGGAATGGACCCGCGCCACTGAACGCGGTTTGAATGCGCGGTTCAGGTTCGTTCACATACGGAAAGATTCAGCAGCGGCGCAAATCCGGCGCCGGAAGGGTCACCACAAGGCGCGCTCGGGCGAGGCGGCCTGCGCCAGCTTCGCCATCAGCCGCGCCAGCTCGGCCTGTTCCTTGTCGCTCAGTGTACTGACAAGCCGGGCCTCCTCGGACAGGGCCAGCGGCACGATCAGTTCATAGATGTCGAGCCCGGCTGCCGTCAGGAACAACAGCGACCGGCGCGCATCCTCCACCGAGGGGCGCCGCTCAAGATAGCCCACCTCGATCAGCCCGGCCACCGCGCGGCTGACCGCCACCTTGTCCATCTGCGTGCGCTGGCCGATCTCGGTGGCGCTGATGCCCGGCGTGTCCGCCGTCACCGCCATCACGCGCCATTGCCAGACCGAAAGGCCGAATTCCCGGTCATAGAGCTCCGCAATCCGCTGCGAGACGGCGTTCGACAACACCGACAGCCGGAACGGCAGGAACGTCGCAAGGCGCAGCGGCGCGGGGTGGGGCGTGTCGGGCATGGTCGGACGAAAGCTCCTCGGCTTGCCTTGCATCTCGGGCGCAAATTAGTTACATATGAAACTATATTTTCCAGCCTTGCAAGACGGGAGACTTTGCCATGGCAGACCTTTTCGACAATCCCGCCGGCCTCGACGGTTTCGAGTTCATCGAGTTCTCCGCGCCCGGGAAGGGCGTGCTGGAGCCGGTCTTCGAAACCATGGGCTTCAAGAAGATCGCCCGCCACCGCTCCAAGGATGTCGAGCTGTGGCGCCAGGGCGGCATCAACCTGATCACCAATTACGAGCCGAAATCCCCGGCCTGGTATTTCAGCCGCGAGCATGGCCCGTCGGCCTGCGGCATGGGCTTCCGCGTGCGCAATGCCCGCAAGGCGTATGACCATCTCCTCAAGCAGGGCGCCGAGCCCGTACGCGTCGAGACCGGCCCGATGGAACTGTCGCTGCCCGCCATTCGCGGCATCGGCAATTCGATCATCTACCTGATCGACCGCTACGAAGAAGGCGAAGGCAGCTTCTCCATCTACGACATCGACTTCGACTACCTGCCGGGCGTCGACCGCCATCCCGAAGGCGCCGGATTCAAGCTGATCGACCACCTGACCCACAACGTCTATGGCGGGCGCATGAAGTACTGGGCGGACTTCTACGAGAAGCTCTTCAACTTCCGCGAAATCCGCTACTTCGACATCAAGGGCGAATATACCGGCCTCACCTCCAAAGCGCTGACCGCGCCGGACGGGAAGATCCGCATACCGCTCAACGAAGAAGGCAAGGGCGGCGGCGGCCAGATCGAGGAATTCCTGCGCGAGTTCAACGGCGAGGGCATCCAGCACATCGCGCTCATCTGCGACGACCTCTATGGCTGCTATGACAAGCTGAAGAAGCAGGGCGTGCCGTTCATGACCGCGCCGCCGGCCACCTATTACGAGATGCTGGACGGCCGCCTTCCGGGCCACGGCGAAGACGTAAAGGGCTTGCAGTCGCGCGGCCTCCTGCTCGACGGCACGACCGAAGACGGCAATCCCCGGCTCCTCCTGCAGATCTTCGCCCAGCCGAAAGTCGGCCCGGTCTTCTTCGAATTCATCCAGCGCAAGGGCGACTACAAGGACGGCTTCGGCGAAGGCAACTTCAAGGCCCTGTTCGAAAGCATCGAACGCGACCAGGTCGAGCGCGGCGTGCTGGGCGTGAAGGAAAAAGCCTAAAACAAGATGCACCGCTCATCCTGAGCGAAGTCGAAGGATGGGCCACAAGCTGATACGTTTGAACAACTCGCGCTCGCCCTTCGACTTCGCTCAGGGTGAGCGCTCAGGAGGACCGGCAAGATGACCACCCCCAAACTCAAAGGCGTCCACCACGTCGCCTATCGCTGCAAGGATGCGAAGGAGACGGTGGAGTTCTACAAGAAGACGCTCGGCATGGATTTCCAGCTGGCGATCGCCGAGGACCATGTGCCCTCGACCGGCGCCTATGATCCCTACATGCACATCTTCCTCGATGCCGGGAACGGCAACGTGCTCGCCTTCTTCGAGCTGCCCGAGCAGCCGGAAATGGGCCGCGACCCGAACACGCCGGTCTGGGTCCAGCACATCGCGCTGCGCCTCGGCAGCCTCGACGAACTCCACGCCGCCAAGGCGCACCTTGAGTCCCTTGGCGTCGACGTGCTCGGCCCCACGCATCACGGCATCTTCAAGTCGATCTACTTCTTCGACCCCAACGGCCACCGCCTCGAACTCGCCGCCGACATCGGCACGCCGGAGCAGATGAAGTCCCTCAAGGACGTCGCCGAACCGATGATCGAGGAATGGAGCGCCACCAAGAAAGCGCCCCGCCACGCCGCCTGGCTGCACGAGAAGATCAAGGAAGAAACGAAGTAGGTTTCATTCGCTCTGAACCCCTCTCCCCCGTGGGGGAGAGGGGCAGGGGTGAGGGGGCGCGGCATATCCCTCCGCCCGAAATATTTCCACTTCACCGTTGACACCCTCACCCCCAACCCCCTCTCCCTATGAGGGAGAGGGGGCTTTGAAGCCTCCCCAAGGGAGAAGGACACAAGATGAAACTCGCCACCCTCCGCAATGGCACCCGCGATGGCCGCCTCGTCGTCGTCAGCCGCGACCTGACGCGCGCCACCGACGCCGCCCGTATCGCGCCGACCCTGCAGGCCGCGCTCGACAAGTGGTCGATCTACGGGCCGGAGCTGGAAACGCTGGCCGGGCAGGTGGAGCTGGGCTCCGTGCCGACCTTCCGCTTCCACGAACACGACTGCGAGAGCCCGCTTCCCCGCGCCTATCAGTGGGCGGACGGTTCGGCCTATATC
Organism: Acidobacteriota bacterium; assembly: GCA_016712445.1. Classification (NCBI taxonomy): domain Bacteria; kingdom Pseudomonadati; phylum Acidobacteriota; species Acidobacteriota bacterium. Next base: position 413,138 of record JADJRB010000001.1, on the reverse strand, counting down.
AACCATGTCGAGCTGGTGCGCGCCGCGCGCGGCGACAAGGTGCCCGAGAGCTTCTACTACGACCCCCTGATGTACCAGGGCGGCTCGGATGGCTTCCTCGGCCCGCGGGATCCGATCCCGCTCGCCGATCCCGAATGGGGCTGCGACATGGAAGGCGAGATCGCCGTGATCACCGATGACGTGCCGATGGGCGTCGGCGAGGAAGAGGCCGGCCACCACATCAAGCTGATCATGCTCTGCAACGATGTCTCCCTGCGCGGCCTCATCCCCGGCGAACTCGCCAAGGGCTTCGGCTTCTTCCAGGCGAAGCCCGCCAGCGCTTTCTCCCCGGTCGCCGTCACGCCGGACGAGCTCGGCCCCAACTGGCAGGACGGCCTCGTCCACCTGCCGCTCCGCGTCGACCTCAACGGCGCCCCTTTCGGCCGCGCCAATGCCGCCGTCGACGCCACCTTTAATCTGCCCCGCCTCGTCACCCACGCCGCAAAGACGCGCGCCCTCTCCGCCGGCACGATCATCGGCTCCGGCACCGTCTCCAACAAGGGCAAGGATGGCGGCGCGGGCAAACCCGTCAGCGAAGGCGGCCTCGGCTATTCCTGCATCGCCGAAATCCGCATGATCGAGACCATCGCCGCCGGCGCCGCGAAGACGCCCTTCATGAAGCCCGGCGACACGGTGCGCATCGAGATGCACGACAGCACCGGCCATTCGATTTTCGGCGCCATCGAACAGACGGTCGAAGCGGTCTGAATTTCTTCAACAGCTGTTGAAATTCGCATTGCGTTGGGGCATGCAGGCGCCGCAGTTTGTGCTAGGCACACGGAACACCGCCGCGGGAACGACAAGGGAGCTCATGCCGGATGGCAAGCAAGGTCTACAAATCGGCGAAGGAGGCTCTCGACGGGCTGACCTTCGATGGCATGACGGTGATGGCCGGCGGCTTCGGCCTCTGCGGCATCCCGGAAAACCTCATCCTCGCCCTGCGCGACTCGGGCGTGAAGGACATCACCGCCATCTCCAACAATGCCGGCGTCGATGATTTCGGACTCGGCCTCCTCCTCAAGACGCGCCAGATCAGGAAGATGATCTCGTCCTATGTCGGCGAGAACAAGGAGTTCGAGCGCCAGTACCTCTCCGGCGAGCTCGAGCTTGAATTCAACCCGCAAGGCACGCTGGCCGAACGTTGCCGCGCCGGCGGGGCAGGCATCCCCGGCTTCTACACGAAAACCGGCGTCGGCACGCTGGTCGCCGAAGGCAAGGAACACCGCGAGTTTGGCGGCGAGACCTATATCCTAGAGACCGGCCTCGTCGCCGACCTTTCGATCGTGAAGGCCGAGAAGGCCGACACGCAGGGCAACCTCGTCTTCAACAAGACCGCCCGCAACTTCAACCCGCCCATGGCCATGGCCGGCAAGGTCACCGTCGCCGAGGTCGAGGAAATCGTCCCCACCGGTGACATCGACCCCGACCACATCCACCTGCCGGGCATCTTCGTGCAGCGCATCATCAAGGGCAGCTTCGAGAAGCGAATCGAACAACGCACCACCCGCAAACGGGAGAGCCACTGATCGTGCTGACTGTCCGCATTCTTTTGCTTTTAGCTGTTTTCAGCTGGGGCACGCAGTGGACTATTGCCGAAGGGGATGACGCCGTAATGTCTGGCCAAGGAAAAGAGCGTACCGTGGCTTTCGCGGAAGTTGCCATAAAAGTCGCGGCGGAGGGCCTGGCCGCGAATACATTCGAAGGCCGCACCAAGGCTTATTACGCCATAATTGAAGCGCTCAATCTCGCTGAGTCCGAGGGATATGATGGTCACAGCGCGAAGCTGTTCCAGTATCTCGGGGACATGTACCTGCAGGCTGGAGATACCGAAACCGCGCTGAGCGCATATTCTGATGCGGTGCTAAGTCCTGGCGGCTTGGGGGACCCGGAAATTCATTTGCGGCTTGGAAAAATATTCTATGATCGCGGTGATCAGCCGAAAGCTGGAGATGAGTTTGCGCGTGCCCTTATCATGGGCGGGAAGAAGATTTTTGACGATCAGCCCGAAGAGTACTTCCGCTTTGTTACGAGCATATTGCTTCCGCCGCCTGAAGGCTGGGACAATTATGTTCCCCCGAACAATCAAGATTAAGAGGACAGGATGGCCTGGACACGCGACGACATGGCGGCCCGCGCCGCAAAAGAGCTTCACGACGGCTACTATGTGAATCTCGGCATCGGCATCCCGACGATGGTGGCCAACCACATCCCGGAAGGCATGGACGTCACGCTGCAAAGCGAGAACGGCATGCTCGGCATGGGCCCGTTCCCCTATGAGGGCGAGGAAGACGCGGACCTCATCAACGCCGGCAAGCAGACGATCACCACGCTGCCGCGCACCAGCTTCTTCGACTCGGCGACCAGTTTCGCGATGATCCGCGGCGGCCATATCAACATCGCCATCCTCGGCGCCATGGAAGTCGCCGAGAACGGCGACCTCGCCAACTGGATGATCCCCGGCAAGCTCGTCAAAGGCATGGGCGGCGCGATGGACCTTGTCGCCGGCGTCAAGCGCATCGTCGTCGTCATGGACCACGCCAACAAGGCCGGCGAATCCAAGGTGCTGAAAGCGTGCACCCTGCCGCTCACCGGCAAGGGCGTCGTCAACCGCATCATCACAGACCTCTGCGTGATGGACGTCGTCCCCGGCGGCCTGAAAGTCATCGAACTCGCCCCCGGCGTCACGATGGACGAAGTGAAGGCAAAGACCGAAGCGACGCTGGTTTCGTAAAGTCAGACCCTCACCTCCCACGACCTCCGGTCGCGGGTCCCTCCTCCCCCATTTCATGGGAGAGGGGTCAGGGACTTGCCGCGCGCACAACTAACTCCTCTCCCGCTTGCGGGAGAGCAAGGGCCCATTGCAAAGCAATGGGAGGTGAGGGCCTTCGAGGGTGCACAGGTTCCCGCGTGTGCAACCCTTTCGCCGCCCATTCAGGGAAATAAACTTCTCCAGAACAAAGCCTTGCAAAAAAACTTGCCGCGGCGAATCCGGCCGCATCCCGCGCGGATGTATGCTCCGCAGATGACCCGCACCCGTCCCGAGTTCTGGTATCCCATCGCCCGGCTTTTGTCCGCGCTGCGTGCGCTACTGCGAGCGACGGCGCCAGACGCCTTCGCCGCCATCGCGCAGGAGGCGCGGGCGCAGCTGATCGCCGTCACGGCTTTGGTGCGCCGCTACATTCATGTGCTCGCCGCCGGGCTGGTCCTCCCGCCGCCGCGCGTCAGACTTCCGTCCACGGAAGATATTCCCACGCCGGTGTCGGCGCGAAGTGGCGCCCGCGCGACCCTCTTTCCGCTGATCGAACATCCTGCGCGCCCCGGCAGCGCGTCCTCCGGCGAAGACCCGCCCGCGCTGCAATGGGCTTTGCTCTTGCAGGCCGCCGAGCGGCTCGCCGGCGTCCTCGCAAATCCCGCGCCGCATGCCCGCCGTCTCGCGCGCCGGTTCGGCACGCTGCTCCACGCGGGTCTGCGCGAGATGCCCGCGCCCTGGCACGTCATCCGCCGCCTCGGCCCCGGCATCGACACGCTGCTCCTGCGCCTCGATCAGGCGGCTCGCCCGCTGGCATGGGCGGGGCTGGATACGTCGTGAAAGCCCGCCGCCGTCTGCGGCCCAAACGCCTCCCTCGCATTGCGGGGGAGGATAAGGGTGCAGCCGATTGCGACGTCTTCCTCCCCCGTTTACGGGGGAGGTGGCCCGAAGGGCCGGAGGGGGCTGCTTATTGGGCCCGCCAGCTGTCTTCCAGACAGCTGGCCTTGTCGGGGAAATCGCGGTGCGATTTCTTATCCCTCCAAGCCCTCCACAAAAATCACCCGGTAGTCCGACGCCTGAAACCTGTGCACCTTGGCGGCGGTATATTCCGGGCTCGTGTACCAGGGCTTCGCTTCGGCCATCGTCGGGAAGGCAAGGATCACGACGCCTTCAGCATCGGCGCCCTCGGTCACTTCATGCTTGCCGTAAAAAGCCAGCGCCGTGAGCTTGTGGTCGCCGCGTGCGGCAGCGGCGGCCTCGCCATATTTCTTCATCGCGGCTTCATCGCGCAGCTTCTCGCGGATCAGGACTACGTAGGCGGTCATCTGTGTCTCCCTTGCAGGCCAGCATGTTTCGCGATCCGCGCGCCCCGCGCAATTGTCACGCCGCGTCAATCCGGCGGGGTTCACCCGCCCGGCAAAAGCCGCTAGGTCTGCCCGAAGCCATCCGGAACCTGCCCATGTCCCACTTCTCGAGCCTCACAACCCTGCCGCCCGATGCCTTGCTCGGCCTGATGGCGGCCTACCGCGCCGATCCGCGCACGGAAAAGTACGATCTCGGCGTCGGCGTCTACAAGGACATGGACGGCAACACGCCCATCCTCTCCTCGGTAAAGAAAGCCGAAGCGCGCCTGATCGAGGCGCAGGCGACGAAAGTGTATGAAGGCCAGCGCGGCAACACGGATTTCTGCGCGCATGTCGAAGATTTCGTCTTCGGCAAGGATCATCCGGCCCGCAAGGAAGGCCGCACGCTGTCCTTCACCGCGCCCGGCGGTTGCGGCGCGCTGTTCCAGGGCGTCAGCCTGATGCGCAAGACCGGCACCAAGCGCGTCTGGGTGTCGAAGCCGACCTGGCCGAACCATCCGAATGTCGTGAAGTCGCTCGGCCTCGAGGTGAAGGAATATGCCTATGCCCGCGACGGCGAATTCTACCAGCTCGGCATGATGGCAGACCTCTCGGCCGCCGAGCCGGGCGACGGCGTCATCATCCAGGGGCCGTGCCACAATCCCACCGGCATCGATCCTTCGGTCGACGACTGGAAAACCCTCGGCGTGATGGCCAAGGAGAAGGGGCTGCTGGTGCTGCTCGATGTCGCCTATCACGGCTTCGCCAACAGTCTTGAGCGCGACATGGACGGCGTGCAGGCCTTTATGGACGCCGCCGGCGAAGCGATGGTGGCCTATTCCTGCTCGAAGAATTTCGGGCTCTACCGCGAACGGACGGGCTGCTTCCTTGTGCTGGGCTCCAGCGCCGAGGCGATCGCGGCGGCAACGACCCACGTCGCCGACAATGGCCGCGCCACCTGGTCGATGCCGCCTGCGCACGGCGCGGGCATCGTCGCGACCATCCTTGGCGACGCGGACCTGCGCAAGGAATGGGAAGCCGAAGTTGCCGCCATGCGTACCCGGATGAAAAGCCTGCGCGCCGAACTCTCGGACGCGCTGGTCGCCGCCACCGGCTCCAACGCGCTGGCCGCGCTGAAGGCGCAGAACGGCATGTTTTCGCAACTTCCCGTGTCCGCCGCCCAGACGGTCGAACTGCGCGAAATGCACGGCGTCTACATGCCCGCCTCAGGCCGCATCAACATCGCAGGCCTGCATCCGAAAGACATCCCGGCGCTCGCCGGAATCCTCTCGGGCTATCTCTAGATCGTCAGCCCGCGCGGCGCGATCTTCTCCAGCTCGGCGATCATCTCGGCGGGCGCCTCCACGGCCTTGCGCGCATCGAGGTCGAGCGAAATGGCGATCACTTCGCACGTCGCCCAGGGCCCGCCGCTGCGGGGATCCATCACCCAGTGGATCAGGTTGTGTGTCTTGCCCATCACCTTGCCGAGCGAGGTGTGGACAACAAAGCGGTCGCCCTCCTGCGGCAGCCGGTGGTAGCGCAGGCGATATTCGAGCACGGCCGCGCCCATGCGGCGGCCACCGGAGTTCTGGCCAACGCGGTTGCGCCAGTCAAACAGGAGGTTCGGCACCGAGTCCGAAATACGTCCGATGATCCAAGAGGGAATCATTTGTCCGTGAGGCCCGCAATGAACTGCCGGAACGGCGCCCATGCCGATCAGCGGCGCGCCGACCTGTTCGACGCGGTCCAGCGTGATCTGGTCGGCCGGCAGGCCGGGGGCATCGGGATCGAACGAGCGGGGTTTCGCCTCGTCAGGCGTTACGCCCTTTAGGGCTTCCAGCTTCGCCAGCACAAGCCGGCTCCAGGGAAAGGCGGTGCCTTCGGCGGTATCGATATGTGCAATCCGTGTACGGAAGGAAGCCGACAGCGTCCCATCCGCATGGCGCAGTTCCTGGTAGATGACGGCATCGCTCTCGCCGATCTCCAGCACGCAGCCCCGCATCGTCAGCGGGCGGCCGGGCAGGACCTCGCGGATGAAGCGGATATGCTGGTCAGTCGGCGAGACAGTCGAGGGCGAATCCGGCCGGAACGCATTCGGCATGCCGGCCGCGTGGCAAAGCGCGACGAGGCCTTCCAGTTGTTTCTCGACATAGACGCGCACATTCATGTGCCCCATCTCGTCGCAGTCCCACTGGTTGCAGCTGCCTTGCCAGAGGGGGATCATGCGGCACAGTTCCGGCAAGTGCCGCGCACTTCCACTACGGCCCGCGCCATCCGGAAACCCGCCGCGCGTGTTTCCGATTTCAGCGCATCGCTCGTGGCCGTCGCGTGAAGTTCCTCAGCTGTGTGGCAGGTGTCGCAGATCAGGAACACGGCCGAGTGGCTGTGGCTCGTATGGCCGCAGGCAACGTAGGCATTGAGGCTCTCGATCTTGTGGACGAGGCCGGCCTCCTGAAGGAAGTCCAGCGCGCGGTAGATGGTGGGCGGCTTGGCGGCGCCTTCGCCGTCAAGATTGGCCAACAGGTCATAGGCCTTGGCCGGGCCGCCGTTTTCCAGCAGCAGGCGGAGCACTTTCCGGCGGATCTTCGTCATCCGCTGGCCCTGCCGCACGACGAGCGCCTCCGCCTCATGCAGGAAGGTGTCGGCGTCCGCCGGGCTGCACGGCGTATTCGCGTGCCCGTGGGCGTGTGGGGGGTGAGAAATGGCCATGCCCTTATTTCAGGTGTTTCGACCCGAATGTGAAGGGGCAGGCGGCTTTGCGGCTCTGGACGCTGCGCGCAAATCACTTGAGATTCGCCTGATGCGCGATTCCTGCAGGGGAGCAGGGCGCGACGTGGAGATGTAGAAAATGCAGTTATCCGAACGGGACGGGCTCGAACTCTGGCGCAAGGCGGTCACCGCCTCTGTGCGCTCGGACGCGCCGGACCTGACCGCGCGCCAGCAGGCCGTGCTGATGAGCGTGGCGCTGATGCCCGGCCCGCACACTGTGCGCGGCCTTGCGGAACATCTCGGCGTTGCCAAACCGGCGATCACGCGCGCCCTCGATGCACTCGAGCGGCTGAATTTCATCCGCCGGCTGCCGGACGATTCGGACCTGCGCTCGATCTTCATCGAACGTACGCCGGACGGCATGACCTACCTGCGCAGCTTCGCCCGTCTTGTGCTGGCCGCCGCCTCCGGCGAAGAAAGCGGCGGACGGCCGTCAGCGAAGCGTTCGAACGCCGCCTGAGGCCCTGCCTCGGAGCTGCCCATGCCGGACCTCTACGACCCGCGACTTGCCCGCCCGCCGGGCGTGCCAGTGACGTTTCAGGTGACCGCCGGCGTTGCGGCGGTGCGCGAAGCGCCGCTGCCGGATGCGAGGCTCGTCACGCAAGCACTGCACGGCGAGATCGTCGACGTGTTCCGTGAGGAGGGCGAGTTCGGTCTCTGCCAATTGAGGCGAGACCGCTACACCGGCTGGATCAACCTGGATGCGCTGTCGGCGCCCGCGCTCGAAGTGACCCACAAGGTCAGTGCGTTGCGGACCTATTGCTTTGCCGAACCGGACCTGAAGTCAGCGCCGCATTTCCTGCTCAGCCTCGGCGCAAGGGTGGCCGCGACCGGCCGCACGGTGGGGGACTGGACCGAATGCGCGCGGGCCGGATGGGTGCATGCCTGCCATCTGGCGGACCTCGATGCGTTCGAGACAGACCCGGCAGGCATCGCGGCGCGCTACCTTGAAGCGCCGTATCTCTGGGGCGCGCGGGAGAGTCTCGGGCTCGACTGTTCCGGGCTCGTGCAGCAGGCTTTTGAAGCCTGCGGTGTACTGCTGCCGCGCGATTCGGACATGCAGGCCGAGTGGGCAGGCGAGCCCGTAGAAAACTGGCAAGCACCCGGAGCACTGAAACGCGGCGACCTCGTGTTCTGGACCGGACATGTCGGCATACTGACGGACCCGGGCACCTTGCTGCATGCCAATGCTTTCCATCTCGCCGTCGCGGCAGAACCGCTGGCGGAGGCGATTGCACGGATACGGAGCGTTGCGGGCGATGTGACTTGCGTGCGGCGTGTCGACGTCACCGCCGCGCGCGGTCGAGCGACTTCCTGGCTGCCGGCGACTTGACGTGACGGGCTTCAGCGCGCCGCGCCTCTTGCCGCTGTCGAACCCGCGAAGCCGTGCCTTTCGCGAGGCATATGCGATCTATGAAGCGACGATCCCGAAAGCGGAGCGCAAGACGCGCCGCCAGTTGCTCGCGGCACTGCGCAATCCGGCATTCCGTTTCTGGGCGTTTGAAGTCGAAGGCCGGATAGCCGGTTTCGCCTCGCTCTACGCCTCCGGCGCGCTCAACCTGGTGCTGCTCGAATATCTTGCCATTGCGCCGGCCTTTCAGGGCAGGGGGCTCGGCTCGGCCTTGTTCGAGGCGGCGGTCGCGGCGAGCAGGTTTGAGCGGCGCACCCGTGTGCTGGTGGAGGTGGACTCCGAACGCGAAAGGACCAGCGCGGCGGAGCGGCGCCTGCGCCTCAGCCGCAAGCAATTCTACCGCCGGCTCAGCTGCCGCGAAATCGAGGGGATCGAGTACCTGCTGCCGCTTGAGACCTACGGGCCTGCGCCAAGGATGAACCTGCTCGTCCGCAGCGCGGACAAGGCCGCCTTGCCGGCCGCGTGGCTCGGGCAGGCGCTCACCGACGTCTATGTGAACGTATATGGGCAGGCGCCGGACGATCCGCGCCTCGCGCGGATGATGGCCGGTCAGGGGCCGCGTCTCGCCCTGAAATGAAAAACCCCGGCCGGGGCCGGGGTTTCACAAATCTGGCTCAGCCGCCAATCAGGTCGGCGGGGTTTCTTCCGCAGGCGCTTCGGCCGGCGCCTCGGCAGGCGCGGTTTCACCTTCAGCCGGTGCGGCCGTGCCGTCAGCCGGGGCAGCCTCGCCTTCGGCGGGGGCTGCTTCGCCTTCAGCCGGAACACCTTCCTCAGCCGGGGCCTCAGCGGCCATCGGCGCCGGGAAAGCCGGGGCGTTTTCGGTATTGGCGGCGAGATAGGCGATCACGTTGACGCGGTCGGCATCCTTCTTGAGGCCGGCGAACGACATCGAGGTGCCTTTCACGTAGCCGCCGGGGCTCTTCAGCCAGGCGTCGAGCGCTTCATAGGTCCAGGGCTGGCCAGCGGTGGCTTTCATCGCGCCCGAATAGCCGAAGCCCGGCTGGTGGGCGTGGACGTTGCCGACGATGTTGTGGATGTTCGGGCCGGTGCCGTTGGCGCCGCCGGGGGTGATCGTGTGGCAGGTGGAGCACTGGCCGGCGAAGGTACGCTCGCCGCGGGCCACATCGGCGGTCAGCAGGGCGGCGCCGAGGTCGAACACGGCTTCTGCGGGGCCGCTGGAGGCGGCTTCGGCGATCTCGACGCAATAATGGAACTGCGCGCACATCTTCTGGCTGAGGGTCTGTTCCTCGCCATGCTCTTCGCCGTGATGGCCGCCGCCTTCGCCGCCGAAGACCAGGCCTGGCAGCTGCATCAGCGCCATCATGCCGAGGGCGGTCGCCAGCAGGGCGCCGAAGATCTTGTTGAGACCGAGTTCTCCCATCGGGGCATTCCTTCGAATCTATTACGTGACTTACGTCTTGGCGCGCGCCTTTTGGCACGCTAACCGGGTGCGCACAATATAACGGGTGCCTCGATGAGGCGCTTTCCCCCGGCGTCGCGGCGATCAGACGCATGCCGGTTTGGGGGCTCATGGCAGGGATTTCCTAGATGACGCAGAAAATTGCCTATCAGGGCGAACCTGGCGCGAACTCGCATATCGCCTGCAGCGAGGCGTTTCCGGCCTATGAGCCTATGGCCTGCCGCACCTTTGAGGACTGTTTCATTGCCGTCGAGAAGGGCGAGGCCGATCTGGCGATGATTCCGGTCGAGAACACGATCGCCGGCCGGGTGGGCGACATCCATTACCTGCTGCCGTCGACCCAGCTGCACATCACGGGTGAATACTACCTGCCGATCCGCTTCCAGCTGATGGCTCTGAAGGGCACCAAGCTCGCCGAGGTGAAGAAGGCGCGCTCGCACATCATGGGCCTTGGCCAGTGCCGCAACTTCCTGCGCCGGCATGGCATCGAGGCGGTGACGGCGGCCGACACGGCCGGCGCGGCGCGCGAGGTGGCGGAGCTGAACGATCCGGCGGTCGCGGCGATTGCGCCGAGACTGGCGGCTGAGGTGTACGGTCTCGAAATCCTCGCCGAGGATATCGAGGACGCGGCCCACAACACGACACGCTTCGTCATCATGTCGCGCGAGCCGGCCGACATCGACGCCGAAGACGGACCGGCAAAGACGGCCTTCATCTTCGAAGTGCGCAACATTCCGGCGGCGCTCTATAAAGGCCTCGGCGGATTTGCGACCAACGGCGTCAACATGACGAAGCTCGAGAGCTATCTCGTCGGCGGCTCTTTCGAGGCGACGCAGTTCTATGCCGAGATCGAAGGTCATCCCGACGAGCGCCCGGTGCAGCTCGCGCTCGAAGAGCTCGGCTTCTTCTCGCAGTCGCTGAAGATCCTCGGCGTGTTTCCGAAGACCGTGAACGCGCGGCTCTGACGCAAGACCCTCACCTCCCATTGCTTCGCAATGGGCCCCTCCTCTCCCATTGCATGGGAGAGGGGTCAGGTGGCGCGCATCACTTCGAGACGTGTCAGGCCGCAGGCGGCGGCGATGGCGGGTTCGGCGTGGTCGACGAAGAGTTTTGCCTTGCCGCGCAGCTTGCCGGAACTCCAGACCGCGTGGATGGGAAGGCTCGGGCCGTGCCAATCCGGCAGTACGCGGACGAGCCGGATCTCGCCGGTGCATTCGGATGCGAGCCAGGCAGGCGCGAGCATCAGGCCGACGCCGCCCGCGGCTGCTTCGAGCAGTGTCTCGCCGGAGGACGCGCGGAAGGGGCCATCGACGCGCGCTTCGACTTGTTCGTTGCCGCGGCGCAGGTCCCACGTCGTCTGGCGCGTGTGGCGGAAGATGACGGCGCTGTGGTGGGCGAGGTCTGAGGGATGTTCGGGCCGGCCATGGCGGTCGATATAGGATTGCGACGCCCAGACGACCTGCGCGGCCTCACCCACCTTCTTTGCCATCAGGCTGGAGTCGCGCAGCTCGCCGAGACGGAAGGCGATGTCGACACCTTCGGCAACAAGGTCCGTGATCGAATCGTCGGAGATCAGGTCGACGCGGATCTTCGGCCAGGCGGCGAGGAAGCTGGCGGCGGCGGGCGCGACGACGCGGCGCGCGAAGGAGTGGGAGCAGGAGATGCGCAGGAGGCCGACCGGCGCATGCTCGAAGCCGCGCGCTTCGGCTTCGGCTTCATCATACTCGGTGAGGATGTCGGTCGCGCGCTTGTAGAAGCGGGCGCCGGCTTCGGTCAGGCTGAGGGCGCGCGTGGTGCGCTGGAAGAGGGTGGTGCCGAGGCTCTCTTCGAGATCCTGGATGCGGCGCGAGACGGTGGGCTGGCCGAGCTCCAGATCGCTGGCGGCGCGCGAGAAGCTGCCCGCGTCGGCGACGCGCAGGAAAAGGCGCATTGCATCAATCCGGTCCAATATCATTCTCCGCATGCAGATTTCGCATGAACCATAGGCGAACTCGCGGACTTGCGCGAGAGGGCGCGCCGGCGGGCGGCTCACGCGGGTGTGAAGCGGGCTCACAAAGGCGTGCTTTGAGGCGGGCAGGGCCGGCGTGGCATAAGGCTGCCAAGCTGAGGACCCGCCCCATGATGCACCGCCTTCTTTCGTACGCGCCGATCGCCTATGCGCTGACTGCCTCGGCGGTGTTTCTCGACAGCCTGCGCTTCAAGTTCACCAACGCGCCTGAGACGCAGGTGATCTTCGGGCGGCTGGATGCCTGGGCGGCGAGCTTCGGTGCCGGCGGCGTATTCTCGCAGACCGGTGTGTTCAGCCAGTACGTGATCGGATCGGCGGAGCTGGTTGCCTCGGCGCTGCTGCTCGCGAGCCTCGTGCCGGCGCTGAAGCGCCTGCGCGTGATCGGCGCGCTGGTTGCGGTGGCGGTGATGAGCGGGGCGGTCACGTTCCATCTCTTCACGCCGCTCGGCATCGATCCGAACAATGATGGCGGCGGCCTGTTCGCGATGGCGGTGGTCGTGTGGCTGTCGTCGATCGCGATGCTGGTCGCCGGACGCGGCGTGCTGATCGAACTGGCCGGCGCGATTGCGCGTGTGCTCGTGCCTGAGCGGCGCAGCGCACCTCACCTGACGGATGGACCGATGCCGACCCCTGCACGGTCCTGATCCCGGCCGCGGGCGCGCGATCTCCCCCTCCTGCGCGCCTGCGGCCATACTTTCCCTCTTCACTCCCGAACCGGAACCCTGACCATGAAACTCCGTACACTCCTCGCCGCCACGGCCCTCGCCCTGACGCCTGCGCTTCTCCTGCCGCCGCTCGCGATGGCGGAGCCGCCGATCTATACCGGCGCCTTCGACGACCTCGCCGTGCAGGGCTACGATCCGGTCGCCTACTTCACGCAGGGCGCGCCGGTGAAAGGCGACAAGCAGTTCTCGACGCAGTACCAGGGCGCGACCTTCCGCTTCGCAAGTGCAGCGAACCTCGCGAAGTTCAAGGCGGACCCGGATGCGTACGCGCCGCAGTATGGCGGCTACTGCGCCTGGGCGGTGAGCCAGGGCTACACCGCGAAGGGCGACGCGCGGAACTGGAAGATCGTCGATGGCAAACTGTATCTCAACTACAACACTTCCGTACAAAAGAAGTGGGAGGCCGACATCCCGGGCTTCATCGCGTCTGCGGACACCCATTGGCCGGACCTCGTCGACTGAGATTCGGCAGATCTGAATCGGACGGCGCCGGGGGACAGACCCTCCGGCGCCGTTTCGATTCCGGGGCGGCGGCGGCGGCCGACGCGCGTGGGAGTGCGGGGAAAATTAGCGAGCGCGCGCGGGCGGGAGGGTGCGGGAGAGTGTCGGTGCGCAGCGGCGCAAGAGGTGCGTGATGGCGTCACGCGGCTGCGGGACAAGGCGTTCAGGAAGCCGCGCAAATTCCTTGAAATCACAAAAGAAAACGGGCGAGCTTGCGCCCGCCCGTTTGTATTTTGAAGTCGTCCGTAGACTTACTTCTTTTTCGCTTTTGCAGCCGGTTTTTTGGCCGGGGCAGCTTTCGCGGTTTTGGCAGCCGGCTTTTTAGCGGCGGCTTTCGGCGCAGCTTTTTTCACGGCAGGTTTCGCAGCGGGTTTTTTCGCGGCGGGTTTTTTTGCAACAGCCATCTTCGATCTCCTTTGAGTGGCACTTCCAATAATATGCTGATTCGCCGGAAAGCAACTCCTGATTTTCACTTTTCAGGCGAAATCCTGTATCCGTCCGTACACGGTCAATCGGTCCGCTCGGCCCAAACCTTCATAATATGATGGGCAATTGCGGATGGAGGCGGGCAAAAAAGTTCGGCGTGCTTGCCTGAAAGAATTTCGCGCATCTCGGCGCGGGAAACCCACCGCGCGCTCTCGAGCTCCTGCGTGTCGATGCGAATCTCGTCGGTCTGGGCCGGCAGGATGAAGCCCATCATCAGCGAAGACGGGAACGGCCAGGGCTGGCAGGCGACGTATTGTGCCAGCGCAGGATCGCAGACTATGCCCGCTTCCTCGAACAGCTCGCGCGCGGCGGCCTGTTCGATCGTCTCGCCCGGTTCGCAGAAACCTGCGAGGCAGGACATGAAGCCGGCGGGCCAGAATTTCTGGCGGCCGATGAGCGCCTTGCCGTCTTTTTCCGCCAGCATGATCGCGACCGGATCGGTGCGCGGGAAATGTTCGGCGCCGCAGGCGGTGCACTGGGCTTTCCAGCCCGCATCGGTGATGCCGTTGCGTCCGCCGCACTTGGCGCAATAGGCGTGCGAGCCGTGCCAGAGGAAAAGGCTGCGCGCGGTCGAGGCGCAGTTGGCGTCCATCGCCGGCATGCGCGCGGCGCCCTGGCGGAAATCAGTGAACTCGCCGACGCCTTCGATGAGGGAGCCGGCGAGTTCGAACTTCGGCGGCAGGTCGAGCGCGAAGACGGGCGCGCCGGTCTTGTCGGCGCCGAGGAAGAGGCGCGGCGAGCCGGGCGAGACGCGCGCCGCTTCCGGCCCGAGCCAGACGGCGCCGCCATCGCGCGCGATCAGCGGTTCGCCGCCGCGCATCACGAGGACGAGCGCATCGTCGCGCTTGAAGGCATCTTCAAGCCAGGCTTCGTCGGTGCGCCGGTGGGCAGCGCGGTCGATGGGCTTGGCGGCGAGGGGCATGTCGTTCGAGTTCGTCATGCCAAGCGCACTAATCCGGTTTTCGTCCGGAGGGAACACGCCTCAGCCAAGAGTGTGCCTTTACTCTGCCCCAGTCTGGCGTCTTAACTTCGCGTCACAACAGGGAGGGGAGTCCCATGAAGAAGATCCATGCAGCGGGCCTTGGCGCGCTCTTGCTGACGGCGGCTGCCTGCACGTCGCTGCGCCCGTGGGCGCAGGAGCCTGAGGCGGATGCGCTCGTTGCGGCGCCGGCGGCCGACAAGACGGTCAACCGCTTTGCGTCCATCCAGATCCCCGAGCAGGAAGAGTACCTGCCGGGTTATGCAGACCCCGCGCTCGACGCGCTGCGCGCGCCGACGCTGACGCGCTTCAACAGCGAGGCGGAGTTCCTCGACTGGCTGAAGGCGGTGCGCGAAGCGGCCAAGGCGCGCAACATCTATTCCTGGCGCGACATGCCGGTTGCAATGGCGGCGCCGCCGCCGGCCGGGGCAGTCGACATGGCGATGGAGGCGCCGGCCGCCGAAGCATCTGTCTCCGACATCGTGGTGACCGGAAGCTCGGTTGCGGGCGATGCGAATCCCGAGATCACCAACAACCAGAAAGCCGGCGTCGACGAAGGCGGCATCGTCAAGCAGATCGGTGACTACCTGGTCGTGCTGCAGGACGGGCGGCTGTTCGTCACCGACCTGATGCCGGGCGGCAAGCCTGGCCTGAAGCTGGCTGACCGCGCGAACGTCTATCGATCGAGCAGCGAAGACACCTGGTATGACGAGATGCTCGTCTCGGGCCGGACGATTCTCGTCACGGGGTATTCCTATGACGAGAACGCGAGCGAGTTCACGGTGCTGACCCTCGGCGAGGACGGCAAGGTGACGCGCGATGCGACGTTCTATATCTCGTCGGACGATTACTATTCCGGCAGCAACTATGCCTCGCGGATGATCGACGGGAAGCTCGTCATCCACACGCCGATCTATACGTCCGGGCAGGGATGGTGGGACACGTTCGATCCGCCGGAGATCCGCGAGTGGCGGCGCGAGGGACCGGACGGCGAGCGCGAGCACCTGCGCGGCCATCCGCTGTTCCGCGCCGAGGACATCTGGATGCCGGTGCAGCGCGTGTTGCAGCCGGTGATCCATACGGTGACGGTGTGCGACATTTCGGGCGTGACCGACGCATCGGCGCCGGCCTGCAAGGCCACTGCGATCGTCGGCACGGAAGAGCACGAGTTCCTCGTGACGAAGGATGCCTTCTGGCTGTGGATGAGCCCGTCGTGGAGCGAGCGCAACTACAATTCCCTGAACGTCGAGGATGCGGAGATCGCGGCCTGCGAGGCGCGCCAGTCGCATGCGCCGATCAAGGACATCGTGCCGTCTGCGCTGGTGAAACTTCCGATCGACGGCGCGCAGCCGTCGGTGCTCGGTGTGCGCGGAGAGCCGCAGAACCAGTTCTCGATGGACATGGATGCCGGCACCTTCCGCGCGGTGGTCGACTGGCAGGCGAGCCTCTGCCCGTCGCCCTATGACAAGCCGGCGATGGTGACGTTCTTCGATGCGCCATTGGCGGCGCTGTCCCCGACGCTCAAGGACGAGGCGGGCGGGCGCTACGTGCCGCTGCCGACGCCGGGCACGACGGACTACGAGGCGCGCTTCACCGAATCGCACCTCGTCTATGGCGCACGTGAAGGCTGGGGCAGCTGGGCGCCAGGCGAAGGCGAAGAGCCGCGCGAGAACGGGCGCGTCATTGTCGTGCCGGTCGACAACCCGACCTGGCCCGTGACCCTGACCGTTCCGCACGATGTGATCCGCGCCGAGCGGGCCGGACCCTACATGGCGCTGACCGGATACCGCGACTACAAGGGCCTGTCGGTGTCGCTGATCGATCTGCGCAAGGACGAGCCGGCGGTGGCCAGCACGTTCGTGATGGAGAACCGGTTCGAGAGCGAGAACCGCAGCCATGCGTTCAACAGCCGGATCGGCGCGGACGGCGAAGGCCTGATCGGCCTGCCGACGGTGACGCACAGCGAGGAGTCCGATCGCTGGTGGTGGTGGTCGGCGAGCTCGGACCTCAGCTACCTCGCGACGAGCGCGAACGGTGAACTCTCGAAAGCGGGTGACCTGATCGCGACGCGCCGCGATCCCGAAGCGGAGAGCCCGACGGGATACGATTGCGAAGTGTCGTGCGTGGACTGGTATGGCAATGCGCGGCCGATCTTCACCGGCGGGCGCGTACTCGCCCTCGTCAACTCGGAGCTGATCGAAGGCGTGCTCGAGAATGGCGTGGTGAAAGAGACCGCGCGGATCGACCTGACAGCCAAGCCGGAGTGAATGTCAGGCCCCGGAAAGGGCGCGCGCCGGATCAGCTCCGGCGCGTGCCGCCCGACCGGGCGTTGAGATGGTCGACCAGTTCCGGCGTGATGGTGCCGGTCACTTCGAGGCCTTCCATCTCCTGATAGTCGGTGATCGCCGCGGCGGTCTGCGGGCCGAGCACACCGTCCGGAGTGCCGGCGCCGAAACCGAGCCGGCCGAGCGCCGTCTGCACGGCCTGGACCTGCAGCGGGTTGCCGGTGTTCCAGCGCTGCGCGCCGAAGCGGCCATTGGCGAGCGGCGGCGGCGTGGCGGCCTTCCACTTCTTCGCCGCTTCATTGGCGTCCATCGACTCGGTCATCGAGACACGCGTGCGCAGGTTGGTCACTTCCTGCTTCGCGCCTTCATCCCCTGCCATCGCGGCGACTTCGAACCAGAAGAGGGCCTTGGCGAGATCCTTTTCCGTGCCGATGCCTTCGGCGTGGACGACGCCGAGGTTGTACTGCGCATCCACGAGGCCATGCTTGGCGGCGGCTTCGAACCAGGTGACGGCGCCGGTGTCCGATTTCGGTCCGCCATCGCCTTCGGCGAGGAAGAGGGCGTAGTCGTACATCGCGTTGACGTGGCCGGCTTCGGCGGCCTTCTGGATCAGGCTGCGCGCTTCGATCAGGTCCTTGTCGACGCCCTGGCCGCGCTCGTAGAGCTTGCCGAGTTCGTACTGGGCGGGCGCCACACCTTTCTGGGCGGCGCGGCGCAGATAGGAGGCGGCGGTCTCGAGATCGCCGTCCGACATCTTCACCTGCGCGAACTGGTATTGCGCGACGGCGTTGCCGGCATTGGCTTCGGCCTCGACCGTGACGACGGCCGGGATCGCCGGGAAGGTGTTGTCCGTTGCCTTGGCGAGTTGCAGCGCGGCGCGCGGGTCGGCTTCCGGTGCGGCCGGCTTGAGCGACGGCGGGCTGCCGGCTTCGATCGCTTCGGCGGCGGTGACGATCGAGCGGATGGCGGTCTGTTCCGGCGTCAGCTTCGGTTCGGGTTTCGCCGCCGGCGCGGGCGCAATTTTCGCAGCCGGTTTGATCGACGGCGCGACGGTCTGGACCGAGGCGAGGATCACCGGTTCCGGCGTGGGCGCGAGCAGGACCGCGTCGTCACCGGAGAGCTCTTCGGCCGGCGGGGACGTGTCCGCTTCGGCGAGGACTTCCTCTTCGAAGAGCGCCTGATTGTCGAGCAGACCTTCGTCTTCGAACAACATCTGTTCGGCGTCGAGCGGGGCCGGACGGTCGGCAGAGGCGAGGGTGGTGGTCGCGGCGGCGGTGCCGGTGGCGGGATCGATGTAAGTGTCGACCGGACCGGCGAGCGCCGGGGCAACGGGCTGCTTGCCGCGCAGGTAGAGATAGCCGCCGACGCCGGCGCCGGTGATCACGACCGCCGAGGCGGCGAGCAGCAGCGGCACTTTCACACCGCCGGATTTCGGATCGGCCATCCGGGTGACGGGTGCGGCCTTGCCTTTTGCCTTGCCGGCGGGTTCGGCGGCAGCCATCGCGGCGCGGCGGGCGCGGGCGATATAGTCGGCCGTCTGTTCGTCTTCGGTTGCGTCGAGCGGCGCGCGCGGCTCGGTTTCGGCATAGGTGCGCGCGAAGTCCGGCTCGTCGTCGAAGATGTCGGACTCGCGGGCCTCGGTCTGGCTGTCTTCCAGGCTGTCGCCGAGCAGGTCGAAACTGTCGAGTTCGGCCACCGGATCGAAGACCGGAGCGTCAGGCGCCTCGGGCTCATCATCGGGCAGGTCGGCGACGTAGTTGTGGATCTCTTCAGGCGCCGCGGCTTCGACGAGGTCGTCATCTTCCACCTGGGTCTCGACGGTGGCCGCTTCGGGCTCGGCCATCCGTGCGCTGACGGCGCGGATGGCATCGAAGTCCGACTTGTAGGGGCTGTCGCTGGCTTTGGTGTCGACCACTTCCCAGCCTTCGAAGCCGGCTTCGAATTCGTCGGCATCGTTGATGTCGGCGTAGAGCGGCGTGTGCAGCTCGGGCGCGTCGTCTTCGGCGGCGATGGCGGGATCATCGATGAAGTCTTCATCGAGCACCGGCGGCGGCACGTCGACGTGCGGCGGCGTGGTGAAGGTCTCGAGGCTTTCAAGCCGGGTGGCGAGCGCGGCGATGGCGCGCTGCACCGGCGAGAGGGACTCGGCCGACTGGGCCTGCATCTGGGCGATGCGCTCGGAGACGCTCGACAGCGCGTCGGACAGGCGCGCGTCGGAGGCCTTGCGCATGCCGTCGATGTCCTGCGCGATGGCGGTGATGGCTTCGTCCTGACGCTTCTGGAGACGGACGGCGGCAACGGTGACCTGTTCGCCGACCTGTTCGATGGCTTCGGCGCTGCGGTGTTCGCTTTCCTCGATCCGGTCCTCGACCTGGGCGGCGAGCGCGTCGATGCGCTGGGCGACCTCGGTGCCGAGGCGGCCGACTTCTTCCTGGACGGTGGCGGTGATGTCTGCCGGCTCGCGCGCCTCGACTTCAGCGAGGCGGGCCTTCAGCTCACTGACTTCCGCCTTCAGGCGTTCTTCGAGTTTTTCGTCCTGGCCGGCGGCGGCCTTGGTGATCTCGGTGGCGATCTCGAGGCGGGCATTGTCGACGGCGCTGCGGACCGAGCGGGTGAGGTCCTCGAAGCGGGCTTCGAATTCCTGCTTCAGACGTTCGGCCTGTTCGGGATCGATCTGGCTGGCGACCTGTTCGATCTTCTGGTCGAGATGCGCGAAGGTCGCCTCGAGGCTCTTGAGGGCGGAGTCGGTGCCGGTCTCGGCGCGGTTGAGGCGTTCCTGGATGCGCAGGAGCGTCGATTCCATCGAGTCGAGCGCGCCGGAGACGTCGGCTTCGACGGCGCTGAGGCGTTCCTCGGACTGGGTCGAGGTCGCGAGGCGTTCCTGCACCTGCGACTCGAGCGTGGTCATCCGTTCGGCGAGCACACGGGCGGTGCCTTCGGCGCGCAGTTCGGCTTGCTCGACGGCGCGTTCGACGCGGGCGGCGGCATCCGACAGTGTGCGATCGACGCGCGTTTCCATGCCTTCGACGCGGTCGCCAAGATCGGCGAAGCCGGATTCGACGCGGCCCTTGATGGCGGCGGTCTCGTTCTGGGTCAGCTCGGCTTCTTCGTAGACATGCGTCGCCAGCTTGCCGAGCGCGCCTTCGAGCGCCTTCAGCGCTTCGACATTGTGCCGGCCGCCATCGTCGGTCTCGAGGCGGCGAACTTTGGTCTGCAGCGTCTCGTGCGTGGCGCGCAGTTCGTCGATCAGGCCTTCAACGTGGGTGGCGATGGCGACGGTCGTCTGTTCGGAATTCTGGAGGCGGGCGACGAGGCCGTTGACGGCGTGGTCGATGCCGTTGATCGCGAGGGTCGAGCGCGCTTCGGTGGCTTCGATGCGGCGGGTCAGGCGGTCGAGGGTCGAAGCGGTGTCGGGCACCTGCTGGGGCGGCACGGCGCCGCCGGTCCGGCGGGAGTAGGAGTAGGGCGTCTCGCCGGGCTGGACATCGTCGACCATGGTCAACAGGCGGTTCAAGTATTCGCCTAGCGAAATGCCTTCGGCGTAGGCCGCTTCACGTGCGGCGTCCCGGGCCCGCTGATCGGTGCTGAACTTGCTCCATCCGGTCTGGCTCATGCGCCGCTCCTCACGCCGATGCCGTTCCCGGTTGGTTAAGGGGAACGGCGAATTTGTTTACACCCCGCCAGAAATGCCTCCGTGTCTGTTAAGGGCACGTTAAAGGTAAGATTCCGTGCGGGTTTCGCCCCGGACGGCACCCGGCGCGACCTTTCCCTTCGCGTAAGCGGAAATTTACGTTGACGTTCGCGTAAGGCCAACGTTAGAACGCGTTATAGAGAAGTCTGCAGACTCGAACCAAGGGAGCTTACGCCATGCAACACCGTACCATCACGTCCATTTCTGCTGCCGATTCGCGCACGTACACGATTTCCGAGCTTGCCCGGGAGTTCGGGGTGACGCCGCGCGCGCTGCGCTTCTATGAAGACAAGGACATGCTGCATCCGGCCCGAGACGGCATGATGCGCCTTTATTCCAACCGCGACCGGGCCCGGCTGACGATCATCGTGCGCCTGAAACGCCTCGGCCTGCCGCTGGCGGATATCCGCGAAATCCTCGACCTGTATGCGCTCAATGACGGCAAACGCGCCCAGACGCGCATGATGCTGGAGAAATTCCGCAAGCAGGCCAGCGAGCTGGAAGTGCAGCGCGGCGACATCGAGACGGCCCTGACCGAGCTCTACAAGGGCATCGAATGGCTGGAAGACCTGGTCAGCAACAACGGCCAGTCTGAAGAAACCAAGCGCCAGGCTGCGGCTTACGAGCAGGTCGCGCGCAAGCAGCTCGACGAAGTCTGAGTTCAGGTTACCGATAAAATTGTAGATTGGCGGGCGTGTTGGAATGACTTTTCCAACACGCTTTGCCATTCAGGCTACCAGACACTTCGTTTGACAGGAGCCTTTGCCCCATGCCCCGTTATGATGCCCCGGTCCGTGACATGCAGTTCGTGCTGCACGAGATGCTGCAGCTTCAGAACTATTCCAATCTGCCCGGCTTTGCCGACGCGACGCCAGACGTGATCGACCAGATCCTCGATGAAGGCGCCAAGTTCGCCAAGAACGTGCTGTTCCCGCTGAGCGCCGTGGGCGACCGGCAGGGCTGCAAGCGCGCCGACGACGCGAGCGTGAAGACGCCGGACGGTTTTCCGGATGCGTATCGCCAGCTGGTCGAGAATGGCTGGCCGCTGCTGTCCGCACACCCGGAAATGGGCGGGCAAGGCCTGCCGCATGCGGTCAACATCGCCTGGACCGAGATGGTTTCCGCCTCGAACATGGCGTTCGGCATGTATCCGGGCCTGACGCACGGCGCCTACCAGGCGCTGATGGCGGGCGGGTCGGACGAGCTCAAGAACAAGTACGGCCCGAAGATGGCGTCGGCCGAATGGGCCGGCACGATGAACCTGACCGAGCCGCATTGCGGCACGGACCTCGGCCTGATCAAGACCAAGGCTGTTCCGCAGGCAGACGGTACCTACAAGATCACCGGCCAGAAGATCTGGATTTCCGGCGGCGAGCAGGACCTGACCGAGAACATCATCCAGCTCGTGCTCGCCCGCATCGAAGGCGGGCCGGAAGGGATCAAGGGCATCTCGCTGTTCCTGGTGCCGAAATACTTCGTGGGCGAAGACGGCTCGATCGGCGAACGCAACGCGGCGAGTTGCGGCGGCCTGGAAGAGAAGATGGGCATCCACGGCAACGCGACCTGCGTGATGAACTATGACGGCGCGACCGGCTGGCTCGTCGGCGAAGAGCACAAGGGCATGCGCACCATGTTCGTGATGATGAACGAGGCGCGCCTCGGCGTTGGCCTGCAAGGGCTGTCGCAGGCCGAGATCGCTTACCAGAACGCGCTCGACTTCGCGAAGGACCGCCTGCAGGGCCGCTCGCTCGCCGGCACGCAGGCGCCGGAGAAGGCCGCCGACCCGATCATCGTCCACCCCGACGTGCGCCGCATGCTGCTGGACCAGAAGGCCTTCATCGAAGGCGCGCGGGCGTTTGCCTACTGGCTCGCCTTCCAGGGCGACCTGCAGCACAAATCGCCGGACCCGAAAGTGCAGGAGAAGGCGGGCGACTACATGGCGCTGCTGACGCCGGTGGTGAAAGCCTACCTCACCCACAAGGGCTTCGAGAGCGCGAACCTCGGCCTGCAGCTGCATGGCGGCTCCGGCTTCACGCGCGAATGGGGCCTCGAACAGATCGTCCGCGATTGCCGCATCACCCTAATTTATGAGGGCACCAACGGCGTGCAGGCGCTCGACCTGGTCGGCCGCAAGCTGGGCGCCAATGGCGGGCGGGCGGTGTTCAGCTTCTTCGGCGAGATCGACGAGTTCGTCGCCTCGGCGGAAGGCATGCCGGGCATGGAGCCTTTCCTCGAGGGCCTGAAGACCGTGCGCGGCGAAATGCAGGAAGGCACGATGTGGCTGATGCAGAACGGCATGAGCGACTTCAACAATGCCGGCGCGTCCAGCCACGACTACCTTCACCTCGTCGGCCTGACGGCGCTTGCCTACATGTGGGCGCGGATGGCGAAGCTGGCGCTGGAGCAGAAAGACTCCGGCGATCCCTTCTATACGGCGAAGCTCGCAACCGGCCGGTATTTCGTGGAGCGCCTGCTGCCGGACGCGGCGGCGCATCTTGCGAAGGTGAAGACCGGCGCGGCGGCGATGATGGCAGTCAGCGAAGCGCAGTTCTGATATGATCCTGACGCTGCGGCACGGATGGCGAAACCGTGCCGCGGCGCCTACATGCTGACGTGAACGTAAGCGGCAACCCGCGTGCCGCCCCGGCCCTGGAGATTGCCTGATGCAGACGAGCCCCCTCAACGTCCCGAAATCCGCCTGGCGGCAGGATGAAGAGCTCGACATCTTCGCCGATGCGGTGGGGCAGTTCTTCGAGAAGGAATGCGCGCCGCATGTGCCGGCCTGGCGCAAGGCCGGCGTGGTGCCGCGCGAGATCTGGAAGAAGGCCGGCGAAATGGGGCTGCTCGGTGCGTCCGTGCCGGAGGAGTATGGCGGCGCCGGCGGCGACTTCCGCCATGAGGCGATCATCATCGAGCAGCAACAATGGAAGGGCATCGACGGCTTCGGCATCACGCTGCACAACGCGATCATTGCGCCCTACATCACGGCCTATGGCACTGAAGAGCAGAAGCGCCGCTGGCTGCCGAAGATCTGCTCGGGCGAGATCGTCACGGCGATCGCGATGACCGAGCCGGGCGCCGGCTCCGACCTGCAGAACATCAAGACGACGGCGAAGCTGGACGGCAACGAGTACGTCATCAACGGCTCGAAGACGTTCATCTCGAACGGCCAGACCGCCAACCTGATCCTCGTGTGCGCCAAGACGGATCCGACCAAAGGCGCCAACGGCATCTCGATTGTCTGTGTGGAGACGGACCAGGCCGAAGGGTTCCGCCGCGGCCGCAACCTCGACAAGGTGGGCCAGCATGCCGCCGACACGTCGGAGCTGTTCTTCGACGATGTGCGCGTGCCGACCAGCAACCTGCTGGGTGAGGAAGCCGGCAAGGGATTCATCCAGCTGATGCAGAAACTGCCGCAGGAGCGCCATGTCATCGGCCTGCAGGGCATCGGCATGATCGAGCGCGCGATTGCCGAGACGGTCGAGTATGTCAAAGGCCGCAAGGCGTTTGGCGGCACGATCTGGGATTTCCAGAACACGCAGTTCAAGCTGGCCGAGTGCAAGACCGAGGCGACGGTGGCGAAAGTGTTCGCCGATCACTGTACGGAGCTTCTGCTGAAGGGTGAGCTGGACGCCGCGACAGCCTCGATGTCGAAATACTGGATCAGTGATCTGCAGTGCAAGATCATCGACGAGTGCCTGCAGCTGCATGGCGGCTTCGGCTATATGGACGAGTATCCGATCGCGCAGATGTATGCCGACGCGCGCGTGCAGCGTATTTATGGCGGCGCGAACGAGGTGATGAAGATGCTGATCGCGAGGACGCTCTGAGCCATCATGCCTGACCGGCATCTCCTCCGCGAAGTGTTTCCCAATCCGGCGCCGAGTTCGGTGTCGCTGGGGTTCGAGATTCTCGCGTTGGACTCGAAGGCGATGACGACCCGCGTGCGCTTTGACGGGCGACAGGAGTTCACCAATCCGGCGGGGTTCATCCAGGGCGGCTATCTGGTCGCGATGATGGACGATGCCATCGGCATGCTGACGACCGTGAAGGCGGGCAAGTCGAAACTACCTTCGACTGTGGACCTTCACACGCACTTTCTGCGCCCGGTGCGCGTTGGCGCCATCGAAGTCGCCGCGCGCCTGCGCAATGTCGGCCGGTCCATGGTGTTCGCCGAAGCTGAACTGTTCGACGCGCGCGGCAAGGAAGCCGCCCGCGCCACTGCCTCCCTCACGCTCAACCCGGTGTCGAAGCCGGCCACCTCATCCTGATCCCCTGAAAGGAGCCTCCAATGCCTGAAGCCTATATCTACGACGCCGTGCGCACGCCCCGCGGCAAGGGAAAGTCCTCTGGCGCGCTGCACGAGATCACGGCGCTTAGCCTTGGCACGCAGGTGCTGCAGGCCATCCGTGACCGGAACAATCTCGACACGTCGAAAGTCGACGATGTGGTGTTCGGCTGCGTCTCGCCGGTCGGCGAGCAGGGCGGCGATATCGCCCGTATCGCGGTGCTGAACGCCGAATATGCCGAGACGACCGCCGGCGTGCAGGTCGACCGTTTCTGCGCCTCGGGCCTTGAGGCCTGCAACATGGCCGCCTCGAAAGTCATCACCGGCGAGGCCGACATGGCGATCGGCGGCGGTGTCGAAAGCATGAGCCGCGTGCCGATGGGCGCAGCGGGCGGCGCGTGGTCGACCGATCCGCAGATTGCACTCAAATCCTACTTCACGCCGCAAGGCATCGGCGCCGATACCATCGCCACCAAGTACGGCTTCAGCCGCGATGACGTGGACGCCTTCGCCGTCGAGAGCCAGCGCCGCGCCGCGCAGGCCTGGAAGGAAGGCCGTTTCAAGAAGTCCGTTGTGCCGGTGCGCGACCAGATGGGCGGCATTCGCCTGGCGCATGACGAGTTCATGCGGCCCGACACGACCATGCAGACACTGGCGGCGCTTGAGCCATCCTTCGCGGGCATGGGCGGCATGGGCTTCGATGAAGTCATCAAGCAGCGCTATCCGGAACTCGAGAAGATCAACCACGTGCACCATGCCGGCAACTCGTCGGGTATCGTGGACGGGGCCTCGGCGGTGCTGTTCGGCTCGAAGGAAATGGGCGAAGCGCTCGGCCTGAAGCCGCGCGCGAAGGTGCGCGCCATGGCCTCGATCGGCTCTGAGCCGGGCATCATGCTGACCGGCCCGACCTATGTGACGCAGAAGGCCTTGAAGAAGGCCGGCATGAATGTCGGCGACATCGACATCTACGAACTGAACGAGGCCTTCGCCTCGGTCGTGATGCTGATGATGAAGTTGCTGGGCATCCCGCACGAGAAGATGAACGTCAACGGCGGCGCGATTGCCATGGGCCACCCGCTGGGTGCCACCGGCGGCATGATCCTCGGCACCGTGCTCGACGAGCTTGAGCGCTCGGACAAGGAAACCGGCCTGATCACGCTCTGCGTCGGCGCCGGCATGGGCACCGCCACGATCATCGAGCGGGTCTGAGGCTTTCGGCGATGGACCCGGCCGAGCGGTACAGCGCTCTCTCAGCAGATTCGATCCTCAAGACGCTTGGCCGTCTTGAGGACCGGGTGCTGGAGCGTTTCCCTGACCGGGGCATCGCCGGCGTCAGCTCCGAGCTGAACCGGATCGCGAAGATCCATGTCAGCCGCGTGAAGGAAGTGTCGAGGCCGCACCTGCTGCTTCGTGGATTGGTCGCGCTCGTGTTGATGGCGGGCCTCGTCATGGCCGGGTTCGGCATCGAGCAGAAGGTCCGGGGACTGATCGATAATCCCGATGCCATCGGATTCGAAGGCATCGAGGCGATCGTTAACATCCTCATCCTGATGGGCGCGGCGATCTGGTTCCTTCTCAACCTCGAGACGCGGATCAAGCGCGCGCAGGCGCTCAACAGCCTGCATGAGCTCAGGTCGATGGCGCATGTGATCGACATGCACCAGCTGACCAAGGATCCGGCCAGCGTGCTCGGCACGGACCGGACGGCTTCGTCACCGGAGCGGGATCTCTCGCCCGGCGACCTCATGCGCTACCTCGACTACTGCACCGAGCTTCTCTCGCTGATCGGCAAGCTCGCCGCCCTCTACATGCAGGGCGTGCGCGACGAACTGGTCATCCACACTGTCAACGAGATTGAGGGCCTGACCACCAATCTCTCCAGCAAGATCTGGCAGAAAATCATGATCATCCGTTCCGAGATCGATCTGCCTCAAACCCAAACCGCATAATTCCGAATACAAGGAGACACTCCATGAAACTCGAGACATTTGGCTGGGATATCGACGCGGACGGCATTGCTCATGCCGTGTTCGATGTGCCCGGACGCAGCATGAACACGCTGACGGCGAAGGCCGTGGCGGATATCATCGCCATCACCAAGGAAGTGGCCACCAACGACGCCATCAAGGGCCTCGTGATTTCGTCCGGCAAGGCCAGCGGCTTCTGCGCCGGCGCCGACCTCGGCGAGATGAACGAGCGCGCGGGCGGCGGCGAGAAGGTCAAGAAGTCCGCAGACGAACTGAAGAAAGAACAGTTTGACGCTGGCTTCTCGCTGAACGGAACGCTGCGCAAGCTGGAGACGTGCGGCAAACCGGTCGCCATCGCGCTGAACGGCCTGGCCCTCGGCGGCGGCCTCGAAGTGGCGCTGGCGGGGCACTACCGCGTCGCCGCAAATGACAATCCGAAGCTGCAATTCGGCCTGCCGGAAGCCAAGATCGGCCTTCTTCCCGGTGCTGGCGGCACGCAGCGTCTGCCACGACTTGTCGGTATCCAGGCCGCGCTCCCGCTGATCCTGCAGGGTGAAAGCTTCACCGCCGAGCAGGCGAAATCGATGGGCGTGGTGAACGAGCTTGCGCCGTCTTCGGAAACCGTTGCCCGCGCGAAAGCCTGGGTGAAGGCGAACCCCAAGGCCAAGGCGCCATGGGACGAGAAGGGCTTCAAGGTGCCGGGCGGCGTTCCGCACAAGTCGCCGGGCGTCGGCCAGGTGGCCACGATGTCGAACATGATGCTGTCGGCGAAGACCTACGGGAACTATCCGGCGCAGAAAAACATCCTGTCGTGCATCTATGAAGGCATCCAGGTTCCGATCGATGCTGGCCTGCGCATCGAGACGCGCTATTTCATCAATACGCAGCAGCGCCCGGAGGCGAAAGCGATGATCCGCTCGCTGTTCCTGTCGATGCAGGAACTGGGCAAGGGCGCAAACCGCCCGGCCGGTCATCCGAAGACGGAGTTCAAGAAAATCGCCGTGATCGGCGCGGGCCTTATGGGGGCAGGCATTGCCTATGTGCAGGCAAAGGCCGGCATCCCGACGGTGCTGGTCGACGTGTCGAAGGAAGCGGCCGAGAAGGGCAAGCAGTATTCAGTGCGCCTCGTCGAGAAAGATGTCTCGCGCGGCAAGCTCTCGAAAGAGAAGGGCGATGCGCTGCTCGCGCTGATCACGCCAACCGATTCCTATGATGACGTGAAGGGTGCCGACCTCGTGGTCGAAGCGGTTTATGAAAACGAGGAACTGAAAGCGAAGATCACCAAGGCGGCCGAGGCCGTGCTGGGCGACGACGCCGTGTTCGGCTCGAACACCTCGACGTTGCCGATCACCGGTCTTGCGAAAGCTTCGAAGCGCCCGGCGAACTTCATCGGCATCCACTTCTTCTCGCCGGTCGAGCGGATGGGTCTCGTCGAGATCATCAAGGGCAAGGAGACGAGCGAGGCAACGCTGGCGAAGTCGATCGACTATGTGCTCGCCATCCGCAAAACGCCGATTGTCGTGAACGACAGCCGGGGCTTCTACACCTCGCGCTGCTTCGGCACCTATACGCGCGAAGGCATGGAAATGCTGGCCGAAGGCATCAAGCCGGCGATCATCGAAAACGTGGGCCGCCAGGCCGGCATGCCGATGGGCGCGCTGGAAGTTTCGGACTCTGTGGGTCTCGACACGGCGCTGAAAGTGACGCGCGCGATGGCGGAAGCCACCGGCGTTGATCTGCAGTCGGATGAACGCACGCAGTTCCTCGCCTGGCTGGTCGAGGATCAGGGCCGCGTTGGCCGCAAGGCTGGCAAGGGCTTCTACGACTATGACGAGAAGGGCAAACCCGCCCGCCTGTGGCCGGACATCAACAAGCAGCTGACGCTGAAAGTTGATGAGTGCCCGCCGGCGCTGAAGAAGGAGCTGACCAATCGTTTCCTCGTGCGTCAGGCGGTCGAGGTCGCCCGCTGTTTCGAGGAAGGTGTGATCACTGACTCGCGTGACGCGGACATCGGCTCGATCCTCGCCTGGGGCTTTGCACCGTTCACCGGCGGCTGCTGTTCCTATGTCGACCTGATCTGGGGCATCAAGGAGTTCGTCGCCGAAGCTGACAAGCTCGCCGACAAGTATGGCGACCGCTTCCGCCCGAACAAGTTGCTGCGCGACATGGCCGCCAAGGGCGAAGGCTTCTACGACCGCTTCCCGCCGGCAGGCTCGAAGGCGAAGGTGAAAGAGCCGGCATAGGCTCTTTCCGCCAGCCAGACTGAAAAGGCCGGAGCATCGCTGCTCCGGCCTTTTTTGTTTGAGTACGGATGAGCCGCCTTATTTCTTGCTGCGGTTCCACCAGCCGGACTTTTTCGGGCCTTCGGGCTGCGTTGGCGCGAGCGGCGCAGACGGCTCGGGTGCAGGCGCTTCGGCTTCGGCCATGACGGGTTCGGGCGCAGCTTCCGGTTCGGCCGGAGCCGCTGGCGTGTCCACTTCCACCGTCTCGGGCGGATGCTCGGCGACTTCGGCCTCGACATCGGCGACCGGGTCCGGCGCTGGCTTTGCCCGGCTGCGGCGGCTGCGCGGCTTCTTGGCCGGCGCGTCTTCCGCCGCGACTTCCTGCTCGGCGTCCGCCTCTGACACGTCATCAGCCTCTATGGCGGCCGCTGCCTCGACAGGGACAGCTTCGCCTTCTTCGGACAGCATCGCTTCAGCGCTCACCGAAAGACCATCCAGATAGGCGCCGCCATCGGCGATCGCCGCGATCTCTCCGCCTTCCGGACGGGCCTCGCCCGAACGACGCCGGCGCCGGCCGCCCCGGCGACCCCGGCGGCGGCGTTTGCGCGGGCCGTCTTCGCCTTCCGCGCGCGGGGCCATGCCGGCGTCATCGCCTTCGTCATCTTCCTCATCGTCGCTGTCTTCGCTGGAGGCTGCGACTGCGTCTGCGAGGGCGGGCGCATCACCATCGACGACCTCGAGGCCGGTCTCGCGCTGCTCCCGGCCCTTGCCGCCGCGGCGACGGCGACGGCGCTTGCGTCCGCCGTTTCCGCCTTCGGCACCTTCTGGACGGGCCGCGCGAGGCGCTTCGCCCTCGTCGCCGCTTTCGTCTTCGTCGGCATCGGCGATTTCTTCGATTTCCTCGCCGTCCTCATCGTCCTCGTCGCGGACCGAAGCTGGGGTGGGCTTCATCAGCGAGCGGGGCGAGGGGCGCTTCTTCGGCTTGGCGTTAGGGTCGCGCTCGGCGTCGAGCTGGAAGTCGCCCGGCAGCATGTCTTCCGAGGAATGGATCGACACGGCAAAGCCGGCAACCCGCTCGATCTCGATCAGGGCTTCGCGCTTGTTGTTCAGGATGTAGAGGGCGACGTCGGTCGGCGCCTTCACCGAGATGCCCTTGAGGGCGCCAATAGCAGCGCGGGCCTCGATGGCGCGGATCAGCTGGAGGGCGGCCGACGGAATAGAGCGGCGGCGGCCGGTGCCGTTGCACGCTTCACACGGATCGGACGTTGCCTGCAACACACCCTGGCGGCGGCGCTGGCGGGAGATTTCCATCAGGCCGAACTGCGAGATGCGGCCATGCTGGACGCGCGCACGGTCAACCTTCAGGCATTCCTTCAGACGTTTCTCGACGGCGCGATTGTTCTTGTTCTCCTCCATGTCGATGAAGTCGATCACGATCAGGCCGGCCAGGTCGCGCAGGCGCATCTGGCGGCACGCTTCTTCAGCGGCCTCCAGGTTGGTGCGCACGGCGGTCTGCTCGATGTTGCGCTCACGGGTCGATTTGCCGGAGTTCACGTCGATGGCGACGAGGGCTTCGGTCTGGTTGATCACCAGGTAGCCGCCGGATTTCAGCTGCACGGTGGGCGAGTAGATGGAATCCAGCTGGCCTTCGACGGCTTCGGCAACGTACAGCGGGTCATCCTCGCGCCATTGCTGCACCTTCTTGGCCTGGCTCGGCATGATGATCTTCGCGAGGTCTTTCGCCTCGCGGTAGGCATCATCGCCCTGGACCCAGACCTCCTCGATTTCCTTGTCGAACATGTCGCGCATGGCGCGGTGGACGAGCCCGCCTTCGGCATTGATCAGGGCCGGCGCTTCC
The DNA here is from genome assembly GCA_016712445.1 of Acidobacteriota bacterium. NCBI lineage: Bacteria > Pseudomonadati > Acidobacteriota > Acidobacteriota bacterium. The sequence continues at coordinate 382,397 of JADJRB010000001.1, read as the reverse complement.
GAGGTCAGCGTCTTTTCGACGATCTGCTCCCAGAGTTTCGACAGATAGTCATAGTCGCGCTTGATCTCGGCCTTGGTGCGCTTAGCGCCGGCCGTGCGCACGATCAGGCCCTGGCCCTCCGGCACGTCCAGCTCGGCGACGATGCTTTTCAGGCGCTTGCGGTCGGCGGAGTTGACGATCTTGCGGGAGATGCCGCCGCCGCGCGGCGTGTTCGGCATCAGGACCGAATAGCGACCGGCGAGGGAGAGGTAGGTGGTGAGGGCCGCGCCCTTGTTGCCGCGCTCTTCCTTGACGACCTGCACCAGCATCACCTGCCGACGGCGGATGACTTCCTGGATCTTGTAGCGCTTGGAGATCGGTGTGCGGGTCGAGGCCGGCTTCGAGCTGCGGGCGCTGCGGGCGCGGGGCTTGGGCGGGCGCGGAGCGGCCTCGCCGGCGTCATCGCCCTCGGCCTCGTCGCCTTCGGCGTCTGAGTCGGTCTCGCCTTCGGAGTCGGCCTCGTCCGAGTGGTCGTGGTCAGCGTGGTCGTGATCATGGTCGTGTCCGCCATGCTCGATTTCGGCGGCCACGCCGTGCGGCACGTAGGGGCCGTCATCGTCGTCATCGTCCTCGATAGCGGCTGCCGCCTCTTCCGCGGCTTCGCGCAGCAGGGCTTCGCGGTCCTCGGCGGGCAGCTGGTAATAGTCGGGGTGGATCTCGCTGAAGGCGAGGAAACCGTGGCGGTTGCCACCGTATTCGACAAAGGCCGCCTGGAGCGAGGGCTCCACCCGGGTGACTTTTGCGAGGTAGATGTTGCCGCGGAGTTGTTCGTTGCCGGTTGCTTCGAAGTCGAAATCGTCAACCTGGCCGTTGTTGACGATCGCCACCCGCGTTTCTTCGGGATGGGCGGCGTCGATCAGCATCAATCTGCTCATGTAACAGAACCTTTCGGTCCGGCGCGGCGGGCCAGGGCGCAGGGCGCCTCAGTTGGCCCCGAAGGCCGGCGGTATGAATTGAAGGACATGCCACGCCCGACGGCCTCGCGAATCGCGTTGGCGACCCGGCGAATCCTGTAGTGGCAGTGGCACAGTTGCGCATTGTTCCTTGCTTTCCGGAGCGCGCTACCCGCTTGCCTTTCCGGGGAAGCCGGGTCTGGTGCGCGCTTGTGGGAAACCCTTGGGCCAGCCTCTTCGGACGGCCACGCGAATATAGTGCCCAATTTCGCCCGCAAATGAAAGGGCCAAATTCCGAACCCCGGACTGCGCGCTGCTAAGGGGCGGTCAAGCTGAGGTTAATCTTCCTCAGGCTAAGAGGCAGCTTCCGCCTTTGCCTCCCGAGTTCGGGCCCGACGACAACCTTGATGCCGAAATTCTTCGCTATCCTTTTGATAATATTGGGTTTGTCTGGCGCGCTGCCGGCAGGCGCCGATGTCACGCAGGTGCGAATCGTGGGAGATGGCGCGCCGACCCGCATCACCATCTGGACCGATACGGCCGAAACCGCCGACGGGCTGGTCACCGAAGCCGGCGGGGAACGCAAGGTTGTGCTTCTGCTCGCGCAGAACGGGTATTCTGCGGCGGGCGAAGGCAATGGCGGGGTGGCGGCCTGGACGCTCGAGCCCGGCCGCCTCGAATTCAAACTGGACCGGCCGATGGCGGTAACCCGGATGCTGCGCCTGCCGCCCACCGGCAAGGAGCGCGCCTACCGCGTCATCCTCGATCTCGATACGGTTTCGGCGGTGCGCTACACGACGACGGCGCGCCGGGACACCAAGAAACTCGCCAAGCTTGAAACCGAGTATGCCGATGCGCGCGCCAGTGCGGTGCTCGCCGGAGCGGCGCCCGCCCGTGGCGGGAAGCTCGCCGGGGCGCCGCGCAAGCATGTGGTGGTCGTGGACGCCGGGCATGGCGGCAAGGATCCCGGCGCCTTGGCCGTAAACGGCGGCAAGGAAAAGGACATCACGCTCAAGACGGCGCTGGCGCTGAAAGAGCGGCTGGAGCGGGACGGGCGCTACGATGTCCGCCTGACCCGAGACTCGGACGTCTATGTCGAGCACGAGGACCGCGTGACGCTTGCCCGCAAGTGGGGCGCCGAGCTGTTCATTTCGCTGCATGCCGATGCGGCGGGATCGGACTCGGTCGCGGGCGCCTCGGTCTACACCATCTCCGCACGCGGCGAGACGCGGATTGACCGCGAATCGACCCGCAATGACTGGAAGATCGCCATTGAGGATGGCACGCCGGAGCGCCTGAACAGCCTGCTGGAAGACCTTGTGAAACGCGAAACCAAGACGCGTTCCGCCGAGTTCGCCGAGCTGCTGCTGCCGCAGCTGCAGGAGGCGGGCCCGGTCCTGCGCAATTCGCACCGCAATGCGGGCTTTTATGTGCTGCTGGCGCCGGATGTGCCGGCGGTGCTGCTGGAGCTTGGATTCCTGACCAACGATGCGGATGCCAAGCGCCTGCAATCCGACAAGGGACGCAAGGCGGCGGTGGAGGCAATTGCCAGCACCATCGACACCTATTTTTCCCAGCAGGACCTGCGGCTCGCATCGAACTGACCGGCCGGGCGCGGCGCGGCGCCCCTTGCCGCACCGATCGGATGCTGCGACTTTCGGGCGATGAAAGCTCCCCGTTTCCTGCTCGCCCTGGCGCCGTTGCTCGTTGCAACGGCCTGCGCCAGCGGTTCCTTCGGATCAACCCGCTATCCCTCGGCTGACCGGCCCGACGAGGCGCGTGCCTATGCCGACTTCATGGTGGCGCGCTATGCGGCGATGACGAATGACCCGCAGGTGGCCACCCGCCACTACGCGTCGGCGATCAGCACCGCGCCCGAGGACACGGGCGTCGCCGAGCGCGCGGTGTTCTCGGCGTTGCTGGCAAATGATTACGGCATGGCGGCGGGGCTGGCGCGGCGGGCGAGCGATTCCGGCAGCGAGGCCAGCCTTGTGCGTCTCACGCTTGCCGTCGATGCCATCGGCCGGGGCAAGGCCGGGCAGGCGATCGACATCCTCGAAGCCAGCGACCTGCGGGCCTTCAACCGGATGATCGCCCGCAGCCTGGAAGCCTGGAGCGTGCTCGATACCCAGGGGTCCGAGGCGGCCGAAACCTTGCTCCAGCGCAACCTGACGGGCGATCCGCGGCTCGACAATGCGACGCTTCACATGATGGCCCTCGTCCAGGTCGCCGCAGGCGAAGACGATGCGGCGATCGCCACCTTCGACACGATCTGGGCGTCGGGCGCGCGTCTGGCCGTCGGCGCCGAAACCTATGCGTCGCTGCTGGCAGCGCGGGGCGAGCGCGACAAGGCGCTCGCCATTCTCGGCCAGTTTCGCGAAGAAGTCGGGTTCAACGCATCGCTGATGGCGTTGAAGGCACGGCTGGAAAACGGCGAGGCGATCAAGCCGGTACGCCCGTCGACACGACAGGGCGCGGCGCTCGCGCTTTTCCTGCCGGCCTCGGCGCTGATGTTCCAGACCGATGACGATGTCGCCGCCGTTTATTTCGTGCTGGCGCTCGCGCTTGATCCGCATCTGAACCAGGCCCGCACCCTGCTGGGCCAGTCGCTGGTGCAAGGTGGCCGGCCGCAGGCCGCGATCCGGGTGCTCGGTGAGGTGCCGACGGACTCTCCCTATTATGCCGTGGCGCGCGGCCAGATGGCGAGCGTGCTCTACAAGGAAGACCGCGCAGACGAGGCGCTGCGCGTCGCGGCCGAAGCCCTCGCGGCGAGGCCGGATCGCAGCCTCAAGATCCAGGTCGCTGACCTTTACCGCGCGGCCGACCGGCAGGCAGACGCGGAAGCGCTGCTGAGCGAGGTGATCGCATCGGACGAGGCGGAAGGCCGGCGCGACTGGCGTGTCTATTTTGTGCGCGGCGCAGCGCGCGAGCGCCAGTCAGACTGGGCAGGCGCCGAGGCGGATCTCGAGAAAGCGCTCGAACTGAACCCCGAGAACGCGACGGTGCTCAACTATCTCGGCTATTCCTGGATCGACCGGGGAATCCGGCTTGAAGAGGGTTTCGGCCTGATCCGGAAGGCGGTGATCCTTGAGCCGAATTCGGGCCATATCGTCGACAGTCTCGGATGGGCACACTACAAGCTGGGCATGTACGAGGACGCAGTCGACTTCCTCGAACATGCGGTCGAACTGCTGCCTGCTGATCCGACGCTGAATGACCACCTCGGTGATGCGTACTGGAAATCGGGACGCCGCAAGGAAGCGGGTTTCCAATGGCAGCGGGCCCTTAAGCTTGATCCGTCAGCGGATGACCGCGTCCGCATCGAGCAGAAACTGTTGACGGGGCTGGAGGCAGCGCCTGCGGGCACTGGTCCTGCAGTCGCCCGTTGAACATCGCCGTGGGAGGGCGGTGACATGACGTTCCTGATGGCGCGCGCGCCGGCCAAGGTAAACCTGTTCCTGCATGTCGGGCCGGTCAAGCCGAACGGCCGCCACGATCTCGACTCCCTCGTCGTGTTCAGCGACACCGGTGCAGGTGACTATATCAAGGCAGAAGCCGCCGACACGTTGACCCTGGAAGTGACGGGGCCTTTCGCGGCCAATGCCGGCGCGCTGCAGGACAATCTCGTCCTGCGTGCGGCGCAGGCGCTGCAGGCGGCGTCTGGTTGCACGCGCGGGGCTGAGATCATCCTGCAGAAATGGCTTCCGGTGGCGGCCGGTATCGGCGGCGGTTCATCTGATGCGGCGGCGGCGCTCAAGCTGCTGACCGAGCTCTGGGGTATTGATCCCGTCCACGCGGACAACCTGGCGCCCTCGCTCGGCGGCGATGTGCCGGTGGCGCTCGCGGGTGTGCCGTCGCTGATGCGCGGTGAGGGAGAGCGCGTTGTGCCTGTGGATGTGCCGCTGCGGCTCCCGGCGCTACTGGTCAATCCCGGGGCGGCTTGTCCGACCGGGCCAGTTTTCCGGGCCTATGATGCAGCAGGCGGCGGTGCGGGGTTCACCGAAATTGATCCGTTCCCGGGCTTTCTCGACAAGCACCATCTTGCAGACTGGCTCGGCGCGCAGCGCAACGACCTTGAGGCTGCCGCTACGGCGCTGGTGCCGGAGATCGGCGACGTGCTCGCCTTCCTGCGCGCCCAGCCGGGCGTGAGGATGGCGCGGATGAGCGGATCGGGCGCGACCTGTTTTGCCTTGTTCGAAGCGGTTTCGTTTGCCGAGCGGGCCTCGGTCGTCCTCAAGTCTGAACAGCCGGATTGGTGGACTGCGCCGTGCCGGCTCGGAGCGTCGGATTGAACCTGATTACCCTCATCCTCGTCCCGTTCGTGGTCAGTCTTGCGGCCTGCTGGCTGATGATCCGGCTTGGCCCCAAGGACGCGCCGGATGGCGGAAGAAAGTTGCAGGCGGCGCCGGTGCCAAGCTCGGGCGGCATGGGCGTGCTGGCCGGTATCCTCGCCGGCATCGGCGCGATCGCAATGCTTGGGTCGCCGGTCACGGCGCTCCTTTCCGCACCGCCGCTGGCCGGCGTGGCTGCGTTCACGGTGCTGGCGGCGTTCCTCGGCTGGATCGATGACGTGTACGGATTACCCGCCATGGCGAAGCTGGTAGCGCTCGTGGTGGCGGCGGTTGGCAGCATTGCCTTCGGTCCGCAGCCCTCGGCGCTCTGGATCGGTCATGACGTCTTCGCCATTCCAATCGTGCTTGGCATTCTGGGCGCGGCGGCTTTCGTGTTCGTGATGGCGAACGCGGTCAACTTCATGGACGGGGCGAACGGCATTGCGATGGGCACGGCCCTCATCATCCTCGCCGCGATGGGCCTGTTGCTCGCGCCCGGCGCGGCCTATTCGCCAGACCAGATCGCACCCGCCATGCTGATGGCCCTGCTGTTCGCTTCGGTGGCTGCTCTGGCCGGTTTCCTCTTCTGGAACCTGCCGGGACGCCTTTTTGCGGGGGATGCGGGCTCCCTGTCCGTGGGCGGACTGATCGGCGGCGCAACGGTCATGTACGCGCTGAACGGGCAGGTTCTCGTTCCGCTCACGCTGTGCCTGCCGATTCTGATCGACGTGTTCATGACGCTCGCCTGGCGCGCGCGCAGAGGCCTGCCATTGATGCAGGCGCACACGGATCACGCCTACCAGCTCCTGCTGCGGGCCGGTTGGTCGCATGCGCAGGTTGCGCGGCTTTGGTGGGGCATGACGGCGATGACCGCCGGCGCGGTGATTGCAGGTCCGTTCGCCGCCACGAGCGGCGCTTACACGACCGGCGGCATTCCTCTGGATGTGGCGGTGTTTGTAGGGGTGCTGACGATCGGCATCTGGCTATGGCTGCGCCAGCGCGCGAACTGGGGCGTCGAGGCGGATCAGTAAGCCCGGCTGACGCAGAAGTCAGCGAGGTCTTCCAGCGCATCGCGGTAAGGCGTCGCCGGGAGGGTGCGCAGGGCGCCCTTGGCGAGGGCGGCATAGGCTTCCGCTTCCTGCACGGCCGCTTCGGCGGCGCCGGTCGCCCGGATCAGGTGCACGGCATGCGCAAGATCTGAATCTTCCTGCGTCTCGGGTTTGAGCGCCCGGTCCCAGAAGGCGCGATCTTCGTCCGAACCGCGGCGGCGCGCGATGATCACCGGCAGGGTGATCTTGCCTTCCCGGAAATCGTCGCCGACCGATTTGCCGATCACCGACGTCGTGCCGCCATAGTCGAGCGCATCGTCGATGATCTGGAACGCCAGGCCGAGGTTCTTGCCATAGGTTGCGAGGGCAGGCGCGTGCACGTCGCCGCCGGCAGACTGCGCGCCGGTTTCTGCGGCGGCTTCAAACAATGCGCCCGTCTTGGCTTCGACAATCGCAAGGTATTCTTCGGTCGGCAGGTCGCCCGACGCCATCGCGGCGAGCTGGCGGACTTCGCCCTCGGCAATCACGGTGGACGCCGTTGCGAGACGGTTCAGGATCTCGAGATTGTTGGTTTCGACGAGCAGGTTGAAGGCGCGGGCGAACAGGAAATCGCCGACCAGGATCGAAGCCTTGTTGCCCCAGATCGTCTTGGCGGCCGGCTTGCCGCGGCGCAGGGCGCTCTCATCGACCACATCGTCATGCAGCAGGGTAGCCGTGTGGATGAATTCGACAGCGGCGGCCAGCGCGTGGGTCGATGGCGTGGCCTTGCCGACGGCGTTCGCGGCGATCAGCGTGATCAGCGGCCGGAGGCGCTTTCCGCCTGCCGACACGATATAGCCCGACAGGTCCGGAATGATGGCGACCGGGCTGGCCGCGCGCGTGGCCAGCAGGTGCTCCACCTTCGCGAGGTCTGCCGCCACAAGGTCCTGCATCCGGTCCACCACGGAGGACAGTGCAGCCTTGCTCTTGGGCTTCGGGGCGAGGGTCAATGCACAACTCCGGAAGGCGACAGCCTGTGTAATAAGTAGTTTTACGTGAGCGGTCCGCCAAGCCTACGTGGCACCGGGCCGCAGTATTGAGCCGATGTTCGCGCGTGGATCAACCGTCCTGCCATCACAATGGCTGACAAGCGGTCCGGTTTCGCGCTAAATGCGAGCATGAAGAACGCACTCCTTATTCCCGCGCTCGCGCTGCTGGCTGCCTGCACGACCACGCCGTCTTATGGCCCTGCCAAGTCGGCAAACGCCATGGGCTATTCCTCTCAGCAGATCGAAACGGGCCGCTACCGTGTCTCCTACACCGACGCAGACCCCGTGCGGGCCCGCAACATGGCGCTCCTGAGGGCGTCCGAGATCACCTTGCAGGAAGGGCGCGACTGGTTCGAAATCACCGGCGAATCGACCGATGTCGAAGCCGGCCGCAGCGGCGGATCTTCGATCAGCGTGGGCGGCTCGGCCGGATCCGGCGGGTATTCGGGCGTCGGCGTGGGGGTCGGCATCGGCTTTCCGCTGGGCGGCAGCAAGTCTGGCAAGGCGACGCATTCGATGGAAATCGTCACCGGCGCCGGGCCCAAGCCGGACAAGGCCGAAGCCTATGATGCCCGGTCGGTCGACATGAACCTGCGGGTCACGTCAGGTTGATGGAAGAAGTCTTCCGCACCAACGACCTCGTGAAGTTGTCCTTCGTCGAACACCTGCTGCGTGAGGCGGGTATCGAGTTTTTCGTGGCCGACCAGCACATTTCAGCGGTGGAAGGCAATATCGGCGCGTTTCCGCGCCGCCTCTTCGTCAAGGCAGAGTTGAAGGCGAGGGCGGAGGCGGCGCTCGCCCAGGTTGAGCGCGGTTAAGTTCAGATTTCATTCAGGAAATTTGCGTTTCATTGCAGGATCGGCGGGCCTTGTCCGGTGCGCCATTCGGGGAGTCTTTGAGATGCGAATTGGGATACTTGCCGCCATGCTCGGCGCTGCGGCGATCTCGGCCTGTTCATCGACGGACCTGGCGGCTTTCAATGTCGCCATGGAAGAGGCGAACGGCACCTACTGGCCGGAACAGTCCCAGAGCCAGCCGCTCGAATGCGGATCCGGCGATGGCTACATTATGGAATATTCCGGCGTCAGCGGCGGCGAGGGATACATTTATTTCGTCAGCTATGCCGGTGGCTACACCGACATCACGGTGACCTATGATGACGGCGACGTCTACAGCGCAAACATTGCGCCGGGCGAGACATCCTACACGATGTACAACCACCCGGGTTACGCTTGGAACTCCAACTGGGCGTGTTGACGCGCGGGCGCCCTTGCCTGAAGGCAGGGCATGAGCCGCACGCCGACCGGACCCCTGCCAGATACCACACAAGACACCGTCTATCAGGGGCGGGTGCATCTCGTGCAGCCCGTGCAGGGGTTCCGCGCCGGGTTTGATTCGCTCGCCCTCGCCGCAGCCCTGCCGGTCTTGACCCAGGGCGAGGCGCTCGAACTCGGGTGTGGCTGCGGCGGCGCATTGCTGCCGGCGGCCTACCGGATGCCCGGCGCCACCTTCACCGGCATCGATCAGGACGCGGGCATGGCTGCGCTGGCGCGGGTTGGCGCTGTGGTCAACGGGTTCGACGGCCGGGTCACAATCGAGAGCGGCGAAGCCTCTGCCTGGGTGCGGGCCCACGAGAACCAGTTCGATCTGGTGTTCGCGAACCCGCCCTATTTCGAGCCGGGCACCATTTCAGAGCCCGGCGCCGGCAAGGCGGGGGCCTATCTCGAAACCTTGCCTCTGGATGGCTGGATCAAGGCGATGGCCTTTGCCGCAAAGCCGCGCGCGCCGCTCGTGTTGATCCACCGGGCAGCGGAGCTTGCCCGCATCCTGGCAGTGCTGGACCGTCAGGCCGGCGAGATCACCGTTTTACCAATTGCCTCGAAGACCGGCGAGCCTGCACGACGTGTGCTGGTGCGCGCACGCAAGGGGCTGAAGCGCGGGCCACTGACGCTGTTGCCGCCGCTGGTGACGCATGACGAGCGCGGGGAGGCCCGGTGCGCGGCCGCGCAGGCGATTGTCGAAGGCCGCGCGATCGACTGGTAGCGGCGCCGATTTAGGTTGCATTCCGGCCGGGGACGCCCAACCTCTGAACGAGGGGGTGCCAGAGGACGACGACATGTTCACCATCCTGTTCATCCTGAGCGTAGGGCTCGGCATCGTCATCGCGTGGATCGGCTGGTTCGGGCAGGGTGACCACGACAAGGGACGCGGCCGCAACGACCGGTAAGACCGGTTGCACCGCGCACGGCGAGGCGCTAGGCCGGGGCATCCCAGCCTGACGAGCCCTCAATGCCTGCGCCGAAAGCCCACGCCAAACCGAAATCCTTCCAGGACCTGATCCTGACGCTGCAGGCCTACTGGGCCGCGCAGGGCTGCGCGATCCTGCAGCCCTATGACATGGAAGTTGGCGCCGGTACGCTGCACCCCGGCACCGTGCTGCGCGCGCTCGGCCCGAAGAACTGGCGCGCCGCCTATGTTCAGCCTTCGCGCCGCCCAAAGGATGGCCGCTATGGCGAGAACCCCAACCGGCTTGGCCATTACTACCAATATCAGGTGATCCTGAAGCCGAACCCGGCCAACCTTCAGGACCTCTATCTTGAGAGCCTCTACCGGATCGGCATCGACCCGACCGTGCACGACATCCGCTTCGTGGAAGACGATTGGGAGAACCCGACCGTGGGCGCCTGGGGCCTTGGCTGGGAAGTCTGGTGCGACGGGATGGAAGTCAGCCAGTACACTTATTTCCAGCAGGTCGGCGGGCTCGACGTGTTTCCGGTTTCGGGCGAGCTGACCTACGGCCTCGAGCGCCTCGCCATGTACGTGTTCGGCGTGGACCGGGTTTACGACCTTCCGTTCAACGACCCGGCCTCCGCCGTGCCGCTGACGTATGGCGACGTGTTCCTGGAGAATGAGCGCCAGCAAAGTGCCTTCAACTTCGAACATTCGGATGTCGAGATGCTGAAACGCTGGTTTGCTGACTGCGAGACGCAGTCGGTTGCGCTGCGCGGCGCCGGCAAGCCGCTGCCCGCCTATGACTATGCCCTCAAGGCGTCGCACACCTTCAACCTGATCGACGCCCGCGGCGCCATCAGCCCGACCGAGCGGCAGGCCTACATCGCCCGCGTGCGTGACCTGGCACGTGGCGCTGCGGCGCAGTGGGCGGAAAGCCAGTCCGCAACCTGAACATATATTCATATAAAAATCAGTGCATTAAGCGCAGATTCTTTCACTTCCCCGCGACGGAAGCACAGCCCCGCTCTCGTTGAACCCGCATGATCCGAACAAACGGGTCATGCAACTCAAGGAGGACCAAGCATGTTCAAACCCCTGATCGCAGCTGCCTTGATTGCGGCCTTTGCCGCTCCGGCCGCACTCGCCGGCCCCGCCGAACGCCTCGGCCGGATCGACCACCGCCTTACCGCCGCAGAAGTGCGCGGCGACTTTGCGCAAGGCAGCCGCGCTGACCTCGCCGAAGACCGTCTCGACAGGTTCGAGAACAAGGTCGACCGCCGCGAAAGCCGCCGGGACGAGGCCTATGACCATGGCCCGCGCGACGTGATCGAGGACCGCCTCGACCGCGCCGAGAACGTGCTCGATCGCCGGGAAGACCGGATCGACCGCCGCCACTAGGCCTGCGCCTGAACCCCTCTCCCGTTGCACGGGAGAGGGGAGAAGGTGTGGTGCGCTTGACCCCGGCGCCGGCGCCTGTAAGCCGTGGCGGCCTCACTTGCCGCTGATTGACTGGGCCCATGGCTGAACTCCTGCTCGAACTCTTTTCCGAGGAAATTCCTGCGCGCATGCAGGCAAAGGCCGAGGCCGATCTCCTCGCCGCGTTGACCGCGCGGCTGAAGGAAGCTGGCCTCAGTTGGAAAAGCGCGTTTGCGGTTTCCGGCCCGCGCCGCCTGACAGCGGTGATCGAAGGGCTGGACCTGCGCTCGGCAGATGTGCGCGAAGAGAAGAAAGGTCCCAAGGTGGGCGCGCCGGAGCAGGCGATTGCGGGCTTCCTGCGCGCCGCGGGGCTGGCCGATATCAGCCAAGCCGAAATCGTCTCCGATCCGAAGAAGGGCGACTCCTATGTCGCCTACCTGTCGAAGCCGGGCAGGGATGCGAAGGACGTGATCGCCGAGGCGGTGCCCGAAATCATCAAGGGATTCCACTGGCCGAAATCGATGCGCTGGGGCACCGGCGAGCTGCGCTGGGTGCGTCCGCTGCAAGGCATCGTCTGCGTGCTGGACGGCGCCGTTGTGCCGTTTGAAGTCGGCGGCACGGCGAGCGGCAATGTCACCGAAGGCCACCGCGTTCACGGGCGAGGTCCGTACACGGTCAAAGGCTGGGCCGACTACAAGAAGCAGCTCGAAGGCAAGGGTCATGTGATCCTGTCGCGGGCCGATCGTCGTGCACGCATCCTCGAGGGAATTGCGGCCGTGTGCGGCAAGGCCGGGCTCGAATTGGTGCCGGACGAGGGGCTGCTGGAAGAAGTGACGGGGCTGGCCGAATGGCCGGTCGTCGTGCTCGGGCAGATGGACCCGTCCTTCCTTGACCTGCCGCCGGAAGTGATCAAGCTGTCGATGCGCACGCACCAGAAGTATTTCGCCGTGCGCCGTCCGGGTACGGAGGGCCTCGCGCCGAACTTCATCGTGGTGGCGAACATTTCCGCAAGCGATGGCGGCGTGAAGATCGCCGAGGGCAATGCGCGCGTGCTGTCGGCGCGTCTGTCGGATGCGCGCTTCTTCTGGGAGAAGGACAAGGCAACGCCGCTGGAGGTGATGGGCGAAAAGCTGAAGACCATCGCCTTCAAGGAAGAGCTTGGCTCGCTCGGTGACAAGGTGGAGCGCGTCGCGGCGCTAGCGCGCGAGCTGGCACCGAAAGTTGGCGCAGATCCGGACCTCGCAGAGCGCGCCGCGCGTCTGGCAAAGGCGGACCTTGTGTCCGAAATGGTTGGCGAGTTCCCGGAACTGCAAGGCGTGATGGGGCGGTATTATGCGCGCGCCGCAGGCGAAGATGCGCGCGTGGCCGATGCGATCCGAGATCACTACAAACCGCAGGGTCCAAGCGATGCCGTGCCGTCAGAGCCGGTGGCGGTCGCCGTCGCGCTGGCGGACAAGCTGGATACGCTGGTTGGCTTCTGGGCGATTGACGAGAAGCCGACGGGATCGAAAGACCCGTTCGCATTGCGGCGCGCGGCGTTGGGTGTGGTGCGGATTGTTTTGGAGAATGCCATTCGGCTACGGTTGGGCGGTGAATGCATGCTGCATTCGTCTGAGTACGCTGAAGCCGAACTTAGAGGGCTCGAAGCGCTGGTGGAGAAGAGGTTTGCTGGAGTGCAGCCATTCTTCCCAGATTCGGTATCAAAGAAGTTTGCTGAAAAGGCGCGATCAAAGGTCCGTGACTTGGCGGTGCTGAAGGTGCTGTTCGAGCGCCTTGAGCCAAAAATGCAAGACCTCCTCTCCTTCTTCGCAGACCGCCTCAAGCAAGTCCTCCGTGACCAGGGCAAACGCCACGATCTGATCGACGCCGTCTTCGCGCTCGGCGAGGATGACCTCGTCCTCATCGTGAAGCGCGTCGAGGCGCTCGGCGCCTTCCTCGAAACGGAAGACGGCGCGACGCTGCTCGCCGGTTACAAGCGCGCCGCGAACATTCTAAAGGCAGAAGAGAAGAAAGGCGCGCTGCCGGAGAATCTCTCCGTCGACCCGGCGCTCATCGCCAAAGGGCCCGCCGCCGAACAGGCGCTCTGGAAAGCCGTGACCGCCGCCGAGTCCTCGCTCGAAGCGCCGCTCGCGAAGGAAGACTTCGCCGGTGCCATGCGCGTGCTCGCGGGCCTGCGTGCCCCGGTCGATGCTTTCTTCGAGGGCGTTATGGTGAATGATGCCGACGCCGCCATCCGGGCGAACCGTCTGGCGCTGCTGGTGGCGGTGCGCGAAGCGCTGCACCGGGTTGCTGATTTCTCGCGGATCGAGGGCTAGGGGCAACTTGTTCCGGTTCGGAACGCGCAGCGCCCTGCAGCGGGGCAGCACCTTCCCCGGCGCGCGAACAAACAACGTTGTCACTCGCCGGGAAGACGAAACGCGCACTTCTCAGTTGCTGTGCAATGCAGCATAGGACTTGCAAAACGGCAGCCCGAAGCGAGTCTGATGGGCTCGGGGCCTGAACACAGGAGGCGACTACGCATGGGTGAAGCGGCACGCAAGGGCGCAGAGCAAACCTGGGTTTACGCCTTCGGAGGCGGCACCGCGGACGGCGACGCTTCAATGAAGAACCTGCTGGGCGGCAAGGGCGCCAACCTCGCCGAAATGGCGAAGCTGGGCCTGCCGGTGCCGCCGGGCTTCACCATCTCCACTGCCGTTTGTGTGGCCTACTACCAGACGGGCCGGGCTTATCCGGCGGGTCTGGAAGCGGAAGTGAATGCTGCGCTTGAAAGCCTCGAACGCCAGTCCGGCAAGGGCTTCGGCGATCCGGCGAACCCGCTGCTCGTCTCTGTGCGCTCCGGCGCGCGCGCCTCGATGCCCGGCATGATGGACACCGTGCTGAACCTCGGCCTCAACGAAGCCGTCGCACAAGGCCTCGCCAAGCTGGCCGGTGACCGCTTCGCCTATGACAGCTATCGCCGCTTCATCCAGATGTACTCCAACGTCGTTCTCGGCCTCGGCCATGACGAGTTCGAACACATCCTTGACGACTATAAAGAGCGCGAAGGCCTCGACCTCGACACCGACCTCACCGCCGAAAACTGGAAACAGGTGATCGTGCGCTACAAGGCGGCGGTCGAAAAGGAACTCGGCCGCCCGTTCCCGGAAGATCCGCGTGAGCAGCTCTGGGGCGCGATTTCCGCTGTGTTCAACAGCTGGATGAGTGACCGCGCGATCATCTACCGCAAGCTCAACGACATTCCGGAAGACTGGGGCACCGCCGTCAACGTGCAGGCGATGGTGTTCGGAAACCTCGGCGAAACCTCTGCCACCGGCGTCGCTTTCACGCGCGACCCGTCCAACGGCGAAGCCATTTTCTACGGCGAATACCTGATCAACGCGCAGGGTGAAGACGTGGTGGCGGGCATCCGCACGCCGGCGCCAATCTCGCGCGAGCGGGCTGCGACGCTCGGCTCCGGCGACCTGCCGCTCGAGGATTCGATGCCGGAAGTCTACAAGCAGCTGCGCGATGTCGCCGCAAAGCTTGAGCATCACTACAAGGACATGCAGGACATCGAGTTCACGGTCGAAGCCGGCCGCCTCTACATGCTGCAGACCCGCAACGGCAAACGCACCGCCGCCGCCGCCGTGAAGATCGCCGTCGACATGGTGCGCGAGAAGCTGATCTCGGAGAAGGACGCGCTGCTGCGCCTCGAGCCGTCGCAGCTCGACCAGCTGCTCCACCCGCGCATCCCGAACGAGCAGGAACAGAAGGCCGCGAAGATCCCCGCCTATGACGTTATCGTCAAAGGCCTGCCGGCGAGCCCCGGCGCCGCGGTCGGCAAGGTTGTCTTCGATTCCGAGGAAGCCTTCACGCTCGCCGCCAAGGGCGAGGATGTCATCCTCGTTCGCGTCGAGACGAGCCCGGACGACATCAAGGGCATGCACGCGGCCCGCGCCATCGTCACTGCCCGTGGCGGCATGACCAGCCACGCGGCCGTCGTGGCGCGCGGCATGGGCCGGCCCTGCGTCTGCGGCGCCAGCGACCTCAAGATCGACCATGCGCGCGGCGAATTCACGGTGCGCGGGCGCAAGTTCAAGAAGGGCGACGTGGTCACCATTGATGGCGGCACGGGCCGCGTGATGGCCGGCGCGATCGACCTTATCAAGCCCGACCTGTCGGGCGATTTCGGCGAGCTGATGGGCTGGGCCGACAAGGCGCGCCGCCTGAAGGTGCGCGCCAACGCGGAAACCCCGCTCGACACGCGCACCGCCGTCGAGTTCGGCGCCGAGGGCGTCGGCCTTTGCCGCACCGAGCACATGTTCTTCGACGAGGACCGCATCCCGGCGGTGCGCGCCATGATCCTGTCGAACGACGAGAAGGGCCGCCGCGAGGCGCTTGCCCGCCTGCTGCCGATGCAGCGTTCGGATTTCGAGGAGATCTTCCGCATCCTGGAAGGCCGCCCGGCGACCATCCGCCTGCTCGATCCGCCGCTCCACGAGTTCCTGCCGCACACCGACGAGGATATCGACAACGTCGCCAAGGCATCCGGCATCAACGCGGACGAACTGCGCCGCCGCGCCCACGACCTGCACGAGTCGAACCCGATGCTCGGTCACCGCGGCTGCCGTCTCGGCATCACCTATCCGGAAATCTACGAGATGCAGGCCCGCGCCATTTTCGAAGCGGCTGTGAACGTCGCGAAGGAAGGCAAGCTGAAGCCGGTGCCGGAAGTGATGATCCCGCTGGTCGCCACGCAGCGCGAACTCGCAATTCTCAAGTCGCTCGTCGACGAGACGGCGAAGACCGTCTTCAGGGAAACGGGCACCGAGGTCGACTATACCGTCGGTACAATGATCGAATTGCCGCGCGCCGCCTTGCAGGCCGGCGAGATCGCGCAGTCAGCTGCGTTCTTCTCGTTCGGCACCAATGACCTGACTCAGACCACGCTCGGCATCAGCCGCGACGATGCGGGCCGCTTCCTGCAGGCCTACTCGGAGAAGGGCATCTACGAGAAGGATCCCTTCGTGACGCTCGACCAGGAAGGCGTCGGCGAGCTGGTGAAGATGGCCGCCGAACGCGGCCGGCGCACCCGCCCCGGGATAAAACTCGGTATTTGTGGTGAACACGGCGGCGACCCTGCGTCCGTGGAATTCTGCCACCGGTCGGGCCTCGATTACGTCTCCTGCTCGCCCTACCGGGTGCCGATTGCCCGTCTTGCGGCGGCACAGGCAGCGCTCAAAGACGGCGCAAAGTAACCAAAACCCGCCATTTTTGCGGGCGCTTGAGTGTTGTTTTTTCGCAACACTGCTTTCCGCCCGGAATCGCCGAGGTTGATCCCCGACAGGGCTGAAAACACCAATTTTTCAGGCCGTTGGAACCAATTTGCTCGAAATTCGTTTAACCTCCCGCCTCCATCTGTGCGGGACCCTTTCGACTTTGTCACTCAGAACATTGGCTGGATTATTGCTAGATAGCGACGGGTGGGCCAAGTCCCCCGTGCCCTAACGGGCGTGGTGGGACGCGTTCGGTCCTCAGACTATGCGTACTAACCCTGGAAGCCCGGGTCTCAAGGCGGAACATAACCGCCGGCCGGGTAAAGAGGATCGGTGATGTTAAGGTTTCTTCAACCAAGCCAGACGAGTCTGGTCACCCTGAATGGGCTGCGTGAAAAGCTCAAACGGTGGTGGCTCGGTATGACGGATCAAGAGCAGCGCGAAGTGTTCATCCGTGGCGGGATGATTGCCGTCTGTGCGGTTACCGCCTCCGTGTCGCTCCCGGTGATCTCGAACCAGCAGGCGAGCCTGCGGGCTGACGCTGAATACCGCGCCGAAGCCCAGCGCTTCGCCGCTTACCAGGATGCCGGTCTTGCAGCGCGCGCTGATGCGAACGCGCCGGCCCTGCTCGACACGCCCTGGCTGCGCACGGTCGAATACACACTGAACCGCGACCCCGATTCCTCGATGAGCCGCTATGCGAAGCGCGACCGTGATGGCGCCGCGCTGCAGACGCTGGCCTCGTTCCGTACCGAAGAAGTTCAACGCGCGGAGTCGATCGATTCCGAGCTGATGTGCATGGCGCAGGCCGTCTATTACGAGTCGGCCCGTGAGCCGCTCGAAGGCCAGCTGGCGGTTGCCGAGGTGATCTCGAACCGCATGAAGGACCACCGCTATCCGGATACGGCATGCGGCGTTGTCTTCCAGGGCGCGACCCGCACGACCGGCTGCCAGTTCACGTTCACCTGTGACGGCGCCATGAAGACCAAGCCGAAAGGCGAGAACTGGGAGCGTGCGAAGCGCATCGCGGCCCACGTCCTCATGAATCTCAACGAAGAGCGCACGGGCGGGGCAACCCATTACCACGCGACCTACGTGGACCCGATCTGGAATTCGGGCCTGGTGCAGACCAGCCAGGTCGGTATGCACATCTTCTATCGCTTCCCGCGCGGCTCCGAATGGGCCAGCGTCGAACGCAATTTCGAAGCCCGCAAGCAGGCGGTCGCGGTTCAGCTCGCGGCGCTCGACGCCGGCAAGTCGGGCGAAGATGCTGTCGATGAGACGCTGCTGTTCGCAGATGGCTCGGCCGCCGGTGACGATGGTTATTACACCATCACGCCCACCACGGCCCCGGCTGCGGTCTCGACCTCCACCCGCACGATCAGCACGACGGCTCCGCGCCTGATGAGCATCCAGACCATGCCGGCCGAGGAAGAGAAGCCGGAGGTCGTTGCCATGGACGCCTACACGGCCAAGCAGGTTGGCGCCGCCTCTTCAGCGGCCGTTGACGGCGCGTCTTGAGCCGGAACGAAGAGCAAGAGATTTTCCAGGCCGTCGATGGGTTCATCGACGGCCTTTTTGCATCTGAAGATGCCGTCCTGGAAAACCTGCACCGCCGGGCTGCCTCATCCGGCCTGCCCAGAATCGAAGTGTCGGCAGGGCAGGGCAAGCTCCTCTACCTGTTTGCGCGAATGACAGGTGCCCGCAGGATTCTCGAGATCGGCACGCTCGGCGGGTATTCGGGCATCTGGCTGGCGCGCGCCTTGCCGGTAGACGGCGAACTCGTCACGCTGGAGCTCGACCCCGCGCACGCCGCCTTTGCGCGCGACTCGTTTGCCGAAGCCGGGTTGTCAGACAAGGTCCGTGTACTGAACGGCGTGGCGCTCGATCTGCTCGCGGGGATGGAAGGCAACTTCGACCTCGTCTTCCTCGACGCCAACAAGGACGATTACCCCGCCTACCTCGCCGAATCCGCGCGCCTGCTGCGACCCGGCGGATTGCTTCTCGCGGACAATGTCGTGCGCAAGGGCGCTGTGCTCGATCCGCCGGCGGGAGACGTGATGGCCGCCGGCGCGGCGCGGTTCCTCGCTGACTTATCGTCGGGCGACCAGTTCGACTCGATCGTGCTGCAGCAGGTCGGCATCAAGGGTCATGACGGCCTGGCTGTCGCGCTGAAGCGCTAGGCGCGCGGTGGCACGTTCTTCTTGATCTGCTTGCGCACAAGCCCCGGCAGCCAGCGCGTCATGAACCGTGCTCGCTCGGCCTCGCCGCCCACCATGTACTGGATGTCGTCGCCGTGCGCCGCTTCCCAGACCTTCTCTGCAGCCATCGATACGGGATAGATCGTCGCGCCATTCGCCTTCATCTGGTCCGACATCTTTTCGTTGGAGCCTTCGGATTTTCCCATGTCAAGGATCGGCGTATCCACGAACCACGGCATCAGGCTCATCACCTTGATGCCGAGATCGCGAAACTCCGCGTCGAGGGCTTCAGACAATCCGCGTACGGCCCATTTCGAGGCCGAATAGACGGCGAGTTGCGGCGCGCCGACGATGCCTGCCGTCGAGGCCGTGTTGAGGATGCGTGCGCCGGGTGTCGCCTTCAGCAGCGGCAGCGCTGCGTAAACGCCGTTCACGACTCCCTTCACGTTGATGTCGACGATGAGGTCGGCGTCTTCCGGCGGAACCTCTTCGAACCAGCCGTGACGTCCGATGCCGGCATTGTTGAACAACACGTCCATCTTGCGGCCGGTGGCGGCGCCGAATCCTTCCATCGCTGCGGCCCAGTCCGCGCGCCGGGTAACGTCCAGCCTTGCGACATGGCAGTTGGCCGCGCCGAGTTCGCCCTGCACGGCCTTCAGGCCCATCTCGTTGACGTCATACAGGCCGCAGAACCAGCCCTTGCGGCTGAAATGGCGGGCTGTCTCCGCGCCGATGCCGGACGCGGCGCCAGTAATGAAGATGCTCTTGCGGCCGTTGGCGGCGGTCATCTGTAACTCCCCGGGTGCTGGTGCGCCGCTCCGGCGCGCCTCTCCTGACAGTCAGACGACATCCAGTCCAAGGTCAAGGTTCGGCGCGGAATGCGTCAGCGCGCCGGAGGAAATGAAGTCAACGCCCGTCTCGGCGATTGCCGCTAGGGAAGCAAGCGTCACGCCGCCCGAGGCCTCCAGAGGTACGCGCCCCGCGGTCAGTTTCACGGCGGCGCGCAGGTCGTCCAGGCTCATGTTGTCGAGCAGGACGGCGTGCGGTCCATGACGCAAGGCTTCTTCAAGCTGGGTGAGTGTATCGACTTCGATCTCGATCATCCTCAGATGCCCGGCATAGGCCTTGGCGCGCGTCAGCGCATCGGTAATCGAGCCGCCGCACGCGGCGATGTGGTTGTCCTTGATCAGGATCGCATCATCGAGACCGTAGCGATGCGAGGTGCCGCCGCCGCACCGCACCGCGCGTTTCTCCAGCGCGCGGTGGCCGGGTGTGGTCTTCCGTGTGCAGACGACGCGCGTGTGCGTGTGGGCGACCGCATCGACGTATTGCCGCGTCAGGCTTGCGACGCCCGACAGCCGCCCGAGGAAATTCAGCATCGTGCGCTCGGCGATCAGGATGGAGCGCGCCGCGCCGTCCAGTTCCGCGACGACATCGCCCGGCGCAAGGGCTGCGCCGTCGTGCTTGCGAACCGTCAGGCGCACCTCAGGGTCAACGAGGCGCAGTGCATGCGCGGCCACGTCGAGCCCGGCGAGTACGCCCGGCTTGCGCGCCGCGATCACCGCGCGCATCGGCGTGCCGGCCGGAATGGTCGCGTCAGTCGTCAGGTCACCCGCCCGGCCAAGATCTTCGGCGAGCGCAAGGCGTACGATGGGATCAAGGATGATCCCTGGCAGCGGCGGAATTTCAAGGGTCATGGGGCCACGTGTTCGGCAGGTGGATGGGCGACGAACTGGCGCTGCGGCCGGCCCGTCAGGGGAAAGTCGTCGCGGAAATGTCCGCCGCGGCTTTCAGTGCGGGCGAGGGCGCCTTCGGCGATCATGCGGGCAGCCGTGAGCGCGGGCGCGCCCGGCGCTTCCGGTTCGATCTGGGCGCAGAGGTCCAGCACGCGATTGAGGCCGGCCGCATTGCGAACCACGCCGCAATGCGCCGACATCGCTTCGCGCAATTGTAGCAGGCGGTGGGCGGGCAGCGTCGATGGCACGGCGGCTTCACTTGCCGCCGGCGCATCCAGCACGGCGGAATTCAGCCGGCGCGCGATGCGCTCGGAGAAGACCACGGCTTCAAGCAGGGAGTTCGACGCGAGCCGGTTGGCACCGTGGGCGCCGGTGGAGCTGCACTCGCCGCAGACGGAGAGTCCGGCCAGCGTGGAGCGGCCCCAGAGGTCGGAGACGATGCCGCCCATGTGATAGTGCGCCGCGGGCGCAACCGGGATACGGTCGGTACGCGGATCTATACCGGCGCTCATGCAGGCGGCGAACACGGTCGGGAAGTGATCCGGGAAATGATCGCCCACCGCCTTGCGGCAATCGAGGAAGGCGCCGCGACCGGCAAGGCGTTCGGCATGGATGGCACGGGCCACTTCGTCGCGCGGCGCAAGTTCCGCCAGCGGATGATAGTCCGACATGAAAGCGCGCCCGTCGGCATTGTGCAGCGTGGCGCCTTCGCCGCGCAGCGCCTCGGTCGCTAGCGGTGCGGGGTCGCGGCCGATATCGATACCGGTCGGGTGGAATTGAACAAACTCGAGATCACCAAGCAGCGCGCCGGCTTCGTAGGCCATCGCAATGGCGTCGCCTTGTGCTTCGCGCGGGTTGGTCGTGACGCGGAACAGGCCGCCCGATCCGCCAGTGCACATGGCGGTGGCGCGCGCGGTGCGCGCCGTCAGCTGGCCCGCCATGTCCCGCAGCACCACGCCTGCCACCCGCCCGTTGCCGTCCTGCAGCAGCGAGACGGCGCGTGCGCCTTCGATCAACTCGATGCTCGGCGTCGCCTGCACCGCGGCCACCAGGGCGTCCATGATTGCCTTGCCGGCAAGGTCGCCGGAGACGCGTGCGACGCGCGGGCGCGAATGGGCCGCTTCCAGCGACAGGGCAAGGGCGCCGTCAGGCGTGCGGTCGAACGGTACGCCGAGGGCCAGCAGGTCGCGCACGCGGGCGGGGCCATCTTCGGCGATGAGGCGGGCGATCACGGGGTCGACCAGCCCGGCGCCGGCGGCCACCGTATCGGCGGCGTGCTGGGCAGGGCTGTCGAGCGGGTCGAGCGCCGCTGCGAGGCCGCCCTGCGCCCAGGCCGACGAGGCGGCCTGTCCGAGCGGTGAGGGCGATACGACGAGGCAATGGCGCGGCGCGAGTTTCAAGGCGAGGAACAGGCCGGCAAGGCCCGCGCCGACGATCAGCACATCAACGCTCGCCCCCGCTTCGGCGCGTATCCGGTGAGCGTCCCCTTCGAACATCGCTGCCTCAGGATATCCCGTCATTGGCACGGCGGAATTCGACCGGCGCCGTCACGGCAGAGACCAGCGCGCCGAACATGCGCTCATGCGACTGGACCGTCAGCGTGAAATTGTCCGGCACGTACAGCATCTCGGGGTTCTTCGTTTCGATGAATTCCTCGATGTTCGAGCGGATCGAGACCTGGTCACCGAACCGGCGCGCCTCGCAGGACTGGCGCACGACAGACCGGCCCCACATGGAGCACATCTCCACGGCGGTCAGTTCGCAATTGTAGAGCCCTTCGTCCGGATGCGGAGCAAGTGTCATGGTGCCCGTCATCACGCAGGTGCCCTCCCGGTAGGGCCGCGTCTGGAAGCTCCAGCTGCCCAGAACGTCGGCCTTGTCGGTATCAACCTTGCCTTTCACCGCGCCCGCAGGCAGCCCGGCAGCAATCGCAAGCAGCAACAGGCCGAGAACCGGCTTGTGGTAGTTCGACATGGACGCCTCCTCGACTAGGGTCCGGTTGACTTCACGACTTCGGCCCGCCCTTGGCAAGCCGTCTCCTTCACACGCCCGTCACACGACCATTTCCAGCTCAAGCGGCTTGAGGCCGGTCTTGAAGGCCAGCGGGCGCGCCATTTTCGGCAGCGCCAGCATGGCATCCAGCGCCGCCTTGGCGCGTACCCGGACGTCTTCCGGGATGCTCACTTCGAACTCGCCGTTGACCAGGCAGTCATAGATATTCTCAAGCGTGATCCGCTTCATGTGCGGGCAGAGATTGCACGGCCGGATGAAGTTCACGTCGGGGTTCTCGGCGGCGACGTTGTCACTCATCGAACATTCCGTCAGCAGCACCACCTTGGGCGGCTGCTTGTCGGCCACATAGCTGGAGAGCGCAGACGTCGAACCGGCAAAGTCCGCCTCCTGCAACACGTCCGGCGGGCACTCAGGGTGCGCCAGGATGACGACGCCCGGATGCGCCTCGCGCAGCTGCTTCACGTCCTCGGCCGAGAACAACTCATGCACCTCGCACGCGCCCGGCCAGGTCAGGATCCGGATGCCCGTCTGCGCGGCCACGTTCTTGGCCAGATACTGGTCCGGCACCATGATCACGGTGTCGCTGTTCCATTCTTTCGCGATGTGTTCGACCACCTGCGCCGCATTGGAGCTGGTGCACGTGATATGGCACTCGGCCTTCACCTCGGCGGTGCAGTTCACATAGGTGACAACCGGATAGTCCGGATATTTCTGCTTGATCAGGCGCACGTCCGCGCCCGTGATCGACGCCGCCAGCGAGCACCCGGCGCGGGTGTCGGGGATCAGCACGGTCTTTTCGGGCGCGAGGATCTTCGAGGTCTCGGCCATGAAATGCACACCGGCCTGCACGATGATGTCGGCATTCGTCGCGGCCGCCTCGCGGGCAAGCTGCAGGCTGTCGCCCCGGAAATCCCCGACCAGGCTGAAGATGTCGGGCGTCATGTAATTGTGCGCGAGGATCACCGCGTTCTTCGCTTTCTTGAGCCGGTTGATACCGGCCACCAGCGGCGCGATCGCCGGCCATTCCATCGGCGTCACGAAATCGGCGACCAGCGGATAAAGGCTGTCGGTCTCTGCCTTGACGGCGTCATCATAGACCAGCCCGCGCGCCTCGGCCGCAGAGCGGCCCCGCAGCGGGGTCGGGGTCGGGCAGCCCGGTCCGGAATCGATCAGTCGTGCCATGTCAGCCTCCATCCTCGAGTAATTATGCTCGATTTGAGTATAAGTTAGGCCCGAATGTCCGCGTTTCAAGGCACGCCTTCAAACGTTGTTGCGGGACCCGGGGCTCGTTCGTGACAGCGCTGCTACTTTTGCGCACTCTGAGCAAAAGGGGGTATAGCGAATCGGATCGGCTCTGGCAAGGTTGCCTGCCTTAATCCCGCCATCTTTGAAAACGGGGAAGAAAAGGCCGACGCTATTTCTTGAACAGCGCTTCCACGGCGGCAGTCATCGCGTCGACGCCGGTGGCAATTGCCGGATCGTAGTCCGGGGCGAAGAGGCCGGAGTGGAGCGAGGGCAGCGGCATGCCGTCGATCTGCGAGGCGGCGTACTTGTCGGGGTCGACGGCGCCGAGCCAGAAGATGACGCTCGGGATCTTGTCTTCGGTGCGGGCGTACTGGCTGAAATCTTCGCCGCCCATCACCGGTGGGACCGAACGGACATTTGCTTCCCCAAGCTCCTTGCTGATCGCCGCCATGGCGCGGGTTGTCAGGTCGGGGTCGTTATAGGTCGCCGGTGTGTAATCGCTTTCGACCGTGATCTCGGGCGCCGGGGCGCCGAAGGCGGCCGCCTGGCCTTCGGCGATCCGCTTGATGCCGTCGAGCAGCATCTGGCGCGTCTTGTCCTCATAGGAGCGCACGGTGATCAGCAGTTCGGCTTCATCGGGGATGATATTGTGCTTGGCGCCGGCCTTGAACGAGCCAACTGTCACCACGGCAGAGTCGAGCGGGTTCGTGTTGCGCGACACGAGGCTTTGCAGCGCGACCACGATATGGCTGCCGACAAGAACGGGGTCGACCGTGGTGTGCGGATAGGCGCCGTGTCCGCCCACGCCTTTCACCTTGATGTCGACGGAATCGACGTTGGCGAGCGCGAAGCCGGACGAATAGCTGATGGTGCCCGCCGGGGCGCCGGCCGAAACGTGCAGGGCGATGTTGTAGTCCGGCTTCGGGAAGCGCGAATAAAGCCCGTCTGCCAGCATGGCCTCGGCGCCGAGGCCGATCTCTTCGGCGGGCTGCGCGATCATCACGAGCGTGCCCTTCCACTTTGATTTTTCAGCAATAAGCTTGCGGGCCGTGCCGACCCAGACTGTCATGTGCACGTCGTGACCGCAGGCGTGCATGACCGGGCTGTCTACGCCGGTCCAGGTTTGCGAATTGACCTTCGAGGCGAAAGGGAAGCCGGTCTGTTCGGGCACGGGGAGCGCGTCCATGTCGGTGCGCACGAGGACGACGGGGCCGGGTCCATTCTCGTAGACGGCGACGAGGCCGTAGCCGCCGACGCCGGGGCGGACCTCGTCATGGTCGCGCACGGCCTTGTCCTTGACCCAGACATCGCCGAGGCCTTCGGTGACGGCAAATCCCAATGATTTCATCTCGCTGGCGAGGAGCGCCGAGGTCTGAGCTTCCTTGAAGGACAGCTCCGGCGTCTCGTGCAGCTGCTTGTAGAGGGAGACGAGGCTCTCGTCGGCGACCCGCAGCGGGCCTTCCGGCATGCCGGCGACCGAGGCGGTTGCCACAGTCGCGCCGCCGGGCCCTGCGCCCTCGGCTGCGCTGCCGGGCGCACCTGCCGTTTCATTGTTGCAGGCCGAAAGGAGGGCGATCCCGCCCGCAAAAAGTGCCGCCTTGAAGGTTGCGTTCATAGCCCGTTCCCCGCTCCACAAACTGTCCACAAAAGACTCCACAAGTCAGCCCGACTTATGGAGCGATCGAGGAGGTAGCGTAGCGGCAGGAGGCGGTGGGGGGAAGGGCCGTTGTCCCCGCCCCACCTGGCGCACGGCGGCGGCGGGATCTACCGACGCCCGCGCTTCAGGTCTTCGCTGAGGCGGATGTCTTCGGGCTGACCGGAGATGCGGTGGCGGTAGACCTGGATGTTTTCCATGACGCGCTGGACGTAGTTGCGGGTCTCGGAGAAGGGGATGAATTCCACCCAGTCGATCGGGTCGATCTGGCCGGTGCGGGGGTCGCCGTAGTCGCGCACCCACTGGCCGGGGCGGGACGGGCCGGCGTTGTAGGCCGCGGCGGTCATGATGTAGCTGCCGCCGAACTGCTTGATCAGCGTGTCGAGATGCAGGCCGCCAAGCGTGAGGTTGTAGCCGGGATCATCCGTCAGCCAGGATTGCTGGTAGCCGAGGCCGCGCAGGCGGGCTTCGCCTTTTGCGGTCGCCGGCATGAACTGCATCAGGCCGCGCGCGCCGACACGGCTGATGGCGTTCGGATTGAATTCGCTTTCCTGCCGCGTGATGGCGAGCACGAAGGCGCGCTCGACTTCCGGCTTGCGGGAGATCGGCGGGTTGATGACCGGATAGGCCGCGCCCGGCGCGACGACGCCGCGCTGCAGGCCGGCCTTGCCGACACGTACGCCAACTTCCGGCGTCGCAAGCTCGTTCGCCATTGCGGAGAGCAGTTCGTATTCAACCGGATCGGTCAGCTGGTCGTCGAGGAAATAGGCAAACTGGCGCACGCTTTCCGACTCGCCCGCCTCGCCGAGCAGGCGCATCGCCTGCACGACCGGATTGGCGTTGAACTTCGCCAGTTCTTCCGTCGTCGGAACACGCGGCGCGCCGAGGTCGACCGCCTTGTCGCCGAGACGTTCGGAGGCAAGCTGGCCGTAATAGGTGTACTTGTGGGTCGAGGCGACGCTGTAGGCGGCGACTGCCTGGTCGGCCTGACCCAGCGCATCGCGGGCCCGGCCTGTCCAGTAATAGCCGCGCGCCACGCTGACCGGGCTGGAGACGCCGGCAGCCATCGTTTCGAAGTGGCCAAGGCTACGGGTGGCATCGCCGTTGAGACGAAGCGCGATCCAGCCGGCGAGCCATTCGGCGTCGGCAAAGTCCCCGCCGCTCGACATGCCGTGCGGCGCCGTCAGCTGGTAGGCGCGCGCATAGTTGCGTAGCTTCAGTTCCTCGCGCGTCGCGATCGCGCGCTCGTCCCAGAGGCGGCCGCGGCCCGAAGCCGGTACGTCCTTGCCATCGATCTGGCGCAGCAGGTCCGAGACGCCGTCGACCTTCTTCACACGGCGCCATTTGGCGCGCTCGTAGAGGAGGCCCGGATGGGATTGCAGGTGGTCGGGCACGCCGGACACAGCGGAGTCGACATTCTTGGCGCGCTTGGCCAACGCTATGCGCGCGTCGGTGAGCTTGCGGTAGTCGGCTGTGAGCTGCGGCTTCAGGGCTTCGGCGGCGCTGGTCTGACCGGTCCAGAGCAGGAAATCGACGCGGGCACGGTGGTCGTCCTGGCTGAGCGATTGGCCGTAGCGGGCGAGGACGAGGCGCTGCACATCGGAGTCCAGCGAATTGCTGCGCCAGGCGTCCTTGATCACGTCATCCGCGCGGGCGCGCTGGCCGGTCTCGCGAAGGGCATTGGCGAGGGCAACCTTGCCGTCACCGGTCGCCGGGCCGGACTTTTCCAGCCAGGCAATGCGGGCCTTGGCGTCGAGCGAGGAGAGTTCGATGATCTCTTCGGCCCGGTCGCGCATCTTGCCGGTCTGCGGCCAGCCGTCGAGCAGGGTCAGCGCGAGGTCGAGCTCGTCGAAGGTCATGCCGGGCACGCCGTCGCTGGCGCGCTTCCACATGATCACGTTCTTCAGGACCGGATCCGGCGCGCCGTATTGCAGGTTCTGCAGTTCGGTCCACTGGCTGCGTTCGGCGGCGCTGAGGGCGCGGGCCAGATAGAGGGCATTGGACGAGCGGGCGGTGAGCGACGGGGCGGCGGCCGCGGGCGCGGTGGTCGCCGTGTTAACGCTCAGCACCGGCGTGGAAGCCGCCGGCGGCAGCTCCTTGCCCGGTTTCAGGCTCGGCGTTTCGGGCACAGCCGCGCCAGCGGCGCCCGCCAATAGCGCCGACAGCGACACGAACACAGCGATTTTCCGGACAAGTCTCATGGAAGCCTATGTTTATTTCTGTGCCAAAGCGTGACAATCCAAGCTTCGCAGCCTAGCACGCATATCCCACGAATTCCTGAAACGAATCCCTGAAAAACTGGCAATAATAAGATGTTCTCTGGATCGATCCCTGCGCTTGTCACCCCGTTCCGGAACGGAGAGGTGGACCGGAAGGCGTTTGCTGACCTGGTCGAGCGCCAGATCGCAGGCGGGTCGCGCGCGCTGGTGCCGGTCGGCACGACGGGCGAGACCTCTACCCTGTCGACCGAGGAACACAAAGCAGTCGTAACCCTTTGCGTGGAAGTGGCGGCCGGAAGGGTGCCGGTGATCGCAGGCGCCGGATCGAACGCGACCGAAGAGGCGATCGACCTTGCCGCCCATGCCAAGGCGGTCGGTGCGGACGCCGCCCTGATCGTCTGCCCTTATTACAACAAGCCGAACCAGGACGGCCTCTATGCCCACTTCAAGGCGATCAACGATGCGGTCGCCCTGCCGGTGTTTCTCTACAACGTGCCGGGGCGGACGATCGTCGACCTGATGCCGCAGACTGTGGCGGCGCTGGCCGCCTTGCCGAACATCATCGGCATCAAGGATGCGAGCGACGAGATGGAGCGGGTGGCGCTGCACAACCATCTGATCGCGCCGGGCACGCAGTTCATCCAGCTGTCGGGCGAGGATTCGAGCGCGCTGGGGCATCGCACGATGGGCGGGGCGGGCTGCATTTCGGTGACCGCCAATGTGCTGCCGGAAGCCTGCGCCGCGATGCATGCCGCGTTCGATGATGGCGACCTGGAGACGGCGCGCGCCATCAATGCGCGCCTGGTGCTGCTGCACCGTGCGATGTTCTGCTCGCCCTCGCCGGGGCCGGCGAAGTATGCGCTGTCGCGTATGGGTCTGTGTACGGACGAGGTGCGCCTGCCGATCACGCCGCCGGACGCGGCCGCCCGCGCCCAGATCGATGCCGCCCTCGCGCTGGCGGGTGTGAACGTCTAGGCGATGGCAACCAAGCCGAAAGCCCCTGCCGTCAAAGGCCGCACAGACGGGATGGTCGCCGAGAACCGGCGCTCCCGCCGCGAATATGCCGTGGAGGACACGCTGGAGGCCGGCGTGATGCTGGTCGGCTCGGAAGTGAAATCGCTGCGCGACGGCAAGGCGAATATCGCCGAGGCTTACGCGTCGGTGGAGCAGGGCGAACTCTGGCTGATCAACGCCGAGATCCAGACCTATGGCGGCGCGAACCGATTCAACCATGAACCGCGCCGCAAGCGGAAGCTGCTCGTGTCGAAGCGGCAGCTGGCGAAACTGTCGCAGGAAGTGGAACGGGCCGGGCGCACGATCGTGCCGCTGAAGCTTTACTTCAACGACAAGGGCCGCGCGAAACTGCTGATTGGCGTCGCCACGGGCCGCAAGGCGCATGACAAGCGCGAGAACGAAGCCAAGCGCGACTGGGCGCGCGACAAGGCGCGGATCATGAAGGGCGGGTAGGACGTCGTGAGTGGAACTAAGGAGCGTCGCTAGTAGATGCGTTGGTTCGTGATCTTCTGGGGGTCTTTTTTCTGCGCTGTGCTTGCCGCCACGTTTTCTTTGTGGGCCATGTCAATTGTCGCAGCGGCGTTCCAGTCGGTCCCGAAGTTCCCGGTCGACACCTACTCAGCCAGAATCTTCCTGCTTGTGGCCGGAGGTATTGCCAGCATCTCTGTCATTCCGGCGCTGATCGCTTGCCGATTGGTTGAAGCGGCCGGACGGTCGCCAAGTTCACGCATATATGCCCCTGCGGGGATGGCGACAGGTGGACTGGCCAGTCTTGGCTGGTTTTTATTGCCGTTGCTTGGACATCTGTCGAAGTCGTGGGCTTGGAAGAACTTTTTCTCAGAACTTTACCTGTGCGCAGCTTTTGCAATTGCTGGTTTGGTCGCAGGCTGGGCGTTTGGCGAAGTCCGGAAGCAATTCGTTCCCTGATCTTCCTCGCCACCCGAAGGAGCGCCTTAAAGCCCCATATCGAACACCATCTTCATGGCGCCGTCGACGCGGCGGTCGAAGATGTCGTAGGCGTGGGCGCCGTCCGAAAGCGGAAGGTTGTGGGTGATGTACTTCTCCGGCTTGATGCGGCCGGACTGGACCAGCGGGATCAGTTCCGGCCATTCCTGCGGGACGGAACATGTCCCGATACGGAAGGTCAGGCCCATGCCGAAGGCTTTCGACATCGGGAAATCGAAGCTGCGATCCTGATTGACGCCGATGACCGAGACGGTGCCGCGCTTGCCCGTGAGGCCGAGGCTTGCGCGGATGGTGGCGGAGTGGCCGACGGCTTCGATGACGCTGTCGCACATGCGGCCTTTGGTGGCTTCGGTGATGTATTCGCGGGCGATGGCGGGGTCCGGTGTTTCGAGGCCGATGGCGCGGCCCGCGGCGCGGCGGCCTTCTACGAGGTCGATGCCGTACACGCGCGCGGCGCCCATGATGAAGGCCGCTTCTGCCGCGAGGAGGCCGATGGGGCCGAGGCCGACGACGGCGACCGTCGAGCCGCGCTGGATGTCGGCATTGCGCGCGCCGAACCAGGCGGTGGCGAGCGCGTCGGTCATCATCAGCGCCTGGTCGGCGGTGATGCCGTCCGGGATTCTCTGGGCGTTGAAGTCGGCAGCGGGCACACGGACGAATTCGGCCTGGCATCCTTGCAACTTCGAGGACAGGCCGTAACAGCCTGCCGCATTGTTTTCGCAGCGGTTGACGATGCCTGCGAGGCAGGGGCGGCACTGGCCGCAGCCCACCGCGGCCGAGATCATCACCTTGTCGCCGGTCTTCAGCTGACGCACGCCGCGCCCGGCCTCGACCACCTCGCCGACCGCCTCATGGCCGACGCAGTAGCCCGTGTCTTCGGAGAAGGTTTCGCCATGATAGATGTGCAGGTCGCTGCCGCAGATGGCGCACTTGTCGACTTTGATGATCGCATCGCGGTCGTCGTGCAGCTTCGGATCGGGCATGGAGTCAAAGGCGATGTCGCGCGGGCCGCGATAGATGAGAGCTTTCATGGCCGGGTTCCTTCGGGGTTCATGGGTCAGCTGATCCAGCGGTTGGCGCGTTCGAGCAGGTTGATGGTGCTGGCATGCAGCTGGTCGCCGGTGGCTTTCGGCGCCTTGCCGGCGCAAGCGCGCGCATAGGTGCCTTCGAGGATGATGCCGAGCTTGTAGCAGGCGAGGACGCCGTACCAGTGGATTTGCGAGAGGTCGCGTGTGGTCTGGGCGGCGTAGTGCGCGACGAGTTCGTCCGCAGACGGAAAGCCTTCCCAAGGCGTCACCGTCACCGCGGTGGCGCCGTCTTCCGGCCAGGTGGCGAGCAGCCAGCCGAGGTCGAGCAGCGGGTCGCCGATGGTGGTCAGTTCCCAATCGACAATCGCCGCGAGCTTCGGCGCGTCAAAACGGTACATGACATTGGCGAGATGGTAGTCGCCGTGGATGATGCCGGGCGCGAAGCTGCGCGGGCGGTGTTCTTCCAGCCAGCGGCCCACGCCGGCGATATCGGGCAGGTCCTTCAGGCCGTCCCATTCAGGAAATTCGGCATATGATTCAAGTTGAGCTTTCCAGCGGCCGACCTGGCGTTCGAGGTAGTTGTCGGGCTTGCCAAGGCCGGTGAGGCCGAGAGCAACGTAGTCCTGCGCGCCGAGCGCCGCTATACCGTCGACGAGGGAGAGGCCCATTTCGCGGCGCAGCTGGGCCGACGAGACAAACGGCTCGGGCAGGCCGGTGGCCGGGTTGTAGCCGTCGATGGGTTGCATCAGGTAGAACGCGGCGCCGAGCACATCCTCGTCCGGACAGGCGGCGATCAGTTCTGGATGCGGCACGCCGGTCCCCTTCAGGGCGGCGAGCACGCGCGCTTCCCGGCGCATCGTTTCATTCGAGTTCGCCCGCAGCACCGGAGGTGGACGCCGGAGCACATAGCTGCGGCCGGCGCGGGAGAACTTCAGGAGGATGTTCTGCGTGCCGCCGGCAAGGCGCACGATATCCTCAAGCGGGCCGCGGCCGAGACCTTGCCCGTCCATCCACGCGGCGAGCGCGACCAGGTCTACGGTGTTATCCGGAGCGTTCGATGCCTCTGTCATGGCCTCAGAGTGTCGGAAGCCCGGCGCCTAGCCAAGGGCTTCCTTCGCGGCAGCGAAGACGTCTTCGAACATCCCGGCGGTGAGACGGCCGGTGTTCGTGTTGTACCGCGAGCAGTGATAGCTCGACAGCAGGGTCACCGGGCGGCCGTTGGCTTCCACCTCATACCGCTTGCCGTGCCCGAACGGGTGCGCGCCGATCTTGAGGCCCAGCGCGCGCAGCGTCGAGTCATGGCTGATCTTGCCGAGGCAGAGGATGACCCTGAGATTCGGCAGCGCGGCGAGGCGCGATTGCAGGAAGGGCCGGCAGGTGTTGATCTCTTCCCCGACGGGCTTGTTCTCGGGCGGTACGCAGCGCACGGCGTTGGTGATCATCGCGCGGTTGAGCGTCAGGCCGTCATCGGGGCGCTGATCATAGGTGCCCTCCGAGAAACCGAACTTGTCGAGGGTGGCGTACAGCAGGTCGCCCGCCCAATCACCGGTGAAGGGGCGACCGGTGCGGTTGGCTCCGGTCACGCCGGGGGCGAGGCCGACGATGACGAGCTTCGCGTTCGCATCGCCAAAGCTCGGCACCGCACCGTTGAACCAGGTGGGCTCCTTTGCGCGCACGGCTTCGCGGTATGCGACGAGGCGCGGGCAGAGCGGGCAGTCGCGCGGGGCTTCGGGAGGCATCATCATGATCCTTTCTTAAGCCCCTTCTCCCCTTGAGGGGAGAAGGGGTTGGGGATGAGGGGTGAGGCGAGTCGTGCCTTCTCTACTGCTGCAACCCCTCACCCCCAACCCCCTCTCCCCGCAAGCGGGGCGAGGGGGCTTAAAGGCATGGGCACTAAATTCCGAGTTTCTCTTGTACCAATCTCAGCAGGTGATCCGGCGCCATCGCGTCCTGTGCCGGAATTCGCAGGACGTCCCAGCCCAGACTCTTCAAGATCTGATCCCGTGCGGCGTCTCTCGCGGCAACATCCGGCAGCTTGTGAATTCCGCCGTCTATTTCGATGACGAGCCGCGCCTTCGTGATCGCAAAATCCACGATCATGTTCTGGATCGGATGTTGTCTTCGTACCGGAAAGCCATATTCACGCAAAGTCCTGAGGGCCTGCCATGCAACGTCTTCTGGCGCGTTGCTCTTTTGGCGAAGACTGCGTGCGCGCGAAGCGGCGGAACTTTTTGGCACGCTCTGCTCCCCTCATCCCCAACCCCTTCTCCCCAGTGGGGAGAAGGGGCTTGAGAGATCAATACCCATCAGCATTGCCATCTTTCCGCATTTCGGTGGCGGCGATCCAGGCGCCGGTTTCGAAGTCGCGCATGATGGCCTGGTAGCCGCCGGCATTGGCGCGGATGTATTTCACGGTGTGGCCGCGCGCTTCCAGCTCGGCCTTGGTGGCCGCCGGGATGCCGCCTTCGATCTCGACAACTCCCATATCTTCCTCACACGGATCACCATCCAGCGCGTTGGTCGGTTCGCAGCCGCCAAGATGTTCCCAGCGCGCAGCGTCGCCGGCTTCCTGCAGGCCCATGTCATAGTCGACGAGGTTGAGGATGATCTGGACATGGCCTTGCGGCTGCATGCCGCCGCCCATCAGGCCGAAGCTGAGCCAGGGCTCGAACGGGCAGGCCTGTTCGATGGGTTCGGCGCGCACCTGGCAGCCGGGCATGTCTTTCTTGAAGGCAAACGCCGGAATGATCGTGTGGAACGGCCGCTTGCCGGGAGCCCAGACGTTCGGGTGATTGGGGTCGAGGCTGAACAGCTGGCCGCGGTCCTGGAACATGAAGCCCATGCCGTCGGCGACAAGACCCGAGCCCATGCCGCGATAGTTCGACTGGATCAGCGACACCATCATGCCGTCCTTGTCGGTGACGGTGAGGTAGGTCGTGTCGCCTTGCTTCAGCTTGGCGTCAGCTTCGGCGCCGTCGAACGCCTCTACCTCGACGTCGCCGAACGGCTCGATCGGAACGGTCGCCATTGCTGCGCCGGTATCAATCAGCGCGCTTTGCCGCTCCGTGCGGGCCGGATCGATCAGCGCCTGCGGTTCGAAGCGCGTGAAGGCGGGGTCAGCGTAGAACCGCGCGCGGTCTGCGAACGCGATCCGCTTGGCTTCCACCTGCGCCATCATGCTGTCGGCCGAGCCGAAGCCCATCGCGCGCAGGTCGAACTTCTCGAGGATTTGCAACATCTGCAGCGCGGCGATGCCCTGCGTATTGGGGCCGAGTTCGCAGACCTTGTAATCTTCGCGGTACGTGACGCAGAAGGGCTCGGTCCATTCGCCCTTGTGGGCGGCAAAGTCGTCATAATCGAGATGGCCGCCGATACGGCTGAAATAGGCGGCCATGTCTTTCGCCATGATGCCTTTGTAGAATTCGTTACGGCCCTTCTCGGCAATCTTCTCAAGCGTGTCTGCAAGGTCCGGATTGCGGAACAGCGCGCCTTCGCGGGGCGGCGGGTCGAAATAGGTTTTGCGGGCGTTCTCGAATTCCTCAAGCATGCCGCTCTCGGCAGATTTCGGGAAGGCGACGGCGCTGCGGCCCCAGTAATAGGCGATGACTTCCGGGATCGGCGCGCCATTGCGCGCGTAGGTGATCGCGGGCTGGAGATTGTCCGCCATCGGACGTTTGCCGAATTTCTCATGGAGGGCATACCAGGCGTCCACGGTGCCCGGCACGGTTACGGGCGCGGTTCCGTGTGGCGGCAGTTCCTTGCCGTCCATGAATTTGTCGGCGATCGCCTGCATGTCGGCGAGCGTCGCATCCATCGGGCTACGGCCGGAACCATTATAGCCGTAGAGCTTCTCGGTCTTCGGGTCCCAGACGATGGCAAACAGGTCGCCGCCGATGCCATTGGCGGTGGGCTCGACGAGGCCAAGCATGGCGTTGGCCGCGATGGCGGCGTCCATCGCGGTGCCGCCGGCTTTCAGAACATCCAGCGCAGTCTGCGTGGCGAGCGGGTGAGCTGTTGCGGCGGCGCCGTTCGGGGCGACGACCGCGGAGCGCACGCCAAGGTCGCGGCCCGAAGGCATGCGCCCGCCGGACCCGGGTGCTTCCGGTTCGGCGGCGACGGGTGCCGCGGCGCTCAGTTCAGGTGCCGGCGCGGGACCATCAGAGGTGCAGGCCGCAAGTAGCAGGGCAGCGAGGCCGGCAGTCACAATATTGCGCATCACTCAAATCCCTTGCCGGTACGTTCCCGCTTGGGGAAATAGAAGGTGGCCATCCGCGTGGAGATTTCCTGGCCATCGGCGGCGAAGCGGGCCTCGGCGGCCACCGCCACGCTGTCGCACACCAGGTAGTCGCGGCTGACATCGGAAAAAGCGTCGTTGAACTCGCGCACCAGCGAGGAGCGCAGGTTGCCCGATTCGGGCGCCTCGAACGCCAGCATGTCCGCCATGTAGCGGCGCCAGTACTGGTCGTCGCGCCCGTTGCAGCGCACCCGGATGGCGTGGGCGGAGCCAAGGACGCGGGCCAGCTCGGCGGCGTCCCGGAAATAGTCGGGCCCGCGAACCGGCAAACCGGTCTGTGCGGCGCTTGTGCCCGCGACCAAGGCAAGGCTAAGCAGGAGGCCATGAAAACGTGTCTTGTTCATGCGCGGACTTTCGCGCGCCTTCGCCCGCGGCTCAAGGGGCTGGAAGCCGCTGTCCGCTTTGTCACCATCGACGATGCCGGCAAGGCGCACGACGCCTGGACCAGTACGGCGCTGGATGACCTGCCGCCACTGGACATCGCGTTCGGCAATGCCGACGCTTTCTTTTCCTCGGTGGTGCGCGAATTCATGACCGGCATCCTCAAGAGCCCGTCGCTGGACTGGTTCCAGTCGGCCGCCGCCGGCATCGAGAACCCCGCCCTGATGATGATTGGCCAGAAGGCGCGCCTCTACACGACCAACCACACGCAGGCCGAATCGATGGCCGAATGGGCCCTGTGGCAGGCGCTCGATTTCCTGCGCGAAGGACCGGCGCACCGGGCGCTGCAGGCTGGCTCGAAGTGGCAGCGTGTGAAGGCGCGCGAGGTGCGCGGCTCGCGCTGGCTGGTGGTGGGATATGGATCGATCGGGCAGGCGGTCGGCCGGCGCGTGACCGCGCTGGGCGGCGAGGTGACCGGCGTGCGCCGCTCGCCGGGGCCGGCCGAGGGCGCGGCGCGCATCGCGGCTCCCGCGCAGCTCCTGACGGAATTGCCCGGCGCGGATGTCGTCCTGCTCTGCTCGCCGCACACGCCGGAAACCGAAAACATGGCGAATGCAGCCTTCTTCGCTGCGATGGCGCCGCATGCCCTGTTCATGAACCTCGGTCGCGGCGCGCTGGTCGATGAAGCGGCGCTGGTGGCGGCCCTCGATGCAGGCCGGCCGGCCTTCGCGGCGCTGGATGTGACGCGCACCGAACCCCTGCCGACGGACAGCCCGCTCTGGCAGCATCCCAAAATTGCCATAACCCCGCACGACAGTTCCGACACACCGGGCACGGTCACAGGCGCAGACGACACTTTCCTCGCCAACCTGGCGCTCTATCTCGCTGGCAAGCCCATGAAGCATCTCGTGGACCCCGCCGCATTTGCCGCGGGGCCGTCCGCCTAAGGAGGCCCCTCATGTCCAAGCTCTGCTCTTCCGCCTTCGCCGCGGCCGTTTCCGCGCTCGCCCTTTCCGCGTGCGCCAGCGAGCCGCCCGCTTCGGTCGCGCCGCAAGCCGATGGCGGCTTCGTCGTGACCGGCACGAAGGGCACGCCCTTGCGCGCCGTTGAACTTGCCACCTTCGACAGCCCCTGGGCCATGACCTTCCTGCCGGACGGTCGCGCGCTCGTCACGGAAAAGGGCGGCGCCATCTGGCTGCTGGATGCCGACGGCAGCAAAGCCGGGCAAGTGAGCGGCGGACCGCGCGTCGAAGCGCGCGGACAGGGCGGCCTCGGCGACATCATCCTGCATCCCGATTTTGCGTCCACGGGCGAGGTTTATCTCTCCTATGTGGCGCGCGACGCGGACAATGACGAGTTGTCCCGCGCGGCAGTCGAGCTGGCGCGCCTTGACCTCACCTCAACTGGCGGCACGTTTACCGCGCGCGAGGTGATCTGGCGCCAGTCCAACGCCGTGCCGGGCAACGGCCATTACGGCCACCGGCTCGCCGTCTCGCCGGACCGGCACCTGTTCATTTCCTCCGGCGAGCGTCAGAAATTCACGCCCGCGCAGGACATGGCCCAGACGCTCGGAAAAGTCGTGCGCCTGAATCTCGACGGTTCGGTGCCCGCTGACAATCCGTTTGCCAGCGACGGCGGCGTGGCGGCCGAGATATGGACCCTCGGCCACCGCAATCCCCTCGGCCTTGCCTTTGCGCCGGACGGCCAGCTCTGGGAGCACGAGATGGGCCCAAAGGGCGGCGACGAGCTGAACGTGATCGTCCGTGGGCAGAATTACGGCTACCCGGAAGTCTCTAACGGCGACCACTATGATGGCACGGTGATCCCCGACCACGATACGCGTCCGGAATTTGCCGCGCCCGCCGCTTGGTGGGTGCCTTCGATCAGCCCGGCAGGCCTGATCATCTATGACGGCAGCGTGTTCGGTGACTGGAGCGGCGATGCGTTGATCGGCGGGCTATCGTCGATGGCGCTCGTCCACGTGGATATTCAGCCGGACGGGTCGGCCGCCGAAGCGGAACGCTTCGAATGGGGCAAGCGCGTACGCGAAGTCGAACAGGGACCGGACGGCGCTGTCTACGTGCTTGAAGACAAGGACGGCGGCCGTTTGCTGAAGCTGACACCGGCGGGATAGCCCGGTTGCCTGCAACGGCGGATTGGCCCAGACCTGAGACGGTGAACGCGTTTCCGGAAGACCCCGCATGA
This sequence comes from Acidobacteriota bacterium, assembly GCA_016712445.1. Lineage (NCBI taxonomy): Bacteria > Pseudomonadati > Acidobacteriota > Acidobacteriota bacterium. The sequence continues at coordinate 345,198 of JADJRB010000001.1, read as the reverse complement.
TCCGCACCTATTCCAACCGGTCAGGCCGGTTTGCCTTTTCCGGCGAGGACCTCGCGGCCCTCGACGACGCCGTCTGGATCGATCTGCTGCGCCCGACCAAGGACGAAGAGACGGCGGTCGAGCGGGCTTTCGGCATTGATGTGCCGACGCGTGAGGAAACCAGCGAGATCGAACTTTCGAGCCGTCTTTATGCCGAGGACGGCGCGCATTTCATGACCGCGATGATGCTGTCGCATACGGATGGCGACGCCGTCCTGTTGTCGCCGGCGACCTTCGTTCTGGCCGGCGATCGGCTGATCACGGTGCGTTACGAGGCGCCCCGGGCCATCGACACGTTCGTCGCGCGTTGTCAGAAGTCCGGCACCAACACCGCCGAATCCCTGTTTGCCGGATTGCTGGAAGCGCTGATCGAACGCGCGGGCGATGTGCTCGAACGCACAGGCCACGAACTGGACGATGTCTCGCGCGGCATCTTCGCGATCGAGACACCCGCGCCCAAGTCCACGGGGCCTGCTGCCTTGCTCGCGCCGAAGCCCAAGCCGAAGCCGCGCGATTTCCAGTCCGTACTCGAACAGATCGGCCGCAAGGGCGACCTGTTGTCGAAGGTCTATGAAAGCCTGATCTCGGTGCAGCGCCTGCTGACCTACGCGACCGCCGCCGCGCAGGCGCGCAAGGCCGACAAGGAAGCCTCAAGTCGTTTCAAGTCGCTCGGCCGCGATGTGCAGTCGCTTGTCGATCACGCCGCGTTCCTCACCCAGAAGATCAACTTCCTGCTGGATGCGACGCTCGGCATGATCAACATCCAGCAGACGGGCATCATCAAGATCTTCTCGGTCGCCGCCGTCGTCTTCCTGCCGCCGACGCTGATCGCGTCGATCTATGGCATGAACTTCAAGTTCATTCCGGAACTCGCCTGGCCTTATGGCTACCCGTTCGCGCTGGTGCTGATGGTCCTTTCGGCGATCGTACCCTACCAGTTCTTCAAGTGGCGCGGCTGGCTCTAGGCCGGCGCGTCACTTGTAAGGCTTCGGCGGGTCGATCGGCTGGAGTCCCAGCTTCGCGCGTTCAGCGTTCAGGTCCTTGGAATACTTGGCCAGGAAGGCCTTGCCGCGCGGGTTGGCAGGATCGTTCAGATACGGTGACATGAACAGCGTGATGTTGCGGAAGCCTCTGGCGTAAGCGGCTTCCGCCAGATCCATCCCCTTATCCGTGTCTCCCTCAATCAGCAGCAGGTTGGCTTCGATCGCGTCCATCTGGCCGCTGGCAAAGCCTTCCGAACGGCGACTATCGATCGACTCACGCCAGGCGGCGAGCATTGCGGGCGCGTCGGGGTGCTTGGCATCGAGCAGCGCTGGCAGGACGATATTGTAAGGCGGATACCGGAAGGGACTCTGGAAAGCCTCCAGGCTGTCCCACGTCGCATCGTAGTATCTGACAACTTCCTTCCAGTCGCGAACCACATTGTGAAGGTCGAGGTAATCCGACTGTTGGGAGGGGAAATCCGGGCGCGCGGCGAGTTCACTCGCAACCAGTTTGAGGGCGTCTTGCTTGCGGCCCATCAACATCATGGCGCGGTAGCGGATGTAAGGCTCCTTCGCCTTCAGTCCGTTTTCGAACTCGCCGAGCTGCAATTCCGTGAAGTGCAGGTCGCGCGACGCGCGTGGATCGTCTGGCGCAAGTTCGAGCACGCGGCGGCGAAATTTCAGGGCTTCGGCGAGATTGCCCAAGGCCGATTCTATTTCGGCGCGGAACGCGAAGGGGCCAGGGTTTTGCGGCGAGATTTCGCTCCACCGGTCCACAAGTTCGCGCGCCCGTGTGTAGTCTCCGAGACCGGAATAGTGCGAGATCAGGTTGGAGTTCACATCGCTCTGCGCGGGATCGTGCTCAAGCGCGATCTCGAATTGTGCCACCGCTTCATCAAACCGCTGCTGATCTGACAGCCAGTAGCCGTAGTCGTTGCGGGCAAGGGCAAAGTTCGGTTTCTTTTCCAGCGCGCGCTTGTAAAAGGCCTCCGCCTGCTTCCGGGTCTCCGCGTCGAACGACATCGACAGTAGCCCCGCCCTTGCAAACAGCGCGTCCGCAGAGTCGCGGTCGAGCCTGAGCGCGCGGGAAATCCATTCGTCCGCCCGCTTGAAGGCGACTTCGGCCGGAATGTCGCCTGCGGCGCCGTTCCCGTCCGACATCATCAGTTCGTAATATCCACGCCAGGCAAGGGCCGGAACAAAGTCCGGGTCGATCTCAAGCGCCTTGTCGAGCGCTTCGGCGGCGGCTTGAAAGCCTGCCATCGTGTTCAGTGCGGCCTTCTGCTGGGCAAGGAGGTAGAAGTCGTAGGCCGTGATGTCCGTACGCGGTGCAGCGGCTGGCGCGACCGTTCCCATCAGCTGGGGCTTCAACTCGGCAAGGATGGCGTTCGCGATTTCGTCCTGTACGGCGAAGATGTCCGTCAGGTCGCCGTCATAGGTCTCCGACCACATGTGGAAGCCGTTGTCGGCGCGGATCAGCTGGGCGGTGACGCGCACCCTGTTGCCGGATTTGCGTACGGACCCTTCGAGCACATGCGCGACATCCAGTATGCGACCGATCTCTCGCAGGTCCGTGTTCTGTCCCTTGAACGCGAAAGACGAGGTGCGGCCGGCGACTTCCAGCCCCGGCACCTGTGCCAGCACATTCAGCAATTCTTCCGAGATGCCGTCGGCGAAGTATTCCTGATCGCCCTCCGGGCTCATGTCGGAGAATGGTAGCACCGCGATGGAGAAGTCCTCATGCGCGCCCGTTCCGCGCCGGCCGGTATCGCCGTGCGGAATGAGCCGGTCGCCGATGATCACGATCACGAGGAGCGCGGCCGTCCCGGCCAGGACCATGTCGAGGCGCTTGCCGGTCTTGCCGGTGATGCTTTCGCCTTCTGGTACCGCCGAAGTGCGTTTCATGCCTTCCGGCGTCATTTCGAAGGCCCAGGCGAAAATGAGCGCAATGGGGAAGCCGAGGAAGATGAGCGCAATAAAGGTCTGGGCGATCCATTGGGGCGCGCCGAAAGTCGGCAGCACGGCCACTGCGATCTGGATCAGGAGCCAGCCCACGACGGCATATACACCGGCTACCCGGAACACGTTCCGGCGCTGAAGTTCGGCAAAAAGCTTGTTCAAACCACGTCCCCGGCAAACAGCATCCCGTCACGGCTAGCATGAGTTGGGGGGTCTGTCTCGGGTCACGCAGGACGGGTCGGGGCGTAAAGGAAGTGCAGGGACCCGGATCAGCGGGTCCCTGCACGGGTGCCTGAGAAGCGCGGCGAGGGGCGCGCCTCAGAGGCGGATGTCAGCCGTCTTGTCGGCGTATTGCTTCTTGGGATCGCTGCCCATCAGCAGTTTCAGACCGGCGAACAGGCTGTTCTCATTGAGCCAGACGTGGGCGCGGTGAAGGTCAAGGCGCAGCAGGCGCAGCTTGGGGTCCGAGCGGCCGCCTTCGTACCAAGCGGCGATGAACGGGTTCCAGAGGCGCTCCACCGTCGCCGGATCATTCTGCAGGGTGAGCGTGCCATGCATGGTGGCGAACAGGTCGTGCCCCTTGGAGGCGAACTGCGCGACGGCGGCTTCCTCGCCGTTGATTGCCTGCACCAGGTCGACATCCTTGGCGGAGAAGATCCAGATCGGGCCACGGGTATCGTCTTCGACGATGGCGGTCATCGGTTGCGCATCACCCGCCCCCGGACGCTCGAGGCCAAGCATGATCGTGCGGTCGGATTTCACCGCTTTCCAGAGTTTCTTTTCGAGGTCTTCCGGCGTTGTCATGATTGCTCCTGTGGTATTTCCAGCCCACCGTGACGCAACGGTCGGGCGGTCGGTTCGTTCCGTGAACGATGCGCCCGCTGACCCGTAAGCGGCGCGGCCTGAACCGGAGGAACTTGCATGGCGGAAAAGACGGTCAACTCGGTCAACCCAGCGACGGGCGAGATCATCGAAACCTTCAGGCCACACGATGAGGCGAAGGTCGATGCCGCGCTGGAGAGGGCGCACTCAACTTTCCGCGACTGGCGCCTCACCAGTTTCGCGCACCGCGCAGACCTGATGCGCAAGGCCGCCGGCATCCTGGAGGCCCGCCAGCCGGACTATGCCCGCGACATGGTGCGCGAGATGGGCAAGCCCGTCGCACAGGCCGAAGCGGAAGTGGCGAAATGCGCGCTCGCCTGCCGGCATTATGCCGATCACGCGGAAGACTACCTGCGCGACGAGCAGATAAGGACGGAGGCGCGGCGATCGTTTGTGCGCCACCTGCCGATGGGGCCGGTGCTGGCGGTCATGCCGTGGAATTTCCCGTTCTGGCAGGTCTTCCGATTTGCCGCCCCGACACTGATGGCGGGCAATGTCGGCCTGCTGAAACATGCCTCCAACGTCTGGCGCTGTGCGCTGAACATCGAGGAAGTCTTTCGCGAGGCGGGTTTCCCGGAAGGCTGTTTCCAGACGCTGCTGATCGGTTCAGACGGCGTCGAGCGCGTGATTGCCGATGAACGTGTGCGCGCCGTGACGCTCACCGGCTCCGGCCCCGCTGGCAAAAGCGTGGCCGCGTCGGCGGGGAGGGCATTGAAGCCAAGTCTCCTTGAGCTCGGCGGATCGGATGCGTTCATCGTCATGCCATCTGCCGACATTGCGAAGGCCGCGGAAGTGGCCGTCAGGGCGCGGGTGCAGAACAACGGCCAATCCTGCATCGCGGCGAAACGCTTCTTCGTTCATGCCGACGTGTACGGAGCATTCCGGGATGCCTTCGTCGCGGGCTTCGAAGCGCTCCGCATCGGCGACCCCATGCGGGCGGACAGCGATATCGGACCGCTCGCGTCGGCAAAGTTCCGCGCCGACCTCGAAGGCCAGGTGGCGGCTAGTCTCAAGGCGGGCGCGAAGCGCCTCACGCGACTGGCGGACCTGCCGAAGACGGGCGCCTGGTTTGCGCCGCAGGTGCTGGAGGACGCCCCAGACGGCTCGCCGGCGGCCGGGGAGGAATTGTTCGGACCGGTCGCCAGCCTCTGGAAGGTGGCGGACCTCGCAGCCGCAATCTCGGCGGCGAACGCAATCCCCTTCGGCCTCGGTTCGGTCCTGTTCACGCAGGACGACAGCGAAATCGAAACAGCCGTGCGTGATCTCGAGGCCGGGGCGACCTTCGTCAATGCGATGGTCGCCTCCGATCCGCGCCTTCCGTTCGGCGGCGTCAAGCAATCAGGCTACGGCCGCGAACTCGCCGCCGATGGCATCCGTGCCTTCATGAACCGGAAGACGGTCTTCGTCAGCTGACGGATCACGCCTTCGCGTTTGCGCGCAGCCCGGCAATCCGCGAGATCGACGCCTCGGCGTCGCGCATGATGTCCGCGACGATCGCCGCCACCGGCTTCACTTCGCGCACACCGCCTGCCGACTGGCCCATGGCGAAGCAGGACTTGTCCATCGACAGCTTGGCCTCGTCGGTGATGCCGCCGATGCCGCCGATCACGCCGGTGCGGGTCGAGTGGATGGCCTGGTGCGGGAACGGCTGGATGTCCTGCGGGCGGCTTTCCCAGTCATTGATATAGTCATTGGTGCGGCAGCGCATCGGCTTGCCGGAATAGCAGCGGGTGCGGGTCGTGTCGGTGTCGCCGGCCTCGACGACGGCATTCTTGTACATGTTGGCGGCGTGGGCCTCGGCCGAGGCGATGAAACGGGTGCCCATCCAGACGCCTTCGGCGCCCAGCGCCAGGGCGGCGGCAAGGCCGCGGCCATCATAGATGCCGCCGGCGGCGATCACCGGGATCTTCACGGCTTCGACTGCCTGCGCGACCAGCGGCATGGTGCCGACGAGGCCGGTATGGCCGCCGCCTTCGCCGCCCTGCAGGATGACCGCGTCACAGCCTGCTTCCTCGGCCTTGATGGCGTGCTTCACCGCGCCGCCGACCACCATGACCTTCACCTTGGCGGCCTTCAGGCGCGCCATGATCGGAAGCGGCACCCCGAGGCCGGCCACGAACGAATCGGCGCCGCCCTTGATGATGACGTCCACCGATTCCTCGAGGCTCTCCGGGCTCGCCGCGAGGAGGTCCACGCCAAACGGCTTGCCGGGGGCGAGTTCCTTCACCCGCTTCATCTGGCCGGCGATGAAGTCCGGGCTGGTGCCCGCCATGCCGAGTACGCCATAGCCGCCCGCATTGCACATCGCCGCGCAGACTTCCGCATAGGAAACGCCGCCCATGCCGGCCAGCATGATCGGGTGTTGGACGTTCAGCAGTTTGGTCAGGCGGGTTTGCAATGCCATGAGGGGAGCTCCGTGAAGGGGGATGGGTTGCCCAATCCTTAGGCTGGCGCCGCCACGTCAACGCAAGAGTCTTCGGCGTTTTGCAGTGCAGGCCGCATTTGGAACAGATTTGCCGTGTCTTTGCCGCAATCTGGCCCTGATCAATGGGCATGAGCGCTGGGTCCGTGGAAATCTCCGCTGGGCAGGGTGTCAAAAAAGTGAGGGGAAACTCCAAATGACCAAACTGTTTGCTGGCGCTGCCGCTGCAATCCTTTTCGCCGGCGTTGCCTATGCAGGTGAGCCTGCCGTCGAAACCGAAGTCGTGGAAGCTGAAGCCGCTGTGGAAGCGGTTGAAGTGGAAGCAACGGGTGAAGCCGAAGCCGTTGAAGTGGTTGCCGAAGCGGAGGCAGAAGCTGCCCCGGCTGAAGCCGCTGCCGAAGAAGGCGTTACCGAAGAAGCCGCACCCGAGTAATCGGACAGCGGCTTGAAGCTGCCCTCATCCATAGGCGGGTGAGGGTTTCTTTCAACCGAACCGCGAAGGTTGACATCGCTGAAGAATTAACTTTCGGCAATGTTAAACAAGTGCTAGATCACCGACCGTTCGCAAGAACACTCAACAGGGGTACTACCATCATGAAAAAGCTGATCCTTGCTGCTGCTGCCGCCTCGGCTCTCGTTCTCGCTGCTTGCGGCGCGACCGAAGAAGCTGCTCCGGCCGCTGAAGAAGCAACCGTCGAAGAAGTGGCGACCGAAGCTGCTGCTACGACCGAAGAAGCCGTGACCGAAGCCGTCGAAGCGACGACCGAAGCCACCGACGCTGCTGTCGACGCGACCACCGAAGCTGTCGAAGAAGCCGTCGAAGAAGCTACGCCGGAAACCACCACGGAAACCGCTCCGGAGTAATCTCCGCGCGGATCCAGGTTACTGGTCCAAAAGATAAGGCCGCTTCCTTCGGGAAGCGGCCTTTTTCTTTGGCACCCAGGTCAGGTCTCGCGGCAGACGGCTTCGATATTGTTGCCGTCAGGATCGAGCACGAAGGCGGCATAGTAGCCAGGCGGATATCCGCCTTCCCGAAGGCCGGGCGGTCCATTGCACATGCCGCCATTCGCGAGGGCCGCCACGTGGAAGGCGTCTACGACTGCCCGGCTGCGCGCCGCGAACGCCGTGTGATAGCGCTGCGCCGGTGGATGAAACCGGTCGATCCAGAACTCCGGATAAGTAAACCCGTAAGCCACGCCGTCGGCGCCGGTGTCCGGGGGCAGCTGCATCACGCGTTTGATTCCGAGGGCCGCGAAGACCGCATCATAGAACCGGGATGAAGCGGCCATGTCGGACACGCCTATCCCGGTATGGTCGATCAGGGCCATGCCGAATCAGAACTTCGCGTAGCCGCCGTCGATGACCAGCGTATCACCCGAATGATACTTAGAGGCGTCTGACGCGAGGTAGACCGCGATGCCGCCGAAGTCTGCCGGTTCACCCCAACGGCGAATAGGCACGCGCGTGATCACCTTGGTAGCAAACACGTCGTTGCCTTGCGCGCCTTCGGTCATGTCCGTGGCAATCCAGCCCGGCAGCACCGAGTTCGCCCGGATTCCGTAGCGGCCGTATTCGACGGCGCATGCGTTCATCATCGCGATCAGGCCGCCCTTGGTGTGGGCATAGGCCTGGTTGCGGCCGGCGCCTTCGATACCCGCGAGCGAAGCGGTGCCGACCAGGCTGCCGCCCGGATCACCCGCCTTGGCGCGCGCCACCATCGACTTGGCCGCCTCGCGCAACGTCAGGAAGGCGCCTTCGGAGTTGATCGACTGGTTATAGCGCCAAGTCTCCAGCGTCATCTGCTCGAACGCGGCGGCGCCGCGGCCGACACCGGCATTCGCGATGCAGGCGTCGATGCGCTTGAACTCTTCCTCGGCCTCTTTCATCGCCTTCACAACCTGCGCCTCGTCCGCCACGTCGACGGCCCAGGCCTTGACCTTGCCGGTACCCAGCTTCGACGCCGATTTGACGGCTGCGTCATTGTCGGCCGTCTTGCGGCCCCAGATGACGACATCCGCGTTGGACGCCGCCAGCGCCTCAACCATGCCGAGGCCAATGCCCTTGTTGCCGCCGGTGACGACGACAACTTTGCCGCTGAGATCAAAGGGTTTGTAGGTCATGTTGATGTGCTCCCTGTGTGTCTGAGATTTCTTGCCTGCCTAAACAGACCTGACAGTGCGGCGGGTCAAGCAGGCAATCGGATCGCTTCCCCATGGGAAGGCTCAGCCGCGCACAAGCAGCCGCGCCGCCTCGATCACGCGCCGTGTCTCGTCCCACAGCGGCAACTGCGCGAGACGCTCCGGGGAAATCCACTCGGCGTGGCCGGCGTCGTCGCCTGCTATGGCTTCCCCCGCGGTCCATACCGCAGCGTAGTCAAACAGCAGGTAGTGGCGCGCCACTTCGCCGCTGGTCCGCGACCTGAAGATCGCGTCGACGACATCCACCAGCCCCACCAGCCGCGCCGTCACGCCAGTCTCTTCAGCCAACTCCCGCAGCGCCGCCGCTTCGGCAGGCTCGCCGAATTCGATCCGCCCGCCAGGGATCGACCAATCTCCCGCCAGCGGTTTCGTGCCGCGGCGGATCAGCAGCACGTCCTCACCCTTGAAGCAGATGGTGCCGACGGCGGGTTGCGGCTTGCCGGTCATCGGGCGCGCTCCAGCAGGGCGACCGCCTCGACATGCGCCGACCAGAGGAACTGGTCGATGGGATGTATACGGACGATCCGGTAGCCGCCGTCGACCAGAGTGCGCAAGTCGCGCGCCAGCGTGCCGGGATCGCACGAGACATAAGAGATCTTTGCCACCATGCTCTTCGCCAGTTCCGCCACCTGCGCCGCCGCACCCGCACGCGGAGGGTCCAGCACGACGGCGTCCAGCCGCGCAAGCTCTGCGGCGCCATAGGGGTTGCGGAACAGGTCGCGCACCTCGGCGGTCACCGGTTTCAGACCATGCGCCGCGCGCACCGATTCCCTCAGCGCCTCGATGGCGGCCGCATTGCCTTCTGCCGCCAGCACGCTTGCTTCTGCGGCAAGGCGCAGCGCGAATGTTCCGCATCCGGAGAAAAGGTCGGCGACGCGGCTGGCAAACTTGACGTGTTCGCGCACGATGCGCTCCATCTCGGTCTCCGCCTCGGCGCTTGCCTGCAGGAAGCTGCCTGGCGGCGGCAGCAAGCTGGCCGCGCCCGCCGGGAGGCGGGGGCGGCGCTCGGTCAACACGTCGGTATCCTCGATCGAGACACGTCCGAAACCGGCGCGCAGCGCAGCGCTCATCGCTTCGGCGCGTGCCAGCGCCTTCACCTCTTTGGCGAGGCCCGTGATGTGCAGGTCGAGACCCGAGGCAGTCTCGGTCACGAGCAGGCCGACTTCATCCTTGCCGGCCAGCACATGGCCAGCAATCGCCCGCAAGGCGGGCAGCGCCGCCACGATGGCCGGGCGCAGTACCGGGCATTCCGACAGCGCGACCAGTTCATGGCTCTTGCGGGCATGGAACCCGAGCACGACTTCATTGCCACGGCGTCTCGCCGCCAGTGCCGCGCGCCGGCGCGACCGGGCAGGCGTCACCCATGTGTCCGCCACCTCCGCCTCAAGCCCGCGCGCGCTCAGTACACGGAGGATCAGGTCGCGCTTGAACACGGCATAGGGCGCCGCCGCCATGTGCTGCAACGTGCACCCGCCGCACTTTCCGAAATGCCGGCAGGACGGCGCGGCCCGCGCGGGCGAGGCCTCGGCCACACGTTCCAGCTTCAGGCGCTCGCCATCGCCGCTCACCTCCACGACTTCCCCGGCCAGCGTGAACGGCACCGACACCCAGCGGCCGGCGTCCTGCGCCCGCCCGTCGCCCTGCGATCCGACATGATCGATGGTTAACGTGCGCGGGGCCGAGGCAGTCGGGTCGTGCAGGGCAGGCATGCTAGTCTCCGGGGTGGCCGTCGGCGCCGCCTTCCGTTAGCAGGAGCGGGCTGCAGCCGGAAGGAGCCCTCCCGATGCCGAATGACAAGACCCCCGCCAACGGCAAGACCAACGGCAAGCCGAAGCGCCGCCCGATCAGTCTGGCCTTGCAAGGCGGCGGCGCCCACGGCGCTTATACCTGGGGCGTGCTCGACCGGTTGAGCCGCGAGGAAACGCTCGACCTCTCGGCCATTTCCGCCACGTCTGCCGGCGCGGTCAACGCCGTCGCCTATGCCGCCGGGCTCGGCGAAAACGGGCCGGAAGGGGCGCGCGCCTCGCTCGAACAGGTCTGGCGGCGGGTGTCGGATTCCAGTTCCGCCTTCGGCGGCTTCGGCGCGGCCGGCTTTGCGATGGCCTCCGCCCTCACGTCGCTCGCCAGCCCGTATGACCTGAACCCTTTCAACTACAATCCTCTGCGCACCCTGGTCGAAGACCTCATCGACTTTGACGCCGTGCATGCCTCCGGCCTGAAGCTCTTCCTCTCCGCCACCAGCGTCGAATCGGGAAAGGTGCGCGTCTTCGCCAAGGACGAGATCACCGCCGAAGCCGTGCTCGCCTCGTCCTGCCTGCCGCAGACCTTCCAGGCCGTGGAAGTCGACGGCAAGCCCTATTGGGACGGCGGCTTCATGGGCAATCCCAGCCTCTTCCCGCTGATCTATTCCGGCGCGCCGCAGGACGTGCTGCTGGTACTGCTGAACCCGCTGGAACGCCCCGGCACGCCGCGCCGCGCGGCGGAGATTCTCGAGCGCGTCAACGAGATCAGCTTCAATGCCTCGCTGATCGGCGAGCTGCGCGCCATTGCCTTCGTCCAGCGCCTAATCGACGAGGGCATGCTGAAGGAACCGATGATCCGGAAATACCGCAGGCTGAACATCCACGCGATCCGCGGCGGGCAGGACCTGCTCGGCTACAACCTCTCCACCAAGTACGACACCCGCTGGCGCTTCCTCGTCGAGCTGCGCGACAAGGGTATCGCCGCCGCCGATGCCTGGCTGAAGGATTGCGCCAAGGATGTCGGCACAAAGAAATCCAGCTTCGACATTCGCAAGGAATTCCTCGAAAGTTAGCTAGGCCTGCGACTTGGCCATTCCGGCATGCCCGGCGCCGGTCTATGCTGGGACCATGAAACGCTCTCTCGTCCTGGCGGCGCTTGGCGCCCTGATGGCCGGCGCAGCCATCGCAGGCCCCGGCAACGAGCCGATGACCGAGGAAGCCTTGCGCGAAGAGCTGTTCGGCATCCGCATGTCGGGCATCGTGCTGGGCACCAGCATCCGCTGGCGCGAATGCGTCGAGCCGGGCGGCCGCACACTCTACGAGATCGAAGGCGACGCCTATGAAGGCCGGCTCGAAATCACCGCCGAAGCGCAGGCCTGCTTCACTTATGAGGCAACCGGCACATCCTGCTTCCGGGGGCAGCGCGCACCGAAGGGTTTCCTGTTTCACCCGGTCGGCGGCGGCAACACGTTCAGCGTCACCAAGGTGGAACGCGGCGTGAAAAAGTGTATCGCGTCCGACCTTATCGGATAGCCTGCTTGAGGAAACTCACCCGCGCCGCGCCATAGTCGCGGCTGTCCAGCTGCTGCCAGCCGGGCAGCATCAGCGCCTCGTCCGAACCTGTCTCGACCACCGCCACAGCGTCCTCCGCCAGCCAGTTGCCGCGCACGAGGCAATCGAGCGCAGGCTGCACAAGGTCCTTGTGATAGGGCGGATCAAGGAAGGCCAGCGTGAACGGGCTGCCCACGCCGGCCGGCTTCTCGCCAAGGTCAGTCGCCGAGCGCCGGTGCAACCGCGTGTTCCCGAACAGGCCGAGCGCTTCGATATTGTCGCGGATCGCGCCGCGCGCGCCGTGATCGGTCTCGACGAACAGGCAGAAGGCCGCGCCTCGGCTGATCGCCTCAAGGCCGAGCGCGCCGGAGCCCGCAAACAGGTCGATCACCCGCGCGCCCTCCAGCGGCGGCGCCCAGTCGGCATGGGCGATCACGTTGAACAGGCTCTCGCGCGTCCGGTCACTGGTCGGCCGCGTGCCCATGCCCTTGGGGGCGATCAGGGCGCGGCCCTTGTGCTGTCCGGCGATGATGCGCATGGCGTGTCCGTCGTTTCAGGTGCGAGCGGGCTTTAGCATGGGTTCCTGTTTTGAACAGCCTTGCCACGCCGGAAACGCAAGCGCAGTCTGCCGGGAAAACCGGGAGGACAAGATGGCCAAAGTCACAGCTGATACGAAGGGCGCCGTGCGCCTCATCCGGTATGCCAACCCGCCCCGGCATTACATGACGGCCGAAGGCAGCGGCCTAATGACGTCGGCCATCTCCGAAGCCGTGGCGGACCCGGCTATGCGCGTCATCGTCCTGACGGGTACGGAGGATGTGTTCGTGCGCCACTATGACGTGTCCGAGATCGTCGCGGTCGGGGAGGCCGTCCGGGCAGGTCAGCTGAAGCCCGAGGACTTCGAGCGCGGCGGCTTTGCCGACATGATCCGCGCGGTCTTTGAATCGCCGAAGCCCGTCATAGCCGCTATTAATGGTGTTTGCATGGGCGGCGGATTCGAACTCGCGCTCGCGTGCGACCTGCGCATCGCCGCCGCCAGCGTGCCCCTCATCGGCCTGCCGGAAACGCGCATTGGCATTTTCCCCGGCGGAGGCGGCACGCAGCGCCTGCCGCGCATGATCGGCGAAGCGCGGGCGCTCGAGTTCATTCTCCGGGGCCAGACGGTCGACGCGGCCGGCGCGAAGGAGCTTGGTCTCGTCAACGCCGTCGCGCCGGACGCCGTCGCCGCTGCGCTCGAACTCGCCGCCGAACTCGCCGCCCGCGGCGCCGAAGGCCTCGCCCATGCCAAGCGCCTCGTGCGCGGCGCCCTCACCTGGGGGCTGGAAGCCGGCACCCGCGAGGAGCAGCACGGCTTTCACGCCGTCCTGAAGGCAGACAGCGCAATGGCCGCCATGAAGGACTTCCTCGCAACCGGGGAAGACATTACACGGTGAGCATGCCCGCCGCCCTCTCGCCCATGTCCCGCGCGCTTGAGCTTGCCCGCCTCGCGGCCTGGGGCGGCGAAGTGCCGGTGGGCGCCGTGATCGTTGATCCCGCCACCGGCGAAATCCTCGGTGAAGGCGCCAATGCGCCCGTCATGGGCCACGACCCGACGGCGCATGCCGAGATCATCGCCATCCGTTCGGCGGCGGCGAAGCTCGGCAACTACCGCCTTACCGGCCTGCACCTCTATGTCACCCTGGAGCCCTGCGCGATGTGCGCCGGCGCGATCAGTTTCGCGCGCATCGGCAAGCTCATCTATGCCGCCGCCGATCCGAAGGGCGGCGCGGTCGTTAACGGCCCCCGTTTCTTCCAGCAGCCAACCTGCCATTGGCGCCCGGAAGTCGAGCAGGACGATGCGAATGATGTCGAGGCAGGGGATTTACTGCGCGGGTTCTTCCGGGAACGGAGGAGATAGGCAAAGTCCCCCTCCGTCCGCTTCGCGGCCACCTCCCCCGCTTCGCAGGGGAGGATGAGGTCGCACCCGGAGCTCCCTTATCCTCCCCCGTTCACGGGGGAGGTGGCAGTCCGCGAGGCGGACTGACGGAGGGGGCTCTTGCTTTCCCCAGTGTCACCATGCCGAAGCTCTCTCCAAACCCAGGAGCCTTCCATGACCGCCACCGTCAAAATCGAAAACGACGTCGCCCTCATCACGATGGATGACGGCAAGGCCAACGCCATCAGCCCCGCCATGCTCGCCTCGCTGAACGCCGCGCTCGACACGGCAGAGAAGGAGGCGAAAGCCGTCGTGCTGATGGGCCGGCCAGACCGGTTCTCTGCGGGGTTCGACCTCAAGGTCATCATGGGCTCCGCGCCGGAAGACGTGCGCGCCCTCGTCAATGGCGGCGGCGCGCTGGCGCTGCGACTGTTCACCCTGCCCATGCCGGTCATCGCGGCCTGCACAGGCCACGGCATCGCCATGGGCTGTTTCATCCTGCTCGGCTGCGACAAGCGCATCGGCGTGCCGGGCCCCTACAGGATCGGCGCCAACGAAACCCAGATCGGCATGACCCTCCCGGTCTTCGCGCTGGAGCTCTGCAAGGCTCGTCTCAACCCGCAATACATGTCGGAGTCTGTCATCAACGGCACGCTGTTCGATCCCGAGGAGGCAGTGAAAGCCGGCTATCTCGACAAGGTCGTCCCGGCTGACCAGCTCCTCGCCGAAGCAATGGCCGAGGCCACGCGCCTCGCCGCGCTCCCCGCCGCCGCCTTCGCGGGCAACAAGCGCCTCCTGCGAAAGCCGGTCGCCGACATCATCGCGCCCACCGTGAAGGCCTGAGGCGCTAGCCACACGGCCGCAATCTGCTTACGGTCGCCTGACTTAGCGCTCCGGGGGGATGCCGAATGCTGCTGCGCCGCGTCATCGACCATGTCCGCAAGCAGGAATGGACCGCCATCGCGATCGACTTCCTGATCGTCGTGCTCGGTGTCTTTGTCGCGACGCAGGTTGCGAACTGGAATTCTGCCCGCGCCGAGCGTGCGCATGCGGACTATCTGGTCGGCGCCCTGCACGCCGAATTCAAGGGGATCGAAAGCGAACTGGAAACCTCCCTCGAAAACATTACCCGCTACCAGGCGGCCTCGCGCAGTCTCGTCAAGGCGCTGCGCGGCGGTGAGGTGCCGGCGGATGATGCCGAGGTGAAGGACTGGATTCTCAATTCGATCAATCTCGGCCGCCAATCGCCGCGCTCGGCCGTCTATCTCCAGGTGGTTTCGGACGGTGACCTTCGCCTGATCCGCAACGCCGAGCTCAGCGCCGCCCTGATCCGCTTTGACCAGCGCATTGAGCGCAATGCCTTTGTGTATCCTGCCACGCTCTCGATCATGTTTGACGAAGACCCGCTCTTCGATGCGGTCGAGTTCGATGACACCGGCGCGCGGCGCGGCGCCGGGCGTTCGGTGCTCGCTTATGATCCGGACCAGCTCAAAGCTGCGCAATCCCGCATCGAAGCAGCCATGCTGGCGCAGGCTTCGCTTCGCTCCGCTGTGTCCGAACAGCTCGAAGATGCCCGCGACATCCTCGCGTTGCTGGAAGGTGGCGCCCGCCCGAGCAAGCAGAGCATCGAAGGCGCGCGCGAAATCCGGGCGCAGGATCAACCGCAATAAGAAAATGGCTTTTAGCAAAAAGAAATTATTGCTACACAATAATTTTTGGGCTATCCAACCTCCTGAACAAGGAGATGCCCCATGCCGGACCAATCCACAGCCGACCGTTCCGCCAGCGACCTGCGCGACACGTCCTGGCTGTCCGTCGCCGCCATTGTTGTGATCGTCGGCATGCTCTTGTCGGTCGTTGCCGAGATTGCGGGCCGTGTCGGTTCGGTCGTGGTGACGCACGAGAACTGGAAAGACGTGCTCAACGCCTTCCTCCTCGCGCTGCTCGTCAACCTGCCCACCTTCATCATCATCGGCGTGCTGGGTGATTTCGCCGGACTGTTCGGCCGCACCGGCGAGGGCGAAGTGTTCACCGCGCGCAACCTGAAAACGCTTCGCAGCGCCGGCAGCGGTCTCATCTGGGCCGCCGCTGCGAGCGCGATCATCGTGCCGACCCTGCTCAGCTGGACGACCGGCGACGGGCGCGGCTTCATCTGGCATGTCAACGATCTCGCCCTCGGCACGGGCGCCATGGGTCTCGCCATCCTCGGTCTCAGCCACGCGTTCGCCGAAGGCATCCGCCTCAAGACCGACAGCGACCAGATCATCTGATGCAGCGCGAAATCATCGTCACGCTCGATGTGATGCTCGCCCGCCGCAAGATGAAGGCGAAAGACCTCGCCGCCGCCATCGGCATCACCGAGGCGAACCTGTCGCTGATGAAATCCGGCAAGGTGAAGGGCGTGCGTTTCGAGACGCTGGCCAAGCTCTGCGAGGTGCTGGACTGCAAGCCCGGCGACCTGCTCGATTTCGGCGCGCCTGCCAGCGCCGCCGTGTCCGCACCCGGCGACGCCGCGATCTGACTGAGAAACGCGCGCGCGGGCCCGCCATTCGGCCCTTCTTGTTCGCGCGGGGCTGACAAGCGACTCCCCGGCTGCTTAGTGTAGCCTCCATCAGGCAGGAAGGAGGCGGAATGGAACAGGTGATCGAACACGCCGCTGAAGCTGCCAGCCATGGTCCCAGCCATACGCTGATCAAGGACCTGCTCGTCTTCCTGATTGCCGCAGGCATCCTTGTGCCCGCGATGCGCTTCATCCGCATCCCCACCGTCATCGCCTTCATGGTCGCCGGCCTCGCGCTAGGTCCCTTCGCGCTGGGCCGCCTCGCGCAGGAAACGCCGGTCCTCGAATACTTCTCGATCTCCTCGCCCGAAGCGGCGCTGCCGTTCGCCGAGCTCGGCGTGCTGTTCCTCCTGTTCCTGCTTGGCGTCGAATTCTCGTTCGAGAAGCTCTGGGCCCTGCGCAAGGTGGTGGTCGGCGCGGGCGGCCTTCAGGCCGGCCTCAGCGCGCTAGTCATCGCCGGCGTCGGGCTTGGATTCGGGCTCGACCTGCCGGTGGCCATGATCATCGGGCTCGCGCTGGCGCTCTCGTCCACGGCCATCGTCATGCAGGTGCTCGTGGAGTCGAAGCGCGCCGCCCAGCCGGTCGGGCGCGCCACGCTCGGCGTGCTGCTGTTCCAGGACATGCTCGTCGCGCCGATCCTCATCTTCGTCGGCTTCGCGGCGATGAAGACCGAGGCGAACATGGGCGGCGTGCTGCTCGACGCGCTGGTGCGCGGGCTGATCGCGGTCGCCGTGATCTATGCGCTCGGCCGCTTCGCCCTTGGCCGCGTGTTCCACCTGGCCGCCATGAGCGGCGGGCGCGACTTCCTGATGGCGCTGACCTTGCTCACGGTCGTCGGCGCCGCCGCCATCACCTACAGCGCCGGCCTGTCGCTCGCCCTCGGCGCGTTCCTCGCCGGCCTCCTCGTCGGCGAGACCGAGTT
The DNA here is from genome assembly GCA_016712445.1 of Acidobacteriota bacterium. Lineage (NCBI taxonomy): Bacteria > Pseudomonadati > Acidobacteriota > Acidobacteriota bacterium. Next base: position 328,025 of record JADJRB010000001.1, on the reverse strand, counting down.
CAAGCACCAGACCGAAGTCGACCTTGAGCCCTTCAAGGGCCTGCTGCTCGGCCTGTTCTTCATGACGGTCGGCATGAGCCTGAACCTCACCGCCATTGCCCTGCACATCGGCTGGATCTTTGCCGCTGTGACGGCGCTGGTCGTCTTCAAGGTCGCGATCGCCTATCTCGCCTGCCGCCTGTTTGCCGGCGCGCATGCCTTGTCGCTGGAAGCGGCGCTGCTACTCGCGCCGGCCGGTGAGTTCGCCTTTGTCGTGCTGACCGCTGCGCAGGCCGGCCAGGCCCTTCCAACGGACGTCGCCATTTTCGCCTCGGCAGTGGCGGGCCTCTCGATGCTGCTCACGCCGCTCCTCGGCCAGCTCGGCCTGCGCCTTGCGCGGCGCCAGAAGACCGGGCCGGGCAGCCTGCCGCCGCAGATGGATTTCAGCGAACTGACCGGCCACGTCATCCTTGCGGGCTATGGCCGCGTTGGCCAATCGGTCGCGCGCTTGCTCGCCGAGGAAGACGCGGCGCTTCTGGCACTCGACCGCGAGCCCGACAAGATCAAGCTCGCCCGCGCCGCCGGCCTGCATGCCTATGTCGCTGACGCTGCCCGCGCCGAATTCCTGCGCGCCGCCGGCATCGAGGAGGCGGCCATGCTGATCGTCACGGTCGACGATGCCGCGCGGGCCGAACAGATGGTGCGCGCCGCTCTGGAGCTGCGCCCCGACCTGCTAGTGCTGGCCCGCGCCCATGACGGCGACCACATGGTCCGCCTCGTCGCCGCCGGCGCCGACCATGTCGTGCCCGAGGCGATCGAATCCGGCCTGCAGATGGCGCGCATCGCGCTGGAAGTGTTCGGCTACGATACGGAAACCGTCCGTGACCGGATCGCTGTGGCACGCGACGAGGAATACCGGCGCGCCTGACGCCGTCAAAGCTCGGCCGCAATTTCCACCAGTACCCCGCGCAGCCAGGTCAGCGCCGGGTCCATAGAGTTTTCGCGGCTCCAGTAGAGCACGCTGTCCAGCTTCGGCACTTCGCCCGGCAGTTCCAGCACCACGAGGCCAGAAGCTTCCGCCATCGGCCGCGGCGCCACCAGCGCAAGGTGCGTCTGCCGCACGGTCTCGATGGCGGGCAGGTGGTGCGGCAGGCGCAGCACCGGCGTGATCCGGAAGCCGGCTGCGCGCGCCATTTCCTCGACGAGGCTGCGCCCCTCGCGCCGGCTCGACACTGCGATGTGGCGCAGCGAAAGGAAGTCCTCCACCTTCATCTTTCGCTTCGCATACGGATGGTCCGGCGAGACCATGCAGGCATACGGCGTCGCGATCAGCGTCTGGCGTTCCATGCTGGCGCCGCGCAGGTCCGGCACGTCGATGGCGAGATCCAGCCGTCCGGAGGCGAGGTCGGTCGAAATCGCCCCCCGGTCGATCTGGCTCCACGAGATGCGCACCCCCGGCGCCTCGGTTTCCAGCCGCCGGGAAAGCGGCGGCGCGAACATGTAGGCGCCGGCATCGCGGCCGGAAATGTTGAACACCCGCGTCGAGCGTTCGGCATGGAAATCGGAGCGCGGCTCCAGCCCCGCCCGCAGCCGGTCAAGCGCATCGCGCACCGCCGGCATCAGCGCTTCGGCCATCGCGGTCGGCTTCACGCCGCGTCCCTCGCGCACGAACAGCGGGTCTTCAAAGTGCAGCCGCAGCCGCGACAGGGCGTTGCTGACGGCCGGCTGGGTCAGGTGCAGGGACTCGCTCGCGCGGGTCAGGCTGCGCTCGGTATAGATGGCTTCCAGCACGGGCAGGAGGTTGAGGTCGAGACTGCGCAGGTTCATCGGCGGAAATCCTACTATCACGGACAGTGATGTGGGTGTTTCATAAAATTAATTGGCCGAATAGTCGAGTCTGAGGCAAAAGCACGGGCAGGAAGTGGAGTTCCGGCATGACTGCCGTGTTAAAGCCATCCCGCCGCCTTCAGCAGCATCGCCGCGCCAATCGCGGTGACCAGCCATTTCATCTCCCGCTTGAAGTCGACATCACTCATGCGCTCGAGCAGCTTGCCGCCGAGAGTCGTGCCGAGCATCGAGAGCGGGACCGCAAGGACAAAGAACCAGGCCGGCGGGAAGGCGCTCGCCCCGGCAGCGGCAATCACGGGAAAGCTCCAGAACGCAATCTTCACAAGATGGGCCAGAACCTGCGTCACGGCCTTGGTCGCGACGATCGCGCGCCGGTCCATGTCGGTCTTGACAAAAAAGATGTCGAGCAGCGGGCCCGCTACACCGCCCAGCGTATTCAGGGCCTGCACGGCAAAACCCGCCAGTTCCGCCTGGCCACGGTGGAGTATGTCCAGCCGGACCCAGCGCCGCGGCAGCCAGACGAGCATCGAGGTCAGGCCCAGCAGGATGTAGACGACCTGCGCCTGCGGACGCCAGGCGACGCTGACCAGCAGCAGCAGGGCAGCCAGCGACCCGGCCGCGTACCGGGCAAAGACGCGCCAGTTGATATACTTGCGCCAGAGGATCGCCCGGTAGCCGTTGGAGACCATCTGGATGGTGCCGTGGACGACCATGGCGGTCGCAACGGGAAGCGTGGCGGCCAGCACGCCCATCAGGATCAGCCCGCCGACCATCCCGAAAATGCCGGAGATGAAGGCCGACACAAGGACCGTGGCAAGGATCAGGATGGCCGCAAAGGTGCTCATCCCTCGCGCCTTAGCCGAGTCTCTGCGGCGCCGCGAGAGCCAGAAAGAATTTGCGCCCACCCCGGCGCCTCAGCTAGCGTGGCCGGCAGCCACAGCAAAAAACGTGAACCTTGGGAGAGGAAACAGACCCATGCCTGACACTCAACGCACCGGCGCCGAGCCCGCCGACCTGAACGACCTGCGGATGTCGGAAGGGGTGCGCCCCCTCTACGACCATGTCGTGAAATTCATTGCCGAAGTCGTGAACCCGATGAGCGTCGAGTTCCACCGCCTCGGCGAAGGCAATCCGAACATCTGGAGCTACGCGCCCGGCCAGCTCGAGTGCCTCGAGAAAGCCAAGGACGAAGCCAAGAAGCAGGGCCTCTGGAACTTCTTCCTGCCGGACGCCGAAACCGGCGAAGGCCTGTCGAACCTCGACTATGCCTACATCGCCGCCGAACTCGGCAAGAACCCGATGGCCTCCGAAACCATGAACTGCTCGGCCCCCGACACCGGCAACATGGAAGTGCTCGAGCGCGTCGGCACGCCGGCCCAGAAAGAGAAGTGGCTGAAGCCGCTGCTCGAAGGCAAGATCCGCTCGGCCTATGTGATGACCGAGCCGCACATGGCTTCGTCGGACGCCAAGAACGTCTCGATGAAGTGCGAACTCGACGGCGACGAATATGTGCTGAACGGCGAAAAGTATTATGCCTCCGGCGCCGGCGATCCGCGCTGCAAGATCATGATCGTGATGTGCCGCTCCAATAACGGGCCGGACGTCAACCGCCAGCAGTCGCAGATCCTCGTCCCGCTGCCGCATCCGGGTGTCACCATCGTCGGCCCGATGCACGTGTTCGGTGAGCCCGATGCCCCGCACGGCCACATGCACCTGCGCTTCGAGAACGTCCGTGTGCCGAAGGAAAACATGCTGCTCGGCGAAGGCCGCGGCTTCGAGATTTCCCAGGTCCGCCTCGGCCCGGGCCGTATCCACCACTGCATGCGCTCCATCGGCCAGGCCGAGCGCGCGCTTGACCTGATGTGCATCCGCGGCCTCAGCCGTGAAGCCTTCGGCCGCCCGCTGGCGAAACTCGGCGGCAATACCGAGATCATCAGCCGCGCGCGTATCGAGATCGAAGCGATGCGCATGATGGTGCTGAAAGCTGCCAAGGCGATGGACGTCCTCGGCAACAAGGAAGCCCGCATCTGGATCTCGATGGTGAAAGCCATGGTGCCGGAGCGCGTCTGCAAGATCATCGACGACGCGATCCAGATCCACGGCGCCACCGGCGTCTCGCAATGGACCCCGCTCGCCCGCATGTATGCCAGCCAGCGCACCCTGCGCCTCGCGGATGGCCCGGACGAAGTCCACCACATGGTCGTCGGCCGCAACGAACTGCGCAAGTACGAAGGCGGCGTCGAAGACCCGTCCCTCGCCGCGATCTGGCGCAAATAGTCCGCCAGCGGATGGAAAGCAGAAGCGCGCGGTGGCAACACCGCGCGTTTTTTTGCGCCTCGTCTCAGGCCTTCGCCGCTTCCCGCGTCGACACCTTGGCGTAGAGGTCATCGCCCCAGCCCTTCACTTCGCCGGTGAACAGCGTCTCCGGTGGCACGACCTCGCCGCCCTGGCCGGGCGGAACCGGCGGCGTGAAATAGCCGAGCGCGTAGCTGCCCATCGAATAGCCGATCAGGCGGCGCAGCTCGTCCGGCAGCGTTGCGGCGATTTCCGGCGGGCAGGAGAGATACTGGTTCTCCTCCTGCCGCAGCCAGCCCAGCGAATAGGTGATGTTGATGCCGATCCGGTCGCCGTCCGAGACATTGGCGCCGCCGGAATGGATGACGGACCCCGTGTAAAGGATGACCGAGCCCGCTTTCATCTCGGCATAGGTGATCTCGTCTTCGTGCGCGCCGCGGCCGTCGTCCCACATATGGCTGCCGGGCACCACGCGGGTGGCGCCGTTCTCTCTTGTGAAATCCGAAACGGCCCAGATCGTGTTCAGCTGCGGCTCGATCGCGCGCTGCAGGAACCCGCCCCAGGCGAGGCGGTCGCGGTGCAGCACCTGCGCCTTCTGGCCGGGCTTGATGCGGATGACCTGCGTGAGGTGCAGCTGGAAGCGGTCGCAGAAGGGCGCCAGGAAGGCCTCCGTCGCGGCGGTGATCAGCGGATGGGCCACCAGCTCGCGGCAGGCGGGCGAGCGCGCAACCAGCGCGCCGGTGCGCGTTGTCCGGTCGCCGGTGAAGTCGTCGCGGCCGGGCGGTGTCGCCTCGACATACGGCATGATTTCCGTCCGTACACGGCCTAGAAGCTCAGGGCTCATCACCCCGTCGATGATCACGGCCGCGTCTTCGGCAATCACCTTCAGGACTTCATCGACAGGCGCGGTTGCGGGCAGGTGTCGCAGGGCAGGCATGGGAAGTCCTTTCGCGGTTGGGGTCAGGGGGCGGGCAGAAGGGGCGACAGGAGCTGCGAGAGCAAGGCGCGCTGGCGCGCCGGCGGCCAGCTTTCAGGCTCAAGCGTCGCGCGCGTGCCGACGCCGTCGACGACCGCAATGATCGCCTGCGCCGTGCGCCGGGCATCCGGCACGGCGTGCTGCAGGTCTTCAAAAAGCGCCGTCTCGATATCAAGATAGTATTGCTGGTGGATCAGCCGCAGCTTCTCGGAGAAAGGCGCCCGGCCCCAATAGGCGAGCCACACGCGCCAGGCCTTCCGCATCTCTTTGTTGACCGGAAGCGCCTCGGCAATCTCCGCGAGGGATGGCGGCCCGTCCGGCGTTCCAATGCGCGCGAGCAGGCGGGTGCAGACTTCTTCGAGGGCGGCCGCGAGCACCGCGTCCTTGTCCGGAAAGTAGTGGGCGATCGCACCGGTCGTCACGCCGGCTGCGCGCGCGATGTCGGCGAGGCGAACGTCTTCAAGTCCGCCTTCGGCGATCGCGTCCACGGCAGCTGTGGCGAGGGCGCGGCGGCGTTCTTCATGGTCGACTATTTTTGGCATAACGGTGATGATAAATAAATCCATCTCGCCGTCAAGCCCTTTGGAAGGGGCTCCGGTTGACACCTCTCGAGGACTGTCAGAGCGTCGCGGTCTTCAAAGGGAGATACGAAAATGCGCTTCACGTCTGCTTTGTTCGCCATGACCTGCCTGTCTTCGGCCTTCTGCGGGGCCGCCAGCGCCCAGGACATGGAGCGGATGATCGTCACCGCCAACCGCATCGATGATGTCGACATGCGCAGCGCGCCGGCCGTCTATCGCCAGATCCCGGCCGATTTCGTGCTGGTGGCGGTGACCTTCCAGAGCGCGACGCGCGACACCGCCGAGCGCAGCAAGGAACTGGAGACGATGTTCAACCGCCTGAAAGCGAAGGCTGCCAAGACGGACGGGTTCAGCCTTGCGGGCGGCGAGCTCGGCCAGTCGACGTCCGACATCGACACGGTCCTGTTCACCGATGTCTACCGCGCCGACTATAGCGGCACAGGCCGTTTCACGCTGACGCTCAACATCGATACGCGCAAGGACGAGTCCTTTGAGCGGCTGATGGCGCGGGCGAAGACCTTCGTCGAGGAGATCCAGACCGCCGGTCGCTCGGAAGCCTATCTCGGCGATGACCAGTTCATCGGCGCCCGCGACGTCGCCAAGCACCGCGCCGACCTTGTGGCCGACATTGCGGCGGAGGTCAAAGGCCTGCAGGCCGCGTTTGCGCCCGCCAGCGTGACGCTGACCGGTCTGGAAAGCCGGATCATCACGCAGCCCTCGGGTCCGCTGGAACTCGAGATATTCATTCCGTACACGTTGGTGCTGGAATCGGGCAACGCCGACTGATCCGGACGAGGCGGGGGAAACTGCATGTCGAAAGTTCTGCGCCTCGTGCGCCAGAGTCACAATGTGCTTGGGCTCATCGTGGGCGCGCAGGTCGTGCTTTGGGTGCTCTCGGGCCTGATCTTCACGATCCGGCCGATCGAGGAAGTGCGCGGCGAACACCTGCGCAGCGGCGCCCACGCGATGATGACTTCGGTGCCGGACGATCTCGTGCCGGTGGAGGATATCCTTGGCGCAGCCGGTGAGCCGGTGATGGCGCTGCGGCTGAAGCCCTGGCTCGGCCGGGCAGTCTGGGAAGCGGAAACGCATTCGGGCAAAGCCCTGTTCGATGCCGAGACCGGCGCGGCGCTTTCTCCGGTCACGGAGGAAGATGCGCGCCGCCTGGCGGACGAAGGCTGGGCGGGCGACGGCAAGCTAGCGGCGCTGACGCTCGCCGACCCCGCGCCGCGCGAAGCGGGCCGTGGCGCCGGCCGGGCGATGTGGCGCGCGGAGTTCGAGGGCGCGGACAAGGCGACTTTCTGGATTGATCCGCAAGCGGGCGACATCGCAGCGGTGCGGACCGGATGGTGGCGCACGTTCGACCTGTTCTGGGGGCTTCACATCATGGACTGGACGAACCGGGAGACGATCTCGACCTGGTGGATGAAGCTGTTCGCCTTCGCGAGCCTCGTGCTTGTCCTGGCCGGTGTCTGGCTGGTCGTCGACCGCCTGGTCAAGGGACGGTTGCTTAAATAGGCCGGGCATGAGCGATCTTGAGGTGGCATACAAGGCAGCGGTGGACGAGCGGACAAGGCGCGAAGCAAAGCTCGCCGAAGAGACCGGATTCTGGGACGCGTTCTATCGCGGCGCGCTGCCCGCCAGCGTCACCGCGCACCTTGAAGCGGAGCAGGCGGCCCTAGCTGAGCTCAGCACGAAGATCGCGTCTCTATGGGATGCGCTGGTTCTCGATGGCCTGACGCTGAAGGCGGGTACGGTGATCAAGGCGCCAAGAATAAAATTCCGTCCGAAGACGGACGATGCGACTGAAACGTAACCGAGGGGAGCGAGTCCGCATGAAGATGAGCAAATTCACGACACTGATGGCGGTGGGGCTGACGATTGCCGTCACGCTTTTCTTCGTCATGTTCTTCATATTCCTCGGCGCCGAGCCGGACCTGTTCGCCGGCATGGGGCGCAGCCTGACCATGCAGCTCACGGTCGAACTCGGCCAGCTGATCTTCGGCCTGATGGGCGGCAGCGCGCTGTTGCTGGCGGCAGGCACCTACTGGTCGAACAGCGGCGGCGGCGGTGGCCGGTCCTCCCCCGGCGGCGGCGCAGCGCCGCCATCCTCGCCGCCGGAGCCACCTCTGTCCGAGGCTGAATTCATGGAGCTCAGCCCCCACAAGATGTTGTGGGAAATCTACCGCCGGCAGGTGGCGCTCGAGGCCCGGATCGAGCGGAGCTGAGCGAGGCGCCCGGCGCGCATTCGGCCACGCCGTCTTGACGGCGCGGTCTGATTGGAGTGCACTCCCCTTCAGGAGACTGAAGGGAAGCCGCCATGCGCTGGCTTGTTGTTCTGCTCGTCTTTACCTGCCTGTTGCCTGCCGCTCACGGCCAGATCGTCGGCGGGCGCGATGCCCGCATCGAGCATTGGCCGGGCTTTGCCTCGATGCAATCCGTGAACGGAAATTCCGTGGATCATCAATGCGGTGCGACGATGATCGCCCCCGGCTGGGCCCTGACGGCCGCGCATTGCCTCGACGGGGTCGAGCTTGATGCGCAGGGCCATGCGCAGCTTTATGCCGAGCCGGAAGATGGCGGCGGGCGGTTCCGGGTCGGCGCGGTGGGCCTCGCCGTCGGCCGCGCGGACCTGCGGGACACCCGCTCCGGGGCGGTGTTCCGGGTGACCGGCTTCGTCGTGCATCCGGGCTATGAGCCGGGTGCGCCGGAAGGCGGCGACGACATCGCCTTGCTGCGCATCAGCGGCGCCTGGACCGGGCCGCTCATGCCGCTCGCCGGATTTGTGGGCGGCGGGACGAGCCTTGACGGACCTTTCCCGTTCGTGACGGCGGCGGGTTTCGGCAAGACATCCGAAGGTGCCCCGAATGTCGAAGGCCGCAGCCATTCGGGCCGCCTGATCCGGGCGCCGAACCTGACGCTGCAGGAAGCGGCGGTGCCAGTCGTGGAAGCTGCGGCCTGCCAGGCGCAGGTGCGCGCGGTGATCGGCGAGCTCGGACTGTCGGCGGCCTACGGTGATGTGCAGATCGATCCGGCACGGCAGATCTGCGCCGGGGCGCGCGGCGTCGATTCCTGCCAGGGCGACAGCGGCGGGCCATTGGCCGGCGAAGGGCCGGACGGCCGGCCGGTACAGGTGGGCGTGGTCAGCTGGGGCCTCGGCTGCGCGCGCGGCGGCGCGCCGGGCATCTACACGCGCGTGTCGGCCTACGCCGGCTGGATCGCGGAGGAAACAGGCCTCAGTCTCGCGGCGACCGCCCGCTAGAACGGCACGTTGGGATCGTGCTCGCCGGCGCCGCCGGGGGCGAGGGACTTGAAGTCGAATACCGACGGATCGTGCAGGTGGCTCGGGCGCAGGGTCGCGAGAGCGTGCGCCATGACTTGCCGTGTGCCCGGCTTCTTTCGCTCCCAGTCGCTGAGCAGCTGGTTCATCTGGACGCGCTGCAGGCCGTCCTGGCTGCCGCAGAGATTGCAGGGGATGATCGGGAACTGCATCGCCTCGGCGAATTTCGCGAGGTCGTCCTCGGCGGCGGTGATCAGGGGACGGAGCACCATCACGTCGCCTTCATCGTTGAGCAGCTTCGGCGGCATCGCGGCAAGCCGGCCGCCATGCACGAGGTTCATCATGAAGGTTGCCAGCGCGTCGTCGCGGTGGTGGCCGAGCACGATGGCCTCGCAGCCCTCCTCGCGCGCGACGCGGTAGAGGATGCCGCGGCGCAGGCGCGAGCACATCGAGCAATAGGTGCGGCCGGCTTCGACCTTTTCGGTGACGATCGAATAGGTGTCTTCGGTGATGATCTTGTAAGGCACCCCGACCGAGGCGAGCCAGTCGGGCAGCACGTGTTTCGGAAAGCCGGGCTGTCCCTGGTCGAGATTGCAGGCGATGAGGTCGACCGGCAGGGCGCCCTGCCAGGCAAGGTCCATCAGCACGGCGAGGAGGCCATAGGAATCCTTGCCGCCCGACAGGCAGACCAGCCATTTCGGACGGGGCCGCGCGCCGCTTTCAACGGCGCGGCGGTCGATCAGGCCGTAGGTGTCGATGACTTCCTGGGCGCCGCGCACGAGGCGTTTGCGCAGCTTCTTGAAGCTGACGGAGGCGGGCGCGTTGGCGAAGAGCTGCGGGGCGGGGGCAAGCGTGTCGGGCATGCGCGGGGATTTGCCATGCGCAGGCCGCCCGGGCAAGCACGTGTGGCCGGACGCGGGGGTGAGCCGGCCGGTTTCTGGTTCTTGATGTGAGCTTTCCGCAGACCCCTGCGCAGGCAGGGGTCGAGGTGTTTTGCCTTGAGGGTTGCAGCTGGATGCCTGCCTTCGCAGGCATCTGCGGAGAGGGTGCAGATGGATGCACTGGGTCCCGGCTTTCGCCGGGATGAGCGGAGTCTAGGAGGTGTCGAGGAGCGTTAGGGCTGAGCCCCCCTGCGTTGCCTGCGGTGACATCTTCCCTGCGAAACGCGGGAGGATGGCTTCGAGCGTTGCCTCGGTGTCGAGACAAGCTGGAACGGCAGACTCCCACGAGGGGTCCGTCAGGGGACGGAAGGTTCGCTGGGCGGGCTTGTAGGCGTTGGGGTCTGGCTTGGCGACGACACAGTGGATGTCGACGAAGCCCCATTCGTTGACCGAGTAGAGCGCGTTCCCGATTCCGTAGGCGTTGAACCAGCGGAGCAGGCGGTTGAGCTCCCACCAGAGGATCAACCAGCACAGCGGATGCACATGCGCGAAGAAGGGCGCGAAGTGCGGGTGGCTGCGGAGGCGGGCGATGGAGTACATGCCACGCAGTATAACTCCGCGTGCGGAGGGGGGGCGTAAGTTTTGGACAACTATTTTACAAGCGCTTGACGCGGCTTGTTATTTTGTTTGGCGAAGGGGCCAAAAAGGTTGCGTAAGTGCGGCGCGGTCAGTCCTGCGCGGTTTCGGCGGCGCGGGCCCAGCCGGTGATTGAATGGCGAGGCGCCCCGGCAAACAGCGATACCTGGGTGACCGCATGCAGGCGCGGCGTCGTGAACAGGTCGAGCGTGTTGAAGCCCGGCATATCCCCGGCGGTGACGTGACCGGCTTCGTCGAAGAAGATCAACAGGCCGCCCCAGTCGATTCTCCAGCGCCGTGTCATGCCGAGGACGTAAGCGGCGCGGCGGCGGTGTCCTGGCTGAAAGTCGTTATGGGTGGTCAGGAAACAGCCGGGCTCATAACGCGTTGCCTGTGCATCGGCGCGGACCACATCGTGATGGCCGGTGACCGATTTGACCAGTTCGATAAACGGGCGGCTGTTCAGGAATTCGTAGACCGCGTGCAAGGCATGGCCGGGATGTTCGCCGCGTTCATAGGCCGCCAGCATCGGGAATGACTTGTAGACATAGCTGAACCGGTCACGCGCGCGTTCAACCGCGCTGCGAATGCCCGGATCATGCCAGGGAATGTTCTGGCTGTGCAATTGAGCCGGCAACCCTTCGCCGTTCAAGGTGACGATCTTGTAGGGGGTCTCGGTTTCCAGGCAGGCCGCCAGCGCCTCTGCGCTCTCCGGCGTCAGCACATGGGCGATGCGGACCTTGCCGCCGAGCGCATAGTCAGCGGCGAGCTTCGAGACATCGAGATCGGGATTGAGCGAGAGAGCAATCACGGCGGAACAGGGCGCAGGGGGAAGGGACGCCCTGTCTTGCAGAAATCAGGCGGGATGGAAACTGGCGCCTGCACCGAGCCTCGCCAACCCGCACATTGCGCTCAAACGACCTTGCGGCCGCCGAAGCGGAAGAGGTTCTTCCACCACTGGCGCCACAGCCAGGCGCGGCGCAACTTCGCATTCGACGGCATGTCGAGTTCGCCGCGCGGCACGAGCATGTCGTTCATGCGGGGCTGGTAGCGCCGGATCAGGTCTTCCTCGATCCGGGCGCGGTCGGTCGCATTCCGGACGCGCAGCACGTGGCGCTCTGTGGCGCCGCGTTTCCACCAGGCTTCCCACCAGCGTTCATGGCCGTAGAGGCGGGAGCGGAAATCGGTCGCCTTGCCGATATAGAGCGGGAACAGGAAGAAGCCGAACCGGCGGCGCACGAAGATGTAGATGCCGCCGCCTTCCGGGATGCCCTTGCGGGTCAGCGTGATCTTGAACTTGTAGGATTCGCCCGTCTCGCCGCGCCAGACATGCCAGCCGAAAATGAACCAGTCGAACAGGAACATGCGCTTCCCCCACACATCCTGCCCCCGCGGGCAGGTGGCGGGAGAATCGGCGATGCGCGGTTAACAGCGCATTAACCGGACGCTCAGGCCGGCATCATGTGGACGTAGACTTCGTTCAGGGTGATCTTGCCATCCTGGACGAGGCAGAGGTCGAAGCCGCGCATCGCGCCGTCCTTGCCGCCTTCGCCGATGGCGCAGTACCAGCGGCCGCAAAAGCCGCCGGGGATCGGCCAGGTTTCGTCGGGTGTGTAGACCATCTTCGGCGTCGAGGCGAAGAGGCCTTCAAGATAGGGGCGCAGCTGGGCATGGCCGGTGATACCCGCGGCGGTGTTGTTGTCCTTGTACACCGTATCGGCGGCATAGAAGCCGAGGAGGGCGTCCACATCCTTGCGGCTCCAGGCGTCGAGCCAGGCGGCGTTGAAGGCGGCGATGTCAAAGCTCATGCGGGCGTCTCTCCCAGTACGCGGGCGCGGTGTTCCTCGGTGAAGATTTCGGCGGGCGCGTTTTCCGGCCCGGCCATGATGGCGACGCCGTGCAGGCCGAGCAGCGGATTGGCGGCCTTGCGTTCATGGTAGGAGCGCCGGCGCTCGCGCGCTTCGGGGCCGAATTCCATGTCGAGCGTGGCTTGAAGCTTGCCGGCGAAGCGCAGGCGGCGCATGCGCTCGGCGCGTTCTTCCGCATACGGTGCAAAGTTTGGCGCGGCGTCCGCGGACGTTTCCTTCAGGATGTCGGAGACCATGCGCACGTCGCGGTAGGTGATCGACAGGCCGAGGCCGTTGATCGGATCGTTCCAGCCGGCGGCATCGCCGATCAGCACGCAACCTTCGCTGAAGGGTTCGTCGGTCCAGCTGTCATTGTTGAAATAGGAGAAGAGGGGTCCGGCAGGTGTGCCCTTGGCGAGGGCGTCGTTCTGCGGCGCGCAGGCGACACGGAAGGCGTCGAGGAAGCGCTGGGCGCCTTCGGGGCCGGCGAACCGGCCCTTTTCCTTGAGCGCGTAGCCGCCATAGACACGAACCTTGCCGCCGCCTTGCGGGAAGGTGAGGAATCCGAAATTGCCCTCGGTGCCGATGGTCTGGCGTTTCGGATCGACGTCCTCGACATTCTCCACGAGGAGGCCGGCGAACCAGTGGTGGGGCTTGTCCTGGTGGAGCGGGATGCCGGCGGCGGCGCGCACGTCGGACTGGCGCCCTTCGGCGCCGACGATGAGGGGGGCGTGGACCGTGCGGGTCTCGCCATTGTGGAAGAAGGTGACAGAGGGCGCGTGCCCAAGCGTGATGATGTCGATCGTCACGGGACGGAGGGTTTCGGCGCCGGCAGCGGCCGCGGCGTCATACAGCGTCTGACAATGGTGCGGATGGCCGATGGCGAGCGGGCCCGGCACGTCCGGCGCGAAGATGCCGAGCGGCAGCGGGGCGGCCTCGCAGTCAGCCGGCGCGAGGCTCTCATCGTATGTGACGTGTTCGGCGATGTGATGGCCGCCGGCGCCCATCAGGAGGTCGTAGAGGCCGAGGCGCTTCGTCTCGGTGACGCCCCAGGGCGCAATCCATTCGCCGCGCACGCGGTCTTCGTAGTGTTCGGATTTTTCCAGCAGCAGGACGCGGCGACCGGCGCGGGCCATGACGGTGGCCAGCGCGCTGCCGCCGATACCGCCGCCGACGATGATGAGATCGTAGGTCATGGGCATTTCCTCCGGCGGCGAAAGTAACCCCGGATGGCGCGCCCGCAAAGGCTGACGCGGCGTCCGGTCAGCCGGGTGCCGCCGCGTCGTGGGCTGCCCGGCTGTCCCCCGGCGCCTGATCGCGGGCATTCAGGCCGTAGTCGCGGCGCACCTCGGCGATCCGCAGGCGGTAGTCTTTCAGGATGCCGACCCGGCCCGCCGCCTGCGCCGCGCGGTGCTCGGCTGTGTTGCGCCACCGGGCAACGGCCGCCTCGTCACGCCAGAAAGAAAGCGACAGGTAGCGGCCGGGATCAGCGAGGCTCTGGAAGCGCTCGATGGAGTGGAAGCCGTCGATACCGTCCAACATCGGGCGCAGGCTGGCCGCAAGATCGAAATACTCGCCCCCGCGCTGCTCATGCGCGGTCAGTTCGAAGATCACCGCGATCATGGCGTCAGCAGCGGGGCGTGCGGCGACGAGGCGAGCTTCAGGAAGATCCGGTCCTCGCGGTGGATGAACTGTTCACGCTTCGCGAAGGCATAGTTTTCCCGGCCTATGGGGTCGTCGGCGAGGCGGGCCTTGTAGGCTTCGTAGGCGGTGAGCGAGGGCAGCGTGTAGACGCCGTAGGCAGTGGTGGCGGAGCCTTCGTGCGGCGCGAAATAGCCGATCAGGTCGGCGCCGCAGCGCGGGATCGCCTGGCCCCATTGGCGAGCGTAGTGTTCAAAGGCGTCCTTCCTGAACGGATCGATTTCGTAGCGGATGAAACAGGTGATCATGGGCAGTCTCCGGGGTGCTGGAGATCGCCTTGTAGCAACTTGTGTGCGCGCAATGGTTCGATTAGCGTCGAACCATGAGAGACGGCCCCGACATCTCCCGCATCGCCGCCCTGATCGGCGACCCCGCGCGCAGCAACATGCTGCTGGCGATGCTGGACGGGCGCGCGTTGACGGCCGGCGAACTCGCGGTGCAGGCGGCCATCACCAAGCAGACGGCCAGTTCGCACTTGTCGCGCCTGCTCGATGGCGGCCTCGTTGCCCGCGAGGTGCAGGGGCGCCATCATTATTGCCGGCTTGGCGGCACAGACGTGGCGCAGGCGCTGGAGGCGCTGCTCGGCGTTTCGGAAGGCCGCACGGGTGTCCGTACACGGACCGGTCCGCGCGATCCGGCGCTGCGCAAGGCGCGCATCTGCTATGACCACCTCGCGGGCGAACTCGGCGTGCTCGTATTTGACCGGCTTTTCGAGGACGGCGCCCTGACGAAGCGCGGCGAAACGCTCAGCCTCAGCAAGGTCGGTTGGGCGCGCCTCGGCGAAATCGGCGTCACCGAAGACGCACTGACGGCGTCACGCCGCCCGGTCTGCAAGGGCTGTCTCGACTGGAGCATGCGGCGGCCTCATCTCGCCGGGCAAGCCGGCCAGCTGATGCTGCAGCGGATGTTCGCGCTGAAATGGGCGAAGCGGCTGCCGGACAGCCGGGTGATCCAGTTCACGCCTGGCGGCGAAGCGGCGCTGCGGAGATGGCTTCGAGCGCCGACCTGACTGGCGCGAAGCTGCGGCGGTGGATGGCGCAGGGGCCGAGGCGGGTGAGGGCTTCGGCATGGGCGGGCGTGCCGTAGCCCTTGTGCTGGCTGAAGCCGTAGCCCGGATGCTGCGCGCAGAACGCTTTCATCTGCGCGTCGCGGTGCGTCTTGGCGAGGATCGAGGCAGCGGAGATGGCGGGCTCGGTGAGGTCGCCCTTGATGATGGCGGTGGCCGGGGCGGGCAGGCCGTCCGGCAGGGCGTTGCCGTCGATCAGGATATGCCCGGGCGCGCGGGCGAGCGCGAGGATGGCGCGGCGCATGGCGAGGAAGGTCGCCTGTCGGATGTTGATCCGGTCGATCTCTTCATGGCTTGCCTCCGCAACCGCCCAGGCGAGGGCGACTGCGCGGATCTGCGGCGCGAGGTCGTCCCGCGCCGCCTCGGTGAGCTTCTTGGAATCGGTGAGGCCGGCGATTGGGCGCGCGGGATCGAGGATCACGGCGGCGGCGGTGACCGGCCCGGCCCAGGGGCCGCGTCCGGCTTCATCGACGCCGCAGGTGAGGATCAGCGTGGCCATCGGGGTCACGTATAGGGGAGTCGGAGCCAATGGCCAGACCGGACAGATTGACGCCGCCGGGCGCCGGGCGTATCTCGCCGGCATGTTCACGCGGAAGACCCGGCAACAGAAACAGCAGACGCTCCCGATTGCGGCGCGTGTGTTTGTGTGTGGCTGGCCCCGGACCTGAAAATCCCCGCGCCGAGCAGACCCCAAACCCCGCCCGAGTGGCGGGGTTTTTGTTTGTGCCCCGCCGCTCTCCAACCTGAGGAGATTGACATGAGTTTTGAGAGTGATGACGAAATCGAGGCGCTGACGCGCGCGATGATGGCCTGCGCCCTGCCGAAAGAATCCTGGACGCACGCGGCGCATTTCGCGGCCGCGCTGTGGCTGCTGCGCGCGCGCGGCGAGGCCGCCTTCGCCGAGATGCCCGGCCTGATCCGCGCCTATAACGACTCCGTAGGCGGACGGAACACCGATACAGAAGGCTATCATGAGACGATCACGCGCGCCTCGCTGCTGATGGCGCGCCGCGCGCTGAGGGACGCGCCGCTGCACGTGGTGCTGGCGGAGCTGATGGCGGGGCCCTGCGGCCGGTCCGACTGGATCTTCGCTTACTGGACGAAGGACGCGCTGTTCACGCCCGAAGCCCGCCGCACCTGGACCCCGCCAGACCTGCAGGCGCTTCCCGCAGCGTGAGGGCTGGCCTTTCGGCGTCGGCGGCGCCAGCATGGCGGCCGAAACCTGGAGGAAGCGACATGGATCTCGGGCTGAAAGACAAGGTGATCTTCATTGCCGGCGCGAGCCGGGGCATTGGTCACGGCATCGCCGAGGTGCTGCTGGAGGAGGGCGCGAAAGTGGCGCTGACGGCGCGCGGGGCGGAGGCGCTGGCGGAGACGAAGGCGGACTTCGCCAAGCGGTTCGGCAAGGACAAGGTGTGGAGCTTTGCGGGCGACCTGACGCAGACGGGGCCGATCGAGGCGGCGCTGGAGGCCTGCGAGAAGGAGTTCGGGCCGGTGACCGGCGCGGTGGCGAATGTCGGCCTGTCGCCGTCGCCGCTGGGGTTCGATGTCTCGGATGAGGAATGGCAGGCGGGGCTCGACCAGAACCTCAACTCGGCCTTCCGGCTCGCACGCGGCGCAATCCCCCGCATCCAGAAGAATGGCGGCGGCAGCTTCCTGTTCATCAGCTCGATTGCCGGCCTCGCCGCGCTCGGCAGCCCGCTGATCTACGGCGCGACGAAAGCCGGCGTGAACCACCTGTCGACGTCAGCCGCGCGCTTCGCCGCCGACACCAAGGTGCGCGTGAATACGATTGCGCCGGGCAACATCATCTTCCCGGGCAGTACCTGGGAGAAACAGTCGACCGGCCCGCGCGCGGACGCCTGGTGGCGCTGGATCAAGCGCGAGGTGCCGATGAAACGCTTCGGCCAGCCGCGCGAGATCGGCGATGCAGCCGCTTACCTCCTGTCGGAGCGCGCAAGCTTCATCAACGGCGCCGTGGTGCCGGTGGACGGCGGCCAGACGCGCTGACGCTCCGGTTACGGATTATTGCAGGCCGGCGCCGACAATCGGCTTCAGCACGATCTTTTCCTTCGGCGTGTTGAAACAGTCGCCGCGCGTCAGCGTGATTTTGGACGGGAAGCCCTTCTTCTGGAACTTCACCTCGACGATGCCCCAGCGCTCCCACGGCACGCCGTTCGGCGCGATGAGTGCGGCGGGGCAGGTCTTGCCCACATAGGTCGGCTCGACCCAGTAGCCGCGATAGGTGCCGCGGTTGTCATAGTTTCCGGCAAGGCCGGGCACGAAGATGTAGGACTGCTCGACGCCCATCACGGGCGTGTAGCCGAAGACGGCAGTGTCGCCTTCGTCGCTGAGATAGGTGACCTGGTTGCCGCTGGGCAGCGACCAGACTTCGTCGGCGGCAGCGGCAAGCGGCGCGGCGGCCACGAGGGCAGCGGCAATGAGTGTGCGGATCATGTGGATGTCTCCTCCCGAGAGACGCCCAGCTAATCACCGCCGCAGGAATTGGGAAGCGGGATTTTGAACGGCCTCAGACAACGCGGCCCTTGAGGCGGGTGAGCCAGGGCACGAGCGCGGCATTGACCTCGGCCGGGCGTTCCTGCTGCGTCCAGTGCCCGCAGCCCGGCAACACTTCTGCGACTTCCAGGTTCGGCACGGCCGGGCGCATCCGGGCGATGGGATCGGCGACCATGCCGAAGCCGTTGAAGGCAGGGTCCTTGTCGCCGGCGATGAAACAGGCGGGCTGGTCGATGGTCTTGCCGCGGAAAGGCGAGAGGAACTCGAAATCGCGCGTATGGTTGCGGTAGCGGCTGATCGGGCCGAACAGGCCGGACTTGCGAAACTCGGCCTCGTAATAGTCGAGATCGGCGGTCGACATCCAGGCGGGCAGGGTTTCCGGAACGGTCAGGCTGTCCATCAGCCGGGCGCTGGACGGCAGGCCGAGCTTCCATTCGCCCTCCTTCGCGTCGCCGGAGATCGAGTAATAGAAGCCGGCGAGGAAATTGCGCAGGTCAGCTTCAAGGTCGGCCTCGGCGCGGCCGGGGGTGCGGAAGTAGGACTGGTAGAAGAAGCGGTCGCGGTCGTCGAAGACGCGCTTGATCACGTCATCGAAGGAGAATTCCGGGGCGCCGTAGAAGGGCACCGAGAGGGCGGCAACGGCGGCGATGCGGGCGGGGTTGGTCAGCGCGGTGTTCCAGACCTGAGGCGCGCCCCAGTCATGCCCGATCAGGATGAAGGGCGCCTCCGGCGACAGCGCGGCGCCGACGCCGAGGATGTCCGCGACCAGCGCTTCCATCCGGTAGTCCGCCACTTCCGGCAGGCGCGAGGAGCCGCCATAACCGCGCACGTCCATCGCGGCGGCGGTGAAGCCGGCGGCGGCAATGGGGCCGATCTGGTGGCGCCAGGAATACCAGCTTTCGGGAAAGCCGTGGACCATGAGGACGAGCGGGCCTGTGCCTTCGAGCGCCACGCGGATGTTGGCGGCGCCGGCATCAAGCGTGCGGAATTCTGGCATGGCGGGCTCCCTTGTCTGGCGCGAGGCTGCGACAGTCTCCGGGGCAGCGCAAGCCGGTCCCGTGGGGAAGCCCTTGCGGAAGGCGGCGACGCAGGCTTCACTCGGGGTCAAACCGACTGTTCCGAAAGGCGCCTCCCATGGCCGAACTCCTCGCATCCCCCGCCTTCTGGGGCTCGCTTGTCACCCTGACTTTCCTCGAGATCGTGCTCGGCATCGACAACCTGCTGTTCGTGTCGATTGCGACCGGAAAGCTGGAAGGCAAGCAGAAGGTGACGGCGACGCGCGTCGGCGTGTGGGGCGCGATGGTGCTGCGGATCGCGATGCTGGGCCTGATCTTCTGGATCCTGCAGCTGGACAAGAGCCCGCTGTTGCAGCTGCCGCACGCCATTGCCGAATTTGCAGGCGGCGGGAATCCCGAGGCCGTGCATCATATCGAGTACATTACCCTGAAGGACCTGATCCTGTTTGCCGGGGGCCTGTTCCTGCTGTGGAAGGGCACGCAGGAGATCCACAATTCGGTGGAGGGCACGCATGAAGCCGATGCGAATGCGAAGTCCGGGTTCACGGCGGTGATCGTGCAGCTGTTCGTGATCAACATCGTGTTCTCGCTCGACTCGGTGATCACGGCGGTCGGCATGACGACGCACCTGGAAGTGATGATTGCGGCGGTCGTGCTGTCGACCCTCGTGATGGCCGTGGCGGCGGACCCGCTGGCGAAGTTCATTGCGAACCACCCGACGACGAAGATGCTGGCCCTCGCCTTCATCCTGCTGGTCGGGGTGGCGCTGGTCGCCGACGGGCTCGGCTTCCACATTCCGCGAGGTTACCTCTATTTCGCTATTGCCTTCTCGCTGGGCGTGGAGCTGCTTAACATCCAGACGCGAAAAAACGCGCGCAAGGACCGGGAGGCGCACTGAGATGACGGCACACCATATCAAGCTTGAGAAGACCGAGGATGGCATCGCCATCCTGACCATCGACCGCGCCGAAAAGCGCAATGCGATGACCTATGCCATGCTGGCGGCGTTCATCGGCAAGGTGCGCGAAGTCGCCAACGACGATTCGGTCCGTGTGCTGATCGTGACCGGGGCGGGCGGCACGTTCTGTGCGGGCACCGACCTTGCCGACCTCTCCACCATCCCGGGCGAGACGCGCGGCGTGCGCGGCGAGGCGGGCGACCATGATGTCTGGTGGCCGCTGGTTGCGTGCCCGAAGCCGGTGATCGGCGCCATTGACGGCTTCGCCGTCGGCATGGGCGCCGAGTTCACCAGCCAGTGCGACGTGCGCATCGTCACCAATCGCGCGCGCTTTGCGTGGAACTTCGCGCACCGCGGCCTTGTGCCGGACACCGGTGCGGGCAGCTGGATCCTGCCGCGCCTGATCGGGCACAGCCGGGCGCTGCGGCTGCTCTATTCCGGCGGCTTCCTCGAAGCGGCGGAAGCGAAGGAGATCGGCTATGCCAACGAGATCGTCGCGCCCGAGGCATTGATGGAAACCGCGCTCGCCGAAGCGCGGCGCTATCTCGTCTCCTCGCCGTTCTCGATCCGCCACATCAAGTCACTGGTCTACCAGGGCCTCGCGCGCGAGCTGCCCGATCACATGAAGGACCACGTCGCGACGATGTCGGCCTGCTTCAAGTCGGCCGATCACAAGGAAGGCGTCGCGTCGTTCCTGGAGAAGCGGCCGGCCAAGTTTACCGGGAAGTAGGCGCTCGGTTCGGGCTCATGCCGGGAGGCTGACCTCAACGCTTGTCATCAAGGCGAAGGTCCGGACGGCAAGGGTTGGGGAGACCCTCCGTCGTCGCAGACCCCTGCGCAGGCAGGGGTCCAGGTCAGCACGCATGAAGACTGGATGCCTGCCTTCGCAGGCATCTGCGGAGAGGGTGGTCACTGCACTCTGGGTCCCGGCTTTCGCCGGGATGACAAGATAGGGCGGCTGTAAACCGCCGTCGTTCAGCCCATCACGAAGGCGTTGAGCTTGTTGCCGTCGAGGTCGCGGAAATAGCCGGCATAGAACGTGTCGCCGCGCGGCCCTGGCTTGCCCTCGTCAGCTGCGCCGAGACCGATCGCGAGATCGTAGATCCGGTCGACCTGCGCCTTGTCCTTCGCCTGCAGCGCCACCATCACGCCGTTGCCGACGCTCATCTTGTTGCCGTCGAACGGGTAGGTAATGCCGATCCCGGCGGCGCCGTCGGGCGTGCCCCAGGCGATAAAGGTTTCGGTGGTGAACATGCGCGGTGTGCCGAGTTCGGCGGCGATCGCATCATAGAATTTGGCGGCCCGTTCGAGATCCGTGGTGCCGAGGGTTACATAGCCGATCATTGTTTTTGTCCTCCTTGCGGACAAGGAACATAACAAGAACAATAGGCGCTTGTCGAGCGGAGATTTTGGCCGGGGGTTTGACGCGGACGCGCGGCGGCGCTTGATGGGGAAAGCAAGAAATGGAGCCGCCGATGACCCTGCCGAACGCTTATGCCATTCGCATGCACGAGACCGGCGGGCCGGATGTGCTGAGGGTCGAGAACGTGCCGTCGCGCGCGCCGGGGCCGGGCGAGGTGCTGGTGCGCCAGACGGCGGTCGGCGTGAACTTCATCGACACCTATCACCGCACCGGCCTCTACAAGGTGCCGCTGCCATTTGTTCCGGGGTCGGAAGGTGCCGGCGTGGTGGAGGAAGTCGGCGAGGGCGTCACGCATCTCGGGCCGGGCGACCGGGTCGCCTATACCGGGCGCGGCACCTATTCGACGCACTATACCGGCCCCGCCGCCACCGCCGTGCCGCTGCCGGCGGGCATCAGCGACGAGGAAGCCGCCGCCGTCATGCTGAAGGGCATGACCGTCTGGATGCTGCTCGAGGAAATCCGGCCGCTGCAGAAGGGCGATACGGCGCTCGTCTGGGCGCCGGTCGGCGGCGTCGGCTCGCTGCTGACACCCTGGGCGAAGCATATCGGCGCGCGGGTGATCGCGGTCACGTCCAGCGAGGCGAAGGCGCAGAAGGCGCGCGCGCTCGGCGCGGACGAGGTGGTGGTCGGCTATGACGATGTGGCGAAGAAGGTCCGTGAGCTGACGGGCGGAAAGGGCGTCGATGTCGTCTATGACAGCGTCGGCAAGATCTCGATGGAAGCTTCGCTCTCGAGCCTTCGGCCGCGCGGCTGGTTCATCTCCTATGGCAACGCGTCCGGCGCGGCTGACCCGATCCCGCCCGGCCGGCTGGCGGCCGGCGGCTCACTCGTCATGACCCGGCCGACGCTGTTCAATTTCACCGACACGCCGGACTCGCTCGCGCGCGCCTCAAGGCGCCTCTTCAGCCTGCTCGAATCGGGTGTGCTGACCGCCGATATCGGCCAGCGCTTCGCCCTGAAGGACGCCGCCGACGCGCACCGCGCGCTCGAAAGCGGCAAGACGTCCGGCGCGATCCTTCTCATGCCTTAACTGCGTCCATCAATGCGCCGCAATCGGGGCTCAGCCTCGACGGCATCGTCCGGGGAGGAACAAATGAAACGGGTCCTGATTGCGTTGATGGCGGCAAGCCTCGGCGCGTGCGCGCACGGCAGCCAAAAGCCGCAGACGCTGGTGGAGCTGCACCAGACGCACGACTGGCAATACGAGCAGGGCGAAAAGCTCTATGCCGCGATGGCGAACGATTTCAGCCGCATCGCCCGCAAGAATGGCCGCGCCGCGACGCTCGCGCAGCTCGCTGAGGCGGGCTACGCGTGCCAGTTCGGCGAGGCGCACGAAGACTATCCGGAGCCCATGGCCGTCTGCACACGCAGCTTCGCCACCCGGGCCTGCCAGATGGACTGGGAACTGTCGCTGACCAGCGATCCCGCGCGCGCCGACAGCGTCGCCACCACCGACGTCGACTTCCGCCGCGACTGCGTCAGCACCGGCAGCGACTGGCCGGAACCCGTGAACTCGGCCATCGACGACCAACTCGCGCCGGCCACGCTGCCTGATGAGGCGAACTAGGCGGCGCCATGACCTTCCTTCCAGATGCGGCGACGCTGGCCGCGTTCAGCGCCGCCATCCTGTTGCTCGCGATCACGCCGGGGCCGGACATGACGCTGTGGATCAGCCGGTCGCTGCGAGACGGCCGGTCGGTCGGCCTGGCGGCGCTGGTGGGCACCGAACTCGGCATTGCCGTCCACACGCTGCTGGTGGCGTTCGGCATTTCGGCCCTGATCCTGGCCTCGCCGACCGCCTTCTTCGTGCTGAAGACCGGCGGCGCGGCCTATCTTCTCTGGCTGGCTGTGCAGGCAGTCCGGCAGGGCTCGAAGCTGGTGGTCAGGGCAAGCGGCGAGCGGGAGGGCTCGCTCGGCCATGCCTTCCTGAACGGGCTCTGGGTGAACCTGCTGAACCCCAAGGTGATTATCTTCTACATGACCTTCCTGCCGCAATTCGTCAGCGCCGGCGACCCGGACGTGACCGGCAAGCTGGTGTTCCTGGGTCTCTGGTCGATCCTGCTGACGCTGCCGCTGGGGATCGCCATCGTGCTGGGCGCAGACCTGCTGTCCGGCTGGCTGCAGGCCAACCGCCGGGTCCTGCGGGCGGTGGACTATGTGTTCGCGGGGGTGTTCTCGGTCTTCGCGGTCAAGATTTTCCTGACCCACGCGAAGTAAGGCGGGCCTACTTTACTGCCTTGTAAGATGGACGCCGCCCGCAGCGCTTGTAGGCTTCCGCCCGGACAAGGATGGAGATGCCGATGTTTCGGGCGCTGGCCGCTGCAATTGTACTGACGCTGACGGCGCCGGCGGCGCTGGCGGGGCCCGAACCGGACATCAAGGCCCTGAAGGCCGCGATGTCGGGGCTCTACGTGATCGTGCCCACCAACACCGAAACTGGCGTCGCGGTGACTGAAGAGGTGACCGACGCCGACGGCTCAAACCCGCGCAACGTGGTGGTTGCCTTCCTGGATGCGGCCACGGCGGCCGAGCAGGTGCAGGCGGCCGGCATCGGCGCGCATTCGGAGGGCGGCCTGATCAATGCCGGCGACCTCTACGAGACGCGCGGCGGCGATGTCACCTGGATCTCGTCGATCGCCAATGCCAGCCTCGTCAACGGCACGCCGACGCGCCCGCCGGTATTCTACATCACCAACCCGGACGACCAGCCGCTGACCAAGGTGATCGACGGCAAGGAGAAGGTGATCTTCTACGTCGATGCCGTGGCCGCCGATTCGGCGCGGGTGGCGGCGCAGAACACGCTCTCGGCCGCTGGCCATCCGATGGACCTGTCGGTGGTCGCGGGCGACTTTGAAGCGCTGGTGCAGGGCATCCTCGACGGCAAGGTCACCGACGTCCACTTCGCCGCTTCGCCCTCCGTGCTGCGCTGGCTGGAGCAGTGGAATTCCGGCGCCCGGTTGATCAAGGATTACCAGCCGGAATAGAACGGCGCGGGGCGCGTCGAGGCCAGACGGGGGAAGCAACGTGAAAAAACTTCTGATCTGGCTGATGGTGCTGGCCTGGCTCTTCGGGGCGCCGGCGCAGACGCAGGACGCGCCGCCCTATCCGGGGCAGGTCTCCCACGGCGCGGATTATGCCTCGCCGTCTGTCGGCCGGGGCGACTGGAAGGCGTGCGAGAAGATCTGCAACGACAACGGCGCCTGCAAGATGTGGGCGCTGTATTCCGATCCGGCGACCACCGGCAACTCTGTCTGCTACATCAAGTCCGCTGCCGGCCCGCTCGAGCCCTGGGCGACCATCGACAGCGGCCTGCGCACGGCGCCGGAGCGGGCTGAGGGCGGCGCGCCCCTTCAGGGCTATGGCTATGAAGGCAATGATTTCCTCAGTTTTGCAGCTGGCAGAAACGACTGGAAGGCCTGCTCGAAAGCCTGCGACGTGAATGGCAGTTGCAAGGCGTGGAGCCTCTACTCGCCGGACGACAACAAGGACGTGTCCTACTGCTGGCTGAAGAGCAGGGAAGGCAATGTGACGGCCACCTACAATACCGTCTCCGGCCCGAAAACGGCGCAGACGCCCATCCCGTCACCGGGCAGAATCGAGAAGGGCACGGCCTTCGTCGGGCAGGCGCTCTACGATTCGAGCGTGAACTTTGACGATACGGCGGCCTGCAAGGTTCAATGCGAAACGAACCGCTACTGTGTCGCCTGGTCCCTGTTCAATCCGGAAAAGAAGAATGCGTCGTCGGCCAAGTGCCATCTCTACGGCCAGGTCAGCGAGCAGGTGAAGTTCAAGACGGCGTATTCGGCCTGGCGCGCGTTGCCCGTGCTGGAAGAGCCGGCGGCGCCGATCGGCGACGAGATGCTGCGCTGGCGCTCGCTCGAAGAGGTGGTCGCCGAGTTCGCACCGCAGGTCACGCCGCGCACGCTGACCGCCGCCGAGAAAGGCGAGATTGCGGGGCTGGAACTTGCGATCCTGCAGGGCGGCTCCTTCAGCTATTTCCGCAAGCTCGACGCGCTCGCCCGCACCGGCGACAAGGCCGCGATGAAGGCGATGATCAACGTGCTGCTGGAAATCGGCCAGGGCCATGGGCGGGACTGGCCGGCGGATTTTCCCTACAAGGTGCGCCACACACAGAGCTTCGGCGAGCGCAGCGTTGGCGCGGTGCCGCTGCAGAAGGATACCGCGCTGGCGCTGGCCATGCGCTGGTCCGTGCAATACTGGCAGATGCACGGCGGTGACCCCAGGGCGGCGATGGCGCTGTCCCAGTGCGTCAACTCGGACAGGGGACGCCTCTACCGGTACGACTGCGGCTTCACGATCAGCTTCCCGGGCAAGAGCAATGCCCAGACGCTGAGCAACTACGCCTTCGGCGACATGAAATCGCCGCCAGAGATCGCGCTGGCAACCCATGAGCCCGCGACCGCCGTCGAGATGGAGCAGTTCCGGTATTCCGTCGAGAAGGCAAAATTCGATCAATTGGTCAAAGCCCGGATCAGCGGCGCAAAGATGTTTGACTGGGACGTTGACTGGATGACCCGGTTTGCCGAGGCCAAGGGCCTGACGGACCAGATGAACGCCTCGATCGCGCGGGGACAGGCCATCCGTATGCAGATTGTTGCCGAAGATGCCGAACGCCGCCGCCGCGACCTCCAGGGGCGCTGGGATGACCTCTACCGCCGCCATGGCGCGGGCAGCCTCGCGAGTGAGGATGTGGTCGCGATGGAATACATCGCAGCGGTCTTCGGCGACGAGAAGCTGCTCTGGTTCTCGGACACCTATGGCCTGAGCAGCGACTATGCCCTTGGCCGGCTCTGTGCGGTCGATACAGCTTCTGCGCGATGCCAGAACCAGACCAATGCGGTGAACCAGAAACGGGCGGACGCAGCGGCCCTCGCGGCTGCGGTCGCGGCCCATAACGCCGGCGTCGATGCCGCGCGCCAGGCCGGCTTGCAATCCTCCCTCAACATCGTCGAGGTGCGCACCTACGATGCCAACGGAAATTATACCGGCACCACCAACATGAGCCAGACGCAGGCGGAGATCGTCGGCGCCCGGCCGCAATAGTCATGGCACTGAAGATTTCCAACCGCGAAGCGCGCAGGCTCTGGCTCGACGCGCAGGGCCTGTCGGCGGCGCCGACGGGGCCGGTGGACCTGCCGGGCATCATCCGCAAGCTCGGCTTCGTGCAGCTCGACACCATCCGCGTGGTTGCCCGCGCGCATGACCATATCCTCTGGAGCCGCAACCAGAACTACCGCGAGCCGATGCTGGAGAAATGCCTGGGCCGCGACCGCCACGTGTTCGAGCATTTCACGCATGATGCCTCGGTGATCCCGATGGACTTCTACCCGATGTGGCGCCGCCAGTTCCGCCGCATGGAGGAGAAGGTGCGCGGCTGGGAATGGCACCGCGGCATGCTCGACGAGGACGGCCGCGCGGCCATCCGGGCACGGATCGAAGCGGAAGGCCCGCTCAGCACCAAGGCGTTCGACACCAAGATCGAAGGCAAGCGCGAGATGTGGCGCCGGCCGCCGCACAAGCTGGCGCTGGACTACATGTGGTATGCGGGGGAATTGTCGACCTCGCACCGGGAGGGCTTCACCAAGTTCTATGACCTGACGCACCGTGTGATCCCCGCGCATCATCTGGATACGGATCATGACGATGACGCGCAGGTGGACTGGCTGTGCCGGGAGGCGTTGTCCCGCCTCGCCTTTGGTACGCCGGGCGACATCCAGCGCTTCTGGGCGGCGGCGGACATGGACGAAGTGAAAGCCTGGACCGCGGAGAATGCCGGCGACCTCGTCGCCGTCGAGATCGAGGCGGCCGATGGCAGCTGGTCGGGCGCGCTGGCGCAGCCGGACATCGAGGCGCGCCTCGCCGCTACGCCCGCGCCTGCCGGACGGCTGCGCATCCTCAACCCGTTCGACCCCGTGATCCGCGACCGCAACCGCCTCACACGCCTGTTCGGATTTGACTACCGTATCGAAATCTTCGTGCCGGAAGCCAAGCGTCAATGGGGCTATTATGTCTATCCGCTGCTGGAAGGCGACCGGATGGTGGGGCGCATCGAAGTGAAATCCGACCGCGAGGCGGGCGAGCTGACGGTGCACACACTCTGGCCGGAGCCGGGCGTGAAGTGGACGGACGCGCGGCAGGGCAAGCTGGATGCGGAGCTGGACAGGCTGGCGCGGTTGGTCGGGGCGGATGAAGTCGTCTGGACTTGCCCGAAGGGCTCTTGACGCGGGCGCGAAGCGCAGACGAGAAAACGCTTTCGAAGGGGAGAATATCGGCATGAAGATCATCTCGCGGATCGCGCTGGCGGCTTTCATCTTAATGAAGGGCGCAGCTGCGCCGGCTTGGGCAGAGCCTGAGGCGCCGGTGCAAACGGAAAGTGCCGGCATCACAGAACTGCGCCGGGCGTTGGAGGGATTCCTGGTCATCGCGGCAATCAATCCGCAGACAGGGGAGTTCCTGCAGGTGAAATCAGAGCCGGGCGGTGTCGAGATCATCCGCCCGCTGATTTATCTGGATGCCGAAGCAGCCTACGTCGATTGGCTGGGCGGCGGCATTCCGCAGGAATATCCGGTTGTGGCGGCCAACGGAATGGACGTGATTGCCAAGACCCAGGGCGCTGCCGTCTGGATGGGCAGGGCGCATGATGCCACAATGGCCCAGACAAGGATTGACCAGCCGGGATTGTTCTATGTGACGACGAAGGACGACGATCCCGTGCTGCACAATTTCGAAGGCGGTGCCCGCTTGCCGATGTTCGTGCGCCAGGCGGATGCTTCGAAATTCCTCGATACGGCCAGGCGCAACATGGCCCCCGCAGGTGGCGCCGCGCCAGATCTGGTCGTCACGCATACGGACATGATGTCGACCCTGCAGGGGATCATCCGTGGAGAGATCATCGGTGTGAGCCTGATCTCTCCGGATTCAAATGCGCGCTGGGCCGAGCAGAACCGGCAGGGTTTGCGTTCGCTGAACGACTATGTGACGGACAGCCAGGCCCTGATGGACGAATAGGCCAGCGTACAAGGGTTAGTCACCGGTATCGGCCGTGACCCTGCGCTCCCCGTCGATCCGAACGCTCCAGCCCGGCCGCCGTCCGCCCGCGATCATCCGGCGCGTCAGGCGCTCATAGTGCTGGATGAAACCGGCGACCCAGTCGCGGCGCGCCTCCGGCAGGGCTTCGCCCTTCGCAGCCCAGAGCGCGGCTTCCTGCTCGAGGCGCCAGTCCAGCGCGCATTCGAAATCCGGCGCGAGGATATGGAAGAAGGCGTCCGCCAGATCCCAGAGCGCCGCATACCCGCCGGCCAGCATCGTCTCCTGGTGCTGGCGCCACGCCGCCGCGCCGGGAAGGCGCTCTGCGTCGTTGAGCGGCTCATCGGCCAGCGACGCAGCGTCCGCCACCGCGCCCATCAGCCAGCCCTCGATGACGATCGCCGCCGGCCGGCCTTCCCACTGGCGCCAGGCATTCTCCGGCATCCGCTCGTCCGTCAGCTTGTCGAACACGGGCAGGCGCGTCACCGACCCCGGCGAGGCCGCCCGCAGGGCCTCGATCACCGCGCGCAGCAACGCGAGGTCATGCGTGCCGGGCGCGCCGCGCACCGCAAACAGCGGGCTTACCTCGCGCGCCAGCGCCGCCCGCTCGGCCTGTGTCAGGTAGAAGTCGTCAAGGCTGGCGCCGGCCACCGGCAAGGGCAGGGCCGACAGCGCAGCAGCCAAAGCGGTCGACTTGCCGGACCCCTGCGGGCCGGACAGGAACAGCAGCGGCACGTGCCCTGCTGGCGCCGCCTCGATGGCGCGCACGATCCAGGCGGAAATGTGCTGTGCGGCCGAAAGCTCCGCTCCGGCCATCGGTGGGCGTCAGGTCGCCGGCGACAGGCGCTGGGCGGCGGCTTCCGCGTCCCAGTAGGCTTCCTGCAGGTCGACGCTCCAGTAGCGCAGCGCGCCCAGCGGAATTTGCCGGCCGGTCACGGCGCAGGTGACGAAACTGCCCGGCGACAGGATGTCATAGTCATTGTCGCCATAGTGAAGGCGGGCTTCGCCGCCGGAATTTCCAGACCGTGTGAGCATGTCTTCCTTATGCCCGATCCCGCCCGGAAAGGAAAGTCAGACCTGCGGAAAGTTTCCGCTTTGTTCTCCGGAACAAATAGTGTACACACTTCGTCAGCAACGGCAATCGGGGGCCTTGCCAAACTGGCCCCCATGGTAGACCAAAGGAGACGACTCATGGCGAAACCCGCCCTCATTCTCGTGGACAAGGAAACCGGCGTGGACAAGCAAAAGGCCCTCGAAACGGCGCTCGGCAACATTGAGCGGTCCTTCGGCAAGGGCTCGGTCATGCGCCTGGGCGACAAGAAATCGATGGATATCGAGGCGGTTTCGACCGGTTCGCTCGGCCTCGACATCGCGCTGGGCATCGGCGGTCTGCCGAAAGGCCGCATCATCGAGATTTTCGGGCCGGAAAGCTCGGGCAAGACCACGCTGTCGCTGCATTGCGTCGCCGAAGCCCAGAAGAATGGCGGTGTCTGCGCTTTCATCGACGCCGAGCACGCGCTGGACCCCGTCTATGCCGGCAAACTGGGCGTCGATCTCGACGACCTCCTCGTCTCGCAGCCTGATTCGGGCGAGCAGGCGCTGGAAATCGCCGATACGCTCGTGCGGTCGGGCGCCGTGGACCTCCTGGTCATCGACTCCGTGGCGGCCCTGACGCCGCGGGCCGAACTTGAAGGCGAAATGGGCGACTCGCTGCCCGGCCTGCAGGCCCGCCTGATGAGCCAGGCCCTGCGCAAGCTTACGGGCTCGATCTCCAAGTCGAAATGCATGGTCATCTTCATCAACCAGATCCGCATGAAGATCGGGGTGATGTTCGGCAACCCGGAGACGACCACGGGCGGTAACGCCTTGAAATTCTACGCTTCCGTGCGCCTCGATATCCGCCGCATCGGCCAGATCAAGGAACGTGAGGACGTGATCGGCAACCAGACGCGGGTCAAGGTCGTCAAGAACAAGGTGGCCCCGCCGTTCCGGCAGGTCGAGTTCGATATTCTCTATGGCGAAGGAATTTCCAAGACAGGAGAGTTGATTGATCTCGGCGTAAAGGCCAATGTGGTCGAGAAATCGGGGTCTTGGTACTCCTATAACGGCGAACGCATCGGTCAGGGCCGCGAAAAAGCGCGGCAATTCCTGAAGGAAAACGTGGCAGTAGCCGACGAAATCGAGGATGCAGTCCGCCGCAATGCGGGTCTGCTTGCAGAAGAACTCCTTGCCGCGGGCATGAATGCCGCCGAGGATGACGAGGCACCCGACGCCGCCGAAGGTTGATCCGGCGGGGTCAGGCAACACGAACGAACTTGCGCCTCGCTGCTTGCAACGCGGAGGGGCGCTGGCCAAGCCGGATGGATGCGTTGTCCGTATCATTCCGGGGAGGCAAGCTTCCGGTCTAGCGATCTCCAGGCCGGAAGAGTCCCCTTTGCGGCGCGCCTTGTCTTGGCGTGCTGCAAAGGGGCCTTTATATCGCCTCTGTAATCCTCTGCGCGCGTCGGCTAAGGCGGGCGCCGGGATTCCCTTCTTTTATCGGCAAGGACCAGAAGCGACACATGCAAGGCGTCAACGAAATCCGGGAAACGTTCCTCAGCTTTTTCGAGAAGAACGCCCACACGCGCCGGCCGTCCGCGCCGCTGGTGCCGCAGAACGACCCGACCCTCCTGTTCGTCAACGCCGGCATGGTGCCGTTCAAGAACATCTTCACCGGCGCCGAGACGCCGTTTGCCCCGCGCGCCACGACCTCCCAGAAATGCGTGCGCGCCGGCGGCAAGCACAACGACCTCGACAATGTCGGCTACACCGCGCGCCACCACACCTTCTTCGAAATGCTGGGGAATTTCTCGTTCGGCGATTATTTCAAGGACGATGCGATCCGCCTCGCCTGGGAGCTGATCACGAAGCATTACGGCCTCGACGCCAAGCGCCTCCTGGTCACCGTCTATGGCGAGGACGAAGAGGCCGCCGCGATCTGGAAAAAGGTCGCGGGCTTCGACGATTCCCGCATCATCCGCATCTCGAACAGCGACAACTTCTGGTCGATGGGCGATACCGGCCCCTGCGGGCCCTGCTCGGAAATCTTCTTCGACCATGGCGACAAGGTCGCCGGCGGCCCGCCGGGCAGCCCCGACCAGGACGGCGACCGGTTCATCGAGGTCTGGAACCTCGTGTTCATGCAGTTCGAGCAGCATGAAGGCGGCAAGCGCACGAGCCTGCCGAAGCCGTCGATCGACACCGGCATGGGCCTTGAGCGCATCGCAGCGGTGCTGCAGGGCAAGCATAACAACTACGACATCGACCTCTTCCGCACACTGATCGAAGCCGAAGAGTCCGTGTACGGCCAGAAATCGCAAGGCGACAAGGCGGCCTCGTTCCGCGTCATCGCCGACCATCTGCGCACGTCGGCCTTCCTGGTCGCCGACGGCGTGCTGCCGTCGAACGAGGGGCGCGGCTATGTGCTGCGCCGGATCATGAGGCGCGCCATGCGCCACGGCCACATGCTGGGCGCGCGCGAGCCGCTGATGCACAAGCTCGTGCCGGCGCTGATCGGCGAGATGGGCAAGGCTTATCCGGAACTCGGCCGCGCGAAAGTGGCCATCGAGACCGCCATCCGCGACGAGGAAGCCCGCTTCCAGCGCACGCTGGGCAATGGCCTCGCGCTGCTCGACAAGGCGGCCGCTGATGTGCCGAAAGGCGGCGCGCTGCCGGGCGATGTGGCCTTCCGCCTGTCCGACACCTTCGGTTTCCCGCTCGACCTGACGCAGGACATCCTGCGCGGGCGCGGCATGGAAGTGGATGTGGCCGGCTTCGAGGCAGCGCTCGATACGCAGCGCGAAGCAAGCCGCGCGGCTGGTTTCTCCTCGGGTGATCAGGCGACGGAAGAAATCTGGTTCGACGTGCGCGCCAAGCAGGGCGCCACGAAATTCACCGGCTATGGCGCCACGTCGGGAGACGGAAAACTCGTCGCCATCGCATCCGGCGGCGCGCTGTCGGCCGCGCTCGAGCCCGGCCCGGCCGAACTCGTGTTCGACCAGACGCCGTTCTACGCTGAATCCGGCGGCCAGGCGGGCGACCATGGCGAGATCGTGTTTGACGGCGGCGCGCGCTTCATTGTGCGCGACGTGCAGAAGCGCGCCGGCGATGTGCATGTGCATGTTGGCGAGCTCGTGTCCGGCAGCGTGAAGACGGGCGCCAAGGCGCTGCTGAAGGTCGATGCGCTCCGCCGCAAGCAGGTCATGGCAAACCATTCGGCGACCCACCTGATGCACGCCGCCCTGCGCAAGGTGCTCGGCGAGCATGTGACACAGAAAGGCTCGCTGGTTGAGGCCGACCGGTTCCGGTTCGACTTCTCGCACGGCGCGCCGATGACGCCGGCCCAGATCGAGGCGGTGGAAGACCAGGTCAACGCGCAGATCCGCGCCAACATCGCCACCGGCGTCAAGGTGTCGACGCCCGAGCAGGCAATCGAGGCCGGCGCGCTGGCGCTGTTCGGCGAGAAGTACGGCGATGAAGTCCGTGTACTGTCGATGGGCGAGCCCGGCGAAGGCGGCCGGTCCTATTCGGTCGAGCTGTGCGGCGGTATCCACGTCGAGCGCTCGGGCGACATTGCGGTCTTCACCATCCTGTCCGAGAGCGGTGTGTCGGCCGGCGTGCGGCGCATCGAGGCGGCCACCGGCGCCGAAGCGCTCGCCTACCTGAAGGGCCGCGCCCAGATCGCGGCCGATGTCGCCGACAGCCTGAAAGTGCCGCTGAAAGACCTGCCGAAGCGCGTCGCCACGCTGAGCGAAGACCGCCGCGCGCTGGAGCGCGAGCTCGCCGAGGCGAAGCGCAAGCTCGCCATGGGCGGCGGCGGCGGCGCGCCATCCGGTCCGGAAGTCATCAATGGGGTCAACCTCGTCGCGCGCATCGCGGAAGGCGTCGGCGGCAAGGACCTGCGCACCCTGGTCGACGAGACCAAGGCGCAGCTCGGCTCCGGCATCGTCGTGTTCATCGGCACCGAAGGCGGCAAGGCCGGCGTCGCTGTCGGCGTCACGGCAGACCTCACGACCAAGTATTCTGCCGTCGACCTCGTGAAAGTCGCGGCCGAAGCCGTCGGCGGCAAGGGCGGCGGCGGGCGGCCGGACATGGCCATGGCCGGTGGGCCGGATTCGGGCCAGGCACAGGCGGCGCTCGATGCGGTCCGCGCCCTGCTCAAGGGCTGAGCCGGACCGGCCGGGGAGATCGCCGTGCCCGCCGGATATTCAGGAACCTCGCTGGCGCGCAAGCTCGGCTTCACGGACGGCCTCGACGTCTGGGCGAAGGCGATGCCCGAAAGCGTGCGCGCGGAAATCGCAGAGGCCGCCGCGCTGCGCTATGTCGCGCGCCCCGCCAAGGGGCTCACGGCGGCACATGTCTTCCACACCTCCGCCGCTGCGCTGGAGGCGGACCTGACACGCCTGCGCGGCCTGCTGGACCCGGCGGGCATGGTCTGGGTCTCCTGGCTCAAGCGCGCCGCGAAGGTCGAAACCGACATCACCGAGGACACGGTCCGCGCGCTGGCCCTGCCGATGGGGTTCGTGGACGTGAAGGTGTGCGCCGTCGACGCGGTCTGGTCCGGGCTGAAGCTCGTCATCCGGAAATCGCTGCGGTGAGTTCCGGCGCCCGTAGCAGCGGCGTCCGGGCTTGATGGTCGGAGTGAGAGGATTCGAACCTCCGACCCCTAGCTCCCGAAGCAGGAGGGAGCGGCCTGAAAACAGGGCACTAGGTGTAAACCCGGCCGCCTGCAGTGCCTTGTTTCGATTGCGGCGCGGCGGCGGCTGTAAACCGTTTCAGCGCTTGCTGACGGCCTTTTTCGAAGGCGGGGCGGCCCGGGCGGCGGCGGCCTTTGCCAGCTGGGCGGGGCTGCCGTAAATCGCGCGCATGGCGGCGCCTTCGCCGGGCGCCCAGCCCATGCGGATTTCCATGTCGGGGTCGCTCGCGCCCTCGGCATAACCACGGGTGATGTACGTCCCCCGGAAGTCGTGCAGGTGTTTCTCGCGCAGCGCCTTCGCTTCGTCGGCCTTCAGCGTTTTCGCGACCTTCGCCTTGAGCGCCTCGAAGGCCTTGCGCAGCTGGCGTCCGTCCGTCCACGGATCGCCATCGTCGCGCCGGGCGACCCGGTCGGCGGGGGCGCCGCGGCGGCCGAGCGCCTTCTTCAGCGCCGGCGTCAGCGGCGGGCAGGCGGCGCGCTTGCCGCCGCTCTTGCCGGTCGGGCGTACCAGGTGGCTGGCGCGCGCGTCGATCTCCCCCCAGGTGAGCTCGACGAGATCCTGCCGTCGCAGGCCGGTGTGCCAGAGGATCTCGAGCGTGCGCCGGAGGCCCGGCCCGGCGGCCAGTTTCAGGGCGCTGAATTCGGCCTCGGTGACGAGGATGTCGGCGCGGCCCGGGCCTTCGTCGAGGTGCGTGATCCCGCGCGCGGCATTGCGCGCCAGGCGTTCCTCGTCGACGCCCCATTCGAGGATGCGGCCGAGCACCTGCAGGTGCGTGTTGGCGGCGCGGGGCGTGGCCGCCATGCCGGCGTGCCAGGCCTTGATCCGGGCCCGGATTCCCGTCGCCTGCATGGCCTTCAGGCTGGTCGGCCCGAACGTGGCGACCGCCTTGTCGATCGCCGGGGTCCAGAGGGCGCGGGTCGAGGGCGCGAGGCGGGTGAAGGCCGGGCTCGCGCGGAACGCGGCGGCGAGGCCTTCGAAGGTCGCGGGCGAGGGTTTGGGATAGGCCGTCTCCGACCAGGCGCTGGCGAGCGCGGCGGCGCCCGCCCGCTCGGCGGCCGAGGCTTCCCGGTCGCTGGCGCCCTCGAACACGGCGAGCTGGGGGCCGCCGCGCCAGACATACCAGTAGATGCGGGTGGCGGCAGCGGTGCGCTTAACGACCCGGTGCGCGCCGGGCAGGCGGACGGGCGCCGGCGGCAGCGGCGATGCGCGCGTCGAGTTCGGCGAGTTCCTGCGCGATGAGGTCATCCGGGTCGGTCTCGTCATTGGCGGCCGGCGGGGCCGCGCCCGGAACGATCACGGGACCGGCGGCGGCGTCAAGAGCTGCGTCGATGCGGACCCGGTCGAAGCGCAGCGGACGGGCGGTGTGCGGCTTGACGTGCAGGCTGCGCGGATCGAGCCCGGCCAGGTAGCGTTTCGCCTCTTTGAGGGTGAGCAGGCGCGAGGTCATGCGGGATTCGGGCGGGCTCTTTGCCGGGGCTACACGCGGGACGGGTCTGCCGTCTGGGTGGGGGTGCGTGGAGCCCGCCCCGCGTGACACGCCCGGGGGACGCGGCGTGCGAGGCGAGAAATACCAAAATGGAAGGTTTAGGCAAGAGCAAAAATAACCAAAACGGTTCTGCGACTCGTTTTCAGGCGGTCAATAGTTCCAATTCGGATGGGCTACGTCCGGTTGTGCCTTGAGACAATTACGGTTTAAACTCGCGCTAGGGTGGAGGAGGTGCAATCAGATGCTTAGCGGTCGGGCTGCCATCGCAATTGCGTTACTGGTCATCGGGCTACCATTCGCCTGGTTGATTGTGTCCGGGGCGATACGCGAGAACGACGGCGAAGCTGTGATCGCGCGAAGCGAGCAGGTGAATGCCTCGACCGATGCGCTGATCGATCGTCTGGATCGCTACTACACGCCGGAGCAGCGCGCGGAGCATTTCCGGAATGACAACGTCCGGAACACGCTCATGGGGCAGAGCGAACTCTGGACGGGGATGCCCGACGATGACCGGATCAGGCTCGGTTACGTGAGTGCGAATCTCGTAATCGACGGCGTGTGTGAACTCGAAGAGATTCAAGCCAATGGGTTCAAGCTCTATCCTTCGGACGGCCACTTGCCTGTCTATGAGACCCGCTGCGCAGCAGGTGGGGACGAGGGGCTGGTTCTGGCTTACCCGGCTACGATGGAGTACCGCCTGAAGGCGCCCGGCTGAGTTCACTCGCCGAGTTCGCGCAGGCTCCGGATCGTGGATTCGACGACGCGCGCCTCGCGCGGATGCGAGCGCAAAAACTCGATCATCTCGCGTTCCTCGTCTGACAGGCCGTCACCGTCCCGGATAAGGCGCGCCGGCGGGATGCCCATGGCCTCGGCCAGCTCAACCAGCTTCTTGATCGAGACCCCGCGTTCGCCTGTTTCGTACCGGCCGATCGTCACGGGTGTTGTGTCGACCAATTCCGCCAGTTGTTCTTGCGTCAGGCCAGCCCGGATCCGCTCCTGACGGATCAGCAGCGCCGTCTCCGGCTCGGGCTTGTTGTACGGTTTGCGGGCCATGACGAAAGATGGCGCGGTTCCCGAAAAGGTAACATTACCCAATCGGTAGGAAATAACCGGAGGCGCTTGACCTTGTCCGCGAATCACTTCTCTGAAAAATACCATATTGGTTATTTTGTAAACCGAGAAGGTCGCAGATGTCGCCGGAACCCGCCGAAAAACTGACCCGCCTGCGCTTCTATGCGCGCCTCACGGGGCGTTCGCACGGGGACATGGGGGCGCTTTTGGGCGTCTCCGGCGTGTCATTCGGGCGCTACCTGAGCGGCGACCGGGCGCCGCGCCGAAAGGTGGCCGACCGCATCAAGGAGATCTCGCGGGGCGTCATCCATGCCGGCAACTATGCCGACGAGATCGGTGCCGAGGAGGCGGCGGTCATGATGGCCGAGATCGCCCGCCGCGAGGCGGCGGCCCAGCCGGACGGGGCGTGCCATGACTGAAGCCGCCGCGCTCGCCCTTGCCTCGATCTATCTCGCCCGCGGCCTCTGGCGCGCGCACGGCGAGGTCCGGCTTTGCCGGGCTGAAGCCCGGCGCACCGGCCCGCGCCCGCCGCTCTGGCCGGTCTGGCTTGCCGTCACCGCGCTCTGGCCGGTGTTCGACGCGCAGCGCGCGGTCGGTTGGGCCCTGACGCTCTGGGATGCGGCCGCCGCGCGGCGGGCCGACAGGCGGGAGGTGCGCCGTGGCTGACTGGTGCAACGACTGCGCCTGGCCGGTGGAATGTGCCGCCGCGAGGGACTGCCAGCGCCGCCGGCAGGGCGAGGTGCGAGGTGAGGGGGTCGCGGAACCGGACGGCGGTGTCACAGCCGCGCTGCTGGACGGGGGGGCGGGCCTGCGGCCTTGGGTCGAAGAGTTCCGGCGGGTAGCGCGCGACTACTCACACAGCGTGCTTAGCCTTGGTGATGCCCTGCGGGCGATCGGCCGCCAGAATGGCAAGACGCGCCTTACGTCGATCGAGATATCCGGTGTTGATCCGTGTCCGGAGCTTGACGGGGAAGGCGCATGACCCGCCGCACCGAACGCGCTGCGACCTCGATCGCCGCCGCGTCGCCCGAGGCGCGCGGGCCGGAGCTGTACGAGACGCCGGCGAACGCGACCCGCGCGCTGATGCAGGCCTGGCCGCAATTCTTCGGCGTCGCGCGCCGCATCTGGGACCCCGCCTGTGGGCCGGGCGCCATCCTCGACGTGCTGCACGGCGCCGGCCATGCAGTCCTCGGTTCGGACCTGCACGACTATTCGGCGCGCTGGCGCGTGCCGGAGGCGCGGTCGCCGTTCTGGAACCGCGACTTTTTCAGCTGGACGCCGGAGGAGGCAGCCCGGCTCGGCGCCGAGGCGATCGTCATGAACCCGCCTTACTCGCTGTCGGACGCTTTCGTGACCCGCGCCCTCGAGTTCGTGCCGCGCGTGTTCGTGCTGCTCGAGCTGCGCTGGATGAACGGCATCGGGCGCGAGCGCTCGCGCCTCCTCGATGGCGGCTACCTGCATGCGGTCCACCCGTTCGACCGGCGCCTCGCGATGCACCGCGACGGCTGGGACGGGCCCCGCGCGCGCCAGTCTCGCCTGCACGCCTGGTACGTCTTCCTGCGCCCGCCGATGGGCGCGCATGCCCCGGCCATCCTGCGCCGGATCAACCTTCCCCTGGAGGGCAAGCGCGATGTCAGCCTATGATCCCAACCTGAGCCCGGACGACTTTCCGGAAGCCTCGCATGCCCCGGCCTCGGTGCGCTGGGAGGAATTCAGCGACCCGGACAGGTTCTGGGCGATCACCCGCGCGCAGCCGGTGGCGAGCCTCGTCGTCGCCGGCGCGCTCTGGGGCTTCTCCCGCTCGGGCCCGCCGCCGGCGGCGCTGATCGGCAAGCGCCTGATCATCACGGCGGGCGGCGGTCACCATCCGTTCAAGCAGGCGGGCGACAGCGGCCGGGCGGCCGTGTTCGACTATTGCGAGGTGGGCGTCTCGCCCGCCGAGATCCCGGCCGGGCGCGAGCGCCTGTTCCGCGCGGCGGTCAAGACGCTGCCCCGGTTCCAGTCGGCCGGGGCGGTGCGCCTCGCCGCCGCCTTCCGCATCGCGCATGTCATCGACGGCCAGGTGTATGCCGACAAGCGTCCGGGTACGGAGCATTCCGCGCCGCGCGGGCTCGGCATCTGGCCGGAGTTCGATGCGCGCCCGCTGCCGCAGGTCGAGGAGCTGACCCGTGGCCGCTGGATGTGGTGTTTCGACGCCGCCCATGAATTCGACCTGGACAAGCGCGTGGCCGTGAAGGGCTTCGGCGATCTCTGGGACTATGAGCGCGGCCTGCAACTGAGAGGTGCCCTTTGAGCCAGACATCCTTTTCGGCGGACCATTTCCGCCCCATCGCCATTGCTGGCGCCCGCTCGGGCGTCGAGGTCTCGGCCAGGCAGTCGAAGCGCGCTTCGGTTCCGTCTGCCGTGATCTGTCTGTGGGCGGACGTTTACACCGCGCTCGGCTGGAAGCGCGGCGACCGGGTCAGCCTCTGGGAAGGGACCGGCGCGGCCGCCGGGACCGTGCGCCTGCAAAAGGCCGCGAAGGCGGGGCTCAATGTGCGCCAGCTCTATGCCTGCGGCACCAAGGGCAACACGCGCCACCTCAACGTGTCGCTGCCCTGGCCGTCCTATCGCGTGACCTTTCCGGGGGTCGAGGCGGTCTATGAGATCGGGGAGACGCCGGACGGGCCGTATGTCGATGTGCGCATGCCAGCCGTCCAGTTTGCGCGCAACGAGACTGTGCCGCCCGCGCGCTCCAAGCCGCTGCCCCCGCCGCCGCCGGCGCCGTCCGGCGTGATTTCCGAAGGCGCCCAGGCGGCGATCGATCCCGCCGGCGCCGCCGCGCGCACCGAAGCCGAAGCTCACGCGGGGGCGGATGGCTGGCCGCCGCTCGCGCCGGTGCTGGCGGCGAAGGGGCGGCTCACCGGATCTCCGGCGCGCTATCTCGGCGCCTTTCTCGACAGCGCCCGCCTGAGCGACCGCGCCCTGATGTCGCTGCACAAGACAGAGGTCGCCCAGACCTCGGTCAATTCCTACGTCTTTGCGGTGCGCACCGCGCTGAAAGGCACCGGCTGGACGATCGAACGCGAGGAGGGCGGCTGGCGCTTCCAGCCGGGCGAGGTGAAGCTGCTGCGCCACGGCGCGCGCGCGGGGCGCACGACCGTGCCTAAAGTGACGGTGCGCGAACGTCCCTCGCGCGCCGGTGAACATGCCCGGCCCGCGCCCGTGACGCCGCCGCGCGTCAAACCCTCCGGCGTCCCCGCGCATGAGGCGGGCACCTGCGCCTATCTCGTGCCGGGCGCCAGCGGCATCGCGCCCTGCGGCGCACCCGCCAGTGGCACCTATTGTGAGCATCACAAGCGCGTCAGCGCCGGCGTCGCGACGGACGTGCGCGCATGACCAAGCCGCACGCCCATGCCGGCTTCCTGCCGGACCTGCGCGCCCGCCTCGGCGCGATCGGCCGCCAGCTCGTGTTCGGCGAGGCCGCGATGGCGGCCGGGCTGAAGGGCTCGAGCCGGGCGGGCTGGACCTGTCCGGCCTGCCAGACCGAAGGCGCGCTCGCCGAGCGCAGCGATCACCAGGGCGCGCGCTGCACGGCGGCCGGATGCCGCAAGGGCTTCGATCTCGCCGGCGTCGTCATGACGGCGCGCGGCCTGTCGGTCGTCCAGGCGATGACGCTGCTCGAGCGGGTGATCGCCGAGAAGGCGGCGCGCGGAAATGACAAGGCGCCGGGCCTGTTCGGGGACGCGCCATGAGCGGGGGCGTCGTCACGATCACCGGGCCCGGCATGGCGCCCGTCACGCTGACCGAGGGTCAGCTCAAGCAGGTCGCAGAAAAGCTCGAGAGGAGAGGCAAGGCTGTGAGCAACAAGGAACAACGCAAACGCACCTCGGCGGCGCATGCCGAGCACAAGCTGGACGACACGACGCGCGAGAAGCTGCGCCAGCTCTGCGCCAAGGTCGAGCGTCTCGAGGAGGAGAAGAAGGGCCTCGCCGACGACATCAAGGAAGTGTTCGCCGAGGCGAAGGCGCTGGGCTTCGACACGGCGACGATGCGCGCGGCCCTCCGCCAACGGAAGATCGACGAGGCCGAGCGCGACGAGAAGCAGATGATGCTCGACCTCTACATGGAGGCGCTGGGCGACTGATGGGCCAAGGTTCCCTCATTCTGCAGGCCGACCCGCTGCGCGAGATCCTGCCGCTCGATCTCGAGGGGAAGGGGACGCGCGCGCGCCTGATCCGCCGCCTGTCGCAGGGCTGGTACGACGTCTCGCCCCAGGTGCAGGCCGTGTTCGACGCCGCGGCCGCCGAGGCGAACCGGCCACGCTTCGGGGACATCGGGCCGCCGGTCCACGACTTCAATGCGGCGCGCGGGTACATGCGCGCCCTGTTGCCGGGCTGGTGGTTCCGCTTGGGCCAATGCCATCTGTCCACGGACATTGCGCTGGCGCCGGACTATAACGATCCGGCCCACGGCGCGCGCCTGCGCGCGCTATACCCCGAGAGCTTCTGGGATGGCGGGCTCGACTTCGACATCCGCCCGGCGATCTCCGACGCCGCCGCGCTCTGCCTCGGCCTGCTCGCGGTGCTTGAGCGGATCTCCGACATCGACACTGCGGTCAAGCAAGGGAGGCTCGAATGGCCGAAGGACTGAGACAGGCCCGCCTGTCAGAACTCAAACCCGGCCAGACGGTCGTCGTGCGTGAGCTGGGCCCGTGCCTGGCGGACGGGCAGCACACGGTCTGCCGCGCGCCGGAGGGCCTGTTCGTGCCGTGCGGCGACGGGCGGCATTATCTCGAGGGGCAGCTGCAGGAGGACGGCGACACGCTCGCCGGCTTCTGGATCGCGGCGGATTTTCCGGTCCCGGAGGACGGGGTGCTGGCGCTCTGGCTCGACGCCTCCGGAGATCCGGGCGGCGCGCCGGCCGAGACGCTGAACGCGGCCGAGGACATCCTCCTCGAGCGCAAGCGGCAGATCGAGGCGGAAGGCTTCCAGCCGGAGGCCGACGATCGCTACACCGAGGGCCAGCTCGCCCGCGCCGCCGCGCGCTATGCGCTCTGGGGCGCCCTGCATGACACGGGCAAGGCGATGATCGTCTGGCTCTGGCCGTGGGCGCAGGCCTGGTTCAAGCCGCGCACGCACCGCGAGAACTGCATCAAGGCCGGGGCGCTGATCCTCGCCGAGGTCGAGCGGCTCGACCGTCAGGCAGCGCGGGAGGCGGCTCATGGGTGAACGCTCAAAAGATGGTGGCCCCGCGTTCCCTACAGCCGGTTCCACCGGCATGTCCTTGCGGGACTGGTTTGCGGGGCAGGCGCTCGCGGGTCTCTGCGGGACAGACGCGCGCGTCTACATCGATCGAAACAAGATCGCCGGGCGGTTCGCCTCGGTCGCGTTCGAGTTGGCGGACGCGATGATTGCAGCGCGGGAGGCGGCCAATGGGTGAGGGCATATTTCCGGCAGTGCCAGCGCGCCCGCTGGATAGCGCGCCGCGTGACGGGCGCATCCTTCGCCTGCTGGTCGACTACAGCGAGGAGGATGCGCGCCATCCGCTCGATGACGCCTCCGAGGCGTGGACGATCGGATCAAACGCTTTCGACAATGACGGGGTGGACGAATGGGAGATCGCTGGCTGGTGCTGGAGCCATGATCATTTCACTGCTGGGCGCGGGCGCGTGATCGGCTGGCTGCCATTTCATGGCGAGGAAGCTCCGCATGCGGAGCGGGAGGTGGCCAATGGGTGAGGCGAAGCGGCGCGCGGCGCATTTCGACCACAAGGTCAAGCGGCCTGACGGGCCAGCGAGCGAAGCACTGGATGCCGCCGCAGGCGCCTTCCTTCTGGCGCTCATTGACGGCATCGGGCCCCAGCTCCCGCAGACCTGCTGCGAACAGCACCGGTCGCAGATGCTCGCGGCCAGCGTCCTGACGACCGGATTCATGATGCTTGCCGGAAGGCTCGCCAAGGCGGGACTGATCGACGGCCCCGATGCCGCTGCGCATGCTCTAAAGGCGCTGAAGGTCGAGATCTTCGGCGCCGGCCTGCCAGCGTTCGACCCTTCGGAGGCGCCCAACTGATGGC
Source organism: Acidobacteriota bacterium (assembly GCA_016712445.1). Classification (NCBI taxonomy): domain Bacteria; kingdom Pseudomonadati; phylum Acidobacteriota; species Acidobacteriota bacterium. Next base: position 285,628 of record JADJRB010000001.1, on the reverse strand, counting down.
TGAGGAAACCCGCATCGAATGGGCCGACCACACCTTCAACCCGTGGATCGGCTGCACCAAGGTCTCGCCCGCGTGCGACAACTGCTATGCTGAGGCGCAGGCCTCGCGCTACTGGCCGGGCGAGCAGCTCTGGGCGGGCAACCGCAAGCGCACCTCGGAGAACAACTGGCGCCAGCCGCTGAAGTGGAACCGTCAGGCGGCGGAGTTTCGCGCGAAGCATGGCCGCCCGCCGATGGTGTTCTGCGCGAGCCTTGCGGACGTGTTCGACAACCAGGTGCCGCCGCATTGGCGCGATGCACTCTGGGCGCTGATCGATGCGACGCCAGAACTCATCTGGCTCTTGCTCACCAAACGGCCGCATAACATCCGAAAGATGCTGCCGCCATTCAATTGCTGGGAGAACCATCCCTGGGAGTGGGACACACGGCCATGGCCGAACGTCTGGCTCGGCACGACCGTCGAGAACCAGGCCGAAGCCGACCGGCGCATCCCGCACCTGCTGGCCGTGCCCGCCGCAAAACGTTTCCTGAGCTGCGAGCCCCTGCTGGGGCCGGTGGATCTGACGCGCATCCCCGTCGCCGCACAAATCAACGCGGGCGATCAATTTCGCGACGCCGAAGTCAACTGCCTTTCGAGCGGGATGATCGTTCAACGGCCCGGCATTGATGCGCTGGTCCGCTCACCATCAAAGATCGATTGGGTCATCGCCGGGGGCGAGAGCGGGCCGCAGGCGCGCCCGTCGCACCCCGATTGGTTCCGGTCCCTGCGCGACCAGTGCGCCGCGGCGGGCGTGCCCTTTTTCTTCAAGCAATGGGGGGAGTGGATCGAGTATCGGCATCACACAGACGGGCCGCTGGTCTATGACATCGTGGAAGGTACACCCATGGCGGAGATCATGCTGCGGCGATGTGTGAAGGCAGGCTTCCTCACCGAGCGCGGTGAGTTTGCCTGGTCTCTGGATGATATCAGCGAAGACCAGGCCCGGGTGATGGACCGCGTCGGCAAGAAGGCTGCCGGCCGCTTGCTTGACGGCGTCATCCACGACGCCCGGCCGGAGGTGAGCTGATGACCGTCTACGTCGACGACATGTACCGCGTGCCGATGGGCCAATTCGGCCGCATGAAGATGAGCCATATGATCGCCGAGAGTTTCGACGAGCTGCACGCGATGGCTGACCGGCTCGGCCTGAAGCGCAGCTGGTTTCAGGGTGATCACTACGACATCTCAATGTCGGTGAGGGCCCGGGCCGTCGCGCTGGGTGCGGTCGAGATCCCGATGCGCCAGCTCGCCGCGCTGTCTGTCCTGCAGCGGCTGAAAGAGCCGATGGGCGCCCCGGAAACGGCGGTCGATCGTCTGATGGCGATCCGGGAAGCCCGGAGGAGTCAGAATGGCCACACCTAAACAGATCACCGGGGCGAACCTGGTTATGCGCGCGCCGCCGGGCGACGAGGACCGGGTCGGCGACCTGCACGTCTACCGCAACCGGGGCGGGCTCGTTTCGGCCTGGCAGCTGAGCGACGAGGAGGTCGCCGAGATCGTCCGGACAAGGACGGTCTATCTCTCGATCATGGGCGGCGGCATGCCGCCGGTCTATCTCGGCGCCGAATCCGACATGCGCGCCTTCACACTCGATTATGGCGGCGTCCTGCCGCCGCAGGAGGGGTGATGCTTTATCTCGATGTCGCCTGCAACGACCCCGACAATGGTCTGTTCGCGCACGGCGCGCCGGCACTCAGTATCGGCAGTGCCGAATTCCAGTGCCGCCGCGCCGCGCCGCGTTTTGTTGACGGACTCGACGGAAGGCATCCAGCGCAGCTGGACCTCCGGCTTGCTGGCAGGCGGTGGGGCTATCACGGCTCTAAGGAGTGGGTCGGTAACTGGTGCTGGAACCGGTACACTCTCGCGCATCCGCACAAGACGGTGCGTTGGTACCTCACCGATTTCGTGACCTGGCTTCGCCGCCGGTCGCTCTACAGCTGTGACCACGGGCCTTCCGATTTCTTCGATTGGTTCAACGGCTCCGATGCGGTTGCGCCGGCGCGGGTGCACGAGCTGGTGTGCACTTTGGAGGAGCGTTCATGAAAAAGCGCAAGGGCGTGGCCTACGCCATCGCCTTCAACACGAAAGAGATCCCCGGCCGGGCCGTCTCGACGGTCGTCACGCTGACGACCGAGGTCGCGGGCCCTGAAGACAAGTACCGCGTCGATCTCTGCGATCATCCGCTCTATCCGCAGCTCGTGGACTACGTGAACGCCAACCCGCCGGGCGGAAAGGCGAAAGGCTGATGGTCGCGCTCAATTTCACCGTGTTCCAGGACAAGATTCTCGCCGGCACGAAGCGGCAGACGATCCGGCGGCGGGCGCGGTGCAAGCCGGGTGACCGGCTGCAGATCTACACGGGGATGCGCACGAAGGCCTGCCGCAAGCTCGGCGAGGCGGTCTGCACGCGCGTCGAGACCGTGCTGATCCCGGCGCCGCCCCTGAGTGCGATCCTCCTCGACCAGCGGCGCTGGCTGCGGGGTGAGGCGGCCCGCGGCTTCGCGGCTGCGGACGGATTCGACAGCCTCGAGGCGTTCTTCGCGTTCTTCCGGCTGCAGTAAGGCCTGCCCTTCGAGGGCGTCGTGATCAGCTGGGGCGATTTTCAGTCTACGGAGCAATCCGACACCTCCTGACGCCCGCCTGAGCTGATTTTCCACCCTGTCCACCCTTGCCGGAGCCCTGCGCGGGCGCCGGACGCTTTGCCATGCCCGAAAGGCCCGTTTCATGAGCTTTGAACTCGGAGAAGCCCTGCGCCGGTGCGCCCTGGAATCCGGCGGGCGGCGCGACCTGCTCGAGGCGCTGGCCACCTATGCCGACGACGAGACGGGGCTCGCCACGGTCTCGCAGCTCTCCCTGGCGCTGCACGCCGGCGTCACCGAACGCCACGCGCGCCGCATCCTCGCCGCCCTGGTGGCCGATCCGCGTCTCGAGGGGCTCGTGCGGCAAATCTCGAAGCCCTCGGGCGCGGCCGGGCGGCCGTCTACCGGCTGCGGCTGGAACGGGTCGAGCCGCTGGCCGCGGCCGTCAAGATCGCCCAGAGGGCCTGCCATGCGGGCGCAGCGAAGGCGCTGATGGCGGCCGGGCTCGTCGGCGGGGCGCTTTCACCGCACAACATGCGCCGCGTGTTCGGCTGCCTGCGCAGCCTCTGCCGCGACGAGGGCCACGGGCCCGCTGCGGCCGCCATCGCCGCCCAGGAGGCCCTCTTCGAGGCGGTGCTGGCCGCTGAGGCTCCAGACCGGCTCGCGGACGGCGAAAAGCTGCCCTTCGGCGACCTCGCACCGCGCCCGGCCTTGCCCGATCGGGCCTGTGGAAAGCCTGTGAAAAGCGCGCCCGAAAACCCGGACATTTTGTCCCAAAACCCGGACATTTTGTCCTCCCCCCATAATAAGGATTCTTCCCCCTCAAGGATTACCCCCTTCGCGCGCGAGACGGCGAGCGCAGCGCCTGTGGAGAGCGCCGAGGCGGTTCAGGGGGAGCCTGGGGCAGGCCCAGCGCTGTTTTCGGCGTCCACGGCGCCCGGCGGGCTGCTGATCGATCCCGAGACCGTGCTCGGCCATGTCGAGGGCGGCCGGGAGGCTTGCCGAGCCTTTGTGGCGGCGTTCCGGCATCGGCCGGCCCGCGTGACGCCGGACGGCGTGCTGGCGATCCGGGCGCGCTCCGAGCGCGAGGCATTTGCGCTCTGCCGGGACTGGCTGGCGCCGCTGACCGCCTGGGCGGCCGAAAGCGGCCTTTCGGGGGTCGTTTTCGAGGCGGCTGCGGGCTCTGAGGCCACGGGGCCGCCCTGAGCGGTGCTTGCGCCCGATTTTCCCGATTTTCCGCCAGAGGTGACCCCGAAACATGCCCCGCGCCCGCCCCAGACCGACCCTGACCCTCGCCCTCTCGCCGCAGCGCCAAAGCGCCCTTGCGGCCCACGTCCGGCAGGCCGAAAGCCGCGCCAAGGCCGCCCGGGAGCGCCGCGAGGGCGCGCCGCCGCCCGCTCCGGTGCCTGCCGCGAAAAGCGGCCAGAAACCCCCCGCGCGGCGCCGCCGCAAGCCGCTGGTCGAGACGCTGCCCCTGCGCCTCGCCCGCCTGAGCGCGCAGCGCGGCGAAGCCCTCGGCGCGGGCGCCTATGACCTCGTCGCCACGCTCGACGCCCAGCTCGCGGAAACACGCCAGCGCTACCGACTCGCCCTGGCGCGCGCCAATGCCCGGGCAGACAAGCTGGAACGGCGCGGGCGCGGCAAATCCCGCGACCGGTTCGCCGAGCTGGTCAGCGGCTCGTCGGTCCTGCTGCCGGTGCACCTCGAGATCGCCGATGCGCTGCGCGACGCGGTCCAGCTCGTCGGCATGGCGGGCGGCACGCCCGGCGCGCGCTCTGGCCAGGCCGGAGACGGCAAGGGCAACATGCGCACCGTCGAGGGCCTCACCGGCCTGATCGAACTCGGCGAGGAGTTCTGGGGCACGCTCGGCACCCCTGCAGCGGGCAGCCCGGGCGGCTATTCGGGCCGCAAGACGATTCGCAGGGTTTGCAAGGCCTCCGATGGCGGCGCGGCGCAGGCGGCTGATTCGGTGCGCCGGGCGCGGCGTCTGGTGGCCGATTTCGCCGATGGCTGCAGGGATTCTGCGGGAATTCATCCGTGGGCGGTGGAAGTGGCGGTGAGGGTGATTCTGCTCAACCAGACCCTTTCGAGGGCCGTCACGGCCTGCGGCGCCATACGGCTTTCAGAGGGCCGAATTATCGCTCAAAACGTAATGGTTACAGGGCTTGAGGCGGTGGCGCCGAAGCTCGGCATCCTTGTGGATTGATTGGGGTCGCTTGACTTGGGACTCGAAAAGTCTGTTCTTTCGCCACGTTGCAGAGCTGTGTCCGCTGGCTTCCTCGGCGCCGGGCCGGGCCTCAACGGTACCGGCTCTGCACACCTCGCCCACACCCTGAAGCCTTGGCAGCGCTGGTCTCGGCGCGCTCGCAACTGCCAGCCGGACGGCGCTGCCACTTTGTCAGGGGACGGATGATGGCCAGCAGGCCGCCCATTCTGAAGCCGGGGCGTGTCTCCGGCGCTTCCCGCCTCGATCCGGCCAGCTATGGCGAGCGCTCGGCGCTTGACCATGACCAGCGCGGCTCGGCGGCCAGCCGCGGTTACGGCACCCGCTGGCGGGCCGCGCGCAAGACGGTCCTTGGCCGGGAGCCGCTGTGCCGGCCGTCGCTGAAGCTCGAGGGCCGGACGGTGGCCGCCGACACGCTCGACCACTGGTATCCGCACTGCAATCTGAGCTGGCTGTTCTGGCGCAAGGATCTCTGGGTACCGATGGCCAGGACCTGGCATGACGGCCCGAAGCAGGAACTCGAAGATCGGGGCGAGCTGGCGCTTGACGCGGCCGCGCTCGAGCTGGGCCTGCCGGTGCTGAGCGCGGTCGAGCCGGTGCGCATCTGGGAGTGGCGCACCGCATTCGCGGAGGCCCGGAAAGCGGGCTTTCGGGCCCGCTGGGGGGGGTAAAAAACCGTGGGGCCCCCTGTTCCAGGACCCGCGGCCCAGTCAACTTTTACGCCCGGGGTAATTTCCGGGAGATTTTTTTTTGGAGTCGGCATGTCTGACGCTGACGACACTGAGACCGAGACCCCGGACGAGGCGCCTGCAGAGGCGCTGGACGGGTCGATTCCGGAGGAGCTTTGCCCGGCTTCGCGGGCTGTTTGGGCGCATCTGGCCCCCGATCTCGTCAAGATGGGGCGGGTTAAGCGCACAGACCGGCAGGCTCTGACCCGGTATTGCGACCTGGTGGCCGAATACTGGGCCATGAGCAACCAGATCCGCGCGGAAGGCTCGACGATCCTCGTTCCGACGATCGCCAAGGACGGCGACGGCAAGGCGGGCGCCATGTGGCGGCGCCATCCGTTGCTCGCCGAGCGCCGCGCCCTGGCCGGCGCGCTCAAGGATCTCGAGGACCGGTTCGGCATGTCGCCTCTGGCGCGCGCCAACCTGACGCTGAAGCTGCTCGGCCGCTCCGGCGGCGACGGCGACCTGTTCAATGCTCCGGGGGCGGACGGAAACGAGGCCGGCGACGATGCCGACCCCGCCCGGTTCAACTAGGTTCCGGCTTGCAGCGCCCGATGATCCGGAAGCCGCTGCCTTCGCCCGGCGGGTGTGCGAGCGCCGGCGGCTGAACACGCCGCCGAGGCTCTGGGGCTACCGCGACCAGGCGGACGCGCTCTGGATCTTCGATCCCTACGAAGGCAACCGCGCCGTCCGCTGGATCGAGACCTTCTGCCGCCACCGCAAGGGCGAGTGGGCGGGCAAACCTTTGAAGCTCGCGCCCTGGCAGCGCCGGATTATCCGGCAGCTGTTCGGCTGGTTCGGCGCGGACGGTCTGCGCAAGCACCGCACCGCCTGGATCGAGGTGCCTCGCAAGAACGGCAAGTCGACGCTCGCCTCGGCGATCGCCCTGTTCCTGATGGTGGGCGACAACGAGCCGGCGGCGGAGATCTACTCGATCGCGGGCAGCGAGAAGCAGGCCAAGCTCGTCTACAACGACGCGGTCGCGATGGTCGGCAAGCACCCGAAGCTGGCCGCGATCATCGAGACCACGAAGCGCGGCATGGCCCACGAGGCCAGCGATTCCAGTTTCGTGCCGCTCGGCAAGGGCAGCCAGCACGGGCTCAACCCGCACGGCGTGATCGGCGACGAGGTCCACGAGTGGAAGGGCCGCGACCAGTACGAGGCGATGACGACCGCCCAGGGCACGCGGCGCCAGCCGCTTTCGGTGTTCATCACGACCGCTGGGCATGACCTGGCGAGCCTCTGCGGCGAGCTGCACCTGACCGCCCTGCAGGCGCGCCAGGGACTGCTCTACCGGCCGGACCTGTATGTCCGGATCTTCGCCGCTGCGGCGAACGACAACTGGGAGGACGAGGCGACCTGGGCGAAGGCCAATCCCGGCCTGAAGCACGGCGCGCCGAAGCTCTCCGCGCTGCGCGAGGCCTACCGGAAGGCGAAGCAGTCGAAGGCCGAGGAAAACAGCTTCAAGCGGCTGAACCTCAATATCTGGACCGACAGTGTCACGGCCTGGATCGGCCAGCAGGACTGGAACGACCGGAAGCATCCGATCGACTGGCACAAGCTGGTTGGCGCGCGGTGCTATGCCGGGCTCGATCTCGCGAAGGTGCGCGACCTGTCGGCCCTCGCGCTGCTGTTCCCGCCGGACAACCCGGCGGTGCCTGGCAAATGGGTGCTGGCGCTCAAGTTCTGGTGTCCTGCCGACAACATCCGGGAGCGGACGAAGTCGGACGGCGTCAATTACCAGGCCTGGGCGGACATGGGTCTGATCACGGCCACGCCGGGGGAAGTCACCGACTTCGACCGGGTCGAGGCAGACATCCAGGCGCTGCGCAAACTGTTCGTGATCGAGGGGCTCGGGTTCGATCCCTGGAACACGCAGCAGATGGTGCAGCACTTCATCGATGACGGCCTCCCGTGTTCGGAGGTCCGGCAGAATTTCATGACGCTCGGCCCGCCTACGGCGGAATTCGAACGTCTGGTGATCGGCGACGAGATCGTCCACGGAGGGCATGCGGTCATGAACTGGAACGTCGCCAACACCTGCGTCGATATCGACGCGGGCGGCAATGCGAAGCCCAACAAGGCGAAGTCGGTGCGCCGCATCGACGGTGTGGCCGCGACGCTCAACGCCCTCGCGCTGTCGATGACGGTCGAGGTCGACAAGCCGGAGGACCTCTCCGCGTTCCTGTCCAACCCGATCATCCGGGCGGCCTGACATGGGGCTGTTCGACTTGTGGCGCGGCAAGAAGATCCGGCTCACGGATGGCGGGTTCTGGTCGCAGTTCAGCGGCGGCTCGAGCCATGCGGGCGAGAGCGTCACCGAGCAGAGCGTGCTGCAGATCGGCGCCGCCTATGCCTGCGCCCGCAAGCTGTCGGAGAGCGTCAGCTGCCTGCCGTTCACGATGAACAAGGTGGACCGCTCGACCGGGACCCTCGAGCGAGCCAACGATCACCGGCTTGTCCGCATCCTCGGGGACCAGCCGAACGCCGACCAGCCGGCGCAGCAGTTCTGGGAGCTGGTGATGCTGCAGCTCGTCCTGCGCGGCAATCACTACTCGCTGCAACTGCAGACCGGAGGCAGCCTCGACGCGCTCGAGCCGTTGCCGCCGCATCCGCAGACCTATTGCCGGCGGGACGCGGACGGCGCGCGCGAGTTCGTCGTCACCTGCGGGCCCCGAAAGGGCGTCTATCCGGAGGCGGACGTGTTTTTCATCCCGGGTTTCGGCGAAGACCTCGATTGCGGCCTGCCGGTACTGACGCTCGCCCGTCACACATTCGGACGTCTGCTGGCGCTCGAGCGTCACCAGTCGAACCTGATCCGGAGCGGCGTCCGGCCGTCGATGATCCTGACCACGAAAGAGGGCGCTGTCCTCACCGATGAGCAGCGCGCGCAGGTCAAGAAGAACATCATCGAGCCCTTCACCGGACAAGGTTCGGCGGGCGGCATGATGCTGCTCGAGGGCGGATTCGACGCGAAGACGGTGACGATGACGCCCGCCGACTCGCAGATGCTCGAGCAGTTCAAGTTTGGCGTCGAGGAGATCTGCCGCTGGTTCGGGATGCCGCCCTGGCTGGTCGGCTATACGGGCGCGGCCAGCAACTGGGGCACCGGTCTCGAGCAGCAGTTCCGGGCCTACGGCACGATCACCCTGCAGCCCTATGTCAAGCGCATCCTCGGCGAGGTGCGCCGCCAGCTCATGAGCGCCCAGGAGCGCGCGCGCGGCTATGAGCCCACGATGCCGCTCGAGGCGCTGTATGAGGGCGATTCGAAGACGATGGCGGAAGTCGACGAGCGCTACGTGCGCGGCGGCATCAAGGCGCCAAACGAGGTCCGGGCCCGGATGGGCCTGCCGCCGAAGACGGGCGGGGATGACCTTCGCATGCAGCAACAGATGGTGCCGGTGGCCGGCGCCCAGACCACGGAGCCAGACGATGATCCGCCTGCCGATTGACAAGAACCGTCCGTACGCGAAGCGTTTCGATGGCGCCTGCTACAAGGACTTCGCCTTCGAGATCAAGGCGACCAAGGACGGCGCCGAGTTCGAGGGCTACGGCTCGGTGTTCGGCAATGTCGATTCCTACAACGAGATCGTCGCCCAGGGTGCGTTCACAGATTCGATCAAGGCGATCAAGGCGTCGGGCCGCCCGCTGCCGGTGCTTTGGAACCACAACTCCGATGAGCCGATCGGCAAATACCTCGACCTCGTCGAGGACGACAAGGGCCTGAAGGTGCGCGGCCAGCTCCTCACCGGTTCGGTGAACCGCGCCAAGGAGATCGCGTCGATGATCGAGGCGGGGATCATCTCCGGCCTGTCGATCGGCTACTACGTCAAGGGCTACTCGATCGACGAGGAGACCCGCATCTGGACGCTGACGCAGCTGAAGCTGCGCGAGATTTCGGTCGTGACGTTCCCGGCCAATGACGAGGCCCGCATCGAGACGGTGAAGGCCAAGCTCGCCGCCGGCGGGCAGCTCACAAAACGCGAATTCGAGAAGCTCCTGCGGGATGCAGGGTTCTCAAAAACCGAGGCACTCCGGATCACGCGCGACGGATACTCGGCCTATGCCGGCGAGCGGGATGCCGCCGATCAGACTGCGCTCAACGCCGCGCTCGCGGAACTTCGCGACGCATTCTCAACCCACTGACGGAGACATCCCATGTCGAAGGAACTCAAAGCGGCGTCGATGACGGCGCTCGTGGCGGCCGTGGCCGCAAACCCGCGCCTCTACGGCGAAAAGAAGGAGGGCGAAGGCGGCCCCGGCGATACCGCCGAGCTGGTCAAGTCGATCGGCGACCTTGCCAAGGACTACAAGAAGAACCACGGCGAGATGACCGAGCAGCTCGGCAAACTCACCTCCGGCCTCAATGACACCAAGACCGGCCACGCCAAGCTGAAGGAGGATGTCGATGCCGCCCTCCTGAAGAACAACGAGACCCTGACGGCGCTCGAGGCGAAGCTGACCGAGCTGTCGCAGAAGGTCGGCCGCAAGGGCGGCGGCAATGATCCGTCCCCGGTCAAATCGATCGGCCAGCAGGTCGTCGAGAGCGAGGCCTTCAAGGGCTTCGAAGGCAAGCGCGGCCAGAGCGCCCGGATCAAGGTCGAAGGCGAGATGGGCCTCAAGTCGATCACCTCGGTCGCCGGTTCGGCGGGTCCGCTGATCGATCCGCAGCGCCAGCCTGGCGTTGTCCCTCTCGCTCGCCGCCGGATGACGGTGCGCGGCCTGATCGCCCAGGGCCGGACCAATTCGAACGCGGTCGAGTTCGTGCGCGAGCTGGTCGTCACGAACTCAGCTGCGGTGCAGGCGACGGAGGGCGCTGCGAAGGCCGAATCCGACATCACCTATGAACTGAAGGACGCGAAGGTCGCCACCATCGCGCACTTCATCAAGGTGTCGCGCCAGGCAATGGACGATGCCCCGGGCCTCGCCTCGCAGATCGACTCTCGCCTGCGCTATGGGCTGTCCTACCGTGAGGAGCTGCAGCTTCTGCTCGGTTCCGGTACCGGCGGGAACATCAAGGGACTGGTCACGGCAGCGACCGCATTCGCCAGCCCGATCGCGGCCGGCGCCATCACGGCACCGAACAGCATGGACGTCCTGCGCGTCGCGGCCCTGCAGTCGTCGGTGGCCGAGTACCAGGCGTCCGGCTTCGTGCTCAACCCGATCGACTGGACGGTGATCGAGCTGACCAAGGACGGCGAGAACCGCTACATCATCGGTTATCCCGCCGGCGAGCTGGGCCCGACGCTGTGGGGCCTGCCGGTCGTGGCGACGAATGCCATGACGGCCAACAACTACCTGACCGGCGCATTCGACCAGGCCGCCCAGATCTTCGACCGCGACGATCCGGAAGTCATGCTCTCGACCGAAGACGCCGACAACTTCACCAAGAACATGGTGACCGTGCTGGCCGAAGAGCGTCTCGCGCTCGCGATCTACCGCGAGACCGCGCTGATCACCGGCACGCTGAGCGGTGGCATCACGGCCCTGACGCCCTGATCGGCCTGACCCTCTGGCAGGGGCGGCTTCGGCCGCCCCGCCTTCCTGATCCCCAACCCTGAAGGAACCGGCCATGAGCCAGAAACTGATGAAGACGCTGGTCGCGACCCGGCCGGTCTATCTCGGCACCGACGTCTACACGACGGGCCAGCCCTACATTGCGCGCTCGGAAGGCGAGGCGAAGGAAATGCTCGGCGAGCCAAGCTGGAAGGCGGCGACGAAGGCTGACCTTGCCGCCTGGTCGAAGCGGCTGAGCGTCGATCCTGCGATCGCCTACCTGCGCTCGCGTCCGGCCATCACCGAGACCGAGTATGACGAACATCCTGACGACGCCGAGAAGGCGAAGGCTGCAGCCCGGGACCAAGCCGCACGCGCGGCCGAGGAGGCGCGCCAGGCCGCCGCTGCCCAGAAAGCCGCTGACGCGGCGCGAGCGGCTGCCGGCGGCGCGTCGGCCAAGGTTGAGGGCGACAGCCAGGCCGGGCCCTCTGACGTCAAGGGCAATCCTGGCGGCGTCGGCTGATGCGACCCGCTGCGCTGCAGTCCCTCCGCCTGACGAAGCCGGCCGAGCCGCTCGTCCCGCTGGCTGATCTCAAGAAGCATCTTGAGGTCGAGCATGGCGAGGACGACGCCTATATCGGCTCGCTGGCGGAGGCGGCTGAAGCGCACCTGACCGGGACCGACACGCCCTGGCAGCGCGTCTGGGTCAATTCGCGCTGGCGCGACTACTGGCCTGACTTCACGCGCCGCCCCTTGCTGCGCCTCGCGCCGGTGATCGGGCTGCACCGCATTACCTATCTCGATCCGGACGGGACCGAGATGCTGATCAAGCCCGCGGCCTATGACCTGATCCGCGAGGCCTCGGGCGTGCGCGTGCACTTCCTCGACAGCTATGAGCTGCCCTCCGAGGTGGCGACGCGGCCGGACGCCGTTCGCGTCGACTATGAGGCAGGCTACGGCCCGGAGGCCAGCGACGTGCCCGCCTCGGTGCGCCACGCGGTCAAGCTGCTGGCCGGCCACTGGTACCGCAACCGGGAGGAGGTCGTCGTCAGCCAGGCGCGCGCGCAGAGCCTGCCGATGGGCGTCGAGGCGCTGATGGCGCCGCTGCGCCGCTATGGCGTCGAGGCCTGGGACAACATGCCTTGCGGCGCGAGCCTCGGCAGCGGCGTGACCGCGGTCGCCGGGCCGCTCGTCATCGTCGATTGAGGCGGCCATGTCAGACCGGATTGTCCGGGCACGGACGCTGCGCGCCTGCACCTATCGATCGCCGGACGGCACCTGGCACCGCGATTATCCGGCAGACTGGGAAGGGCCGATGAAGCGCGCCCATTTCGACCAGCTCGAGGCGAAAGGCGAGGCCTCGCGCGTCACACCTGAAACGGCCGGAGATCCGCAATGAGCTGGGCCGGGCGCCTGCGCCACCGCGTGCAGATCCTGAAGCGTGACACGCCGGCAGGACGTGGCCGCGGCGCCTGGATGGCCGGCGCCTCGCGCCGCTGCGAGATCCGGTACCTGAAGGGCGAGGAGGCTGTGCGCGAGCGCGCCGAGGGCCGGGTGATCGCGGAGATCACCATGCGCGCCGATGCCGAGACCCGGACCTGGGGCGCGGACGCCCGGCTGAAGCAGCTGAACCTCACGGCGCCGCTCTGGGCCGAATTCGACCTCACCGGCGAGCCGGTGATCGACGAGCTCGGCCGCTGGCTGACCTTTACGGCCGTGAAAGGCGCGACCCGTGCTGACGATGAATAATGCGGCGCTGCGCCGCCATGCCCAGAAAATGCGGCGCCTGCCCGACCTCCTGAAGCAGGAGGTCGAGAAGGCGGCCTCCCGCAATGCCAAGCACTTCGCCGAGCAGCTGGAGCGTGCGTATGCGGACGATCCGAAACTGCAGGGCACGGTCAAGGCCTATCCCGTGACTGGCACCTTCGAGACGGTGTGGACCGTGCAGGTCGGCGACAACGAGGCATTCTGGGCGCGCTGGCGCGAATTCGGCACGGCCGCCGGCGACCGGATCTACCGGCGCGGGCCGCGCAAGGGCACAGTGATGAAACACCCGGGCGCCGGCGCGATCCCGACCTATTTCCCGACCTACCGGATCAACGCCCGCAGCTATCGCTCGCGACTGCGCTCCTCGGTCAAGCGCGCGGCACGCAAGCTGGTGGCACAGAAATGACCGATGAGGACAGCGTCGTCGCCGCGATCGTTGCGGCGCTTACCGCCTCGGCTGACGTGATCGCTGCCTTCGGCGGCCGGCCCGTACAGATCCTCGACGCACCGCCCGCGCGCTCGGCGGCGGGCCGCGCGGTCAAGGGCTATCCGGCGGTGATCCTTGCCGGCCACGAAATCGAACCCGGCGAGGATTGCTCGCCCGACCGCCTTCGGGTGGAGATTGACGTCTGGGACCAGGGCGAAAGCCGCAGCCGTTGCCGGGCGATCGGCCGGGCTTGCTGGCTGACGCTCAACCGCGGCCTCGAAGTGCCCGGGCACACCGTCAACTTCATCCGTCCCCAGCGCCTGCGCTCGATCGGGGATCCTGATCCCGGCATCGATCGCAGCCGCCTCGACGTGCTCCTGCACGTCACCGCCCACGCCCCGTAACCTTCCGACCCCTGAAAGGATTCTCGCATGCCCGAGACCGCCTATACCCACGCCAACACGGAGCGTGGCCGCCACTTCGTGCTTTACTTCGGCGAAGACGTTGAAGGCACCGTCACCTGGACGAAGACCTGCATCTTCTCGGAGAGCAAGCAGCTCTCGTTCACGAAGAACATCAACACGACTGCGATCTCGCGCGGCTGCGACACGCCGGGCGCCACCCCGGTCGAGATCAAGGACGTGACTTCGACCGGCATGAGCCTGTCGGGCTCGGGCTTCTATCGTGGCTGGGCCGCGTATGAAGAACTGCGGGCGATGCACGAATCCGTCGAGCCGGTGCTCGTCAAGCTCGAGCACTATGACGCCATCAACGGCGGCGCCCAGGGCGACCTGATCGGCACCGAGATCGGCCCGGCGCATTTCATCCTCAACTCGATCGACATGCCCACCGACGCCCCGGCCGCGCTCAACGCGACGCTCGAGTTTGTCGGCATGACGACGCTGGCTGACGCCGCCTGATGAAGCCGCACAATCCGCTGCTGCCCGTCCAGGTCGGCGGGCAGCGGCATGTCCTGGCGCTGCGGCTCGGCGAGCTGCAGCGCCTCGAGGCCGAGACCGATACGCCGCTCGAGCGGCTGTTCTGGACCGTGAGCGGCGGCGACGGAAAGATCCCGCAGCTGCAGGCGATATTGCGGCTCGGACTGACCGGCGGCGGGATGACCGAAGCTGAGGCCGAGGCAACCGTTTCCGGCTGGCTGGAAGGTGAGAGCCTTGTCGAGCTGCGGGTCGTCGCCTCCGGTGTGATGTCGCACGCGCTGCGGCGCGCGAGCCCTGACGAGGTGGACTTCGACGCCCTGGGAAAGGTGACGGGGGAGGACGGCCAGTCTGGCGGACACTCCCCGGCGGCTTCTTCAACTGGGCCGAATACTTCGGAAACGGCGCCGCCCTCGGGTGGCCGCCGCAGACGGTCAAAGCCCTCTCCCTCTGGGAGTACGACTGCGCCCTGATCGGGCACGCTGCCGCGCACCGGCCGCCGGAAGGCGGCAAGGCGGGCGGCGCTTCGCTCGGCGGCTTCTCGCAAGACGAGGCCGCCGCCCTTCTGGACCTGCACGGATTGTAAGACATGGGCGACGAGGATCTCGAGCGCATCCGCACGATCTTTGCGGCCGACATCTCGCGCTTCGAGCGCGCGATGGTCACCTATGCCAACCGCACGGAGAACGCCGCCCGCAAGGCGGAGCGCGCGTTCTCCGATGCGAACAAGAAGATCGCCGCCTCGACCGATGCGATGGCGCGCGACGTGCGCCGGGCCGTGGTCGGCATCGCGGTCGCAGTCGCCGGCCGGGAGATCCTTCAGTACGAGGAGCAATGGCGCAACACGGTCAACACGCTGAAGCAATACTCGGCGGTGCTGGGCGATGCGAAGGCCTCGGCCGCTGACCTCAACGTCATCGCCGGAGAGGCGGCGGTGCCGCTCGCCTCGCTCGGCAACCTGACGGGCGCCGCTGCCCGGTCGGCAAAGGATCTCGGCAAGAGCCGGAAGGATGTCCTGCAATTCGTCGAGAGCGTCTCGAAGGGCGCGCAGATCGCCAACAACGGCGCGGCGGCTGTGTCGGGCGCGATCACGCAGCTCTCCCAGGCCATCGCGAGCCCGCGCGTCCAGCTCGGCGAGTTCAACTCGATCGTCGAGGGCACGCCGCGCCTGGCGCAGGCCTTTGCGGAGGGCATCGACAAGGCGGGCGGTTCGGTCGCAAAGCTGCGCCAGCTGATCGCGGCCGGCGACATCTCGGGCAACGAGCTGTTCTCCGGACTGCTGTCGCAGACGGGCAAGCTGCGCACCGAGTTCGACGGCATGACGACCGGCGTGACCGAGGCGTTCATCCGCCTGCAGAACAAGCTGATCGAGTTCGTCGGATCGAACGAAGGTGTGCAGAATTCCGTGCAGGCTTTGTCGCGATTTATCGAAGGTGCAGCCGACAATCTCGACACTTTCGCCAATGCGGCCGTCGTGGCCGCAGCGGTGCTTGGTGGCGCGCTCGCAGGACAGGCGCTCCTCGCCACCGTCTCCGGATTTGCGTCAATCACAAAAGGCGCGACTGCCGCCACTGCCGCGATGCGTCTGTTCGGCATCACTGCAGGCGTTTTCGGTGGGCCGATTCCGCTCCTCATCGGCGTGATCGCGGGTGCATACGTACTGCTTGCGCAACAGGTCGTTGCGGCTGACGCCGCTATCGAGCGTTCCCAGAAGTCGGCCGAAGGTGCAGCAGGCGCCCTCGATATACTCCAGGCGTACGTGAGCCGCGCGGATTTCAAGCCGATGGCGGATGGCGCGAAGGCTGCCGGCGAAGAGGTAGGTATCCTCGCGACCGCGATGCGCGATCTTGCGGAAGCAATGAACGACGCGACTATCGCGAAGTTTGTCGCCGACATGTCGACGGTCAATTCGGAAGTCGCAGAACAGATTGAGGTTGTTCAACAGCTTGAGGCGGAGCTTCGGGCTGTCGAGGAACGCCGCAACCGTGCCGCCGCCCTCACGCCCAGCGGCGGCGCCAGTTCCGACGGCTCGCTGTCGCGCACCGCTCGCCGTCTCAATGATGAGCTCGACATCGCGCGCGAGCGTCTTTCGAAGCTGAACGGCCAGCAGATCCAGCTGAGTTTTCGTCTAGTAGGTGCAGGCGGTGGTCGCGACATCCTCGAGAAGGTTTTGGCAGGCGATGTCAGGGGAGCGGCAAGCCTTCTACGCGAGCGACTTGTGGCGATCGGGGCAGAAGTCGCTGACAGCGAAGCTGAGGTCACTGTCGACAACACGAAAGTGAAGGCGGCAGAGCAGGTGCTCGACCAGCTGGCCAGCGCCTACACGGCCACCTTCACGACCGAGCGCGAGCAGCTCGCCGCGCTGCGCGACGAGCGCCTCGCGGCGATCGAGCTGGTCGCCAAGTCCGAAGCTGACCGGGCAGCGCAGCGCAAGCAGGCGCTCGACCTCTATGCCCAGGCGGTGGAGGAGCTCGAGGTCGAAGAATTCAAGGCCTTCACCGAGGGGCTCAACCGCGAAAGCGAGCGCGAGCGCGCGAAGAAGGAGCAGCTCGAAGGCGAGAAGGCCTACGTCCGGGATGTCATTGACGCCCGCGACCAGATGTTCGGCCGCATTCAGCAGATCGCCGAGCGCGACTACCAACTCGAGCGCGAACGCATCAACCGCGAGATCGAAGACCAAACGCTCAAACAGGAAGCGCTGGCCGCCCTCGAGGAGGAATACGGCGAACGCCGGCGTCTCGCACGCGACGAGCTGCTTACACTCGGCGACCCCGAGAACGCGCTCGAGACCGAGATCGCCCGAATCCGGCGCGCCGAGGAGGCGAAGCTGGCGGCGCTGAAGGACGGGCTCGCGGCCGGGCTCATCGTCGAGGAGGAGTTCCAGGCGGAGCGCAAGCAGCTCGAGGACTCGACCAACGCGGCCATCCTCGATGCGCGGCGCAGCGCCGCCTCGGCGCAACTGAACGCCTATGAAGGCCTGTTCGCGAATGTCGGCGAGCTGTTCAAGCAGCTCGGCGGCGAGCAGTCGAAAGCCGCCCGCGTAGCTCTGGCGATCAGCAAGGCTTTCGCGATTGCGGATTCGGCCATCAAGATATCGCAGGCAACGGCCCAGGTGTTCGGCGATCCGACCAAGATCACGCTCGAACAGAAGATCGCTTCGGCCGCCGTCATCGCGGCGCAGGGTGCCTCGATCATCGCGGCGATCACCGGCGCGGGCAAAGGCTTCGCCCAGGGCGGCTATGTGACCGGCCCGGGAGGGCCGCGAAGTGACAGCATCCCGATCCGCGCCTCGAATGGCGAGTTCATCGTCAATGCCGATGCGACGCGCGCCAACCGGCAGCTGCTCGAGGCGATCAACGCCGGCCGGGCGATTCCGCTGGCGCGGCCGCAGGTCTCGGTCGCGGGCGCCCGCGTCACGGTCAACAACAATGCGCCGGGCACGCTGGCGCGCGAGGTGCGCAACTCGGCCGGCGAGGTCGAGATCCTCATCGAAGCGGTTGCAGCCGATATCGCCCGCGGCGGCGGCCGGATCGGCATGGCAATGGAAGGCCGGTACGGCGTCAACCCGGCCTACGGCGCCGGATGACCAGCGAGCCCTCCGCGCGCCAGAAACGCATCTGGACGACCGCGCCGCCGGATGACATCCCGCGCGAGGTGCTGAGCCTCGTGCATTCCGCCTTCACGCGGACGCACCATATCACGACGCAGCGCACCGCCTTCTTCTGCGAGGTGCGGGGCGAGCGGGTCGAGGCGCTGCCGCACGGCTTCGAGGTGAAGCTGCCGGCACTCGACGATTCCGGCCGGTACGAGCTGCAGATCTCGCTGTTCAATTCCGGCCCGGGCTTTGCCCGCGAGTTGGCCGCCGCCGGCGCAACGGCGGAGCCGATCTTCGCTGATTACAACGTGTACGGATCGACCGGCGAGGCGCCGATCCGGCCAGGCCTGCGTTTCGAACTTACCGGGATTGCGGCCCAGGGCCAGACGGTCACCGCAACGGCCACGCTCGGCGATCTCGTCAATGTTCCGTTCCCGGTCGATTTTTACCGGCGCGGCCTTTTCCCAGGGCTCGACCGGATATGAGCACCGCCGCGGTCATCCACGCCCTGCAGGGCGCCGCCTACGTGCCGGTCGGTCGCAACCCTGACGCGCTCGATTGCTGGGGCCTCGTCCTCGAGGCCTGCCGCCGCATGGGCTGGCCGGTGCCGCCGGATCCGATGGAGGCGGCCGCCGGTCCCCGCGCGCGGGCGGCGATATTCGCCCGGCATCTGGACGGGTCCGAATGGCAGCGCTGCGCGCCGGGCGAGGGGTCGATCGGGTTCTCGCCCTCGATGGGCCGCGCGCTGCATGCCGGCATCGTGATCGCGGGCGGCCTGCTCGACACGGCCGAGGGCCGGGGCGTCCGCTGGACGCCGCTGGCGGAGATCAACCTTGCGGACTGGGAGTTTGCCCGTTGGGCCGGATCCTGATTGTCGATGACCTGACGGCGGGCCTGCCGCCGCGCATCGTCCAGCATAGCGGCCCCGTGGAGGCGTGGCTCGCGGAGGCGTGGCCCGAGGGCTTCCCGCGCCCGCCGGCCGCGTTCTGGAACCGCGCGCGCCGGCGACGAGGTGTTCGACCGGTCGATGGGTGCGACCGACGAGCTCGTGCTGGCCTTCGCCCCGCGCGGCGTCGATCCGATCACCTGGGCGATCGTGGCGGCGGCGATTGTCGTGAGCATCGCGGCGACGTTCCTGCTGATGCCGAAGGCGCCCTCGCCGGACGAAGCGGGCAAGGCGGGCAGCGTCTACTCGGTGGGCCTGTCGGCGAACGAGGCGAAGCTGGGCGCCCCCGTACCCCTCTGCTACGGCCGGGTGACGCGCACGCCGGACTATGCGGCCCAGTCCTACCGCTGGTTCGAGGGCAACCAGGAGATCCGCGCCTTCCTGTTGTGCCTCGGCGGCGGCGAGCTGGAGGTCGAGGCTGTCCGCCTGGGCGAGACGCCCGTGGGCGACCTGCCGCCGGGCCTCGTTGAATGGCAGGCGTTCAAGCCTGCGGCGCATGGCGGCCGGCTGGGCGCGATCCCGGCGGTGTTCCCGATCGAGGAGAACGTGTTCACCTCCGGCGACGTGGCGAGCCAGGATCTCGGCGCCCGGATGAAGTTCCAGGGCCGGGCCAGGGCGAGCTTCTCGGGCAGCGTGATCACGTTCGAGGATTCCTCGATCGCGGGCCAGGCGGCAACCGGCGACCAGCTCGTCGTCCGCAAGAGCCCGGCCAATGGCGACTATGTCGTCGCGCAGGTGCAGGGGTCCCGGGTGACGGTGCAGGGCCCGCTGTCGGGCAGCGGGACCGGCGAGTTCGACCTGGCGATCCTGTCGGGCGGGTCGACGATCGTCGGCCCCTTCGTGACCAATCCCGCCGGCACCCGTACCCGGCGCATCGAATTCGATCTCGAATGGCCGGGCGGCCTGTCGCAGCGCGACGAGGAAGGCAAGATCCGGCCCATGACGGTCGACCTGACCGCCACGTTCCAGCCGATCGGCGACGATGGCCAGACCGCCGGCGCAGCCTTCTCGTATGGCTTCACCGAAACTGCCGCGACGGCCACCCCGCAGCGGCGCACCTGGCGGTTGGATGTGCCCGCCGGGCGCTACCGGGTCAGCCTCGAGCGCACCGACCAGCGCGACGTGCGCAACGAGACGGACCGCACCGTCTGGTCGGGCCTCAAGGCCTATCTCGACACCGAGCCGGGCGCGCCTGCCTATGGGGACGTGACGCTGCTGGCGCTGACCGTGCGCGGCGCCGAGGAGCTGTCCCAGACCGCGCAGAGCCGGATCTTCGTCACTACGGAGATGCTGATCCCTAAGCTGGGAACGGGCGAGAAGATGCGCTCGGCGAATCCGGCAGACGTGCTGGCCGATATCATGCTGCGGCGTTCCGGCCGCGCGGCCCTGTCGATCGAGGGCGTGCATGAGGAAGGACTTGCCGCGTGGCGTGAGGGGCTCGAAGGCCGCTCCGGCTTCAACGGCGTCTTCGACACGCGCCAGACGCTCTGGGCGGCCCTGCAGGCCGTGGCCCGGCGCGGGCGCGCCGATCCCGTGATGCGGGGCGGCCGCCTCGGCGTCGCGGTCGACGGCCCGAAACCGGTGCGGCGCGGCCTCGTAACCGCCGACGCGGTGATCGCCAACTCGCTGAAGATCCAGTGGGCCTTCCGGCGCCAGGGCGATCCGGACGGCGTCGAGATCGAGTACCGCGACCCGGAGACGTTCGCCGAGCGCCAGGTGCGCTGGCCGGAAAGCGCGCTGTTTCCGCGCACGGTCAAGCCGCTCGGGCTGACCGACGCGGCAGAGGCGGTCGAGGAGGCGAAGTACCTCTGGGACGATCTCAACCGGCGCAACATGGAGGTCACGTTCCAGACGACCGATGCGGCAAACCTGTTCGGCCGGTTCGACCGGATCGGCCTTGCCCATCCGATGTTCGACTGGGGCCGCTCGGTGCGGCTCGTGCGGGCGGACGGCCTGCGCCTGCTGGTGTCCGGCCCGGTGCCGGAGGGGCCGGTGTTCGTGGTCATCCGCACGCCGGAGGGCGAGGTCAGCGACATGCTGCCGGCGACCGGCCTGCCGGGCCGGGTGCTGCAGTTTGCCGAGGCGCTGCCGGTCGCGCTGACCGGGGATGACGCCGGCGTGCCCAGCCTGATCGCGGTATCCACGCCGGACGCCGCAATCATCGACCTGACGGTGCGCAAGGTCTCGCCCACCGGGCGGGCCTTCTCCGTGACCGCTGCCAACTACGTCGCCGATCTCGGGGAGGGCGCATGACGAGGCTGACCTGGCCGCGCGCCCTGCCGCGCCCGATCTTCCAGTCGCAGACCCTGACGCCGGACTTCGGCGTCGAGGCCTTCGAGATGGACACCGGCTGGCAGGAGGAGCGCCGGCGCTTCGACCATGTGCCGGGCGTCTACACGTTCGCGCTGCGCCTCTCGGCACTCGAGCAGGACATCCTGACAGCCTTTGCCCAGAAAGTGACGGGCAGCGTCTTCGAGGCGGACCTCTGGCTGCCCGGCATGAGCCGCGACGGTTGCCGCACTTTTGCCTGCCGGTTCGCTTCGCTCGCCCAGGCCAGCGAGATCACGACCGGGCGCTGGCGCTGGAATGTCAGCCTGCGGATCGAAGCGATCGAGCCCGAGGACTTCGACACGCTCGCCTTCCTCGCCGAGTACGGCGAAGGCGCGCTCGCGGCGGTCAACCTCTTTGACCTGCTCGTCAATGAAACCATCCCGGCCAACATGGGAGCCGCCTGATGCCCGCACCGACCGCCCAGCAACTGATCGATGCCGGCACCGATGTCGACACCCTCGGCAAGGTGATCAACGAGCCCGCCGATTTCGGCGGCGACGGCACGGTCACGACGCGGCGCGGCGGGCCGGTCAAGACGCTCGCCTGGTATCTCGCCGCGCTTGACGTGCACCGCCTCGCGGCGGCCGCCCTGGTCGAGGATCTCGAAGGGCAAGGGGCCGATATCGCGGCCATCGCCGCAGGCCTCGCGTCCGGCCAGCCGCTCGACCTGATCGCGGCAAACCTTGCCGACCTGATCGCGGCCTCCGGCCTCTATCCGACGCCGCTCGGCGATCATGACGCGCTCGAGGGGACGGTGATCACCGACCCGCGTGTGACGGTGCTGTTCGACGACGAGCGCTACCGGCCGCGCGTCCTGCCGCATACGATCCTGGCCACCTTCGACGCGGAGGACTTCTACCTCATGGCCTCGCAGGGCTCGGCTTCGGCCTATGTGCTCGCCGAGCTGCGCCGCCTTGCCACCTATCACCCGCCCGTTGCGCCGGCCTTCGGCGTCGACCGGTCCTATGCTTTCGAGGCAGGCTCGAGCGGCACGATCGTCGACCTCAACACGCTGGTCACGGATCCGGATTCGCCGGCCGAGAACCGCACCTTCGAGGCGCTCGATGCGTTGCCGACCGGCGTGACACTGACCGGCGCGATCCTCGCGCGCGCGGCTCCGCCGATCCAGGCGCCGGCAACCGTCACCTTCCGCGTCACCGACGAGAGCGGGCTCGCCGACACGGTCGAGATCACCCTGCACAGCTATGACCCGCTGTCGCCGCCCACGACGCCGCCGAGCTGGGTCGCGCTGCCGGTCTGGAATGTCGTCCAGGGCGCCGGCGTCGGCTTCCTGCACGCCCGCAGTTTCATCCTGGCGGGCACGACACCGGCCTATGCCCTCACGATCACCGCAACCGGTGTGCCCCCGGGCCTGTCGGTCAGCGACGGCGTGCTGTCGGGCGTGCCCACGACGGCGGGCAACTACACCATCACCTGGACCGCGACCGACGCCTTCGGCGCGGCGGTGCAGGCCCTGCAGACGGTCAACGTCTCGGCCGGCGCCGCGCCTGTCTGGTCGTCGATCCCGGCGATCACCATGACGCTTGGCCAGACCCTGCCGCCGGTGCGCTACGCCCAGTATGTCAACGGCGGCGCCTTCAGCTTCTCCGGCCTGACCATCGGGGTCACCGGCCAGCCGGGCGGCACGGCGCTGTCGAGCGGCGAGCTGCGCGGCGTGCCTTCGGCCATCGGCGTCTATGACGTGACCGTCACGGCGACGAACCCGTCCGGTGTTTCCTCGCAGGTCCAGCACCGCGTCACCGTCAACCCGGCTGTCTCGGGCGGCGGCGGCGGTGGCCCGGGCGGCGGCGGCCCGGGCGGCGGCGACATCAACCCGTTCTGACGCGGGCCGCGCCGGCCGCCGGCGTCCGCGTCCCTTCCTTCACCTCAAAGGAGCCCTGACATGGCTTATGCTGTGCGCACGTCCGCTATTGCGGCGTTGTCTGATGCTGCGACAAAGGTCCAGCCCGAGATCCTGCCGGAGTTCGGGGCGCCCGATTCGATCGAGACGCTGCGCGAGCGCCTCGAGGATCTCTGGGAGCGGTCGGCGATCCTGATCGCGAATGCGCAGGCGACCGAGTACCGCTATCCCGAGCGATTCCTCTGGGAGACGCTCGAAGGGCTCAACCTGTTCGACATGTCGCACGGCATCTCGCTGCCGGTCGCGCCGGCTGTCGGCCACCTGCACGGCGACTATTCGCAGCCGGACATCCCGCTGCGGCCGCTCGTCTGGAACGGCGAGGAATGGGTCAGCTATCTCGAGGACATCCAGCCGGGCGGCTCGATGCTCGACGTGATCCTGGCGCCGTTCATCGTCAATGGCGGCGTCGTCAACGCCGGCAACCAGGAACTGGTTGACGGCTTGCGCACCGAACTCCGGGACGGCGTGGCAGACGCGCGCAACACGCTCAAGAAGCTGTCCGACGCCATCGATGCCATCGCCATCGACACCGACAATCTGGCGATGACCGGCGTGCCGACCGCGCCAACGGCCGCGCCCGGCACCGACACCACGCAGGTCGCGACCACCGCCTTCGCCAAGCTGGCGGCGGACACGGCCGGCGCTGCCGCAGCGGCGGCCTCGGTGCCTCTGACGCAGAAGGGCGCGGCGAGCGGCGTCGCCAGCCTTGACGGTTCGGGCAAGGTGCCGGCCGGCCAGCTGCCGTCCTATGTCGACGATGTGATCGAGGCGGCGAACTTCGCGGCGCTGCCCGGCACTGGCGAGACCGGCAAGATCTACGTCACGATCGACAACGGCAAGGCGTTCCGCTGGTCGGGCTCGGCCTATGTCGAGATCGTCGCATCGCCGGGCTCGACCGACGCGCTGGCCGAAGGTGCGACCAACAAGTATTTCACCGACGCGCGGGCGCAGGCGGCGCTGACCACGCAGCTCGCCGGAAAGCTCGCAACGTCGCTCAAGGGCGCGGCCAACGGCCTTGCTGAACTCGATAGCGGCGGCAAGGTGCCTGAGGCGCAGCTGCCCGCGCCGGCGCTGATCAACATGCCGTTCGAAGGCGAGCGCAGCCTCGAGTACTTCGGCATGACCTCGGGCGAATCCGCGCTGAACCTGTCGCGCCTCGAAGACGCCGTCGCCTATGGCAAGCCGCTCTGCGCCGAGCCGGGCAAGACCTATCCCTGGGAAGGGCGGATCATCACACCGTCCGGCGGCTTCCGGCTCAAGGGCAACGGCGCGACCCTGAAGCCGTTCTACACGGCGGCCAGCGAAGACACGGCCGGGACGCGCTACGCCATCCGTTCGAATGTCGGCACGTTCGGCACCACCTACGGCGTCAGCTACACGGCCGGCACGCGGCAGGCGGTGGTTGACGCGACCCCGAGCGACCTCGCGGTCGGAGACACGTTCGCCCTGTTCTCCGACACCTATAACGGCAGCTGGCCCATCTGCTACCGGACGATCACCGCGATCTCCGGCACGACGCTGACGTTCGACAAGGCGATCGTCTGGGACATGCGGATGAACCAGGCGTTCGATCCGGCGGACCCGACCAACGGCGCCGGCCTGACCGGTGTGGTGACGGGCCGGAAGATCCCGTTCGGCGGGCAGCTCGTACTTACGGATGCGATCCTCGACCTCTCGGGCATTGCGGACGGGACGGGCGAGGCGGACGGCTTCCTGCGGATGCTGTCGTATGACAGCGTCGAACTCGAGCGCCTGATCCTGAAAGGCCTCAACATCAATCCGACGAGTACGGATTACCTGCTCAACGCGGACTATTGCCGCGAAGTGCGGCTGCGGTCGATCCGGGCGCCGAACGCACGCAAGAACGGCTCGTTCATTTCGGCGTCGCGCGCGCAGTTCTTCCTCGCCGAAGACATCCAGTGGAGCGGCCGCGGCTTCGGGCTCGCGCCGGTCAACTGTGACAACGTCTTCATCAACGACATCGTCGCCGCAGGCGATCAGGGCAACCCGCTCGGCGGACCGGATGTCTCGGTGCGTGCGGTCCGGCCGATCGGCTGCCTGCGCGGCTTCCTCGGCAATATCCAGATCACCGATTACGATTCCGGCGTGAAGCTCGAAGACTGCGCGAACTTCATCACGATGGGGCTGGAGACTGAGCGCGTGCGCGTCAGCTGGAGCGTGTCGAGCCAGAACCCCGGCTGGCGCGACGGCGGCCATCACCTCAACGCCTTCAACTTCAAGGACTACCGGGCCTACGGAATCAGCATCGGTGGCTCGGGCACGGGCGGCGGCAAGGTCCGAGACTGCATGATCTCGAACGGCTCGATCGAGACGAGCGACGCCGGCGCGTCCGAGGCGATCATCCAGTGGGGCTCGATCGCGCACTTCAAGAACGTGGCGCTCCCGCAATGGCCGTCGGGCAAGGCGCCCTTCGCCACGGTCACCGTCGACGGCATCCTGTCGCGCGGCACGCTGTCGAATTTCGACGCCAACGCGAAGATCACGACCGGCCGCCTCGGCATCAAGATCATCTCGACGCATGTCGACTTCCTGGTCGATCCGGACACCGTGCGTTGCAATGCACCGGGCGGGATGTTCAACGAAGCGCCGCAGCTGGTGAAGCAGAAGTTCCTGCCGCTGGAATACACGGTCTATTCGAACCATGTGAAGCAGGCCCACACCGGCGACACGACCGAGACCGCCCTCCGGTCGATCACGATCCCCGGAGGGGCGATGGGCCCCAACGGATACGTCGATCTCGAAGTCGCCTTGTCGTGGACTTCGAGCGCCAACAACAAGGTCTTCAGGATTCGCAATGGCAGCATGGCGGGCGGCGCGCCGATGTCGTCCACGGTCACGACCAACGTGTCGCGCACCTGGCGGGGGCGCATCCGCAACCGCAACAGCCAGTCATCGCAGATCAGCCCGGCCAACCTCGCCAGCGGCGTCGGCGACGGATCATCTGCACACGTCCTGACGAGCGTCGATACGTCGGCCGACTGGACGATCTACATCACCGGCACGTTGGCCAACACGGGCGAGGAGGTGGCGGTCGAATCCGTCACCGCAAAGGTCTGCTATGTCCCGTGACCTGCCCGCCGCTTATGCCTGGCTTGCCCGCGAGGGCGCGCCGCGCATGCTGCTCGAGGGCCTCGCGACGTTCGGCACGCTCGAAGGTCCGGGCACGGAAGATAACCCGGTCATCATGGGCTGGGCGCGCGAAGTCGCCGTCCCGGCCATCGCGGACGCCTTCACGTCTGACGCCGTGCCCTGGTGCGGACTCTGGATGGCCGTCGTCGCGAAGCGCGCCGGCAAGCCGGTGAATGCGAACGCGCTATGGGCCCGCAGCTGGCTGCGCTGGGGCGAGAAGACGCCGGGCGATCCGCAGCTTGGCGACGTGCTCGTGTTCCGGCGCGGCCAAACCTCCGGCCATGTCGGCCTGTATGTCGGCGAGGATGCGGCCGCCTTCCATGTCCTCGGCGGCAACCAGGGCGACGCCGTCTCGATCGTCCGTCTCGACCGCGACCGGCTGCTCGGCGCCCGCCGGCACTTTGCCATCGGTGCGCCCGCCAACGTGCGCCGCGTGATCCTGAAACCTACCGGCGGGCTGTCCGCCAATGAAGCCTGAAAGGAACCTCACATGTTCAGTAACCTGAAGACCCTCGCGGCCAGCGTGCTTGCCGCCTTCTCACTCGGCAACGTGTCCGGATGCGCGCTGTTGCAGCCGGTCCTCGCGACGGCCAATGGCACGCCCTATGCCGAGGTCTGCGACGGTGCGGACGGCATCGAAGGCGGCGTCGCCTGCACGCTGACCTGGTACCAGTCGGCGCTCTCGACCGGCAAGGATCTCTGCCTTGCGTCGGGCACCGAGCCGGACGCCGACCTGCGCGCGGCGCAGGAGGCGACGTGCCTCAAGGTGGCCGCCATCGATGGCCGCGTCACTTCGTCGGCCGAGCTTGGCTGGGCGGCGCTCGCGGAGGTGTCCAAGGCCCGCGCCCTGTCGGCCAGCGATGACAGCGCGGCGATCAAGGTGCTCGAAGCCGCGCGCCAGCTGCAGGAAGTCTGGGCGCTGCACGGCCCGCTGATCGCCGAAGCCGTGAACGACCTGCGCGGCGAGTAGGCCGCGCCCGTCTCCCCCTCAACCCAACCCTACAGGAGGCCTGAAAGCCTATGGACCCCATCAAGACCATCAAGCAAGTCGCGGCCGTGAAAGACCTCGCCTTCGATCTCATTGGCGCCAAGACCGATGCCACGATCATCTCGGTTGCCGAGAGCTATATCGACCGCGCCTTCGCCTGGGCGATGCTCTCGGCGCAGGGCAAGGGCAATTTCGACAAGCATCTCGACGCCGATGCCGCGCAGCTGCGCAAGATCGTCGCCGGCGGATATCGCCGCGAGGACATCGATGCGGCCCGCGCCCGCCTGCGCGAGACCAGCGCCTTGATCCAGGCCGAAGCGGCCCGGATCAAGGCCAAGGGCTGAGCCCCGACCCGCGCGGCGAAATTCTGGCGCCGCGCGCTGCGCCCGGCCGGGTCCTCTTGGCGGGGATGTGACTGGCCGGGCGCCCCCTTTCATCCGCAGGCTGACGGAGCGAGGCCATGAAATTCGAGAAGTATTGCGACGCCGCCCACAAGTGGCGGTGGCGGCTGCGCGCCCGCAACGGGAAGATCCTCGCCTCCGGTGAGGGGTACAACCGCGAGGCAGATTGCGACCGGGCGATCATGCTCGTCAAGGGCAGCGGCGGCGCGCCGGTCCGGACGGTCTCGGCATGAGCGGGGCGGACGTGACCCCTGCCGCTGCCATCCAGCAGGCCGCCCAGGCCTCCACGCCGTGGGGACGGCTCGTCGCCGTGCTCGGTGTCATGGGGGTGGCGTTCAGCTGGTATGCCCAGAATATCGAGACGGCTGGCCCGGCGTTGTCCTCGCCGCCCGCGCTGGTCGTCTCGTACTTCGCCGCCGTCGGCATCGGCATGGCGGTCGATCACTGGTTCTTCGCGCGCCCGCGCCTGTCCGACATGCGCGCCCAGCTCGCCCGCATGGAGGCGCACATCCATTCGATGGACGGCCTGATCAGCGAGCTGCGCAAGGAGGAGCGGGCGCTGCGCGAAGACAAGGGCCACAAGACGGCCGAGATCACCGAGCTGCGCACCTCGCTGAAATACCTCCGAGAGGATCTCGATGCGCTGCGCGCCGAGGCCGTTCCCGAAAACCCGAAGCCGGGGCGCCGCCGCGTCCGGACCCCAAAAGGAGACCCGACATGATCCGTTCCCTGATGGCCGCGCTTGCGCTCGGCCTTGCCCTTGTCCTCTCGCCGCCGGCGCAGGCGCAGACCGACCCGCAAGTCGCGGAGCTGCTGCAGAGCCTCAACGCGGCGGTCGCCGCAATCGAGCCCGATCCGGTCGAGGTCGAGGCATTGACGCAGAAGGCCGCCGCCCTCGAGGCCGAGCTGGCCGCCACCCGCGCCCAGCTCGCGAGCCTTGAGACCGGGCGCGCCGAGCGCCTCGCCGAAGCGCAGCGCCTGTGGCGCCAGCTCGGCACCTTCCTGATGGTGACGCCGGACGTGCCGCCGCCGGCGACGGGCCTGACCCTCTTCCCCACGCAGTCGGTCGCCTACCAGAACTACAACCAGGTTTATCACCCGATCGAGGGGGCGCAGCCCGGCAAGATGCCGGACGGCTTCTCCTTCGCGTTCGGCAATCTCGTTCCGACAGCTGACGGCGCGCTGATCCACCGGCTCACCGGCACGACCGGCGCGGCGATCAAGTGGGAAGCCGAGAAGAAGCTGGCGAAAACGCAGGGCCATTACGTCACCGAGGCGACGATCCCGCGCGTCGTGCCGGGCGTCGTCTACAACCCGCTCTGGCTCTACTCCGAGGGCAGCGCCGAAGGCGGCCACGAATTCGACTTCGAGTACATGCAGGGGCGCCTCGAGTATAACCTGCACAACGGCTCCGGCGGCTACCGCATGAAGGCGGTGAACAAGGACCTTTCCGGCCACCGCGTGCGCTGGGAGATCGTCCGCCGGCCGGGCCGGGTGACGATGCGCGCGACCTCGCTGACCGATGGCTGGACCGACGAGCTCGTCATCACGCCGGCGCAGGTCGCGGCCTGGGCCGCCCAGGGCGGCACGCCGCCCAACCTGCGCTTCCCGCCGGACACGGTCCCCATGTTCCCCGTCACCGAGCTGTGGCGCTGCCGCTGGGCCGACTGGTGCGGCACCTGGAACCCGGCCACGCCGGTGCCGGTCGAGATGATCCTGCACGGCTACCGCTTCGATCCCTGATCCGTTCCGGCGCCCGGAAGCGGGCGCCACCCACCCCGCAGAGGAGCTGCGACATGCAAGACCCTACCCAGATGACCTTCGCGGCGCGCGCGGCCGCCAAGGATGACCAGATCGCGTCGATCGCCCGGCGCGAGGCGACCGAGGTGCGCCTGAAGAAAGAACTCGCGGACGAGCAGGCGGCCCGCGCCGAGGACGAGAAATACCTCGTCCAGCTCGCGCTCGCCGATGCCGGCGCCAACCAGCTGATCCTCGAGCGGTACGCGCAATACCTGCCGCCGCCCGCGCCGCCCGCGCCTCCGCCGCCACCGCCCGAGGCGCAACCGGAATCCGGCGCCGCGTCAACCGGCTCGGCTGAAGTGTCAACCGATGCCGGCACCGACGTCGCCGCGCCTGCCGATCCGGCGGCGCAGGCCAGCGACGCCGCGGCCGGGGAGGCTGTCCCCGTCACCTGACGAGACCTGGCCGGGTCGTTTCCTCCCCTTGCTGTCCCGGTCATGACTGGCCCGCCGCTCCCCTCGGGCGGCGGGCGCTTTTTCCGTTTCGGGGGTCGGAATATGCACGGGTTTATGCACCGGGGGTGGCGCGAGCTGCGCGGCCTCCTCTGGCCCGGCCCTTTCGGACCTTGTCGGCTGCATTGTCTTTCGCCGTTCCAAGAAACAGATGGGACGGGTTAACGCAGGCGCGTACATCGCAGGTGTGGCATACCAACTTTTCCCGGGGGTTGATCCGGTGGCCGATAGCGAACGCAACACGGTGGGCTCCCTCAACGACCTTTACCTTGTATCCTACCCTGACTGAGCCGTATCCATTGGAGGATTTGCCGCCCTTCCATAACCAGCAGTTGGTCGACTCACCGCTTTCGGACTGTCGCCAGAAGCGTTCAACAAACTGCAGGGCTTCCGGGCTAGGGTTCAACAACCAGTCTAGGTGCGAAAACGACATCGATGAGTGCCTTCATAATCGGGATTGATCGAGATACACGGAGGTCCTGAAGTAAGCGAGCGGTAAACCATGCGTAAACCGCACCGCGCGGCAATTCATTAAAATCGTTTATAAACAAGAGTTTCGATGGTCGGAGTGAGAGGATTCGAACCTCCGACCCCTAGCTCCCGAAGCTAGTGCTCTACCAGGCTGAGCCACACTCCGATGCCATCAATTTATTGCCGCGGCCGCCCTCGGGCGTCCGGGCCGGGAAGCCGCGCTTTTACGCGCGGGGGCGGATTTTGCAAGGGGCAAAAGGCGCCTCGCCGGGAATGTGCGGGCCTGCGCCAATCTTGCCCGAATTGGCGGGCAGGCTGACGAGCTGGATCGAGGAGGCGGCCATGATCGCGCAGCGGGTGGTTCACATGCTGGCCGGGCTTTGCCTCGCCGGTTGCGCCGCCGGGCCAGTCGCCGATGTGCCGGCCGGCAGCGCGCCCCCGCCTGCGGACGGGGCGTCCGCGCCGGCGCCAGCGGCCCTCGTCATCGACCGGCTACCAGAGGACTACCCGCACGGCGGCGACCCACGCCGCGCCGAAGACATCGACCTGATTGTCATCCACACCATCGGCGGGGCCATCTGCAAGGACGGCGCCCCCTGGTTCACGCCGGCCGAAGGCAGCGCGGTGTTCTGGCGCGACTGGTTCCTCGGCGAGACGGGCAAGAGCATCCACTATGTCATCGGCCGCGGCGGCGACATCGCCCAGCAGCGCCCTGAGCTGCGCACGGCCGGTCATGTCAGCTTCGGCGGCATCATGGCGCGCGTGAACCAGCGCTCGATCGGCATCGAACTCGTCAACCGGGGCGACGGCCTTGACCCTTTCCCTCAGGCGCAGATCGAGGCGGTGACGGCCCTCACGGCGGATATCGCATCGCGCTATGGCCTGCCGCCGGGCGCGCTGACAACGCACGCCGCGCTCGACGACCGGATGCAGCCCGATTGCGGCGGCGCGCCGCTGCGGCGGACGGTCGATCCGGGCCCGCTGTTTCCGCTGGAGGATGTCCGGCGGGCGGCCTGGGCACCCGCGCCGCCTTGAAGCCAAGGCGCTGACTTCCCTCTGGTCAAGGCTGGCCAAGCGCAAACCAGCGTTTCAGTATGCAGCACACAGAAGCGCCGCCAAGGCGCTCGCAGGAGGGGTTTGCAAGGCATGTCTTCACACCGTTCGCCGAAGGAACTGATCGAACTTTACTGGACGGAGGTCTGGAACAACCGGAACGCCGAAATGATCCGTGAATTGTGCGCCGATCCTATCGTCCGGCACGATCCCGGCAGCGTGACGGCCTTGCCGCTGGAAGACCAGATCGCGCGCGTGCGTCAGCAGAGCGAACATGCCGAGCCCTTCTTCGAGCACGAAGTTCTGCATGCGGATGATACCTTCGTGACGTCGGTCTGGAACATGCACACGCGCAAGGGCGCGCGGGTCGAGCTTTGCGGAATTGAAGTGTTCAAGGCCGAGAATGGCAAGTTCACGCATTGCTGGAATTCAAGTTATGTGGCGGGGCGCTGGGGCCGGGAGGGCGACAAGTCCGTGCCCGACAACCTTCCGCCGCCTGCGTTCATCTTTGGCGCCTCAAACGTGACGCCGGCCTGGCTGCAATCCGTATTCCAGCATGCCGGCCTGGACGCCCCGCGCATTTCCATCGTCGGCGTCGAGCCGATTGGCCACGGCAACCTGTCCGAAACGGTGAAGGCGAACATCACCTACAATGCCAATGCGGCCAACGCCATTTCATCCGTCGTCTGTAAATTGACATCCGCCATTCCCGGCGCCGTGGATATTGCGGGCATGCAGGACGTGTATGCGCGCGAAGTGGCGGTCTACCAGCTGTTTGGCAGCGCGCCGCCGCTGAACGTGCCGCGCGCTTACCTCGCCTCGGCAAGCCCGGACGGCCGGGCGCTGAACCTGGTGCTCGAGGACCTTTCGCGCCGCACTTCGCTTGGCAACCAGATCAAGGGATGCAGTCCGGCCGAGGCGGCGGCCGTTGTCGAACAGTTCGCGAAACTGCACGCGAAGTATTGGAAGGATCCTGCGATCCAGTCTGCGGGCTGGCTGCTCAAGCGCAAGGACAATGCGGCGCACACTGACGAAACATTCCGCGCAGGCGCCGCGATTTTCCGGCAGCGCTTTGAAGGCCGGATGGACGCGCGGCATCTTGACGGCATGGACCGGTTCCTTGGCCACGCGGCAGACTGGACACGCCGCAAGACCGGCACCGAAACGCTGGTCCACGGCGAAGCCCGTGTCGACAATGTCTTGTTCGAACAGTCTGAAGCGGGCCTAGCCGCCTGGCTGATCGACTGGCAGTTTGCCGATCTCGGCAGCCCGATGTTCGACACGGCTTATTTCCTCGCCGGTTCGCTGGCGAGCGATCAACGCAAGGCGTGTGAGCGCGACCTGATCGCGCGCCACCAGTCTGCCATTGCCGCGCGCGACCCTTCCTATTCGCTGGACCGGGCGCTTGCGGACTATGCTGCAGCCCTGCCGTTCGCGCTGTTCACGACCGTGGGCGCCGCGACAGTGATCCCGCCGGGCGAACATTCGGACGAACTCCTGATGACACTTCTGCGCCGCAATGTTGAGGCGTTGATCGACTGGAACGTGTTTCCCTAGAAGTGCTGAAGCTCCGTGAGCAGAGGTTCCGTGCCACCAGCTTGCCAGCGCGGCAGCTTCGCCATGATCGCGAGGAAGCGCGGATGGGCAACATGCCCCTCCAGCCATTGCTGTATTGGCTGCGGCGCATGTGCCTGCCAGAAGGCGCTGTCGGTTGCTGCGAACTGGCGCACAAACGGGAAGATGGCATAGTCGGCGAGCGTCGGGGCAGGGCCGAAGAGCTGGCCGCCGGCCTCTGCCAGCTGGTCGCTCAGTCTGCGGATTATCTCCATTCCGGCATCGCGGTTGGTTGCCGCGTCGTCGCCGTGACGCCCGGGATACTTGTAGCGGTCGAGCGCCTGCTTGAATGTCCCGTCATTCTGCGCGATCAGGCGGTTTGTTTCAGCCGCATCGGCTGCGAGCCAGCCTTCGGGATCGGTCTGTGCCAGTGCCCAGCGCATGATGTCGAGGCTCTCGTCGATCACCGGTCCGTCGTCCGGCACCAGCACCGGTACAGTGCCTTTCGGGCTTGCCGCCAGCATCTCGGCTGGTTTGTCGCGCAGCACGATTTCGCGTACGCGGACCGGCAGACCAGAGACAGAGAGGGCCATCCGGGCGCGCATCGCATACGGACAGCGCCGGAAGGAGTAGAGCAGCGTCAAGGCTCGCGGCCGGCGGGTGCCATATGCCTTTCGCCCCGCGCGCGGGCGAGGTCGATCTGGCGCTGGCGTTCGGCAAATCGGGCACGTTGCGCGTCCGTCATCTCGTGACGGCATGCGGCGCAGGAAATACCTTCCTCATAGTCCGGGTGCTGACGGCCCTCGGGCGAAACCGGCCGGCCGCAGGCATGGCACAGCACATGCTCGCCCTGGGTAAGGTCGTGGCGCACCGAGACGCGCTCGTCGAAGACGTAGCAGTCGCCGCGCCAGCGCGTCTCGGCCTCCGGCACGGTCTCGAGGTATTTGAGGATGCCGCCTTCCAGGTGGAAGACATCGTCAATGCCTTCCGCCTTGACGAAGCTGGTGGCCTTCTCGCAGCGGATGCCCCCGGTGCAGAACATCGCGATCTTCGGCTTGCGGCCTTCGGCTTCCAGCTGTTCGCGGAAGGTGCGGAACCAGGCCGGGAACTCGCGGAAGCTTTCCGTCTGCGGATCAATGGCGCCTTCAAACGTGCCGATGGCGACTTCATAATCGTTGCGCGTGTCGATCAGCACAGTGTCCGGATCAGCGATCAGCGCGTTCCAGTCCTCCGGCTTAACATACGTGCCGACAAGGCTGTTCGGGTCCGTGCCGGGCACGCCCATCGTGACGATCTCGCGTTTCAGCCGCACCTTCAGCCGCGCGAACGGCATATCCGTCGCTTCGGAGAACTTCGCTTCCAGCGCTTCGGCGCCCGGCAAGGCGCGCAAGGTGGCAAGCGCCTCGTCGATCGCTTCGGGCCGGCCCGCGATCGTGCCATTGACGCCCTCTCCAGCGATCAGAACCGATCCCTTGATGCCGAGCGCGCAGAACTTCTGCGCCAGCGCCTGCCGGCGTTCGGCATAATCCGGAAACCGGAAGAACTTGTAGAAGGCGGCGATGCGGACGGTCATGCGTGGGCCTTATGCCGAAGGGGCGTCGCTGTCGCCAGCGCCGGGCTCAGAAAGGAACATGGGCCACATCGGCGTGCTGGCCTGTCTGTTTCAGGGTCTCGAAATGGCGGATGGCCTGTTCGACGCGGGCGCGCGTCTCGCGCAGCCGGTCCATGTGGGTATCAATGGCGGCGAGCTTCTCCTTCAGGGCGGCGCCAACCGTGTCGCAGGACGGCGTGATCCGCGCATCGCCTGGCAGCAGGCGCGCAATCTCGTCGAGCGAAAAGCCGAGGGATTTGGCTAGATCGATCGTGCGCAACCGGTCGACCATTGCCGCGTCATAATCTCGGTACCCGTTCGGCGCACGGTCGGCGGCGGGCAGCAGGCCGTTCGCCTCATAATAGCGGATCCGCGAGGCGGGCAGGCCGGAGCGTTCCGAGAGTTCACCGATTTTCATGAGGCTTGACCTTAAACTATGGTTGAAGGTTTAGGGCAGGCCAAACCGGATTTCAACGGAGATGATTCCATGACCGAGTCTGCCCTGTTTACGCCCCTGACGCTGCCGAATGGTGCTGTGCTGCCCAACCGTCTCTGCAAGGCCGCGATGGAGGAAAACCTCGCCGCGCCGGGCCAGGTGCCGGGGGCGGATCTGTTCCGGCTGTATCGCAGCTGGGCGGCGGGCGGCGTCGGGTTGGTGCTCACCGGCAACGTGATGGTGACGCCTGCGGCGATGACCGGGCCGGGCGGCGTGGTTCTGGAAGCGGGCACCGACCTCGCGCCGTTCCGCGAATGGGTTCGCAATGCCAAGCCGGCGGGCGGGCATCTGTGGATGCAGATCAACCATCCCGGCCGGCAGACGATGGACGCGCTCGGCGAGCAGGCGGTGGCGCCGTCGGCGATCCGGGTGGACCTTGGCGAGCATTCGAAGCTGATGGCGCCGCCGAAGGCGCTGGACGAAGCCGAAATCCGCATACTGATAAACCGCTTCGCCGACACGGCGGCGCAGGCCGAGGCGGCCGGTTTCACGGGCGTGCAAGTGCATGCGGCGCACGGATACCTGATCAGCCAGTTCCTGTCGCCGCTGGTCAACAAGCGCTCCGACAACTGGGGCGGCAGCCTGGAGAACCGCGCGCGGTTCCTGCTTGAGACGGTCAGGGCGGTGCGCGTGCGGGTCAGTCCGGGCTTTTGCGTTTCGGTGAAGCTGAACTCGGCGGACTTCCAGAAAGGCGGCTTCGATGTCGAGGACGCAAAATGGGTGGCCGGGCAGCTGAACGGGCTGGGCGTTGACCTGCTGGAACTTTCCGGCGGAAGCTATGAGAGCCCGGCGATGCAGGGGCATACGGATGAAAGTTCGACCTCGAAGCGGGAGGTATATTTCATCGACTTTGCGCGCGATGTGGCTTCGGTGGCGAAGATGCCGATCATGGTGACCGGCGGTGTTCACCGGCTGAAGACGGCGGAGGCGGCGATCGGCAACGGCGTTGATGTGCTCGGCATTGCGCGGGCGATGGCGTTTGTGCCGGACTTGCCGGCGCAGTGGAAAGGTGGGCGGATGACGGATGTGTCGATGCCGGAAGTGACCTGGAAGAACCGGACGATGGCGGGGCTTGCCACGATGGCGCTGGTGAAGCGGCAGCTGACGCGGCTGGCGAAGGGCAAGCGGCCGAAGGCGGGATTGTCGCCGGTGGTGAGTCTCGTCCGTGACCAGATGAAGGCGAGGGCGCTGACGAAACGCTACCGGGCGTGGCGGCTCAGCCGAACCGGGTGAGGCCCCGGTTGTTGAACTTTACGTACAATCCGGATTGGCCCATTGGTCTTTCCCCATGAAGCACCTCCTGATCATCTGGCATTCGCGCACCGGCGGCAGCGAGGCGATGGCGCGGGCGGCGTTCGAGGGGGCGAAGGCCGAGGGCGAGGCGCGTTTGGTGAAAGCGGCGGAGGCGGGGCCGGAGGATTTGCTGGCGGCGGCGGGTTACCTGTTTTTCGGGCCGGAGAATCTCGCGGCGCTGTCGGGGGAGATGAAGGAGTTCTTTGACCGGTGTTATTACCCCGTGCTGGGGCGGATCGAGGGGCGCCCCTATGCGCAGGTGATCTGTGCGGGCTCTGACGGGGAAAGCGCGGCGCGGCAGCTGGCGCGGATTGCGACGGGCTGGCGGCTGAGGGAGGTGCAGGCGCCGCGCATCGTCAACACGCATGCTCAGACCACGGAAGAAATCCTCGCGCCGAAGGTGATCGGGGCGGAGCAGCTGGCGATGTGCCGGGAGTTGGGGGCCGGGATGATGGCGGGGGTGGCGAGCGGCATCTGGTGAGGCGCGCGGCGCCTAGCCGGAATCCGGATCGAGCCCGGCCCAGGCATCCGGCCGGGCGATCTGATCGAGCCGCATCAGCAGCGCATCGAGCGCCGGGGGAAGGGTGCGCAGCACAAAGGCGGGCACGGCGAGATCGCGCAGCACCGGGGCGGCGCCGCGCGCCAGCTGGCGGGCGAGGCGCCGGGCCAGCGGCAGCGGGCGCTGCAGGGCGGCGAGCAGGGTTTCGGCCCGGCTGAGGGCGATGGCCCAGTTGACATAATCATCCGGGTACGGTGCATGGCCGGGACCGGGCGGGCGGCGCGCCGGGGGAAGCTCGGCCAGGCTGAAGGGCGCGCTGCGCGCCCGCCCGCGTTCGCGCGGCGGGGCGGGCCCATCCGGCGCGGCGGCGCGGGGGCGGGGCGGCGGCAGGACCAGCTGGCGCGCGAGGGCGAGCAGGTAGCGGCGCAGGAACGCGCCGGCATAGCGAAGCTCGCGGTGGACATGGGCGGCGATGGACGCAAACGCCTCCGGCGCCGTGGCCGCCAGCAGAGCCTTCAGCACAAGGAGTATCCGCGCCAGCGGATACCAGAACTCGGGCAGGGGACGGTCGGGCGCCATGCCGGTGAGTATACAACCGCCCCGGACCCGGCCGGATTGGCGCGGGCGATTTATTTTGGAAGGCGTTTGTTTTCAGGGGGTTGTAGGCGCGCGAGTACGGATTTTTTGTTGCGCAAGGGCGCGCGAATGCAAGGATTTGCGGAAGGGTCAATGTCGGTGGAGAATCATTGCGTAGACTATCGATTGCCCTTGGCGCGATTATGGGTGGTGCACAGCATCTCACAGTTCGCAGCGGTGGTTGCGCCACCTTTGCTCCAAGCCGAAACATGATCCGCTTCCATTTCCGAAAGCTTCCAGATCCGGCTTTTGTTCGCGTCATGGCCCATTGCGCAGTGTGAACAGTTCGAAGTGTTCTTGGATTCGGCAGCCTTCGTCTGCTTGCTGTAGACAGCATTCTTAGTCGCATCATCGAACACACGAATGTCCAACAGTTTCGTATCTTGCAGACCATCGAGGATGAATTCGAACACGCCGCTCCGCCGCTTCACGTACGGGTCGGCAAATAGCCGCCGCACATCGGCAGACACTTTGGCTGGATCGTACGACTTGGAGTGGTGCAGCTCATAGAGTCGTCCCCACTCCAAACCTTGCATCTCCCTCTCAACATCTTTGAACACGCCGGACGCCCAATCGATCACGGTGTTGAAGTAAGTCTTCAGCTCACTGATGTCGCTCTTGGTGCGATGTTCGCTCATGTAGGTGCCGATATCGCCGTTACTCACCCAGTTCAGCGCGCGTTCAAGGTAGTCTTGGCGGTTGGCGCTTCCCTTAACATAAGCGCTCCATTTCTGGATGTTTGCGTTCTGGCTGTTGCTGAATTCGGCCTTGGCGAGTGTGACGAATGGGCCAGAGTAAATGGCGTTGAGCAATTCCTGATTGTTCAGCGGCACGCCCGCGATATTGATGGTCTGAAACCATTGCTTGATCTCGGTTTCAGTCCCCTCGCACTCATAGATCAGCAGTTTCGTGTCGAGAATTTTGGCCTTTTGGTCGGCGGGCAGGCTGTCGAAGTACTTGGGGTTGCCTTCATCCGTGATTGCGAACTTGTTCGTCACGAAACGGCCGATACTGGTGATGCGTTGCTGGCCGTCCAACACTTCGAACTTCTTGTCCGCGAGCTTGTTGAAATAGATGAGGCCCAATGGATAGCCCTTGAGCAGCGAGTGGATGACCGCCTGTTCCCTCTTGCCGCCGCCTTCCGCGTATATGTAGTTGCGTTGGTATTCCGGCTGAATAGTGAGCGTTCCGCTCAATCCGAACAGGCCCTTTCCCTCCAATTGGTTGTAGACAAATCCATCGCAGATCTCTGCGACGCTAATGTTGGTCCGAAGATTAGTTTTCATTTCGTTTTGCTCAGCGCCGAATGAGTCCGGTGGCGGATGAAAACACGTTTGTATTGCTGAATGTAGTACTTACCGTCCACAACATAGTATGTTTGGTCATTGGGCGGACGATCCACTTTGATCGCTACGCCATCGTTCAGTTTGGTTACGTTGCTTCTTCTTCCGGATTTGTCGACTTGGACTTGATTGCCATACTTCTTAGTTTGGAGCTCGTAGCTCTTTTCGTATCCTAGTATCTCGAATTGATCGGGATTGTATTTGTCAAGAAAGGTAATTGGCACGCCCATCATGCCTTGATGGTCGCTAGGTATCGCATCTGTAAATGGCACCTCGATAGCGTCGTAGTTGTCGTAACGATCGTAGGCCGTCTTGCCGTTAATTGCCTTGTGTTTGCTAAATTTGAGATTGTCAGCGGTAGTCATCAAAGGCAGTGCCTGATGGCGTCGGCCATGGTCCAGATTTGTCCACCAACGAACGCCTTTTATTCTTATGTATTTTTGGCCATGTTCATCGACGCGCCAACCAGCCGCATTCAGCGGATAATGGTCTGGAACGCGGAATTCCCGGTCGCCGCTGTGGATGCTCACGCCCATCCATAGTTTGTCGTCCCTTATGAGCGGAAAAACCTCCTTGTACGTCGTCGCCTGCATGTTGCCGATGATCAGAAACTTTTTCTCGTGTTTCACAAGCAGCGCTAGGTATTCGCGAAAGAGGGAGAAAGGGGGGGTGGTGACGACAATTTCTGCCTGTTTCAGAAGCGCAATGCACTCGGCACTGCGAAAATCGCCGCCGGGGAAATGGTCATCTGGGTTGAGGGACCTTCGCGCGGCTTTGTTCCTTTTGAGGAAGACCTTTACGTCATCGATGTCTACCGCACCGTCGCCGTTCTCGTCCCTGACGTGGTCGAGAATAACAGCGAGCGCCTTGGGTTTCCGACGCTTGCCATTCCCTTCGTTGTATTCCGGGAACAGCTCGCCCTGACCAGCGATGGGGGAACCGTCGTAACTCGTGGCGATGAGACGCTTGAGGCCAAGCTTGTTAAAGTTGGCCGCGAAATATTTGAAGAAATTGCTCTCGAATGGGTCGTCGCAATTGCAGTACACGACCTTGCCGCGAAAAGTGTCTGCGTTGAATTCCAGATAGGCTTCGACCTCTTTCTGGATGTCGACATATTGAGTATAGAATTCGTCCTGCTTGGCCGACTTCGCTGCGGCCAAGCCTTGATTCGAAGGCGCCTTATCGTCGTTAGTTGAGGCGGGCGATTTCCTCGATGCTGTTCGTGCCATCGTTGTGAGCAATCCTTTGGTGCAGGCCGATTCAATCGTAAGCAGCCGAAACGGTTCAGCGCAACTCCTCTCTGCCAAAGAAAAGTGAAATTGTGCGCGGACGCCGGACGACGTTGGGTAAGTCGCGGCGAAGCGCCTTGCCCGGGGGGCGACAGCCTCACGCGGGTCAATGCTCATCACCCCGCCAAAACCCTCGGCAGTTTGAACGTCACGGTTTCGTCCGCCGTCTTCACCGTCTCCACCGTCACGTCGAAGCGTTCCCGGCAGGCGTCCACGACGCCTTGCACCAGGTCTTCGGGGGCGCTGGCGCCGGCGGTGAGGCCGATTGTGGTGACGCCTTCGAACCAGGTCCAGTCGATGTCGTCGACGGAGGCGATGAGGCGGGCGTCGGCGGCGCCGGCGCGCAGGGCGACTTCGACGAGGCGGACGGAGTTTGAACTCGTCCGTGCACCGATGACCAGCACGAGGCCGGCGCCGGGGGCGAGGACCTTGACGGCTTCCTGGCGGTTGGTGGTGGCGTAGCAGATGTCTTCCTTGTGGGGCGTCGAAATGCCGGGGAAGCGCGCCTGCAGGGCGGCGACGATCTCGGCGGTGTCGTCGACCGAGAGGGTGGTCTGGGTGAGGAAGGCGAGGTTGGCCGGGTTGCGCGGCTGGTAGGCGAGGGCGTCGTCCACGGTCTCGATCAGGGTGACGGTGCCTTCGGGCAGCTGGCCCATCGTGCCGAGGACTTCGGGGTGGCCGGCATGGCCGATGAGGATGATCTCGCGCTGATTCTGGAAGTGGCGCTCGGCCTCGATGTGGACCTTGGAGACGAGGGGGCAGGTGGCGTCGACATAGATCATGTTGCGGCGGGCGGCCTCGGCGGGCACGGATTTCGGCACGCCGTGGGCCGAGAAGATGACAGGGCGGTCATCCGGGCATTCGTCCAGCTCCTCCACGAAGACGGCGCCGAGGGCCTCCAGGCGTTCGACGACGTGGCGGTTGTGGACGATCTCGTGGCGCACATAGACGGGGGCGCCCCAGCGGGTGAGGGATTCCTCGACGATCTGGATGGCGCGGTCGACCCCGGCGCAGAAGCCGCGGGGGGCGGCCAGGCGCAGGGTGAGGGGGCGCTTCTGATGGTCTCTGGGGGTCATCGGGGGCTCAAATCTCCTGCGCCTCATGCGTTGCGTGTCGGCGCCAAGGCCTTTAACACGGGCAAGCTATCAGATGGCCACGCCTTTCATAAGGCCAAGACGGACACGCCGACGCATGCTGAAATTTGCCCCTGTTTTCCTCGCGCTGGTCCTGTCGGGCTGTGGCACGACCAAGGTTCTCGACCGGCTGGACACGACCAAGAACTCCGGCCCGTGCCCGGTGGTCGGGTCGGTGTTCGACATGGCGCGATATGTGGAATTCGACGGCAGCGGGCAGAAGCTGTACCCGAACATCGCCTATACGGGCGAGATTTCGGATGTGCGCCTGTTTTGCCGCTATACCGGCAGCACCCCGCTGGAGGCCGAGATCGAGGTGGATTTCGCCTTCGGCAAGGGCCCGATGGCGGACGCGAGCTCGCATGACTACCGGTATTTCGTGGCGGTGACGCGGCGCAATGGCAAGGTGCTGGCGAAGGAATACTTCACCACCGAGGCGGATTTCGGCCGCAAGACGGTGGCCAGCAAGACCGAGCTGGTGAACCGGATCAAGATCCCGCGCGCCGACGAATCGATCTCGGGCGTGAACTTCGAGATCGTGGTCGGCTTCGACCTGACCGAAGAGCAGCTGGCGTTCAACCGCGGCGGCAACCGCTTCCGCCTGGACGCAGCGTCGGAGTAATCCATGGCGAGCCTGGCAAAGGAGCTGACGGCCGCCGCCGGCGCCGCGTTCGAGGCTATGGGGCTGGAGGCGCGCTTCGGTGAGGTGCGCCGGAGCGACAAGCCGGAGCTGGCGGACTTCCAGTGCAACGGCGCGATGGCAGCGGCGAAGGCGGCTGGCCGGGTGCCGCGCGAGATTGCGGTGGAGATTGCCGGCGCGCTGAAGGCGCACGCGCTGGTGCTGTCGGCGGAAGTGGCCGGGCCGGGCTTCATCAACATCCGTGTGTCGGACGCGGCGCTGTCGGCGCGGGCCGAGGATGTGCGCGGCGA
Organism: Acidobacteriota bacterium; assembly: GCA_016712445.1. Lineage (NCBI taxonomy): Bacteria > Pseudomonadati > Acidobacteriota > Acidobacteriota bacterium. The sequence goes on along the minus strand of JADJRB010000001.1, from coordinate 243,562 downwards.
TGCGATGGCGGGGGCGGAGAAGGCGGGTGACGCGCAGGTGACGGTGATCGACTTTGGCGGCGCCAACGTCGCGAAGCCGATGCATGTCGGCCACCTGCGCTCGGCGGTGATCGGCGACACGCTGCAGCGCATCTGCCGGTTTGCCGGCGATACGGTGATCTCGGACGTGCACCTCGGCGACTGGGGCCTGCAGATGGGCCACCTCGTCACCGAGCTTGAGGACGAGCAGCCGGGGCTGGTCTATTTCGACGCGGGCTATACCGGGCCGTATCCGAAGGAGCCGCCGGTCACGATCGAGGATCTCGGGCGGCTCTATCCGCAGGCGTCGAACAAGGCGAAGGCGGACGAGGCGCGCAACGAGCGCTCGCAGAAAGCGGTGGCGGAGATGCAGGCCGGGCGGGCCGGCTACCGCGCGCTGCTGCGCCACTTCATCGACGTGTCGATCGAGGCGCTTAAGATCGATTACGGGTTCCTGAATGTCTCGTTCGACCTCTGGAAGGGCGAGAGCGATGTCGACGGGCTGATCCCGGGGCTGGTCGAGCGCTACAAGGCGGCGGGGCTGGCGGAGGAAAGCGACGGGGCGTGGATCGTCCGTGTCGCGAAGGAAACGGACAAGAAGGAAATGCCGCCGGTGATGCTGGTCAACAGCCGCGGCGGCACCGGCTATCACACGACCGACCTCGCAACGATCCTTGACCGGATGGAAAACCTGAAGCCGGTGCCGGAGCGGATGCTGTACGTCGTCGACCAGCGCCAGGCGCTGCACTTCGAGCAGGTCTACCGCGCGGCCGGCATGCTGGGCCTGATCGCCGAGGACAGGCTGGAACATATCGGCTTCGGCACGGTGAACGGGCCGGACGGCAAGCCGTTCAAGACGCGCGAAGGCGGCGTGCTGCGGCTGGCGGACCTCAACGGCATGGCGCTGGAAGAAGCCGAGAAGAAGATCGAGGCGGCGGGCAAGCTGCCGGAGGATATGGGCGAGGCGGAGCGCGCGGCGGTCGCCAAGCAGGTCGCCGTGGCGGCGCTGCGCTTCTCGGACCTGATGAATACGCGGCTCACGAACTATGTGTTCGACCTTGACCGGTTCACAAGCTTCGAGGGCAAGACCGGGCCTTACCTGCTTTATGCGGCTGTACGGATCAAATCCGTGCTGCGGAAGGCGGCCGAGGCGGGGCACCTGCCGGGCAAGGTGGCGGTGACGGAAGACAGCGAGCGCGCGCTGGTGTTGCAGCTGGACGGGTTCGGCGCGGCGCTGCTCGGCGCGCGGGAGAAGCGGATGCCGCATATCCTGTGCGAACATCTCTACAGCCTCGCGCAGGCGTTCAGCGCCTTCTACGGCGCGCTGCCGATCGCGTCGGAAGCGGACGCCGCCAAGCGCGCAAGCCGCCTCGCCCTGGCCGACGCCGTCCGCCACCAGCTCGAGACGGGCCTCGACCTGCTCGGGATCACCGTGCCCGAGCGGATGTAGGGCGCTGCCGGCTGACGCGTTGTGTTGATTTATGGAAGGCGGCCATCTGGCCGTTTCTGACTCTAAGTCGCCGCCCAACCGCCAACTTGATTGTCCGGTTTGTTTCCGTTTGGAGCCATGAACGGAGGTGGTCAATTGAGCTTAGTTCACCCAGGTTCCAATCCTGAATAAGAGCGTTTCGCGTTCGTTTGGGCTGACGAGCCAAGTTTCATGGCTCCAATCCGATGTTTTGACTGTTTGCGCGACACATGCCCCAGAGTAATTGACTGACTTGAGGACGCACTCTCCTTTCGTCGGGGAGCCTGTCGCGTCTACTTCGCCTTCGAATTGACTCCCATCGGCGTAGTTCACAACGCCCGTTCCGCCATTCGATATTTCCGTCGGATAGGTGGCGCTGCCAGAATTGACTGCGATGCCTGTGGTTCTTTTGAATTCGAACTGCCCGTAGCCGCGAAACTGTCGGTTTTCGAATTTTCCCTTGGACCTTTCGAGAAAGGAGTCGCCTGTTACATACAATATTTCTCGAACCGATACGCCCTCTCCGTTCAGCATATTGTCAGCGAACATGCCGTCCTCAATCAGCTTTTCAGTGCGGCCATCCCGGCTGAATGTTATCTCTTCGCGCCGCCCGGTTCCGCCATACTCATCGGCGTACCAATCGCCTTCGTATGTAACGACAACCTTATCTAGAGAGTCGGACTCTCGATACTCGCTCGTTCTCTTTTCGACGCCGTGCCCTGTTCGCTGACCATCTTTCCAAGTCCCATCGAATTTTGAAGTTGTCACGACATTGGAATAGTATTGAACTTGGTGCCAATTGCCGTCGCCCTGAATGTAGCCATCAATGATAGTTCCGCGGAATCTGACTTCGCTTTTTAACGGTGTTCCATTCTCAGAGAGTGACCAGGTTACAATGCCTTCTCCGTTCGCTTTGCCATTGATACATGGGCCGGACCATGTAGCTTCGCCTACCGGGTCGGCTGATGCTCGCCACCAAAACTGACAACCGGTCGTTCGGTCCGTATACCAACTCCCTTGAAACCCGCGCCTTGCGTTCCACGAACCGGAAATGCGCGTGCCATCGGACCGAATGTAGATGCCATCTCCATCCTTAAAACCGTCGATCCAACGACCCTCATAGCCTTCACCCCGGGACTCCATATCGATCCCAAACCCGTGAGGTTCGCCGTCACGGAGGCCACCTTCATAGTAACCGCCACCGGAGTACTCGACGCGCACTATGCCCAAGGGAACACCTCGGTCATATTCACCAGTGATTGTGGCGATGTAACTGTCTTCAAAAGTGGCCGTTCCGTTTCCTTGGGCGAGACCATCGACGCATTTTCCAGCCCAAAGCGCAGGGCCTTCGTCGGTTGCGCATAGGGCTGCAGTTGCCTCGGGAGGTCCGCCCGTTGCTGAACAACCAGCCAATGTGAGGATCGCGGCGAATAGTGCGGAACTGAGTAGCTGCATCTCGGTTGGCGGCCTTGCTAATCGGAATTCTCACATGGGGCTGATCAGCAATTGTGTCCAGTAATGCGTCAGTCGCGAATGTCTCCGTTGACGCGAATCGCAGTCGTCCGATTGGCGAATTACCTGACCGCTTCCGGCGATTTCATGCCATCGCGGGTGCCCCTCAACCCGCTCTCGCCTCAAATGTCAGCATACGGCTTTCCGGGCCGGGCGGGGCGCCGGGGCGGTAGTCGGCGTGGACGGCGTCTACGGTGAAGCCGGCGGCTTCGAGGGCGAGGGTCAGTTCGAGGACGCCCCAGATTCGTTGGACCATCGGATCTATCTCGGTGGTGAGGAGGCGGTTGTCGCGCCAGCGTTCGTAGCGGTAGGTGCGCTCGATTGTCTGGGCGGTCCAGTCGACGCGGGTGACGATGCCTTCGAGGGTCAGCAGGTCACCGTTCTCAGCTGTCCAGCGGCGCCGGTCGTCGGCGCGGTTTGCTAGATAGGAAAGCGGCATCACGTCGAGGAGGAAGAGGCCGCCCGGCGCCAGGTGCCGCCGGATGCGGTCCAGCACGCTGCGTGCCTCGGCGGCGCTTGCCATGAGCGTGAAGGAGCCGGCCGGCAGGATCGCCGCCGCAAAACGCCGTCCGTACTCGAACGAATCGAATCCGGCTTGTGACAGATCGGGCGAGAAGCCGCGGGCGGCGCAGCTTGCGGCGCAGCGGGCGAGCATGTCCGCGCTGAGATCAAAGCCGGTGACGGTGTGGCCGGCTTCGAGCAGCGGGATCATCATGCGGCCGGACCCGCAGGCGGGCTCCAGGATTTCGCCGTCGATGCCGGAGAGGCGCTGGAGATAGAAGGCGGTGTCGCGCAGTTTGCCGGGCGGTTTGTCGAAGTCGTAGATTTCGCTCGCGATGGCGCCGTAGCGGTTGGTGGTCGTGTTTGCGGGGGTCATGAAAGGCCTGTTTGGCGGGGTGCGCCTTGGCGCATGGGCATGAATTGTTCTGGACAATCGGGATCCGTGCCGCGCGCGGACGCTGCGGGTCGCCTGCCGTCGAAGATCGCGGCCCCGGAGGCGGTGCTAGCCCTTCATGGTGACGCGAGCTTAGCGCAGCCGGTGCTTGACGCAAGGCGAACTCTGGCGGCGCAGAGCTTTCGGGCCTAGCGTGGCGGCTGGGCTGAAATCGGGTGCGGGGATGTCGGGCAGGCTCGCGTATGCGACGGTGGGGTCGAACCAGCTTGTGGCGGCGCGGGTCTTCTATGACGCGCTGCTGAAGGTCGCCGGCATCGTGCCGATGTTCGATCATCCCTCCGGCGGGCGCATCTATGGGCGGGACGGCGAGTTCTGTTTCAGCGTTCTGGGGCCGTATGACGGCGGGCCGGCGACACCTGGCAACGGGGCGATGGTGTCGTTCCGGTTCGAGGCGCCGGGCGAGGTGGACGCGTTCCATGCGAAGGCGCTGGCGCTCGGCGGGCGCGACGAGGGCGCGCCGGGCTACCGGGGCGGATCGCCTTACTACATGAGCTATTTCCGCGATCTCGACGGCAACAAGATCTGCGGGTTCTACATCCGCGCCTGACAATTCGGGGCGCGAGGTTGCATCGGCGCGGCGGCGCGTGCCAGACTGCCGGGCGGACGAAACCTTGAGCGCTGCGGGGACGGACTGTTGATACTTCTTTTTGCCTGGTTGCTGGCCGTCGTTTCGGTTGTGCTGGCTTACATCATTGCCGGACCGGTGTGGGTGCGGCGGCATTCCCTGAAGTTCCGCGTCGGCAAGTCGGTGCGGCGCACGAGCGGCGCGTATGGCGAGATTGCGCTGGTGACGTTCGGGGCGCTGATGGTCTGGATGCTCGACAGTGCGAGCCGTGATGTGACGCTGGGCGGGATCATTTCGGCGCGTCCGCTCGCGACCACGGGGGCGATGGTCGCGGTCGGGCTGATCGTTTACGTGCACGGCATCCGTACGGCGTTCGCGGCAGAACCGGACGAGCGTGTGCCGCTGTTCTTCACTTACCTCGTGTACGGAGTATTCAGCCTGATCTTCTTTGCCGGCGGCGCGGCGCTGGTCGCGCTGCTGGTGCAGCAGACGATGACCGATGCGGCGAGCCTCAAGGCGCTGGCGCAGGGCGCGATTGCCAGCATTCCGGGACCGGACGTTTCTGACGGGAATGTGCTGATGCGGGGGCTGGAGCTTTCCTATCTCGATATCCAGTTCATGCTGTCGCAGGCCGAACAGAGCATGACGCCGGTGTTCGTGTTCATGGCAGGCATCTTCTCGATCAACCTTGCGGTGCGCCTGACGCCGCTGCGCAGCCTGTTCATCAACAATGCCGTGCTGCTGACGATGGTGTCGACGCTGATCGGGCTTGCGGCGGTGCTGGTCATCGGGACGTGGACTTATGTCGGCAGCTATGCCTCCGTGATCAGCGACTATGTCGACGCGCTGGAGGGCCTGCGCGGGCAGATGGGCGGGGTGAAGCCGGAATTCGTCTCGCGCTATTCGCAGATCACGATCGAGATGATGCAGCAGAAGTCGCTGCTGAACTTCATCACGCGGGTGTCGAGCGAATGGGGCGGGATTGCCGCCGTGCTCGGTTTGGCGCAATGGATTGCGCAGCAATTCAATCGTCCCGAAGCCGAGGAAAGCTCGGCGCACGGGTCGCCCGCAGGAGCGCACTGATGCGCGTGTTCGCCTTTCCCGCCGCGCTGGCCCTGCTGGCCGTGGTGTATCTCTTACTCGCCGGGTGCATGACGTTGACCGACAAGTCCATTCCTGTTTCGCGCAAGGCCCCCGCCGGCCAGCTGGCCGCTGCTGAAGAGCCGCTGAAGGTGATGACCTGGAACGTCGGCTATGCCGGGCTGGGGGAAGAATCCGACTTCAAGGCCGACGGCGGCGAGATGTTGCGCCCGCCCGGCAAGGATGTGGTGCGCAAGAACCTTGCGGGCATCCAGGACGTGCTGCGCGCAGAGCAGCCGGATGTGGTGCTGATGCAGGAACTGGCGGGGCCGGGCTTCCTGACGCGGGGCGTGAACGTGGTCGGCGGCGTCAAGGCGGCGCTGAAGGATTATTCGATGGTGTTCTCGTCGGACATCCGCACGCGCCTGCTGCCGGGTCCGCTGTCGCTGAAGCACGGGCTGGGCACGTTCGCGCGCGTCGCGAATGGCGGCACCGAGATCGTGCGGATCGCGGAGGAGCCGGGGCCGATCATGGGGTTCATCCGCCGGCGCTATCATGTGCAGGTGACCGAGCTTGAAGTGTCCGGCCGGCCCTGGGCGCTGATCAACGTGCACCTGTCGGCCTTCGACGAGGGCGCCAATACGCGCATGGTGCAGCTGCGCGAGGTGCTGGACCTTGCGAAAGGCTACTATGCCGAGGGCAAGGCCGTGGTGGTGGGCGGCGACTGGAACATGCGGCTGGCGCCGACGGATTTCGCCTATACCGCCAGCGACGAGGCGCAGTTCTGGCTGCATGACTTTCCGAAGGAAGAACTCGATGCCGGCTGGCGGACAGTCATCGATCCGGCGGTGCCGAGCGTGCGCACCAACGAGCAGCCGTACAAGGCGGGCGTGAACTACACGACGAACATTGACGGCCTGGTTGTGTCGCCGAACGTGCAGGTGGAGTCGGCGCGGGGCATTGATCTCGGGTTCCGGTTCACGGACCACCAGCCGGTGGTGCTGACCTTGCGCCGCACCGGCGATTGAACCTTTCCGGCCCGGCGCGCGACTATACCTTTGAAAGGCAGGTCGCGGCATGGCGTTCAGCAATCCCGACAGGGTGTATGACGAACTGCTGGTCACGCTGGTGCGCGGCGGGGACGAGCGGGCGGCCGAGCGCCTGGCGGCGCGGTGGCAGCCGCGCCTGATGCGGGCGGCCCGGCGGATGCTGGGCGACGGCGAGGAGGCGCGCGAGGCGGTGCAGGAGGCCTGGGGCGGTATCTGCCGGGGCTGGCTGCGCCTGTCGGACCCTGCGATGTTTCCCGCCTGGGCCTATGGCATCCTCAGCCGCAAATGCGCCGACCGCATCCGCCGCGCAGGCAGCGATCGCCGGCGTTTCGTGGCGGCCGATAGCGCGCCCGAGCCTGCCGGCGCCGACCGTGCGCCGCTGCGCCATGCCCTGCTTGAAGCGCTCGGCAAGCTGAGCGCCGAGCACCGGATCGCCGCCATCCTGTATTTCAGCGAGGGGCTGACCCTTGCAGAAACCGCCGTCGCCACGGGCGTTCCCGTGGGCACGGCCAAATCGCGCATATTCCATGCGCGCCAACACCTGAAGGACCTTCTGGAAGGAGACCTGACATGACCAACTTTGAATCCCGGCTGAAAGACAGCCTGACCGCCGAGGACGAAGCTTTCCTGCGCAATCTGGAAGAGGGCGAGAGCCTGTTCGGCCAGCTTGGCTCAACCTTTTCCGGGCCGATGAAGCTGTGGACCGGCTTTGCCTTCGTGCTTTCGTTCGCCTTTTTCGGCATTGCTGTCTGGGCAGGCTTCCAGATGTACGCGGCGACTGAGCCACGCCTGATGGTCGTCTGGCTCGCGGTTTTCATGTTCGCGATGCTCGCCGTATCGATGCTGAAGATCTGGTTCTGGATGCGCATGAACCACCTGGCGGTGCTGCGCGAGCTGAAGCGGATCGAGCTGCGGCTGGCGCGCGGGGCGGTTTGAGGCGAACGCGATTGCACGTCCGCCGCGCGCAAGAATCGGGTCGCGGCCGACCGGCAGGTGCGTTAGCTCAAAGGGATGCACATTGAAGGAGCGTCACATGCCCAGCCAGACGGAAAAACTTGTCTTGTTCAGCCGGCTTCACCGCGGTGAGCGCCCGCTGGTGCTCGTCAATATCTGGGATGCCGGGTCGGCCCGCACGGTCGCAGCGGCGGGCGGTGCGGCGCTCGCGACCGGCAGCGCGTCTGTCGGCGGCGCGCTCGGCTACGGCGACAAGGAAGCGGTGCCGCTGGAGGTCGTGCTTGCCCATTCCGCGCAGATTGCGGCCTCGGTGGACCTGCCCTTGTCGGTGGATTTCGAGGCGGGGTACGCTGGGAGCGAGACGGTGCTGTCGGAGAATGTGCGCCGGCTGGCGGCGACCGGCGCGGTGGGTATGAACCTCGAGGACGGATATCCGGCGAAGGACGGCGAGGGCATACGTCCTGTTGAGCAAGCCGCAGCGCGCCTTCGCGCAGCGCGGGCGGCGGCGGACAGTGTGTTGCCGGGTTTCTGGATCAATGCGCGCACCGACATCTGCCTGCAGGCGAAGCCGGAGACGCATGCGTCCGTGATTGCCGATGTGATCGCCCGCGGGGCCGCCTATGCCGAAGCCGGGGCGAGCAGCTTCTTCGTGCCGGGTCTCAAGGATATGAGCCTGATCCGGCAGGTCTGCGCGGCTTCGCCGCTGCCGGTGAACGTGATGCTGGGGCCGGACGCGTCGGGCTTCGGTGCGCTTGCCGAGGCAGGCGTTCGCCGGATCAGCTATGGCCCGCATCCGTGGCGGGCCGCGATGGCAACGCTCACATCTTATGCACAGCGCGCGGCCGAGCCCGGCTGAGCAGGCGGCGCCCTTGCCGCGCCGCAGAATCCGGGCTAGCTGACCGCCAAGGTATCTTCTTCCGGGAGAGAGCGGCATTCGGTGGCCGCCGCCGAAGGCGCAACCGCCCCGGAATCGCTCAGGCAAAAGGGCCGGAAGAAGATCAACACGCTGGAAAGAGGCGCTTCGGGCGCTTCGCCGAAGGAGCAAGCCGGGCGTATTCCGGCGGAATCTCTCAGGCGCCAAGGACAGCGGGGGCGACGGGCTTGCGGCGAGAGCCGAGGACCGTCTGCTTTCCAGGATGGCGCCATGGCAGACACCCCCGCAGAAAACCTGAAGCGCACCGCGCTCTACGACCTGCATGTCGAATATGGCGGCAAGCTTGTGGAATTCGCCGGCTATGAAATGCCTGTGCAATTCCCGACGGGCGTGAAGGACGAGCACCTCTGGACGCGCAGCGAGGCGGGTCTGTTCGACGTGAGCCACATGGGGCCGTGTTTCCTGACGCTGGCCTCCGGCGTGCGCAGCGATCCTGCCGCGCATGAGGAGATCGCGGCGCTGGTCGAGACGCTGGTGCCGTCGGACATTCGCAATCTGAAGCCCGGCCAGGCGCGCCTCACCGTGCTGCTGAATGACAAGGGCGGCATCCTCGACGACCTGATCATCACGCGCCCGTTCGAGGCCGACCGGCAGGGCGAACTCTATATTGTCGTCAACGGCGCGATGAAGGAACAGGACTGGGGCATCTTTGAGCGCGCTTTCGCCGGAAAGGCCGTGCTGACGCGCGCCGATGACGGCGTGCTGTTCGCGCTGCAGGGTCCGAAGGCGGAGAAGGTGCTGGCTGCGCATTTCCCGGAATGCGGCGCGCTGAAATTCATGGAGAGCCGGCGTCTCGAACTCTATGGCGAGCCGTGCACCGTGTCGCGCTGCGGTTATACCGGCGAGGATGGCTTTGAAGTGCTGGCGGGCGCGAAGGCCGGCGCCGAACTTGTGCGCGTGCTGCTGGACGATCCGTGCGTGCGCCCGATCGGGCTTGGCGCGCGGGATTCGCTGCGACTGGAAGCAGGCCTCTGCCTCTACGGGCATGACCTGTCCCCGGAGATTTCGCCGGTCGAGGCGGACCTCAGCTGGGTGATCCAGAAGCGCCGGCGCGAGGCGGCGGACTTTCCGGGTGCGGAGCGTATCCTCGCCGAGATCCGCGACAAGCCGGCCCGCCGCCGCGTCGGGATCCGTCCGCTGGAGCGGGCGCCGGCGCGCGAGGGCACGGAAGTTTTCTACGGCGACAATATCATCGGCACGGTCACGTCCGGCGGCTTCGGCCCGAGCGTCGATCACCCGGTGGCGATGGGCTATATCGATGCGGCGCATGCGGCGCCCGGCACGAAGATCGACCTGATGGTGCGCGGCAAGGCACGCCCGGCCGAGATTGCAGACCTTCCCTTCATTCCGAACAGATACAAGCGATAGGAGCGCTCCATGACGCGTTATACCCAGCCCACAACCTTCTATACCAAGGACCATGAATGGGTGACGGTGCATAACGACCTCGCGACGGTCGGCATCACGCACTATGCCGAGAACGCGCTTGGCGACATCGTGTTCGTCGAACTGCCGGACGTCGGCAAGGAATTCAAGCAGGGCGACGACATGGCCGTTGTCGAGAGCGTGAAGGCTGCCTCCGATGTTTACGCCCCGATCAGCGGCAAGGTGATCGAGGTGAACGCCGTGCTGAACGAGAAGCCGGAAACGGTGAACGAATCGCCGCGCGAGAGCGGCTGGTTCTGCGTGCTCGAGATCAAGGACGGCGCCCAGATCGCCGGCCTGATGGACGAGGACGCCTACGACGCCTTCTGCAAGACCCTCTGATCCACCGGGACCGACATGCGCTACCTTCCCCTGACTGACGACGACCGCAAATCCATGCTGGCAACCATCGGCGCGAAGTCCGCCGATGATTTCTACACGGATGTTCCGAAAAGCGCCCGCCTGAAGGGCAAGGTGCCGGGCCTGCCGGACCATCAGGGGGAGCTGGCGGTCGAGCGGCACATGATGAAGCTGGCGGCGAAGAATCGCTCGGCCTCGTCAGGTCCGTTCTTTGTCGGCGCAGGGGCCTACAAGCACCATGTGCCGGCCTCGGTCGACATGATCATCCAGCGCTCGGAATTCCTGACGACCTATACGCCGTACCAGCCGGAAATCGCGCAGGGCACGTTGCAGACATTGTTCGAGTTCCAGACGCAGGTGGCGGCGCTGACCGCGATGGATGTCGCCAACGCCTCGATGTATGACGGCTCGACCGCGTGCGCAGAGGCCGCCGTGATGGCGGCGCGCGTGACGCGCCGCAGGAAGGTGATCCTGTCGGGCGGGCTGCATCCTCACTATGCGGCGGCGACGCGCCTGCTGTGCGAGGCGCAGGGGCTGACGGTTGTGCAGCTGCCGGTGGCGATCGATGGCGAGGGCGCGCTCGCGGATGCGGCCGATGGCGAGACGGCCTGCGTGATCGGCCAGAGCCCGAACGTGTTTGGTACGGTCACGGACCTTTCCGGTGTGGCTGCGGCCGCGCACGACAAGGGCGCGCTGCTGGTGTCGGTGTTCACGGAAGCCGTCAGCCTTGGCCTCGTCATGCCGCCCGGCGAGATGGGCGCGGACATTGCGGCGGGCGAAGGCCAGTCGATCGGCAACGGGCTGAATTTCGGCGGGCCGTATGTCGGCCTCTTCGCGTGCAAGGACAAGCTGGTGCGCCAAATGCCGGGACGGCTGTGCGGCGAGACGGTCGATGCGGCGGGCAACCGCGGTTTCGTGCTGACGCTGTCGACGCGCGAGCAGCACATCCGCCGCGACAAGGCGACCTCGAACATCTGTACGAACTCCGGCCTCTGCGCGCTGGCCTTCACGGCGCACATGACGTTGCTGGGCGGCAAGGGGCTGAAGCAGCTGGCGGAGCTGAACCATGAAGCGGCTATCGAGCTTGCCGATACGCTGGGCAAGGTGAAAGGCGTCGAGGTGCTGACGCCGCGCTTCTTCAACGAGTTTGCGATCCGTACACCGATGGACGCCGAAGCCGTGCTGGCGATGCTGGATGAGCGCGGTGTGGTCGGCGGCGTGCGCGCCAGCCGCCTGTTCCCGGACGGTCACATGGGCGACGTCATCCTGTGCGCCGCCACCGAATGCACGACGGCGGACGATATCGCGGCCTATGCCGCGGCCCTGAAGGAGATCATCTGATGAGCATGAACACGCAAGGCCGCCCGACGGCGCCGTCTTCGGTTTCCACGCCGGTGATCGACACCATCTCCGGTTCGCGCGGACTGCTGCAGGCCGAAGACCTGCTGTTCGAGATCGGGACGCCTGAGACGACCGGCGTTGATCTGCCGAAGCCGAAGGGCCTGAAGAACCGGCTTGGCGGCGTGGCGCGCAAGGCGGACACGGGTCTCGCGGGACTTTCGGAGCCGCAGGCGGTGCGCCACTATATGCGTCTCTCGCAGCGCAACTATGCCATCGACCTTGGCCTGTTCCCGCTGGGCAGCTGCACGATGAAGCACAACCCGCGCCTCAACGAGAAGATGGCGCGCCTGCCGGGTTTCGGCGACATCCATCCGCTTCAGCCACAGGCAACGGTGCAGGGCGCGCTGGAACTGATCGACGAGCTGGCGACATGGCTCAAGACGCTGACCAACATGCCGGCGGTCGCAATGAGCCCGAAAGCCGGCGCCCATGGCGAGCTGTGCGGCCTGCTGGCCATCCGCCAGGCGCTGATCGCGCGCGGCGAGGGCAATATGCGCAAGCGCATGCTGGTGCCTGAGTCCGCACACGGAACAAACCCGGCGACAGCGGCCCAGTGCGGGTTCACCGTCGACGAGATCAAGGCCAACAAGCGCGGCCGGGTCGATATGGACGACCTCAAGGCGAAGCTGCAGGACAGCGCCGATATCGCCGGCATCATGCTGACCAACCCGAACACCTGCGGGTTGTTCGAGACCGACATCAAGGAGATCGCCGACCTGATCCACAAGGCGGGCGGCTATTTCTATTGCGACGGCGCGAACTTCAACGCCATCGTCGGGCGGGTGCGTCCGGGTGATCTCGGCGTCGATGCGATGCACATCAACCTGCACAAGACCTTCTCGACCCCGCATGGCGGCGGCGGGCCGGGTTCCGGCCCGACCGTGTTCTCCGATGCGCTGGCGCCTTTCGCGCCGGTGCCGTTCGTCGTCAAGGAAGACGACGGGCTTTACCGCCTTGTCGAGCATGTCGACGGCGCCGCAAAAGACAGCTTCGGCCGGATGGTCGCGTTCCATGGCCAGATGGGCATGTTCGTCCGGGCACTGACCTATATGCTGAGTCACGGCGCGGACGGCCTGAAACAGGTCGCCGAGGATGCGGTGCTGAATGCGAACTATATCCAGGCACGCCTGAAGCATGTGATGACGCCGGCCTTTGACGGCTTCTGCATGCATGAAGCGCTGTTCTCGGACGCGTTCACGGCCGACGGCATCGAGACGATCGACATCGCCAAGGCGCTGATCGATGAGGGCTACCATCCGATGACGATGTATTTCCCGCTCGTGGTGCACGGTGCGATGCTGATCGAGCCGACCGAGACCGAATCCAAAGCAGAACTCGACCGCTTCTGCGACGCGCTGGAGTCTATCGCGCGCCGGGCCGCGCAGGGCGATGAGACGCTTAAAGGTGCGCCGTATCTCGCCCCGGCAAAACGCCTCGACGAGACGCGCGCGGCGCGTAAGCCGGTTCTGAAGTGGACGGCGCCGTCGCCGGAGAAGATCGCCGCCGAGTAGGCGGGGTCAGCGGCTGAGGGGGAACAGTTTCTGCCGCAGCCAGCCGAAGACGAACACGGCGGGACGCTCGACCAGCATGTAGCCGAGCCATCCGGCGGCGATGGCGGCGAGCGTGCCGCCGGCGAGGAAGAGGATGTTGTCGGCAATACCGGGCGCGCCGAGGCGCAGGAGCGGCGCCCAGCTGCTGTCTTCCGGCGTGCGCGCCATCAGGCGCTGCAGGATGCCGAGGGCGAAGAGGTGGAACAGGTAGATCGAGTAGGACCAGTCGCCCGTGCGGGCGATCGCGCCGAAGAGCGCACGCCACAGCGGCGCCATGGCATGCAGCCATCCCGGGCGCGACTGGCCGAGCAACCACCCCGTCCAAAGCACGGCCAACATGGCGACGGCGCCGACGAGGACGCCGAGGATGACGGCGCCGCGCTTGCCGGCCGGTGGTGACTGCGGGACGAGGCCGAATTGCTGGACGACCGCCACCATCACGGCGGCGCCCACGAAGGCCGGCACCAGCCAGGCCAGCCGGCCGGCCGCATCGAGGCCGGCCACGCCGTAGAGCAGCAGCGCGCAGGGCAGGCCGATTTCGAGCACGCGGCCCCATTGCAATGTGTAAGCTGTTGGGTCCGGCTGGAGGCCGAGCGCGGCGAGCAGCCAGAGCGTGGCAACCAGCGTGACCACGCCGGCCCGCCAGATGAAGCCGGACGTCACCATGATGCCGACACCGGCGCCGAAGATGAATTCCATCGTCATCGGATGCACGGCCAGCGTCACCAGGTTGTGCGCGATCGGCGCCGGCATCCCGGCGAGCGAGGCGCCGGTGATGGCGATGCCCCAGACCAGCAGCGCGTAGGGCATGAAGCGTTGCGGCAGCAACAGGATCAAGGCGAACACGACATAGAAGTAGACTTCGTGGATCAGCGTCCACCCGATCAGCAGCACAGGGTAGTCGGCCTGCGGCACCAGAAGGAAGGATTTGAGGATGTACTGGAACTCGGGCGCACTGGCCTTGATCGCCGAACCGCTGGAATCGATCAGGGCGACGCCGCCGGTCAGCACCATGTAAAGCAGGCCAAGCGCGGCGGCGGCCCACCAGACCGGATAAATCCGGGTCACGCGGGCGAACATGAAGTCGGCGCTGGCCAGCGGCCCGCTGGCGCCATTGCGGGTGACCCAGACCATGATGAAGCCGGAGATCACGAAGAACAGGTCGACCCCGGCAAAGCCGCTGGCGAACAGGCCGCCGATGAGGCCGGGTTCAGCGCTGCCGACCCGGGCGAGGCCTGCAAGTTCAAGCGCGCGGGCGTGGTAGACGACCACCAGCAGGGCCGCGATTCCACGCAGAGCCTGAATGGCCTGAAGCTTCATTCCCAGCTTTTCCGGCTCTGAAAGTTACGCGACATAAATCCTCGCTGGTGTAGCAATGGCGCAACGGTGTTGCCAGACTTTCGACACATCTTGTCCGTTAGGCTGGTGGAACACAAAAGAGCGCCCATATCACCCGCCATGCCCGACGATCAGAGACCCTTGCCGCCCGAACCCGCCTTCGCCCCGCCCATGCCGATCCACGTCTTTCGCCAAGGCGTGAATGTGGCTGTGCGCCAGGCGCTGGCCCTGGTGGGTCTAGGGCTGATCATCCTGGCCGTGCCGGTGGCCTTTGCAACGCCTTTCATTCCGGTCGGCCTGCCGATGGGGATTGTGGGCGTTGTCCTGCTCGGCCGCAACGCCGTCTGGGGCCGTCGCTGGATGGAGGGAGTGCTCGCACGCCATCCGCGCGTCGAGCGCATGGCCCCGAACTGGCTGATGAAAAGCGTGTTCGGCCGCGAGAAGCGTGTCTTTGCAGACCAGGCCTGACCGCCAGGGTTAACCACGCAAGCCCTGCGCAGACCCAGCATGGCATTGACCCTGCATGCCCTGTTCCGAGGACAGACGCGCGAGGCAGCCATGTCGCACACGGCATCAGAATTTGCGAGCTTCGAAGCCCGGGTGGTGGCGCCCCACGCCTTGACCCCGTCTGATGAGGCGGCCTGGAACGCGCTGCGCGCGGCGCATCCCGACTATGATACGCCGTTGCTGTCACCGGCCTTCGCGAAAACGGTGGGCGCCGGCCGCACCGACGCGCGCGTTGCGCTGCTTTCGGACACCGCCGGGCTTGTGGCGGTGCTGGCCTTCCATCAACGCCCCGACGGTCTTGGCCGGCCGCTTGGCGCGCCGTTTTGCGATTATGCCGGGCCGGTCGTGCGCCGCGACTGTGCGCTGAGCCTTTCGCAGATCATCGCGCTGGCAGGCCTCGGGGGCTACCGCACCCAGGCGATGCTCGATCCATGGAACAGGTTTGAAGGCGAACGCACCGGGGGCACAAGCTCGCGACTCGTTCGTCTTGAGAACTCGCCGGCTGATTACCTCGAGGCGCGCCGGGCTGAATATCCGAAGCGGTTCAAGAATTTCCGCCGGCTTGAAAGCCTGATGCGCCGCGAAGGCCATGCGCCGGTGCTGAAGTGGGGCCACCTCGACGCGGCGCTGCGCGATCAGCTGTATGCGTACAAGTCTGTGCAGTACCGCGCGAGCGGCCTCGTCGATCTCACGACGGCGGCGCGGGCGCGGGCAGTGCTGGACAGCGTCGAGCAAAGCCCGGCGGGATTTCAGGCCAGCCTCTGGACTGGCGATACGCTGGTAAGCGCCGACTTCGGATTTCGCGAAGGGGCCGCCTTTCATCCGTGGATCGCCGCCTACAATCCCGACTTCGCGGCCTATTCACCCGGAAACATCTTCCAGAAACAGGTGATCGAAAATCTCGCGGCCATGGGACTTTCGAGCTACGATCTCGCCGAAGGGCATGATCACTACAAGAAGTATTTCACCAATTCCGGCCGCACGCTTTACAGCGTCGACATCACCGCGAGCGGCGCGCGGGGCTGGTGGCTGACGGCGCAGCGCAAGGCCTGGGACGCCGCCGGCGCGCGCCGCGAAGGTTCGCCTGCTAGCCGCCTGAAACGGCGCAGCGATCACGGCGCGGCCTGTTATGCCCGCACCCACGAAAAGCTCGCAGACCTGGTGACGGCGCTGCACAAGCGCGGTGTTTCCGCCACACCGGTTTCAGGACACGCCGCCGACGCAGACTGATCGCGGCGCGCCCCTTGCCATTCCCGCAAAACGCCGCACACATGCGAGTTTGAAAACTTGCGGGGCTGAAATGCAAATCCGAATTCTGTGCCTGGCCGCCCTGGCCAGCCTGGCGCTCGTGGCGTGTGAAGCGCCGGGCAGCCGCGACAGCAAAAAGGCTGATGCCGAGCCGGCCGCCGAAGCCTTCCCGTCGACTTACAAGGCGTATCCGTCGGAAACATTGTTCATCACCAACGCGACCGTGCTCGATGGCGCGGGCGGGCTGATCGAGAATGGCTCGGTGCTGATTGAAGGCGGCAAGATCACGGCAGTCGGCACCGACCTGAAAGCGCCGGAAGGCGCCGCGACGCTGAATGCCAGCGGCAAGTGGGTTACGCCGGGCATCATCGACAATCACAGCCACCTCGGGGCCTATCCCTCGCCGGGCGTTGATTCGCAGGCGGACGGAAACGAGATCTCTGCGCCGGTCACGGCGGAAGTCTGGGTCGAGCATTCGGTCTGGCCGCAGGATCCGGGCTTCACGCGCGCTCTGGCGGGCGGCATCACCTCGCTGCAGATCCTGCCGGGCAGTGCGAACCTGTTCGGTGGGCGCGGCGTGACGCTCAAGAACGTACCCTCGCGCACGGTGCAGGGCATGAAGTTTCCCGGCGCGCCCTACACGCTGAAGATGGCGTGCGGCGAGAACCCGAAGCGCGTCTATGGCTATGGCAAGGGTTCACCCGGCGGCGCGCCTTACTCGCGAATGGGCAACGTTGCGGGCTATCGCGATGCCTGGATCAAGGCGACCGACTACAAGAAGCAGCGCGACAAGGCGCGCAACGGTGGCGGCGAACCGCCGAAGCGCGACCTTGAGCTGGAAACGCTGGCCGGTGTGCTGGATGGCGACATCCTCGTCCACATGCACTGCTACCGCGCCGACGAGATGGCCCAGATCATGGATATCTCGAAGGAGTTCGGCTACAAGGTCACCGCCTTCCACCATGCCGTCGAGAGCTACAAGATCGCCGACAAGCTGGCGGAGTACGGTGCGTGTTCGTCGATGTGGGCGGATTGGTACGGCTTCAAGATGGAGGCCTATGACGGCATCCCGGAGAACATACCGCTGGTCCACAATGCCGGCGCCTGCGCGATCGTCCACTCGGACAGCGAAGTGGGCATCCAGCGCCTGAACCAGGAGGCCGCAAAGGCCTGGGCGGACGGCAAGCGCATCGGCATCGACATTCCGATCGAGGAGGCGTGGCAATGGCTATCGTTGAACCCGGCGCGGTCGCTCGGCATCGACGACAAGACGGGCAGCCTCGAGCCCGGCAAGATGGCCGATGTGGTGGTCTGGTCCGCTAATCCGTTCAGCACGTATGCGAAAGCCGAAAAGGTCTACATCGACGGCGCGCTGATGTTCGACCGCGATGTGCCGGCGAGCCGCCCGGTGATGGATTTCGAACTTGGCCAGCCCGGAGAAGGAGACCGTAAATGATCCGCCGCCTGCTTCTCAGCCTTGCCGCGCTCGCTGCGTCCCACACCGCCGCCGCCGAACCGGTAGCGATTTATGGCGACACCGTCTGGACCGGCACCAGCCAGGGCACGATCACCAACGGTGTCGTCGTCATCAACAATGGCCGCATCGTTTCGGTTGGGCCCGCCGGCGCAGGTGTGCCGGCCGGCGCCACGGAAGTGCGCGCCAAATGGGTGACGCCCGGCCTGATCTCGGCCTTCTCGCGCACCGGCCTTGCCGAAGTCAGCGGCGTGGACGATGCGAACGATACCGGCGCCCCGAAGTCCGAATTCTCGGCCGCACTGAATGCGGCGGATGGGTTCAATCCGGATGACACGGCGATTGCCGTCTCCCGCGTCGGCGGCTTCACCCGGCTCGCCGTGGCGCCCTCGGCACGCACGAAGCTGTTCGGCGGACAGGGATTCCTCGCCGACACGACGGGCGAGGAAGACAGCGCATTCCGTCCGCGGGCGTTCGCCTACATCGTGCTCGGCGAAACGGGGGCGTCGCTGTCGGGCGGGTCGCGGCCTGCGGCCTGGGCCACCTTGCGCGGCGCGTTCGATGACGTGCGCATGTTCGGCGCGCGTTACATGAGCCACAATGAGGGCAACGTGCTGACCCGGATGGACGCGCAGGCGCTTATGCCGGCGGTGAAGGGCGAGCAGCTGATCGTGTTCCAGGCGAGCCGGGCGAGCGACCTCAACGCAATCATGGATTTCAAGGAGCAGAACCCGTCGCTGAAGATTGCGATTGTCGGCGCGGATGAAGGCTGGCGGGTGGCCGACCGCCTTGCCGCGCTCGACATTCCGGTGATCGTCGATGCGTTCTCGAACCTGCCGGCGACGTTCTCGCAGCTGGCCGCGACCAGCGAGAACGCAAAGCGACTGTCGGAAGCCGGCGTGACGGTGGCGATCGTGAACCTCGACAATGACAGCCATCTTGCGCGCCTTGCGACCCAGATCGCGGGCAATGCCGTCGCCAACGGCATGTCGTTCGATGCCGCGATGGAAAGCCTGACGACGGCGCCGGCCGAGATTTTTGGCATGACGGGGCTCGGCGTTCTGGCGCCCGGCGCGCGGGCCGATGTCGTGGCCTGGGACGGCGATCCGCTGGAAGTGGCTTCGGCGCCGAGCGCGGTTTTCATCGACGGCGAGACGCAGTCGATGGTGACCCGCCAGACCAAGCTGCGCGACCGTTACCGCACGCTGGACGAGAGCCAGAAGCCGTTCGCCTACAGGCACTGACCGGACTTCGCGCAGGAGGCGTATCCGGCCCGATCCTTGCTTGAACAGGCGCAGACCCCGGGGGTTTGCGTCCGGGATGGCAAGGGGTGGTTCATGGCGACGGGAATCCTGACCGATTGGGACAGCCAGAAGGCGTCCCGCTTTGGGAAAGACCTGATCGTGGCGGGCCATACGCTGCACCAGCGGCCGATGTTCTCCGATGACGGGCTGGCGGACCTGCTGGACCGCTATCCGCGCGAGGCGTTCGGTATCCACACGATGGGTACGCAGCGCTCCGACAAGGACGGCTTCCGGAAGGGGATTCCGGGCAACCTGAATGGTGCGCAGCTGCTGGAAGCTGTGAAGCGCGGCCGGCTGTGGATCAACCTGCGCAATGCAAACGCCCACCTGCCGGAATATGCGGCGCTGTGCGATGAGATGTTCGGCGAGCTCGACGCGGCCAACGGCGTCAAGACGATGAAGCGCGATGTCGGCGTGCTGATCTCCAGCCCGAACGCGCGCGTCTTTTACCACCTCGACATTCCGCTGGTGACGCTCTGGCAGATCAAGGGCGAGAAGACGATGTACGTCTATCCGCGCGGGGGGAAGTTCGCGACAGACCCGCAGATCGAGGCGATCGTGCTGCGTGAGCAGGAGGAGGAGATCGACTACGATCCGGCTTTCGACGCGGAGGCCACGGCCGTCCACATGAAGCCTGGCGTGGTGGCCAACTGGCCGCAGACGGCGCCGCACCGGATCGACAATGGCAACTGCCTGAACGTCTCGCTGTCCTGCGAATTCATGACCTTCGACGCGCTGGTCCACGCCAATGCGCTCTATGCCAACGGGGCGATGCGGCGGTGGTGGGGGATGAACCCGTCGATCGAGCGCGACGGCCACATTACAAAAATTTCAAAGGCGGGACTGGCCCGCGGCCTGAAGCTGTTCAACTCCCGTAAATCTTTCGAGAAGCACGCTCGTCCGACCTTTGTTGTCGACCTTGATGCCGAAAACGCCGTGCGGGACCTGTCTGCCGCATAGCCGCCGCAATCGGGGGCGATGACTCACCACCGCTCGGGACGGGTAGAGTCATGTTGATCGCGTTTTTGATGTCGCTGGCCATGGCCACGGGCTCCGGCCCGATGCATGCGGCCCTGGAAGCCACAGAGGCGCCCGAGACGCTGCGCGCCGCGTTTACGGTCGAACTGGCCTCCAACAGTGCGCGCCAGACCTATTATTTCGATCCTCGTCTTGCCGCCGGCGCGCGCTGGGTGCTCGTGTCGCGCTATGGCAATGATCCCGAGCTTGACCGCGTGGCCGCCGACTGGGCCGCAGAACTCGCGCCCGACAGCCGCCTGTTTCCTGACGACCTGCGCGCCAGCCTCGGGCCATCGGTGGACGTGAACACCGATGGGGACGCCTGGCGGCTGAGCTTCCGCCACCATCCGAACTACAACGACACCGAGTTCGACGTCTGGGCCGCCGAACGGCTGAAGGCGACCGCTTGGCTCGACCCGGTGGGCGAGCGATTCCAGCGCATCGACTACACGCTGCCGAAGCCGGTGAAGGGCCCGTCCGGCGGAAAGCTGACGCGGTACGACCAGAGTTATGAGCTCAAGACCGAGCCGCACTGGGGCTTTTCCTATGTGTCGGGGTTCACGGTCGATCTCGAGGCGCGGGCGGCTTTCAAGAAGATCGAGCGGCGCCTTGAGGCGCGCGTGACGGACGTCACCTTCTTTTTCGCCAGCCCGAGCGCCGAGGCGGAGTTCGATGCGCGGCGGGCCGCGACGCTACAGATGGCCTCTGGATTCGCCTCGCCGCCGCGCTAGACTCTGCGGCATGACGATTCACATGGTGAAGCTCTGCGTCGGCGCCGACACGATCGACGACCTCGCCGACTGGCAGGCGCGCCAGATGAAGAAACTGGCCAATCCCGTCCACCACACCCGCATGGCGCCGAAGCGCGCCGAGGAAATGCTTGACGGTGGGTCGATCTACTGGGTGATCAAGCGGGCCATCCGCGTGCGCCAGCGGATCGTCGACCTGCGGGCGGTCGAGGACGATGAGGGGCGCGCGATGTGCGAGCTCGTATTCGACCCGGTGCTGGTGCGCACCTATGCCCAGCCGAAGCGGCCTTTCCAGGGATGGCGCTACCTGAAGCCCGGCGAGGCGCCGCGCGACCTGAAATCGGGCGAAGCGGCCGTGGACCTGCCCCCGAGCCTTGATGAAGCGCTGAAAAGCGCAGGCGTCTGGTAGGTCGCCGCTTCCCGTCAACGGATAGTCCGGTTGACCCGATCCCCCCACATTCTACGCCTTGTGGAGTAAGAGGGGGGAATTGTGCATGAAATCCTTGGCCTGGATCCTGATGGCGAGCGCGCTGAGCGCGTGTGCCACGCCGCGCATGAGCGCGCCGATCGCCCGCGACACGGTCGCCTATTCGAACGAGATCGCGCGCGCGCAGCAGGAACAGCTGCTGCTCAACATCGTGCGGCTGCGCTACAATGATGCCGTCAGCTTCGTCGAGATCGAGAAACTGACGACGGAAGACACAAGGTCGGTGGGCCTGGGGCTCGCCACGGCTTTTGGCCTCGATGACGGGCCATTCAATGAGGTGCTCGGCGCGGACGCCGCCGTCGGCAAATCGGAAACGCCAACCGCGATCTACAACGTGCTGCGCGGGGGAGCGTATGCGCAGCAATTGCTGCAGCCGGTGGCGCCGGAGTCGATCTTCCTGCTCAGCCAGTCCGGCTGGAGCGTCGAACGCCTGTTGCTGTGCTGCGTCGCGCGGATCGGCGATCTCGACAATGCGCGCTCGGCCGCCGGGCCGACGCCCGAACTGTTGCCGGACAACCGGGACTTCCGCGAACTGGCGCGCCTGATGCGCCGGCTGCAATTGTCGGGCGACCTGCTGGTGCAGGTGCTGGACGACAAGACTGACCACCCTCCGCGCGTGATTGTGACGTGGCATGCCGGTTCGGCAGACGGGGAAGCGCTGGCGGGCATGTTCAAGAGCCACAAGGTGGCGGCCGCCTTCAGCGTCGAGAATGAGCTCTATTCCGCCGAACTTGCCACCCGCAGCGAGAAGAAAGGCGATGCGCCGCTGCGCGGGCGCAGCCTGCTCGGCATGATGGCCGCGCTGTCGCACACGGTCGATGTGCCGCCGGAACACCAGGCGCTCGTCATGCAGACACAGGGCGGCACGCCGGGCGCGGGGCCCGGACCCTGCAAGCCGGCTGCGCCTTGGGGTGAGGTGATCGGGGATTATTTCGCGGTCAGCTGGAGCCGCGAGCGCCCGGACACCGCGTCTGTGGCGGTGCCGTATCGCGGTGTCTGGTTCTACGTCGACGACAGCTGCCGGAATGCCAAGTCCACCCTCGACCTGATCGGCCACCTGTACGCGCTGCAGGCGGGGCTTAGCCAGTCGGGCGCGCGCGACACGTTGTTGCTGATCGGCGGTTGAGAAAACCGCCGGCCGGCATTGAAAACGCCCTCAGGCTGTTGGAAACAGTCGCATTCCTTCTTTGAGACCTGAAAGGCCGCCCGCATGCCCCAGTTTGACATGATCCTGATCACGCCGCGCGAGGCGCAGGGCGCTGATGTGCTGGAACACACGGCCGGCTCGCCCGTGCGTGAGGGCGGCGGCGACGAAACCTACCGGTGCGGCGGGTGCAAGACCAAGCTGCTGGTCAACGTGGCGCACCGCGACGCCCATGGCGTGGTCGTGAAATGCGGGAAGTGCGGCAAGCTGAACACGGAACCGCACCATCATCACCATTGAGCGCTGCTGACAGGACGCATGCATCGACTTTGAGGTTGCGGGCCAGTATGGCCAGCCGATGACCGACTTTCTCAGCCAGTACGGCTTCCTCATCATTTCGCTTGTTGCTGTCGGCCTGTTCGCCGGACTGGTGGCAGGGATGTTCGGAATTGGCGGCGGCGCGGTGATCGTGCCGGTGCTCTTCTTCCTGTTCGACGGGATGGGATTTTCCGAGACCGCGATGCACGTCGCCGTGGCGACCTCGCTGGCGACGATCATCCTGACGTCCATGCGCAGCGTCGCAGCTCACAACAAGCGCGGCGCGGTTGACTGGGAGGTGATCCGGGGCTGGGCCCCGTGGATCATGTTCGGCGCGGCCTGCGGGATCGGCCTGTCGGGCCTGATGTCGCGGCAGATGCTGCTCGGCCTGTTTGGCACGCTGTTGTTCCTGCTCGCGGCCCAGCTCGCCTTCGGGCGGCCGACCTGGCGGCTCGCCGAGCAGATGCCAACCGGCGCCGCGCGCGCCGGATTCGGCACGTCGGTCGGGATCCTGTCGGCGCTGATGGGGATTGGGGGCGGAACCTTCGGCGTCAGCCTGATGACGCTGTGCGGCGTGGCGATCCACCGCGCGGTGGCAACGGCGGCCGGTTGGGGCGTTGCGATCGGCTTGCCCGGCGCGATTGCCGCAATCTTCGTCGGCTGGGGGCGTGACGGCCTGCCGCCTCTGTCGATGGGGTTCGTGAACCTGCCGGCATTTGCCCTGATTTCGGTGTTCACCGTGATGATGGCGCCGGTCGGCGCAGCGCTTGCGCACAAGCTGCCGGCCGACAACCTGCGCAAGCTGTTCGGTCTGTTGCTGGCTATCGTGGCGGCGCGGATGGTCTGGCAGGCGGCCGGCGGCTGAGCCTCAACCGCGCCAGAAACGCGGCGTGAGGACGACGAAAACGACCAGGAATTCGAGCCGGCCAAGCAGCATCATCACGGTACAGACCCACTTCGAGGCGTCGCTGAGGATGCCGTAGTTTGTCGAAGGGCCGACGACGGGACCGAGGCCCGGACCGACGTTGGAAATGCAGGCTGCAGCGCCGGAGATGGCGGACATGGTATCGAGTCCGGTGAACGAGAGCAGCGCCGCGCCGACCATGAAGGTCACGAGATACAGGAACAGGAACACCATCACCGACTGGAGCGTGTCTTCGTCGACGACGCGCCCGCCATAGCGGATCGGCGCCTTGCGGTGCGGCTGGACCATGCGCTGCGACCAGGCGATGAGCGCCTTGGACGTGATCTCCAGACGGAACATCTTGATGCCGCCGGCGGCCGAGCCGGCACACCCGCCAAGGAAGGTGACGAACAGTAGCACGGCGGCAACCGGCGGGCCCCATGTGTCGTAAGGTGCGGTGGCGAAGCCGGTGCCCGACAGGACCGAGAACACGTTGAACACCGCCTGCACGCCTTCGTTCCAGCGCTCGCTGAAGGTCGCCTGGGTGAAACTTGCCTCGCGGTAGAGGATGACGATGACCGACACGACGATGCCGATGCCAAGGAAAACGCGCGGCTGGGGATCGCGCAGCAGCGGGCCGGGGCGGCCATTGAGCAGCATGATGGCGAACAGGCTGAACGGCATTGCGGCGACCGACATGAACACGATTGCCACATAGATCGCGCCGGTGCCGTTGAACGTGCCGAACGAGGCGTCGTAGGTCGAGAAGCCGCCGGCCGAGAGGGTCGACATGGAGTGGTTGATCGCATCGAACCAGTTCATGCCGGTGATTCCGTAGAGCAGCGCGCACAGCGCGGTGAGCGTCACATAGGCGAAGCCGATATACGCGGCGATATCCGACACCTTGGGCAGGAACTTGCCCGTGCGGTCCGAGCTTTCGAGGTTGAACAGCTGCATGCCTCCGACCCGGAGCTGCGGCAGCACGGCCACCGCCGTCACGATGATGCCGACGCCGCCGATCCAGTGAAGGATGGAGCGCCAGAGGAGAAGCCCGCGGGGCATTGTATCGAGCCCGACGAGCACGGTGGCCCCGGTCGTCGTCATGCCGGACACGCTCTCGAAGAAGGCGTCAGTGATCGAATAGCCGGACACGAGGAAGGGCAGGGCGCCGACCGCGTTGATGACCACCCAGATGCTGACGGTCAGGAGGAAGGCTTCGCGCTGGCCGATGTTGAGGTCGTCGCTGCGGGCCATGACCCACAGGAGGCTGCCGACGAGGAAGGAGATGGCGCCGGACATCACGAAGACGTGCTGCTTGTCGGTGCCGTCGGCGATGTCGATCAGGGCGCAGGGGATCATCGCCGCCGTGACCAGCAGGATCATCATTCCGAGCGCGTAGATGACGGGGCGGAGCTGCATGCGCGCGCACCTTAGGCCGTAAACCCTGCAAAGGTGTCAATACGCGCCTTCCGGGCCCGGAAGCGCTGGTTGACCCTGGGGTAGTGGCACGGCTAGAGCGGCGGAACTGGTTTCATTTGCAACCCTTTCTGAGTCGCGCCGATGTTTGATAACCCCTCGTTTGACGGCCATGAGGGCGTTCATGCCTTCCACGACGCCGCCACCGGCCTGAAATGCGTGATCGCGGTGCATTCCACGGCGCTTGGCCCCGCCGCAGGTGGCTGCCGGATGTGGAACTACCCGACCGGCGACGCGATGCTCACCGATGTACTGCGCCTGTCGCAGGGCATGAGCTACAAGAATGCGATGGCCGGCATCCCGCTGGGAGGCGGCAAGGCGGTGATCTGGGGTGATCCGAAGTCCGGCAAGTCCCCAGAGCTGTTCCGGGCGTTCGGGCGCGCCGTCGAAAGCCTCGCCGGCGTCTATTACACCGCCGAAGATGTGGGCGTGGATGTCTCCGACATGACGGTCGTGCGCGAAGAGACCCGGTACGTGGCGGGCCTCGATGAAGGCGCAGCGGCCAGCGGCGATCCATCGCCGGTGACCGCGCGCGGGGTGTATCTCGGCATCCGGGAAGTCGCGCGGCGCCTGTTCGGGACGGACGACCTCAACGGACGCACGATCGCGGTCCAGGGTGTCGGATCGGTGGGGGGCTATACCTGTGACCATCTCGCCGCCGCGGGCGCAAAGCTGATCATCACAGACATCGACCAGGAAGCGCTGGCCGAGGTGGCCCGGCGGACGGGCGCGCAGGTCGTGGCGCCGGCAGATATTTATGACGTGGAAGCCGACATCTTCTCCCCGAACGCGCTAGGCGCGGTGGTCAACGAGAAGACGCTGGCGCGCCTCAAGGTCAAAGGCATCGCTGGCGGCGCCAACAACCAGCTGGTCGTGCCCGAGATGGGCGAGTTCCTGCGGCGCAAGGGTATCCTCTATGCGCCGGATTATGTGATCAATGGCGGCGGCATCATCAACGTGGCGGCCGAGATTTCGGGCAGCTATTCGCGCGAATGGGTCGACGCGACCCTTGCGCGCCTGATCGTCACGCTGGGCGACGTACTCGACGAAGCGCTCAGGAATAATCAGCCCACGAACTATGTGGCCGACCGGATCGCTCGGGCGCGGATCGCGGCTGCGCGGCCAATTACGTAGAAGCCCTTAATTTCGACCCGCGACTGTCGTATTATCTAGTCTTCAACGACCCGCCCCCGGGCCAGAAGGAGGCTGACATGTCGATTTATGCCGTGCTGCAAGGAGTGGTCGATACTGACCGCGAAACCACCCAATCCGCCGTCGCGCTGGCGCGGCTCCTGAAACGACCGCTCACCGGCGTGTGCGCCTTGCCGGATCCGCAATCCGCCCTGATGGTGGTCACCACGCCGGAATCTGCCGGCATTTCGGCCGCCGCCGCAAAAAGCCTTATCGACCTGCAGAAGGACATGCTTGAAGCGGCAGAAAGCGCGTTTCGCGACGCGACCGCATCAAGCGGCGTTGACAGCACGTTCCTGCACCGCGTCGGAACCGCCGAGGGCATTGCGGCGAGCGCTGCGACCTTGTCCGAGGCCATCGTCTTTCCTCGCAGCGCTGCGCAAAGCGGTGAGCCGCTGTCGATCGCGTTCGATCATGTGATGATGGACGAACGCCTGCCGCTCATCCTCGCCGGCAACAAGCCCTATGCGGCTGGCCCCGTGATCATCGGCTGGGATGGTTCGAGCGGCGCAGCGCGCGCCGTGCGTTTCCATGCGCCGTTGATCGAAGCCGCGGGCGAGGTGATCGTTGCGCAGAACCGGCAGGACGCGGAGCGCGATGGCGCGCGGCCGCAAGTGTCGCCGGACTCGCTGGTGAAATGGCTTGGCTATCGCGGCGTGAACTGCCGCACGGAAGCGATTGAGGGCGACGTGGCCGGCGCGCTGCTGGGCCTTGCCGACCGGTCTGGCGCGACATTGATCGTAGCCGGAGCATATGGACATTCGCGCCTGGGAGAGCGCCTGTTTGGCGGAACCAGCCGCCGTTTGCTGGCTGCCGATGTGGCGCCGGCGCTCGCGCTGGCACGCTAGGCAAAGGGGAGACTGGAAATGACGTTGCAACGCATCACGCTGCAGCTCGCGCGCAATCCCGGCTTGCCGGCAGGCGCCGCCGACCAAGGCTACACGATCATCGCGCCGGTGACGAAGGACGGCAAGCTGGACGCCGACGCATGGCGCGCGCACCGGAAGGCGTGCCGCGTGGTACGGTTCCATCCCGATCCCGCCGAAAGGGCCGATGGATGGCTGAGCCATCGCGGCAAACATTGGTTCTTCCACTACGACGAAGAGGCCGAAGGAGAGGATGAAGCCGTCTTCCGGCTGGCCGAGCACACCTTCCGCGAAGGCGAGTATGTCACCATCGATCATCCGGGCCGCGAGGCACAGACCTACAAGGTGACGGACATCTCGCCGGCCTGACGGGCGGCAGGTGTTGACGAAACCTGAAGGCGGCGCACCGAATTTCCGCACGGGGCTCAGCGCGATGTTTTCCTTAATGGCTTAGACAAGCCTCATGGAGAAGATTGCTGCCCCTATCATCGCGCTCGTGAGCATATTCCTGTATTTCACGCATGACGCCGGATTCAACTTCGAACGCGCCAGCCTCGAGAAGCGGATCGCGTTTGTCGAGCGCCAGGCGCATCAGGCCGCCGATGGCGGGCATTTCACCGTCAGGTCCGGCGCAGACGCCTTCTATATTTCAGGCGACCAGATGCTGGCGCGACTGAAAATGAGCGCTGATGGACTGGCTTTCGGCCGCAACCGCCCGGCAATGGTCCGCCAGGCATGTGAAGGCTACGTCGGCTCGTACCTGGACGAGCACTCGATTGCGCTGCGGCTCGAATTCTACCGCGATGCCGGCACGATGGCCGGCACCATTTCCCTGTCGCCGAGCGCCTGCGCAAGCTACGTCGCGCAGGCCAGCAAAGGCTAGAAGTCGAAACGCACCTGCACGCCATAGGTGCGCGGCTCGTTCACAAAGCCTGTCAGGTTATTGAAGTCGATCGCGCCTTCGAGCGCCTCTTCATCCAGGATGTTCCGCACAAAGACGGAGGCATCATAGCCGCGGTCGGACTTGTAACCGAACTTCAAGCCGCCTTCCCAATAGCCTTCCTGGCCGAACTCGACGCTGTCATACAGGAAGAAGTTCGTCTGGCCCTTGTAGGCCCAGTCGGTGTAGCCGTAATACTCGCCGCCCATCACCGGGATGGCGTAGCGAGCAGTCATGTTGGCGATCCACTCGGGCGCATTCGGGAACGAATTGCCAGAGATGTTGTAGCCGAGCAGGTTGCCGAGGCCGTCGAACACAGCCGGATCGAGTACCGTGCAGCCGCCGCCGCAACCGGGCGCCAGCAGCACATCATCCTTGATCTCGGTCTTGTTGTAGGAAAGGCCCGCCGTGACGAACAGGTTGTCGAGCGGAACGGCTTCGGCGTCGATTTCAAATCCGTAGCCTTCGCCCTTGTCGCCGTTGAACAGCGCGACGGTATTGTTGATGCCGCCCACGATGGTGAGCTGCTGGCCTTCAAGGTTGTAGAAGAACACGTTGCCGTTGAGCCGCAGGCGGCCGTCGAGCATTTCGCTCTTTGCCCCCGCCTCGTAGGACAGCACTGTTTCGGAGTCGGCGGTCGAGAAGTCTTCGCCGAAGACGAGGCGGCCCTGGGTTGAGGGGCCGCGGAAGCCGCGCGCGATGCGCGCATACAGGTTCAGGTCGTCCGTGTACGCATAAGTGGCCGAAATGTCCCAGCTGATGTCGTCGTCGGATGTGCTGCCGGTGATCGGTCCGAGCGGCCCGGCGCCAATGGGGCTTGTGAGCCGCTCGACGGTGAAATCCTTCTCCTCGTCCGTCCAGCGCGCACCGCCGGCGACCGTCAGCTTGTCCGTTAGATCGTAGGAGAGGGAGGCGAAGATGCCGATACTGTCCGTCTTGCCCGAGCGGGTCGCGCGGCCGTTTTCGGGTTGGCCGGGCGTCAGGGAGTCGAAGCTGAGCGAGGTGATGAAGACATCCTCGTTGAACAGGAAGACGCCGGCCTGGCCGCGCAGGGCGCCGCCGGCATCATAGGCAAGACGCAGTTCGTGCGTCGTCTGCTCGAGGTCATCGACAGCGCCGGAGCTTTCCGAAGGGAACGGGATGAAGCCCGGTCCGAAATTGCCGGCGCCGAGGAAGGCAGCACCGAAGCCGCCATCGATGTCGCCGCGGCTTTCGATTTCGGCCGTTTCATAGCCGAAGACGTAGGTCGCCGTGACGGACTTGGTCAGGCCCTTGTCGAGACGCAACGTGACGCCGGAGGTGTCCTGCGTCAGGAAGTTCTGGCCATCGAAGAACACGGTATCTCGGTCGAAGCCGGCGCCGAGGCCCTTGCGGCCGGCATCGATGATGTTGGCGCGGAACAGGCGCGCGTCGCCATCATTCGAGCGTGCGTGCAGGTTCAGGAGCGCGGTGAAGTCATGGCCTTGCGGCGTGAATAGCACCTGGCCCCGGCCTGCGACTTCCTTGAAGCCCTCATAACGGTCGTCTTCGCCGGTGAAGGCGTTGTCAACGTATGGGTCGCGCTCCTGGTAGAGCCCCGAGACGCGCACCGCCAGCACGTCGTCGATGACGGGCAGGTTCAGTGCGCCTTCGAAATCGCGGGTGTTGTAGTTGCCGTAGGCGGCGCGGATGTAGGCTTCGAATTCATCCTGCGGCTTGCGCGAGTCGAACTTGATGATGCCGCCCGGCGTATTGCGGCCGAACAGCGTGCCCTGGGGTCCGCGGAGGACTTCGATCTGCTCGAGGTCGAACACCGGGAAGCCCTTCAGGATCGGGCTCTCGTAGGGCACGTCGTCGTAGACGAGGCTCACCGGCTGGGAGGCGTTGAGGTCGAAATCTGTGTTGCCGATGCCGCGGATGTAGAAGCGAGGGAATGCGCGTCCGAACGAGCTTTCGGCGATGACGCTGGGCACGCGGGCCGAGAGGAAGCGCACATCGGCGCCAGATGATTTGAGCGTGTCGAGTTTTTCGTCCGACAGGGTCGACACCGAGATCGGCACATCCTGGAGATCTTCCTCCACCCGCTGCGCCGTGACGATGACAGCGCCGAGCCGGGCTTCTGATTCGTCGTCCGTGGACTGGGCGAGCGCGGGCGCGGCGAAGGCCGAGAGCGCGATGAAGCTGGCGCCGGCAATCATGCGGCGGAACGAGGAGTAGGACGGCATGATGATCACCTGGTGGGAATGGCGGGGAGGCACGCATCGACGCTGCTCGCGTCCGAGCGGGTCTCTCACACCGGCGGGCAAAAAAGAATGCAGGTCGCCAATCAGGCGAGTGCTTTTGCGCCGATCTTCAAGACAGCGTGCTTTGATCGCCACAACTGCCTGAAGTTGAGGCTAGTTCCAGGGATTGAAGCGCCGCGGATTGCCGGGCTCGGGCGCGGCAGGTGCGGTCTCGCCGGGCAGGTCCATCGGCCCTGCCACCGGCGTCGATGGCGGATAGGACTCGGCACTCACTGTGTCGTCATAGTCGCTGGGCGACACATCCGGCAGGTCCAGTGTGCCGTCGATGACGATCCGCTTCGGCGCTTCGGCTTGTTCCGCGGCAGGCGCGGGCGCAGCGGACGTGGATGGATGCGACGGTGTGCCGACTCGCTGCGCCGCGCCGAGGCCGAAACCGAACGGGATGGAGGACAGCGAAATCGGCTGGGTGAGCGTCGGAACGACAGGTGCGGGCGCTGGTTCAGGCGCGGGCGCGGGTGAAGGTTCTGGAACGTGCTCGGGTTCCGGCGCGGCCTGGACCGTCACGGGTTCCGGTTGAGGTTCGGGGGCTGCGACTTCGAGTGCGGTCTCAACCGGCGCGGCCGGCTGCTCCTGAACGAACTCGCCGAAGGTGCCGAACGAACCGGGTTCGTCGGACGCGGCGAGCTCTTCGGGCGCCTCGATCGCTGCCTCAATCACGACTGTCGTTTCGGGTTCGGGCTCGGCAACGATTACGGGTGCGGCGGCGATTTCAGGTTCGGGCTCAGGCTCCGGTTCGGGGGCGGGCGACACGGCGACCACTTCGGCTACCGGTTCAGGCTCCGGTTGCGGTTCGGGCTCAGGCGCGGCCAATTCTGCCTGCGGCGCGGGCGCAGCTTCGGCTGCCGGGCCGTTGATCTGGTCGGCGAGCGTCGCCACAGCGGCCGTGATCTCGGTTTCGCTTTCGCTCGGCAGTGTTTCGTCGGTGGCCGCGTGCGGCGCTTCGATCAGCCGGACGGGCGGCGCGGCTTCAGCGCGTGCCGCCTCGGACTCGACCGCGTCGAGGCCCGCGAGCAGGGTGCGGATCGCCTTTTCGGTGCCGCGCGCATGGCGATAGGCTTCGCGGTAGAGCTCGGCGATGAACTTGGAATAGGGCCGGCCGAGGGAATCGACATCGTCGGCGAATTCTTCCGGCTGGCAGGTTTCGATCTCGCGGCCGAGCGCGTCGGTCAGCAGCACGGCGTGAGGCTCGGGCGTCAGCACCACGCGGTAGCCTTCCGTGTCATGCACGACGGCGGCGTTCTCGCCTTCGGTCCAGGTGACCCGCTGCTTGCGCGTCATCTCGTTCAGCTTGTCGATGAGACGCTTGGTGGAGGGATGCAGCATTGCGGCTTGCTTTCCTGTTGGGGCAATTCGTGACTTTGGCGTCAGGTTAGCCCGCCCGGCGCCAAGTTTCAAACCTTGGAACCAGAATCCCTGCAAACGGCGCCGAATCGGCTGGCCTGCACGCGGTATGCCAGGCGCTCGGTGCGATCAGGGCACTTCGGGCGCAAATCTCAATTCCACCAGCAGGGCATCGCCGTTGGGCCGGTCTGCCGAATCGGCACCGCCTTCGAGCCGGTAAACGCGGGTGAACTGCTCCGGCGCGGCGGGGTCCGGGCAGGTGAATTCATGACCGCCATTGGCGGGCAATGGATCGGCGCACAGCGCGCGCTTTTCAAGCGGCAGTTCGGCGAAGCGGGCTGCCCCGATCTTTTCACCAAGCGGTCCATGCACATCGCCCGACCGGCTGCTCACGATGGCCACGTATCCGCGTGACCAGTCCGACTCCACAATGAAGCGGGCCGCTTCGCTCCCGTCCGGGCGGATTTCGAAGCTCGATGCGCCGCTTTCAGGATCTACGATGGGAATGACATCGAAGTCCGGGAAAGCCTTTTCCACGGCCGAGACGGTAAACGCCGTGTCAGCGTCCAGGGACGCAACGCCGGCCGCCGAGATCGTGCGGCGGGTCGCATCGCGTACTTCGCCGCGTACCCGCGCAATGTCCTTGATGAAGCTTTTGACGGGCTGGTCTTCGACCACCGAAAGATCGGTGCGAAAGCCGCGCACGATGCCGTCCGGGGAGACGAGCAGGTAGCTTGGCGTCCAGCTGATCTGCAGGGCATCGCGGACGCTGGCGTCCGTGTCGATGACCACCGGGAATGAATAGCCGGCCGAGGCGAAATAGGCATCGAGTGATCCGTATTTTCCGAACATCTCTTCCGGCGTCGCCCGCGCCGCGCTGGCGGGCACATGGATCGACAGGAAATCGAGATCCGGATCCTGGGCAATCGCGCGTTCGAGAGCGGCGACATACGGCCCGTCTGCAACGCAGTCGCTGCACCAGGCGCCCCAGACATCGATCACCGTCCAGCGGTTCAACGCCGTTGAGTCAAACGTACGGCCGTCGGACATCGGCGCAGTGAAGGCAGGCAGCTTCTGGCCCAGCAGGGCATAGGCGAACGGGCGGCCTTCGGCGTCGCGATAAACGCCGTCGCCCTTGGTGTCGGCTGCGCTCTGGGGCGGTGTTTCATTCGCGGTCAGGAACTTCGTGGCCTTCACGTTTGCGGCGGACTCGGACGGCGCGGCTTCGGGCGCCGCGACGGTGTTTTCGGTGACGTCTGGCGCTTCGCACGCTGCAATCAGGACGAGGGCGGACAAGCTGAAAAGGGCGCGCGGGGACATGCGAAAGCTCCAGGAACTGGTCATTTCATTGCCACGGTACTGCGGCATCTAGAAGGCAGCGCGGCTTCACATACGCATGAGAAAAGGGCGGCCCTTACGAGCCGCCCTTTTCAGTTTGACCGAAGTCAGGGTCAGATCAGTTGTAGAATTCGAACAGGCCGGCTGCGCCCATGCCGCCGCCGATGCACATGGTGACAACGCCCCACTTTGCTTTGCGGCGCTGGCCTTCGAGCAGGATGGAGCCGGTGCAGCGTGCGCCGGTCATGCCGAACGGGTGGCCGATGGAGATGGCGCCGCCGTTGACGTTGTATTTCTCGGGGTCGATGCCGAGACGGTCACGCGAATAGAGGCACTGCGAGGCGAAGGCTTCGTTCAGTTCCCAGAGGTCGATGTCCTGGACCTTCAGGCCGTGGCGCTCGAGCAGGCGGGGGACGGCGAAGACCGGGCCGATGCCCATTTCGTCCGGGTCGCAGCCCGCAACGTTGAAACCGGCGAAGCGGCCGAGCGGTTTGAGGCCGCGTTTTGCAGCTTCCTTGGCTTCCATGACGACGACGGCGGCGGCGCCATCCGACAGCTGCGAGGCGTTGCCGGCGGTGACATATTTGCCTTCCTTGACGACCATGCCGCCCGAGAAGACCGGTTTCAGGCCGGCAACCATTTCATAGGTCGTGCCCGGACGGTTGCAGTCGTCCTTGTCGGCAACGACATCCTGGAAGGTTTCTTCCTTGGTGTCTTTGTTGATCAGTTTCATGCGGGTTTTCAGCGGCACGATTTCCTGCGCCATGTAACCCTTCTGCTGGAATTCGGCCGTGCGGCGCTGGCTCTCGACAGAGTACTCGTCCTGGTATTCGCGGCTGACCTTGTAGCGGTCGGCGACGATCTCGGCGGTTTCGATCATCGTCATCCAGATGGCCGGCCAGGTTTTCGCGAGTTCCGGCTCGAAATACTTGTAGCGGTTCGACTGGCCCGAGCCCTGGACGAGGCTGATGCTTTCCACGCCGCCGCCGACGGTGACGGCTGCGCCTTCGTTGATCACGGTGTGCGCGGCGTTGGCGATGGCCTGCAGGCCCGAGGAGCAGAAGCGGTTGATGGTGGCGCCCGACGTCGTGGAGGGGCAACCGGCGGCCAGCGCCGCGTTGCGGGCGACGTTGTGGCCGGTGGCGCCTTCCGGCGCGGCGCAGCCGAGGAAGACGTCTTCGACGGTTGCGGCTTCGACGCCGGCGCGCTCGAGGGCGCCCTTGATGGCGTGGCCGGCCATCGTGATGCCGTGGGTGTCGTTGAGGGCGCCGCGACCTGCTTTGGTCAGGGCGGTACGGGCTGTAGAGACGATAACTGCTTCGCGCATGGCTTCCTCCGGAATGATTGGCGTCTTGTTGCGCCGCACCCTATCGAGTGGAATCCGGCAACACCAGACTTCCCTTAACGTCAACTTGGCCTCTCGTTGCCGGTTGAAGCTGGCTTCCGGCGCGATTAGCACTGCTGAAGCCATCCAGTCCGAAAGGAGCCGAAATTGAGCCGACCCTATTCGATGCGCACCTTCGCGGCTTTGATCACGCTGACAGCGGCGGCCTGCACCACACAGGCGCCGGAGATCGTCCCGGTCGTTGAACCGGCGACGCTGTCCGAATGGGGTGCACACCTGGCGGCGGACGCGCGGGCCATGCATCAGCAGATCGCGGACAATCATCCTGGCAGCGTCGACCCGCTCAATCCCGGCTTTGCGGCAATCAATGATGCCGCGCTCGCCCGCGCACTTGAGCATGCGCCAGAAGCGCAGACGATGGCTGGCTGGTGGTGGGGCCTGCGCGAGTATGCGGCGGCCTTCAATGACGCACACCTCGAAATCTTCCTGAAGGACCAATCCCTCAGCTTCCAGCAGGAGTGGGCAGGCTTCCTGACCGCTTGGCGCGCAGGAGAATTTGTGGTCGGCGTCCGCGACGAGACTGCCGCTGAGACGCCGCCCGTTGGCGCTCGTCTGGTCAGCTGTGACGGGGTGGAAGCGCAGGCCTTTGCGGCTGACCGCGTGGGGCGATTCCGCGGCCGCTGGGACATGGACGCCCAGAAGCTGACGCAGGCCCCCTGGCTGTTTCGCGATACCGGGAATCCCTGGGTGGCAAAGCCGCAGGAATGTCTTTTTGAGGCAGGCGGCCAAACTCAGGCTTACAGGATAAACTGGCATCCCCTGACGCTGGATGAACTGGGGCAGAAGCTTGATGCCGTTCGTCCGCCCATGCGTATCGATATTTACCTCAAAGCCCTCGGCGATGGTGGCTACTGGATCGCCCTGCCGGATTTCACGGGCGACCCGGACGCAACCCTCTATCCGAAACTTTCGGCATTGATGGACGAGATCGCGGCGAAGCAGGCGGATCTGCGCGCCGCGCCCTACGTCGTTCTGGACCTTCGCGACAATGGCGGGGGCTCGTCGCGCTGGTCGCAGATTGTCGCCGATGCGCTGTGGGGCGAGGGCTGGATCGCTGCCCATCCGGTGCCGGCTTCGACTTCGGTTGATTGGCGCGCGTCGCCGGCCAACCTTGCAGCGCTCGAGCCATATGTCGAACAGTTCCGGCAGGCCGGTGATCCCGTGATGATCAACTGGATCGAACAAGTCGTCGGCGGGCTCCGGCGCGCGATGGAGGCGGGCGAGCCTTACTGGGTGGACGTGAGCGGCGAAGAAACGGAAGCCAGCGTTGAAGCCGGCGCGCCGCCCGTGTCGCTGACGGACGGAAAGGTCTTTGTACTGACGGATGCGGCCTGCTTCTCCGCCTGTCTGGATGCCGTAGACCTGTGGAAATCAGCGGGCGCGATCCAGATCGGGCAGGTGACCGGCGCGGACACAGTCTACATCGAGAATCGCGAAGCTGATCTTGCCAGCGGCTTTGCGGGGCTTTCCTTGTCGATGAAGGTCTACCGTGGCCGCAGCCGCGGAAACAATGAACCGCAAGTGCCGGAAATCTTTTATCCGGGCGATCTCGGCGATGACGGGGCCGTCGAGGCCTGGGTCAGCAAACTGGGCAGCGGCGACTGAAAAAAGCCCGCCGGGTGACCGGCGGGCTTTGTCGTCAGGGTAGGGCCGGAAATCAGGCCGGAGTCTTGGCCTTCGGTGCAGCGGCTTTCACAGCGTCGTCCACATAGGCTTCGAACTTCTTGAAGTTCTCGACGAACATGTCGGCAAGCTTGGCGGCCTGTGCGTCGTATGCCGCCGTGTCCGCCCAGGTCGAGCGCGGGTCGAGAATCTTGGAATCGACGCCTGCAACGGCGGTCGGCACCATGAAGCCAAACGTGTCGTCCTTGCGGAACTGAACATTGTTCAGCGAGCCATCGAGGGCAGCGTTGAGCAGGGCGCGGGTGGCCTTGATCGGCATCCGGTTGCCCTGGCCATACGGGCCGCCCGTCCAGCCGGTGGACACCAGCCAGCAATCCACGTCATACTTGGCGATGAGGCGGCGCAGAAGATTTCCGTACTCGGACGGATGACGCGGCATGAACGGGCCGCCGAAGCAGGTCGAGAAGGTGGCCGATGGCTCGGTCACGCCCTTCTCGGTGCCGGCAACGCGCGCCGTATAACCCGAGAGGAAGTGATACATCGCCTGCGCCGGGGTCAGCTTCGCGATCGGCGGCATGATGCCGTAGGCGTCGGCCGTCAGCATGATCAGGTTTTTCGGCTGGCCGCAGCGCCCGGTCAGCGAGGCGTTCGGGATCGCTTCGATCGGGTAGGCGCCGCGCGAATTTTCAGCGAGGGCTGCCGAGTCGAGGTCAAGCTCGCGCGTGGCGGGATCCATCACGACGTTCTCGAGCACGGTGCCCCACTGTTTCGTGGTCGCGTAGATTTCCGGCTCGGCTTCTGCCGACAGCTTGATCATCTTGGCGTAGCAGCCGCCTTCGAAGTTGAAGAGGCCGTTTTCCGACCAGCCATGTTCGTCATCGCCGATCAGCGTGCGCGAAGCGTCTGCCGAAAGCGTCGTCTTGCCGGTGCCGGAGAGGCCGAAGAAGATGGCGGCGTCGTCCTTGTCGGACGTGTTGACCGAGCAGTGCATCGGCATCACGCCTTGGTCGGGCAGCAGGTAGTTGAGGATCGTGAAGACCGACTTCTTCGTTTCGCCGGCATAGGACGTGCCGCCGATCAGCACGAGGCGCTTGGCAAAGTTGACCGCGATCACGGTTTCCGAACGCGTGCCGTGTTTCGCAGGATCGGCGCGGAAGCTCGGGCAGTTGATGATCGTGAAGCCCGTGCGGAAGGATTTCGCTTCATCCGCGGTCGGAAGGCGCAGGAGATGGCGGATGAACAGAGAGTGCCAGGCGAATTCGGTCACAACGGTGACCGGCACGCGGTAGTCGAGGTCAGCGCCGCCGAACAGGTCCTGCGAGTAGACGTCCTGGTTTGCAAGGTGAGCCTTGAAGTCCGCCCACAGAGCATCGAAATGCGCAGGCGTCATCGGGGCGTTGTTGTCCCACCATACGGTGTTCTCGGTCAGTTCATCGCGAACCGTGAATTTGTCCTTTGCAGAGCGGCCGGTGTGCTGTCCGGTCTCGACAACCAGGGCGCCGCCTTTGGCAACGCGGGCCTCGCCGGAAGCGACAGCCGTTTCATAAAGGCGCGCTTCATTCCAGTTCTTGCGCACCGATTTGGTGCGTACGCCAAGCTCGGCGAGAATTGCTACTGTGTCGCTCATGATTACCCTCGGGATTCGCGATTTTTTCAGGGCCGCCCCGGCCTCATCACCATGCGCCCATTAGCGCCCGGCAGGTCCATTTTGCAACATCCGTGCCCGTGTTGATTGCGACGCAGCGCAGCAATTGGACGGGCTTTGACAGCCCGCAATTAATGTCCAGCGGTGTCAATAATTCTTCTCTTATTCGCTGGCGTCGGCCTCTGCCCAGTTTCGGGACTGAAACGCGGTGGCGATTCTCGTCGTTCTATCTAGAGCGCTTCATCCGGCCGGGAGAAATGGGATCATCCTTAATTCCTTCACCCGACTTTAGGCGCGCGGGAAATCTCGGCCTCAGGATGCCCGGCACAAAAGCCAGGCTTGCGCGGCGGAGGTCAGCGGCGAGGGGAGGTCGTCGAGCTTGAACCAGCCCCAGCCGCCATGCTTGTGCGGCTCAAGTATTTGCGGCTCACCGGCAATGATCCGCGCATCGTAGACCGGGGCCACCCAATGGCGTCCGTCGCCCTTGTCGATCGTCTCGGCGATGCAGGCGAGACCGAGGATTTCGATCTCGATGCCGAGTTCTTCTGCAATTTCGCGCCGCGCCGTTTGCATGGCCGGCTCGCCGAAGTCGATCTTCCCGCCCGGCAGGCCCCAGGCCCCGGCTTCCGGCTGGCGCAGCCGCTGGATCAGGAGCAGCCGGCCGGCGTCATCGAGGATGGCAGCGCCGCACCCTGCTTCAGGCTTTCGGAGATCGGGATCGCTCATGTGACCAAGCTCACTGCAATTTTCTTTCGGAGACTCAAGTACCGATTGCATCCCTGAAACGTAGCCCGTTGGCCTGAGCGAGTTGTTCGCCTCGCGCGCCCCGCGCCAAGCTTGAACAGTCTGCGCCAATCAAAAAAGGCCGCCAAGGATAACCCTGGCGGCCCGAGGAGAAGCTTGGAGAGAGATCGAAGCTTATTTCTTCACAGCGGCGTTGCACTCTGCGAGTTCTTCGGCCGTCAGCTCGGAGCTGGTGTTGCGAAGCGCAGAAAGTTCGCCGACTTCTTTCGCGATCTTCTTGCAGATGCGAACGGTCGGCGCCTTGCGGTCGAGTTCAGCGGTGCAGGTGGTGCCTTCGCACGACCAGACGACGCTTTCGGCGACGACGCGCTTGTCCTTGACCGGATTCACGGTCTCGAACGTGTAGGAGCTGCTGGCGAAAGCCGGGACGGCGAGAACCGCGAAAGCTGCGGTGGCGATGATGGAACGGAGCATGGGAGGCTGCCTTTCGTTCGGGGTTGAGACTGCAAATCGGTGTCAGGCGTGTGGCCTGATCCATTGACTATCGAACGCTGAATAATTCGTCAAGCATTCAGAGCGCTCAATTCAGAATTATTGGAGAACTATTCGTTCCGTTATCCTGAAAGTCGCGCGGCGCTTGCCCCGGCGGCACAAATTGCCGCTTCGCGTGACAGGCGTATGGTGCCTTGCAGACAGGGACACAAGGGAGAGACACCATGGATTTCAATATTCCCAAGGACATTGCCGACTACCTGGTGGTGCTCGACAAGTTCATCGAGGACGAGATCAAGCCGCTGCAGGCGCAGGACGACAACGAGCGCTTCTTCGACCATCGCCGCGAATGGGCGCGCACAGATTTCGAGAATGAAGGCCTGCCGCGCCCGGAATGGGAAGCCCTGCTGCGCGAAGCCAAGAAGCGCGCCGACAAGGCCGGTCACCTTCGCTACGCGCTGCCGAAAGAGTTCGGCGGCCAGGATGGCTCGAACCTCGGCATGGCGATCATCCGCGAGCATTTCGCGCGCAAGGGACTCGGCCTGCACAACGACCTCCAGAACGAGCATTCGATCGTCGGCAACTTCCCGCAGATCCTGATGCTTCGGGACTTCGCCCGTCCGGACCAGAAGCACCTTGCGACGGCGGCGCTGGAAGGCAAGTTCATCGCCTGCTTCGGCCTGACCGAACCGCACCACGGCTCCGACGCGACCCACATGGAAACCCGCGCCGTGCGCCACAAGAAGGACGGCAAGGACGGCTGGCTGATCAACGGCGAGAAAATGTGGATCACCGGCATGCACGTTGCCACCCATATCATGCTGTTCTGCCGCACCAGTGGAAAAGACGGCGACGCGAAGGGCATCACCTGCCTGATCATCCCGGCGCGTGACCCCGGCGTGATCATTGAAGAGTACATGTGGACCTTCAACATGCCGACGGATCACCCGC
Source organism: Acidobacteriota bacterium (assembly GCA_016712445.1). Taxonomy (NCBI): domain Bacteria; kingdom Pseudomonadati; phylum Acidobacteriota; species Acidobacteriota bacterium. Next base: position 203,507 of record JADJRB010000001.1, on the reverse strand, counting down.
GCCTCACCATCAAGGATGTCTGGGTGCCGGAAGATGCCGTGTTCGGCCCGCCCGAAGGCGGCCTCGCGCTGGCCCAGCACTTCGTCCACGAGAACCGCATCCGCCAGGCGGCCTCCTCCTGCGGCGCGGCGATCTACTGCATCAACGAGAGCGTGAAGTATGCGCTGGAGCGCAAGCCCTTCGGCAAGCCGCTGGCGACCAACCAGGCGATCCAGTTCCCCCTGGTCGAGCTCGCCACGCAGGCCGAGATGCTCCGCCTGCTGATCTTCAAGACGGCCTGGGAAATGGACCAGATGTCGAAACCGGAAGTGGCGATCAAGCTCTCCGACAAGGTGTCTATGTGCAACTATTACGCAAACCGACTTGTGTGTGAGGCGGCCGACCGCGCCATGCAGGTGCACGGCGGCATCGGCTATTCCCGCCACAAGCCGTTCGAGCACATCTACCGCCACCACCGCCGCTACCGCATTACGGAAGGCTCGGAAGAGATCCAGATCCGGAAAGTGGCTGGCCACCTCTTCGGCTTCATGGGCCCGAACAAGCATGGCCAGCCAAAAGGCGAAAAGGGCGCGGACGGCAAGAGCGTGGAGCCGACGGATTTTGCGGTTCGTTAGTCCGAGACAAACAAGCCAAAGCCGGGCAGGGCGCAGCGCCTTGCCCGGCTTTTCTTATTTGAGCCGGTAGCGCACCGGCAGGCTTTTCAGACCCGAGACGAAATTGGCGCGCGTGTTCTTCGGCTCGCCCGCCAGTTCGATGGATTCAAGGCGTGGCAGAAGTTCGGCGAACAGCGCCTTGATCTCCATCCGCGCCATATGCATGCCCAGGCACAGGTGCACACCGTGGCCGAAGGCGACCTGCTTCTTCACGTCGCGGTCGACTCTGAACTCGAACGGCTGGTCGAACACCTCCTCGTCGCGGTTTCCGGACCAGTAGAACAGCGTCAACCCGTCACCCTTGCGGATCGTCTTTCCACGGAGCGAATAGTCCTCGGTCGCGGTGCGCATGAAATGCTTCACGGGCGTCACCCAACGGATCATTTCCTCGACGGCGTTGGGCAGCAGCGCCGGGTTCGCCTTAAGTTTCGCCATCTGTTCAGGCCGGCGGATCAGCTCCAGCAGGCCGCCTGAGGCGGTAGAACTGGTCGTGTCATGACCGGCGGTCGCGACGATGATGTAATAGCTCATCGCTTCCCGGTCGCCGATGGGCTGGCCGTCGATCATGCCATTGGCAATCACGCTCGCAAGGTCATCTGTCGGGTTTGCTCGGCGCGCGGTGGTGATGGCGCCGAAATAGGCGAACAGTTCCTGCGCGGTCTGCAGGAGGTTGACGCCCTGGTCGCTGGTAACGGATTTGCCGTCCTCGGAAAGGTTGTCGCTCTCGGCGGCGACATCGGGGTCGCCGGGTCCGAAGATTTCCTGCGTCATCTTCATGATGAACTTTTCATCCGACCTCGGAACACCGAGAATCGAATTGATGACACGCAGCGGATACCAGAGCGCCACTTCCTTCACGAAGTCGCATTCGCCGCCAAGGCTGGCCATATGGTCCACGTGTTCCTTGGCAAGGCCCGCAATACGCTCCTCCAGCTTGCGAAGGTTCGGCGGCATGAACCAGCCCTGCGTCAGGGCGCGCAGCTTCATGTGCACCGGGTCGTCGAGGTCCACCAGCGTCCGGAAGAGATGCGTGTCTCCCGTCATCGACTTGATCCACGCCTCGCCCGCAATCGGGCTGAGGTAGGTGCGCTGGCTGTTGGTGAAAATCTGGTGCTGGCGCTCGATCTCGAGGATGTCCGCCTGCTTGGTCACCGACCAGAAGGGCCGGAAGCCTTCCGGCTCGGTCCAGTGCAGCGGGTCGTCCCGGCGCAGCTTCGTATAGACGTCGTGGATTTCCTCGCTCGCATAAAGCTCCGGATTGACGATCTCGTCATCCAGCCGCCCGCGCTTGAAGCCTTCAAACTGTGCATTCGCGCCATCTTCCGCCATCGTGTTCCTCCCGTTTATTTTGGGGAACACTGGAATGCCTGCCGCACGGGCCGTCAAGCAGAGGCTAGTCCTGCTTCTTCTTGCCCCGGCGCACTTCTGTCGCCAGCGATTCCAGCTTGTGTGTCCAGAAGCCCCGGAAATGTCCGAGCCAGTCATCGACTTGCCGGAGCGGCGCCGCATCCAGTGTATAGATGCGCCGTGTGCCTTCGGCGGCGACGGTCGCAAAGCCGTTCTCCCGCAGCACCTTCAGATGCTGCGAGACGCCGGCCTGCGAGATGCCGAACTCGGCCTGGATCACTTCAACGACCTCGCCGGAGGACCGGCTGCTCTCGGACAGCAGTTCCAGAATGCGCCGGCGAACGGGGTCGCCGAGTATGTCGAATGCGTGCATCAGCCGCCGCCCGGAGGCGCCTCGCCCAGATAGAATGCCGTTGTACTCGCTGCGGCAGGTCCTGCAATCGCCGGATCGTTGCCGGCGGCAATCGACGCCTCGCGCCAGCCATCGCTGCTGGTCCGCACGAAGGATTTGTAGTCGGCGGTCTTCCCGTATTCCTCGTCATGCCCTTCCGGCTTCGACCAGCCCGACGCAAGGTGCGTCTGCAGGCCGAGCATCCAGAGATCCCAGCCAACCCCGACCGCGCCCGGGCCATACTTGGCGGCCCAATCCGGATCGACATGGGCTTCGTGAATCAGCTGCAGGTGCGTTTCTTCAGCATTGACCGCGCGCAGATGCACTTCGACCCAGCTGATCCCACCCGCAAACTCCCACGTCACCTTCAGCGTCTTCGGCGGATCGCATTCAAGGATGCTGCCGGCCGCATTGCCCTCGATCTGGAAACGGCCGCCGAGCTTGTATTCGCCGCTGACATTTCCGAACCAGCGGGGCAGGCGCTCCGGGCTCGTGAGCGCGTCCCAAAGATCGTCAATGCCGGTGTCATAGTTGCGTTCGGCGACAACCGCTTCCATCGGTTTGCCATCGCGCTCGCTCTTGCGGACAGTACGGCTCGTTGCGCCGATGGCAGCGCTGATATCATGGATCATGACAGGACCTTTCTATAATTCAAAACTTATATAAGTGTAGAATTATAAAAAGGTCAACCGGCTCAGAGCTTCGCAAACTCCGCCGTGAAATGCCGCATCATCGGCGGCTCCTTCACGATGCGCATTCCGCGCAACGTGTCCTTTGCTGCCGCCACCTCCTCCAGCACTTCCACCACATAGTCGGCATGGCTTTGCGTATAGACGCGGCGGGGCATGGCGAGGCGGACGAGGTCCATGGCGCCGGGCGCCTCGCTGCCGTCCGGTTTGCGCCCGAACATCACCGTGCCGATCTCGCAGGCGCGGATGCCGCCGGCCTCGTACATCGCGCAGGTCAGCGCCTGACCCGGATATTGCAGCGGCGGAATATGCGGCAGGAAGGCGCGCGCATCGATGAACACGGCATGGCCGCCCGCAGGCTTCACCACGGGAATGCCCATCGCGTCGAGGCGTTCGGCGATGTAGGAATTGCTCCGTACACGGTAACGCAGGTAATCTTCGTCGATGATTTCCTTCAGGCCCTGCGCAATCGCGTCAAGGTCGCGGCCCGCAAGACCGCCATAGGTCGGGAAGCCCTCGGTCTGGATCAGCAGCGTGCGCGCCCGCTCGGCGAGCGCATCATCGTTCAGCGCCAGCCAGCCGCCGATGTTCGCGAAGGCATCTTTCTTGGCGCTCATCGTCATGCCGTCGGCGACTGCAAAGGTGTCGCGCACGATGTCCTTGATCGAGCGGTCCTTCTGGCCTTCTTCGCGCAGCTTGATGAACCAGGCGTTCTCCGCAAACCGGCAGCCGTCGATATAAAAGGCCTTGCCGAACTTCTTCGCCAGCGCCGCCGCGCCGCGAATGTTGGCGAGGCTGACAGGCTGGCCACCGCCGGCATTGTTGGTGATCGTCATCATCACAGCCGGGATGCGCGCGCCGTGCTCCGTCAACACGCGCTCGAGGGCCGCAAGATCCATGTTCCCCTTGAAGGGGTGGTCCAGCGACGGCACGCGGCCCTCCGCAATCGGAAGATCCAGCGCTTCAGCGCCCATCGCCTCGATGTTGCCGCGCGTCGTGTCGAAATGCGTGTTTGACGGGATGAGGTCGCCCGGCTTCGCGATCAGCGTGAACAGCAGGTGCTCCGCCGCCCGGCCTTGGTGCGCCGGAATGATGTGACGGAAGTCCATCAGATCCTTCACCGCCGCTTCGAACCGGTAAAAGCTCGGCGCGCCGGCATAGCTTTCGTCGCCGGTCATCACCGCGCCCCACTGGGCCGCGCTCATCGCCGAGGTTCCGCTATCGGTCAGCAGGTCAATGATCACGTCGTCCGAATGCAGCTTGAACAAGTTGTAACCTGCGGCCTTGAGCAAGGCTTCGCGTTCGGCGCGCGTGGTCATCCGGATCGGCTCGACGGACTTGATGCGGAACGGTTCGATGATGGTCTTCATGTGTCACTCCCGGGCGTTATGTCCCTGAGTGAAAAGCGGTTTTGCCGCTCCGCGCACAGGAACTCCTGCGCTGCGGTTGCCCTCCCGGTAGGCCGGAAGACGGCCGCGCTCAGCGCCTGTTGCGATGGCAGGGCCATAGCACGACCCGGCCATTCCTGCCAAGGCGGCGAGGCGGGGTTAACAGCGCATTCACCATCTTCGAACACCTTCGCCGGAATCGAACCGCCGCCCCGAAGGACAAGGCCATGACCCTGCTCGAACGCGTGATCCGCAATCACCGCTGCCGCTCGACGCACCATTTCATTGCGTTCGATGCGCTGTCGCTGATTTCGGGCGACGAGGGCGAAGCGTGGAAATCCCTGTTCCTCGTCCACCACGAACATCTCCTGAAAGGCGCAAAGGCGCCGGACGCCGAGTTCAAGGATTTCAAGAACCACGTCCTCCACGTCTCCGAAGGCGAGTGGGGCGGGGCGCGCGGCAAGGCGCAGGAATGGTATGCGCGCGGCGTCGAATTACTCTCGAAGAAGCGCTGGAGCGAGGCGGCTTACGCGTTCGGCGTCCTCAGCCATTACTATGCCGACCCGATCCAGCCCTTCCACACCGGCCAGACCGAGGCCGAAGGCGTCATCCACCGCGCGGTCGAATGGAGCATTGCGAAGTCACGCGCCGAAACGGACGCCCGCATCGAGACGAGCGGCTATCCGGAGATCGATGTGCCGGACGGTATGGGCTTCGTGTCCGACATGGTGCGCGAAGGCGCCGAGCGCAGCCATGCTCACTACGACACCTTCATCGACCATTACGATTTCGATGCCGGCGTCGCCAACCCGCCAGCCGGCCTGGACGAGACAATGCAGGCGGCCATCGCCGATCTCGTTGCCTACGCGACAGCAGGCTTCGCCGCGATCCTGTCGCGCGGCATCGAGGAGGCCGCCGTGGCCCCGCCGAAAGTGAACCTGACCCTGCAGGGCTATTTCGAAACGCTGGATATTCCGCTGCGCTGGATCACGGCCAAGCTCGAAGACGCCGCCGACAAGCGCACCGTCGAGCGCATGTATGCCGAGTTCCAGAAGACGGGCAAAGTGATCAAGACCCTCCCGGCTGACGACAAGAAGATCCGTGCCCTGCATGCCAAGGAAGTGCGCCGCATTCCGCTGAAGCAACTCGACGCTGAAGAGATCGCGCCGATCGGCACGCTCAACGAGAACCGCCTCGCTGCCGAGCCGCTGGAGCTTACACAGCAGGCGGAGGATATCGTCGACGACATCCCGCCCGCCGAGCTTGCCGAAATCTCCCGCCGCGATTCCACCAAGTCCGGAATCCGCGGGCTTTTCGGCACGCGCAAACGCAGCGCGCCGGAGCCGGAGGAAGCCGAAGTCGCTGCGGACGCCGAAGAGGCCAGCTCCGCTGAAATCCTTTTCGACGCCGAAGAAGAGCCGGCCGAGACGGTCCAGCCTGCGAAGGCACCGAAGGTCGAGGAGGACGGCTCGCCTCGCCGCCTGGCGTCGATCACGCGCGACGATCCGGTCGTCGACGCACCGTCCATCGGCCGCAAGACCGCCAAGCAGCTCGCGCGCGCCGGCATCACCACAATCGGTGACCTGCTCGACTGCGATGCGGACATGGTGGAACTCGAACTCAACGTGCGCCACATCACGTCGGAAGCGATCCGTACCTGGCAGGACCAGACCCAGTTGATGATGGATGTGCCGGGCCTGCGCGTCCACGATGCCCAGCTGCTGGTCGGCGCCGGCATCACCACGCGCGACGACCTCGCCGGCGCGTCGGCGCATACGATCTTCGAACTGGCGATGGAATTCCTGGCGACGCCGGAGGGCGAGCGCGTCCTGCGCGACGACCAGGTGCTGCACGAAGATGAAGTCGAAGAATGGATCGGCATGGCGCAGGACGCCGCCTGATCAGGCCGGGCGGTCGACACCCGCCGCTGCATACACCGCATCGATCAGCGCCATGTTGGCCACCGCATCTGCCCCGCCCGTCAAAGGTGGGGCATTTGCTTTCATCACGTCTATCATGTGCCTCAGCTGGTGGTCGTAGGTCGTCTGCCCGTCCACGGTGTAGCGTTCAGTCGACCGGCCCCGCCGGATCGTGATCGAATGGCCGTGCGAGGGGTGCAGCGGGTTGCGCGCCACCAGCACGCCCTCTGTGCCTTGCAGCGCGAGCAGGGCTTTGAAGCGCTGGCCTTGCATCATTGAGGTGCGCACCTTCGCGGTCACGCCGCCGGCAAACTCCAGGTTCGCTTCCGTCTCGAGGTCCACGCCGTGTTCGCTCAGCGTCGCGCTGGCCGATATTAGGTCCGGCTCTGATCCCGCAACCGTGCGTGCCCAGTGCAGGGCGTAACATCCGAGATCCATCAGCGCGCCGCCGCCCAGTGCGGGATCATGCCTGAGTTCGCCCGGACGGTACTTGATCGCGACCGAAAATTCCGAACGGATCGCGCACAGCTTGCCGATCGCGCCCGCATTTACCTGCCGGAGTATTTCGCCGAACATCGGATGGAACCGGTAATGGAATGCCTCCAGCAGCGGCCGGCCGGTGCGCGCCGCCGCATCGGTCATTGCCCGCGCCTCGCGCGCATTCATCGCAAACGGCTTCTCGCACAGCACGGCCTTGCCGGCCTCCAGCGCCGCGATGGTCAGGTCCATGTGCCGGTGTGGGGGCAGGGCATTGTAGATGAGGTCGATGTCCGGCCGCGCGATCAGCGCTTCATAGCTCTCGGCGACATCCCGGATGCCATTGGCGTCGGCATAGGTCCGCGCGCGGGCGCCGTCGCGCGCGGCCACCCAGGTGATTTCGCAATCGCTTCGCCTTTCCACAGGTTTGATGATCGCCATCGGCGCGATCTTCGCCGCGCCAAGAATTCCGATACGGATCATGCAAGCTCCGGTTTTACTGCGGTTTTCGGCGCAACATTACAGCGAGGGTAAACGAATCCGCGCGCTCTGTTTACCCCAGCCTAACGCGCCTTAATCGCTTTCTTCATCCGGGGTGAAAAAAAGTTCACGCCGGTAAGATTCCAGAAACCACGCGCGGCGAAGTTGGTCCTGTCACCGAGGCCATTGATCTTAGGAGAGCCTTTGCCAATGATGATTGATCTGATAGCGCATCTCGCTACATGCAATGGTCTCGGCGACACCCAAGCCAAACGCGCGCTGGGTATTGTCCTGAATGGCGCAGAGCGTCAGGGCAGCCCGCTCGCAGAAGTCATGTTCAAGAAGGTTCCCGGCGCGCGTGTCCTCGCTGCGCGGACCGGTGACGAGATCGGCGCCCCGACCGGCGAGATCGCACGCCTGATCGAGCAGACCCCGGGCGGCCGCCGCCGCGTCGCCCTTTCGATGATTTCCGCACTCCAGGAAGCCGGCCTTGATCACAGGCAGATCGGCACGCTCCTGCCGTCCATCGGCAGCTGGATGCAATCCGTATACGGCATGAATGACTTTGGCCATCTGGGTGACCTGATGAGCCCTGCGGGATCGCCGGCCCGCGGAGAGGAGGTGCGCGCCGCGTAACGCACTGGCCCTGCGAAGGGGAACTGACGCTGCCTTATCCAGACCCTTTGTTGGTCATCGCGTCGTTCCAGAGTATCCGGGCCGCCCTTCGGGGCGGCCCTTTTCTTTTGCGGCCGTGCCCGCTAGACGCCTGTGGCTGCCACGGAGACCCGAGATGAGCGACACAGTCCTGACCCGCCCGGACGAGGCGATTGCCTTGCGCCTGATCCAGGTCATCCGGGCCGATGCTGAGGCCAGATGCGCGCCGGATGCGGTCGACCTCGTCTCGGTGACCTTCGACGTCGCCGCCGCCGGAGCAGATCCCGCAAAGCTCACCTATTCGCCCCGCGTGGACCGCAAGACGCGCACCATCCTGTTCACAGGCGGCGCAGCCCAGGGCGACGGCGCCACCGTGATGACCGCAACGGCGGTTTACCGGATCACGCCGCAGGCCTAGGCTCTCCCGGAACAGGATTTCCGGAGAACCACCCATGCCGACAACCCTCATCACCGGCGCCAATCGCGGCATCGGCCTCGCCCTCGTGCGCGCGTTCCAGAAAAACGGCCACAGCGTCGTAGCAACGGCGCGTGATCCCGCCGCGGCTGCAGACCTGAAGTCGACCGGCGCCGAGCTGCACGCACTCGATGTTGCCGACCCAGCCTCAATCGCGGCGCTCGCCGCCGCGCTGAAGGGCAAGCCGGTCGACTATCTCATCAACAACGCCGGCCTCGGCGACCGGGCCGACATGCCCCGGCTTGACTATGACCGGTTCGAGGAATTGCTGCGTGTGAACACCGTTGCGCCGATCCGCGTGCTCGATGCGCTGACGCCCAACCTCGAGGCCGGCAAGGCGAAGGTCGCCGTCGCCCTGTCCAGCCAGCTGGGTTCGATCCAGAACGCCGATGCCGCTTTCGGCCTTGCGTACCGTGTGTCGAAAGCCGGGCTCAACATGGGGCTGCGCACGGCGGCGCACTCTCTGGCGGCGAAAGGCATCACGCTCCTCGCCCTGCATCCGGGCTGGGTGAAAACCGACATGGGCGGCGAACAGGCGCCCGTCGAGCCGGCGGACAGTGCCGCCGGCCTCTACAAGGTCATCACCGGATCAGGCGCCTCGAAGGAACTTCGCTTCATGGATTATCAGGGCAAGACGCTGCCCTGGTGATCATTCTGCGGCGGGTGGCAGCAGGTTCTTCTTTTCGCCCACGTCGTTGGCCGCGCTTGGCACCGCCTCGTCTTCGCCGTGCGCGGCCCAGGGGCTGTACCGGTTCCAGAGACGCTTGCTGAGGCGCTCGAACCGGTCTGGCACCAGAAGCCAGGTCGGCGTCACCAGCAGGATGACGATGGTCGAGAAGCTGAGGCCGAACACCACGGCTGTCGCCAGCTGCACCCACCATTCGGAGCTTGCGCCGCCGAAATTGATCGCGCCTTCGCGGAAGTTCACGTTCATCTGGAAGATCATGGGGAGCAGACCCAGAACCGTCGTGAACGTGGTCAGCAGGATCGGGCGGATGCGCTGCGCCGCGGTTGCGATGGCGGCATCTTCCGACGAGCGGCCGTCTTCCTTCAGGCGGTTGTAGGTGTCGATCAGGATGATGTTGTTGTTCACAACGATCCCCGCAAGCGCCACGATGCCCGTGCCGATCATCAGGATACTGACATAGGGCAGCAGCAAGTTGATGCCGACGAGCACGCCCGCCGTCGAGATGATCACTGCCGACAGTGTCAGGACGACCTGCCAGAAGTTGTTGTATTGCCAGAGCAGGATCACCGCCATCATGAACAGGGCGGCAAGCGCCGCGCCCACGAAGAATGCGCCGGCTTCCGCGGTGTCCTCGTCGGCGCCTTCAAACTTCACTTCGAGGCCGGTCGGCAGGTCTTGCGTGCTCAGCCATTCCTTGAGCTCCGCCACGATCGCGGCGCCCGCGCCCTGTTCGCGCGCATTGCCGCGCACGTCGATCACGCGTTTGCCGTCGCGCCGTTCGATCTGGCTGATCCGGGGCGCTGCCTCACGCGTCACGAACAGCGACAGCGGTACGTTGCCTTGCGGCGTTGCGATCTTCAGCGCATCGATGGCGGAGGCCGAGCGGTCTTCTTCCGGGAAGCGGACACGGATGTCGACTTCCTCGTTGGAGTCGTCGGGGCGGTAGCGGCCGACGAGCACGCCATTGGTGATCAGCTGGACGGCTGCGCCGACCTGAGCGACATCAACGCCGAACTTGCCGGCCTCGGCACGGTCGACCGTGAGCTGGTATTCGACGCCGGGCAGGGGCCGCGAGTCGTCGATCTCGATCACGTCGCTGCGCGCTTCCAGCCAGCTACGGATGGCCGTGGCGGTCTTGTCGAGGTCTTCCGTATTGTTGCTCAGCAGCGCGACCTGGATGTCCTTGCCGCCCGGCGGGCCTTGCTCGCGCGACTGGATCTCGAACCGCATCGCCGGAAGGGCTGAAAGCCGCGCGCGCACTTCATCAAGCGTCTGGCGCGCATCATAGGGGCCGTCAGACGTCGTGTAGAGATCCATCAGGATCTGGCCGATCGTGTCCTGCGGGATGTCGCCGACACCGTCAAAGCTGATACCCTGGCTCACCCCGGTGCGCGTCGAGAGCGCCGCGATCCCGTCAAGGCCGGCGATTTCGTCCTCCGCCACCTTTACCAGTTTGGCCTTTTCTTCAGCCGACAGGGCGCCCTGCGCCTGCACGAACACGTAGGCCTGCTCAGGTTCGATATCGAGGAAGAACTCGGTCTTGTGCTGCTCCGAGCCGAACCACATGAAAATTGCAATCACGGTGGCGAACACGGCTGCGGTGGTGATCAGCGGCCGGCGTACGGTTTCCGATACGACCTTCACGTAAGCGCCGATCCAGCCGGTCGTCTTGCGCGGGTCGCCGTCTGCGGCCAGCGCCGACAGGTTTTCATCCTTGCCGCCTGAGCGCCCGCCAATCACCGTGCCGAGCACCGGCAGGAAAATCAGCGCCACGACGAGCGATGACGTCAGCACGAAGATCAGTGTCAGCGGCAGGTATGCCATGAACTTGCCGGGCATCGAGTTCCAGAACAGGAACGGCACGAACGCTGCCAGCGTCGTCAAGGTCGAGGACACGATCGGCCAGAACATGCGCTTTCCTGCGAGGGCGTAGGCGTCCTTCCGGTTCATGCCTTCGGCCATCTTCCGGTCGGCATATTCGGTCACCACGATACCGCCATCGACGAGGATACCGACGGCAATCACCATGCCGAACATCACCATCATGTTGATCGTGTAGCCGAACGCGCCGAGGAACAGGAACGCGATCACGAACGACGAGGGGATCGCGATACCGACCAGCGTCGCGGACCGGATGCCGAGCGCGGCAACCACGACGATCATCACCAGTAGGATGGCCGTCATGATCGAGCTCTGAAGCGTCCCGAGCTGCGAGCCGATCAGTTCGGACCCGTCCGACGTAATTTCGGCGCGCACGGTCGGCGGCCATTTCTTGCTTTCGTCCTTGACGATGTCGCGGACATTGTTTGCCGTATCGAGAATGTTGGCGCCCGTGCGCTTCACAACTTCGACCAGCAAGCCCTTCTCGCCGTTGAACGTCGCAGAACCCGTTGCGTCCTTGAACGTGCGGCGCACCTCGGCCACGTCGGACAACGTCACCACGGCGTCGGCCGTGCGCTTGATCGGCAGGTTCAGCGCGTCAGCGCCGGTCCGGATGATGCCGGGAACCTTGACCGAGAAGCTGCCCTGTCCGGTGTCGATCTGGCCGGCCGGAACCAGCTGGTTGTTCGACGCAACAACCGAATAGATCTCCTGGTAGGAGATATTGTAGGCCTCAAGCTTGACGGGATCGATGACGATCTCGAGCAGTTCTTCGCGCTTGCCCTGCACGCGCGCTTCCAGCACGCCGGGGTCGGTTTCCAGGCGGTCCTTCAGGTCCTCGGCAATCTTGGCAAGCCCGCGTTCCGGCGCGTCGCCATAGATGTTGATCACCATCACAGGAAACTGCGCGGCGTTGAATTCGGTCACGATGGGTTCGCGCGCGTCAGCGGGGAAATACCGCTTCGCCATGTCCACCTTGTCCTTGACGTCCAGCACGGCCTGGTCGACGTCCACGTCGATCTCGAAGCGCAGGATCAGCGTCGCGGCGCCTTCAGCGGCGTAGGACGAAAACGTGTCCAGCCCTTCGAGCGATTGCACTTCCTGTTCGATCGGGCGCACCAGCAGCCGTTCGGCGTCTTCCGGCGTCACGCCCGCGAGCGGCACGGTGATCGCAACGACCGGGATCGGAATGTCCGGGTCGGCTTCCTTGGGCAGGTTGATGTAGGCCATCGTGCCCGCGATGACCGAGCAGATCAGGATGGCAATCACCATCCTCGCGCGGCCAATGGCGCCGTCGATGAGGGCGTTCATGGCGTTGCTCCGCCTTGCGCAACAGGGTTCACTTTCACGCCGTCATTCAGGTAGTCCTGACCGATCGCAATCAGCGTCGCGGTTTCCGGCAGGCCCGTCACCCAGGCGCCGGCCTGCGTCTCGTCGATCACCCGGATCGGCGCGAATGCAACCGTCTTGTCGGCCTTCACGTAGCGCACGCCCAATTCTCCGGCGTCGGACAATGTCAGCAGCGAGCGCTGGATCAGTGTGGCCGGCACCTTGCCAGCGGGCACCGTCAGCGTTGCGGTCACGCCGGCCGAGACCGGAGCGTCGCCGGTCACCAGTTCAGCTTCCACCGGAAAGGTCCGCGTCTGGTTGCTGGCCGCGCGCGCCACGTAGCGCAGCTTGGCCGGGAAGGTGCGTCCGTCGGCCAGCAGGGCCGTGCCCTCCATACCCGGCTTCAGGAGGCCAGCTTCGGCTTCGGTCACTTCCGCCGCCACGATCACCGGGCTGAGGTCGACCAGCAGGCCGCACGCAGAACCCGGTCCAAGATAGTCGCCGGCCTCTGCCAGGCGTTGTTCGAACACACCGTCGAACGGCGCGCGGATCTGCGTCCGGCCGAGTTCCACCCGCGCGGCATTCACAGCGGCCTCAGCCGAGTCCAGCGAAGCCTTCGCGGCCAGTTCGCGGTTGGCCGGCGCGAGGCCCTTCGCGGCCAGCGACACCGCGGCTTCATAATCGATGCGGGCGGAGTCGCGCGCGGCTTCCGCTTCCTTCACGCGCGCGCTGCGGGCTTCCACGTCCAGTCCGCACAGCAGCGCGCCCTGTTTGACGAAGGTGCCTTCGCGCACGGGGGTCGACACAACCGTGCCCGACGTGCCCGATTTCACGGTCACGGATTTGTCCGGCGCCGAGCGGCCCTTGGCGATGATCCGCAATTCGTGCGGCTCGCTGGCGGCCTGCAGGACAATCGCATCGGTGACGTCGGCCGGCGCCTGCGAGGCGACCGGCGCGTTTTCCGAGCCAATGCTTCCGCGCATCAGGCTTCGGGCTCCAAAATACAGCACGATGGCTGCCAGGATGGCGGCGGCAATGATCGTTGAACGGTTCACGGGGGCGGGCTTTCCTGGGAGGTGTGCGCGGTAAGATAGTATTGAGTGACGCGAGAGTCATCTTTCGCGCCCGCAATAATTATCTCAGCACCACTTTCCACCCGGCAAACAACCGGAAGATTATGGTTAATTCAGCCGTCAGAAGTCTTCAGTTTCAGGGCCTTCCGGGGCGTCAGGCAGCCGAAACCGGCGGCTTCCGGCTCGCCCAGGGTCGCGCCGCTTCCAGCTCAAGCGCCAGCTCGAACAGCAGGCCGTCGTCGCCCTTGCGGCCGGAGAACATCGCCCCGATGGGCAAACCGCCCGGCGACCAGGCCAGCGGCACACTCATCGACGCCGCCCCGGCCACGTTCATCGGGGACGTATAGGCGACAAACCTCAGCACGTTCGCCATCACGGTATCGAAATCCCCGTCCGGCGCCTGCTCGCCAATCGGAACGGCGGGGCTGCCGGTCACCGGCGTCAGGATGATGTCCAGCGAACTGAAGAAGGTCTCGTACTGGGCTTCGAAGGCCTTCAGGTAGGCAATCGTATCCGGAACTTCGCCCATGCGCTGCGCCGCCATGCCGGCAAGTCCCAGCGTCCACGGCTCCACGATGTCGGGACCCACCGGCTTGCCGGCGAATGCCGACACTTGCTGCGCAAACTGCGCAGCGCCAGAGGCCCAATACAGAATGAAGGCATCGGTGAACTTCGGCCCGTCCATCGGCAGGGTGTAGTCCACCACCGTATGGCCGAGGTCGCGGCACAGCTGCGCCACGCCTTCCAATCCCTTGCGTGTGTCGGCGTCCAGCGGCGTTCCCCCAATGGGCTCAGGCGCAAACCCGATCCGCAACCGCCGCTGCAACGGCTGGATCTCGCCGAGCGGCGGGTAGGTGCCGTCATTCGCTTCGGCCATCCGGAACAGCGCGATCGAATCCCGCACGCTGATCGTCACGGCATGGTTCACGGAGATTTGCAGCGGCGGCGCTTCGCCCGGTTCGCTGTAGGGCAGCCGGTCGCGCGACGGCTTCAGGCCGAACACGCCGCAGGTCGAGGCCGGAATGCGGATCGAGCCGCCGCCATCGCTGGCGTGCGCGAACGGCACGACGCGGGCCGCCACCAAGGCTGCCGCCCCGCCGGACGATCCGCCCGGAATCCGTGTCAGGTCCCAGGGATTGTGCGTCGGCCCGTTCGACAACGGCTCGGTCGACGAAATCAGGCCCGCTTCGGGCGTGGCGGACTTCCCGAGCGAGACGAGACCTGCGCCGCGCCACTTGCTGGCAAACGGGTTGTCGCTGGTCGCCACCCGGCCCGCGAGCCCCCGGCTTCCCGCGAGCGTGGGTGCACCCTTCCAGTCGATCAGGTCCTTGATGAAGGTCGGAACGCCCGCGAATGCGCCGGACAGTAGTCCAGCCGCGTCCGACCGCGCGGACTCGAACGTCTCCGTAACAATCCCGTTGACCTGCGGCTCGACCGCCTTGGCCCGGTTTATAGCGGCTTCAACCTGTTCCAGCGCGGTCGTTTCGCCGGCGGCAATCCCCGCCGCCATCGCGACCCCGTCGGCATAATCGGGCACCACGCGCGCCGGCGCGGGCGTCTCTTCCTTCGGCGCGCGCGAACAGGCGGCAACGGCAATCGTTGCGGCGCTGCCGGCCAGCATGGCGCGGCGGGACAGTCTTGGCATGTGATCCTCCCCGGATTCTCTTGCCGGCCACCGTGCCGCCGGGCGCGCCGCCGCGCAAGACAGCTCGCAACTCCATTGCCGCCGTCGCGGCGCGGGGCCATACCTTGCGCGTCGGCGCCGCCGCGCCGGCTGGGGGACGAATTGCCATGCAGCACCCGATGGACGAATTGAACGCCATCGCCCGGCGCCATCAGGAAGATCAGGAGGCGGCCCGGCAGGCGGCGTCAGGCGGACCTCGCGGACCGGCCGTACTCAAGGCGCCCATCGTTTCGGCCTGGCTGATTGTCGGCGGCCTCATGGGTTTCGGGCTCGGCTACCTGGCCTTAGAAGCCATCCCGCCCGCCGCAGTCTGCGCCGTGCTCACGGCGGTCGCTGCCCGGCTGTTCCAAGGCATGATGCGCGGCTTCGGCGCCGGCGCCGTCAACCGCAGCCTCGGCGGACTGCCGCAATGGCTTATCGTCGGCGGGCTCATCGGCGGCCTTGGAGCGGCTGGGTTCATGGTCTGGCTCGACGGTCTCAACGCCGATGTCGTCACACCCGCACTCGCGGGCGCGCCGGCCGGGGCCATCCTTGGCGTCCTGCTGCGCGGCGTCCTGCTCCTGTTCGGTGCGGGACGCCGACGCTGACCGACAGCGTCAGTTCATCGCGCCGCACGCCACGCGCGCACCCGCGCCGCCAATCGGCTGCGTCGTGTGGTCGTCGGGCGAGGCATGGATGATCAGCGCAAGGCCGTCATCGTCGAGCGCCGGTGCGAGTTCAAACAGGCTGGAATAGGCTTCGTATTTCGCTGACCCGTCAGCGCCCGCCCAGATGTTCGGGAGGTCGCCCTCCTCGGGCCCGGCCGGGTTGAGCAGGCCGTGCCCGCCTTCCATCATGCCTTCATGGCCGCCCGAAAGCTTGTACGTGCCGGTATCGGAGCAATCGCCGACCGCATGCAGGTGGATGCCATGCCAGCCTTCGGTCAGCCCGCCCGCCTCGATCTCGACGCGGATCAGCACGCCTTTCGTGCCCTGGACCGCGCTCAGCGTGCCGATCGGGCTGCCATCCATGCCGAGAACGCTCGTGCTCGCACTGGCTGGCGCAGGCACCGGCGTCATCATGTGCGCGGCGTGATCTGCCGCCGACATGTCGTGCCCTGCACCTTGGGCACTTGCGCAGGCCCCCAGCGTGAGGGCAGAGGCAGCGAGGGCGAGGCGAACGAACATGGCGAGTCTCCTGTCGAATTGGCTGAAAGTATAAGGCAATCTACGCGCATGTCAGACAGAAGTTCACCAGAAACCGGCCGCGCCGATAAAATGCTTGTCGCGCTCGGCCATTTCGGCAGCCGAGCCGCCGCGCAGGCCGCAATCGCCGCCGGCCACGTCACCGCAAATGGAAAGCGCGTCGCCAAGCCGTCCGAAACGCTCTCCTCCGATGCCGTCATCGAAGCCGAGGCGGCGCACCCTTACGTCTCGCGCGGCGGCCTCAAACTGGCGCGCGCGCTGGACGTCTTCGGCATCGATCCGGCAGGTCTCACCTGTCTCGATCTCGGCGCGTCGACCGGCGGCTTCACAGACGTGCTGCTGCGCGCCGGCGCGGCGCATGTCACCTGTGTCGATGTCGGCCACGGCCAGTTGCATGAGAAGATTGCAGGCGATGCGCGCGTCACTTCGCATGAACGTCTGAACGCCCGCGATCTCACGCCCGGGAGGCTCGCCGCGCCGCCGCAGCTGATCGTCTGTGACCTGAGCTTTGTCTCGCTCGCCAAGGTGCTCGACGTGCCCCTGTCACTCGCCGCGCCGGGCGCCGTGCTCATCGCCCTCTTCAAGCCCCAGTTCGAAGTCGGCCCGGCGAATGTCGGCAAGGGCGGCCTCGTCACGGATGACGCCGCGACTGAAACCGCGCTCGCAGCTTTCCTCGTCTGGCTCAATGAAAAAGGCTGGGTTCCCGAAGGTCCCCAGCCCAGTCCCGTCCCCGGCGGCGATGGCAACCGGGAATGGCTAGTCTGCGCGCGGGCTCAGTAGCCGTAGGGCGCGTCAGTAAACCCGTCCTGCACCTGCCAGGTGCGCGTGCGCTCGTCCCAGCAGGCAGTCACCGGATCGCGTTCGACCTGTCCGTCGGGCAGGCGCGTCTCGCGCTGGATCACGCGGCAGTCACGTGCAGGCTCCTGATAGCGCGGCTCGTCACGATAGTCCGGGTACGAAGGATAGGACGGCTGGGAAGGATAGGCGGCCGGATAGCTGCCCGGCCGGCCCATCGTCTCCGGCCCGCCATAGAGACCGTCGGTGGTGCGCGGGATCGAGCCGCTGGGCGAGGAGGAATAGCCATAGGGCGCATACGCCACCTGGCAATCCGGGCCCGTATCCTTGGCAACCGAGTTGCCGATGGCGCCGCCCGCAAACGCGCCGATCAGCGCGCCGGCGATCACTTCGCCGTCATTGTCGTCGTGCCCGCGATGTCCGCCATAATAGCCGCGCCCGTATCCGCGATGGCCGTAGCCGCGTCCCCGGTGACCGTGGTCATCGTCGGCAATCTCGTTGCCGATCGCACCCCCGATCAGGGCGCCGGCCAGCGCGCCGACAATCGTGCCGGCCGCCGAGTCGCTCGATTTCTGCCGCTCGCACTGCACATTGCGCACACCCGGATCGCTGTAGGGATAGCCATACTGCGCATGGGCCTGCATCGGCAGGGCCAGTGCCATCAGGCCGAGGCTGCCAGCGGCAACGGTCATCTTCATCATCACCCGTCTCCTTCGGCGTCACAAGGCAAGGTGCGCCAGTTTCGGATGCCAACCTGCCTGCGCCAACCTGAACGGAGCCTGAAGGCTGGACGGGGGCCCCGGCGGCCCGCATATTCCCGGTATGAGACTGATCGACCGCGCTGCGAAAACCGCTGGCCGGGCGCGTTATGCGGCCGGGCAAGGCCTGCGTTCGGCCTGGTATGCCGCCCAGATGCAGGCCGCCCGGCGCCAGTCCGGCGGCTTCACCCGCCCCGGCGAGCCTGAATTCCGCCCCTCAAGCGGCCCGCCGCAGATGGCCGAACTGCGCAAGGCCTATGTCCGCCTGTTCCTGCAGGACCGCGCGAATGTCGAAGCCGGCCTCTATCCCGCCCCGGATGATCTCGACTTTGCGGCTGTCCCGCGCGCCCTGAAATCCGCCCGCGCCTTCCTGCGGGACGCGGCCGAGGTCAACCGGCGCCGCCTCGCGCGCGACGGCACCGAGATCCGCCAGCAGGTGGGCGAAGGATCGAACCGTTATCCCGCCTACTATCTGCAGAATTTCCACTACCAGTCGGGCGGCTGGTTCACCGACGACAGCGCCGAACTCTACGACACCCAGGTCGAAGCCCTGTTCTCGGGCACGGCAGACGCCATGCGCCGCGCCGCGTTGGCCGAGATCAGCCGCGAGCTGAAAGGCCGCGACCAGCGCACCGTGTCGCTGCTCGACGTCGCCTGCGGCAATGGCCGCTTCCTCGAAAAAGTGCTTGGCGTCTGGCCGAAACTGAAAGTCACCGGTCTCGATCTTTCGCCGACCTATACCGAGGCGGCCCGTGTCCGCTTGGCGCCCTGGCGCCAGGCCAGCATCATCCATGATGCCGCCGAATCGATGCCGCTGGACGCGGGCTCTCAGGACCTCGCCGTCTCGATCTTCCTGTTCCATGAGCTTCCGCCGAAGGTGCGCCCACAAGTCCTTGCCGAGATATTCCGTGTACTGAAGCCGGGCGGCACCTTCATCCTCGCCGACAGTGTCCAGTTTGGTGACTATCCCGCACTCGACGGCCTGCTCGAATATTTTCCGCATGGATTTCACGAGCCGTATTACAAGGGGTATCTCGGCTGGGACCTGCAACAAGCTGTTGAATCCTGCGGATTTGTAAAGGCTCGCCAGTCCCTCGCATTCCTTACGAAAGTTTCAGTCTGGCGCCGTCCGTAGGGGAACAATCCGGCGCCGCCGCTGCCAGATTACGCGAATTTCATTTTCTGTGCTTTGTCCGTCACAGGGGCCGGCTGAAACGATTTCCTTGCTGCCACACGCTCTGGTTTACGCCGCCGGCATTGCTATTTCTGCGGCGCGCTGTTTGCGCAGAGTACGGAGAAAAAAGAAAATGAAACTTGCACTCGCTTCCCTCCTCGCCATCGTCGCTGCCCCGATCGCCGTTGCCCAAGGCAACGTCGAACTGAGCGGCGCCTATTCGAACATCGATGGTGACGGCGCTGATGTCGGCGCCCTCACGGCCCGTGGCACCTACTTCTTCAACCGCTATATCGGCGCTGAAGGTGAAGTGTCGATCGGCATCGACGAAGCCGATGTCGGCGGCGGCACGGTCGAACTCGACAACTCGCTCGGCGCCTTCGGCGTCCTGCGCGCTCCGGTTTCCGATCGCGTCGAACTCTTCGGCCGCCTCGGCTATGCCACGTCGGAATTCAATGCCAGCGTTCCCGGTCTCGGCAGCGGTTCGGCAGATGTTGACGGCGTCGCCTATGGCGTCGGCGGCAAATTCTTCCTGACCGACAAATTCGGCATTCGTGCCGATGCCTCGCGTTACGAAGGTGACGATTCCGAAGCCGACGTCTTCTCGATCGGCGGCGTCTTCCGCTTCTGATAATCCGTTTACGGATTTGACTGGAAAGCCCCTGTGCAGAACGCACGGGGGCTTTTTCTATCGCCCCGTTTGCCCCCGGTGGCGCAGTTTCGCATCCGCCAGGACGCACGCCAGCATCGCTTCGGCCACCGGCACCGCGCGGATGCCCACGCAAGGGTCATGGCGCCCGATGGTGCGCACGTCTACTTCCTCGCCGTCCCGCGTCACTGATTTCACCGGCGTCAGGATCGACGAGGTCGGCTTGATCGCAATCCGCACCACCACGTCCTGTCCCGTCGAAATGCCGCCCGCGACCCCGCCATTGTTGTTGGCAAGGAAAGTCGGGCCGTCGTTGCCGGCGCGCATCTCGTCGGCGTTCTCTTCGCCGCTCATTGCGGCCGCCGCAAAGCCCGCGCCGATCTCTACGCCCTTGGCGGCGTTGATGCTCATCATCGCCCCGGCAAGTTCGGCGTCCAGCTTGCCATACACCGGCGCGCCCCATCCGGCCGGCACGCCCGAGGCATGCACCTCGACAATCGCACCCGCCGAGCTGCCCGCCTTGCGCGTCTCGTCCAGGAACTCTTCCCAGCGCCCCGCCATGTTCGCATCCGGGCACCAGAAGGGGTTGTTCTGCGTCTCGTCCCAGTTCCAGGCCTCGGGGTCGATCATGTGCGGCCCGATCTGCACCACCGCGCCCCGGATCACGATCCCGTCGCCCAGCACCCGCCGCGCCACCGCGCCCGCCGCCACCCGCGCTGCCGTCTCCCGCGCCGAGCTGCGCCCGCCGCCGCGATAGTCGCGCACGCCGTATTTTGCGTCATAGGCATAATCCGCATGGCCCGGCCGGTAGCGGTCGCGGATCTCGCGGTAATCCTTGCTGCGCTGGTCGGTGTTCTCGATCATCAGGCTGATCGGCGTGCCAGTCGTCACGGGCCCACCCGTGCGGTCGTCTTCGAATACGCCCGACAATATCTTCACCAGATCGGCTTCCTGCCGCTGCGTCACGAAACGCGAGGTGCCCGGCCGGCGCTTGTCGAGGAATTGCTGGATGAACGCCTCGTCCAGAGCCAGTCCCGCCGGGCACCCGTCTACCACACAGCCCAGTGCCGGCCCGTGGCTTTCGCCCCAGGTCGTGACACGAAACAGATGGCCAAATGTGTTATGCGACATGTGACAGCCTGCGCCCTCGCGGTTATGCCCCGCCTCCTATATGAAATCGCCAGCCTTACAAACCGCCAAATAGGCCGCCCGATGTCTTCTCCCGTGATCCCGCCGACCCCCAGCGCCGCCGACTATGCCAACAGCGGCGACCGCGCCTTGATCCCGGAAACCAGCGATCCCATCGCCCTGTTCCAGCAATGGATGGCCGATGCGCGCGCCTCGGAGCCGAACGATTCCAATGCCATGTCACTCGCCACGGTCGACGCCGGCGGCAACCCCGATGTCCGCATCGTCCTCCTGAAGGGGGTCGATGCGGCGGGCTTCACCTTCTTCACCAACCTTGAAAGCGCCAAGGGTGTGCAGCTGGCCGCGCACCCTTACGCCGCCCTCGGCCTCCACTGGAAAAGCCTGCGCCGCCAGGTCCGCATCCGGGGCAGTGTCGCGCGCGTCTCCGACGCCGAGGCCGATACCTACTTCGCCTCGCGCGCCGCGCAAAGCCGGATCAGCGCCATCGCCTCCGACCAGTCGCGCCCGATGGCGGACCGCTCGGTGTTCGAACAGCGCATCGCCGAAGTCTCCACCATCTACGGCGACGGGCCGGATATTCCGCGTCCGGAGTTCTGGGGCGGCTTCCGGCTCACGCCGACGGAGATCGAGTTCTGGCAGGACCAGGCCTTCCGCATGCACGACCGCCTGAAGCTCTACCGCAAGGGCGACGGCTGGGTCAGCGTGCGCCTCTACCCCTGACCGTCAGCGGCAGCAGGCGCGTGTCCTCTGCCGCCGCGGTCCGGTGTCCGATGCCGGCGAGATAGGCCGCGTTCTGCTCGAAGGCGAGGAAGGTTTCCA
This sequence comes from Acidobacteriota bacterium, assembly GCA_016712445.1. Taxonomy (NCBI): domain Bacteria; kingdom Pseudomonadati; phylum Acidobacteriota; species Acidobacteriota bacterium. The sequence continues at coordinate 181,851 of JADJRB010000001.1, read as the reverse complement.
TGTCCTTCTGCCGCACCAGCATCGCTATGTCCCAGCGTTCATCGACCGGCCCGACGAGCCAGTCACCGCCATCTGCGATGAGGTCCAGCCCGCCGCCACTCGCTTCGAGGAAGGGCAGGGTATGCGCTACATAGAGGTCATACGCCTGCCGCCCACTGATGGGTGCCGGCGGCGCGAGATGCGGGTCGGCCGAGTAATCGGCAACCGTCCGCAGGCGGATCAGGTTGAGCATCAGGATCGGCCCGCCGCGTCCGCTCATCACGAACCGGCGGCCCGCCTCCTGCGTCGGATAGAGAAACGCCATCAGACGAGCCCTGCGCTGACCCGCGCAACGCCCATGTGAGGCTCGCCGTCACTTGTCCGGAACGTCGAGATGCCATCGGCTGACACCGTGATGCGCACCTGCGTGCGAAAGTTCGAAAAGCTTTCGAACTCCACCACATCGACGGGTTCATCGAACCGGATCGTCAGGTCGTAAGCCGCCCCGCCGCCAATCTCGCGCACAGCGAGGAGGCGGCCCTTGAACGGCTGCTTCAGGTAGGCGCCGGCGACGTGGTCGCCGACCTGGAAGGGCACGTCCGGCTCATTCGAGAGGCGCGCCGACGCGGTGTTCCAGTCGCGGTAGCCAAGCTCGGCCGCAACGCGCTCCAGCGCCTGGGCATGGGAAATCGGCGTGCCGGCACTTGCCAGTTCAGCGCGCAGGTCTCGCGCGCGGGCTTTCGCCTGCTCGCGCGTGAAAATCTGGGAAGTCATCTCAACAGTCCTTCAGTCCGGGCAGTCACGTTGCAGCGGGGCTCGCCTTGCCGCGGAACTGCCGGTGAAGACATGTTTCCGTGAAATGTCGCGGCATCCCTGCCGGGGGAACTTCACCGTCAGGCCGAAGCCTGTGCGAGCGGCGGGCGTCCCAGGCCCGCGCGTCTCCTACTCCGCATGCGGACGGGCGTCAATCGCCGGGCCCCAACTATTGGGGCTTCGCGCAAGCCTCCCAGCCCGCATCGTCCGCTTCCAGCCACTCGGCCACCCGGTAGGGCTCGTCCGTCGCGATCAGCACCACGCCGTCATCCACCAGCCGCTGGTACTCGCTGCCGTCGCCGTCTTCCCAGTAGAGGTCGTCCAGCCGCTCGCCCGCGCGGCCCAGCGTCCCGAAGGCCGGCTCCACGCCGATCTCCCGCAGCCGCTCGAACGCCGGCACATCCGGCTGGGCCACGCCCGTCCAGCCGACCACGCGTTCGGGGTCCACGCCGAGCGCCTCCAGCTTCCCCATGTCGCGGTCGCCGCGCGCCGAAGCCGTCATCATCAGCGTACGGTCGATGCCGGCAATCGTGCCGGCTTCCTCGTCCGTATACGAGATCATCAGCACATTGTTCTCCGCGCCCGCCGCCTTCACGGCCTCGGCGATCTCCCGGAAGCCGGTCGTCTTCTTGCGGTCAAGTTCGAGGATCGCGCCGGTCTGCTTGGCCCAGAGCAGGGCGTCGGTCAGCTTCGGCGGATGGAAGTCCGTCCGCTCCCCCTCCGTATCCTTCAGCGCGACCCGGGCCACATCCTCCCAGTCGGTGTCGGATACATAGCCATTGCCCTGCGAGGTGCGGCCGAACCGGTCGTCATGGTGCAGGAACAGCACGCCGTCGCGGCTCGTCGCGACGTCGATCTCGAACACCCGGATGCCCTTGTCGAAGCCGTACTGCAGCGTCTCCACCGCATTCTCCGGATAGCCCGGCGCCCCGCCGCCCCGGTGCGCCGCCACCAGCACGCCGCCGGTCTCCCGCAGGCAGTCGAACAGCGCGGGCAGGGGTGCCAGCACCACGTCCACCGGCTCGGCCACCGGCGTTTCCGGCTCAGGCGCCGCCACCGGCGCCTCGCCCACCTGGGCCGCCTCGGTGCACGCCGCCAGGGCCAGGGCCGTCATTCCTGCTACCAGAAGCCGCTTCATGGGCCTTGTCCTTTCCTTGCGTCAGCGCATTTGCCCGCATAGACAGGGCATCGAAAAATCACAAGCGCCGCCGCCCCGCGAGCCGCGCCCACCCGGAGGGAAGACCAAATGAAAGGCATCATGCAGGACTGGCCGCTGACCGTGGACAAGATCCTCGAGCACGCGCGCCTGCAGCACGGCAACCGCGAGATCGTCACCCGCCGCGTCGAGGGCCACATCACCCGGCTCACCTATGCCGGCCTCTACGACATGGCCAAGCAGGTCTCCACCGCCCTGAAGGATGAAGGCATCGGCCTCGGCGACCGCGTCGCCACGCTTGGCTGGAACTCCGAGCGCCACATGGCCACCTGGTACGGCGCGATGGGCATCGGCGCGGTCCTGCACACGATCAACCCGCGCCTCCACCCGGAGCAGATCGCCTGGATCGCCAACCACGCCGAAGACAAGGTTCTCGTCTTCGACAAGACCTTCCTGCCCATCGTCGAGCAGATCAAGGACCAGCTCACCACGGTGAAGCACTTCATCATCTATGCCGGTCCCGACACGATGCCGGACAACAAGCTCGGCGCCACCGCCTTCGACATGTGGATCGACGGGCGCTCGACCAATGTCCGCTGGGGCGACTTCCCGGAAGATACCGCCTGCGGCCTCTGCTACACCTCCGGCACCACCGGCAACCCCAAGGGCGTGCTTTATTCCCACCGCTCCAACGTGCTCCACACGCTGGTGACGATGGGCAAGGACGCGATGGGCATGGGCGCCGCCGATTCGGTCCTGCCGGTCGTGCCGATGTTCCATGCCAATGCCTGGGGCCTCGCCATGTCGTGCCCGGCCACCGGCGCCAACATGGTGATGCCCGGCGCCCAGATGGACGGCGCCTCGATCTACGAACTCCTCGACACCGAGAAGGTCTCGATCACGGCCGCCGTGCCCACGGTCTGGCTGATGCTGCTGACCCACCTGCAAGCCAACAACCTCAAACTGCCCCACCTGAAGAAGGTCATCATTGGCGGCTCGGCCATTCCCGAGAAGATCTTGCGCGCCTTCGAGCAGGACTATGAAGTCGACGTCGTCCACGCCTGGGGCATGACCGAAACCTCGCCGCTCGGCACGCTCGGCGCGCTGCCGCCGCACTTGATCGATGCCGACATCGACACCCGCATGCAGCAGAAGCTGAAACAGGGCCGCCCGCCCTTCGGCGTCGAGCTCACCCTCGTCGACGATGACGGCAACCCGGTGCCGCGCGACGGCAAGACCTCCGGCCGCCTCCTCGTGCGCGGCGCCGCGATCGCCGGCGGCTACTTCAAGGGCGCGGGCGGCAACGTCCTCAACGCCGAAAACTATTTCGACACCGGAGACGTCGCCACCATCGACGAATACGGCACCATGACCATCACCGACCGCGCCAAGGACGTCATCAAGTCCGGCGGCGAGTGGATTTCCTCGATCGACATCGAGAACATCGCAGTCGGCCACCCGAAGGTCGCCAACGCCGCTGCCATCGGGATCTACCATCCGAAATGGGATGAGCGTCCGCTGCTGATCATCCAGCCGGCGCCGGGCGAAAAGCCCACCAAGGAGGAAATCCTGAAATCGCTGGAAGGCAAGATCGCCAAATGGTGGACGCCGGACGACGTACAGTTCGTCGAGCTCATCCCGCTCGGCGCCACCGGCAAGATCAACAAGCTGGCGCTGCGAGAAACCTTCAAGGACTACAAGCTTCCGACCGCCTGAAAGGACCCAGGTCATGACTGAAGTTTCCGGAACGCCAGCCGCCACCGCCGGTTGGCGCGGCAAGCTGGCAGGCTTCGCGCTTGCCTTCGCCATCTTCTCGATCCTCTGGTTCGCCGCCGCCGCAGTCGGCACCAAGCTCGGCCTGTGGACCTGGCAATTCGGCCTCGGCAAGATGACCATCGGCTGGGGCCCGATGCTGCTGATGGCCGCGCTCGGCCTCTCGGTCATCGCGCTCATCGTCTCGCTGATCGCCGCACCCCGCAAGAAAGCCTTCATGCTGGCCTTCGGCGCGCTGCTCATCTCGGGGCTGGCCTTCGGCCGGGTCGCTGCCTTCGGTATCAACGCCGCCCAGCTGCCGCCACTGCACGACATCCAGACTGACTGGGACAATCCGGTCCAGCCGAGCGACGCCCTCGTCACCCAGCGCGAAGCCACCGGCGCCCTGAACCCGATCGAGGATGATCCGGTCATCGACGCCGCCGCCGACGGGCGCTGGCCCGGCATGGGCGGCAAGCGTGTCGCCGAGGTGCAGGAAGCCGCCGAGTTCGACACCGCCACCCACGAGAACCCGAAGGAAACCCCGTATCCCCACATCGCCCCGCTGGATACGGCGGCTGCCCCGGACGTCGCCTATGCCCGCGCTCTGGAAGCGGTGAAGGCGCGCGGCTGGACCGTGGTGCTCGCCGAGCCGCAGGAGGGCCGCATCGAGGCCACCGAGGAGAGCTACTGGTTCGGCTTCAAGGACGACATCATGATCCGTGTCCGGAGTGAGGGCGAGGGCAGCCGGATCGATGTGCGCTCCACCAGCCGCGTCGGCCTCTCCGACCTCGGCGCCAACGCCCGCCGCGTCCGCGATCTCCTCGACGAGATCGAAGCGCGCATCGCCAAAGGCGTCTGACACCGGATTTTCGTTGCACAAGTTCGCCCTTGTGCAACGAAATCGGAGCGGGCCGCAAACTTTCCCCGTGTCATCCCGGCGAAAGCCGGGACCCGGAAATCCAAGCCGTTCAAGGTCTTCTGGGGCCCGGCTTTCGCCGGAATGACAGAGCCCTGAACTTTTTTGCGCTTTCCCAATCCGGCCGGGTCCGCAGCCAGTCTATACTGCGCAGATGTCGGCTTTCCTCAGCATACGGAACTACGTGCACTTTCGGCGTCTCTTCGACGCCGTGCACCCGTTCTTCTGGCCGATCCTCTATTGGCAGCTGAAAGCCGCCTGGCTCGCCCTGCAGCGCGAGAAGCGCACCGGCTTCCTGCTCGGCGTCAGCTGGTGGGGCGGCGTGCGCATCGTCCACCGCGGCGACAAGATCGAAACCCCGAAACACGATCCCCTCGCACCGCTCAAGCCGCGCTACGACGACCCCATCTGGTCCACCGGCCTCCCGGCCTGTCTCTGTGCCGAAGGAACCTGCAACGCACCCCTCTCCCGCAAAGCGGGGGAGGTGGCGCGCGCGCAGCGCGTGACGGTTGGGGTCTTGATCTCAGACCACAACGCCCGCCCACCTTAGGTCGGCGTTAACCCCCGTTCTGCAACTCCACCCTCAAGCACCGGCCAGCGACCCGCTGCGTCCGGACGCCCGTGTTGCCGCGTCCGAAAAATCTGCATCGCCCTGCATCCATCCCGTCCCTCACCTGCATCTTACAGGCAAAGACCCCGACACCCGGGTCGCCAAGCTCCCAAGGACCAACGCCATGAACACGCTTCCCGCTTCCCGCACCGAAACGCCGGCCTCCTCGCCGGTGCTCGACCGCATCTTCACTGTCGCTGCGCCCCGCGCGGCCGGCAACGACACCAACTATGCCCGCACCGCGCTGATCGTTCGCCGCCGCGAACGCCAGAACCGCCTCAACGCGCGCTGATCCGTTTCGCTCTCTCGCGAAATACTCCGGGGAGCAGCTTCAGGGAGCTGCTCCTCTTTTTTCTTCAGACGCCCGCGGCCTTCCAGGCTTCCTTCGGCCAGCGGCGATGCTGCCAGAACCATTGCCCCGGATGGGCTCGCACCTGCGCCTCGATGAAGGCGCTGATCCGTTCCACCGAGCGGCGGATGTCGGCTTCGGAATTTCCCGTGTCGTCCGGCACGAAGGGCGCGTGGAACTCGACCCGGAAACGGCCCGGTCCCGTCCGCACGGTCGAGACCGGCACGATCGGCACCTTGTACTTCAGCGCCATGCGCGTCGGCCCGGGCGCCGTCATCGCTTCATGGCCAAAGAAGGCGACCGGAATGCCTTCGTTGAATTTCTGGTCGTTCATCAGCGCAACCGGCGAACCTTTCGACAGCGCCCGCATCAGTTCGCGCGTGCCGATGCCCTTCGGCGCGTTCACCTGCGTGCCATAGGCCGCCCGGAGATCCGCGATACGCTTGTCGATGTGCGGATTGTTCAGCGCCCGGTAAGTCATCACGGCCTGCGGGATCCGCTTGGTGATCGCCGCCGGCATGATTTCCCAGTTGGCAAAGTGGCCGGAAATGAACACAGCGCCCTTGCCGCTGTCGCGGATCTGGTCGAGCAGTTCGGCATTGACGATCTCGACGCGTCCGCTCGTGTACGGATCAATCGAGGGCAGGTGGGGCATTTCCCCCGCCGTCCGGCCGGCACTTTCCCAGGCGGCGAGGGCGGTCTCCTCGACCTGCGCTTCGGTCCAGTCCGGGAAGGCGAGACGGAGGTTGCGGCGCATCGTCTTGTGCTGCGACAGCATCGGCCCGATCTTCTTCATCAGCCAGCCGCCGAAGTCGGACGCCTTGTCAGGCCCGAGCATCTTCATCGGGCCCCAATAGATGAGGTCCCAGGCAATCGTCTCCAGCCGCCACTGGACCCGCTGCCAGAAACTGGCGCGGTTATCGATGTCCTTCGGGCGGACATATTCGGCTTGGGTCGGCTCGGTCATGGGCGTGAGGTGAGGTTGAAGATCGGCCCGATCAAGGCGTCAAGCGCTTCCGGCGTCTCGAAAACGGCCCGCACCGGACGCACCAGCGTTTCCGCGCGGAATTCGGGGGGAAGGCGCACATGATCTTTCGAAGTCGTAATCAGCCGCGCCCCGTTATCGGCCGCCAGCTGGCGCAGGTAAGCGAGGTCGCCCGGCGAATAGGGATGGTGGTCGGCGAAGGGAACCGCATCGCGCAGGTCGGCGCCGTCCGCCTTCAGGCTATCGAAGAACTTCTCGGGACGCCCGATGCCGGCAAAGGCAACCAGCGGTCCGGCGGGCATCGGGTCGGTCGCTTCGATGTGGGCGCGCAGCACAGGCTTGCCGCTGGCGATCACTTCCGGCGGCACGGGGCCGGCGCCCATGAGGATCACGGCATCGGCCCGCGAAAGGCCTTGCGCAACCGGTTCGCGCAAGGGGCCCTTTGGAAGGACATGGCGATTGCCGAACGGCGCTTCGGCGTCGATGACGACAAAGGTGAAGTCCTTCGCCAGCGACGGATTCTGGTGGCCGTCATCCATGAGGATCGCCTGTACGCCGGCGGCGGCCATCGCCCTTGCGGCGTCTGGGCGATCGCGGCCGATCCAGGCCTCGCCGCTCGCTGCGAGCAGGAGCGGTTCGTCGCCGGTGTCCCGGAAGGAATGGAAGCCGGGGTCGACTTTCAGCGGACCGGCCTCGCTGCCACCATGGCCGCGCGACAAGGTTGCGGCGCGCAGGCCGAGGGCATTTATCCGGGCACGGAGGGCTTCGGCGACCGGTGTCTTGCCGGCGCCGCCGGTTGTCAGGTTGCCGATGCAGATGACCGGAACCGTCGCCTTGAACGGCGCGGCCGATGCCAGCTTCCGGTTCAGGCCCCAGAGGTAGAGCCAGCTGAGCGGCGTCAGGAGTGCGCGGGTAAGCGGGGCGGCTTCGCGCGATTTCGGGTCGAGACCCGCCGACCAGAAGGCAGGCGGTTTCACCGGCCGCTTCCCGACGTGTCGAGGAGCGGGCGCGGGATCAGCGGCAGCAGCGCTTCAAGCGTCGCATTCATCGGCGCATCCGCCTCGGCTTCCAGCGCGGCGACGGCCGCTTCGTTGACGACCGGCGGGCCTGCGAGGCCGTCGGCAAGGTCGCCCGCATCGATCACGGTACGGACGAGTCCGCGCGCTTCGAGGTCGGCAAACATGGAGGCAAAATTGAAGACAGACGGGCCCGACAGCACCGGCCGGCGCAGCCGCACAGGCTCAAGCGGATTGTGCCCGCCGACGTCCGGCGTATGGCCGCCGCCAAGATATACGGCGGTGGCAAGGCGCAGCCAGACGCCCATTTCGCCCATCGTATCGGCGAGGAGAACGCGGTCGCGGGGCGAAGAGGCTTCGCCTTTCGAACGGGTGGCGAAGGGCAGGCGCCGCGCCTTCAGAAGTTCGGCGATCTCGGGGCCGCGCTCGGGATGGCGCGGCACGATGATCAGCGCGGCATCGGTGAAGCGCTCCGTGGCGTCGAGGAACAGTTCCTCTTCGCCGGGATGGGTCGAGGCGGCGACAAAGCATCGCCGGCCGTTGACGAAGGTGGATGCAATGCGCGCGAGATCGGCGGGATTGGCCTCCGGCGGAGACTGCGCGGATTTCAGGTTGCCGGGCGATCGCACGGCGCGGCCAAGCAGGCGCTCGAGCCGGGCGCCGGTGTCGGTGTCCGCAGCGAGGATCACGTCGAAGCCGCCGATCAGTGTACGGAACAGACCCTTAAAACGTGCCCAGCCCTCAGCCGAGGCGTCGGTCATGCGGGCGTTGACGAGGGCGCGGCGCGCGCCGGCCTTGCCGGCTTCGAGGATCAGGTTCGGCCAGATCTCGCCTTCGGCGAAAATGCACAGGTCCGGCTTCCAGTGCTGGACGAAGCGCCGCGCCGCCATCGGCGTGTCGACCGGCGCCATCACATGAAACGCGCTTTCCGGGATTTCCTTGCCCATCAGGCGCGCCGAGGTCAGCGTCTGGCTGGAGAAGACCAGCATCACGCCCGGCCGGGCCGCGATCAGGCGGCGGCCAAGTTCCAGCAGCACGCGACTTTCGCCGACGCTGGCGCCGTGCAGCCAGACCAGCGGGCCGGGGCGGCGCGGCGGCAGGCGCCGGGCAAGGCGTTCATTGAGGCGAAGAACGTCTTCCTTGCCGTTGCTGGCCCGCACTTTCAGCGCAAATCCTACCAACGGCGCGGCGAGGCGCGTCAGCAGTCTGTAAGTGAACAACGCAGGCGTCATTCAGGTGCCGGCTCCCGCAGGATCACGCCCGGCAGGATAGCCTGCCAGTTCTTCGGCCCGGCGCGTAGCCGTATCCATGCCGGTTTGCAACGCCTCGCGCAGCGCTTCGGCATCAGCCGCCCGGTCGCAGTCGATGGGGGCGCCGAACACGATTGCGCCGCGCGCGAAGGGAAGCGGCAGCACGAAGCGGTCCCAGGAGTCGAACCGGTGGGCGGGCCGCGAAATCACCGCGTAGGGCAGCACCGCCGCGCCGGCCCGCTGGGCGAGGGTGACGGCGCCGGCCGAGGCGATGCGGCGCGGGCCGCGGGGCCCGTCGGGCGTCATGCAGATCAGCCCGCCCTCCTTCAGCCGCTTCGACGCCTCGGCGAGGGCGCGCAGGCCGCCCTTGTCCTTGGCCGCCTTCTTCTTGTTGGACGCCGAACCGCGCACCACGTCGATGTCGAGATGGCGCACAGCGTCGGACACGGCAGCGCCATCGGGCGAAAGCGAGACCATCATCGCGGCGCGGGCCCGGCGCTCCGGCCATGCGCGGATCGACTGCACCCAGCCCGACGGGATAAGCAGGATGTTCTCGTGCCAGCAGGCCACGACCAGCCCGGTTTCGCGGGTGGCCAGCGACGTCCGCGCCGCGTCGGCGCCTTCGATCTTCCAGCGCGTCGTGCGGGCAACCATCACCATCCATCCCCAGATGATGTAGCCGAGCACGGTAACAACGAGGGGCGAGCGGAGCAGCGATTTCATCGGAGGGCTTATACTGCGCTTCGGCCCGGACGCTACAGGGAGTGGGAGCTGGACGCGGCGAAGGATGGTGGGCGATGCAGGGTTCGAACCTGCGACCCCTGCCGTGTGAAGGCAGTGCTCTACCACTGAGCTAATCGCCCGCCGCGAGCGGGTGGGTTAGTCGGCAAGCAGGAACAGGTCAAGCGGGGATGTAAGCGGAGCAAAAAACCATCGATTCGGCGCATGTTGACCCCGGTATCAGTGCCTGGCGCGCTTCGGAGCATGTAATAGCTAGGTGCTTGAGATATGCATTTGTGCATGCAAGCGGGGCAGTGTCCCGGGATTTCGTGACAGGCCGTGTCGTGTTTGTGACAAGGCACCCCGCGAGCGGAAATGACCTAGCGTCCGCTGGGTTCGGGACTTTTGCGCGGTGAAGGCAAAATGAGGCATGAAAATGAACAACCGTTCAGAATGAACAACTGTTCATCTTGCAAACTAAACAAAGCGTCACCCTAATAAGGTCTTGAGAAAACCTGCAAACGTTGTCATCTACGCGACATACAAGACGGGTCAATCAAGGTCCGCAGTATGAACTGAAGAAGGACAGGCACGGCGGCAAAGCCGCCAGCGTTAATAACAAGCCTGGAGAGAGCAGAGTGAAAGACTGGTGTGACGAAGACGGCGCAAAGCGCCTTCGCGAAAAGATCAATGCGTACTGGAGCGAGCGTGGATATGAGGTCGATGTCGACCTCGTGGAAGCCGGTTTCGTTCCTGCCATGCGGAGCGCCCGCACCGACGTGCGTTCCAACATGGTCAACGGCATGCCCCGCCGTCGCGCGCTGGGTGAAGGCGGCTCGGCCCGCCCGACCTATCGTCCGCGCGGCGAAGCCACGGCCTGATTTTTCAGGTCAGACAAAGCTGAGACAAGCTGGTTGTAGTGGCTGATGGAGACATCAGCGCCTATCGCCTCCACGGTTTCAGCCTCGTAGCCGAACGTTACGAACACGAAGGGCAGTCCGGCATTCCGGGCTGCCCTTTCGTCTGTGCGGCTATCGCCGACAAACAGCGCCCTGGCCGGATCGCCGCTGGCGGCCGTGATCGTCTCGAAGGGATGCGCGGCATCGGGCTTGCGGGCGGTGGCGCGGTCGGCGCCGAAGATCACGTCGAAATAGTCCAGCATGCCGAGCGCGCTGATCAGCGTTTCGCTCAGGTCCTGGCGCTTGTTGGTGCAGACCGCAAGCGTGGCGCCCGCTTCGCGCAGCACGTCCAGCGCATCGAGCGCGCCTTCGAACGGGCGCGAATGGACCGCAATGTGATCGACATAGTAGGCGATGAAGCGCTCGAACGCGGCGTCCATTTCTGTAGCGGACAGGACAGCGCCCTGACTCCAGAGGCCGGTCTCGATCATCGCGCGGGCGCCGTGGCCGATCATCTCGGCGATGGTGGGAAGGTCGACGGGTTGGAGCGACAGGCCGGTGAGGACATGGTTCAGTGCGCCGAGCAGGTCGGGCGCCGTATCGACCAGCGTGCCGTCCAGATCGAACAGGATGGTCCAGCCTTCGAAGCCGGTGGTTTGCGCGTCATCCATGCCGGGTTCGCCCTCGCCAAGTTGCGGGGTTTCGTCTAGGCGAATGGGCTACGGAAAGCGAGAGGGAGCCCGCATTTGACCCAAGCGCCACAACAGCGCGCCGCCGTGATCCTCGCGGCCGGAAAAGGCACACGGATGAAGTCGGCCCTGCCGAAAGTGATGCATGCCGTGGGCGGCCGGCCGATGATGGACTGGTCGGTCGCGCTGGCGCGGGAGACGGGCTGCGGCCGCATCGTGGCGGTCGTGCACCCGGCGCAGGAGGTGCTGATCGCGCACCTCAAGGCGGCGCACCCGGATGTGGCGATTGCCTTCCAGGATCCGCCGCAGGGGACCGGTCATGCGGTGCGCTGCGCCGAGGCGGCGCTGGCCGGCTTCGACGGCGAACTGGCCGTGCTCTACGGCGACAGCCCGCTGGTGCCGGCGGCGGTCATCGACGAGCTGTTTGCCGGTGTGGCGGGCGGAGCGGCGCTGGGCGTGCTGGGCTTCGAGGCGGCCGATCCGGGGCTGTATGGCCGGCTGATCACCAATGCGGCGGGCGACCTTGAGGCGATTGTCGAGGCGCGCGAGGCGACGCCGGAGCAGCTCAGGGTGCGTATCTGCAACTCAGGGGTTATGGCGGGTCGCGCCAAGGATATGTTCCGGCTCTTGCAAAAAATTACAAACGCCAACGCCAAAGGCGAGTATTACCTGACCGACCTGGTGGGGCTCGCGCGGGCCGAGGGGGGGCGCTGCGCCCTGGTGACGGCGACCGAGGACGACCTGATCGGCTGCGATTCGAAGGCGGACCTGGCCGAGGCCGAAGCGATTTTCCAGACGCGCCGCCGGAAGGCGCTGATGGAGGCGGGCGTGACCATGGTGGCGCCGGAGACCGTATTCCTTTCGCACGACACCGAGATCGCCGCCGATGTGATCGTTGAGCCGAACGTGGTGTTCGGGCCCGGCGTGCGGGTGGCGGCAGGGGCGCGGCTGAAGGCGTTCAGCCATCTTGAAGGCGCGGTGGTCGGCGAGGAGTGCGAGATCGGCCCGTTCGCACGGCTGCGGCCGGGCACGGTGCTGGCGGCGGGCGTGAAGATCGGCAACTTCGTCGAGACCAAGAATACGGCGATGGGCGAGGGCGCGAAGGCGAACCACCTGGCCTATCTGGGCGACGGGGCAATCGGGGCGGGCGCCAATATCGGCGCGGGCACGATCTTCTGCAATTATGACGGCTACCTGAAGCATCAGACGACCATCGGCGAGGGCGCCTTCATCGGATCGAACTCGGCGCTGGTGGCGCCGGTCAGCATCGGCGACGGGGCCTATGTCGGCTCCGGCAGCATCATCACCAAGGATGTGCCGGCCGACGCACTGGCCGTGGCGCGGGCGCACCAGATGACGCGCGAAGGCTGGGCGAAATCCTTCCGTACAAAGAAGGCTGCCGAGAAGGCCTCCAAGGGCAAGAAGGGCTGACGCGGATGGCGAGCGACATCGAGAAGCAGAATGCGGCGGCCGCTGCGATGGACTATGTCGAGGACGGCATGACCATCGGCCTCGGCACGGGATCGACGGCGAAATACTTCGTGGAACTGCTGGTGGACGAGATCGCTGATGGCCTGCTCGTGCGCTGCATCGAGACGAGCGTGCAGACGCGCGACCTGGCGCGCAGCCTGGGCGTGCCGTTGATCCCGTTCGAGCAGGTGGACCGGATCCACCTGACTGTTGACGGCGCCGACGAGGCGGGCCCGGGCGGCGTACTGATCAAGGGCGGCGGCGCGGCGCTGCTGCGCGAGAAGATCATCGCCAATGCGTCCGATCACATGGTCGTGATTGCGGATGCCTCGAAGGATGTTCAGGCGATCGGCGCGTTTCCGCTGCCGGTCGAGGTGACGCAGTTCGGCTATACGATTACGGCGAAGAAGGTGCATGACGCGTTGGTGGCGGCCGGCGTCGAGCGGCCGCGCGTCGAGCTGCGCCGGGCGAAGCAGAGCATGGACCTGCTGGTGACGGATGGGGGAAACTATATCCTCGATTGCCATTGCGGCCTGATCCCGGACCCGCCGAAAGCGGCGGCTTTCCTGTCGGGCACGCCGGGGGTGGTGGAGCATGGCCTGTTCATCGGGATTGCCCGCACCGTGATTTTCGGGACCGCCACGGGCGCCCGCATCATTGAATACTGAGGCCCGGCGCCTCACATTTAGGGGCCAGAATTCACAAGGATAATTCCATGACCGAGCGCGCCCATGACTTCGACCTGTTCGTGATCGGAGGCGGCTCCGGCGGCGTGCGTGCGGCGCGGATTGCGGCGCAGGCGGGCGCCAGGGTGGGCGTGGCCGAGGAATACCGGATGGGCGGCACCTGCGTGGTGCGAGGCTGCGTGCCGAAGAAGTTCATGGTGTACACCAGCAAGTACGGCAAGGATATCGAGCATTCTGCCGGGTACGGATGGTCTGTCGGAGACGTGTCTTACGACCACGGCAAGTTCATGATGGGCCTGCACGCGGAAGTCGACCGTCTGTCGGCAATCTATGACCGCAACCTCAAATCGGCGGGCGCCGAGGTGTTCCATGAGCGCGCCGAGTTCGTGGACAAGCACACGCTGCGCCTGACGACGAGCGGCAAGACGGTGACGGCGGCGAAGATCCTGATCGCGGTCGGCGGGCGCCCGTGGCGTCCGTCTGCGGAGGAACTGCCGGGCGTCGAGCATACCATCAGCTCGAACGAGGTGTTCGAGATGGAAGCGCTGCCGAAGCGGATGCTGGTGGCGGGCGGCGGGTATATCGCGGTCGAGTTCGCGCACGTGTTCGCCGGGCTCGGCGTCGAGGTGAGCCTCGTCTATCGCGGTGAGACGGTGCTGCGCGGCTTCGACGAGGACGTGCGTATTGCCGTGCATGAGGGTCTCAAGGAAGCGGGCGTGCGTGTCGTCACCAATACGGTCTTTGAACGGATCGAAAAGAACGATGACGGGCTCTGCGCGCACATGTCGAACGGCCACAGCGTGACGGCGGATGTGATCCTGATGGCGGTTGGGCGCGAGGCGAACACGGCCGGGCTCGGCCTCGACAAGGTGGGCGTGAAGACCGGCAAGCGCGGCGAAGTGATCGTCGACGAGTGGTCGCGCACCAATGTCGAGAATATCTGGGCGGTCGGCGACGTGACGGACCGTGTGAACCTGACGCCGGTGGCGATCCGCGAGGGCCATGCCTTTGCCGACACGGAGTTCGGCGGCAAGCCGTGGAAGATGGACCATGCGGACATTCCGACGGCGGTGTTCTCGCAGCCGGAAGTCGGCACAGTCGGCATCAGCGAGAGCCAGGCGCGCAAGGAACACGGCGAGATCGACATCTACAAGACGAAGTTCCGTCCGATGAAGAACATGCTGAACGGCGACCAGACGCGCACCTTCATGAAGATCATCGTGCGCGCCTCAGACCAGCGCGTGCTGGGCGTGCATGTCGTCGGCGATGACGCCGCCGAGATGATCCAGATGGCCGGCATTGCCGTGAAGATGGGCGCAACAAAACAGGACTTCGACCGCACCTGCGCGCTGCACCCGTCGGCGGCGGAAGAACTCGTCACGATGCGGACGAAATGGGTGCCGGAGGTGGTGTGAGGCCTAGTGCGCCTCGCCGCCGCCTTCGCTTAGGGTCTTCAGTTCCAGCGCAACCTGTTTAAGGCTGTCGCGGATGGCTTTGAGGCCGCCGCCGCGACCGGCATGGGCGAGGAGCTGGCGCCAGGCGGGCTGGTCTTCCTGCGGCGCTTTCACAGCGAAGTGGGCCGAGCGCGGCAGGGCGGCCGTCATCAGGCGTTTCGACAGCGGGAAGCCCGCGATCTGGTCGTAGACGCCGTTGCGGGCATCGCCTTCGAAGGTCGACTGCTCGTTGCGGTTCACGGCGTTGAAGAGCACCGAGAGCGAGGGGCGTTTGCCCGCTTCGACCTGGTCCTTGATGACGAGGTTCAGGAGGCGCACGCCGCGCAGGGAATAGATGTCGGCATGCATCGGCGCGATGACACGGTCTGCCGCTTCGAGCGCGCAGCGCGTCAGGAAGGTCGCGTTCGGGTTCGTGTCGAAGATGATGAGATCGTATTCGCTGCGATAGTGATCGATGGAGCGCAGGAAGTGCTGCTTGATCGCGGCGAGCGCGTCGCGGTCATTCGCGAAGGCGTATTTAGAAATCTCGAACTGGCCGGAGATCAGGTCGAGCCGGCCGGGCGGGCCGTCCGTACCCAGAATTTCGTGGACGTAGCTGTCGCGTGCCGCCGGCGTGAACGGCGCGATGGTGAGGCTGAGCCAGTTCTCGGCGGGCGAGGCGGCGTCCTTCGCGTGCAGGCGCGAGCGCTCGAACAGCGAGATGACCGAGCGGTCGACGCCAGAGGAGGCATCTGCGTCTTCCATCGAGAAGAAGGTCTGGGTGAGGTTGTATTGGGGGTCGAGATCGACCAGCAGCACGCGGCCGCCGAACTGTTCCTGCCAGGCACCGGAGAGCTGGGCGGTGACGGTGGTTTTGCCGACGCCGCCCTTGAGGTTCATGACGGCGACGACCGGGCATTTCTTGCGGTAGGCCTGCTGCGTCTCGGCGACGAGCTGTTCGAGACCGTCCGGCATGGCGGAGGAGAGGCGCAGGGCCGGCTGGACCTCGGTCTTGAAGAAGCCGGTGAGGCGGGCCTTGTCGATCTGGTAGGGGATGACCGGCACGCCGACGGCCTTGGCCGTCTCGATGTCCTGACGGACCGTTTTCGAGCGCACGGCGGCGGCCGAGACCAGCACGATGACAGCGAAGGCGGAGCTGATTTCGGCGTCTGCGGCGGCCCGGTCAGGCTCGCCCACAGCGTAGCGATCTGCAATAGCCGCAACGCGCAGCGCCTCGTGCAGCTGCAGCAAGGCATCGGGATCGGCGCCCGAATGGCTGATATAGACATGCGGCATGGCGCATCAGTCCCCGTCTTGAGCCCTTGATTCCCCAGCGCCTTTTACGCACCGGAACCCCCTCTGGGCCAGCTTTCTGCTGTGAAATTATGGTGAAACTTGAGCATCCGCCTGCCATGTGATTTATGCCCCGCAGATTGGAGCACACATAATATGGCCTGGACCCCCTCTGACTGGCGCAAACTGCCGGCGCTGCACATCCCGCAGGATTATCCTGATGCGGGCGCGCTGGCGGCTGTCGAAAACCGTCTCAGGAGCTATCCGCCGCTGGTGTTTGCGGGCGAAGCGCGCCGCCTGAAGGCGCGGCTGGCCGAGGTGGCCGCCGGCAATGCGTTCCTGCTGCAGGGCGGGGACTGCGCCGAGAGCTTCAAGGAATTCCACCCGGACAATATCCGCGACACGTTCCGCGTGATCCTGCAGATGGCGGTGGTGCTGACCTTTGCGGCGGCCAAGCCCGTGGTCAAAGTGGGCCGGATTGCGGGCCAGTTTGGCAAACCGCGTTCGGAGCCGACCGAGACCATCGACGGGGTGACGCTGCCTTCCTACCGGGGCGACAATATCAACGGCATGGAATTCACGCCGGAGAGCCGGATTCCGGATCCCGAGCGCCTCGTGCAGGCCTATTCGCAGTCGGCGGCGACGCTGAACCTGCTGCGCGCGTTCAGCCAGGGCGGCTATGCGAGCCTTGCCAACGTGCAGCGCTGGATGCTCGGCTTCGTCGACCGCTCGCCGCAGGGCGAACGCTACCAGAAACTGGCGGACCAGATTTCGGCCTCGCTGCGCTTCATGCAGGCGGTGGGGCTCAACGCCGAAACCGTGCCGCAGATGGCGCAGGTGGAATTCTACACGAGCCACGAGGCACTGCTGCTCGGCTATGAGGAAGCGATGACGCGCATCGATTCCACCAGCGGCGACTGGTACGACACCTCGGCGCACATGCTGTGGATTGGTCACCGCACGCGGCAGGTTGACCACGCACATGTGAACTTCTGCAAGGGCGTGAAGAACCCCATCGGCATCAAGTGCGGCCCGGGCATGGGTACGGACGAGCTGCTGCGCCTGATCGATGTTCTGAACCCGGCAGACGAACCCGGCCGCATCACGCTCATCTCGCGTTTCGGGTCGGAAGGCGTGGCCAAGGGCCTGCCGCCGCTGGCGCGCGCGATCAAGAAATCCGGCCGCACCGTCGTGTGGTCGTGCGATCCCATGCACGGCAATACGCTGAAGACGGGCACCGGCTTCAAGACGCGCCCGGTCGACCGTGTACTGAGCGAAGTGCGCCAGTTCATCGACATCCTGCCATCGGAAGGCTGCTATCCGGGCGGCGTCCACTTCGAGATGACCGGCCAGAACGTCACCGAGTGTATCGGCGGCGCGCAGGCGATCTCCGAGGAAGACCTCTCGAGCCGCTACCACACGCACTGCGACCCACGCCTGAACGGCGAGCAGGCGCTGGAACTCGCCTTCCTCGTGGCGGAAAAGCTGCAGGCGGTGGAAGCCGGCGGCGAGAGCACGCGCAAGGCGGGGTGAGCTAACTTTATTCGGCGGCGCCGCATCCGCAGGCCGTCCTGACTGCATCTGGGCAATGCAGCAGGCGGAGTGCGCATGGACGAATTTGTAAGGACACTGATCGAGACCGGCATTCTTGCTGGTCTCGGATTGATCGGCGCGCTGGTTTTCCGTAATGGGTTTCGCGCGCACTGGCTTGTCGCCGCACTGGTGATGAACCTTGCCTATCAGGCCCTGCTGACGCGCGGGTTCTGGACGATATCGGATCCATTTCCGGATGCGGACTGGAACTGGGCGGGCAAGCTGGCGGCTTTTGCGGGCACGCTCGTTGTGATGTCGCTCCCGGCATTTGGATGGGCGAGGTCGGGCGCGCGGCTGGAGCAGGGGCCGCGATGGCGCGGCTCGCTGCTGATGTTCGCTGCGCTCGCGGCGCTGTTCTTCTGGATGGCGATCAGCGGGGCGGACGGCGTGCCGGACAACGCCGAGACCATCGCCTTCCAGTGGACGATGCCGGGGCTCGACGAGGAATTCTTCTATCGCGGCACGCTGCTTCTGGCCTTGAACGAGGCGTTCCGGCCGAAACTGAACGTGCTCGGCGCGCCCATCGGCTATGGCGGCCTGCTGACGTCGGTTCTGTTCGGGCTGACGCATGCGCTCAGCTATGAGGCGGGGGCCATCGACGTCGACGCCCTGACGTTTGCGATGACCGGCGGGCCGGCGCTGTTGCTGCTCTGGCTGCGCGAGCGGACCGGTAGCCTGCTGCTGCCGGTGATCGCGCACAACATCGCCAACGGGGTCTCGACCCTGTTCTGAGGTCCGGGCGGGCGAATCCGCTTTGACCCGTTTTGCGCGCGGGATACGCCTAGGGCCGGACATGGACCTATCCGGGACCCGGGACAGATGCTGACACCAGACCGCGAGCGCACGGCGTTGCAGCTGTTTGCCGACGTGTTCGAACTCGACCACGAGGCGCGGCTCGACTGGCTGGTGGAGGCGTGCGGGGGCGATCCGGAGCTGCTGGGCCGGGTGATTGAGCTGATGGAGGCCGACAGCGAAGTCACCTCGCTGGCCGGCGAGATCGAAGGGCCGCCGCTGGAGCTGCCGCCGGACGAGATCGGCGTCTACAAGCTGGACGCGCTGATCGGGGCGGGCGGCATGGGCTCGGTCTACCGCGCGCACCGGGCCGACGGGCTGTTCGACCAGACGGTAGCAATCAAGTTCATGCGTGCGCGGCAGGGGGCGTTCGATCTCGGACCGCTGATCGATGCGGAACGCCGGGCGCTGGCGCGCATGGATCATGAATCGATTGCCCGCATCCTCGATGGCGGCGTGACGGGCGGCGGGCTGAGCTACCTGGTCATGGAATATGTGGCGGGTGAGCCGCTGGATGATGATTGCGAGGCAAGGGCGCTCAGTGTCGAGGCGCGCGTGGCGCTGGTGCGGCAGGTGGCGGGCGCGCTCGCGCATGCGCACCAGTCGCGCATCGTCCACTGCGATGTGAAGCCGTCGAACATTCTCGTGACGCCCGGCGGACGCGCGAAGCTGATCGATTTCGGTATCGCGCGGCTGCAGGAAGTCGTGGCGGCCGACGTGATTGACGGCGTGACACGCGCATATGCGAGCCCGGAGCGCAACCGCAAGCAGCCGGCGACGCTGGCGGACGATGTCTATTCGCTGGCGGTGACGCTCTACCAGCTGCTGGCCGGGCGGCTGCCCTGGCCCGATCCGGGACGGGCGGACCTCGATGCGCCCGCCGAACCTCTGGTGATCCAGGGCGCGGCCCGCAATCCGGAAGACCTTGCCGCGATCCTTGCCACCGCCTTGTCGCTTGATCCGGCGAAGCGCTATCGCAGCATCGAGGCGTTCGACGCTGACCTTGCCCGCTGGCAGGGCCTGCAGGCGGTCAGCGCGGTGCCGCGCACGTTTGCCTATCTAGCGAAGCGTTTCTCGCAGCGCCGGCCGGTCGTGCTGGCCTCGATTGCGGGCGGGGTCGGGGCGACGTTTGCGGCGCTCGGCATCATCACGCACCTCTACCTTGCGGCCGAGGAGTCGCGGCGCAACGCCGACCAGCGCTTTACCGAACTGCGCACGCTTGCGGGCTTCATGATCTTTGACCTCAACAGCCAGCTGGAACAGGTGCCGGGATCGACCCCGGCGCGGCTGGCGATGTCGGAGAAGGCGCAGGTCTATCTCGACACGCTCGGCGCATCGGCCGGCGACAATGCCGCGCTGCAGGCCGAGGCGGCCACGGGGCTCGTGCGGCTGGCAGAAGTGCAGGGCGTGCCCAGCCGGCCAAACCTCGGGCTGGGTGAACAGGCGGCCGCCAACCTCGAGCGTGCGATCGCCTCGCTGGACACGCTGCTGGCGCAGGCGCCGGAGGATGCGGGACTGCGCCTGTCGCGCGGGCGGGCGCTGTATTTCCAGGCGGTCCTGAAAGGCGCGATGGGGCAGGATACGGCGGCGCAGCTGGAGCTGGCGCGCAAGGCCGAGCCCGACGTGCTGGCGGCGCTGGCCGCGCCGGGTGAGACGCCCGTGGGGCAGATCAACTCGCTGCTGCTGGGTGTGCGCCTGACGGTGGCGGATGCGATCCAGACGCAGGGCGACCTCGAAGGCGCGCTCGCCATCCGCGAGGCCGAGGAGGCCCGCATCCGCAGCCTCGACGAGGACGGGCGCGCGGGCATGGATTTCGACTATGAGGCCGGCCGGATCGCGGCACTTCTCGGCGACAGCAATTACTATCTCGGGCGCATCACCGACTCGCAGGCGGCCTATGCGCGCTCTGCGGAGTTTTTCAGCGCCGGTCTGAAAGCGGCTCCGCTGAACCGCCGCCTGCTGACCGGGCTGCACTATGCGCACTATTCGCTGTCGAGCACGCGCGCCGACCTGGGCGACCTGCAGGGCGGACTGCGCGAGGCGGAAGAGTCGCTGACGGTCGCCCGCCGCCTGCTCGACTGGGACCCGACCGACCGGTTGGCACAGCGCCTGCTGGACATCTCCGAGGGCCAGATTGCGCTGATGCTCAAGTCGAATGGCCGGCCGGAAGAAGCGCTCGCGATCGTGGAGCGGCAGCTCGAAGGCTACCGCGCTTTCGCCGCGGCGCATCCGGAAGACGGCGACGCCTACAGGCGCGTGGCGGTGCCGATGCGCGGGCGCGCGGAAATGATGTTCGATGCACGCGGCAAGGCTGCGGGCTGCAAGGCGGCGGCGGAGGCGCAGGCGGCCTGGGACGCGGTGGAGGCGAAGTGGGGCCTTTCGGATTTCGACCGGCACAATGACCTCGACCAGATCGCCGAGATGCGCCGGATCATGGCCTGCCGCTAGCCGGCCTTCAGCGCATCATGCAGCCAGGCGCGCGCGACACGCCATTGGCGCTTGACGGTGGAGAGTGAGGTGCCCTCGGCTTCGGCAATTTCCTCCAGCGTCAGGCCGGAGAAGTAGCGCTTCTCCACCAGCGCCGCGAGGGCGGGATCGGCTTCGGCCAGCTTGTTGAGCGCTTCGTGGATCGCTTCGACATCAACCGCTTCCGACTGGGGCGCCGCGTTCTCGGCGATCTCCGTGATCAGCGTGACTTTCGGGCCGCCGCGCTTGCCGGCGTGTTCGCGGCGCACCTCGTCGATGAGGACCTGGCGCATGATATGCGCGGAGTAGGCGAAGAAATGCGTGCGTTCCTTCGCCGAGACCTGCCGCTGGCCGATGATCTTGATGGCGGCGCCGTGGACGAGTTCGGTGGGCGCTATGTGCTGGCGCGCCCGGTCGCCGGCGAGGATCTTGCGGGCAAGGATGCGCAGCTCGTCATACACTTCGGCGAGCAGGCGGTCGCGGTCACGGCTGGACAGGGCCGAGATGGCCAGTTCCGGTTCATCGCTCATGGGTCCCCGCGCCTCGTGTGCCGCGAAGCCGATTGGTGCCACAGGCGGCGGCGAATGCAAGCGGCTGCGCGTGGCAGGGGAACGACGCTATCAAGATGCTGATTTTATTGGAATTATGGATGAGATCGAAAAAATGCGCGATTTCCTGAACCGTTTTCCTTCGGGTCCGCGCCGGTGAAGGCAAGCGGGATGATCCGCCCAGACCAAAGGAACCGAACCATGAAAACGCTTCGCCTCTTCGCCGCCGCTGCCGCTCTGATGGCTGCCGCAGGCGCAGCTTCCGCGCAGGACTTCACCCAGATGGACATCACCGGCGCCTACAATAACTGGGCCGCCGGCCAGAACTACCAGATGCAGTCCGGCCTGAACGACATCATCTCGCAGAACATGCAGAACCCGCAGGTGATCGCGATGTACAACCAGTCGGTCGCCTCCGGCCAGTTCAGCGGCTCGCTGGAACAGTTCGCCTACAACTACGCCGCTACCGGCGGGTTCCAGAACGTGCAGGGCTACTACAACACCTCGAACGACATCGTGAACAAGGAGAAGAATGCCTGGGCGGGCTACCAGGGCGCGGTGACCAACTACAACAACGCCTACGGCGCCTATACCGGCGGCTTCTCGAACAACATGACCGAGGCCGGCAACGGCCTGATGGGCAACTCGACCTACTACGGCTACGGCAACGGCCAGACGCTGCCGCACACCTGGGGCTACGACACCTACAACTCCTACCAGGGCAACAGCTACTACGTCGACCAGTCGGGCAACTACTGGATGGCTGACCCGAACGGTTCGGGTAACTGGTATCCGCTGCAGCGCTAAGCTGAACCGGATTGCGCGAGGGGACCGCGCGGGCGCCGCTTCCGGAAGGGGGCGGCGCCTTTCATTTTGCCGGAATATCCGCAAGCGGATGACCCGGTTTGCCTCGCAAGCCCGCCTAGGAAAGTGGCGGCCGGGACTGCGCCGCACCGATGGAGAAAGCCATGACGATTACGAAGATGCTGAAACTGCTCTGTGCAGGGACGATCCTTGCCGCGAGCGTGCTGCCGGCAATGGCTGGGCCGCCGGATGCGGGCGATGTCGACATGGACGACATTCTCGCCCGAACTGCGGCGGTGCAGGAAAAGATGCTGGATGATTTCCATGCCAGCTATGGGCCGATCCGCTATCCGGCCGAAACGGCGCGGGCCTATGTCCGCATGGACGAAAGGTTTGGGGAATTGATGGACCGGATGGCTGTCTACTTTCTTGCAGATCCGGCGCAGCAGCAGGCCTACCGGGACGCGGTGGCAAAGGGGCGCTTTGAAGGCAGCGCCGAAGACCATGCGCGCTACCGCGCCCTCGCCTGGCTGATGGAGCCACGGTATGGCTACAATGCGCAGATTTACTCGCCGCCTAATATCCCGAACGCCGATGCGCTGATGGAAGTCTGGCGCGCGGCCTCAACGCGCGGTCCGCTGGCCTCCGATGCGCCGTGTACGAACAGGTGGACCGACCGCGCGAGCGTCCCGGAACTCGCAGCCGACTTCGAGCGCGCCGTGAACACCTATATGGGCTGGTACTTCGCTGATGCAGATATCTACACGGCGTTCAACATGGACGGGCAGCAGTTCATCGACCGGGCCAGCGAAAGCGCCTACGTGCGCGACCAGGTCGCCCGCTGGCTCGCCTCGGCCGATGCCACGCTGCAATACCCGGAGACCTGCGTGTTCACGGTCACGAATTTCGACGCCTGGTCGGTCTGGGACGCACAATACGGCGCGCAGCGTGAACCGTTTTCCGGCGGCCTTGCGCCGAAATAGTTAAAGGGCAGCGTGGGGCTGCCTTACCGACCCTCAGGAGACTGAACATGAAAGTCCGCACCGTCCTTGCTTCGCTTTTCATCACGTCGTTCGGCGCAGCGCCGGCGCTGGCGCAGGTCTGCGATCCGCCGTTTGATCCGTATGCGGGCTATGAAGTGGTGGTGCTGCCGCCGGCTGCTTCATATCCGCCGACCGCGTATGGCAATCCGTGTGCGCCTTATGCCTGGTGCGGGCCGCGCGATGCCTGGGGCCGTCCGGTCTACGCTGTGCCGGGCTACAGCGCCTATCCGGCCCCGCCCGCCCGCGAGCTGGTGGTGCCGCAGGTGAACGGCTGGACGGGCGCCGTCGAGATGCGGCCCTTGTCTTCGGCCGATATTCTGGTCGCCTATTGAGACCTGCCTTGATCCGGGCGTGATTTTGAGCCATCACGCCCGGCTGCTCAGAAACCGGGTCAAACAGGGAGGGCAGGATGACGACGTCACGGCTGCCCGCCTGGGCTCGCCCATCCGATATTGCGGACCTTCTGCGCCTGTCGGTGCCGATTGCGGTCAGCCGCATGGCGATGATGCTGATGGGCCTCACCGATGCGATCGTGCTCGGCCAGTTCGCGCCGCAGGAGCTTGCTTATGTGCTCTCCAGCTGGCTGCCGATCGGCGTGTCGCTGGGGCTCGGCCTTGGCATCCTGCTCGGCGTTCAGGTGCTGACTTCGGAAATGCTGGGTGTCGGCCGCGAGGCAGGCTCCGGCCGTGTCTTCCGTCGCGGCCTTGTCTGGGCCGTCCTGCTCGGGGCGGCGCTGACCGCGCTGCTGCTGCCGACCGCAGGCGCGCTGTTCCACTGGCTGTTCGTGACGATTGCCCCGGCCAGCGAGGCTGAGCGCGCGGCGACGCCGGAAGTCGTTGCGAGCTCCACTGCCTCGGTGACGCGCATTCTCGCCATCGGCCTGACCGGCCACATGATCACGCAGGCCTGCAGCTACTATCTCGAGGCGCTGCGGCGCCCGCTGATGGTGACGCTGGTGATGTATGGCGGCGTGCTGATCAACCTGTTCGTCGATCTCGCGCTGGTGGGCGGCTACTGGGGCTTCCCGCAGATGGGCGCCGACGGCGTCGCCTGGGCGACGACCGGCACGCGCTGGCTGATGGTGATCGTGTTCCTGGTGCTCGTCGCGCTGGTGACGCCGGCCTTCCGGCCTTCGCCGCCGGCCGCCGAGGGCGAAGCACGCCGGCAGTTCGATGTCGGCACGGGCACCGCCGTCTCGAACGTCGCCGAATGGGGCGGGTTCAACATCACCTTCATCATCGCGACCTGGGTCTCGATCGCAGCCAACGCGGTCTATGGCTATTCGGTGCAGATGATGGGCCTCTGCTTCATGTTCTACCTCGGCATCGCCTCGGCGACGTCTGTGCGGGTGGCGGAAGCGATGGGGCGCGGCAATGTGCAGGAAGTGCGTAATGCGGGGCGCCTGGGCGTGGTCGCCACCATCGTCATGGGCATCATCCTCGGCATCGTGCTGGTGGCATTTGCCGGGCCGATCTCGAAATTGCTGGTGCGCGAGGATGCCATCATCGGCGGCATTGCGCTCGCCCCGGCGATCGCGGGCCTGCTCTGGCTGGCAGCGATTGCGACCGTGTTCGACGGCCTGCAGGCGACGGCGTCCTTCGCGCTGCGGGCGCAGGGCATGGTCTGGCTGCCGAGCGCCATCCATCTGGGCAGCTTCTTCGTCGTGATGATCCCGGCCTGCTACTGGTTCGGCATCGTGCTGCAACTCGGCGCCTTCGGCGTGCTCATCGGCGCGGTGATCGGTGTGTTCGTCGCCGGCGTGCTGCAGGTGGCATTGCTGGAATGGAAAGCGGCGCGCCCCCTTGAGGAACGCGCCGCCGGATCGGTCTTGATGCCCCACTAGGGGGCGGAAAGATCAGATATCCTTGAGGACCGAAGCCGGCTTGAAAGCCACCGACGTCTTTTCCGGAATCTTGATCACTTCCTTGGTGGCCGGGTTACGGCCTTCACGGGCATTGCGCGTCTTGGCGACGAACGTGCCGAAACCAGCGATTGCAACCTGCTCGCGACCCTTCACAGAGCCTGCGATGGTGTCAAAGACAGCGTCCACAGCCTTGCCGGCGTCGCTCTGCGACATGCCGCAAGCGTTGGCGACTGCTTTGGTCAGTTCACCCTTGTTCATAGGGGTTCTCCTCTAGATTAAATGACGCTTGCACGCCATTGGGCCGACTTACCCACGATTCGAATCCCTTGGATACGCCGGAATCCCAATAGACACAGGCTATACGCCGAGAATCCAGCCCTCTTCGGAGGTAATGGTCCCGATCTGTTCCGGGGAAAACGATTTGCCTGTGGAAAAAGCGGCGCCAAGTGTCCCTTTTTCGTCCAGATCTGCGTAGTGGCGGGCAATCTGGCGGACCTGGGCCTCGTCGGCCACTTCTCCCTTTTCGGGCTTCGGCTTGACCAGGGAGGGGTAGATCTCGGCGATCACTACGTCGATTCCGTCGAGCATTTCCGCGGTCACCGGGCCGCCTTCACCCAGTTCGAACGGCCAGATGCGGGTGTTCGGCAGGGACTGGCGAAGCGCATGCACGTGCGGGATGCCGGTGAGGCTCTGGCTGCCGACCGAGCCTGCACCGTAAAGTTGCCAGCAGGACTTTGGCGACGCGCCCGGAAGCGCGCGCAGCTGTGCTTCGGCGAGGCGGTATTCGGCGACCGGCTTGTCGGGCGTGAACTCGGTCTTGGTCGTCGACAGCGTCGTCGCCTTGTCCGCCGGCGGCGTACCCCAGAACGGAAACGGACCCTTCGAGATCGTATAGTTGAGCCCCGCCGCGATGGCGAAGCGCGGGCGCGAATTGTTGTCCGGCTTGTCCTTGTAGCGCGAAGCGAGGAGCGCGTGCATGGCCGCCCACGGCGCCAGCGTGTCGGTCTTCAGGCCGAGCGCCTTCGCCGTGCCGGCCGGATAGCCGAGCGAGAAGTCGAACCCGAGCAGCACCTTGTCGCCGCGCTTCGTCAGCTTGGCGATCATGTCTTCGAGGAAGGCACGGGCATTCAGGCGCGTGTCGATGTTGACCGCCTTGAACTGCAGCTTCAGCCGCGCGTCCTTGACCAGCATGCCGATCCAGATCGAGTTCGGGCCGAGCGCCGGCTTCGAGGCCGCGCTCCAGTCCACCATGATGTATGCGTCAAACAGGGCAGCCATGGCGTCAGGCGAGCTTGACCAGCATCTTGCCGGTGTTGGCGCCGGTGAACAGGCCGAGGAAGGCGTCCGGCGCTTTCTCGATACCGTTCATCACCGTCTCCTCGAACTTCATCTGGCCACCGGCGATCCACTTGGCCATGTCGGCCAGGAAGGCGGGCTGAAGGTCGGCATGGCTGGATACGATGAAGCCTTGCAGCTTCAGCTGCTTGCCGACCGCCTGGATGATGTTGTGCGGGCCTTCCGGCTTGCCGGTCTCGTTGTACTGCGCGATCATTCCGCACAGCGCGAAGCGGGCGAGCGGGCGAGCGGCTTCGATCGCAGCCGTCAGGTGATCACCGCCGACATTGTCGAAATACACGTCGATGCCTTTCGGCGCAGCGGCGCGCAGCGCGGCGACGAGGCCGTCAAAGCCTTTTGCCTGCTTGTAATCGATCACATGGTCAGCGCCGAGCGACTTGACCAGCGCACACTTCTCCGCGCCGCCGGCCGAGCCGATCACGGTCGCGCCCTTGAGTTTCGCGATCTGCACAACGGTGGAGCCCACCGCGCCGGCCGCGCCGGACACGAACACTGTGTCGGATGGCTTGAACTCCGCAACGCGCAGGAGGCCCGCATAGGCCGTGAGGCCCGGCATGCCCGCCACGCCGAGGAAGGCGCTTTCCGGAAGGCCGGTGGCCGGCAGTTTCTGGACGGCCGCCGCTTCCGGCTTCGCCGTCCAGGCAGTGCGCCAGCCGAGGAAGGAGGAGACGAGGTCGCCGACCTTGTAGTCCGGGTGGGCCGATGCCGTCACGCGGCCCACGGCGCCGCCCTGCAGCGTCTCGCCGATCTGGAACGGCGGCACGTAGCTTTCGCGGTCATACATGCGCCCGCGCATGTAGGGATCAACCGACATCCAGGTATTCATGACCTGGATCTCGCCGTTGGCCGGCGCAGGCACGGGCACTGATTTCGACTGGAAGTCCGACAGTTTGGGCATGCCCACCGGGCGCGCCGCGAGAGACCATTCGGTTGAAGTCAGCTGGGTCATGTCCGTCACCTTTGCATTCTCTTGTCTGCGGTTCACATGAACCGTGAGACGCGCCGTGTGAAGGGGGCGCGGCGCGATTATCGGGCGCGGCGTCAATGCTTGTCGCGCGGGAATGGCGGGTTAGGATGCCCGAAAACCATGCCCGGGAGGCTTTCCATGAAATCGCGTCACCTCGTCGACCCCGAACTGCTCGGTGTTGCGGAAGCCTTTCCGCCGCTAAATCTCAGCCCGGCAACGCTGCCCGGCATGCGCGAGATGTCGAAGTCGATGGCGGTGATGGGCGATGCAGCGGCGCTCGGCGTGACGCGACGCGAGGTGAGCGTGCCCGGCCTCGCCGGCGCGCCGCCGGTGCGCTGCCTCGTCTACGAGCCGAAGGGCAAGGCTGCGGGCCGCGCCGCGTTCCTGCAGATCCATGGCGGCGGCTACGTGGCCGGTACGCCGGAGGGCTCTGACATCCGCAATCTCGGCGTCTGTTCGAAGCTCGGCATCGTGGTTGTCTCGCCTGACTATCGGCTGGCGCCTGAACACCCGTACCCTGCGCCGGTGGGTGATTGCATGGCAGCGCTCGACTGGATGGTGGCGAATGCGGCGACGCTCGGCATCGATCCGGCCCGCATCGCGGTTGGCGGTGACAGTGCCGGCGGCGGGCTCGCAGCGGCGACCGTGCTGCGCGCCCGCGACGAGGGGCGGCACAGGATCGCCTTCCAGCATCTCGTCTATCCGATGCTCGACGACCGGACGACCGGGCCGGGAGCCAAGCCCGATCCGCTGATCGGCGAATATGTCTGGACGCCGGACTGCAACGTGTTCGGATGGGGCGCCTATCTCGGCGGCGCTGCGCCGGCAGCGCCCGCTGTGCCCGCGCGCGCCACCTCGCTGGCAGGGCTGCCGCCCACCTGGATCAGCGTCGGCGCGCTCGACCTCTTCCTCGACGAGAACATCGCCTATGCGCGCCGGATCATGGCCGAAGGCGGCCTTGCCGAGCTGCACATCTATCCGGGCGCTTACCACGCCTTCCAGTGGGCGACCGAGGCGCGCGTCGCGAAGCGGTTCGAGGCCGACTATCTCGAAAGCCTCGCCACCGGGCTCGGCGTTCACGCCGCGCGCGCTGCCGAACCGGCTTGACGGCGGGGCGTGCTTGGCGCCCTTGCGGGGGCGGAAACGGGACTGACAGGACAAGGGCAGAGCGGACATGACCAAGCTGAAGGTGGGCGTCGCGGGCGCCGGCGTGTTCGGGAACTACCACGCGCAAAAGGCGGCGGCCTCGGCCCGCGCGGACCTGATGGGCATCTTTGACGTGGACCTCGCCCGGGCGGAGAAGATCGCCGAAACATTCGGCGCCAAGGGATACGACAACTACGCAGAGTTCCTGAAGGTCTGCGACGCGGTGGTGATTGCCGTGCCCGCCACCTGGCACGAGAAACTGACGCGCGAGGCGATCGAGGCGCATTGCCATGTGCTGGTCGAGAAGCCGCTGGCCCTGTCCGGCCTCGCGGCGCGCGACCTTGCGGACGAAGCCGCGGCGCGCGGGCGTATCCTGCAGGTCGGTCATCAGGAGCGGTTCGTTGCGAAGGCGATGGGCGTGCTGGCCATTCCGGAAACGCCGCTGCTGGTGGAGTCCGTGCGCTCCGGCCCGCCGGCGCCGGGCGGGCGCGCGGGCGACGTCTCGGTGATCTGGGACCTGATGATCCACGATCTCGACCTTGCCGCGATGATGCTGGGCCGGGAGTTCACCGGTGTCGAGGCGAACGGGCGGCGCGTCCACTCCAGCCATATCGACGAAGCCGAAGCCGTCTTCACCTATGCGAGCGGCGGCAAGGCGAAGCTGCGCGCCAGCCGCGCGGCGGAAATCCGTGAACGGACGATGCGTGTGGTCTATCCGTCAGGCGAGATCGACATCGACTTCCTGACGCGCAAGCTGAAGAACACGACGCCGTATGAAGTGAAGGTCGACATCGCCGCCGACCTGCCGGATCCGCTCGGCGCCGCGGACGAAGGCTTCTACGCCGCCTGCCTCGGCCTCGCGCGCAGCCCGGTTCCGGCACATGGCACGGTGGCGGCTGTGGCGATGGCGGAGGCGGCAGAAGCAGCTGTGCTGGCAGGCGTGGACTAGCGCCAGGCTTCCAGCGAGCGCGTCCAGTCGCCGAGCGGCTCGATCAGCAAGACCCAGTCGACGATCGAGAAAGTGACGAAGAGAATGAGGAATCCTCCGGCCACGGACACCGGGTGGAACCTGCGGGCACTTGTCCAGTCGTGGATCAGGATCGCCGCCCAGGCGATCCACACCAGCGCGATTTCCGGCGGAAAGGTCACCGGGAAGTAAGGCGCGATGATCGAGCCGAGCGTGCGCACCGGGGTGACGGCCGGCCCCATCGTTACGACGAAAGCCCAGAAGAAGAGGCGGCTGTGGGCAGCGCTGTTGCGGCGAAAGTGGATCGCGGCGGCGACAAGGCTGCCGAACAGGAGGAAGCCGAGCAGGTTGGGAATCACGAGCGGCTCAAGCGGGAAGGGCAGTTCGATGGCCCGCGCCGCGTAGAAGCCGGGTTGGCGAAGCGTTGCATAGACGCCAGCGATGACCACAAGTGCAGCCAGTGCAGCACCTGCGACGCCGAGCTGGCGGTGGAGACGGGTGTTGCGCCGGGCAATCAATGTCGTCTGTATAAGGAACATCGACTGCCAAGCCGTCATGATCAGGCCGTGCAGGATGAGGTAGGCCGGAAGGGGGGTGTCCCGGAAATATGGCCGGGCATAGAAGCTCGGCAGGAAGCCGAGGAAGACAATGGCCGTCATCACGGCGGAAGCGGCAAGGAAGAAGCGGCTGCGGGCCGGCCGTTTGCGGGCAGCGGGACGGTCCGGCAATTCCGTGTCGGCAGGCTGCATGCGGATGTCCCCCCAGCGGAGAGTATCCCGGAGGCGGTAAGCGGCGTCAATCCGGGCGAAATCGCCCCCGGCGGATCAGTTCGAAACGACTTCGCGGTAGACGATACGGGCGCCGGTGCGCGTCTCGCCAGCGCTGACGAGCTTGACGAGTTCCCTCGCGACCTCGTCAGGCGTCGGCAGTGTCATCGGGTCTTCGCCGGGCATCGCTTCGGCGCGCATGCCGGTGCGCACGGCGCCGGGGTCGAACAGGTTGACGCGTAGCGCCATCTTCTCGTTCTCGTCCGCCCAGGCTTTCACCAGCGCTTCGAGGCCGGCCTTGGACGCCTGGTACGGCCCCCAGAACGCACGCGGACGCGGCACGACGCCGGAAGTGACGAACACTGCGCGCGGCGCGCCCGACTGGTGCAGCAGTGGGCCGAGCGCGCGGATCAGGTGCGCGTTGGCGGTGAGGTTCACGTGGATCGTCTCCTCAAGGCTGCGCGGCCCGCAGGTCTCGAGCGGGCCGAGCGTGCCGAGCAGGCCCGCATTCGCGACGAATCCGTCGAGGCGGCCAAAGCGTTCGCCGAGCACCTTGCCGAGCGTTTCGATCCCTTTGGTGTCCTTCAGGTCCATCGGCACCAGCAGCGCCTCGGAACCCAGCGCGCGGATCTCGTCGTCGAGCTTCTCGAGCGCCGCTTTCGAGCGGGCAATGGCGATCACGAGGTCGCCTTGCCGGGCGAGTGCTAGCGCGGCGGCGCGGCCGATGCCGCGCGAAGCGCCGGTGACGAGAACGAGGCGGGGCGAATGGGTCATGGCGCGCCGTGTAGCGCGCGGCTTACACGTCGTCCAGCAAGGAGAGCTGGCGTTCCTTGTCGGCCTGGTCCTGCTGGTAGTCGACCAGCGGGGTCGGGTATTCGCCGGTGAAGCAATGGTCGGCAAATTGCGGGAGCATGGTGTTGCGCACCGGCTCGCCGATGGCCTTGTAAAGGCCCGGCACCGACAGGAAGCCGAGGCTTTCGACCTTCAGCTCCTTGACCATTTCCTCATGCGTGTGGTTCGCGGCGAACAACTCGGACTTGCCGGCCATGTCGATGCCGTAGAAGTCCGGGTTCAGGATCGGCGGCGAGGCGGAGCGGAAATGGATCTCGCGGGCGCCGGCCTCGCGCACCATCTGGACGATCTTTTTCGAGGTGTTGCCGCGCACGATGGAGTCGTCGACCAGGATCACGCGCTTGCCTTCGAGCACCGCTCGGTTCGGGCTGTGCTTCTTGGAAATCGCGGTCTGTCGGCCGGTCTGCGTCGGCTGGATGAAGGTACGCCCCACATAGTGGTTGCGAATGATGCCCATCTGGAACGGGATGCCGGACGCTTCGGAGAAGCCGAGCGCGGCCGGCACGCCGGAGTCCGGCACCGGCACGATCACGTCGGCCTCTGCAGGCGTCTCGGCGGCGAGCTGATGACCCATCCGGCGGCGCACTTCGTAAACCGAGCGGCCCTGGATGAAGCTGTCCGGCCGCGCGAAGTAGACATACTCGAAGGCGCACGGGCTCGGCGGGCGAGGCGCAAAGGCACGGAAGCTCTCGATACCGTTTTCGGAAATGACGACCACTTCGCCATTCTCGATCTCGCGCACGAATTCGGCGCCGATGATGTCGAGCGCGCAGGTCTCCGAGGCGAGCACGTAGCCGGTGCCGAGGCGGCCGAGCACCAGCGGGCGCAGGCCGATGGGATCGCGCGCGCCGATCAGCTTCTTGCCGGTCAGGCCGACGAGCGCGTAGCCGCCCTCGATCTGGTGCAGCGCGTCGATCAGGCGGTCGACAAAACGTTTCTTGGGGCTGCGGGCCACGAGGTGGAGAATGACTTCGGTGTCCATGGTGGACTGGAAGATCGAGCCGTTGCGCACGAGCTGCTGGCGCACGTCGCGGGCGTTGGTCAGGTTGCCGTTGTGGGCCACCGCAAAGCCGCCGAGCGCGAGGTCGGCAAAGACCGGCTGGATATTGCGCAGCATCGGCCGGCCCTGCGTGGAGTACCGGTTGTGGCCGATGGCGGCATGGCCGGGCAGGCGCGTGCGCAGGTCGCCGCCGAAATGCTCACCCACCAGGCCCATGTGGCGCTCGGAGTTGAAGCGCTTGCCGTCAAAGCTGACGATGCCGCAGGCTTCCTGTCCGCGGTGCTGCAGGGCGTGCAGGCCGAGCGCTGTCAGCAGGCTCGCTTCCTTGTTGCCGAACACACCAATAACGCCGCACTCTTCGCGTGGCTTGTCGTCATCATTGTCGAAATAGGCCATCGGAATTCCCGATTCGCTGTGGGGCGGCGCTGCCCGAGCGGGATATAGTTGGGTTTCCGCGGATGCGAAAGGGCAGACCGGCGATGTTCTTGCAGTCAGGCGGGGATCGGCTGTCCGTAGATCACCATCCGGCGCGCCTTGATCCCGACGGGCGGCTCGCACAGGGGCTGCGGCTCAAAACACGTCTCGGGCAGGTCCGCTGGATCAAACTGGAACACCAGCAGGCCGCCAGTCAGGAAGGTCGCATAGCGGCCTTCCTCAAGGCCGTACGCCAGACGGCCTTCGGGGTAGGCCTGCTGCACTTCTTCCAACGTCGAGCCGGCGCCGGTGCCGTGATTGTCGCGAATCTCGAGTGAGGCAATCTCAAGGCTATAGAGCTTGTCCTCAAGGTCGAACGTCGCGGTGACGACTGCGCCCGGCGCCAGTTCGACGTCTGCGGTCTCGTATTCTTCACCTTCAAGGCTGCGCGTGCCCCACGTCATGGGCGTGTCGTGAGCCTTCAGCTCTTCAGCGGTCATGCCGATCTGCAGGAAGCGCAATCCCGGCAAAGCGGCGTTCACTTCAAGCGGTGCTTCTTCGACGGGCTCGCCGATCGTCTCGACCGGCTCCGGCGAGGCCACACTTTCCGGTACGTCGCTGAGGCCGGCTGTGCCGTCCGGAGCGCTGCCGGGCTCGCCGCAGGCGGCGGCCATCAGCAGGGCCATCGTTGCCATTGGAATACGCAGCCGCATGACGGGAACTCCTCGGGTCGCCGGCCGGACCTGGCGCGGCGTTCGACGAAACAACCCGATGGCCGGCCAGCGGGTTCCCGTTTTAGAGCATGCGCGAGGCGGTCAGCTTGGGATGGTACACCACGAGGTCGAACAGCCGGGCGGGCGGAACGTGCGAGATATCGCTGTCGAGCGGCGTCTCGCTGGCCTTGGCGCCGTACCAGTCGAGGCCGATCTCCGTGCTGCGCCACTGCGCCGTCAGCGGGGAATCCGGCAGGTTGGCGAGGTCGAACCAGGCGGTTGTTCTGCTCGCCTCTGCCGTCAGGGCGTTCAGCGTGTCCGGCCGGGCGCGGCGGCGGATAAAGGCGAGGGGCGCATCCGGTCCGAAATCCTCTCCGGCCGGCAGCGCCAGGAAGGTTGCCTCCCCGAACTCCTGCACCAGCGCCGCATAGCGTTTGCCGAGCGCGTCGCGCAGGGCGCCGCCGGTCGGCTCGTAGCCGGCGCTGCCGCCGCCGGGCCGGCCGCCCGCCACATGCGCGTTGTGCGCCCACAGCACGGCCGGCTTTCCGCCGGCCAGCGCCAGCGCATTGTCTGCCATGAACACGTCGCGGCGGCTCCAGTATTCGGGCGTCGCGAGCGTGATGTCGGCGTCCGAGGTTTCCAGCTCGAACGCATTCAGCCCCTGCCAGGCACGGCGGGCGGTGAACGCCGCGTCCGGCAACCCGACGCGCTTCAGTTCGGCCTCCAGCATCAGGCAGGCCGCTTCGGCCTCGACGCGCTGGGCCGATGCAATCTGGTTGAGCATCCGGTCGTGGCGCAGGCTCCGGGCTTCTTCGGTCAGGATGGGCGCAAGCGAGGCGGCCAGCGCGTCGGCAGCTCCCGAGTCGACCTTCGACAGCGCAGCCAGCGCATCGCCCGCGTCTGCGCTGCTGGCTTGGCAATCGATGCCCAGCACCTGCACGCGCTGGTCGGGGTTGACCGCGTTCCAGCCGCGCAGCCAGGTCAGCAGGTCGGCCATAACTTCGGTCTTGAGGATCCGGAACAGCGGCGCTTCCCGAACTGCGTCTGCGGCAAGCAGCCCCGTGGGGGCGCCGGACGCGTAGGCATCGAACTGCGCGGCGCCGGTGCGGTTCGCTTCCAGCAGCACGACGCGCAGGTCATGATCCTCCACCATCCGCTGGATCAGCACGGCTTTCAGCAGGGCGTCCTCGTGCGAGCCGTGCGTCGCTTCACCCAGCCCGGCGATCTGCGCCGTGGAAAGACGCTTGGCCAGCGCCTTGATGCCGGGATCGGTCGATGTGAGGTTCCGGATGGTGACGGCCTGGGCCGCCAGCAGGTCGGCCATAGTCGGTGCGTGCCCGGCCGGCACCTCGCCGGTTTTCGTGGCACAGGCGCTCAGCAGCGCAGCCGACGCCGAAGCGAGCAGGAAATTGCGGCGCGACAGGCGGTCAGGGCTTGGCAGCAAGGTCTTCCTCCCCGTGGATCGGTGGACGCCTCAACCTAGCCAGTGCAGGCGCAGCATCAAGTTCAGTCGCCTGAGGCGGGTGTACCGGCTTGTCCGTGCTCGCTGACTTCCCGCGCCTCGCCGGTGACCGCGTCCGCCGCGCGGGCCAGGATCGGGTAGCTGATACTGTTCTGGATGAAGGGCGGCACGCGGTCGACACGGAAGCCGGCGTTCAGCAACACGGCAAAGAACACGAGCGCCACGCCGCCCCGGATGATCCCGAATACCAGCCCGGCGATGTGGTCGAACATGCCGATATCGCCATTGGTCATGATCGATTTGGACAGGCCATGGCCCAGCCAGGCGACGATGACATAGACGATCAGGAAGGCGCTGATGACCAAGATGATGTCCGGCGCGAGCGGATGGCTGCCGGGCGGCAGCAGGTCGGCAACCACACCGTGAAGCAGTTTCCGCGCGTAGTAGGCAGCGGCCAGCGCGCCGATGAACGCCCCCAGCGTGGCGAGTTCGCGCAGGAAGCCGCGCGCGAACGCCATGATGGCCGAAACGATGATGATGCCCAGCGCAATGCCGTCAAAAGCGGAAATGTTTTCAAGCATTTGCTGCGTCCGGGGCGAGAAGGTCGACGAGCGCGATAAGCCGCGCAATCGGCGCGAGCGTCAAGCCGCCGTCTGCCGCTGGGCTGCTGTCCGGCGCGAACGCCCGCTGGAAGCCCAGCCGTGCCGCTTCCTTGAGCCGCTGGTCCATACGCGGCGCTGCACGCACTGCGCCGGAAAGCGCAATCTCGCCGAAGAACACGCTGCGCGCGGGCACCGGATTGCCCGCCAGCGAAGACAGGAGGGCGGCAGCAGCGGCAAGGTCGCCGGCGGGCTCGTTGATCCGGTAGCCGCCCGCCACCGAGAGATACACGTCCATGCCGGCGAAATTCACGCCGCAACGCGCCTCCAGTACGGCCATGATCATAGCGAGACGCCCGGAATCGAAGCCGATCACGCTGCGCCGGGGCGTGCCGAACGGGCTCTTGGCGACGAGGGCCTGCACTTCGGCGAGCACCGGGCGCGAACCTTCCATGGCCGCAAACACAGCCGTACCGCCGCCGGGTTCGGCCTCGGCGGAGAGGAACAGTGCAGACGGCTCCTTCGCCGGGGTAAGGCCGAGGGCGTGCATCTCGAAGATGCCGATTTCGTCGGTCGGACCGAACCGGTTCTTCACGGCGCGCAGGATGCGGAACTGGTGGCCGCGCTCGCCTTCGAAATAGAACACCGCGTCGACCATGTGCTCGACGACGCGGGGGCCGGCGATGGTGCCCTCCTTGGTGACGTGCCCGACCAGCACCAGCGCCGCGCCGGACTTCTTGGCCCAGCGCACCAGCTCCTGCGCGCAGGCGCGGACTTGCGCGACCGATCCGGGCGCGGCCTCGAGGCTGTCCGACCAGAGCGTCTGGATCGAGTCGATCACCACGAAACCGGGATTGGCTTCCTTCAGCGCGGCAAGGATGCGGCGCAGGTCGGTTTCGGTCGCAAGCTGCACGGGCGAGTTTGCCACTTTCAGCCGCTTGGCCCGCTCCTGGATCTGCGCGGCGGCTTCCTCGCCCGAGACATAGACCGTCTTCACGCCGTTGCGGGCGAGGCGCGCAGCGGCCTGCAGCAGCAGCGTCGACTTGCCGATGCCGGGATCGCCGCCGATCAGCGTGGCCGAGGCTGGCACCAGGCCGCCGCCGAACACCCGGTCCAGTTCCTCGACGCCGATGACGATGCGCGGAGGCGTGTCGGTTTCGGCGTTCAGCGCTATGAACTCGGTCTTCGGTCCGCGCTTGGCGGTGGGCGTCTTCTCGGCCTTGAGGGCGCCGGGCGGGGCACTGACAGTCTCCTCGACCAGCGTATTCCACTCTCCGCAAGCCTCGCACCGGCCCGCCCACTTGGCGTGCACGGCGCCGCAGGACTGGCAGACGAAGGCGGATGTGGAGGCTTTGGCCATGCCGGAGGGTTATGCGGCTTCGGCCCGCACTGGCAAGGGCGGTGCGGCAGGGATAAAGGGGAGGGATGAAACACGTCGCGATCATAGGCGCGGGACCAGCGGGCCTGATGGCGGCCGAGGCGGCGCTGGAAGCCGGCGCGCGGGTCGACATCTACGACGCAATGCCGAGCGCGGGGCGCAAGTTCCTGATGGCCGGCAAGAGCGGGCTCAACATCACGCACTCGGAAGACGAAGCCTCGTTCCGCACGCGCTACGACGCGCCCGACGCGCGGCTTGCGAAAATGGTCGAGGCATTCGGGCCGGGCGAGATCGTCAAATGGATGGCGGGGCTCGGCATCGAGACGCATGTCGGCTCGTCTGGCCGGGTGTTCCCGGGCGGCGGCAAGGCGTCGCCGCTGCTGCGCCGCTGGCTGGCCCGGCTCGGCGAGCGGGGCGCGGCGCTGCACACGCGCCACCGCTGGACGGGGTGGGACGCGGACGGGGCCCTGGTCTTCGACACAATGACTGGGCGCGCCGCCGTGAAGGCGGATGCAGTTGTGCTCGCGCTCGGCGGGGCAAGCTGGAAAAGGCTCGGATCGGACGGCACGTGGGCCACGCTGCTGGAAGGCAAGGGCGTGGCGCTGGAGCCATTCGCGCCGTCGAATTGCGGCTTCATCGCCGGTTGGTCCGAAAAGATGCGCGCCCATGAAGGGGCGCCGGTCAAGAACGTCACCTTGTCCGCAGGCGGACAATCCGTGCGGGGCGACTTCGTGATCACACGCGTCGGCATCGAAAGCGGCGCGGTCTATCCGCTCGCCGCCGGGCTGCGCCGCGACCTCGCCGCTGACGGGCGCGCCGTGCTGCAAATCGACCTTCTTCCGGATGCGGATGAAGCAGCGCTCGCGGCACGCCTTGCGGCGGCGCACCCGAAGGACTCGGTTTCGAACCGGTTGCGTAAGGCGGCGCGGCTGGATGCCGCCAAGATCGCGCTCTTGAATGAAGTGATGACGGGCAAGCTTCCGAAAGAGCCCGAAGCCCTCGCGCGCCTGATCAAGGCACTGCCCCTTGTGCTCACGGGCACAGCGCCGATGGACAGCGCGATCTCGACGGCCGGCGGTGTGTCATGGGCGGCCCTTGATGACGGGCTTCAACTGACAGCCTTGCCCGGCGTCTTCTGTGCGGGCGAGATGATCGCCTGGGACGCGCCGACCGGCGGCTACCTGCTCACCGCGTGCCTCGCGACCGGGCGGGCGGCAGGGCAGGCCGCGGCACGCTAGACCCTGAAAATCCGTATCAGGAGTACCGGGCCGCCGGTTGCGTGGAGCTGCGTGTTTTCGACATCTTCAATCCGCAGCACGTCGTGGGCGGCGAGCGTCTGGCCTGCCACCTTCGCGGGCGCCAGGGCGAAGATGAAACAGGTGCCTGCGCCGCAGGTCACAGGGCCGCCCGGCGCAATTTCCGCGACCTCTGCAGCGAATGCGCCGCGCCGCGTCATGATGTTGAGATCGGTGGCATGCGTGCCCGCCGGGTCGCCCCGAACGGGCACGTCACCTGCAAACCGCACGCTCTCGCCCGGGCATAGGTCCCGCCGCACGCCGTTTATGTCGAGACGCAGGCTGCCACTCAGCAAGGTCAGGTGCCGGTCAATTCCCGGAAACACGGAGAACGCCCCGGCCGCGCTGACGACGGCCTGGCTGATCCGCCACTGGAAATCGTCCATGCCGGCGCCATCCGGAAACACGGCAATCTCCTGCGTCTCGCCGCCGCCATTCTTCCAGGGCACGGACAGACGGCCGGACGCGGGCAGGTGCGTCAATGCAGGCACGAGGGACAGTCCTTCGTATCGCATTCGGTTGATGCGCGGCTGCCCGAATTGTCAGTCGGCATAATGTCCCCGGCACTGCGCGATGAGCAGGATTTGATCCTTACCCGAACCATCGACCTTGTAGACCAGGCGGTGCTCGTCCGTGATGCGCCGCGACCACCAGCCGGACAGGTCACCCTTCAGAGGCTCGGGCTTTCCGATACCCTCAAACGGGTCGCGCTGGACTTCGCGGATGAGCTTCAGAACCTTCAGGCCGGTTTTCCGGTCCTTGTCCATCCACCAGTCGAGATCTTCCAGCGCTTCCGGCTCAAACGCGACGCGCATCGCGGATCATCGTCCAGAGCGCTTCCGGGTCTTCGTCCGCCAGTTTCGAGAAGGTGTCTCCGTCGATTTCGACGCGGCTCTTGCCATCCGAATTGATGGCTCGCAGCAAGCGCGCCGCACCTTCAGGATTCGAGAGGAGATGGATGGTCTCCAGCATGCCGTTCCAGTCGTCCATACTCACCATTACAGCCGCTCCCGCCCCCCGGCGCGTGATGGCGACGGGCGCATGATCGTCGATCACGCTGTCGATCACCTGTTTCAGGTTCGCGCGCGCTTCAGTGATGGAGATGGCGTCGGTGATGTGGGGCATGCGGGCAATATGTACGTAATTGCGTACAAATGCAATGGTTGGCGGCGGCGTGAGGCGTGTTGAGGCGGCGAATTGTAGGGTGGGTTAGGCCGAAGGCCGTAACCCACCGTCCAGGGGCGGGACAGAAGATGGTGGGTTACGCCTACGGCTAACCCACCCTACGAGGCGCGTGGCGCCTCTGGCTTATTCGTCCGAATGCCGGGCCAGTCTGTAAGCATCGGCCAGTTCTGAGAAGCGGTCCGTGTCCGAGATAAGCAAAATCACGACAGGGTCGAGTTCGTCGTTTGGCGCGGCGGCGCAGTGCCAAGAATACCAAAAGACTGCAGACAGCGGTTCGCTTGAGTGTTGTGTTGTCATCACGAAGGACTCATCAGGCCGTCCGGGCGATGCAATTTCGAGATCAACCTGAACCCAATCGACAGACTCCTCCCAGAGTTCGCAGTCGACTCCCCAACACATTACATAAAGGCACCCTTGGGAAATCAGCCACTTCGCGATCGAGGTTTGCCAATCGTCCGCAGAAGGAAGGTCCGCGACAATAACCACTTTGAATGGGGTGCTGAAAGTTCTGTCCGGGACATCGTTTCCCGGAATAAGGCGGATATAGACGATTTCCGGCTCGTTCATATCGCCGGCTGGATAGGTCCGTCAGCTCGTCCGTTCACGAACTGGTCGACATATTCGTTGCCGCTATGGTCGACATCCGACGCCTTGCCGCGCCAGATGATCTTGCCTTCGAACAGCATGGCGATCTCGTCGGCGATCTTGCGGGCGCTTGGCATGTCATGCGTGATCGAGACGGCGGCGGCGCCGAGGCCGCGGACCATTTCGAGGATCAGGTCGTTGATCGCATCGGCCGTGATCGGATCAAGGCCGGTGGTTGGTTCGTCGAAGAAGATCAGGTCCGGCTCGGAAATGATCGAGCGGGCAAGCGAGACGCGCTTCTGCATGCCGCCGGAAATCTCCGCCGGATAGAGCCCGGCAACGTCCGCCCCCAGACGAACCTTCTTCAGCGTCTCGATGGCGCGTTCCTTGGCATCCTTGCGGCTGAGGCCTTCCGAATTGATCAGGCGGAAGGCGACATTCTCCCAGACGGTGAGCGAGTCGAACAGCGCGCCGGACTGGAACAGCATGCCGATGCGCGCGCGCATCTTCTCGCGCGTCCGGCCGGTCGCCTTGGTCACGTCGGCGCCGTCAAAGAAGATCTTTCCCTTGTCCGGCGTCATCAGGCCGAGGGCATTCTTCAGCATCACCGACTTGCCCGAGCCCGACCCGCCGATCACGACGAGGCTCTGGCCGGGCGCAACTTCAAGGTCGACACCGCGCAGCACCTGCTT
Source organism: Acidobacteriota bacterium (assembly GCA_016712445.1). Classification (NCBI taxonomy): domain Bacteria; kingdom Pseudomonadati; phylum Acidobacteriota; species Acidobacteriota bacterium. The sequence continues at coordinate 141,344 of JADJRB010000001.1, read as the reverse complement.
GGTGCCGAAGGACTTTTCGACCCCGTCGAGTTTCAGGATGGGCGCGCTCACAGGCCGATCTCCACGAACAGCGTGGACAGGAGGTAGTTGAAGGCGAGCACCAGCACCGCCGCGCCGACCATCGACAGCGTCGCAGCCCGGCCGACGCCGGTTGCGCCCGCCTGGCTGCGGTCGCCCTGATAGCAGCCCATGATCGCGATCACGGCGCCGAACACCACCGCCTTGATCAGGCCGACGAGGATGTCGTCACGGGTCACGAAGTCGAGCGTGTTGCGCAGGTAGACGGTCGAGTCGAAGCCGAGGCCGTAGACGCTGACCAGCCAGCCGCCCATCACGCCGATGATGTTGGCGATCATCACGAGCGCCGGCAACGTGATCAGCGCAGCCAGGAACCGCGGCGCATAGAGATAGCGGAAACGCGAGGCCGAAAGGGTCTCCAGCGCGTCGATCTGCTCGGTCACCCGCATGGCGCCGATCTCGGCGGCAATGCCGGCGGAGACTCGTCCCGCCAGCATCAGGCCGGTGATCGTCGCGCCGAGCTCGCGCGAGATGCCGAGCACCACGATGTTCGGCACGAACTGCTCGGCGCCGTAACGGCTGCCGCCCTCATAGATGTTGAGCGCCAGCGCCGCGCCGATGAACACGGCCGAGAGGCCGACCACCGGCAATGAGTAGAACCCGATCCGCACTATCTGGCGCAGGATCTCGCCGCCATACCAGCGCGGCGTGAAGGCCGCCGTCTTCACGCGTGCCGCAAACGAGGTCAGCCGCCCGATCTCGGCGAACAGGCCCAGCGTGATGCTTCCGATGATCTGCAGCGGATTGGTCATGACGGCCTCAGCGATAGTTGCGTTGCACCCGGGGGCCAAGGCCGGTCAGCAGCTCATAGCCGAGCGTGCCGCAAGCCGCTGCCTGCGCTTCCAGTTTGGCGTGCTCGCCCAGGAATTCAACGCGGGCGCCCGGCTTTATCGCTTTTGGCCCGTCCGTAATGTCGAGCGTGACCAGATCCATCGAGATACGCCCGGCCACCGGGCAGGCAATGCCGTCGATCCAGCCGCGCAGCTGGCCGGAGCCAGCCCGTGGCAGGCCGTCGGCATAGCCGATGGCGCAGGTCGCCAGCAGCCGGTCTTCGCTGAGCGGATAAGTGGCGCCGTAGCCGACGGATGTGTCCTTGCGCCCGGTGAACACGCTGACGACCGTCGCTTCCAGCACCACGCCGGGCTTCAGCGTCACGTTCGCCGGCGGCACGCTGCCGCCATACAGGGCAAGCCCGGGCCGCGTAAGGTCAAAGCCATATCCCCGGCCGAGGTAACATCCGGCCGAGTTTGCAAGGCTCGCCGGCGTGTCCGGGAAGGCATCTGCGATTTCCTCGAAATCCCGCCGCTGCTGCAGGTTCATCGGATTCTTCGGCTCGTCGGCGCAGGCGAGGTGGCTCATCACCAGCACCGGCGCGAGCCGGCGGATGGCGGTGGCTTCAGTATCAACCAGGCTCGCCGGAATGCCGAGCCGGTTCATGCCGGTGTCGACATGGATCGCGCACGTGCCGCGCGGCGCGGTCGACCAGAGCTTCAGGTGCAGCTCGCTCGACAGCACAGCCGTCAGTTCGGCGTCGCGGTAGGCGGCCAGTTCGCCCCGCATCGGCCCGTTCAGCACGAAGATGCGCGGGCCCTTGCCGAGCGCCTTGCGCAGGGTCACGCCCTCTTCGAGATAGGCCACAAAGAACGTCGCGCAGCCGGCCGTCTTCAGCGCGCGCGCCACTTTCGCCGCGCCGAGGCCGTACCCGTCCGCCTTCACCACAGCCGCCGTCGTTGCGCCCGGATGCAAGGCATCAAGGGTGCGCCAGTTGTCCGCAATATTGGACGTCAGCACGGTCGCGCGGGGCAGGAAGCTCATGCGATCAAGCGCTAAGCGAGATTGTGCGGAAAGTCATCCCGGCTATTTCCGGCCCTCATGGTGGGCCAGCCAGGCCGAGCCCTTCATGTTCCAGACCGGGGTGAAGAACACCATCCAGCCGATCAGCAGGATCATCCCCCCGGCCGGCACGACGGCGATCTTCTGCGGCCCGAACACGTCCACCAGTGCGCCCATCAGTGCCGCCCCGAACGGCGCCCCCGCCATGAAGCCCAGCTGGTAGATCGAAAGCACCCGAGCCAGTTTCTGCTTCGGCGCCGAATCCTGCACGATCGACCGGCTCATCGCGATCGAAATGCCCGCCGCGAGGCCCCAGACGAAGACGATGCCGAGGAACATCCAGTGCGGGATCGAGCCGATCATTGCGAGGATCGAAACCGAAGCGACAAGCTGCGCGAGCAGCAGCAACCGGCCCTGCCGCTTGATCCGCTTGAACACGGCCAGCACCGCCGAGGACACGAACGCGCCCATCCAGAAGGTCACGAACATGTCGCGGATCCCCGAAGAGCCGAAATGGTAGACGTCGCGGTTGACGATCGGCAGCACCACCAGGAACGAGCCGATGACAAACACGCCGACCCCGAACATCAGGCTGGTCATTGCCCACAGCTTCGGATCGGCGCGCACGGCGGTCACGCCCTCGCCGATGGCGGCGAACGTCGCCCGCACGCCCTTGCCGGTGCCGCGCACCTGCCGTCCGCGGGCGAGCATCAGCGCAAAGGCGGCGCCGCTGATCAACGCGGCGCCCTGAACGAACAGCAGCGTTTCAGCGGAAATCGGCCCGATGCTGAACCCGCCAAGCCAGGACGGCATCTTGGTCGCCCGGTCAGCGTATCCGGCCAGCACAAGGCCGACGATCTGCGCCAGGAACTGCGCCATCGTCGCAAGCGTCACACCGAGCTGCAGCGTCACGCCGGAGCCGACCCGCATGCGCCGCTCGACCACCTCGTTCACGATGGAATCGCGCGCCGGCATCATGAAGGCGCCGATGGTGCCGATCGAAATCGCGTAGAAGATCATCATCCCGTAAGTCAGCTCGCCGGGGCCGACATAGAACGCGAGCAGCATCGCCGGTGCGGCGGCCAGCAGGTGCAGCAGGATCAGCAGCCGCTTGCCGTCCGCCCGTTCGGCCACCACGCCGCCGATCAGCAGGAAGATCACCGAGGGAAGCGACAGGGCCATGTTGGCGAGGCCCAGCGCCAGCCCGTCGAGGTGCAGGTGGTCGCGCCCCGTGATCAGGTACGGAAACAGCACCATCTGCAGGCCGAAGGCCATGAACCAGCTGCACTGCACGGCGAGATAGGCCGGCAGCTCAATCTTCACGCCCCGGCGCAGGCGCATGGCGCGCCAATGCGTAGCGGTCGTCAGGAAGCTCGCGCCGGCGCCGAGCGCTTCGCTGAGGCCGCTGACCGGCGAGGCGACGCTTTCGGAGGCCTCCTCGGCCATCTCGCCGACCATCTTCTCGATGTCGCCGTTCATACGCAAAACTCCCGCCCGGTGCGGCGGGACAATAGGTAGGCAAGTCCGGCATGGAAAGGGGCGCACGCCTGCTGCGCCGCGACTTGTGAGCACGGTGCGAGGTTGCCTTGCGGGAGGCCTGCCGCTACGGTCCAGCGTCGGTAAGGGCGTCGAGGAGGCCTCTCCCATGAGCGCATTTCGCCTAATGGCCAGCTGGCTGCTGGCGATCGCTCTGACCCTGTTTTTCCTGCATATTACCATTCACCCCTGGCCCAATCCCGTGCCGGGCTACGTCAAGTTCTATGACGCGCCGGGCGAGCATCTCGCGTTTTCCGCGCTGGCCCGCAGCACCGGCATCACGCTGTTTGAGCCGGCCGGCCGCTTCGTCTCTGGCGTGATCGAGCTGGTGACCGCCTTGCTGCTGCTGATTCCGGCGACCCGCCGGTTCGCCGCCGGGATCAGCGTGCTGATACTCGGCGCCGGCGTCGCACTGCACCTGTCGCCCTGGCTCGGGCGCGAACTCGTGCTGCCGGAAGGCGGCACCGATGGTGGCACCCATTTCCTGGTTTACGTGATCTGCCTCGCGTTCAGCCTGCTGCTGCTGTTCGTGCACCCCGGCAGCCGCCGCAGCTACTGATCCTGGCCACAACCCACGCGGGAAAAACGCCAGAAAATTAAAGGCGGTCTACGTCTCATTAACGCTTGGATGGCAGGTTCCCGGAGTTAGGGCAGGCCTTTCAGAATGAGCGACACGTCTCAAACACACGCGCAGAAGCCGCAGAGCGCCGCACAAGATGCGCTGGTTCGCCGGCTGATTGACGTCGTGGCCATGCCCGGATCGCGGATCCCGCCGCAGGACAGGTCGATGGCGGGGGACATCCTGCTCGACATGCTGCTGCACGTCACCGACCGTGAGCGCAGCCTGTGCTCAGCACGCCTGGCCGTATGCCGCGATGCGCCGCGCCGGCTCCTGCGCTACCTCGCGCATTGCGCCTTCCCGGTGGCGCGTCCTCTGCTTGAGGAAAGCGACGCGTTCGACGCCTGCGACCTCGTGGAGATCATCCAGAACTCCTCGCTCGAGCACCGCCTCACCATCGCCCGCCGCCGAAACCTTTGCGTGTCGGTGACGGCAAGCCTCGCGCAGGTCGGTGAACCGGCCGTGGTGCGCGAACTCCTCGCCAACCGGAACGCGGTGCTCGCCGAAACCACAGTCGACCGCCTCGTGGCGCTGTCGCGCGAAGAGCCAGCGATTTGCGCGCCCCTCGCCGAACGGATCGAATTGCGCCCGTCCCACGCCATGGCGATGTTCTGGTGGGCCGAGGCCGCGACGCGCCGCAAGATCCTGACGCGCTATGCAGCCGACCGTACAGAGATGGTTTCGCTTTGCCGCGACGTGTTCGAAATGGCGGCGGCGGAAGGCTGGTCCGATCCGATCACGCGCAAGGCGCTGCAGCTCATCGAACGGCGCCAGCGCAATCGTGCGGCGATTGAACGCAGCCCTTACGACAGTCTCGAGGGCGCCGTCGCTGCGGCCGCCGCGAACGGCATCGACGCCGAACTCGCGCAGGAAATCGGCTATCTCGCAGGCATCAAGCCGGTGACTGCGGCGAAGATCCTGTCGGATGCCGGCGGCGAAGGGCTCGCGGTGCTCTGCAAGGCCACCGGCCTCAAGCGCGAATACGTGCGCATGTTGTGGACCGCGCTGCGCCGGCCGCTGGAATCGCCCACAGGAGAGGCGGATCCGGCGTTCCACAATGTCGCGGAAACCTATGAAGTGTTGTCGGTCGCGAAGGCACAGACCACGCTGCGCTACTGGAACTGGTCGCTGTCGTCCGCTTTTTCGCCGGGCGCGATCCGCCAGGCACAGGAGCTCGGAAATCCTGCCAATGAGGACGTAGAATACTCTACATCCCAGAGAACGGCACGACTCGTCTTCGGAAATTAGGCGCCCCGCGCCAAAATAGGCTTCCCAAGCCCGGCGCGGCCCTTTAGGTGAGGCGTTCACCAAAAGAGTTCGGTCCAGACAGAGGGGCGCTGTGGCGTACTTACTCGGAATAATTTTGGCGATCGTCGCGTTCTGGATTGGCAATTCCGGGCACTACACGCCGTTGATGCTTGGCTTCCTCGCCGTTTCCGTGCTGATCACGGTGCTGGCGTGCTGGCGCCTGAAGATCATCGACCGGGAAGGCGCGCCATACGTGCGCCTCGTGGGACTCGTCGCCTACTGGCCCTGGCTTGTGTGGGAAGTCGTCAAGGCGAACTGGGTCGTGATCAAAGCGTGCCTGCGCGCTGATCTCGATATCTCGCCGGCGCTCGTGAAAGTGAAGACCGTCTGCAAGAGCGACCTTGCGAAAGTCACCTTCGCCAACTCCATCACGCTGACGCCCGGCACGATCACGGTCGACATCGAAGGCGACAAATTGCTGGTACACGGCCTTTATGAAGGCAACACCGTTCCCGAAGCCTTTGAGGAAATGGATCGTCGCTGCGCCCGCGCGGCCGACCCGGTTGGAGGCGCCGCATGACGTTTGCTGCCCTGATTGCTCTTCTCGTCGGCGCGTGCATGCTGCTCGTCCGTGCACTGATGGGGCCGACACTTTACGACCGCGTGCTGGCGGTCAACTCGCTCGGTACAAAGACGGTTCTCGTCCTCGGCCTGCTCGGCTACGTGATGGGCCGTCCGGACTTCCTCGATATCGCCATCCTATACACGCTGATCAACTTTGTCTCGACGATCGCGATCCTGAAATTCTTCCGCTACCGGTCGTTCCAGGTGCCGCTCGTGCGCCGTCCGAATCCCGCCGCGCCGGGGGAGGACCGCTGATGGCCGAATTCATGACCCTCATCGCGGACACCTGGCAGACGGTGCGCTTCCCGCTCGGCGGCGCGGCCTGCCTTGCCGGGGCGCTCCTCTGCATCGTCGGAACCATCGGTGTACTGCGCTTCCCGGATTTCTACACGCGCCTGCACGCCGCCAGCATCACCGACACCTCGGGCGCCGGCCTGGTCATCTTCGGCATGGCGCTGATGGCGCCGCATTGGCTGGTGCTGGTGAAACTCTTTTGCATGCTCGGCTTCCTGATGCTCACCAGCGCCACCGGCTCGCACGCGCTTGCCAACGCCGCCCACATCGCCGGCCTGCAACCGAAGATCGGCCCGGTCGGGCGCCGCGATCCGGACGACCATGAGGAGGGCGGCCATTGACCGAAGTCATGATCGGCGGCACCGGCACCGCCCTTATCAACATCCTCTTCCTCGTCATCCTGTTCGTGGTGGCGATCGCCATCGCGCGCCTGCGCAGCCTGTTCGCCATCGTCATGCTGTCGGGCGTCTACTCGCTGGTTTCGGCCGCCTGGTACATCCTCGTTGACGCCGTCGATGTGGGCTTCACCGAAGCCGCCGTCGGCGCGGGCATGTCCACCGCCGTCCTGCTCGGCGCCATGCTGCTCACCGCGCGCACCGCGCAGCCGGAAAAGCCGTTCTCGCGCATCGGGCCGTTCATCGTCTGCCTCGTCACCGGCCTCATGCTGATCTACGCGACGATCGACCTGCCGCCGCTGGGCGATGCCAATTCGCCCGCCAATGCCGGAGTCGGCCTCACCTACCTGCGCATCAACTGGTACGACATGGGCGTGCCGAACGTCGTCACGTCGGTCCTCGCCAGCTACCGGGGCTTCGATACGCTGGGTGAGACCGCCGTGGTGTTCACCGCCGGCCTCGCCGTGGCCATGCTGCTCGGCTTCGGCGAGCGTTCGCTGGCGCAGACCCTGAAAAAAGCACCCAAGCCCGACGCGCGGTCCGCGCCCGCCCGGAAAGAGGGAGACGCGCCATGAAGGGTGACCATCACATGATCCTGCGGGTAATCGCCAAGTGCCTGCTGCCGCTGATCCTGATCTACGCGTTCTATGTGCAGTTCCACGGCGAAGTCGGGCCCGGCGGCGCCTTCCAGGCCGGCGTCGTGCTTGCTGTCGCGCTGATCCTCTACGCCCTCGTCTTCGGTCTCGCTGCCACCATGCGCGCCGTGCCGCCCTGGTTCACCCGTTCGCTCGCCGCGGTCGGGGTGATGATCTATGCGGGCGTCGGTTTCTGGGCGCTGCTGTCGGGCGGCGAGTTCCTCGAATACCAGGCGCTGTTCGGCGAGGAACCCGGCGGCCACCATGGCCAGCATGCCGGCATCATCATCATCGAGCTTGGTGTGTTGTGCGCCGTGTCGGGCGCCATGACGACGATCTTCTATGCATTGGCCGGCCGCGTTGCCGAAATCCGCGACGAGGACTGGTAGGATGTGGGAATTCATTCTCGAGCGCGCTGGCTACTGGGCCATCATCGGGCTGATGATGATCAGCCTGTTCATCGCCTTCTCGGCGGAGAACCTGATCAAGCGCCTGGTTGGCCTGTCGCTGTTCCAGACGACGATCTGCCTGTTCTACGTCACCCTCGGCAAGATCACCGGCGGCACCGCCCCAGTGCTGCTGCCGGCCGACATGCCCGATCATTATGCCGGCCATGGCGGCGCGGCGGCGGCTGACGCCCATCTCGTCGCCGGCGGCGGCGAGCGCGTCGCCGATCTCGTCCACACCTACTCCAACCCGCTGCCGCACGTCCTGATGCTCACCGCCATCGTCGTCGGCGTGGCAACCCTTTCGGTCGGTCTCGCGCTGATCGTCCGCATCCGCGAAGCCTACGGCTCGATCGAAGGCAACGACGTGCGCGCCATCGACATCGAAACCGCGCTTGCCCAGGAAGCGGAAGCCGAGAAAGACCTCCACGAGGCCACGGCATGATCATCGAAACCTTGCTCGTTACGGCGCCTGACTGGGCGATCCGTCACTCGACCGTGCTCGTCCCGATCATTCCGCTGATCATGGCGCCGGTCCTTGCGCTGAGCCCCAGCAGCCGCCTCTCGTGGCTGCTCACGCTGGCGACCACCGCGCTCACGCTCTACCTCGCCGTCATCACGCTCGGCGTCGTGCAGGCGACCCCCGGCGGCGTCATCAGCTATCCCATCGGCAACTGGCCGCCGCCCATCGGTATCGAATTCCGCGTCGATGCCCTGAACGCGATGATCCTGCTGATCGTCACGGCGATGGCCTTCCTCGCTTCGGTCTTCGCCTGGCCCACGCTGGTCGCCGAAGTGCAGAAGGAAAAGATCGGCCTGTTCCTCTGCGCCTTCCTGCTGTGCTTCGCCGGTCTCTCCGGCGTCGCCTCGACCGGTGATGCGTTCAACCTGTTCGTCTTCCTCGAGATCAGCTCGTTGTCGACCTATGTGCTCGTCGCGATGGGTTCCTCGCGCGACCGGCGCGCGCTGCCCGCCGCGTTTGACTACCTGATCATGGGTACGCTCGGCGCCAGCTTCTACATCATCGGCGTCGGCTTCCTCTATGCCGTCACCGGCACGCTCAACATGGCAGACCTCGCCGCCCAGCTGCCCGCGCTCAGCGGCAACCGCTCGGTCCAGGTCGGCTTCGCCTTCATCATCGTCGGCCTCGGCCTCAAGGCCGCCATGTGGCCGCTGCACCAGTGGCTGCCGAACGCCTATGCCTACAGCCCCAGCCTGATCACCATGTTCCTCGCGGCGACCGCCACCAAGGTCGCCCTCTACGCGCTGATCCGCTGGCTCTTCACCATCTTCCAGCCGGACTATGCCTTCGAACAGGCGCTGTTCACCTGGGTGCTCGCCCCGCTCGGCATTGCCGCGATGGTCGTCTGCTCGTTCCAGGCCGTGTTCCAGAACGATGTGCGCCGCATGCTCGCCTATTCGTCGGTCGCGCAGGTCGGCTACATGATCCTCGGCATCTCCATCGGCACCGCAGCCGGTGTCTCGGCGGGCCTGCTGCACCTGTTCAACCACGCCATGATGAAGGGCGCGTTGTTCATGGCGGTCGCCGGCGTGTCGCTGCACTACCAGGGCACCACGATCCGCGACTTCGCAGGCCTCGGCCGCTCGGCGCCGTTTACGATGGCGGCCTTCGCCATCGCCGGCCTGTCGCTGATCGGTGTGCCGCTGACCGCCGGCTTCATGTCCAAGCTGCAGCTTGGCTACGCCTTGTTCGACCACGGATGGTGGTGGGCCGTGCTGCTGGTCGTGTTCTCCAGCTTCCTCGCGGTCTTCTATGTCGGGCGCATCCTGCAGGCGGTGTTCTTCCTGCCGCCGGTCAATCCGCGCAAGCATCGCAAGGAAGCGCCGCTGCTGCTGCTCGTGCCGCTGTGGGCGCTCGCGCTCGCCAACATCTATTTCGGCATCGACGCCACGTTCCCGGTCGGTCTCGCCCGTGATGGCGCCGTCGCGGCCCTCGGCCTGGAGGCGTTCCAATGACGCCGGACTTCCTGATCGCCACCACGCTCGTCCTGCCGCTGGTGATCGCCGCCGGCATCGCCGCGCTCGGCAAGTTCCCGAACCTGCGCGAAGGCGTCACGATCATTGGATCGGTCGCCCTGTTCGCGGTTGTCATCCAGCTGACGCTGCTGGTCGCCGGCGGTGCGCGTCCGGAGCTCTACATCGGCGAAGCCGTCCCGGGTCTTGCCTTCGCGTTCAAGCTGGAACCGCTCGGCGCCCTGTTCGCCGTTGTCGCCAGCGGCCTCTGGATCGTCAACTCGTTCTATTCCATCGGCTACATGCGCGGGAACCGCGAGCGCAACCAGACGCGCTTCTACATCTGCTTTGCCCTCGCCATCTGCGGCGCCATGGGCGTCGCGATGTCCGGCAACCTGTTCACGATGTTCGTCTTCTATGAAGTGCTGACGCTGTCGACCTATCCGCTGGTCGCCCACAAGGGCGACGCGGCCGCCCAGCGCGGCGCGCGCATCTACCTGCTCACACTGCTCGGCACGTCGATCGGCCTCTTGCTCACCGCCATCATGTGGACCTGGGTGCTCGGCGAGCAAAGCCTCGAATTCGTCGATGGCGGGCTTCTCGCGAGCGCCAACCTGACGCCGGTCGTCTCCAGCGCGCTGCTCCTGCTGTTCGTCTTCGGCATCGGCAAGGCGGCCCTGATGCCGTTCCACTTCTGGCTCCCGAACGCGATGGTCGCGCCGACACCCGTCTCAGCCTTGCTGCACGCCGTGGCCGTCGTGAAGACCGGCGTGTTCGCGGTGATGAAAGTGGCCGTCTACATCTTCGGCGACGACCTGCTTCACGCGACGCCGTCGCGTGAGTTCCTGATGATCGTGGCCTGCGTCACCATCGTGCTCGCCTCTCTGATCGCGATGACCAAGGACAACCTGAAGGCCCGGCTGGCCTATTCCACCATCGCCCAGCTCGCCTACGTGACGCTCGGCGCCATGCTGGCCGACCGGGCGGGGATGATGGGCGGCTCGCTGCAGATCGCGGCGCACGCGGTCGGCAAGATCACGCTCTTCATGTGCGCCGGTGCCATCTATGTCGCCACCGGCATCAACAACATCTCCGACATGCGCGGCCTCGGCCGCAAGATGCCGATGGTGTTCATCGCCTTCTTCCTGGCCTCGCTGTCGATCATCGGCATTCCGCCGCTGGCCGGAGCGTGGCCGAAGTTCGAGCTGATGCAGGGCGCGGTCGATGCCGGTGTAGGCTGGGTGGCGGTCATCCTGATCATCTCGTCGCTGCTCAACATCGCCTACCTGTTGCCGATCCCGATCCTGGCGCTGATGCCGCCGCCCGGCACCAAGCCGCCGAAGGAGTTCAAACGCCCCGGCGGCGCGCCGGCGCTCACCGTGGCGGCGCCGATGTTCACCGCGATCCTGTGCATCGTGCTTTTCTTCGCCATTGATCCCGTCGCCAACTTCCTCGCTCCCGCCTTCGACGCGGTGGCCATCGTCCCGAATGAGGTTGTCCCATGACCGACGAAACCCCATCGGGCCGCGACACGTCCGGCCGCTTCGTCAAACGCGCCGCCGAACAGGTCAACGCGATGAGCCGCACCAATGATGAAGGCGTCCATCCGATGGCCAAGGTCTTCTTCGGCTGGACCGAAGTCAAAGGCATTGGCGCCATCCTGTTCTGGGTGATGGCCGGGCTGTCGGTCTTGCTGGTTCTGGCCGACCTTGTCGTCCACCGCCACGAGGAGATCCATTTCGCAAGCTCCGTCGGCTTCTACGGCCTCTGGGGTTTCCTGTCGTTCTCGTTCGTCGTGCTGATGGGCTGGCCTCTCGGCAGCCTGCTGCGCCGCGATGAGAACTATTATGGCGATGCCGGCGGCCCGCCCGCCGACGTCGATCCGGACATGGAAGAGATGCCGCCCGTCGCAGGCCATTCGGCTCACGGGGGAGACCACTGATGCCCGCCTTCCTCGCGTCTCTGAACCCCGGCTGGCTGCTGGTCCTTGCCGGCATCGTTTCGCTCTTCGTCACCGTGCGTGTCGTGCGCCAGGGTATTTCCATCCTGACGCCGATCCTCGCCATCCTGCTCCTGGTCAGCGCCCAGCACGGCGTCGACCTGATGAACATCGATGCGCTCGGCCTGCCGCTGACGCTCTACCGAGTCGACAGCCTGAATTTCCTGTTCGGCCTCGCCTTCCTGATCGCAGCGCTGCTGAACGGTATCTATGCGCTGCATACGGACAATCGCATCCAGGACGGCATGGCGCTCGCCTATGCGGGCGCCGCCATCTCTGCCGCCTTCTCGGGCGACCTGATGACGCTGTTTGTGTTCTGGGAAATCACCGCCATCACGTCGGTGTTCATGATCCTGCAGGCCGGCACCCGCGCGGCCTACTTCGCTTCGATGCGCTATCTCGGAGTCCAGGTGCTCTCCGGCGTTCTGCTGCTGATGGGCCTCACCTATGTCTGGAACGCCACTGGCACGCTGCAGCTCACCGCCTTTACCGGCCTCGACCAGCCGGGCGCGCTGATCATCTTCATCGCCTTCGGCATCAAGGCCGCGTTCCCGTTCCTCCACAACTGGCTGCAGGACTCCTATCCGAAAGCCACCGTCACCGGCGCCGTCGTCCTCTCCGCCTTCACCACGAAGCTCGCCGTCTACGCCTTCGCGCGCCTCTTCCCGGGGCAGGAGGAGCTGATCTGGATCGGCGCCGTGATGACCTGCTTCCCGGTCTTCTTCGCGGTCATCGAGAACGACCTGCGCAAGGTGCTCGCCTATTCGACCAACAACCAGATCGGCTTCATGATCTGCGCCATCGGCGTCGGTACACCGCTCGCCCTCAACGGCGCCGTCGCGCACGCCTTCGCGGACATCCTCTTCAAGGGCCTCCTGTTCATGTCGATGGGCGCGGTGCTGTTCCGTACCGGGACGACCAAGGCCAACGAACTCGGCGGCCTCTACCGCTCGATGCCGTGGACGACATTGTTCTGCCTCGTCGGCGCCATCTCGATTTCGGCGATGCCGCTCTTCTCGGCCTTCGTCACCAAGTCGATGATCCTGTCCTCGGTGGCCGCCACCGGCATGGTCGTCGTCTGGCTGATGCTGATGTTCGCCTCAGCCGGTGTGCTCGAGCACTCGGGCATCAAGATCCCGTACTTCGCCTTCTTCGGCCATGACAGCGGCAAGCGCGTCAAGGAAGCGCCGTTCAACATGCTCCTCGCCATGGGCATGGCCTCCTTCCTCTGCATCGCCATCGGCCTGCCGGCCTTCCTGCCGGGCTTCGGTTACGAGTGGCTCTACAGCCTGCTGCCATATCCGATCGAAGCAGCCAGCTACCAGCCGTTCACCGTCGGCCACATCCTGGCGCAGCTCCAGCTGCTCGCGCTCGCCGTGTTCGCCTTCGTGCTGCTGCAGCGCCTCGGCCTGTATCCGCCGGAAAAACCGGGCGTCATCCTCGACAGCGACTGGATCTACCGCAAGGTTGGCTACGGCATCGTGCGCTGGGTGGACACCGTCTGGGCCAAGCTCGGCCCCGCGATGACGCATGTGTTCCGCAGCCTGACGGAACGCACCTACGACCGCATGATCAACGCCTTCAGCCCCCGCGGCGCCCTCGCGCGCAACGGAACCGCCGCCGGCATGACCATCTGGACCACCGTGATTCTGGCGCTCGTGCTGCTGATCTCCTACCTGACATCCTGAAAATCCCTGCGACAACAGGGTGACAAATTTCCGCCATATTGGGACCTGACCACAGCGGGGTGGCGCACCATTGCCTGGCAGCGGGGCGCTCTTGCTGGAGGGGCAAGTGATGTCTTTTGAGGAAGAATTCGAGGTGCCTGCGGACGGTATGCATGTGGCTTATGCCACCGGCATCGTGTCGGCCTATGTCCGCAACAATTCGGTCGATACCGCGGCCCTGCCGGACCTGATCCGCAACGTGCACGCCGCGCTGGTGGGCCTCTCGCGCCCGTCTGCGCCGGTTGCCGAGCCGCCGACCCCCGCCGTGCCGGTGAAGCGCTCGATCTACAAGGACTATCTCGTCTGTCTCGAGGACGGGCTGAAGTTCAAGTCCCTGAAGCGCCACCTGCGCTCGAAATACGGTCTGTCGCCGGACGATTACCGCCAGAAATGGGGCTTGCCGGCGGACTATCCGATGGTCGCGCCCGGCTATTCGGAAAAGCGCTCGAAACTCGCCAAGAAAATGGGCCTCGGCCGCACCGCGCGCGAGGAGTGATGCCTGCCATCCGGGCAGGGCTGCCTTTGTAATATTCGTCCGCGATACATTACAAAACCCGGCCCCGCGCCCGGATTGCCGAGTCAGTTCAACGGTTTAGCCGAAGTGATTACCGGTCGTTCCGCCTGCGGAATGAAATGATCCGGCAACCAGTATTAACAAAATGCTTCCGGGACTCTTGATCCGCGAGTCCACTCGCGCAATAGGTGATTCTTGCGAATCACCACGGGGGTGGCGAGACATGTTCCAGAAGCCGCATTTTTCCGGCGTCACCGAGGCCCAGCGCCTCCTGATCGACCATTGGCACGCCTGCCGCGGCGTCGCCGGGCATGTCCCGCGCGATGCGATTGATCCGGGTACGGTGCGCTCCACGCTGGCCTGCCTGTCGATCGTCGAGATCAACGAGACCGGCGAGGGCCGTTTCCGCATTGCCGGCTCGCGCCTGCGCGACATCTTCGGTCTGGACGTACGCGGACGTCCCGTGGCGGAAATCGCCGGCGCGCATGGCGAGGGCTACGCCCTTGGCCTGCTGGCTGCCATCGAGCGCGGCGTGCCCGTCGGCGGCGTCATGGAAACCGGCGGCCGCCTGCATGCCTGGCTGCGCCTTCCGCTGGCGGACGATTACGGCAACCTCACCCAGGTCCTGTGCCACGATGAGCTGGTGGCCAACCGCCGGGCCCTGCTGCCCGCCGCCGAAGCGCCGTTCACCCCCGCCAAGCCCCGCTTCGCCGCCTGATCTGCGCGCCGCAGGAGGGGATTACATCGCGCCCGGCAAAAGTGCTAAGGGCTCGGCGATGTTGCGCATTTCCGAACTGAAGCTCCCGCTCGACCATGCCCCTGAGGCCCTCCCGGCGGCCATCGCGGCGCGTCTCGGCGTGGCGCCGGGGGATCTGCTGCGCTGGTCGGTCTGGAAACGCGCGCATGACGCGCGGCGCAAGTCCGCCATCCTCAAGGTCTACATCGTCGATGCCGAGGTGCGCGGCGAGGCGGCCGTCCTCGCCCGCCATGCCGGCGACATTCACATCAACCCCGCGCCCGATACCACCTATCGCCCGCCCGCGCCGCCGCCCGCCGGGCGCCTTCGCCCGGTCGTCGTCGGCACCGGCCCGTGCGGCCTCTTCGCCGCGCTCATCCTCGCCGAGCTGGGCCTGCGCCCGATCATCCTCGACCGCGGCAAGGATGTGCGTGCGCGGACGAAAGACACTTGGGGCCTCTGGCGCCGCAGCGAGCTGAACCCGGAATCCAATGTCCAGTACGGGGAGGGCGGCGCCGGCACCTTCTCGGACGGCAAGCTCTACAGCCAGATCCGTGACACCCGCTTCCTCGGCCGCAAGGTGCTCACCGAATTCGTCGCCGCCGGCGCGCCGGAGGAAATCCTCACCGAAGCCCACCCGCATATCGGCACGTTCCGCCTCGTCACGATGGTCGAACGCCTGCGCGCCAAGATCGAGGCGCTCGGCGGCGAATACCGCTTCCAGCACCGCGTCACCGACCTTGAACTCGCGCGCGGCCCCGGCGGCGCCCACCGCCTGCGCGGGCTTCATCTGCACACGGGCGAATTCCTCGAGGCTGACCAGGTCGTCCTCGCCATCGGCCATTCCTCGCGCGACACGTTCGAGGCGCTGCACGCGCGCGGCGTGCATATCGAGGCGAAGCCCTTCTCGGTCGGCTTCCGCATCGAGCATCCGCAGTCCTGGATCGACAAGGCGATGTTCGGCCCCTGCGCCGGCCATCCGGATCTCGGCGCCGCCGCCTATTCGCTGTCGCACCACTGCGCCAACGGGCGCACCGTCTACAGCTTCTGCATGTGCCCGGGCGGCACCGTCGTCGCCGCCGCGTCAGAGCCGGGCCGCCTCGTTACCAACGGCATGAGCCAGTATTCCCGCAATGAACGCAACGCCAATGCGGGCTTCGTCGTCGGCGTCACCCCTGCCGACAATCCGGACGACCACCCGCTCGCCGGCATTGCCTTCCAGCGCGCCATCGAGGCGCGCGCCTTCGTCGCCGGCGGCAGCGACTATTACGCCCCCGGCCAGACCGTCGGCGACTTCCTCGCCGGCCGCCCGTCCGCCGCCATCGGGGCGGTCGTCCCCAGCTACCGCCCCGGCGTGCGCCCGTCAGACCTTGCGCCCCTGATGCCGGATTATGTGATCGAGGCGATGCGCGAGGCGCTGCCGGTCTTCGGCCGCAAGATCCCGCGCTACGATGATCCGGAAGCCTTCCTCACCGGCGTCGAGACGCGCAGCTCCTCGCCCATCCGCATCACCCGCCGCGCCGATGGCCACAGCCTCAACGTCACCGGCCTGTTCCCGGCCGGCGAAGGCGCAGGCTATGCCGGCGGCATCCTCTCCGCCGCCGTCGACGGCATCAAGGTCGCCGAATCCGTCGCCCGCGCCATGGCCAGCGCGTCGGCGGAGTAGGGCAGGCACCACGATGAGGAACTTAAAAAGGCTCGTCCGAAAAAGGGAGACGCCGCCAGTCATCTCTGACCAGCGGCGCTCTTATTCACACCGGCGCATTTACCGCTCTGCCAAGCCACCGAAATGGAGGTGGCTGTCGGAATTGAACCGACCTAATCCGGTATTGATTGCTAGTTGGAGTTCAATTTCAAAAATTCAATGGCGTATGTTCTGCCCGACGTGATTGGGCAGTGCCCGTGAATCAGTCCGAATTAAGCCGCTGTGTTGTCCTGACAGACTTTCGGATGGCGCGCTTGATCGTGTGGGCTCATCTATCTTTCGTCTTGGTCGTCGTCTTCTTCGATCCCCTCCAAGAGAGGTAAGCGCCCCTTTTCTTCCGTGGGCTTCATTATCTGAAGAGCTTTGCCAGATTTGACGGTGAAATTGCCGGAAAGGTCTAGAAGGCGTTTGTCAAAAGTATGGAATGTGGAAACGTCGGACCAGATTGCAGAAGCTAAGTGGATCGCATCAGGCGGCTTGAGGCCTGCGAGCCCTGCGAGTTGCATCGCCTGAGCGCGAGAAGCGATTGGCTTGATCACATCCACTAAGAGAATGAACGGCTGATCAAAAAAAGCGGACAGATTGCCAGCTTGGCCCGTCGCTTCTTTCCGCTTGCACACTTCGGCAAGTGTGAAGGTCGACGTAACTATCTCCAAATTTCCGTCTTGTGCGTCTT
Source organism: Acidobacteriota bacterium (assembly GCA_016712445.1). Lineage (NCBI taxonomy): Bacteria > Pseudomonadati > Acidobacteriota > Acidobacteriota bacterium. Next base: position 124,305 of record JADJRB010000001.1, on the reverse strand, counting down.
TTAATACCTCTCGGCACATCTCGAATCGGCGATCAGTGAATTTAGAATCCGCCGTCGGCATTTCGCGCCCGATATATGCGATCCACGTGCACGCATCCCAGTAAATTCGCGGGAGTTTACGCACGTCGAATACTCTCCAAGAATTCTTCAGTAGACAAACCTTCTGTGAAGGTCGGGTCGACAATATCATCCATTGTCGGCAATCCGCGCTGATCCAAAATCTCTAAATGGTCGACGTGAAAAGACTTGATCTTGTCTTCGTGCTCGAAAGTTAGGAGGCCGAAAAGCCGAACTCTAAGTCCATTCCAGATTTCGCCGAGCGGTATGTAGTTGAGTTGTTGAAACGCGGCACCTTTGCCCGTGGCTTTGACCACGACGCCGTCGAGCCTTCGGCGAACATGTAAAATGGGCTTTCCGTTGCCGTCTCGCTCAATCTTGGAAATATATCCTTCGATGGCGCCGATCTCACGGTATGGGACGGGCACGTCCGTCGCCAAAATCTCTTGAGACAGCAACAATCGATCAGCCGCAGATCGGTCAATCGAGATCGGTGCCGCATTGATGAAGTCAGGAAAGTGAATTTCTGTGCTGGCGAGGCCATTTGTTACACGAGAGTGAAGGCTATGTGCCCGAGGAAGTACCGCGGGTGTAAAAAAGTCTGGGGCCAAGTTTCCTCGCCCCAGTTCGATGAGACCGTTGCTTGCAGCTCGCTCGACTTCAATCGCACGACGATCAATGTTGGTTGCAAAAGTGCTGGAATAAGGCGTCACTTCGAACGTGATTGGGCTATTGCTAGTTGCTCTGGTAATGCGCCAATCGAGTTCGGTTTCGCCGGTCGGAGCGATAGCTTTCTCGACGCCTCGAAGCACGTCCACAAAGTCCTTTACCTGTCCCAGAAGGTCTTCGGGCGTTGGCGCGTCTACGCCATCGATTCGGGAAGCCGCGATCACAATTCGAATTGTAAAAGACTTCATGTTGACCTTCGCGGCAGTTTTTACGCTTGCGGACTCGGTGTGTACACTGCGGCCATTAAAGATTTGCCGCCAAGTTGACCTGAACGTCAATCGGATGCCAAGCGGTCGACCTTGGTTTCTGCTGAACGTGTCTCAAGTCGCGTGATTGGCCCAGAAGTCACCTTAAGCTGGTCTACGTGGATGGCCAAATTCAAATGTTTACTTGGTCCGTGATCGATCCGCCCGGCTTCCCCCACTTATGCAACACCCCGCGCGCCGCATCCTGCAGCAGCCACGCGCCCCCGATTGAAAAACTAGGAAACTTATCCTAATTATATACTTGACAAAGCGGCGCCCTAAAACCATATTGTTCTCAACGGAGAACGATTATGACCAATCTCAACGCCCCGATGTTCCAGAACGAAGACGCTGCCCGCCAGCATCTGGAAGCGCAGCGCTGGCCGGATGGCGTCGTTTGCCCGCATTGCGGCTGCACTGGCGACACGCACATCACCGCTATCAAAGGCGCTTTCTCGCGCCCCTCGAAAGCTCACCCGGAAGGCGTTGAGCGTAAGGGCCTCTACCAGTGCAACGGATGCCGCAAGCAGTTCACCGTCACCGTGGGCACGATCTTTGAGTCCTCCAAAGTGCCGCTGCACAAATGGCTGCTGGCCACCTACCTGCTGACTTCATCCAAGAAGGGCATGTCCGCTCACCAGCTTCACCGCACGATTGGCGTCACCTACAAAACCGCTTGGTTCATGTTCCACCGTATCCGCGAAGCCATGGGCGAAACCGTTGACTCGTCCGGCCCGCTGGGCGGTGAAGGCAAGATCGTGGAAGCCGATGAGACCTATTACGGCCAAGTCGATAACCCGCGCAAAACCCGCACCGATGGCACGCCCTACAAGGGCTCCAAGAAGGGTCGTGGCCCCGCCAACAAGCGCGCCATTGTCTCACTGGTTGAGCGCGGCGGTTCGGTTCGCTCGTTCCACGTCAAGCAAGCCACGAAGGAGAGCGTGCGCGAAATTCTGGTCAAGAACGCCTCGCGCAAGTCGAAACTGTATACGGACGAGTCCAAGCTCTACACAACGACCGGCCAAGAGTTTGCGGATCACCGCACCGTGCATCACGCGTCTGGCGAATATGTGCGCGGCGAGATCCATTCCAACACGGTCGAGAACTACTTCTCGGTCTTCAAGCGCGGTATGCGCGGCGTCTACCAGCATTGCGGCGAGGCCCACCTTCACCGTTACCTGCGCGAGTTTGACTTCCGCTATAACCGCCGATCGGCCGTTGGTGTGGAAGACACCGAGCGCCACAACCAGCTGCTCCGCATGGTCGAAGGCAAGCGCCTGACCTATCGGCGGATTGGTGAAGCCGGTCTCGCATAGTCAGAAGGTCAAGCGCTTCAAGCGCTGGCGCGCGAAACAGAATCGCTTTTGAATTGACGCGGGCATAAAAGAGCGGCGCCGTGGCCAGAACAGAAGTTGAGCTTCTTCGAGAAGCTTTGGCGAAATTGGGCGATATGCACAACGTTGCCAAGGCTGAAATATCTGTTCTTCGGGCGATAGTATCGTCCCTCCTTGTAATTCAGCGAATGGACCCTCAGCACGGCGCCGAGCGGTTAGCAGTGCTTCGAGAAATGGCAGGGCAAGCGCTACCTCTTCCTGATGAGAAAGAGGCTTGGGCGAAGGAGGATCATGAGATGCTGGCATTGTTCACCGAGATATTTGACTCGGTTGAGTTTAGCACGGGCACCATGGACGGGCGGAGTACGAAGAATTAGCGCGGCTTTTTCTTAGTCTCATTCTTCGGCTCGCGCCCCTTCTTCATTTCGTCATGCGGCTTCGGCTTCTGCTTGATCAGTCGCCGGAGGGTTTCATCAAACTTCGCACCAGATTTTGGATCGGACATGGCAGAAGACCTCGATAAAAAATTTGCTTCGTTGAGTGGCTACGAAAAAAATACGCTCTTCATGTTCTCAGAACTTGGCCTGGCAATCACTGCTTGGAGCACCGTTGACCTACACCTAAACGAAATGTTCGCCATGATTGTCGCCGCAGAACACTTCCATTCGTGCGTCAGCTCATTTGAGAACATCGTTAGCTTCCGCACTAAGATTGAGGCCACGATCAACGCTTCCGAAGATCGATTCGGGAAAACGTCTGCACACCACTACGTTGTCAATCAACTACTGCAAACCGCCTTGAAGCAATCAAAGCACCGCAATTCTATCGCACACTCGTTCATGTCAGCTGACCGCGATGGCTTTGGCATCCTGCCTGTCGGGAAAATTGACATGAAGGACGATAAGTTTCTCAACAAGTATACTGAAGCGAAGATCAAGCGTTGCGCCGAAAACTTCGCAGCCCTCTCGGATGCGATGAACGCGTTTAATCACCAGATCGAAGCTGATAACGGCTGGACGCTATCGCAAGAATCTCGCCGACCACTGCCTCCTCTATTGAATCACATTTACCCTCATACAGGGCGAAGCTTCTCAAAACAGAGACCCCCTCTCTTACCATCTCCTGAGTAATCTCAATTTCCGGCTCGGTCGCCGGCGCCGGCCTGTCAGTCTTCGAATCGGTCATCTTATCCTACTTTGTCAGGTATATAATTAGGAAACTTATCCTACACCTCTGAAACCCGGTTATACTGCGGCCACACGCAGCAGGGAGCAGAAGTGCATGGACGAGTTCAACCCGAGATCAGACGCGGACCGCGCCGAGCTGGCGGCGGCGCTGGTCGGCTTTGCGCTGGGCCTGAAGACCGTGCTGATCCTGTCGGATGATCGCGGCTCGCCGGTCCACGCGCGGGCCCGGCATATCGCCATGTACCTCGCCTATGCGGGGCTCGGCATGAGCATGACGCGCGTCGCCATCGGCTTCGGGCGCGACAAGTCCACGGCGGCGCGCGCCTGCCGCCTGGTCGAGGACTACCGCGAGGATCCGGATTTCGACACCTGGATCGACCAGCTGGCCGTCGGCCTGCGCTCTGTGGCAACGGCCGTGCAAGGGGAGGACGTGGCATGACCCGCCGCAACGGATGGCGCCGCAAGGACCGGTTGCTGGAGCGCCCGCTGGTCACGCTGGCCCTGGCGCGCGGCGGCATGATCTTCGACCTGAACGGCGTCTGGGTCCTTTACCGCTCGCAGGATGCGCGGCGCATGCGCGTCGGCGTGGTGCCGGCAGGGCTGGCGACCGAACTCGAAGCTGAAGGCATTGCCGTGCGCGCAGGGGGCTTGCCTGCGCGCCTGTGCGCCGGTCAGGCCTGAGGCGCCTGCGCGGCGCGGGCGTCGGCCTTTATCCGCGCCAGCATCGAGGCGAGTCCGTTGGAGCGCTGCGCGGTCAGCGCGCCGCTGACGCCGATCTCGGTCAGGAGGGCGTTGGCGTCGAACGCAAGGATGTCGCCCGGCGGCTCGCCGGAATACAGGCGCATCAGCAGCGCGATCAGGCCCGACACGATCACCGCATCGCTCTCCGCCCGGATCACCAGCCGGCCGTCCTCAAGGCCCGTCACCAGCCAGACCTGCGAGGCGCAGCCGCGCACCCGCGTCTCCTCCGTCCGCTCGGCAGGGGCGAGCGCCGGGTTCGCCTTGCCCAGGTCGATGAGGTGCGCATAGCGCGCCTCCCAATCCTCCAGCCAGGAGAATTCTTCTCGGATGTCGGCAGCTTTGGATTCGATGCTCATTTGGGTCTCCATATGATTTGCGAGGCGCCAAAAAGAAACCCCGGGCGCCAGTGGCGACCGGGGTTTTGAGGGAGAGTGAGTGTGTGGAGTATGGACTATTTATAGACTGAGCCCAGGCAGTCAGCGACTTCAGTCAGCGTGTGCTGGCTGATGCAGTGAGGGATTTCGAATTCCTGGCCGACTCCGGCCACGCAGCCCTGCAGCTGCAGGTTCTGCATCTTCAGGCAGCTCTGAACCGCCGGTTCGAGCATCACCTTGGTCAGGCGCGCCTGGTCAACCGAGCCGGCCCCGATCACCCGCATCGCCGCGAGCGAGGCGATCTGGTTGGCAACGGCTTCCTTGCCGAAGGCAACCTTCTGGCGCTTGCCAGTGAAGCCGCTGGTCAGGAACGCCGGCAGGCGCACTGCGCCGGCAACGTCGTCCGCCGTGGCCGCCGCGTTGATCACGCCGACCTTGGTGTCCTTCGACAGCGGCGAGGCATCCGTCAGCGCCGTGACGATCAGGCTGTCAGCGGCCGTACCCTTGCCCTGCAGCACCTTCACCACGTCAGCGCGCTGCGAGCCGTTCCGGATGCGCGCCTTCGCCCAGCCGTAGCCCTGCAGCGAATATCCCTGTTCCTTGATCGTCGCCGCGGAGGAGTAAATGCGCGGCAGGTCCGCATCGGTCACCGCAATCGCGCCGCCGACCGCATTGTCGCCGCCTGCGAGCGAGCGGGCATAGGCGTTGCCGGCCGCAAAGCTCTTCATCACCGGCTCGCGGCCGTAGAAGGCTTCGATATCGCGAACGGTCGCAGCGAATTCCGGATCCTGCGCCGCCACCAGCGCGGAGTAAGACATCCAGCCCCGCGTCAGCTGGTCAGCATTGTAGGCGCCAAGCGTATTCAGCGCCGAATCGAGATCGCCGGTCGACTTGAACGGCTTGGCCGCAACGCCTTCGGCGTCCGACTGGTAGGTCATGTAAACAGCGGCGTTTTCCGAAATCGGATCCGCCTTCTGGGCCGATGCTCCCGCAACCAGCCCAAACCCGCAAACGACTGCGGCGATCACCCCAGAGGTCTTCATTCTAAACTCCCTCACGCGACACGCGATTATAGTTGCCCGAACTTCCCGGCAGGGGGAACCATGCCTTGTGCGATTTACACATTACAAATACAGCAGTCCGGGCACCTGATCCGGCAAGAATGCCTAAGATTTCTCTATGGGGTGTTAAGAGTTGGCCCCCGAAACGGCGCAGAAGCGGTTACAATTTATTCACCTGGCGTGGATCGCGCTCGGGCTCGCGGCGGCGATCTCGGGCGGCGTCGCCGGGGCGCCGCTGGCCAGCGTTGCGAGCGCGCTTTTGCTGGCCTTCATACCCGGCGTCGTCGGCCTCGCCTTCGCGGGTGCGGGCGACACCCTGCGGCGCGGACTCATCGTCATTTCCTGGCTGCTGTGCGGGCTCGTCGCGATCCTGCTGACCGGCGGCAGCGGGTCGCCGCTGATCGTGTTGCTGGTCGCCTCGCCGCTGGCCGCGCTGCAGGCAGGCGCGCTGCGGATGGCCGGCGAAGCCGGCGCGTTTGCGGCGCTCGCCCTGTTCGCGGTGTTTGTGGCAACGCCGCTCGGCGCCGTGCCGCCGCTGGCGCCCGGCGCCGCCGCGCTGGCGGCGCCTTTCGCGTTTTCCGGCCTGGTGCTGGCGTCGCTGCAAGTCTGGCACCTCGTCGCCGGGCAGCGCGCGGAGGAGGCGCGCAACGAAGCCGCGAAGACCGCGCCGGCCGTGCCCGCAGACCCCGAGCCGCAACCGATCGCCATGACCGGCATCAGCTGGATCGACGTTACCCCCGAAGGGCGCCTGCGGCGGGTGCAAGGCGACACGTTCGGGCTGGTGACGATGCGCCCCGGCTCGGCGCTATCGAGCCTCGTCACCGACCACAACTTCCCGCTGCCGGCCGCCGGCCGTGCGGGCCGCAAGCTCGTCACCATCGAACTCGTCTCCGGCCAGCGCGTGCGCGTGCTGGCGGAGCGCCATGCCAAGGGCTGCCATGTGCTGATGGTCGACGCCGCCGACGAAGCGCCGCCGACCTCCGTGAACGCGGTGCTGGAACTCGAGGAGAAGCTGAAGTCGCGCACCGCGTTCTTTGCCTCGCTCGGCCACGACCTGAAGACGCCGCTGAACGCGATCCTTGGCTATGCCGAAGTGATGCAGGCTGAACTGATGGGGCCGATGCCCAAGCCGTATGCGGACTATCCTTCGATCATCCACGAGAGCGGCACGGACCTGCTGCTGCTGGTCGACGACATTCTCGACCTCGCCCGCAGCGAAGCCGGCCAACCGCGCCTTGAACCCGAACCGGTGGACCTGACGGCCTCGGGGGAGTCCGTGATCCGCCAGCTGGCCGGGCACGCCGCGCGCGCGGGGGTGACCTTGAAGCTGAAGTCCGCTGACGAAGTCTGGGCCGAGGCGGATGCCCGCGCGGTTCGCCAGATCTGGCAGAACCTCGTCTCAAACGCGATCAAGTATTCCGCCAACGGAAAGTCGGTGACGCTCGAAACCCGGATCGATGGCGGCGCGGCGCAGCTCAGCGTCACTGACCGCGGCGCGGGCATTGCGGCAGCTGACCTTGCCCGCCTGACCGAACCGTTTGCGCAAGGCACCGGCGCGAAGCCCGGCACGGGGCTCGGCCTGTCGGTGGTCCGCCGCTTCGCCGAGCTGCATGGCGGGACGCTGAAGATCGACTCCCGGCCCGGCAAGGGCACGCGGGTCGAAGTCACGCTGCCACGCGCCTCCGAGGCCGACATCGTTCCCCTGGAAGACGCCGCCGAGTAGGCGCTTGCAGCGCGCATTTTTCAGTTTCCCGGCCTCACAAACCGTGTCACCGTTCCAAATCATTCGAACAGGGGGTTCCCAATGAAAACGTTTCTGGTGGCCGCAGTAGCGGCAGTTGCGCTTGCAGGTTGCGGCGCGGTGGGCGGCGGACACAAGGCCGCGATGGTCAAGGCCTGCGTCGACAGCGGCGAATCCGATGCCAATTGCACCTGCATCGCCGACAGCCTCGAGAAGAACCTCGACAAGGAAACCTTCAAGACCGTCTCGACGGCCATGGCCGCCGGCGAGGAAGAGGGCAACAAGATGATGGAAGCCCTTCCGGCAGACAAGCAAGGCGCCGTGATGGGCGCGCTGATGTCGGCCGGCATGGGCTGCATGATGGGCGGGGCCACCGAAGGCTGATCCCGCGCGGCTTGACGCCGGCGCCCTGACCGGGGGAGACTCGGACATGGACCGGTTGCCAGCACGATTGTGGATAGATGCGTTGATCCGGCGGGCTGGGCTCGCCGGATCAAGTGCATTCGTGGTCCAGCACGGCGACGACGAGCGCGGCGATGTGCTGGTCAAGGTCTCCCGGCTCGACGGCACGGCGGCGGCCTATGTCCCATCGATGGACATGGACGGCGAGCGGATCTTCCTGAACCTCCTGATCCAGGGCGTCGGCCCGGAAGAGGCGGCGGTCGACGACTATATCCGGCGTGCAAAGGCCCGCGACAGCGACCTCTGGACCGTCGAGATCGAAGACCGCGAAGGGCGCCATTTCCTGACCGAACGGGTCGAAGACTGAAACGCCGGTAACCGGCTGTTTACCCTAAGAATCCAACTTGCGATTCGCTGGACCAAGAGGGGCGAGACAGCGATGCTGTTCCTGATGAACGAGTTTGTGACCGAGATCGAAGCGCCCGAGCTGCGCTTGCTGAAACGCGGCCCGAGCCTCGGGTTCGAGGATGTGCATGCGATGCGCGCCCGCGAGGCGATCGAGCTTGCCCGCAGCCGGCTGCAGGCCTGCTACGACCAGGGCGCAGCGCCGGACCCCACGCTGGTGGCCGACCTAGCGGCGCTGATCATTGCCAAGACCGGCGCGAATGCGGCGCTGTTCCCGGTGCACGACGGCCGCGTGTCTGAGCCTCGCCTGACGATCCTGCCGGAGACGATTCTCGAGGCCGTGCGCCAGCGCCTCGCCGACGGCGCCGCCGCCGATATCCAGCAGTTCTGGCCGCGCGCCGCCTGAACCGGCCTGCGGGGCAGCATGCTCAATCCCGCTTCAGCATTCGCCGCTGGTCCCAAGCGATAACAGCAGCGCGTCGAGCTGCAGGAACTGTTCGGGCATCGTGCCTTCCATGCCGATAAAGGCTTCGTCGAGCGCTTCCTTCGAAGGATAGGTTTCGCTCAGCACCACCCGCGTCTTGTTTCCAAGGTCTTCGAAGGTCACGGTGGTCATGGCGGCATCGCCGCTTTCGTCGTTCGTCCAGACCAGGCGCACATTCGGCACGACGTCGAGGTACTTGCCGAAGAACTCCATGGCGGTTGCGGCGTCGTGCCCGAAGGCGATCCGGTAACCGCCGCCTGTGCGCACATCCATGTCGCAGGCAATCATTGGCACCCCAGTTGATTTCGGCGCCCACCAGCGCACGAAAAGTTCCGGCCGGGTCCACGCGTCGAATACGATGCGCACGGGCGCATCGAACGTCCGCGTAATGACGAGCTCTCGATCGGACCGGCGCTCAACCCCAGTGCGGCTATCGCTTCTTTCGCCCATTGAGCTTCTCCTTCTGTTTCAAGTCTTCGATCAACGTGTCCAGCGCGTCAAAGCGCGCCTGCCAGACTTCGCGGCGCCGTTTTATCCAGGCGGCCTCCTCGTCCAGTCCGCCTGGGTCGAGGCGGCATCTGCGTACGCGGCCAACCTTTTCGGTGGTAACCAGCCCTGCCACTTCCAGCACGGCGACGTGCTTCTTCATGCCGGTCAGCGTCATGCCGAACCTTGCAGCCAGCTCGCTGATCGAGGCATCGCCGGACTCGAGATGTTCGAGTACTCCGCGCCGGGTTGCATCCGACAGGGCGGCGAACGAGGCATCGAGGCGGGTTGGCAAAAACTGAACCATTTGGTTCAGCATTAGGCCACAATTGAACTGATCGCAAGGGCCTCACAGGCGTCGGGGCGCGGGGGCGACGGGCCGGAACAGCCAGCCCCTTCAATACACAGTTCAAATCGGATAGGGGCTCCGGCTGAGACCAGAGAAGCCTGAGCCATGAACTATATCGAAGAAGCCGCGCGCCGGCGCACCTTTGCGATCATTTCACACCCGGACGCCGGCAAGACGACGCTGACCGAAAACCTGCTGCTGGCAGGCGGCGCCATTCGCGCGGCCGGCGAAGTGGCGGCCCGCGGGCAGGCGCGGCGCACGAGGTCGGACTGGATGAAGATCGAGCGCGACCGCGGCATTTCGGTGTCGGCGTCGGTGATGACGTTCGAGTTCGACGGCTTCATGTTCAACCTGCTCGATACACCGGGCCACGAGGACTTCTCCGAAGATACCTACCGCACACTGACGGCGGCCGACTGCGCGGTCATGGTGCTGGACGCGGCCAAAGGCATCGAGCCGCAGACGCTGAAACTGTTCGAAGTGTGCCGCATGCGGGACATTCCGATCGTCACCTTCATCAACAAGATGGACCGCGAGGCGCTGGAGCCGATTGCGCTCTTGGACGAGGTGCAGGACAAGCTGCAGCTGGACACGGCGCCGCTGTACTGGCCCGCGGCCAGCGGCCAGCGCTTCTCAGGCATGCTGGACCTTGAGCGCGATGTCTTCCTGCAATTCGAACGCCGTCCGGGTGAGCCCGCGCGCATTGGTCCGGCCACGGAGATTCCGGGCGATGCCGCGAGCCTGAAGGCCGAGCTTGACCCTTACGTGGTCGCGGAGCTGACGGAAGGCGTGGACATGGCGCGCAGCCTGCTGCCGGCCTTTGACCGCGAAGCGTTTCGCTCCGGACACATGACGCCGGTCGTGTTCGGCTCGGCGCTGCGCTATTTCGGCGTGGCGGAACTGCTCCGTACGCTGCACAGCTATGCCCCGGCGCCGCGCGACCAGAAGGCAGTGAAGAAGGCCGATCCGATCAAGGTTCATGCCTCGGACCCGAACGTCAGCGGCTTCGTGTTCAAGATCCAGGCGAACATGGACCCCAACCACCGCGACCGGGTTGCCTTCGTGCGGCTCTGCTCGGGCGAATTCCGGCGCGGCATGCGCCTGAAGACCGCCAGCGGCAAGCAGCTGAACATTCACAACCCGATGATGTTCATGGCGCAGGACCGCGAGATTGCCGAAACCGCCTATGCCGGCGACGTGATCGGTGTGTCGAACCACGGCCAGCTGCGCGTCGGCGATTCATTGTCCGAGAGCGGAGAGATCCAGTTCGGCGGCATCCCGAACTTTGCGCCGGAATTGCTGCGCCGGGCGCGCGTGAAGGATCCGATGAAGGCGAAACACTTGCGCAAGGCGCTGGAAAGCCTTGCCGAAGAGGGCGTCACGCAATTGTTCACGCCGCAGATCGGCTCCGACATGATCGTCGGCGCGGTCGGCCAGCTGCAGTTCGAGGTGATGATCGAACGGATGACGGCCGAATACAGCCTCGAAGTGATGTTCGAGCCGGCGCCCTACAACGTGGCGCGCTGGCTGTCATCGGACGATCCGAAGAAGCTCGAGGAATTCCTCGAGAAGAACAAGTCCGCCTCCGGAACGGACCTCGACGGCGCGCCGGTCTATCTCGCCAAGAATGCCTGGGATGTCGGCTACGCGCAGGAAAAGAATCCGGCGATCCGGTTTACCGCCACGAAGGAACGGTCGGTCTAGTTGCCGTCGATTTCGGGGGCGGGGTCCTCTGCCGGCGCTTCGCCTTCCAGCGTGACGGCCGGCGCGGCTTCCAACGTGGTGACACCCCACAGGGCGGCGTCTGTGCGCGGCGAGACGCCGGAGGTGGCGAGCAGGTTCTCTTCCGACTTGCCGCCGCCGCGTTTCAGTTCGCAGCGCGCCGGGGCGCCGCCATAGGCTTCGACGAACGACCAGGCGTGGCAGGCGTCATCGTCGCCGCAGCTGATCTGGCAGGCGAGGGGGGTGGTGCCATCGATCACGGCGTAGGTCGCGCCGTGGCGGTAGCGGAAGCGTTCATGGCCGCGCTCCGCCGGGCCAAGGGCACCGGACTGGGACATGCCGTTGGCTTGCAGCGGGTCGACGTCGGGCGAGGAGACAGCCTTGCGGGACACGCCGTCAGCGGCGGCGACAAGGCCGATACAGGCGGTAGCAGCAAACAGCACGGCGAGACGCATGGGACACTCCTGCGGGAACATAGCAGGGCGGACCATAAAGGCGGCACGTTAACGAAGCGTTTGCCTTGGCCTCACGAGCCGATCAGGCCGGCGCGTTTTTCCTCGATTTCCAGCCATTCCATTTCGACCGCATCGAGCTGGTCGCGGGCGGCGCCGATGCGGGCGGACTTGGTGTTGAAGGCGGCGGCGTCGCGCGCATAGAGGCCGGGGTCGGCCAGCTCGGCTTCAAGCTTGGCGATCTCGGCCTGCAGCTTCGGGATCAGCGCGTCGATCTCCTTCTGGCGGTGTTCGTCCTTGAAGGAGAGCTTGGCGGCGGGCTTCGATTTCGGGGCGGCCTGCGTGGCGGCGGCTTTCGGCTTGTCGGCCTTCGCGGCGGATTTCGGACGCGCGCCTTTCAGCTGCTGCTGCGCATCGCTCCAGCCGCCGGCCGTCTGGATCCATTCGCCGCCGCCGAGCGGGCAGAGGCAGCTGGTGACAGTGGCATCGAGGAAAGCGCGGTCGTGGCTGACGAGGATCAGCGTGCCCTCATACGCCAGCAACATGTCTTCGAGCAGGTCCAGCGTCTGCATGTCGAGATCGTTGGTCGGTTCGTCCATCACGAGGAGGTTCGACGTTTGCGCAAGGCCGATGGCGAGCGCCAGGCGGTTGCGTTCGCCGCCGGAGAGCGCGCCGACAGGCTGGCGCAGCTGTTCCGGGCGGAACAGGAAGTCCTTGGCATAGGCCGCGACGTGGCGCTGGTGGCCCTGCACGTTGATCGAGTCGCCGCCCATCGGGGCGAGGGCCTCCCAGACGGAGTCGGACGCGTTCAGCGTGTCGCGTGTCTGGTCCTGATAGGTCACCTGCAGCGTGCTGGAATGCCGCACCGTGCCGGCATCGGGCGCGATCTCTCCGAGCAAGAGGCGCACGAGCGTGGTCTTGCCCGCGCCGTTCGGCCCGATGATGCCGATCCGGTCGCCGCGCAGGATGCGCAGGTTGAGGTCTTTCGCGATGACAAGCGGACCGTCCGCCGTCTGATAGGTTTTCGACAGGCCTCTGACTTCGATGACCTTCTTGCTCAGCGCCTCGCCCGCGTCAGCGCTGAATTCGGCGGTCGATTTGCGGTCGGCCAGGGCGGAGCGCATGTTGGCATGGTCCACCTTCATCTGGCGCAGGCGCGCGAGGCGGCCCTGGTTGCGCTTGCGCCGGCCGGTGACGCCGCGGGCGAGCCAGTGCTGTTCATCCTTCAGCTGCGTCGTCATGCGGCGCATCTGGCGTTCGTCTTCGAGTTCAACCTGTTCGGCCCATTCGTCGAACTTCACATACCCGTCGGGGCTTTTCAGCACCTTGCCCTGGCGCAGCCAGAGCGTGTTGGTCGACACGGTCTCAAGGAAGCGCCGGTCGTGGCTGACCACCAGCACGACGCCGTTGAACGCCTTGAGGCGGCTTTCGAGCGCTTCGATCATCGGCACGTCGAGATGGTTTGTCGGCTCGTCCAGCAGCAGGATGGTCGGCGCCTGCGCGAACGCCTTGGCCAGCGCAGCCCGGCGCTTCTGTCCGCCGGACAGGGTTTGCGGATCGGCGGACGGGTCGATGTCGAATTCCATGATCTCGGCTTCGGCGAGATACGCGCCGTCGAGGCCTTCTGAGACGTAGTCGAGTACGGTGGCGAAACCCGAGAGGTCAGGTTCCTGAGGAACGGTGGCGTAGGTGATGCCGGGCTGGCGCCAGACTTCGCCGGAATCGGGCTCGATCACTTCCGAGATGATTTTCATCAGCGTCGACTTGCCCGCGCCATTGCGCCCGACCAGCGCCGCGCGCTCGCCTTTGGCCAGCGACAGGGTCACGCCTTCGAACAGCCAGCCGCTGCCAAAGGACAGGCGAACGTCGGTGAGGGATATCAGGGGGGGCTGGGCCATGACCGGGGAGATAGCGGCTCGGGCCGCCGGGCGCTAGGGCTTGCCGCGAGGTGAAGGCTGGACGTGTGCAGCCAGCGCCGACACCCTCAGTTCCATGTCAGAACTCACGCCGCCCGAAGGCTACGCGCCGCATTTCCGCAAGTCGCGCTTCACCGATCCCTGGGAGCCGCTGTTCTCCAGGTCGGGCGAGCGCGAGGTCTCGATCGGCCTCCGGCTCGGCGAGGCGCATTGCAACTCGCGCGGCCTGGTGCATGGCGGGTTGATTGCAGCCATCGCCGACAATGCGATGGGCCTTTCCTGCGGCGCGGCGCTCGCCTCCGAAGGTCACGCTGCGCCCGGCGGCCTCGTCACCGTCACTCTGTCGACTGACTATCTCGGCACCGCCCGGCTCGGCCAATGGTTCGCCACGCACACCCACTTCGTCAAGACCGGCCGCAGCCTCTGTTTCGCCGATTGCCTGGTTCAGGCGGACGGGCGCCCGATCGCCCGCGCCAACGCCACCTTCAAGGTTCTGGGCAAGGTTCCGGGCAGCGATTAACCCTCGCTTGGCGTCTGGCCGCCATATTGCAGACTTGCGGGAAAGCCCCCGTTCGTCCGCCGGCGCAGCCCATTGCGACCGGCGCCCTGCCTCAGGATCCTGCCCATGTCCGGCAAAAATCTCGTTGTCCTGCGCGACCGTGTGCCGGTTCGGGACGCCGGCTTCGATCCCGCCGCCGCGCCGCGCGCCGATTACGAGCTGATCCGCCAGCTGGTTTCCGGGGAATACGTGGCCGCCTCCAGCCTCCAGCCGGGCCTCGCCAAGTCGCTCGCCGGCTCCAGCGCCGCCTTCGGTGCCGCCTTTGCGGCGATGGGGCTTCGGGGCGACACACGCGCAATGTTCACCACCGGCGAGGACATCGCCTTCCGCCTCCTGCCGCTGCTGAAGCTTGCCGGATGGAAGGGTAAGCTGTTCAGCGTCATCCACGCCGCCCACAGCCCGAAATGGCAGCTCGCCGCCCGCCTGATCGGGGCCGGCCATGTCGGCGCCTACTATACCGTTGCGAAGACGCAGCGCGACATCCTCGTCGAGAAGTCAGGCCTGCCGGCGGGCAAGGTGCATTTCCTCTACGACTCCGTCGATACGGACTTCTTCGATCCTGCAAAGGCGGAGACCGGTGCCGGCGGATATGCCTTCGCATGCGGGCTCGAGAACCGCGACTATGACACGCTCGCTGCGGCGGCCGCACAGGTCAGCCGGCAGGTGCGCGTGCAGGCGTCCGGCTATTTCCCGCAGGAAGGCGCGGCGGATGCGGGCGTGCCGGCAAATCTCGAGATCAGCCGTACACGGATCAGCTATCCTGACCTGCGCGCCCGCTATGCCGCCGCCGATTTCGTTGTCGTGCCGCTGCATGCCGTGCCTTATGCGGCGGGCGTCAACGGCCTGCTGGAAGGCATGGCGATGGGCAAGGCGGTGATCGTCACCGAGTCGCCCGGCCTCGCCGACTATACCGGTCTCGATTCGCTCGTGCGCGTGCCCGCCGGCGATCCCGCGCGCCTCGCCGAGGCCATGCAGGCATTGTGGCAAGACCCGGCCGCCTGCGCCGAGATGGGCCGCGCCAACCGCGACTGGGCCGTGAGGCATGCGTCGGTGGAAGACTACGCTGCCACCATCTCCGGCCACATGCTGGCCACCTGAGGACGCAGGCGCGATGCTGAAGAAGCAGATCCTCAAGGGCACATCCTGGCTCCTCGCCGGGCGGCTGGTCAGCAACCTCCTCGGCCTGCTGAGTACACTGATTGCCGCGCGCCTGCTGATGCCGGAAGACTTCGGCCTGATGGCCATCGCGATGAGCGTGTTCGGCATTGCCGGCGCTGTGGTCGAGCTGCCCGTCGGCGCGGCGCTCGTTCAGATGAAGGATGCGCGCAAGGAAGATTTCGACACCGCCTGGACCATCAACGTGCTGCGCGGCGCGATGGTGGCGGGCCTGATGCTGCTCGCTGCCTGGCCGGCGTCGCTGATTTCGGGCGACCCGCGCCTGTTCGGCCTTGTCGCCGCGCTCGCCGCCTATCCCATGCTGCTCGGCCTGCGCAATTCCTGGTTCGAGCAGTATATCCGCGACATGGACTTCAGCCGCGAAGCGCTGATCGACGTGCTCACCAAGGCCGTGTCGATCAGCGTCACCGTCTGGGTCGGCCTCGCCACGCGCAGCTACTGGGCGCTGCCCGCCGGGCTGATCGCGGCTGGTCTGGCCAACACCGTCCTGTCATTTGCCCTGCGCCCGCAATTGCCGGCATTTGGGCTGAAATCCTTCCGCAAGTTCTTCGGCTTCTCGATCTGGGTCGGCCTCGGCAACGTCGCCGACAATATCCGCGATGCCTCGACGACCCTGATGCTCGGCCGGTTCCTCGGCACTGCAAAGCTCGGCGCCTTTTCGGTCGGCTCCCAGTTCGGCGAGCGGCTGGAACTGGTGCTCTACGCGCCGATGGAGCGCACCCTGTTTGCGGCCTTCAGTTCGATCCAGGACGATCCCGCCCGTGTGCGCCGGGTCTATCTCACCAGCATCCATTCCTGCTTCGCGATCATCCTGCCGGTCTGCGCCGGGATGGGCTTGCTCGCGCCGGAGATCATTGGCCTCGCGCTCGGCCCGCAATGGCCGGTTGCGGCGCTGGTGCTGGCATTCGCTGCCCCGATCACCGCCGTCTACCTGCTGGCCGGCCTCAGCAACTCGCTCGCCAACGCGCTCGGCCATCCCCGCGCGCTGTTCCGCTTCAAGGCGATCTCGGCGAGCCTGCATGTGCCGGCGCTGGCGGTGGGCCTGATGACGGGCGGGCTCGTCGGCGCGCTCTGGGCCTGCGCATTCACGGCTTTCGTCTGGTATCTCTTCAGCCTGCATGTGATCGCGCGGCTCACCGGTCTCACCATCCGGACGCAAATGTCCGCCGTCGGACGGTCAACTGCGGCCGCGCTCGCGATGTGCGCCGCAGTGCTGGGCGCGCGGGCGGCCGTGTTTGCCGGGGCGGGCGACAGCGCCGGCGAGCTGGTTTTGCGCGGGGCGCTGCTGGCCTTGCTGGGCGCGCTGACTTACGCCGCCGCGCACCTCACGCTGTGGCAGCTGTCCGGGCGGCGCGAGGGAATAGAGGCGACCGCTTTCTCGTTCCTGCATGGGCGGTTCGCTCGTCCGTGAAAATGCCTGTGCGGTAGTCCGGATCCATCAGCATGCGGCCGACCTCGTCCGCAAACGCGCGGATCATCACGTCAAAATCGGGCATGAAGGGGCCCTCGGCCGGGGCCTGGCCGATGCCCAGCGTCTTGTTGGCATCGAACACAAAGGGTTCGCCGTCGATCATCACATAGTCGATCTTGCCATAGTCGAGCTTCAGCCGGCGGCGGAGGTTCAGCAGGCGCGGATGCGGCACGAAGGGCAGGCAGCTGACATGCTCGTCTTCGGTGATGATGGCGTCAGCCGAGCGCTCGATGTTCTCGAAATGCTGGCCGCCAAGGAAGATGTATTCCCGCAGCAGGTTCTTGTCGCCGTCCTTCTCGAGCATCAGCTTCTGTACGATCATGCCGGGCGCGAAGTAACCGCGGGGCACGTCGGCGAGGTCGGGGAAGATGCGGTAGTCGGATTTTGCCGCGATGAGCTGCGCGGGCGCCCGCGTCAGCAGCCGGCGGGCACGGCGCAGCGCGCGTCCCGGCAGTCCGAGTTCGCCGCGCTCCGGCGCGCCGCCATAGTTCAGGTCCGACTTGACGATCACTGGCGCGGGATAGGGCGCGGCGCCATCGAGCAATCCGTCCACGAACTGGCTCTTGCGGATATCGAGCGCCAGCGCGTTGATGCGTATGGGATAGCGCTGCGCAAACTGGGCAACCTGGCGCGGCACCACGGACAGGTCGACGTGCACGAAGATCGCGTCGGCCGGCACGAACTTCGAGGTGCCGTGCAGGTGGACGATGTCGACGCCCATGCCCGCAAGCTGCTGGGCGAGTTCCACCACGACATAGTGATCCACCCCGCGCGGCGTACCGGCGCTGTGGAGGATCGCGAGCCGTTTGCGGCTGTCGGTCATGGGAAGTGTCTCAGTCAAAAGCGGCGCCGCAACGTGCGCTCACGTCAAGGCCTTCGCGCTTGAATAGCAGGAAGTGGTTAAAGGGTGCCGGGCCCGATCGATCAAATTTGCAAGGTTTCAGGCGCGCAGGGCGGCTGCTTCGGCGGCCGTCAACAGGCGCCAGGCGCCCTCGGCGAGGCCGTCCAGATGCAGGGGGCCGAACTGCGCGCGGTGAAGGCTTTCGACATGGTTGCCGGCGGCGGCGAACATGCGGCGCACCTGGTGATAACGTCCTTCGGTCAAGGTCAGCCGCGCCGATTGCGGGCCGGTCACCTCAAGGCGCGCGGGCAGGCAGGGCTTGTCCTCGCCGCGCAGCACCAGCGTGCCGGCGGCGAACAGCGCGCCTTCGTGCCCCTCCAGCGGCCGCGCGAGGCGGGCCTCATAGGATTTCTCGAGTGCGGACTTCGGCGAGATCAGCCGGTGCAGCAAGGCGCCGTCATCGGTGAACAGGAGAAGGCCGGTCGTGTCCGCATCCAGCCGGCCGACCGAGGAAACCTTCGGATCGCGCAGCTGGAAGCGCGCGGGCAGGAGTTCGTACACGAGCCGCCCGGCATCCGAGTGCGAGCAGGTGAAGCCGGCCGGCTTGTTCAGCATCAGGATCATTCCGGGCGGCGGGTCCAGCGGCTCGCCGTCGAAGCGCAGCTCCTCGCCCCAGCCCGTCACGCGGCCGCGCCGGATCGCAGTCTCCATGTCCTTGCGCGCGCCATAGCCGAGACTTGCCAGGTATTTGGCGAGCTTGCGCGTGTCGTTCATTTCGGACGCTTCGGCCGCGCGGCGCGGATGATCTTGTAGCCGGCCTCGTCTTCCAGCATCTCGTGCTCCTTGAAGCAGGCGGACAGCTCCGCTTCGTAGGGCAGGTGCCGGTTGGCGACGAGCCACAGCGTACCGCCCGGTTTCAGCGTCTGCGATGCCGCCCGGATGAAGCCCCGGCCCAGCGCCGAATTGTCGGCGCGGCCCGTATGGAACGGCGGGTTCATCACGACGAAGTCGTAGGCTTTCTCGGGCAGGTCCTTCAGCACGTCGGCCCAATGCGCCGTGAAGCGGCCCTCGAAGGGCGCGAGCGTGGCTTCGATGCATCCGATGGCGCGATATTCGGCCTCGTAGAGGTCGATGCGATCCACGCCCGGGCAGTGCGTCAGGATCTCGCGCGACAGGAAGCCGTATCCACCGCCCAGATCGGCGCCGATGCCCTTGGTCTGTTCGGGCACGGAATCGGCGAGCAGCTCGCTGCCGGGGTCCACCCGGTCCCAGCTGAACAGGCCCGGCCGGCTGTAGAGACCGGGTTCGATCTCGCGCACGGAATCCTGCGCGATCCAGTCTTCGGCCTCCTCGACATTGACCAGCGATGCCTGCTTGCGCGCCCAGAAGGCACGGCACTTGTGCTTCGACAGGCTGTCGGCCTCGCCGGAGATTTCGGCCAGCTGTTTCTCGCCGGTCTTGCCGCCCAGCGTGTTCGGCAGGCAGGCGAGCACATAGCCGCCCTCCGGCGCCGCCAGCAGCGCGCGGGCATAAAGTGCGCGGGCCTGGTCGCGCTGGCGCGGCGGGATCACGATGGTCAGCCCGGCCGCCGGCACGTCCACCGAGTCGACGGCCAGGACGTCGAAGCCGGCCGCCTTCAGCGCATCATGCGAGGGCTTGAAGCTGGTGCGGCAGACCAGCTGCTCCTTCGGCAGCTGCATCAGCCACGGCCCCGGCTCGGCATTCAGCACGAGGATCGGCCCGCTCGCCGGCACCGGCACCGCGCCGCCCTCAAGGGCAAGCAACAACGTATCGAAAACAACCTGGTCCATCATCGCCGGAGCGATAGCGGTCCGGCGCCCAAGAGGAAAGGTGCCAGCAGCGCTTTTGCGCGGTGCGCCGGCCCGGCGTTTACTTCGCACCGGGACGGGAATAGCATTCAACCCCAATGATAGACCGCATGCTCCTCCTCGCCCTCGCCGCCGCCGCTTTCGGCGCCACCCCGGCCATTGCGAAGCCGGCGGGGCGGGCGGAAATACATGTCAACGTGACGGACAATGACGGCGCTCGCCAATACTGCGCGGGCGAGACGGTATTCGCCCTGCCGGTCAATGACCGGTCCACCGACGTGATCGAAAGCGTCTACGGCTCGACCGAAACCGGCTTTGCCTCGATCTACGCGACGCCGGAACTGATCATCCGCCGCCGCGGCACCGATTATGTCGGCGGCACGTCGCCGGACGCGACCAAGCTCTTCCGGCGCACCTTCAAGGGCCAGAAGCGCGGCAAATGCGACGATCTCGATGTCGCGACCTTCGAGGACCTGAAGGCCGGCGCCTGGTACCTGATCATCCCGGTGTTCTGGCAGGACGACACAATCCCCGGCCGCTTGCGCGATGTCGTCCTGCAGGGCGGCGGGCGCAACGACATCTACGTCAAGATCCCGATCAACTATCGGGGCGGTACATTCCTTGTGCGGACGGAAATCGGCGCCGGCGAAACCACGGCCTTCATCCTTGAAAACCAGATGGTCGACCCCGCGCCGGAATAGCGCGCGTCAGCGGCAGCCGGCCGCCCAGTCCGCGACCGTGTTGATCAGCGCCTCGCGCGACCATGAGAAGGAATGGTCGCCGGACAGCACCACACCGGTCGTCTGGATGGCCGGGTCGGCTTCGTAGGCGGCGATCAGCGGCCTGATCACGCCGTCGAGTGACACGGACGCATCCTTGTCGCCGCCAATGATCAGCACCTTCTTGCCTTCCAGCCCGGGCGTCAGGTTCTGAAGCTCGAACGTGCCCGCATTGGCGCGGATTTCTGCGACGCCGGCCTCGCCTGAATAGCCGTGCAACATCTGCAGGCTGTCGGAATAGGCGCGGAAACCGGCTTCGAATTCGGGGCTCTCATCGAAGGCCGTTGCCCGCGCGCCGATGTTCGCCGGCGCGATGCCGGCGGCGCAGGCAATCGCCGGATCGCGCGCCGCCCCTTGCAGCGCTGCAAACCCGCCCATCGAATGGCCGATGGTGATCAGCTTGTCCGCATCCACCCGGTAGTCGGCGGCGTGGGCGCGTAGGAAATCGGCGGCGGCGCCGACATCTTCGATCAGGTGCGTGAAGGAATAGGTGCCTTCGCTGCCCCAGGCGCCGCGATAGTGGAAGAACAGCACGTTGAAGCCATCACGGCGCAGCGCCTGCGCCAGGTCGAGGTTCTTCTCGTTGCCCGGAAAGCCATGCAACAGGATCACGGTCGGATGCGGGCCTGCGCCATTCGCAAGATAGATGTGGCCATTCAACCGGTCGCCGTGGCTGTCGAAGAAGACTTCCGCGATGCCGGGCGGATAGGTTTCGTCGATGCTCACCGGATCGGCGAAGCGCGCGCTCGCCCCTACGGGCGCCGCAGCAGGCGCAGTGGTGCAGGCGGCAAGCAGGGCCGCGCCAAGGGCGGCCATCACGGCATGTTTCATCGGAATTCTCCTTAAGCTCTGGCTAGCACGCCGCGCCGTGCCGGGACCAGCGGCGAAAGAAAAACCCCGCCGGCGTGAACCGGCGGGGCTTGGTGTTCTAGATACGGTCAGGATCAGGCGTCGATGCGCTCGATGATGATCGCAGGCGCCATGCCGCCAGCGGCGCACATGGTGACGAGGCCGTAGCGGCCGCCCGAACGCTCGAGTTCGTCGAGCGCGGTGCCGATGAGGATCGAACCGGTCGCGCCGATCGGGTGGCCGAGGGCGATCGCGCCGCCGTTGATGTTCACTTTCTCACGGTCGAGTTTCAGGTCACGGATGAACTTCTCGGCGACGACCGAGAAAGCCTCGTTGATTTCATAGACGTCGATGTCGGTGGTTTTCAGGCCGGCCTTCTCGAGCACTTTCTTGGCAGCGGCGACCGGGGCGTTCAGCATCAGGGTCGGGCAGTCGCCGATGTTCGCCGTGGCGACGATGCGGGCGCGCGGCTTCAGGCCGTGCTTGTCGGCATAGTCTTTCGAGGTGACGAGGATGGCGGCGGCGCCGTCAACCACGCCCGACGAGTTGCCGGCATGGTGCACGTGATTGATCTTGCCTTCCAGCTGCGGGTACTTGCGGGTCACCATGTTGCCATAGGTGTTGCCTTTGTCGTCGACCGGGATGTCCATGTACATGTTGAACACGGTCTTCAGGCCGGCGAGGCTTTCCATCGTCGTCTGCGGGCGCGGGAATTCCTCATGGTCGAGGGCCAGCGTGCCGTCGACGTTGTAGACCGGCACGACCGACTTGTTGAAACGGCCTTCGGCGATGGCGCGGGCGGCGCGCTGCTGGCTGGTGACGGCGAGCGCGTCAACGGCCTGACGGTCAATGCCTTCCAGCGTGGCGATCGCGTCGGCGCAGACGCCCTGCTGCGACTGCGGGTGCTTTTCGCGCAGGCGGGTGTTGCCGGCGTCCATCGTCGGCGGGTTTTTCGGGTCAGCCGAAGCGGCCGTGTAGCTCATCATTTCGCAGCCGCCGGCGATGACGCAGTCTTCCATGCCGGACATGACCTGCGCTGCAGCGAGGGCGACCGAGGTGATGCCCGAGCCGCAGAAACGGTCGAGCGTGACGCCCGAGGCCTTGATGTCGAAGCCGGCATCGAGCGCGGCCATGCGGCCCATGTCGGCGCCCTGCGCGCCGCGCTGGCTGGAGGTGCCCCAGATGATGTCGTCGACGGTGGCGGTGTCGAGCTTGTTGCGCTCGGCGAGGGCGCTGAGGACGGTGGCGGCGAGGTGCTGCGGGTGCATGTGCGCAAGCGCGCCCTTGCCAACCTTGCCGATGCCGCGCGGGGTGCGGACGGCGTCAACGATATAGGCTTCGGCCATTGTGGAACTCCCTTTTCTGAACGCCCTTTGGCTCCGGGCTTTGGATGGCATCGCTTTACGCGAACGTAAGCGTAAGAGAAAGCCGTGACGCCGGGGCAGCCGCTGCCACGCGAAAACCTGTCGCACCACGTCAATCCATGGCATACTCCGTCCGGGAGAAAACGCACATGGCAAAACGCCGTGCTTTCGGAAACTGGGTGCTGGCCGGCGCGCTCTTGCTGGCCTCGCAAACTGCTGGTGCGTCGGTCACCGAGCGCCTCGTCATCCCGTTCGAAATGAACCGGTTCGACCACATGATCGTCGAACTCGAACTCAACGGCCGCACCTCCACCACTGGCGTCGTCGATACCGCCGCCACCTTCGCCATGGTCGACAGCGCCGTGGCGATGCGCGGCGGTGTCCCCGCGCCCGACGCCGCGAGCCGCATGGTCAACATTCTCGGCGTCAACGGCGACCAGGATTACCCCGTCGTGCAACTCGCCACCGTGGCCGCCGGCAACCTGCGCATTCATGCCGTCGACGCCGCCTACAATGAAGCGATCCAGGTGCCGGGCGCCGCGCTGAATGTCCTGCCGGCGTCTGCCTTCCCGGGCGACGTGCTCGAGTTCGATTTCGAATCCCGCACCATCTCGGTCTATGACGGCCAGCCCGAGGTGAAGCGCACCCACTATGCCGACGCGATGGACTATACTGATCAGGGCGGCCTCCTGTTTGTCGATGTTCGCATCAACGGCCGGCTCGGCCGGGCGCTGATCGACACCGGATCGAGCTTCTCCTACGTGAACACCACGTTCGCCCGCGAGGCCGGCATGCGGCGCAATGACGAGCTGACGCATCTCGTCTTCGGGGCGACCGGCGAAAGCGAGACCGCCTGGGTTGCCAGTGCACGGAAGATCAAGCTGGCGGACTTCTATGTGAAGGGGCCGAACCTGATGGTGTCCGATCCGATCCTGCTTGACCGGCTGGGACTGGTCGACGAGCCCGTGATGGTGCTCGGGCTCGACTTCCTGTCGAAGTTCCGTCTGCAGTTCGACCGGCGCAAGCACCAGCTGATCCTCAGCATGCCGGACGACAGCGCCGGGTTCAATCTCGACCTGTCCGCTGACGCGACCCGGCTGAAGTCCGGGAAGCCGCGCTAGCCGAATGCTCCGTAGGCGTGCGTCAGCGCGAGGCTGATGGCATGCAGGCTGCGGTCGATCTCGTCGAGCGGGCCGATCAGATCGCGGTGGATCCGGTCATAGCCATATCCTGATGTCTGGCCCGAACCCGGCTCGTCCAGCTGCCCCAGCGCATCATCCTCCGTGTGCGACACCGGGAAGATCTGCCGCAGCAACGCGACCGCGTCGGCGATCTGCAGATCGGCAACCATGCGGATGATATCGCGCTGGCTCGCATCATGGCGCTCGGAAATGCGCGGCACGCTGCCGGCCAGCGCCACCGCCTTCATGATCAGCGCCTGCCGGATCGCATGCAGCACGTGCATGTCGAGGCGCCCTTCATGGCGCGCCTCGTCGGAGGCGGCGCCGTCCACATGCGCCAGCAACCGGTCGAAGCGCGCAAGGTCGATCGACAACAGATTGGCAATCCGGTGGATCGAGGCCGCCGTCTCGTCGGTGCGCAGCACGTAATAGGCGGCCCGGTAGGCGCTTGCCTTCTCGGGCGCAGCGCCGCGCGTATGGGCGATCCACACGGCCGGATCGAACAGGTTCGCATACGCCCTGAGCGCCGGCAGGCTGGTGCGCATCCGCGCCGCGCTCGCCAGCAGGATCAGGCTGTGCATGCGCGGGCTTTCATTGATCAGCGCGGCCAGCCGTTCGCTCTCGCGCTGCAGGCTGGAGCCGATGCCGGCGGCGGTGTTCAGCGGAATGCCGAGTTGCTGCAGCGTGGCATTGTGCGAGATCGCCCGCAGCGCCGCAGGCCCCGTCGGCCCGCCGCTGCGCTTCTTCTGGCGCGAGCCCGCCCGCACCACCAGCCCGCTCGCGAACGATCCGAGCAGTCGGCCATAGTCGGCATTGCCGAACAGGCGCTCATGCCAGGCGCGCAGGGAGCGGTAGAAGTCCCACACAAGGTCCGTACGCGTATAGAAAGTGTCGCTCACACCGGCCGGCGCCGGGGCGAGCCGGCTGGCGCACCAGGCTGCATAGCTCGTCCCGGCGAGTTCCGGAGTTGCAAAATGCAGGAATCCGTCGCCGCCCTGGAAGCTCACCTCATGCAGCAGGGGCACGCCGCGCGCTGCCGCGCCCGCCCTTGTCCAGGGCGTGAGCAGGTGGTCAAAGCGCTGCTCGAACGTACCGGGCCAGGCGCCGCGCCCCATCGACTCGCCATGCGTGTTGAAGATCAGCAGCGCGATGCCGGGCGCCTTTGCGGCAAGCGCGCGCACGATCAGGTTATGGATGCGCTCGATCGCCATCGAGGCGGCCACCTGTCCGATGAACCGTCCGGAGTCGGAGAATCCGAGCTGGATCGACAGGTATCCGCGCGCCTTCACATAGGCGAGGAATTCCGGCTCCTCCAGCAGCCGCTCGATGAACCGGCCGCCGGTTTCCAGCGCCTCCGGCGTTTCGAACAGGGGCGAGATGTCGAGTTGTCCGTCCACGCCGTATTGGCGGGCGAGGTATAGCGCGCCCATCACGGTTGCGGGGTTCTCGCTCTCCGCGATGAGGAAGCGGATCACCGATCCGGAATCGATATGTTTCAATATCTGCGCGCACATCATGAACTGGCGCCGGGCGGTCGACTGTTCGCGGAACAGGTCCGCGAAATTCACCGACAGCGGCTTCGACCGGCGCGCCTTCTGCGCCAGTTGCGAAAGCGCCACGCGGCCGAGTTCGCGGTCTTCGGTCTCCAGCCCGAGGTCGCGGGCCAGTACCGTGCGCACCTGCGCGGCGTTGACACGCAGGTGGATGCGCGCCGTGCCGAGCTGCTGCGCCTCGATCTGCGCCTTCAGCACCATCAGCCGGGCGGCCGTGTCATCATCCACCGCGCCTAGGGCCGCGGTGATCACGCCGGTCAGTTCGGCGGCGTCGGTCAGCTTGTCAGCATGCGGCGCTGTCAGCGCATTGGCCGCCTCGACGAGGCTCGCTGCGATGCTCAGGTCGTTCGCAAACCGCGCCGCATTCGCACCCGCGAGCTTGGCGCTGCGTCGCAGCCGGCGGGCGAGGCCGGCCAGCGCCGCGGGCGCTTTCACGCCTTCAAGGATGTCATCCAGCGCGTCGGCATAGCGCGCCAGCTGCGCCGCCTTCTCGCCGAGCCGCAGGTGCACCGACCGGTACCATGGAATGTCGGTGCGCCCGTCGAGGTCGTACCCGACCCAGCTCGCAAGCGTCGGCAGGAAGGGTTGCAGCTTCTTCCAGTCTGCCGGGAAGGCCTTGCGCGCCGCGGCAACAATTTCGGCGCCATAAGCCGCCTGCGCGCCCGCTGCATGGCGCAGCGCCTCCTGCACTTCCTGATGTTCGGACTCCAGCGTGATCGACTGGTTCCAGGGGCGGGCGTCCGCCTGCACCAGCTTGTGCAGCGCCGTGCGCGTTGCGGCGGCGGGGCGGGTCACCACGGCAGCAAACTCGGCGCGCAGCGCCCGCGACAGGGCGAAGGTCGGATGCGCCGTGAACACGATGCCGCCCGTTGGCGTTTCGGCCGCCTCGCGGAACGCCTCGAAGCCGGCAGCCGCCAGCGCCGCCAGCCGCGCGCGCACCGGCGCCCAGGCCGCCTCGGTGTCCGCGCCGGCATGCTGCGCGCGGAACTGCGCGGCCCGCTCGCCCAGCAACACTAGGTGCACTTCGTCGGCCAGCCGCGCGAGGTCGCTCACCGAATGCTCGCCCGACTCCAGCTTGCGGAACAGCGACTGTGCCAGCGAGAACACGGAATTGGTCAGCGGGTCGGCGTCGATCCGGGAGGCCTCCCGGCGGAGGATGTCCTGCGCCCAGTCGAGGCTGGGGGCGGCGGTCTTGCGTGTGCGCTGGGTCATGACCGCCCACAAACTCAGGAATTGCAACGTTGTCAAATAGGGCCGGAAAGGCTTCGCCGGTTTCTTTGGACCTGCCGCCAACCTGAGCGCCCCGGCTCATATTCAGACGATGCTGTGTCTTACGCGAGCGGCAATGCGGCTTTCTCGGAAAGCCCGCGCCTCGTGCGCGTCCACGCCGTCATGTGCCCGCGGCCGGTGCTTGTTCAGTAGGATGCGCGCCGCCGCCTAGCTCGGGCGCTTCTCGTCGCCGTCGTGGCCGCCCCAGAAGCGCTTGATGCGCCCGAGGAAGCCTTCGCTTTCCGGGTGGCAGTCCGCGCCGGAGCATTCCGTGAACTGACGGAGCAGCTCCTTCTGGCGCGCCGTCAGGTTCTGCGGCGTCTCGACGAACATCTCGACATAGAGGTCGCCCTGCTGCGCGCCCTGGCGCACGCTGGGCATGCCCTTGCCGCGCAGGCGCAGCTTGCGGCCGGTCTGCGCGCCTTCGGGAATCGCCACACGGGCGCGGCCGCCATCGATCGTCGGGATCTCGATCTCGCCGCCCAGCGCCGCCGTCGCCATCGGCACCGGCGCGCGGCAATAGAGGTTCGGCCCGTCGCGTTCGAAGATGTCATGCTCGACCACTTCGACGAAGATGTAGAGGTCGCCCTTCGGCCCGCCGGCGGTGCCGGCTTCGCCTTCACCCGTGAGCCGGATGCGCATGCCGCTTTCGACCCCCGCGGGGATCTTCACCGAGATCTTGCGCTCTTCTTTCACCTGTCCGGCGCCGCCGCACGTCTTGCACGGCTTGCGGATCACGGTGCCGCGGCCCTGGCAGATATGGCAGGTGCGCTCCATCGTGAAGAAGCCCTGCTGGGCGCGCACGCGGCCATGCCCGGCGCAGGTCTCGCAGGTTTCCGGCTTGGTGCCGGGCGCAGCGCCCGTGCCATCACACGGCTTGCACGCCACCGCCTGCGGCACGTGGATGGTTTCGTCCTTGCCGAAATAGGCCTCGGCGAGGGTGATCTCGAGATCGTAGCGCAGGTCGGCGCCGCGCTGCGGTCCGCCGCGCTTGCGGCTGCTGGCGAAGCCGCCGCCGCCGAACACCTGGCTGAACAGGTCCTGGAAAATGTCTTCCGGATTGACGCCCTGGCCAAAGGGCGAGCCGCCACCGGCCCCGCCATTCTCGAAGGCGCCATGCCCGAACCGGTCATAGGCCGCGCGCTTCTGGGCGTCGGACAGCACGGAATAGGCTTCGCCGACTTCCTTGAACGCGTCCTCAGCCGCCTTGTCGCCGGGATTCTGGTCGGGATGGTACTTCATCGCAAGCTTGCGATAGGCCGCCTTCAGCGCCTTCTCGTCGGCGCCGCGCTCGCAGCCGAGCACATCATAATAATCCCGCTTGCTCATGAGGTCGCTGCCAAATACCCGAATTTCCGCCCTGAGGCCGGTGATTTGGGGCGTGTTGCGACCGCGCGCAAGGGTAAAGGCTCAGGCCGGCCCGGGCGGATCAACTACCGCCGGGCGGGAATCTGGTAACCCCTTTTTCGACGACCGAGGCGCCGCTGGAGCGGATTTCCTTGACCGCAAGGCCGCGTTCGGAGGTGCCGTCGAGGCGGAACCGGAACAGCCCGTTCACCCCCATGAAACCGTCCGGATCAGTTACTCCGCCGTGCTTCATGTTGTTTTCGCCGGCCAGCGTGATGGCGAGGGCCGCGGCGTCATAGGCCGCTGCGGCGAGGTCCGTCGGCGTGCGTCCATAGATGCGTTTGTAGGTGTCCTTGAAGCTTTCCATGTTGTCGGGATCAACCGCCGAGAACAGGGCGCCGGAGAGGGCCGGTTCGCGCCAGATCGACGAATCATCCCACACGCTGGTGCCAAGGAACCGGGTCCGGCCGGGGTCCACACCGTTGACCACCAGCAGGGGCGCAATGGCGAGAAGTTTCTGTCCGCGTTCCGGCAACAGCAGGCCGACCTGGCTGCGCTCGGCCTTGATCAGGCCGGCGATGCGCGACACTTCCGAGCTCGCGCTGCCCGCCGGGTCGTAGAAGCCACTGCCGATCACGGTCCAGCCATTCTTGCCCGCTTCGGCGCGCATGGCGGTCTCCACCTGCCGGCCATAGGCTGAATCCGGGCCGAGCATTGCAAACGTGCGCGTGCCGCGGCTGGCGGCATAGTTCATGATCCGGATCACTTCCTCTTCCGGCATCACCGAGGCGAGGTAGGCCCCGCCGCCCGCCACGGTGCGGTCATTCGAGAACGCCACCACCGGCACGGACTTGCGCAGCGCGGCGTCCTTCACCGGGCCGACGTTGGCCGCAAACAGCGGGCCGAGGATGATGTCGGCGCCTTCCTTCAGCGCTTCATCCGCGCGCGCTTCGGCGGTCGAGGCGCGCCCGGCCGTGTCCATCGGCATGATCAGGAAATCGGTGCCGCCATTCTCGAACAGCGCCAGCTCGACGCCGGCCAGCATGCTCTCCGCTTCGGCGCGTACCGACGCGTTCGGGTGCGAGAACGGCAGCAGCACGGCGGCCCGCTTCACGTCCAGGCCCGCCATGAAGTCGGGGGTCAGCCCGCCATCGCCGCGCACATATTCTTCCGGCGTGGTTTCCACCACCGCACTGTCAGGCAGGGGTTCGCCGGTCACCGGGTCGACGCGCGCCTGTCCCGAGCCGATCGAGACCGGCGGACGGGTCGGCGTCGAGGCGCAGGCACTGGCCAGCAGCAGCGCCGCGAGGGCAACGCCCAGAGCCGGGCTTGGCGCTTTGGAGTTCCTGGGCGATGGTGAACGCGATGTCATCTTCTGATCCTTCTGGCGCCGGCGCGATTCCCGACCTGCATGAGTCTATGGGCGCACCGCGCACCGGGCAACAGCCCGTGGCTGTAGCGCCCGGCCTTTATGTTGTCTCCACACCGATCGGTAACCTGCGCGACATCACGTTGCGCGCGCTGGATATCCTGGGCGGTGTCGAGGAAGTGCTGGCTGAAGACACCCGCGTGGCCTCCAAACTGTTGTCCGCCTACGGCCTTAAGGTCCGCCTCAGTCCTTACCATGACCACAATGGGGCGGAACGCAGGCCGGGCCTCCTGAAGCGGCTGGAAGAGGGCGCCCGCATCGCGCTCATCTCGGATGCCGGCACGCCGCTGGTCTCCGACCCGGGCTGGAAGCTCGTGCATGAAGCGCTGGAGCATGGCATCAAGGTCTGGCCGGTGCCCGGCGCTTCGGCCCTGCTGGCCGGCCTCGTCGCCAGCGGCCTGCCAAGCGACCGTTTCCTCTTCGCGGGCTTCCTGCCGCCAAAATCCGGCGCCCGCCGCACCGAAATCGAAAGCCTCAGGCAGGTGCCTGCCACTCTCGTCTTCTATGAGAGCGGCCCGCGCCTCGCCGATACGCTGGCCGACCTCGCCGCCGTCCTCGGCCCCCGCGACGGCGCCGTCGCGCGCGAACTGACCAAGCTGTTCGAGGAAACCCGGCGCGGTACGCTGGCAGACCTGGCCGCCCATTATGAACAGGCCGGTCCTCCGAAAGGCGAGATCGTCCTGCTCGTCGGCCCGCCGCAGGCCGCCGCCGCCAGCGCTGCCGACCTCGACGCCGCCTTGCGCGTGGCGCTCGCCGAAATGCCCACCAAGGAGGCCGCCGCCGCCGTCGCCGGCGCGCTCGGCCTGCCGAAGCGCGAGGTCTACCAGCGCGCCCTCCAGCTCAAGGCGGGTGATGGGCAAACGTGAAGCCGCCGAGGCGCGCGGCCGAAGGGCCGAAGCGCTGGCGGCCTGGTGGCTGCGGGCCAAGGGCTACACCATCCTGTCGCGCCGCGTGAAACTGCCTGTCGGCGAGATCGACCTCGTCGCGCGCAAGGGCGACGTCATCGCCTTCATCGAGGTCAAGGAGCGCGCCACGCTCGACGCCGCCCTCGGCTGCGTCACGCCCGCCGCCTGGCGCCGCATCTCGCGCGCCGCCGAAACCTGGATGGCCCAGCGTCCGCGCCTCGCCGATTGCGGCTGGCGCTACGACATCATCGCGATCGCGCCGGGCTATTTGCCGTCCCACCTGCGCGACGCCTGGCGACCTGGGATGGCCTGAGCCTCACTCCGCCGGCGGCGGCTCCTGGATCGAGACGAGGTAGCTCAGCAGCACGTCCATGCCGAGGTCGCCGAACACGAAGTCCGGCATGTCCTCATGGCCGACATGGATGCCGTTGCGAAAATCCTCGGCCAGCGATGCCGGATTGTAGATCGACAGCACGTAGCGCAGCGGCGGCGCGTCGGCCCGCAGGCTCGCATCCTGGTCGAGGCCGTGGCAGTTGGAGCAGTTGTGCAGCGCGATCTCGCGCCCATCGGAAATCGACTCGGCGTCGGTCGGGATGCCAAGGGCTGCCGTATCGATCACCGGAGCGGCCGGCTCGGCTGCTACAGCCGCCGTCTCGGGCTCTGGCGCGGGCGCGGTTTCCGCCCCCCGGTCACAGCCCGCAAGCCCGCCAAGGCCCGCCGCGATCAGCGCAATTGCAATGTAACGCATCGGTCTGCTCCTCCCTCAGGATACCTCCCACGGATAGCACGGTTTTGCCCTGCGCGCGCTAGGGAACTATGCTGACGCCGGTGCCTTCACATGGCCGTAATCTTCTTACAGTTAGGCTGGCGCTTTCACGGCTGGTTCAGCCAGATTTCCCGAGAATGCCCGGCCAAAGATGACCAACCATTTCCCGACCCCTCCGAAGCTGCCCCGGGTCATCCGGATCCCTGTGCCCGCCGTCATGCAGGGCCGCAGCGCCTGGGTCCAGTATGCCATCGGCGCAGTCTTCCTCGCCGTGCTGGTCGGCGGCCTCTGGGCCGGCTGGAAGTGGCACAGCCTGCACGCCGGCATGCCGAAGCTGCCCTCTGACATCGCCGAGATGTGGAACCTCAACCGTGAACCGGCCATCGAGTTCGTCGACCGGGACGGCAACACGCTCGCGGTCAAGGGCCCGCGCTACGGCCGCGCCATCGCCGTCGCCGGCCTGCCGCGCCACATCCCGCAGGCCTTCATCGCCGCCGAGGACAAGCGCTTCTACGAACATGACGGCGCCGACGAGGCCGCCATCGCCCGCGCCGCCATCTCCAACGCCGCGGCCGGCGAAACCGTCTCCGGCGCGTCCACCATCACCCAGCAGCTGGTCAAGAACCTGATCCTCGACAGCCGCCAGACGATGTCGCGCAAGGCGCAGGAAATCACGCTCGCCCGCCAGCTCGAGAAGCGGATGACCAAGGACGAGATCCTGTCGATGTATCTCAACCGGGTGTATTTCGGCTCGGGCCTCTACGGTATCGATGCAGCGTCGCGCTACTATTTCGGCAAGCCGCCCGAGAAGATGACGATTGCCGAAGCCGCGCTGCTCGCCGCGCTGCCCAAGGCGCCGTCAAAGCTCAACCTGCGCGAAAACCTCGAAGGCGCAAAAGACCGCCAGCAATACGTGCTGAGGGAAATGCGCTCGATGAAGTTCATCAGCAAGCAGGAGGAAGCCGCCGCGCTGGAGGCCGAGATCAACATCATCGCGCCGCCGGTCTATGACGCCGAACTCGGCTATGTTCTGGATGTCGCCACCGAGAAACTCGCCGCGATCCTGCCGCGCGTGCCGGGCGACGCCGTTGTCACCCTCACCATCGACCCCAAGCTGCAATCGCGCGTCGAAAAGCGCGTTTCCGAACGCCTCGCCAAAGACGGCCCCGCGCTGAAGGCGACGCAGGCCGCCGCCCTGATCCTCGGCCGCGACGGCCGCGTCGTCGCCCTCACCGGCGGCGCCGACTACAAGACCTCGCCGTTCAACCGCGTCACGCAGGCGAAGCGCCAGCCGGGCTCCAGCTTCAAGCCGTTCGTCTATGCCCTCGCGATGGAAGACGGCTACTCGCCCTATGACGTGTTCAACGACCGGCCGATCAGCATCGGCAAGTGGAAGCCGACCAATTACAACGGCGAATATATCGGCCCGATGACGCTCAGCGAGGCGCTGACCCGGTCCACCAACACCATCGCCGCCGAACTCGGCAACGAGTCGAACCCCGCCCGCGTCGCCGAAATCGCCAGGCGCTTCGGCATCAAGAGCGAGCTGCAGGCCTTCCCGTCGCTCGCCCTCGGCAGCCAGGAAGTCTCGCTGTGGGAAATCACCGGCGCGTATGGCGTCTTCCAGTCCGGCGGGCGCCGGATGGAGCCCTACCTGATCAGCAAGGTCACCGACACGCGCGGCCATATCCTGTTCGAACAGCCGGACACGCCGGGCGAACGTGTGTATGCGGAGGATTATGCCGCCGACATGAACGCCATGCTGACGCGCGTCGTCAATGCCTCCTTCGGCACCGGCCACAATGCGCGCTTTGGCAACTGGACGGTCGCCGGCAAGACCGGCACCAGCCAGGACTGGCGCGACGCCTGGTTCATCGGCTTCACCTCGCAATATGTCGGCGGCGTCTGGGTTGGCAACGACGATGACAGCCCGATGCGCAAGGTCACCGGCGGCGGCCTGCCGGCCGATATCTGGTCCGACCTCATGGAAATGGCCCACGAGGGCCTGAAACCCTCACCCATCTTCGGCGCTGGCACGACGCTCGTGCTTGATCCGGCTGCGGAGGACCGCATCGCCTTCTATCGCGGCATGTCGCAGGCTTTCGCCAGCGCCGCCGGCAGCGCCCGCACGGCCAACGCCAATGGCGAAATCTTCGAGCAGGCGGAGTAGGGGCACTTACGCAACGCTTTTGCCCCTTCCGGAAAACAAAATAACAAGCCGCGCCAAGCGCTTGTAAAATAGTTCGCCAAAACTTACGCCACCCCTCCGCACGCGGAGTTATACTGCGTGGCATGTACTCCATCGCCCGCCTCCGCAGCCACCCGCACTTCGCGCCCTTCTTCGCGCATGTGCATCCGCTGTGCTGGCTGATCCTCTGGTGGGAACTCAACCGGCTGATGCGCTGGTTCAAAGCACACGGAATCGGCAACGCGCTCTATTCGGTCAACGAATGGGGCTTCGTCGACATCCACTGTGTCGTCGCCAAGCCAGACCCGAACGCCTACAAGCCCCCACAGCGAACCTTCCGTCCCCTGACGGACCCCTCGTGGGAGTCTGCCGTTCCGGCCTGTCTCGACATTGAGGCGCTCGCTGCCGCCACCCTCCTCCGCTATGCGGGGGCTTGCCGTGACCAGCGATCGCACTGCGATCGCCCCGGCAAGAATTCAGGCAGTCTCATCCTTCTCGACACATCTTAGCTCAGGCCCACCTCGAGAAGCTCATCCTGAGCGAAGTCGAAGGATAGAGCGGGCTCATCGCCCGGCCCAAAATCCACACATCCCACCCGTGTCATCCCGGCGAAAGCCGGGACCCAGTCCTCGCGCAAGCCCTCGCTGGATCCCGGCTTTCGCCGGGAAGACACGAACACTGCAACTTGCACCCCCAAACCGGCCGGCTCACCCCCGCGTCCGGCCGCACGTGCTTGCGCGCCCGCTTCCGCCCGGCCTGCAATCGCGCTAGCCTCGCGCAAAATGCCGGGGAGGCAACCACATGACCTATCTGATCCTGGGACTCGTGATCTTTTTCGGGGCGCACCTGTTCAGCGCCTTCCGCAGCCGGGAGCCCGGCAAGGATATCAAGGCGAAGCTGGGCGCGGGGCCCTACATGGGCCTCTACAGCCTCGTCTCGATCGCCGGCTTCGTGCTCATCTGCATGGGCTACGGCGCAACCCGCGGCGCCGGTTACGTCTACGCCGCGCCGGACTGGGGCCGCCACGTCAATTACGCCCTGATGGTCCCGGCGCTCATCCTGCTCGTCGCCTCACAGATTCCGGCTGGCTATATCAAGAAGGCCGCCAAGCATCCGATGTTGCTGGCGGTGAAGCTCTGGGCCTTCGGCCACCTGCTGGCGAACGGCGAGCTGAACTCGGTCATCCTGTTCGGCAGCTTCCTTGCCTACGCCGTGCTCGACCGGATCATGGTCAAGCGCCGGGGCGACAACGGGCCGGGCCCGGATGTGGTCGCCAAGCCGCTCAATGACGGGATCGCCGTTGTGGTCGGCCTGATCGCCTATGTCGCCATCGCCCACTACCTCCACCCGATCCTGTTCGGGGTGACCGTCACCGGTCGCTGACGCGCTAGCGCCGCCGTCCGAGCAGCGGCGCCAGCACCATCACCAGCAGGCCGAGCGGAAACAGCTCGCCCCGGGTCAGGTCGTACTGACGGAGATAGTCGGCCACCGGCACGCCGAGGAGGCCGACGGCCAGCGTGCTCTCCAGCAGGACCAACACGAGCGCGCCGCCGAAGCCGATTGCCAGCGGCGGCGGGCTGGCTCTCCGGGCGATCAGGATGCCGAGCAGGGCAACGCTGCCCGCGACCAGCGGGAACTCGGCGAGGTGACCCCATCGCGCGCCGAAGGCCGGGATCAGGACCAGCTCGCGCAGGGCGCCGAACAGGAAGCCGATCACGAACGCGCCGCCGCCATAGGCGAGGCTCCAGCGGATCAGCTTGTGGTGCATCAGCGTTAACCCTGCTCTTTCCTTGCGACCCGCGCCGGGGCGGGCTAATCGCTGCGGCATGTCAAAGCAAACCAAGACCGCCCGCAAGACCGTCAAGGACATCACGGCCGCCAAGGGCGCCGTGCCGCTGGTCTGCCTGACCGCCTATGACGCGCCGACCGCCGCGATCCTCGATGACCACGCCGACCTCCTGCTGGTCGGCGACAGCGTCGGCATGGTCGTTCACGGCCTGCCATCGACCGTCGGCGTGACCATGGAGATGATGATCCTGCACGGGCAGGCAGTGATGCGCGGCAGCGAGAAAGCGCTCGTCGTCGTCGACATGCCGTTCGGCTCCTACGAGACGAACAATGACTCCGCCTTTCTGAACGCCGCCCGCATCATGAAGGAAACCGGCTGCCAGGCGATCAAGATCGAGAGCGGCACCTATGCCGCCGGCCAGATCGCCCACCTTGTGGAACGGGGCGTTCCGGTGATGGGCCATATCGGCCTGCGCCCGCAGGCGATCAACGTCGATGGCGGCTTCCGCGCCAAGGGCCGCACCCATGCCGAGCGCGACCGGGTGATCGCCGAAGCCCGCGCCACTGCCGAGGCGGGGGCTTTCGCCCTGGTCATCGAAGGCGTGGCGGAGGACCTCGCGGCTGAAATCACCGCCGAAGTCAGCTGCCCGACCATCGGGATCGGCGCCTCGGCCGCCTGCGACGGGCAGATCCTCGTCACCCATGACATGCTCGGCCTGTTCGACTGGACGCCAAAATTCGTGCGCCGCTACGCCGATCTCAGCAAGGCGATCAACGAGGCCGCCGCCGCCTATGCCGCCGACGTGCGCGCCCGCACCTTCCCGGGCAAGGCGGAGACCTACAGCCTGCGAAAACCTGAGGCCTAACAGCGCTGATCCGTTGCAGGCGGCCCCTGCGGCGTCTAGGTTCGCGCCGAATCCATGACCCTTGCCCGCCGGAGCCCCGATTGTCCGACATTTTTACCGAAGTCGATGAAGGCGTCCGCCAGGAAAAGCTGGCGAGCTGGTGGATCAAGTGGCGCCCGTTCATCTACGGCGCCATCGGCGTGCTGATCGCGTCCGTGGCGATCAACGAGTTCATCCTGAAACCGCAGGCCGCTTCCGCCCGCGCCGCCCGGGCGCAGGAACTCGAGAACGCGGTCAAGGCGCTCGAGGACGGCAATTATGAAGAGGCCCAGGCCGCATTCAAGGGCATCGTCGACAGCGGCTCGAAACTGGCGCCGCTCGCCGCCCATTACCTGGCACGGACCCAGATCGAAGGCATGGGCGACCCGGCCGCCGCCGCAGATACGCTGGCTGCGTTCGGCGGCACCGAAGGCGGCCCCTATGAGCGGCTTGCCCTCCTGAAGGCTGCCTACCTGCGGGCCGACACGCTCAGCATGTCCGAACTCGAAACGACGCTCGGCGCCCTCAACTCGGAAGACAGCGCCCTTGGCGCGCTGGCCCGCGAACTGGTCGCCGCCAAGGCCTACGCCGACGGCGACATCGCCCGCGCCCGCGCCGAGTTCACCCGCCTGAAGTTTGACGCCGCCGCCCCGCCCGGCGTGGTGCAGCGCGCCGAGATCGCGCTTGATGCCTTGCCGGTTGCGCCGGAAGCGGCGAACCCCGAAACAACCGCGCCCACCGAGGCGCCAGCAGATGCGGCTCAACCGACGCCGCCGGAGAACGGTCAATGACAATTTCCAGAACGGCCATCGCCGCGACCGCGCTCGCGTCGCTGCTGGTGCTCAACGCCTGCAGCTCGCTGCCGAGCTTCGGCAGCGAAAAGAAAGCTGAAGCCGCGGCGGAAGAGAAAGCCGGCCGGATCACGATGGTGCTCGATGACGAGCGCATCGCGCCGAGCCCGACGCTGACCGGGGTCGCGATCGAGCTGCCGGAAGCCAAGGCCATCGACAGCTGGCCTGAAGCCGGCGGCGCGCCGACCAAGGCGGTCGGCCACATCATCGCCGCCCCGGAAATGGACGTCGCCTGGCGCCGCTCGGTCGGCAAGGGCTCGTCCAAGAAGAGCGCGCTGACAACCCCGCCGGTCGCCAGCAACAGCCTGATCTTCACCCTCGACTCCACCCAGACCGTGCGCGCCTCGCGCCTCGACAACGGCTCGCAGGCCTGGTCGAAACGCCTCAAGGGCGCCTCCAAGCGTGACAAGTCCGCCATCGGCGGCGGCCTCGCACTGGCCGGCGACACGCTCGTCGTCGCCAGCGGCTACGGCTTCGTAGCCGCCTATGACGCCGCCTCGGGCGCCGAAAAATGGCGCCGCGAACTGGGCGGCCCGATGACTGGTTCGCCGACCATCGACGACGACCGCATCTTCGTCACCTCCAACAACAATGAAGTCTTCAGCATCGAACTCTCCACCGGCGAGACTGTCTGGACCGACCAGGCGATTTCCGAATCCGCCCGCGTGCTCGGCAGCTCCAGCGTCGCGGCGGTCGAGGACTTCGTCATCGCGCCGTTCTCCTCGGGCGAGATCATCGCCTACCTCGCCGCCAACGGCCGCCGCCTGTGGACGGACGCGCTGACCCAGGCCGGCCGGTTCACGCCGATCTCCGAGATCAACGATATCGGCTCTCGCCCGGTGCTCGGCGCAGGCCTCGTGTTCGCGTCCAGCCAGTCCGGCACCAGCGTGGCCATCGATGGCCGCAGCGGCGCCCGCGTCTGGACCCAGCCGGTCGGCTCGACCCGCGCCCCGGCGCTCGCCGGGCGGTTCCTGTTCGTCATCGGCACCGGCAACGAGCTTGCCTGCCTCGATGCGGCCACCGGCGA
Source organism: Acidobacteriota bacterium (assembly GCA_016712445.1). Lineage (NCBI taxonomy): Bacteria > Pseudomonadati > Acidobacteriota > Acidobacteriota bacterium. The sequence goes on along the minus strand of JADJRB010000001.1, from coordinate 86,564 downwards.
AGCCTACTGGGTGACCCAGCTGCGCACCTTCCAGGACGAGAAGGACAAGAAGAAGCGGATCAGCTATTCCAGCCCGATCGTGGCCTCCGGCCGCGTCGTCCTCGTCTCCTCGCGCGGCGAAGTGCTGGCCTTCTCACCGGCCGACGGCACGCAGACGGGCTCTTTGAAGCTGAAGGATACCGTGTATATCGAGCCGATTGCGGCGCAGGGACGGCTCTATGTCCTCACCGACGACGCCAAATTGATCGCCATCGACTAGGGCCAGCGCCGGAAATCCGCTACAGCCCTCTGATTATCCAGGAGGGCTGAGGCCTTGCCATTGAAGCTCGCCATTGTCGGACGCCCCAACGTCGGCAAGTCCACCCTGTTCAACCGGCTGGCCGGCAAGAAGCTCGCGCTGGTCGACGACCAGCCGGGCGTGACCCGTGACCGCAAGATGGCGGAGGGCTGGCTCGCCGGCCTGCCGCTGCTGCTGATCGACACGGCCGGGTTCGACAATGTGCGCGATGACAGCCTTGAGGCGCGGATGCGGGCGCAGACCGAGGCGGCGATTGCCGAGGCCGATGTCGCCCTGTTCCTGATCGATGCCCGCATCGGTGTGACGCCGGAGGACGAGACCTTCGCCGCGCTGCTGCGCAAGGCGAACATGCCGGTGGTGCTGGCCGCCAACAAGGCGGAAGGCAAGCAGGGCGAGGCGGGCGTGTTCGACGCCTTCCGTCTCGGCCTCGGCGAACCGGTGGGCCTGTCGGCCGAGCACGGCGAAGGCTTTGCCGAACTCTATGAAGCCATCCGCAACGCGCTCGGGCCGGAAGCCTTCGAGCGGGCGCTGGAAGAGGCCGAGCCGAATTATGCCGCCGGAGCCGGCGACGACATCCTCGAGAAACTCGCGCATATCGATATCGACGACGAGACCCTGTCGGACGACGACCTCGTCGCTGCCATCGAGGCCGCCGATGTCGACACGCCTGAGGAAGAGCCGGCCGTGCCGCGTCCGATCCGGCTGGCCATCGTCGGGCGTCCGAATGCCGGCAAGTCGACCCTGATCAACCAGCTCCTGAAATCCGACCGCCTGCTGACGGGGCCGGAAGCCGGCATCACCCGCGACTCCATCACCATCGACTGGGAATGGGAAGGCCGCCAGATCCGCCTCGTCGACACGGCAGGCCTGCGCCGCAAGTCGCGCGTGCAGGAAAAGCTGGAGCGCATGTCGACGGCGGAAACCATCCGTTCACTGAAATATGCGGACATTGTTGCGCTCGTCATGGACGCGCATGACGCGCTCGAGAAGCAGGACCTGCAGATCGCCGATCTGTGCCTGCGCGAAGGGCGCGGCCTCGTGCTCGTGATGTCGAAATGGGACTCAGTCGAGGACCAGGACGGCGCGGCGCGCCACATCCGCGACATGGCCAACCGCCTCGTGCCGAATGGCGGCGGCGCGCCGGTCGTGTTCCTGTCCGGCCTGACCGGACGGCACGTCGACCGGCTGATGCCAGCGGTGGTGAAGGTCTACAAGGACTGGACCGCCAAGGTGAAGACCGGCGACCTCAACCGCTGGCTGCGCCACACGGTCGAGCACCACCCGCCGCCGAGCGTGCAGGGCAAGCGCATCAAGCCGCGCTACATGGCGCAGATGAAGGCGCGGCCGCCGACCTTCGTGCTGATCGCCTCGCGCGGCGACCAAATGCCGGAAGGCTACAAGCGCTATCTGATCAACGGCGTGCGCGAGGCCTTCGACATGCACGGCGTGCCGATCCGCCTGTTCGTGCGCCAGGGCAAAAATCCGTATGCTGGCAAAATCGGCCCCGGCGGCCCGCCGCGCTACAAGCGGCCGAAGGAGTAGGATCGCTCCGTCTGCGAACAATCTGTTCGCGGCATGATCTTCACGTCACTGCTTCCGGCGACACTCTTACAAGGGTCTTGCCGAATGTGTCGCCGGCGAGCATGGCGCGGAAGGCTTTTGGGGTCGAGGGCAGGCCGTCCCAGATGTCTTCGCGGTAGTGGATGCGGCCGTCGCGCAGGAGGCCGGCCATTTCGGCGAAGAAGCGGTCCTGATGGCTATCGACGAAGTTGCCGACGAACAGCGAATGTACGCCTACGGACTGCCGGGCGAAGGTGGCCGCACCGGCGGCTTTCCAGGCTTCGATGATGTCGCCTTCGGTGGCGCCATACTGCGAGGCGAGGCCGCAGAGCGTAATGCGCGCGCCGGTGTTGAGCAGCGGCAGGACGGCTTCGTAGACGGCGCCGCCGACATTTTCGAAGTAGACGTCGATCCCGTCCGGGCAGGCGGCGGCGAGCTGGTCCCGGAAGTCAGGCGCGAGGTGCGAGACGCAGGCGTCGAAGCCGAGTTCGCGCACGACATAGTCGCACTTCTCGGCGCGGCCCGCGACACCCACGACGCGGCAGCCGCGCAGCTTTGCCAGCTGGCCGACGATCTGGCCGACGCCGCCCGAAGCGGCTGAGACAACGACGGTTTCGCCGGCCTTCAGATCGCATTGCACATAGAGGCCGCTCCAGGCGGTGAGGCCCAGCATGCCGAGCAGGCCGACGGCGGTGGAGAGCGGGGCGGCAGAGGGATCGAGCTTGCGCGGGAACATGTAGCCGAAAGCGCCGATGCCCTCGCCCGTGAGGCCATAGCTCTGCCAGCCGTTTGTGTTGAACAGGTAGTCGCCTTCCTGCCATCCGGGCGCACGGCTTTCGACGACCTGCGAGACGGTGCGGCCGTGGCAGACCTCGCCCGGCGCTTCGACGCCGCGGCGGCGGCGGCCCCATTGGTAGGGGTCGAGCGAAAGATAGATCGTGCGCGTGAGGAACTGGCCGGGACCGGGCGACGGCGCGGGTGTTTCGCGCCAGGCGAAGTCCTCGTCCACCGGCCAGCCGCCCGGCGGGGTCCGGGCGAGCACCCAGTGCGGATTCAGTCTGTTCACGCCATTCCTCCCGCGCTGCACCGGCCAGCAAGCCATGCGGCTTCCGGGCGTGTCAATCGCCGGGTGTCCTGTCCGGCGGCGAGGGCCGCGAGAGAATGAATGCCGCGACCGCCGCGAGCGCCACAAGCTGGACGGCGAGCCAGGGCAACGGCACGCGCAGCGCGACCGAGATGACGACCACGACCGCGAGCGCCGCCATCGCCGAGATCTTGGCGCGCCGGCCGATGGCGCCGTAGGCCTGCCAGTTGCGGATCAGGGGACCGAACAGGCGGTGTTTCATCAGCCAGTCGTGCCAGCGCTTCGAGGAGCGCGCGAACGCGTAGGCGGCAAGCAGCACGAACGGCGTGGTCGGCAGCAGCGGCAGCACCACGCCCAGGGCGCCGAGGCCGAGGGCGAGGATGCCGAGCGCAAACCAGGCGGCGCGGCGGACGGTCATGGCGGGGTCGCGAACATCCGGCCAAGCTGTGGACCAGCGCCGCCGGACTTTCAATCCGGCGCCTTCGCCCGCGAGGCATTCGCGGCCGAACCGAAGATGCCTTTGGCCATCAGCGAGGTCTCGCTGTCGCGCCGCTTCTGGAAGACATCGGCGCGGTAGGCGTGGACGGCGGCATTGTCCGGATCGGCGAGGGCGGCCATTTCGGCGAGGTGGCAGGCCAGGCGCAGGTCCGTGTCGCAAAGATCAGCGGCGCGCTTTGCCAGTGACAGGGCGCCGCCGGCGAGGCGGGCCATTTCTGCGGCGAGGTCCTGGTCGCGTGCCGGTTTCAGGTTGGCCGGGTTGCCGTCGTACCAGCCGCCGTACAGGCGCCAGATGTTGCGCACGATGAATTCCGGCTCGTCATAGGCGGGGCGCAGGTAGGGCTTCTGCAGCACGGCGGGATCGACCTTCACAGTGTGCACGATATCGTTGAGGCGGGCGCCTTCGTTCATCAGGGCGAGCGTGTCGTTGACGAGCTTGTCGAGCACGTCGGCGACTTCCGTCAGCACCGACCTGATACGTGCCTTGCCGCCGATTGGCAGGCCGTGTGCGGGCAGGAACAGCTCGGCGCCTTTGCCAGCCATGTCGCGCAGGGCGGCCGCCCATTCGCGCGGATAGCGCTGAGCCTTCTGCGGGTTGCCGGCATTCGGGAAGTTCCAGATGAAGAAGTCGCCGGCGCAGATCGCCTTGTGCTTCGGGATCCAGGCCCAGGTATGGTCGTCGGTCTCGCCCTTGGCGTGGTGCAGGTGGATGTCGAGGCCGCCGACATCGAGCGTGAGTGCGTCGCGGTAGATCGTGTCCGGCGTGGGCGTCGAGGCCGGCAGGAACCGGGCCTCGCCGGCGAGGTCATAGCCGCGCCGCTTGAACTGGCCGAACTGGCGTTCGTTGATGACCTTGTTGTAACCGTTCGTCAGGTTGTAGCGCTCGAAGCGCTTCTGGACATTCTCATGCCCGACGATGCGAGGCGCCGGCGCGCGGCAGGCTTCGCAGTCGTGGACATAGGCGCCGCAGCCGCCGACATGGTCGATATGGCCATGCGTGTAGACGATCGTGTGGAAGGGGTCGGGCGACCAGCCGCGAATGGCTTTGACGGCCTTCCCGCCGCCATTCTCGTTTGACGTGTCGAAGGCGACGAGCCCGTCATCCGTGCGGAAGACGACCGAGTGCGAGAAGGCTTCGACCATCGCGACGCCGTCGCCGATTTCGGACAGCTCGTGGGTGATCCGGTTGAGCGGCCCGGTCTCGGCCACGCCCTTGCCCTCGTCGATCACGCTGCGCGACAGCGCCAGCAAGTCAGCCATTTGATCCTCCCGGTCGTACTTGTTTTGTGGGGATTATGCGCCGCAGTGGCGGCGGGCGCAATCAAGCGCGCCGTCCGGTCAGGGGATGGCGGCTGCGGCTTTTGCGGCGATCATGATGGTGGGGGTGTTGGTGTTGCCGGAGGTGATGGTCGGCATCACCGAGGCATCGACGACGCGCAAGCCGTCCAGGCCGCGCACGCGCAGGGCTTCGTCGACGACGGCCATCGGATCGGAGGCCGGACCCATTTTTGCGGTGCCGACCGGGTGGAAGATGGTGGTGCCGATGTCTCCGGCGAGATCGGCGAGTTCGCGGCCTTCGGAGGCCTTGCCGGGCACGAATTCCTCCGGCCGGAAGCGCGCAAGGGCGGGCTGCTGCATCAGACGGCGGGTGACGCGGATGGCATCGGCGGCGACGGCGCGGTCTTCTTCCGTGGACAGATAGTTTGGGTCGATGACCGGCGGCGCTGCCGGGTCGGCGGACGTGATGCGAACCGAGCCGCGCGACGTCGGGCGCAGGTTGCAGGCGGCGACAGTGATGGCGGGGAAACGGTGCAGCGGCTCGCCAAACCTGTCGAGCGAGAGCGGCTGGACGTGGAACTGGATGTTGGGCCTGTTCTGCGTGTCATCCGACCGCGTGAAGATGCCGAGCTGCGACGGCGCCATGGTGAGCGGCCCGCGGCGGCGGACCGCGTAGTCGAGCCCCATGCCGGCAAGGCCGATGGGCGAATGGTAGGACTGGTTGAGGGTCTGTGCACCGCTGACCTTGTAGATCGCGCGCTGCTGGAGATGGTCCTGCAGGTTCGCGCCGACGCCGGGCGCGTCGGACGACGGGTCGATGCCGCCATCCACGAGAACAGAGGCCGGGCCGAGGCCGGAGCGCTGCAGGATCTGCGGGCTGCCGATGGCGCCGGCGCACAGGATGATCCCGGCGCGGGCGGAGACGCGGAACGGGCGCCCATGTTGGCGGAATGCCAGGGCGGCGGCGCGGCGGCCGTCGAATTCGATCCGGTCGGCGAGGCAGCCGGTCTCGATGCGCAGGTTCGGGCGCCTCCGGGCCGGGCCGAGAAAGCCGCGCGCAGCGGACCAGCGCCGGCCAGCCTTCTGGTTCACATGGAAATAGCCGGCGCCTTCATTGTTACCAGTATTGAAATCATTCGTGGACGGAATGCCGAGCTCGCCGGCGGCATCGCGTACCGCATCGAGGATCGGCCAGCTGACGCGGGGTGGCTCGACGCGCCAGTTGCCGCCGGTGCCGTGGTGTTCGCTGTCGCCCAGAAAGTGATCTTCGATCTCACGGAAGACCGGCAGCACGTCGCGCCAGCCCCAGCCCGGCAGGCCAAGGCTTTCCCAGGCGTCGTAATCTTCGGCCTGTCCGCGCATGCTGATCATGGCGTTGATGGCGGAGGAGCCGCCGAGCACCTTGCCGCGCGGATAGGCCAGGACGCGCCCGTGCAGGCCGGGTTGCGGCGTGGTCGAGAACATCCAGTCCGAGCGCGGATTGCCGATGGCAAACAGGTAGCCCACCGGCACGTGGAACCAGATCCAGTTGTCGCGCCCGCCCGCCTCGAGCAGCAGGACGCGCCGCGACGGGTCGGCCGACAGACGGTTCGCGACGACGCAGCCGGCCGAGCCTGCGCCGACGATCACATAGTCATACTCGCCAGCGAAAGGCTGGGCGGCCTCGCTCATGCGCCGGGCTGCACGTCGATGAAGCGGCCACCGTCCTTTGCGAGACGCTTCAGCGTGGCGGACGGCGCGAAACGCTCATCCTCCTTGCCCAGACGTTCCAGGGTGGCGAGGACGGCTTCGGCGCCGACCATGTCGCCGTAGAGCATCGGGCCGCCCTTGTCGGCCGGCCAGCCATAGCCATTAAGCCAGACGACATCGATGTCGGACGCGCGCTGCGCCTTGCGTTCCTCGAGGATCTTGAGGCCTTCGTTGATCATCGGGTGAATGCAGTCGGCAATGATGACGTCCGCGCCGGGGGCCGAGCCGGCCGCGACGCCGGTCACCTCGGCGATGATCTTTGCGGTTACGGGCGACGGGACGGGGCGGCGGCTTTCGTCATAGTCGTAATAGCCGGCGCCGGTTTTCTGGCCGCGCCGGTCGAGCTCGCAAAGGGCGTCGCGGATCGGGTTGGCGGTTTTTGCGCCTTTCTTCCAGCCGATGTCGAGGCCGGCGAGGTCTGACATCTGGTAGGGGCCCATGCGGAAGCCGAAGGCGTTGAGTGCGGCGTCCACGTCCCAGGGCATGACACCCTTGTTGACCAGCTTCTGCGCCTGCGCCTGGCGGGCGAACAGGATGCGGTTGCCGACGAAGCCGGGGCAGACGCCGACGAGGACGGCGACCTTGTTGATCGTCCGTGCAAGGTCCATGCAGGTGGCGATCACCTCGTTCGAGGTGTGGTCAGCGCGCACGATCTCCAAGAGCTTCATCACGTTGGCGGGCGAGAAGAAGTGGAGGCCGATCACGTCTTCCGGGCGTTTCGTGGCGGCGGCGATCTCGTCGATGTTGAGGGCCGAGGTGTTGGTGGCGAGGATGGCGCCGGGTTTCGCGGTGCGGTCGAGGTCGGCGAAGATGCGCTTCTTGAGGTCCATGTCCTCGAACACGGCTTCGATGATCAGGTCGCAGTCAGCGAAGGCGCTCATGTCGAGCGTACCGGTGAGGCGGGCCATGCGCTCGCCGACTTCCTCGGGCGGGAATCGGCCATTGTCGGCGCTGCGCTGGTAGTTGGCGCGCACGACGCCGAGGCCGCGGTCGAGCGCTTCCTGCTTCTGTTCGAGGATGACGACGGCGATGCCGACGCTGGCAAAGTTCATCGAGATGCCGCCGCCCATCGTGCCGGCGCCGATGACGCCGACCTTGCGGATCGGGCGGCGCGGCGTGCTGGCGGGCACGTCGGGGACGATCCAGGCCTCGCGGCCCGCCTGGGCGATGTAGGTGGAGACCTGTTCGGGTGTCATGGACATGGCCGGCATCTGATTTTCCTTTTCTTATCCTCCCCACCGCGCGGCGTGCGCCTGCGATGACGGCGGCACCTTACGCCGCGTGGCCGGGATTGGAAGGTGGGGCGCGGGCGCTTGCGTGCGGCTATTCGCGGAAGGTGCGCGAGACGGAGTCCATCAGCGGCTTCACGAGGTAGGAGAGCACGTTGCGGCTCTCGGTACGCAGGCTGACTTCGACCGGCATGCCCGGCACCAGCTGGAATTTCGATGAGGCGAGGGCGTCGTCGGGGATTTCGACCATGGCTTCGTAGAAGGTCGCACCGGTGTTCTCGTCGGCAAAGGCGTCCGCCGAGACGTTGATGACCGAGCCCGTGAATTTTGGCGTTTCGTCCTGGTTGAAGGCGCTGAAGCGCAGGATCGCAGTCTGGCCGACGCTGATCTTGTCGATGTCGACCGGGCTGATGCGCACCTTGGCGATCAGGCGGTCATTCTCCGGCACGATGTACATGATCGGCTCGGACGGGCGGATGACGCCGCCGACCGTGTGGGCGCGGATGCCAAGCACGCGGCCGGCGCGCGGGGCGGTGATGTCGAGCCGGCCGGACCGGTCGAGCAGCGCGGTGCGTTCTTCGGCGAGTTCGCTGATCTGGGTCTGCACGTCGCGCAGTTCGGTCAGCAGGGTTTCGGTATTGCCCTGGTCGAGCCGGGCGATCTCGCTGCGCGCTTCACCGATCTGGACGCGGGTGGCCGCGATGTCGGAGGTCAGGGCATCCTTCTCGCCCTGCAGGCGGGCGCGGTCTCGCTTCAGGGCAAGGACGCGGGTGATGACAGCCTGGCCGCGCTCCATCAGTGTTTCGAAGCGGCTGATCTCGTCGTCGACAAGAGCGATCTGGTCGTCCTTGGCGCTGATCTCGTTCTGCATGCCGGCGATGCGGGTGTTCAGCTGGTCGATCCGTTGGCGGAGGATTGTGCCCTGCGTGCCGAGATTGTCGCTGCGTGCGCCCATCAGTGATTTCTGAGAGGCGAGCACGGCCTGCATGTCGGGCCGGTCGGCGAAGGCTTCGAAACCGGCGCGCAGAACGAGCGTGTCGGTGCCGTCGCGCTCGGCGACGAGGCGCGCTTCGGTGCCGAGCAGGCCATAGAGACGGGCCTCGAGGGCCTGCAGGGAGGCGGATGTGGAGGTTGCGTCGAGCGAGAGCAGTTTCTGGCCGGCGGTCACGGCGTCGGCTTCGCGCACGTAGATCTCGCGCACGATGCCGCCTTCAAGGTGCTGCACGGCCTGCTGGTTCGACTCGACCGAGATCTGGCCGGCAGTCAGCACGGCGCCTTCGAAGGGGGCGAACACGGACCAGGCAATCAGGCCGCCGAAGACGAGCGCGATGATGCCCCAGCCGACGACGAGGTATTGGCGAAGCAGGGCGCCGCGCGGGCTGGCGGGCGGCGGGGCGCTCAGGGAGACGTCAGCCATGGCTGCCTTCCCCCGGGCGGATGGTGCGGACGTTCGAGGCGGTCTTCGGCAGCACCTTGGCGAGCACTTCGTCGGCGGGGCCGAACTCGCGCACCTTGCCGTCGTCGATGACCATCAGCTTGGTGCAGTGGACGATCGCGTTCGGCCGGTGGGCGATGATGATGACGGTCGCGCTGCGCGCCTTGGCCGAGGCGATGGCGGCCTGCAGGGCGATCTCGCCGGGGCCGTCGAGGTTCGAATTCGGCTCGTCGAGGATGATCAGGTTCGGATTGCCGAACAGCGCGCGGGCGAGGCCGATGCGCTGGCGCTGCCCGGCGGAGAGGTAGGCGCCGCCGAGGCCGATGTCGGTGTCGTAGCCGCTCGCGAGGCGCAGGATCATCTCGTGGCAGCCCGCGGCCTGAGCGGCGGCGATGATCGCTTCAGGCGCGGCGTCGTCGCGGAAGCGGCAGATATTGTCGCGCACGCTGCCTGCGAGGAGGTCAGCTTGCTGGGGCAGGTAGCCGATCTGCGGGCCGAGCGTGTCACTTGGCAGGCTGGCGATGTCGGCGCCGTCGATGCGGACATGCCCGGAGCGCACCGGCCAGGCGCCGGTGAGCACGCGGGCGAGGGAGGATTTGCCGGCGGCGCTGGGGCCGAGGATGCCGAGCACTTCGCCCGGCTCCAGCGCAAAGCTGAGCCCTTTGAGCACCGGTGCGGTGTTGCCTGGCGGTCCGGCGTAGGCGTTCTCGACCCGCACCGCCCCGCGGATGGGCGGAAGCGGCATCTGGGGCGCGCTGGCGGGCGCGGCGGCAAGTGCCTGTCCCAGCGACGACCAGCTCTCGCGCGCAGAGGCAATCACGCGCCACTGGCCGACGATCTGCTCGAGCGGGCCGATCGCCCGGCCCATCAGGATCGAGGCGGCCACCATCGCGCCCGCCGTCGACTCGCCGGCGATGGCGAGCCAGGCGCCGATGCCGAGGATCGCTGATTGCAGGAACAGGCGGAATGCCTTGGTGCCCGACGTGAAGCCGGTGAGGATGCGGCCCGACCGCGAGAACGCGCTGTCGCCGCCATCGAACAGGCGCTGCCAGCGGGCACGGACGGCGGCGTCCATGCCGAGAGCTTTCAGAACCTCTGCATTGCGGGTCATTTCGGCCGAGCGCAGGTAGCTGCCGCGCTCGAAGTCCTCGCTCTCCTTCGTCAGGCGTGCCGAGACGCGCTCGTTGAGTGCGGCGGTCGCGACCAGCACGACGGCGCCGAACAGGGCCCAGAGACCGAACAGCGGATGCAGCATGAACAGGACGGCGAGGAAGAGCGGGCTGAACGGCGCATCGAACAGGGCGCCGGGCACCGGGCCGCCGATGAAGCGGCGCAGCTGCCGAAGGTCGCGGATCGGGCGGTCCGATGCGCGGCCCGGGTCGGCAAGGCTGAGCGTCATCGCGGCGGTGGCGGCGCGCTCGCTGAGCGTGCCTTCAAAGCGTGAGGCGGCGACACTGAACAGGCCCGAGCGGGCCCATTCGAGAATGCCGAGCGTGCCGTAGAGAACGAGCACGAGGAGGGTGAGCGCCAGCAGGGTCGGGATGGACTGCGAGGCGAGCACGCGGTCGTAGACCTGCAGCATGTAGAGCGGTCCGGTCAGCATCAGCACATTGACGAACAGGCTGAAGCCGGCGGCATGCCAGAACACGCCGCGCGCGCCGCCGAGCGCGTCTTTGATTTCGCGGGATGAGGCCGGACTGGTCTTCATGGCCAACAGGTCTACCAGAGTTGTGCGGCTGTGTTCAGGCGCAATTTCAGGGGATCAGAGGTAGTCCTTGAGGCCGAGATCCTTCAGCGCCTTGACCACTGCGCCGACATCCTGGGCGCGGTCCTTCCGTGTGATGAGGATGCGGTTGCCTTCAACCGCGACGACAAGGCCTTCGACGCCGACGAGGGCGACCAGCTGGCCTTCGGCGGCGTGGACGAGACAGTCCGGCGAGTCGATCTCCAGCGCAGCGGGCGAATTCTTGCGGCTGGAAACCGCGCCGATCATCGACCAGGTGCCGATGTCGTTCCAGGCGCAGTCCAGCGGGGCCAGCACGGCGGCGTGTTCGGTATGCTCCATGACGGCATAGTCGATGGAGATCGAAGGTGTGGCCGCGAAGGCGGCGGCATCAAGCAGGCGGCGGGCACCGGAAATGTGGGCGAGGCCGAGGGCACGGTCGGAGCCTTCGAGCACGCCGGGGGCGTACCGGGCGAGCTCGGTCAGCATGGTTTCCGGCTTGAACAGGAAGATGCCGGCGTTCCAGCTGTAGAGGCCTGAGGCGAGGTAGGACGCGGCGGTTTCGGCGTCCGGCTTTTCCTTGAAGGCGGCGATCTTCTGGACCTGGCCGGCGAGGCGTTCACCGGACTGGATGTAGCCGAAGCCGGTTTCCGGACGGTCCGGAGCGATGCCGAACGTGGTGATGAGACCGTTTGCGGCGGTGTCGGCCGCTTCGCGCACAGCATTCACGAAGACGTCCGGCCGGCCGATGAAATGGTCGGACGGGACGAGCAGGCCGAGGCTTCCTTCGTGGTTGTCGGCGAGGTAGCGCGCGGCGACAGAGGCGACGGCGGCGGTGTTGCGCCCGGCGGGCTCCAGCAGGATGGCGGAGGCGGTGACGCCGATCTCGGCGAGCTGGGCTTCGATCAGCTCCGCGAAGGCGGCGTTGCCGATGATGACCGGTTCGGGATGGAAGCCGGTCTGGCCATGAAAGCGCAGCACGGTTTCCTGGAAGACGGACTTGTCCGAGACCAGACGGTGGAATTGCTTCGGGCAGGACTGGTTCGAAACGGGCCAGAGGCGCGTGCCGGCGCCGCCGCACATGATGACCGGATGGATCGACATAGTTCCTGTTTACCTTGTTCGCTGCAGCGCCTTGGAGATAACGCCCTGATCGGCGCGCCGGTTCACCGCGAAAGTTTGCAACATCCGCGCCGGATGGCAAACGCGCGTTGCGGTGTGGGCAGAAGGCATCAGGCGCCGCCCTTCCGGGCCTTGCGCGCCATTGCCTTCTGGTAGGCCGCCTGAAGCTCGGCAAAGACCGAACGGGCAGGTCGCTTCGCACCGAGGTGCAGGTGGCGCAGTTCATCCATGAAGGCAGCCCAGAGCGGCGGGCCGCCTGTCTCGAGCAGTTCGGCGCGCACCGACAACTCGCGGCTGGGGCGCGTGTGGCGCCGGCCCCAAGCGCCCATCTGGGCCAGCAGGGGAACCAGCTGGATCGAGGCTTCGGTCAGGCTGTAGATCGCTTTTTGCCGGTGGGCGGGATCGGGCACGCGTGACAGGAGGCCTGCGGCGGTGAGGCGCTTCAGGCGGTCTGACAGGATGTTGGAAGCGATGCCTTCCTCGCTATGGGCCAGCAGGTCGCCGAAACTGCGCCGGTTGCCAAACATCACGTCGCGGATGACGATCAGGCTCCAGCGGTCGCCGAGCTGTTCGAGCGTCAGGTTGATCGGGCAACCGGATTTTCCAGTCTGGGGCAAGGTGATCGCTCCGGGATTTCTGCTTGCAAGATGCAACCGGCCTGCGTAAAGTTCAACTGCTTGCAACATGCAATCAGTTTGCGAAGGAGTTTACCATGGCGCTCATCCTCTATGGTCATCCGTTCTCATCCTACACGCAGAAGGCGCTGATCGCGCTCTACGAGAACGCGACACCGTTCGAATTCCGGGAGATCGGGCCGGATCACGCCGACAACATTGCCGAGTGGCAGGCCCGCTGGCCGATGGGGAAGTTCCCGCTGCTGGTCGATGGGGACAGGCAGTTCGTGGAGACGAGTATCATCGTGGAATACCTTGATCTTGCCTATCCGGGGCCGGTGCGCCTTTTGCCGGAGGACAGGATGGCGGCGCTCGAAGTGCGCTTCCTCGACCGGTATTTCGACCTGCATGTCATGGACGCGCAGCAAGTGGCCGTGGCGAGCACGCTCGGCCAGATTCCGATGAAGCCCGAGGATGGTCTCGCCTTGGCGAAATCCCGTCTTGAAACGGCCTATGCCTGGCTCGACAAGACACTGGCGGGACGCACCTGGGCGGCGGGTGAGGATTATACGCTGGCGGATCTCGCGGCCTCGCCGTCGCTCTTCTATGCGGACTGGGTTCACGAGATTCCGGAGAAGTATGCAGCGCTTCGGGCCTATCGCGCGCGCCTCCTGGCGAGGCCTTCGTTCGCGCGGGCGGTGGACGAGGCGCGGTATTTCCGCAAGTATTTCCCGCTCGGTGCGCCGGACCGCGATTAGAATTGAACAGCTGAGGAGCAGGCCCGATGGCGACAACGCTTTACGATCTCAGTGTGCTGACTTTCCTGCAGACGATCAGGGCGCTGGGCGGCGTGCTCGACCGGGCGGCGAAGCATTGCGCCGTGACCGGATCTGACCCCGACGATTTCGTTTCCGCGCGGCTGTATCCCGACATGGCACCTTTCTTCTTCCAGATCGAAGCGGTGAAGAACCATGCCGTCTGGGGGCTGCAGGCCGTGAAGACGGGCGTGTTTGAAGTGCCACCGCTCGCGGGGGCTGTGCCGTTCGCGGACCTGCGCGCGATGATCAGCGAGGCCGCGGCGGCCCTGGAGGCGCTGTCGCCGGAGGAGGTCAACAGCTGGTCTGACAAGGACCTCGAGATCGTCCTGTATCAGCCGGTCGATGTGGAGAACGCCACGACGTCAGGCTGGGGGCCGCAAACGCTGGCGTTCACGCCGGCGACTTATCTACTTTCGTACACGCTGCCCAACGTCTATTTCCACACGGTGACGGCCTACAACATCCTGCGCACGCACGGTGTGCCGATCGGCAAGTACCATTACCAAGGACAGCTTCGTACCCGGACGGACTAGATCTCAAACGTTCCGCGCAGGGCGAGGAATTTCAGGATTTCCTCAGCCGCCTCTTCGGCTGTGCGGTTGACCGTGTCGATGCGCAGTTCCGGGTTGAGCGGCGGCTCGTACGGACTGTCGATGCCGGTGAAGTTGGCGATCTCGCCGGCGCGGGCTTTCTTGTAGAGGCCTTTGACGTCGCGTTCCTCCGCGACGCTAAGCGGCGTATCGACGTGGATTTCGATGAACTCGCCCTCGGCCATGAGGCTGCGCGCCATCTGGCGTTCGGCGCGGAAGGGCGAGATGAAGGAGACGAGCACGATCAGGCCGGCGTCTGACATCAGGCGCGCCACGTTGGCGACGCGGCGGATGTTCTCCACCCGGTCGGCATCGGTGAAGCCGAGATCACGGTTGAGGCCATGTCGGACGTTGTCGCCGTCGAGGATGAAGGTGTGCTGGCCCATGCCGAAGAGGCGCTTCTGCAGCGCGTTCGCAATGGTCGACTTGCCGGAGCCGGACAGGCCGGTGAACCAGAGAACGGCGGGCTGCTGATGTTTCTGCTCGGCGAGGGCGTCGCGGGTGATGTCGAGGGCCTGCCAATGGATATTGGCGGCGCGGCGCAGCGAAAAGTCGATCAGGCCGAGCGCGACGGTGTCGTTGGTCTGGCGGTCGATCAGGATGAAGCTGCCGGTGAGGCGGTTCTCCGTATAGGGATCGAATGCGATCGCTTGGTCGAGCGCGAGGGTCGTGACGCCGATCTGGTTGAGTTCGAGCGTGCGGGCCGGCGTCTCGGCCATCGTGTTCACGTCGATGCCGTGTTTGGGCGCGTTGACGGTGGCGGAGACGGTTTTCGTGCCGGACTTGAGGAAATAGCGGCGGCCGGGCAGGAGCGGGTTTTCGCTCATCCACAGCAGCTTGACCTGGAACTGGTCGGAGACTTCCGGCGGCTGCGCACCGGCGGCGATGACGTCGCCGCGTGAGGTGTCGACTTCGTCAGCGAAGGTCAGCGTGACGGACTGGCCAGCGACGGCTTCTGCAAGGTCGCCGCCCTGCGTCACGATGCGGGTGACGGTGGTTTCGCGGCCCGACGGCAGGGTGCGGACCTTGTCGCCCGGCTTGACGCTGCCGGAGGCAATCTGGCCGGAGAAGCCGCGGAAATCGAGGTTCGGGCGGTTCACCCACTGAACCGGCATGCGCAGCGGCAGGGACTCGGCGCCGCGCGCGATCTCGACGTTTTCAAGGAAGTCCATCAGGCTCGGGCCGGTGTACCAGGGCGTCTCGGGCGAGCGCTCGGTGATGTTGGTGCCGGCGAGGGCGGAGATCGGGATGGGCGTGATTTCGAGTTGGCCCGGAAGGGCCCTGGCGAACTCTTTGTAGTCGGCGACGATCTGGTCGTACACGGACTGCTGGTAGCCGACGAGATCCATCTTGTTGATGGCGAGCACGAGGTGGCGGATGCCGAGCAGGGTGGCGATGATCGAATGGCGGCGCGTCTGGGTGAGGATGCCCTTGCGGGCGTCGATCATCAGGATGGCCGCATCGGCGGTGGAGGCGCCGGTGGCCATGTTGCGGGTGTATTGTTCGTGGCCGGGCGTGTCGGCCACGATGAACTTGCGCTTCTCGGTGGCGAAGAAGCGGTAGGCGACATCGATGGTGATGCCCTGCTCGCGCTCGGCGGCGAGGCCGTCGACAAGGAGGGCGAAGTCGATATTGTCGCCTTGGGTGCCGTCCCTTTTGGAGTCCGCTTCGAGGGCGGCGAGCTGGTCTTCGAAGATCATCTTCGAATCGTAGAGCAGGCGGCCGATCAGGGTCGACTTGCCGTCATCGACGGAGCCGCAGGTGATGAAGCGGAGGAGCGACTTGTGCTCGTGCGCTTCGAGATAGGCGCCGATATCGGACGCGATGAGATCGTCGTGCAGGCGCATCAGAAATAGCCCTCCTGCTTCTTCTTTTCCATGGAGGCGGCCTGGTCCTTGTCGATGGCGCGGCCCTGGCGTTCGGAGGTGGTGGTGAGCAGGATTTCCTGGATCACTTCATCCAGCGTGGTCGCCTTGCTTTCGACCGCGCCGGTCAGCGGGTAGCAGCCCAATGTCCGGAAGCGGACGGATTTGGTGACGGCGTTCTTGGCGATGTCGGCGGGCACGCGGTCGTCGTCGAGCATGATCATCGTGCCGTTCCAGTCGACGACGGGGCGGGGCGCGGCGAAGTAGAGCGGCACGAGCTCGATCCCCTCGCGGCGGATGTATTGCCAGATGTCGAGCTCGGTCCAGTTGGACAGCGGGAAGGCGCGCAGGCTTTCGCCCTTGTGCAGGCGGGTGTTGTAGGTGTTCCAGAGTTCCGGGCGCTGGCGCTTCGGGTCCCAGCGGTGGCCGGCGGTGCGCACCGAGATAATACGCTCCTTGGCGCGGGATTTTTCCTCGTCGCGCCTTGCGCCGCCGAAGGCGGCATCGAAGCCGTATTTGTCGAGCGCCTGTTTCAGCGCCACGGTCTTCATCACGTCGGTGTGGTAGGCCGAGCCGTGGGTGAAGGGGCCGACGCCTTCGCGCACGCCGTCCTCGTTCATATGGACCAGCAGTTCGAGGCCGAGTTCCTTCGCCTTGCGGTCGCGGAAGGCGATCATCTCGCGGAACTTCCAGCCGGTGTCGACGTGCAGCAGCGGGAAGGGAGGGCGCGAGGGATAGAAGGCCTTCAGCGCGAGATGCAACATGACCGCGGAATCCTTGCCGATCGAATAGAGCATCACGGGCTTTTCGCACTCGGCGGCGACCTCGCGCAGGATGTGGATGCTTTCGGCTTCGAGCCGGTCGAGGTGGGTAAGGGCGGACAAGGGACGGATCCTGCGGATTGGGCGTTGCGGTCCCGTTAGCCCTCCTTTTCGGTTTAGGAAAGCCAGCCGTGCGGCTGCGCAGCTTGCATTGAGGAAAACTAAAGCCAGACTGGCCGGGACGGGCGGCGCGAAACGGCCACATTACATGTCATAAACCAACATAAATCGTCATTGTGCAGCCAGACTCGCGGGGTCTATTGAGGCTCTCATTCGCCAATCGGGCGAAGCGTGGGAGTGATGATCATGTGCGGAATCGTGGCAATTGCCGGCAAGGCGCAAGTGGCAACCCGTCTGGTGGATGGACTGAAGCGGCTGGAATATCGCGGCTATGACAGCGCGGGCATCGCGGTGGCCTGGGACGAAGGCATCGAGCGGCGCCGGGCCAAGGGCAAGATCCATTTCCTGCAAGCCCGCCTGCATGACGATCCCGTGGAAGGCTTCACTGGCATTGCGCATACCCGCTGGGCGACGCATGGCGCCCCCAACGAGACGAATGCCCACCCGCACATGTCGGGCGGGGTCGCGGTCGTCCACAATGGCATCATCGAGAATTACCGCGAGCTGCGCGAAGGACTGGAAGCCAAGGGCCGGACTTTTGAGTCCGAGACCGATACCGAGGTGATTGCCCAGCTGATCGCGCAGAATATCAGCGACGGCATGGACGAGGTCGACGCATTCGGTGCGGCGCTCAAGGAATTCACCGGTGCCTTCGCGATTGCCGCGATCTTCGCCGACAAGCCGGAGCTTGTGATCGGCGCGCGCAAGGGCTCGCCGCTCGTTCTGGGATACGGCGAGGGCGAGATGTATCTGGGCTCGGACGCCATCGCGCTGGCGCCGCTGACGCGGGATGTGACCTATCTTGAGGAGGGTGACTGGGTCATCCTGAAGAAGAACAGTTTCGACATCCGGAATGCGCGCGGCGACCGGGTGAACCGGCCGCGTGTGACCTCGGCTGTGAACGACGCGCTGATCGAGCGCGGCGAGTATGACCATTTCATGCTGAAGGAAATCCACGAACAGCCGGAATCGCTGGCGCGCTCGATCCTTCCCTATATCGACCAGCAGGCCCGGGCGATTGACGTGAACCAGGTGGCCGCGAGCATCTTTGCCGAGGCCGACCGGGGCGTGGCGATTGCGTGCGGCACGGCCTACTACGCTGCTTTCACGGCGAAATACTGGTTCGAGCAGATCGCCAAGCTGGCGTTCGAGCCGGATATCGCGTCCGAGTTCCGCTATCGCAAACCGGTGCTGCCCACGAGCGGCTTCTCGATGTTCGTCAGCCAATCCGGCGAGACGGCCGATACGTTGGCGGCGCTACGCTACTGCCGCGAGAACCGGAAACCCGCGATTGCGGTGGTGAACGTGCCGGAAAGCTCGATTGCACGCGAAGCCGGCGCCATCGTGCCGACGCATGCCGGGCCGGAGATTGGTGTTGCGTCGACCAAGGCCTTTACGGCGCAGCTGTCGGTGCTGGCCGTGCTGGCGCTGTCGGCGGCCAAGGCGCGCGGCCACCTGCTGCCGGGCGATGAGATCAACTATGTCAAAAGCCTGCTGGCGCTGCCGCGCAAGGTGACGGAGGCGATTGAATCGCAGGGGCAGATCAAGGAGATCGCCAAGCTGATCGCGGGCAAGCGGGACGTGCTGTTCCTCGGTCGCGGGCGCTATTATCCGCTCGCACTCGAAGGCGCGCTGAAGCTGAAGGAAGTGTCCTACATCCACGCCGAGGGCTATGCGGCCGGCGAACTCAAACACGGGCCGATCGCGCTGATCGAGAAGGGCCTGCCGGTCGTGGTTGTGGCGCCGTATGACGAGCTGTTCGAGAAGACGATATCGAACGTCGAGGAAGTGCGCGCACGCGGCGCCGAGGTGATCCTGATTTCGGACGACAAGGGCATCAAGATGGCCGGCAAGCGCGCCGACCATGTGATCCGCCTGCCGGATGGGGACGACATCTCGCTGCCGATCCTCGCCGCCATTCCGCTGCAGCTGCTGGCCTATCACGTCGCGGTCGTCAAAGGCACGGACGTGGACCAGCCGCGCAACCTCGCCAAGTCGGTTACAGTCGAGTAACCGGCGGGCGCGTTGCGGGCCTGCAGGGGCGTGCTATAGCGCCTCTCATGAGCCTGAGCGTCACGCCCGATCCGGTGCTGCCGGAAGTCCTGCATGTCCGGCCGGTCCGGCATGGGGATGCGCGGGGCTGGTTCAGCGAGACCTATAGCGAAGCGGCGTTCCGGGCGGCGGGCATTCCGGCGCATTTCTTCCAGGACAATCACTCGCGCTCGGCCGAGGCCGGCACGCTGCGCGGGCTGCACTACCAGGCGCCGCCACATGCGCAGGCGAAGCTGGTGCGCTGCATCCGTGGGCGGCTGCTGGATGTGATCGTCGACATTCGCGCCGGCTCGCCGAATTTCGGGCGGCACACGGCGTTCGAACTGGACGAGACGAACGGCTTGCAGGTCTTCGTGCCGGAAGGTTTCGCGCACGGGTTCTGCACGCTCGAGCCGGGCACCGAGGTGATCTACAAGGTGACGAGCCCCTATGCGCCGCAGAGCGATTTCGGGATTGCGGCCGATGACCCGGCGCTCGGTATACGCTGGCCTTTTGCGCCCGGCCGGCTGACCTTGTCGGAGCGGGACCGGAAGCATCCGCGCCTCGCGGATGCGCCCGCGCACTTTGCCTTTTCGGGGGCCGGCGCATGACGATCCTCGTGATCGGCAAGCAGGGACAGCTCGCGCAGAGCCTCGCCGCGGCGGGTCGCAAGGACCTCGTGTGCATGGGCCGCCCGGAGGTCGACTTCACCGAACTCAGTTCGCTCGGGCGGGCGCTGGATTCGGCAAAGCCGAGCGTCGTCATCAATGCGGCCGCCTACACGTTCGTCGACAAGGCGGAGAGCGACGCGGCGACGGCGTTTTCGGTCAACCGCGACGGGCCGGCGGCGCTGGCGATGCTGTGCGCGGCGCGGGGCATTGTGCTGATCCATGTGTCAACGGACTGTGTGTTCGACGGCGCCAAGGACGGCCCTTACGAGCCGGATGACCTGCCTGCGCCGCTTGGCGTGTACGGACAATCGAAACTGGGAGGCGAGCAGGAGGTGGCGGAGGCCTGCCCGCAGCACCTGGTCGTGCGCGTGTCCTGGGTGTTCTCGGAATATGCGGGCAGTTTTGTGCGCACCATGCTGACGCTCGCGATGACGCGCGACGAGGTTACCGTGGTCGATGACCAGGTGGGCTATCCGACCTATTGCCCGGATCTCGCGGCAGGCCTGCTGACGATGGCGGATGCCGCGGTGAAGCCGGGTTTTGCCGGGTGGGGCACGTATCATCTGGCTGGCAGTGACGAGACTGACCGGGCAAGCATGGCAGACGCGATCTTCGCCGCCAGCCGCGCGGTGGGTGGGCCGTCAGCGCAGGTCGTCGGCATTCCGACGGCGGAGTATCCGACACCGGCAAAGCGGCCGCTGAATGCGCGGCTGGCCTCGACGAAGGCCTTCCGCACCTTCGGTATCCGCACGCCGGACTGGAAGGTGGGGCTGGCCCGGAGCGTGCGGGTTCTGGTGCCGGAGCTTGCGGCGGCGGCTGCGGTGAAATCAGGGGGATAGGGCGATGGTTGTTGCAGGCATCGGGGAGATCGAGGCGCGCGTCATCCAGACGCTGCAGGAGAAGGGGCCGCGCATCGGCAAGGAGCTCGCGCTGGACCTGCCGGACGTGCCGAGCCTTGCGCTCTGGCAGGCCTGCTACAAGAGCCGTGAGCTGCACCTGTCGCACTTCGCCAGCTATTACCTGCGCTTCGATATCACGCGCGGCGACCAGGTGCGCCTCAGCCCGTCCATCCTGCGCGACTTCCTGTCGTTCACGCTGTTCGGCTTGTCGGACCAGCGTGAGCTGATGATCGAGCGGCAAGGGACGTTGTCGAATACGCACCGCGAGATCAGCAAGCAGAAGATCGCCGTCGCGCAGGACGTGATGAGCAACCTGCTGGTCCAGATGCCGCGTGAGGTGCGCGCCAACCTGTGCGCCTTCATTGCCGGCGACCTTGCCTATTTCCTCGCCCACAACGAGCCGCGCGAACATGCCGGGATCGGCGAGATGATCAAAGGCTCGGATATCGACATCATCGTGATCCACCAGGACCTGAGCGAGGAGATCGTGGCCGGCATCGAGAACGAGATGTCGTCGCTCAAGAACTTCTACCTGCGCCACCCCAACCATCGCCACGAGATCGATTTCATCGTGAAGTCGCGGGCCAAGATGGAACGCCAGTTCCGCTACACCGACATCCACGACAAGATCGCCAGCAAGATCGCATACGAGTCGATGTTCCTCGGCGGGTCGCTGCCGCTCTACATGAACGTGCGGGATACGATGAAGCGGACGGGGGTGGATGAACTGATCGAGATGGACTTCGCCCACGCCCTGCAAGACCGGAAGAACGCCATGCGGGCCCTGCTGGCCCATACCTCCGGCGAACTGGACGACGAGACGAGGTCGCTCTTCTACTTCTCGCAGGAGCGGGTCGAGTTTAGCTAGGATTGTAGAAGCTGCTTCAACCGGCGTTCCAGTCAAAGTGGCTATTTTGATTGTCGTGGAAATCAAAGGTGTCGCCGAATGGTAAATCGACGAAGACTGCTACAAAGGATTCCGATCCGGGATTGTGGATTTGAACGTCCGGCGCTTCTCCCCATCCAAATTCAATTGTCTCGGAATGTGTAGGCAAAGACGAAAAATCGAACGAATCCGAAGTCGTATCGGCCAGACTATGATCGCCGTTGCTAGGCTCCATCGCTGACACAAGTTCAAAGTCCTGAGCAGTAAAACTCGAAGCCTGACGTTGGTAAAAGACGACTGAAGCGCCGGAAGCAAATGTGAGCACTGCATTGCCGCCCGATTGTGAAATTGCCGCAAGCACGTTTGCGACGCTGGCAAAGCCCGACCCTACCAACCTGACCTTGTCGGAACCATGTGCGAAGTCGACGATAACGTCCTGATCCACATTGTTGTATTGCCGCACTACGAACAGATCGGCACCGCCCCCCCCAATAAGTTGATCACTGCCGAGTCCACCATCGATTGTGTCGTTGCCGTCGAAGCCGGCAAGGCTATCGTTGCTGTTGGAGCCAATCAGCGTATCGCCAAAATTCGAACCATAGACCTGCTCAATTTGAAAATATGTATCTCCCGTCGCGTCTCCACCGGTTCCTCCAGTCTGAAGGTTCACGCTGACGCCTGAAAGCGCGTAGTAGTAACTTGCAACGTCATAACCGGATCCGCCAATAAGCGTGTCCGCGCCATTGCCGCCGATGAGCGTATCGTTGCCGCCTCCACCATTTAACGTATCGTTTCCGTCAAAGCCGACGAGCCATTCATTTGCGTCACTACCTGTCATGCTATCGGCAAAGAACGACCCGTAGAACATTTCGTTGTTTACGTAAGTGTCTCCCGCCGCCTCTCCGCCTGTGCCGCTCACAGCAACATTGAACGTCACACCGGCCCCCGCGTAATAGTAGCTCACCGTGTCGAAGCCCTCGCCTCCGTCAAAGAAGTCAGCGCCGGCGCCCCCAACCATCGTGTCGTCGCCGCTGCCACCGTTGAGGGTATCATTGCCTTCAAAGCCGACAAGAAAGTCTGGAGAAACTCCACCCGTCATGATGTCGGAGAAGGGGCTACCGTAGAACATCTCAATGCTGACATAGGTATCGCCCAGAGCGTCGCCGGCGGTTCCGCCAGTCGTTACACTGAAGTTTACTCCGGTCGGCGATGTGTAATAACTCACGATGTCATATCCAGAACCGCCATCGAGCAAGTCGGCGCCAGCGCCTCCGATCAATTGATCGTTGCCGCCATTCCCGAACAGTCTGTCATCGCCGCCAAATCCTATCAGGAAATCGCCGGCGCTATCGCCCACCATCTCGTCATTGAAATTTGAACCATAGAACATCTCTATACTGATAAATACATCACCGGAGGCTTCCCCGCCGGTGCCGCCGGTCACAACGTTGAAGGTAACGCCGGCTTGAGCATAAAAATAGCTTGCGATGTCGAAGCCCTCACCGCCATCCAGAGTGTCGGCGCCTTCTCCACCAATAATCACATCGTCAGAAATGCCGGTCGAAATGAAATCATTGCCTGCAAACCCTGCAATCTGATCGTTTCCGTCAGATCCCTGTATGGTGTCGCCAAACTGAGATCCGTAGAACATTTCAATGCCGGAGTAGCTGTCTCCAGCTGCTTCTCCGCTGGTTCCCCCGGTCAGTACGTTGAAATTCACACCAGTGGTCGCATAAAAATAGCTTACAATGTCAAAGCCGGTGCCCCCGATCATTTGATCCGCACCTTCGCCGCCGATGAGAACATCATCGCCGTCGCCCCCATCCAGCACATCGTTACCCTGAAGGCCTACTAGAGTGTCCGAACCTCCGAGTCCGAAGATCTGGTCATTGCTTGCGGTGCCCACGAGATAGTCAGCATTCGGAGTACCAGTCAGCGTTCCCGGCGGAGGCGGAGGCGGAGGCGGAGGCGGGCTGCCGGAAAGGATCAGGTTCGCCTGTGTCAGCTGCCCGGTGGAGACGCCCTGAAGCAGGATGGTCTGCCCGGCCGCGAAGGTCAGAAGCGTGCCGCCGGCGGAAGCTGTCCGGCCATTGAACGCCGCCAGTGCGGCAGCTGAAGAGAACGCCGTCAGATCGATGCGATCAACCGCGACCGAAAAATCAGTGATGGTGTCGGCGCCGCCGTTCGTCAGATAGACGAACGTGTCCGCGCCGCCGCCAAGCGTGATCGTGTTGTTGGCGTCATTGCCTGTAATCGTGTCTCCGCCCGCACCGCCGACCGCGTTCTCGATGATCGTCCCTGCGGCGATCGAGATGACGTTTGAATAATTGACCTGGCCAGCAATCGGGCGATCCCCAAGGCTTGAGAATGTGCCGGGGCGCAGGTCAAGGATCTGGGGCTGCGAGAAGCCGGAGAGGTTGATCGTGTCGACCCCCGCGGTGTCATAGATTGTCATCGAAGGCGGCCGGCGATACGTGCCTTCCGCCTGGACGAGCACAAATTGCGACCAGTCGATAT
This sequence comes from Acidobacteriota bacterium, assembly GCA_016712445.1. Lineage (NCBI taxonomy): Bacteria > Pseudomonadati > Acidobacteriota > Acidobacteriota bacterium. The sequence goes on along the minus strand of JADJRB010000001.1, from coordinate 62,756 downwards.
TGGTGCCGGGCGCCGTCGAATTGAAACCGAACGTCGTGTTGCCTGCGTTCGTGCCGCCGGGGCGCGCACCGTAGAGCGTCTGGGCCGCGACAATGTCCGCCTGCTGAAGACCGAGCACGAAGCGGTAGCTGCCGTGGCCGGATTCCTGCTGGTCAAAATACGACATGACCGTCTGGGCCCAGTTGTCGTTCGTGTAGATGTTGTCGGTGCCCCAGTCGGCTGTGCCGTTGTATGGCCCCGCATGGCCGAGGCCGAGCGCGTGCCCGATCTCGTGGATATAGGTCTGCTGGGTGTAGCTGTCGAAGGCGGTGTCGCCGCTCTGCCAGTTGCTCGTGATGACGACCGTGCTGGCGGTGATGAAGTTGCCCGTGAACGTATTCTGCGCATACGCCGCAGCTGCCGTCGGATCGGCCGGATCCGGATCGGGGTCGACGTTCGTGAATGTGATGTTGCCGCCGCTGGTGACGCGCGTGAAGGTGAGCGGCGTTACGGCCGACCACATCGCCAGCGCGCGCTCCGCAAGGGTTTGTTGAGCAGCTGTCAGCGCCTGGATGTTGTAGGTGATTGTGGTCTGGTTCCAGTGGCGCCCGGCCGACGAGCCTTGCGTAACGAGGTAGTTGGCAATCTCGGCAACCGTATAAGTCGGCAGCGGCGGCGCCTGGATTGCCGTCAGCGTGTAGGTTCCCGTCGACGTCGCCCCGCCGGCATCGATCCAGCCGTGCGCGTTGACATAAAACACCCCTGACCGGGTCGGCGTGAAGCGCAGGGTGGAGTTCAGGCCGACGCCCCCGTCGTCGTTGAACGCAGCCTGCGAACCGGTCGAGTTCATGATCTCGAGATAGGGGTCGCCCAGCGCATTCGCGCCCGATCCGTTGAGCGTGAATTCGTAGGTGACACCCGCTTCGAGCTGGATTGCAAACCAGTCCTGGTCGCCGCTGACTTCAATCTGGCTGACAATCGAATCGCCGAGCGCAATGGTTCCCGCGGTGGTGGTCGTGCCGCCGGCTTCGCCGGGGATGAGCACGGTCGCCTGCTCAGGGCTGCCATCCGGGGCGAACTGCGTGCCTTCGGAGACGAGCCGCGCGCCGATTTCAACGGTCGCTGCGGCCAGCGAGATCTTGTGCGCCATCAGGTCAGCCGAATGGTCCTGCCCGCAGGGACAGCAATTGAGCGCGTGCGACGAGTAGGCGAACGTGGCAAGCCGCTCGAGCGCTTCGAAAGACGTGCCGAGACCGTCAAAGAATGCCGGCGTCGCACCGATCCGGAAGGCGCCGCCGTCCGACCAATCTGTTCCGTCCAGCGAACGGAATTCGAGCCCATCAAGATCCTGACGAGAGTCAAACGGCATTGTATTCACTCCAGAAAACCCAGGTCCCGCCCCCGAAACCTCGAAACACTAGCCTAGCTTGCAAAATGCAGGCGCGGCAAGACAACATTCATCGGTCACGGTTAACGTGATCGTGCCTGAACACGGCATGACTGACGGTGTTTCTACAGGGGCGGGAGTCAATTCGCCTGTAGGAGGTATTCGCGCACCTTGCGGTTAATTCACCAGCCGCTTCAACTCGTCGGCGAGGTCGGTTTTTTCCCAGGTGAACGTGCCGTCATTGCCCGGCACCCGGCCGAAATGGCCATAGGCGGCAGTCGGGCTGTAGATCGGCGCACTGAGCTTCAGGTGCGTACGGATACCCTTCGGTGAGAGGTCGAACAGTTTGCGCAGCTCCGCCGCGATGCGCGCTTCGTCGGCTTTGCCGGTGCCGTGCGTGTCGACGTAGATGGACAGGGGCTGGGCCACGCCGATCGCATAGCTGACCTGGATGGTGCAGCGCTCCGCCAGGCCCGAGGCCACGATGTTCTTGGCGAGGTAGCGCGTGGCATAAGCTGCCGACCGGTCGACCTTCGAGGGGTCCTTGCCCGAGAAGGCGCCGCCGCCATGCGGCGCCGCGCCGCCATAGGTGTCAACGATGATCTTGCGGCCCGTCAGGCCCGAGTCGCCATCCGGCCCCCCGATGAAGAAGCTGCCGGTCGGGTTGACATAGAACTTCTCCTCGGGCGGGAACCAGCCCTCCGGCAGCACGGACTTCACGACAGGGCGAATGATCTCGCGCAGCGCTTCCTGGCTCACATGCTCCTTGTGCTGGTGCGAGACGACCACGGCATTGACGCCTACCGGGCGCGAGCCCTGGTATTGCAGCGTCACCTGGCTCTTGGCGTCCGGCTCGAGTTCCGGGTGCTTGCCCGAATGGCGCAGCTCAGCGAGGCGCTCGAGGATCTGGTGCGAATAGACCAGCGTCGCCGGCATCAGCTCCGGCGTCTCGGTCGTGGCGTACCCGAACATGATGCCCTGGTCCCCGGCCCCTTCTTCCTTGAACAGACCCTGGCCTTCCTCGACGCCTTTTGCGATCTCGGCCGACTGTCCGTGCACGTAGTTCTCGACGCGCATGTTCTTCCAGTGAAAGCCGTCCTGCTCGTAGCCGATCCGCTTGACCACGGCGCGGGCCGCTTCGTTCATCTCATCGGGTGACACGACAGCGCCATTGTTGGTGCGCACTTCGCCTGCCAGCACGACAAGGTTGGTCGTGCAAAGTGTCTCGACTGCGACTTTGGCAGTCGGATCGCGCGACAGGAACAGGTCAACAATCGCATCCGAGATCTGGTCCGACACCTTGTCCGGATGGCCTTCGGCAACGCTCTCGCTGGTGAATTCGTGGGATTTCAATGGCATGTCGGATATCCTCAGGGAGCTGATGGTTTAACGGGCGAACACGACGGTCCGGCCGGAATTCTGGAAAACGCGGTGTTCGGCATGCGCCTTTACCGCGCGTAGCAGGGCAATGCCCTCGATGTGGCGGCCGGTCTCGACCATGTCTTCCGGCGAGAAGGTGTGGTCGATCGCTTCGGTCGCCTGGGTGATGATGGGGCCTTCGTCGAGGTCCGCGGTCACATAATGCGCCGTCGCGCCGATCACCTTCACGCCGCGCGCGTGCGCCTGATGGTACGGCTGCGCACCCTTGAAACCCGGAAGGAAGGAGTGATGGATGTTGATGATACGGCCTTCGAGGCGCCGGCACGCTTCCTGGCTGAGCACCTGCATGTAGCGCGCCAGCACGATGAGTTCGGAGCCCGTCTCTGCAATCACACCATCAAGCCGCGCCTCGGCCTCAGCCTTGGTCGCGGCCGTCACCGGAATGTGGAACCATGGCAGGTTCCAGTGCGCAAAGTTCGCCTTCAGCGAGTCGTGATTGGATACAATCCCCGTCACCTCGATCGGCAACTCACCGCGCCGCGCCGCATAAAGCAGCGTATTGGCGCAGTGATCCGACTTCGACACCAGAAGCAGCGTCCGCATCCGCTCCGCAGACGGACGGATCAGCCATTCAGCGCCAAGGTCGTCGCCCAAGGCTTTCATCCCGCTTTGGACCGCGTCCAGCGAGCCCTTCGCCCCGTCCGGGGTGTTGAACACGAGACGCGCGAAGAACCGCGCCGTTTCCGGGTCACCGAACGTGCGCGAGGCCGCGATGAAGCAGCCATGCTCCTCCATCAGACGCGCAAGGCGCGCCACGATGCCCACCCCGTCAGGGCAGGACAGCGTGAGGATGAAGTCCTGCGCCACGCGCGTCCCCGTCAGCGCCTAGTAGCGGTAATGTTCGGGCTTGAACGGACCAGCCGTCTCGACGCCGATATACTTCGCCTGTTCGCCGGAAAGCTCGGTCAGCTTCACGCCCAGCTTTTCGAGGTGAAGGCGCGCAACCTTCTCGTCGAGGTGTTTCGGCAGCGTGTAGACCTTGTTCTCGTACTGGTCGCCCCGCACGTGAAGCTCAATCTGTGCGAGCGTCTGGTTGGTGAACGAGGCTGACATCACGAAGCTCGGGTGGCCAGTGGCATTGCCCAGGTTCACAAGGCGGCCTTCCGAGAGCAGCAGCAGGCGCTTGCCATCCGGGAAGGTAATCATGTCGACCTGCGGCTTGATGTTCGTCCACTGATAGTTCCGCAGCGCCTCGACCTGGATCTCGTTGTCGAAGTGGCCGATGTTGCACACGATGGCCATGTCCTTCATCGCGCGCATGTGGTCGAGCGTCAGGATGTCCTTGTTGCCGGTCGCGGTCACGAAGATGTCGAACTTCGGCGCTGCCTCGTCCAACGTCATCACTTCATAGCCGTCCATCGCCGCCTGCAGCGCGCAGATCGGATCGATCTCGGACACCGCCACGCGTGCGCCGGAACCAGACAGCGAAGCCGCCGATCCCTTGCCCACATCGCCGTAACCCGCCACGAAAGCCTTCTTGCCGGCCATCATCACATCGGTGCCGCGGCGAATGCCGTCCACCAGCGATTCCTTGCAGCCGTACTTGTTGTCGAATTTCGACTTGGTGACCGAGTCGTTGACGTTGATCGCCGGGAACGGCAGCTCGCCGCGCTTCTCCAGCTGGTAAAGGCGGTTCACGCCCGTGGTCGTCTCTTCCGAAACGCCGCGAACGCCGGCCTTGGTTTTCTTGAACCAGCCGGGCGAGGCTTTCATGCGCTTCTTGATCTGGGCAAAGAAGTATTTCTCTTCTTCGGAGCCCGGCTTGTCGAGAATCGAGGGGTTCGCCTCGGCCTTCTCGCCAACGATCAGGTACATCGTCGCGTCGCCGCCATCATCGAGGATCAGGTTCGGGCCATTGCCGTCCGGCCACTGGAACATGCGGTCAGTATAGTCCCAGTACTCTTCCAGCGTTTCGCCCTTGTAGGCGAACACGGCGGTGCCATTGTCAGCGATCGCCGCGGCGGCATGGTCCTGCGTCGAGTAGATGTTGCACGACACCCAACGCACCTTTGCGCCGAGCGCTTCGAGCGTCTGGATCAGGACCGCCGTCTGGATCGTCATGTGCAGCGAGCCGCAGATGCGCGCGCCTTTCAGCGGCTGCGAGGGGCCGAATTCGGCGCGGGCCGCCATCAGGCCCGGCATTTCGGTTTCGGCAATCGCAATCTCCTTGCGGCCGAATTCTGCCAGCGAGATGTCCTTGACGTAGTAGTCCTTCGCCTTGTCCTGAACAGCCATATCAACGATCCTTTATATGCTTGGCCGCGCGGTTAACACGAGCGCCCCTCCATGGCAACGCGGCGCCGCCAGATTTGCGGGGCCCGCGGCGTCACCCGGCGGTTGCCGGCAATGGCTGGCGTGTTAAGCAGGCCTGGGCCGAAGGATGGCCGGTCAGGGAGCGTGACATGAATTATCTCGTGACCGGCGGCGCGGGTTTTATCGGCTCCGCCCTTTGCCGCGAACTGATGACGAAGCCGGGCGTGCGGGTGACCGTGCTCGACAAGCTGACCTATGCCGCGAATCCGGCTTCGCTCGCATCACTTGAAGCGCATCCCGGGTTTCGGCTTCTAAGGGCCGACATTTCAGACAGGGCGGCGGTTGAGCTTGCGTTCGCAGAGACAGTGCCCGATGCCGTGTTTCACCTCGCCGCCGAAACACATGTCGACCGCTCCATCGACGCGGCGGCGCCGTTTGTCCAGACCAACATTGTCGGCACAATGGTGACCCTGGAAGCGGCGCGGTCGTGGTGGAGCGCGCTGGAAGGCGATGCGAAAACGCGTTTCCGGTTCGTGCATGTCTCGACAGATGAAGTGTTCGGATCGCTCGGCGCGCAAGGGCTTTTCAGCGAGACAACGCCTTATGATCCGTCCTCGCCTTATTCGGCAAGCAAGGCAGGCTCCGACCACTTGGTGCGCGCCTGGCACCGTACCTACGGTCTGCCGGTGGTGATATCTAATTGTTCCAACAATTACGGCCCACGCCAGTTTCCCGAGAAGCTTATTCCCCTTGCTTTGCTGAACGGGCTGCAGGGAAAGCCGATCAGTCTCTATGGTGACGGCATGAATGTACGCGATTGGCTTTATGTACAGGACCATGCCCGCGCGCTGGTTCGCATGGCGGAGGCAGCGCCGGCGGGTGAGACTTTTGCCGTGGGCGCCAGCTCTGAGCGGACGAACCGCGACATCGTCGATATCATCTGCAGATTGCTGGACGAGCGGTTTCCGGCGGCTGCGCCCCATGCAAGGCTGGTGCATTTCGTAAAGGACCGTCCCGGACATGATCGCAGATATGCGATCGACAACAGAAAAATACGGAGGAGCTTGGCTGGTCACCTTCGGTGCGTTTTGAGACCGGCATTGCCGAAACCGTGGACTGGTATCTGGCAAACGAAAGCTGGTGGCGTTCGCTTCGCGACAAGGTATATGCCGGCGAGCGGATTGGCGAAGGCGCGCCCTCATAGCATTTTGAACAAAAAGGTCCGGAATGAAGGGAATTATCCTTGCAGGTGGACGTGGCAGCCGGCTAGAGCCGGTAACCCGCGGCGTAACGAAACAGCTGTTGCCAATTTATGACAAGCCGCTGATCTTTTATCCGCTGTCGGTGCTCATGCTTGCGGGTATTCGCGAGATCTTGGTTATCGTGACGCCGGACTCTTTGAACCAGTTCAAAGGCCTGCTCGGTGACGGCCGACAATGGGGAATTGAGATCGCTTATGCGGTGCAGTACGAACCGCGCGGACTGGCCGACGCGTTCATTCTGGGGGCGGACTTTCTCGACGGCTCGCCGGCCGCGCTCGCGCTGGGCGACAATATTTTCTATGGCGCGGGCCTTTCGGGCCTCGTGACGGACGCGGCAAAAGTTCCGAAGGGGCGAGTGTTTTTGCCTATGGCGTTCGCGATCCGGAGCGGTTCGGCGTCATCGAACTGGATTCTAACGGCCGCCCCTTGTCGATTGTGGAGAAGCCGGCAAATCCGCGTAGCAACTGGGCTGTGACAGGGCTTTATTTCTATGATGCGCAAGTGGTGGATATTGCCCGCGCCATCAAGCCCTCGCCTCGCGGGGAGATCGAGATCACCGACGTGAACGCGGCCTATCTGGCCATGGGCCAACTCAAAGCGGTCTGCCTGCCGCGCGGCTTTGCCTGGCTGGATGCAGGAACGTTCGACAGCCTGCTGGAAGCTTCTCACTTCGTACAGACGGTCGAGCGCCGACAGGGTCTTAAGATCGGATGTCTCGAGGAAGTCGCTTGGCGCCGGGGCTTTATCAGTGACGATACGCTGGAGCGCCTCGCGAGCGGGTACACGAATAGCTACCGCGACTACCTTCTCGGCCTTCTCGAAGCACGTCGCCCCTGAAGGACCAGCGCTCGCCCTTCAGCCGTTGAAGGTTCGCACCGCTTCGACGATGCGATCCTGCGTCGCCGTATCGAGATAAGGGTGCATCGGCAGCGAGATTACGCGCTCAGCCTTGGCTTCGGTCACAGCCAGTTCGCCCGGCTTCGGCGCCCATTCGCGGTACGCCTGGTTCATATGCATTGGCACGGGATAGTAGACCGCGGTCGGAATGTCTTGAGTTTTGAGATGCGCCGCAAGGCCGTCGCGGTTCACGTGTTCTATCGTATACTGCGCCCAGGTGGAGATGAAGCCTGTCTTTACGAATGGCACGGCGGCGACGTGAGGCGCTAGCAATTCATTGTAGCGCGCGGCGACCTTGTTGCGCAGCATGATTTCGTCGGCGTAGATCTTGAGCTTTTCGATCAATACGGCGGCCTGGATCGTGTCGAGGCGCGAGTTCATCCCGACGCGCATGTTCAGATATTTGGGGTCATGATCGAAGGTTCTGTCCTTCAGATCCGAGGCCACTGCCTTTCCATGCACTCGCAGACTGTCGATCAGTTCGGCTAGGGACGCTTCATTTGTCACGATCCCGCCGCCGTCGCCGTAGCAGCCGAGCGGCTTAGCCGGGAAGAAACTGGTTGTCACGCAGTCGGCCCAGTCGGACGGATGCTTGCCATTGATCGTGGTTCCGAAGCCCTGCGCGCTATCTGCTATGAGCTTCATGCCGTACTTGTCGGCAATCTCGCGCAGGCGCGGATAGTTGGCGGCCTGACCGAAGAGGCAAACACCGACGATGACGCGCGGCTTCAGCTTGCCATCCTTCAGTACACGCTCGATTTGGGCGACGAGATGGTCCGGGTTGATGTTATAGGTGTCAGGCTCGACATCGACGAAGACCGGAGTGGCGTTCAGCCACGGAACAACCTCGCCAGTCGCGCAGAAGGTGAAGCTCGGGCAGAAGACGGCATCGCCTTCGCAGACGCCCCAGGCCATCAGCGGTAGCGCTATGGCGTCGGTGCCATTGGCGCAGCCGAGGGCGTATTTTGCGCCGGAGAAGGCGGCAAGTTGAGTTTCGAACTGCTTGACTTCCGGCCCCATGATATAGGCGCCGCTCTCGATGACCTTCTGCACGGCGGCATTGATCTGCGGTTCAATCCGCCTGCGCTGCGCCTGAAGGTCGATGAACGCGATGGCCATACTATTGGTCCTTTTGGTCTGGTTGCCGTGCGGTCAGTAGACCAGCCCCCGTGGGCCATCAACTCACGCCTCATTACAAATGGTTGCACAAAGATCGAGGAAGCGGTCGGCAGCGGCGCTGGCGGTAGAAGGATACGCGTTTGAATTTCGACCCGCTCCCCTGGCACGGCGGACCAGCAGATCGGCGGCGGGCTCGGCCGGCACACGCGGATCTGCACGCCATGGCCCGTCGCCGCAAGCGACTATCGGTCGGTCGAAAGCCAGGTAGTCGGCAATTTTGCTCGGAGGGACGTGCATTTTGCCCGACGCCACGAAGGCGAGTGCGTCGGCGGCAGCCATCATGGCGCGCGCCGCCGTGTAAGGGACAGGTGCGAATTGTCGTATTGCGTTGAAGGCTGGGCTGGCTGCAATGCGGGCCTGCTCGGCGTTGGTTAGCCGGCCCACAAAGTTCAGCACGAGGTCGCTGCGCCGGACGGCAGCGGCTTCGAAGGGCAGTAGCAGATCTTCGATCCGGGCCTCTGGATCAGACAAAGCTATCGATCCGGCATGCAGAATGTTGAAATTTTCGCCCTCGTAATTGTAAGGAGCCGGTGCAGCGTCGCTCGTGAAGTGTTCCAGCACTTTTGGATTGCGGGCGCCGAGGCGGCCGGCTTCAGCTGCGACCACAGCATCGACGGCGGTCACCAGATCTGCTTCTGGCAGTATTTTTCCTGCGATCAAGCGCTCGCCTATCTGTCGATGCCGTCGGCGGCGTTCGGCGCGATGCGGCGACTCCAGCCAGAGATCACGAAAATCCGCGGCCCAGCGGGCACCAAAAGTGCGGGCGAGGCGGAGCCCTGCAACGTGAGCCGACTCTGGCGGACTAGTGGACAGCACCCAGTCCGGTTTCCAGCCGTCCGCAATAGCTGCTTCAGCGGCACGTTGACACCAGCGTATGTCGGGGTCGGGCCAAAGCAAAATGTCGCGCGCCAATCCTCGAAGGGAAAGACCTGCAGAGCCGGTAGCTGTAGAAGGGTCTCGATTTGGATGGGCCAACGCGATGCCGGATTCTCCCGCGGGCAACGACGGCGCGATCACACGGACCTCTACACCTCGTTCTCGCAGTGCCTCCGCCAACAAAAAAGGGCGCCTTGCGCCGCCAGACACGGCGGGTGGATAGTGCCGTGTAAGGAGCAATAGCTTCCTCACGCGCTCCTCAAGCCTTGACGACCTTCAATTTGAGATCGGCAGGGATATCGAATGTAGCGTTGCGCGTATCCACCACCAATTTGGAGTGCCTTACGAGCTCCGCATAGTCGATATCATCATGATCGGTTGAAATCAGAACACAGTCGTAGTCCGCCAGTTTCTTAGGGCTCAAGTTGATCGACCGGAGTCCAACAAACTCTGGATGTTCTCGATTGTAGGGGACTTCGGGGATCATTGGATCATAGTAGTCAACTGAAGCTTTGCGTTCGCGCAACAAGTGGATTAGGTGAAGCGAAGGGCTCTCTCGCATATCATCGACGTTCTTCTTGTATGCAAGTCCGACTACAAGAATGCGGCTGCCTGCGACCGACTTCTGTAGGTGAGAGCTCATCGCTTCCGAGAGGTGCTCAATTACCTGTTTTGGTAGCCTCGTAACCACGTCACCGGCCAGTTCGATGAACCGTGTAGTTTCGCCCACTGATCGAGCTTTCCAAGTCAAGTAGAATGGGTCAATTGGGATGCAGTGACCCCCAAGACCGGGGCCCGGGTAGAACGCCATGAACCCGAAGGGTTTTGTCTTTGCAGCGTCGATTACTTCCCAGACATCTATTCCCATGCCCTGGTAGACCGACTTTAGCTCATTCACGAGAGCGATGTTGACTAGTCGAAAGATGTTCTCGGTGAGCTTCACTGCTTCGGCAGTCTTCATGTCCGAGACAGGAACGACCTTCGTTATCGACTGATACACGGCCACCGCCATTTCGAGTTCGATACTCGAGTTGGCACCTACAACCTTCGGAATCGAGTTGGTCGAAAACGTTACATTTCCTGGATCTTCTCTCTCGGGCGAATACGCGACTGCGAAATCAGTTCCAGCGCGCAGGCCGGTCGTTTCAAGGATCGATTTCACGATTTCGTCGCTGGTACCCGGGTATGTCGTCGATTCCAAGATCACCAGCTGACCCGGACGAAGGTGGCGTGCGATCATGCGAGTGGTATCGCTGACAAAGGACATGTCCGGCTCACGGTGAGCGTTGAGCGGGGTGGGAACGCACATCAGCAGTGCATCAGCGGTGGGTAGGCGCGCTTCGTCGCTGGTGGTTTCGAAACGACCTGTTGTCAACATGGAAGCAATTCGATCATCCGGAATGTGACGTATGTAGGTCTTGCCCGCCGCTAGCAGGTCGATCTTGGCCTGGTCTATGTCGAAGCCAGTACTCGGAACCCTGCCTGAAGAAAAGCTTCGGCGAGCGGCAGGCCGACATAGCCCATTCCCATAATGCCAATGGTTAGGTCGCGCTCTTGCGCACGGCGCACATAGTCGGCAGCCATCGCATTAGAGATTTTGGATACTGTCAGCATCGAGACTCGCTTTGGCGATTAAGTGGGGCAGGATTGCGGCAGTTCAGGCCATGGCCGCTTCGAAACGGCCTTCGGCGCGCAGCAAGGTCTCGACCACGCCCATGGCCTCGATGCCATCGGTGCGCGGCGAAGCTTTGCCCGCGCAGCAATCGAGGAAGTGACGACATTCCTGCTTAAGCGGCTCATCTGCCGGAAATGGGACCGTTTCCGGCTCGGCCTTGACCACCTCAGGCACCTTGGCTTTCCAGACAACACTGTGCCGGTAGATCTTGAGCTTGTCCGCCGGTTTGAGAATGGAGTCTTCGAAGACCAACATGCCGGTCTCACCGACGACGACGAGGCGGTGCTCTTTGAACGGATGCAACCAGGAAGCAAACACGTGTGCGCGGCGACCGCCGGAAAAAAGTCATATCCACGCGGTATTCATCGTCGAGACCGGGAGAGATCCAGCTGCTGCCGCCCCCAGCTACCGTGGCGGGGCGCTCCCCATAATCGACAATAGCATCGAAAGGTCGTGCGGCGCGAAACTCCACAATGCGTTTTCCTCTGTCCGAAGCTTTCCGAGGCTGAGGCGATTGGAGTACGCGTAACGGACACTGCCTATGGCCCCTTCGCTCAGCAGTTCCCGGAGGCGGATAAAAGCGGGGTGGTATTGCAGGAGATGGCCGACCATGAGCGCCTTGCCGGTTCGTTCTGCCGCTTCACACATAGCGCGGCTGTCCTCGATCGACAGCGCGAGAGGCTTCTCGACGAAAACGTGCTTGCCGGCGGCAAAGGCCTTCAGCGCCAGGTCAGCATGTAACTCAGCCGGAGCGGCAATCGATATGCCGTCGATGTTGGGATCGTTCAGCACTTCGTCGAACGTTATCGCAACGACTCCATTTGCATCGGCTTCACGCTTCGCGGTCTCAGGATGGGGATCGCATACTGCTTTGAGGGCACCCAGCTCCGCAAAATTGCGAGCAAGATTCCTTCCCCAGTGGCCGGCACCAACTTGTGCGACTTGGGGCGTCGAACTGGGTTTCGTCATAGGGTTCGACCTTTATCGTGGAAGCGAGGTGATAAGGATACCTGCAGGGAAGCGTCAAGTCTGCATTTCCCGCTTAAGGCGATTTAAGCGAGGAGAGACAAATAGGCTCCGCCCACTCAAAACCGCGCAAGCGGCCGTTCGAATGCGCCGAATTTTTATGAATTGTTGGCAGCAAAGCGCCGCAGCCATCACGACGCAGCTTTAGGTTCCCCTCAGCAAATCCGATCGGCGTCATGTATCGGCTCCATGCGTGCCAATAACTACACGCGTCCATTGATCTGGGTGAAACTATCCGTACTCAGACAGAAGCGCTGCTCAGTAATTCATCCCGAACATATCACCCCACCGTCCGAAGAGATAAATGCGCCAGACGGAGAAATCGAAGGGCCGGGTCCCAGAAAGCATCTCGGAAGTATGTTGACGGACGGCTGCCGCATTGAAAAGGTCCGGATAGTTTCGCAGTGTTGCCTCCACGCCTGCGCTGATCTGCGCTCGTAGCGGTCCGCGAAACCAGATTTCTTCGGGTGTTGCGAAACCGATCTTGTCTCTGCGTTGCTGAACGCTTCGGGGGAGCAAGCCCTCCATAGCACGCCTCAGAACCCGCTTCGTATCCCCCCCCGAGATCTTGTGTTGATCACCAAGTTGAAGGCAGAACTCAATCAATCGGTGATCCAGGAACGGGACGCGCGCCTCGACTCCGTGAGCCATAGAGTTTCGGTCTTCGTAACGCAGCAGCATTGGCAGGTTGAGGGCGCGCGTGAGGATCACGCAATACTCGCCAAGTGTGCGCGGTTTGGGGCTACCCTCGTGCGCGAGCACCGAGCTAAGAGCCGTGCTTCCGGGCGAAGCGGTCAAGCGCATCAGTGCGGAATCAAAATTGGCAGTGGTTCAAGGATGCCCGGAGGCCGAAGCAGAGAACGCAACGGTTCAGGCAGTCGTGCTGAGAATGGGCTAAACTGATCGCGGTACGCAAATGCCATGCCATGCTTTGCGTTCCTGCATTGCTCGCACAAGACTCAAAAACTTCATCTGCCGAACCAGCCCGCGGTAATGGTAAGGAAAGCAACCATGGTATCCGCCCAACAGCTCATCGGCACCTTGTCCGTCAAGCATAACCTTGATTCCGTTTTCGCGTGCGGCTCGGAATACGTTGTATTGAGCAACAATGCTCGTGGAACCATACGGTTCATCCTGAGCGCGCAGCACTATTTCAGTATCTTCAATGAGCGTTTGGGGACGAACGGTGGTCAGAATGGATCGTACCTTCGACGCTGCAACCACATCGCGAATGAAAGCTGACTCGTCTACAGAAGTTCCCGGGAAAACGGCGCTTACTGCTCCAAACGGCTCAGCGCATCTTGGCCGGGCTTTCGACTGCGCACATACAATTGCCGAGCTGTCGAGCCCTCCTGACAGACATGCACCGACTTTTACATCCGCCCTCATCTGCAACCGAATGGAGTCAAAAAATAGTTCGCGAAACTTGTCGGCAGCGTCGCCTTCGCTGATCGGTGCCATGTCCGGGCTTGGAGGGGTCCAATAGGTCTCAGCGGGCAACGCATGGCCTGGACGCCACGTCTTCAAATCGAGACGGAGAAACCGGCCCGGGCTCAGGTTTGAAGCATCGTCAAACATGGTTCCCGGTAGGTGGTCTGTGACGCCGGAGGACAGGAAATCATACGCACGCGCCAAGTTCATACGCCGCCTGAAGGTAGGAAGCAGCAGGAGCTGTTTAATCTCGGACGCGAAAGCTATCCCCTCCGAAGAAGAATGCAGGACGAGCGGTTTGATCCCCACTCGGTCGCGCGCGATCAGAAGGATCTTGTCGTGGTCGTCCCATATGACGAACGAAAACATGCCGATCAATCGACCGAGAGCTTGCGGCCCCCAGTGTATGATTGCTTGCAGCAAAACCTCGGTGTCCGACTCCGTTCGAAAGCAAACACCGCTCGCCTGCAGTTCGCGGCGCAGTTCGATGTAGTTGTAAATTTCTCCATTGAAGACCATCGAATAGCGTTCGGAATTGTCAGAGATTGGTTGAGCCGAGCGGGAAGCGGGATCCAGAATACTGAGGCGCTGGTGACCCATTGCAACAGGGCCCGATGGGCTAGCGAAAACGCGCGAACCCTCACCGTCGGGTCCGCGATGAGAAGCAGCTCTGATGTATTTTGGAGAAGGCTCGAAGCCTACGGACACAAACAATCCACACATAGGCTCACGAAAGGTTTATGCTGTCTGCGGCCAAACTGCAGACAGACTGATTAGAGTGATTATAGTTCTGTCGGGCCATTCCCTAGAAAATCCGCAATCTTTTCAACACATCGTTGGGCAGTGTCACCCATTCCGTAGTCTGAAATTTCGACCCGAGGTACCTGCCAGTCGTTCTGGTGCCACAGGCGATTCCAACCGCATTCTATCGTCTCGATCCATTCTGTTTCGTCGCGCAATGTGATGCAGGGCTTCCTATGGAAATAAGCTTCCTTCTGGAGTCCGCCGCTGTCAGTGATGATCAGATCAGCGTCGACCAGAAGTCGATGCAGGTCGACGTAACCGAGCGGTTCGGTCAGCTGGATGCCGGACAGGGAAATGTCGGCGTCGAGCAGTCGCTGCCTAGTGCGAGGATGCAGCGGAAGAACGACTTTTCGAGTATCGGCCTGTTTTGAAATATACTCCACGCAGCGGCGAAGTCTTGAACTGTCGTCCGTGTTCTCAGAACGATGCAGCGTAGCTACTGCATAGCCCGGAGAGAGGCCCAGTCGGTCGACAATATCCGATGTTCGCATGCCGGTTTCGATTGCATGGAGTGTCGCATCGAACATAATGTCGCCAACGAGGTGCGCCTTGGCCGACAATCCCTCCATCTTCAGATTTTGCATGGCAAGTGAGGTGGGACACAGCAGCAAGCTACTTGCATGGTCCGTCAGTATACGGTTGATTTCTTCGGGCATTCGTCGATTGAATGACCTCAGTCCAGCTTCGATGTGGACGATTGGAATGTGCAGTTTGGCCGCGGCGATTGCCGCGGCAAGAGTGGTGTTCGTATCGCCATAGACCACGACCGCTTCGGGCGCTTCATCAACAAGGATTTCTTCAACAGCCTCAATCATCCGGCCCGTCATTTTGCCATGTCCACCTCCGCCAAGGTTCAGCCGATGCTTTGGCGTCGGAATGTTCAGTTCCTGAAAAAAAACATCAGACATGTTTTCATCATAATGCTGTCCGGTGTGCACAATCGACTCGGCGAGGCGGCCATCGGCCCTGATGGCTCTGCTCAGCGGCGCCGCCTTTACGAACTGGGGACGCGCCCCTACGACAGTCACGATTTGAGCCTGTTTCATACGGTTGCTCGGGATCTCTGATGTTTGGAGCTGTCGTCCATAAATTCTCGAAACCAGATTTCCAAGCTGAGCAAGCCCCAGGTTTTTCTTGAGAACTGGGAGTCCTGGCCAAGGTTTGCCAGAATTTTTTCAGGCTTGAAAATGGCTCTGCTTTGCGCCTGCTCACTCCCAAAAGTGTCATGAACGAATTCGCGCAATCCGCCACTCCACCATTCTTTCAGGGGCACGGGAAATCCCATCTTGTCGCGCCGCGCGAAAATCGAAGCTGGCAAGCGGGCTTGAAATGCATCTCGAAGCAGAAACTTCAGTTGCCCATCAGCAAGCTTGATTTGCGGCGGAAGTGTCGCTGCGAACTCGACTAGTTCGGTATCGAGAAATGGGACACGACTTTCAATTCCATGAGCCATGCTCATCCTATCTTCCACTTGCAGGAGTGCTGGAAGAAGGTGCTTAAAGTCAAACCTTGTCATCGCGTCCAGGCTTTGATTGTCGGAAAGATGATCTGATGAGTTGAAGGTATCCTCGAAGGTATCCCGGACATACTCGAGATCGATCTCGGCCCAGTCGATTTCATCTGTCATGTCAGACGAACGATCTGCGATCCTCCAGTAGCGAGCCGAAGGTGAGCCAAATAGATCTTTGGCAAAGAGTTGCCTGATCATAGGCTTGTACTCTCGAAGACTGCCCAAGTTAGGCACGATTTCGGAGAGACTTGGACGCACCGGCGGGACAGAACCGTCGATGGCGGAATGAAGCGCTCGTTCAAGATGTCCAACAAGATACCTGGCATAACCTGCAAACAATTCGTCGCCGCCCTGGCCGCCGAGGACGACTTTTCTGTGTCGCGACGCAAGCTGAGAGACCATGAACTGCGGAAATGAACCAGGACCGGCAACCGGCTGATCCAGATGATAAATCACCGCTTCGATGTTCTTCAGAAAATCGTTGGCTGTGATATCGATCTCATGCAATTCGAGGTTGCCGTGCTCCGCGGCAATTCGTGCGAACTGGCTTTCGTCATAGCCGGGAAATTCCTGTGAACTTTCCGTGAAACGCCATCAGACGCTGAGTGGAGTGTTGCGCTGCCATCAATGCGATGAGGCTAGAATCTACCCCGCCCGAAAGATAGGCGCCCACCGGCACGTCAGATCTCAAATGAAATCGCACCGATTCTTCAAGCAGCTCGCGCAGCCGCTCGGCTGCCTCAGCCGGCGCCCAATCCCGGTGTGAGTATGCCACGTCCCAGTATTTCCGAATTCTCATGTGCCCATTGGAGACGGAAAGCGAATGACCGGGCAGTAACTGCCGGATCCCCGATATCAAAGTCCGATCACTGATTGCGTGTTGGAAGACCAGATACTCGGACAGGCCTTTGAGATCGAGTTCCACTTTGTGCAGGACGGGCAACAGAGCTTTGAGCTCCGAGGCGAAGTAGAGCGTATCGTCTTGTTGCAGATAATAAAAAGGCTTGATGCCAAACCGATCGCGGGCGCAGAACAGGCGACCTGCTGCGGGATCCCAGATCGCAAATGCAAACATTCCTCGCAAATCGTCGCAGACTTGTTCACCGCGAGCGTCGTAGCCTGCCAAAATAGTTTCTGTGTCCGAGTTTGACCTGAAGAAATATCGCCCTTCGAGGCGCCGTTTGAGCTCAGGATAATTGTAGATCTCACCATTGAACGTGATGATCCTACCGCATGTTCCCGTCATCGGTTGGCTTCCGCCGTTTGTGAGATCAATGATCGCCAGACGGCGATGTGCGAATCCGACTTGAGCCCTGTCGCTGATCCAAATGCAGTCTCAATCAGGACCTCGGTGACGGATCTGCGCGCTCATTTGCTTAAGCTGCGTTTCCGGATCCGGCATCGGCTGATTACGTAGATTGATGAATCCTGCGATGCCGCACATTACTGAAAATCCGATACATTTTGCGAAGAGTGGTGCAATCGATGCTGCGATTAATGCAGGTTGCAGGTCTCTGCAATGAGTAAGAGCAACTCCGCGCGCTCACTAGTTGATGCTCGGCCTCAAATGTTTTAGGCGAAGACCGGGCCGGCGCTGGCATGATTGTCTCTCGATTAATTGTTGTGGGTAAGAAAACGAGTAGGTGTTCTACAATGTCGGATTTGTTGCAAAATATTTTCGTCGCTGACCCGTGGGTTGGCTATTACAACCTCGGCCGTTTCTCCAGTTTCGCTCTGACCAGCGACGTCGACTGGGCGCCGGACTATTGCATCGAAGACGTGCTGACCCTGGTCAGCAAGTTCAATTTCTTTCTTTCAGTTTTCGCGACGCACCGAAGCCCGATTTTGCTCGCTGCTTCAGACAGGGTCGAGGTGGGGCTGCACCCTGATTTTACGCGGCCTCACCCCGAGCACGGCATCCGTCGCAAGATTCTCGACCTGCTCGATGTCTATCCAGATGCGAAGGGAGTGCGGGCGCACCGAAATTTCTTCGGTCAGAATATAGCTCAACTCGCAGTCGAGGCAGGGCTTACCTACGACGCCAGCGTCTTCCATTGGGGAAGGCCGTTTTGCCAGATTGAGCGGGATCAGTATGGGTTGGTGAGAATGTCATATTGTTGGGAGGATGGGATCCAGGCTGATTACGGGCTGCCTTGGGAATTGCGGCATGTGCCTCTCGCAACTCCTGGCCTCAAGATTCTCAATGTCCACCCGATCTTCATCTACCTAAACTGTCCGAACGACTCTTACCGACGGCAAGTAACGCGGCACGTTTCTGACCTGACACAGCTCAACTATGCTGATGCCAAATCACAGATCTACCAAGGTTACGGGGCCAGGGATTTCTTGATTGACCTACTTGGGCATTTGTCCGCGAGCGGCGCGCAATCGTATAATTTGTCTACTCTGGCTTCTGCGGGTGAATCGAAATGACAAAACGGTTGGCGCGTGTGGTCGGCGCTCGGCCTCAATTTATGCAGGTGCCCACCGTTCAGCGTGCGATTGAGCAGCGCGGCATGAAGCACATTCTCGTGCACACGGGTCAGCACTACGACGACGCGATGAGTGAGGCATTCTTCCGTGACCTTGATCTTCCCAAGCCCGACATCAACCTGAATGCTGGCGGGTTAAGCCAGGGCGCATCAACCGGAAAGATCATGGAAAAGCTCGAAGCTTGGTTGCTGACGGAGAAGCCCGATGGTGTGCTAGTAGACGGCGACACCAACTCGACAATGGCGGCCGCCCTCGCTGCCGTGAAGTTGCAGATTCCTGTTTTTCACATCGAGGCAGGTCTCAGAGATTTCGATAGAAGGCGACCCGAAGAAATAAATCGTATCGTTACAGATCATGTAGCGACAATCAATTTCACTCCGATCCCCCGCGCGACGCTTAATCTCAGCACTGAGGGGCGTGCCCACACCAGCTGCGAAGTGGGCGATGTATTGCTTGACTGTTTTCTGCATTTTCTCCCGAAGGCAAGGAGCGCAATGCGAGAAAAGCTGGACCTCAAGCCAGCCTCCTATGATCTTTTGACGCTTCATCGGCCTGAGAATACCGATACGGTTGAAATGGAGCGGTTCCGGTCGATTTTCTCTGCGCTCAGAACGATCGGTCGGCCGATAATATGGCCTGTCCACCCGCGCGCTCGCCCAATACTGTCGGAGTTTGTCGCCGCCGGCGGCGACTTGGGCTCGATTCGCCTGATCGACCCGGTCAGCTACCTTGATATGTTGGGGCTGATGCAAGGGGCCGTGCGTATCATAACGGATTCAGGAGGCTTGCCACGCGAAGGCGTCTGGTCTGGCAAGCAGGTAGTGATGCTGTTCCGGATGGATACGTGGCACGATCTCATCGAAAAGAGATGGGCAACAATCGGCAAAACCGATGAAGCGTCCGTCTTGGCGGCACTCGACGCGCCACAATCGCCTGCGAGGGAAGCCCAGGCGTTTTTCGGTTGCGGGCAAGCTTCCGACCGTGTAGCGGAAGCAATCGCGAATTATTTCGAAGGTTGAAATTGGCTGCGAGAGTAGCCTATCCTCAGGGGTTGGCGTGGCCAGGATTTCATCGAAAGCCAAGATTGGCGATAACTGCCGCATTGCTGAAACGGCAGTCGTTCACGAGAACGTCGAACTTGGTTCAGATTGCGAAGTTGGCGAATACTGCATCCTCGGGCATCCAGTCGCGGGCAAGGTATCAGGGCAACCGCTGCGCATTGGAAGGCGTGCTATTATTCGTTCGCACACGATCATGTATGAAGGCTCCTCATTCGGTGACGACCTTCGTGTCGGACATTCCAGTTTGGTTCGCGAGGGTATTGTCGCCGGAGTGAACTTACAGATCGGAACTCTCAATGATCTGGAAGGTGACTGCGCGATAGGTGACTGGGTGAGATTTCACTCAAATGTTCACATAAGTCGGGGAACACGGGTCGGTGACCTGGTTTGGGTTTTTCCTTATGTTGTGACCACCAATGACCCAATTCCTCCTTCGGGCTTGCAAGTGGGTTGTACTCTAGCCGCGGGAAGCGTTGTGTGTACGTCGTCAATCCTGCTTCCCGGCACGCATCTGGGTCAAGGCGCATTTGTGGGCGCGATGTCGAGAGCATCAGGAAACGTGCCGGCTGGCGCACTTCTTGTGGGAAATCCGGGAAGAGTCATCGGGAGCGTCAGACGGCTCGTGCACGCTCAAACGGGAAAAAACCATCCTTGGATGACACACCACGCTTCCGCTTACCCACCAGAGGCCCAATCGCGAATCAAACAAATATTGCGAGATCTGGAAGAGGCGTGCGAGCAGCTTGAAGCAAAGTTGGCTTCGTAGAAGATGAAGCGCTGATTTTCGAAAGGAATAATTGTGCGCATACTCATGCTAGACAAAAACTGGCTGATAGATCGCCGCATTGCATTGATGATTAAGACCATGCAGGCGGACGGGCACGATTTTCGGGTGCTTTACGTTCAGGAACCTGAAGGTCGATGGGAGCGCACCCCAATGGAGGTTCCTACCGTCGCAATCAATCTGGAGCCGGAGCAGTTTGCGCCGATAGGAGATGGATTGTTTCCAACGCCGCCCCACGTCAATGAGGTCGTGCAGCGCGGACGCACGGATCCACGACGAAAGCGAAGCCAAGATAATCTCATAAGATCTGAGATGTTAGCGCCGGGGCCAGGTCGACTGCGCAGAGGCGCCTTGCTTTCCCTTCGGGCGCCTGAGGTCGCAATCGAGTTGCTGCCTCATCTATCCATGCCAGCGATTTTGCGCGCGCCCCTCGGGCTGTTTTATTCTTTGCTGAGCGCGGTCTCAAAGTTGGGACAAGCCACGCGCGCGCCGGCCGATTTTCTCAGCGATCCTGTTCGCTCTGCCGCGGGCGTCCCTCTGCATTATTGGGACAAAAGCGTCGTCCGCTATGCGGAGCAAATCTGGCGGCCGGACATGGTGGTGGCGAATGACTTTCCAACTCTGCGCGCAGCACTTGAAATCAAACGCAGGATACGCTGCCCAGTAATTTTGGATGCACATGAGCTTTATTCTTATCAGCCAAATGTGCCTCACAACACAGCCAAGCAGATTTTCCGAGAAGAGAGAGTTCTCGTCCGTCATCTGGATGGTCTCATCTTGATAAATCAGGAACACAGGAAAGTTGTTCAGCGAGACTCCCCATTTCGGGGAAAGACGGCGCTTTGCCCAAACGCTACCACTCAGCCAGAAGGATTTGATATCCGAGTTCGCTACGATCGGATCCGCGAAAAAGCTCCGATTCCGGATGACCATAAGATAATGCTGTTTCAGGGCGGAATAAACCGCGCTCGCCGAATTGATTTCTTGTTGCAAGGACTTGCGCAGGCGAAGAGTCGCAAGGTCCACCAGGTCTTCCTGACATTCGGACAGGAAGTTGAAGAGTTCAAAAAGCATGCACAGGACTTAGGGATTTCAGGGCGCGTTCATTTTCTGCCTTTCGTGCCCTGGGACGACGTGTTGTTTTGGGCAGCGTCTGCTGATTGCGGTGTAATGCCGTATCAGGCGACAGATCAGAACACGGCGATCTCTTCGCCCAACAAGATGTATGAGTTCATTGCGGCCGGCACGCCAATGATCGGGTCATCCGATCTGGTAAACGTGAACAAGATCATTTCCGAAGAGGGGTTTGGAGTGAGCATTCCTCTGCGTACTGTTGCGGACTATGCAAATGCAATCGATTTGATGTTTGATGAAGCGCTGGGCGGGCCTGAACGTTTTCGCTCCAACCTGATCGATAAACACCAGAAGTACCTCTGGCAAAATGAGGTGTCCGGCGCGGTCGAATTGTATCGTGGCGTGATCTCGCGTCACAGGAAGGCGAGGCTGCGCCGATGAGCTCGGATACTAGCCGGGAGACCGACGGTGGGTCTAAAGATGATCGCTTTCCGATCATGCGCAAAGCCGGAGAATTGAATGTTGGCTCAATCCAGCTCACTCTCGTTTCCCCGTTGTTTTGTGGGGACGAGGGGCGCCCTCAGCGACCCGTGGTGCCACTTTTCAATGACAATGATGTAGATCGAGCAACTGATCCTTTGGACGAATTTGCGAAGGATGTCGGGCACGATACATTCTCGTTTCTCCATCGCCCCTCGACGACATCAGGAGTCACACTGCGTGAACTATTGAGCGGCGGTGCGAAGCCGTCGCCTGTGCGCATCTCTCTCAGACTCACTCGGGAACAAGCGCTGGAAGTTGTTTCAACCCGCCAAATTGATTTCGAGAGTCGGACTTGGCAACTCGATATCCGCGGATCAGCCCTTCAAAACCTGATTGAGGGCTTGTCCACTGTGGTATCGGCCAGTTCGCGCGGTGAGACCACCTGGTTCGCATTGCTTATCATTCCCCAAGCAGAATCGGGGTTACGGACCTTCCGCTGGCGGACGAAATTATTGTTTTCGAGGACGATTTGTTTGGTTTCCTTGAGGAGCGCGTGGTTCCCGGGGCCAGAGGCTTGCCATGCCTTTTGCACCTCTCACCCAGCTCGGTGAGGGAGATTGTAGATTTTGGCTCAACACTCATCAACATTCCCGGAAACCGAACTCTATCCGTGATCGTGGCCAAGTCACCAGAGTCCCTCATTCGTCCCGGCTCAGCGAGTATTCAACACATTTGGCAGGCGAATTCTGCGGAGTTTCGTAAAGTTCAGAAGCTCAGAAGGCAGATCGCTACCATCGCCGATCAGAGTCGTTTGCCGCTGTGGGAGGCGACTGCATCTGACGCGCGCGAGCCGCAGCTGGCTCTCAGGACGCGCTGGCGTATTGAGCTTCAGGCGCGCGTTGATGAACGTTCGTTCAGCAAAGGTGGCCCCAGTGCCGCGGGTCCGCATCTGGTTCTCAGGTCTGGTCGTTGCCGATGGAGAACCTGAGAGCCTTCGCAGCGGATATGGGCGCGTCACCCATCGATTTAAATCGGGTAAGCTTTTCAGCATTGGCGCCAGCCGCGGTCGTCCTGTTGCAGGACAGCGCAACGTTGAAGCAATCCGTAGTCTGATCGAGCATGCGCTTTTTGCATTCTTTGATCGCGATACCGCTATCTCGTCGACGGATGGCCGGTACGCCGGTCAGATATGCAGCGCGAAAGTCAGTTTCGTGACAAATTCTGATGAAGTCAGAATTCTCATGCGCAATCCCGCTGATCCCGATCGCGTAGATGTGTCATTCGTCTTGCAGCACCAATCTGCCTTGGGTCCGAATTGGTTCGGCTAGGGTTTGAAAAAGGACTTATGGCGATGCGAAAGGCGGCCCGCCTCGATCCAAATCTTGAAGGCGGATCGAACGAAAATAGAATACCCGACGGATTGCACGCCCAGAGCATGCTTTCCGAGCAGGAGTTGGCAGAAGCGTATCGCTTGCTGGGACACTTTGAGGCCAACAAGGCTGCACACTCTGAAAAACTGTTCAATGCAGCTTCCATGCTCGACCGACTGAGCCTAGTCGAAGCCGCACTAAGGAAGAGGGTGGGGCGGGTTCCATGTGGCGCTTTGCAATCGCGCATCGAAACGCTGAAGAATGGGAGAATCTGTGTGGCAGTCGATCCCGATAGCTTATGGGGCGGCGACTACTTGCTAAAACAGATGCGCGAGCTCTTCAGCGGCACTTCGACCTTTGAGTTCAGGTCTCCCGACTGACAAGAAGCTCGTGCGCTGGCCTAGAGGAGAGGACGGTACACCAAAACGTGAGAGATCATCTTGAGGTGCCTTTTCAACAGTGGGATATCAACGGATCTGAGTGATGCGTCCAAGCGGCAGATCTTTGCGCGATGCGGGCTTTGGAACGTTATCTGGTGCATCGTCTCCGTTCGCTAAAACGCAGGTCGCATTCAGTAAATTCGATGAGGGAAATATGGCGGACCTGCCTGATCAACAACAATTCCGGGAATGGCTCATCGCTGCGGAATCTGCTGAAGCCAAGGGCGATTGGTCAATGGCGTCTAGTTTGCTTTTTCAAGCACTTCGCATTGAAAGATCTGCAAACCTCGCCAGTCGCTATGTCATCGCACTGTGGAAGGCGGAGCGTTTTGAGATCTGCGAACGTGACACGGCGATATTGGCTGCCGAGTATCCGCACGATTCCGAATTGGCTGAGCATGTGGTCCGCGTGTCAGATTTTATGAAGTATCATCATGTAGCGCGGTGCGTCGAAGCGTTTGAAAATCAATCGTTTACTGAAGCGTTACGTCACGGCATTCGTGCCTCGAAGCTTTGGCCGGATCATCCCTGGGTCGCCAACTACATAGAAATGAGCCAGTTGCGCGCGCCTGGATTTGGAAATCGACTAACGCAGGACAAGCGACGCATTTTCATAGCTGGGTGCGGACGTTCCGGAACTTACCTGCTGTCGGCCATGATGCAGTGCTTTGAGGATACGTACGTGCATCCCGGCGAAGCACCGGCGGAGGCGTTTGCGCTGTTGGAGGACGCCGCCTCGACGCACGTCATCAAGAGAGTAAGTGACAGCTACAAGACGTTGCATCTGGTGCCAGAAGATATCGGGCTGATACATATTGTTCGGCATCCATTCGATGTATTGACGAGCGAACACATGGGTACATTTCGATACATCAAACCGAACGACTGGAATGCCGAGATTGACTCGATGCGCCATCTCAAACGAGCAAATCATCTCGTCATTCGCTATGAGGACCTTGTTAGAGGGCCTGACAGTCTACAATCAATCATTCAGGCCAAATACGGACTGAATCCGGCTAGAAAGTTTTCTGAATTTCACCTAGTCGCGCAAGTACCAGGCGAAATTTCAGAATCCATGCATGGCTTGCGCGCCCCTTCCGAGTCCTCCGTACAAAAGTGGCGTCGCGACATTCACGAGCAAGGCTACCTTCGCTCTATTTGGCCTGACATAGAAACCAACTTCAATTGGCTTTGCTCTGAGTTCGGATACGAGCCGATTGGCGCCGAGTTCAAGCCCTGAGGCGAAAGTTGTTTCCGTTAAAAAAAGTTATAAAATTCAGTTAGTTGGGGGGGAGGTTCGTGGTGACCTTTTAGCTTGCGGATGCGGGGTGGCTCAACTATCAAATGGTTCTGGTTCGCGGACAATGGGTCGTAGTAGTGTCAGGAATTTATCGAAACCAGTTGTCGGAAGATTCGACGCTGGGGCAATTTCGCACATGGTTTGGGTACCGGCACCTTCTGTTCCACCTGGTGGCGTCGGACCTGCGATCACGTTATCGGCGCACTTATCTCGGAATATTGTGGGCGATAGTCTGGCCCATGCTTTTCAGTTTCATTTTTTCCTTTCTGGCCGTGAACATCTTCGACGTGCCGCTCTCGACCTATATCGCCTACGTTGTAACAGGATTCGTGATCTGGGATTTTATTGCCGGCTCCATAAACGGTGGTACTGTATCGTTTCAGGCGGCTGAAGGTTATTTGAAGCAGGTGCGCTTGCCTCTCATCCTTTTCCCGATGAGAACCGTCACGTTTCTTGCCGCCAATTTCATGTTCGGAACGATTGCCGCTGCTGTGGTTATCGCTGCAACGACGCCGTCTTCAATATCCTGGACATGGATTTTTTGGCCTCTTTCCTTGTTGATGACTTACATCCTTGCGCTTCCCCTGGCGACGATTAGTGCCATAGCGAACCTCAAGTACCGCGATTATTCACACGCGGTCAGCTTGATAGTGTTTCTGATGTGGTATCTCAGTCCAGCCTTGATCGCCCGTGAAGTCTACGAGAAAGAAAATCTGAAACTTTTCACCGACTTGAACCCGTTTGCCTCGCTAATCGACATTTTCCGGGATCCGATGCTCAATGGCCTGGCGCCGAGCCAGCATGACATTCTTCTTGTGCTGTTCTATTCAGCGGCATTGTGGACAATCAGCCTCGCGTGGCTAGCAGCTGAACGCAAACGTCTTGTCTTCTACCTTTGAAGTTTTGAGCAGCAGTTAGGATCTCGGGTTTCCATGGCCGACGGTGCAACGATCAGCGCAGCCCATATCGGGCTAGATGGCGTGAGTCTCGACTATCCGTCTGGCCCGCTCGTTCAGCGTAGCCTCAAATCGTTGCTTTTCAAGCCATTTGGAATCTCTGAAGCGAAGGCGCCGGTGCGAACAGTCCGCGCGCTCGATCAGGTCAGTTTCGAGATTCGTCATGGCGAACGGATCGGAATTGTCGGCCGTAACGGATCCGGGAAGTCTTCCTTTTTGCGGTTGGTTGCGGGAATTTATCCTCCGTCCGAAGGCATCGTGTCGGTGTACGGGCGTATTCAAGGTATGTTCGATATCAGCCTCGGCTTTGAAGGCGAAGCGACAGGACGCGAGAATATCATCTATCGTGGTTTGGTGATGGGGCTGAGTGCATTGGAGATCCAGAGCCGCTCTGCTGATATCATTGCGTTTGCCGATATCGGCGACTTCATCGACTATCCTGTGCGAGTTTATTCCAGCGGCATGGCCGTGCGGCTTGCTTTCGCTATTTCCACTTATCTCCAAGGAGACATCCTGTTGATAGATGAGATTCTCGGCGCTGGCGATGCTTCATTTCAAGCCAAAGCGGCCGCGCGAATGGCAAACTTGCTCGATTCGGCCTCAATTGTCGTGCTTGTCAGTCACGACATGGCCACGATCCGTCGAGTGTGCTCGCGCTGCATCTGGCTTGACAATGGACGTGTTTTGGCGGACGGCGATCCAGACCGCGTCACCGAACAATACATCAGTGCGCAAACGTAGCGTTCTGTCTCTCATCAGTCTCAATTCATTCAGCGCTGCGCAGCCTTCCGCTTTCCAGCACGTACGCATCGCCCTGGCGGGGACAAATCAAGTCCGCTCCTAAAACTTCGCCTGCTTTGGAGACCCAGCCAATTCGCTTTGCAGGCACTCCCGCCATCAATGCATATGCGGGAACATCTTTAGTCACCACAGCGCCGGCAGCAATGAAGCAGTATTCGCCAAGTTCCGTTGCGCCGTTGGGCGCACCGCAGACAATGGTCGCATTCGCTCCGATTGTTGCGCCTCGGCGCACGATCGTCGCACCAAATTCATTCTTCCGGCTGACAAATGCACGCGGCGTCAGCACGTTTGTGAACACGCACGATGGACCGCAGAATACATCATCTTCCAGCGTCACGCCTTCGTAGATCGCGACGTTGTTCTGGATCTTGCATCCGCTTCCAACAGAAACCTTCGGGCCTACCATCACGTTCTGGCCCAAAGAGCAATCGGCACCGATACTCGTTTGACTCAACACATGAACAAAGTGCCAGATTTTCGTTCGCGCACCGATCTCGACCTCAGGATCAATAACGGCGGATTCGTGAGCCCACCATGTGGTGTTCATGATATACAGTTCCTGAACGATTGTTTTTCTAAATGACCTTTCGAATACAGAGGCTCAACCACATGTGCAAGTTTGGTGCGAAGCCGAGCGCCGATTGTGTGTAGGGCCCGTGCCAACTCATCATTCGTCTTGGAACTCTTTGTGGCCTCGGTTTACCCCCAGCAGTGACAGCCGCTGCATCTTTTGCAGTCGTCCAAGCATCGCAGGATTCTAAACGGCGACACGGTTTCTAGTCGTCGCTTTGCCTCGTGAGAAGCGCAAGGTCTGCGTCAGGCCGTTGCTATCCCGAGAGACTCGATTTTAACGAGTGGGCGGCGGTTCTGGCTTCTGTAACCGACACTGCGCTAAGTCTTACGATTTACCGCTGTCCGGCGCGCAATCGTATGCATTGGGTTCCAGACCATCGCGCGCAGCAGCGCGCCGAGGCTGGCCGTGCGGTGCGCCTGCGTGATGCGCCGCTCGCGCCAGACCGGGCCGAGACCTTTCACCGCCAGGATCAGCCCGTCCATCGCGGCGCCAAACCGGCCTGTCATCAGCCCACGGAAGAGGATCGCCGCTGTCAACGCCAGATGGCCGGGCAGGGTGAACAGCAGCAGCGGCAGCGGCATGCATTTGAGATAGACCCACAGCCGGTTGCGCGTGCCGTATCTGACGGCAAATCCGGACACCTTTTTCGGAAAGCGCGCCCCGGCGTGTGAAACAACCGCATCCGGAAGGAAGACACAGTCCTCGCCTTCCAGCCGCAGGCGAAAGCCGAGTCCACGTCTTCGCAGAAGCAGAACAGTCGTTCGTCGTATCCGCCCGCCGCCATGAACGTCTCGCGGTGATAAACTGCGCTTGCCCCGCATGGGGAAAAGCAGGTGCCTTCGGCGGGCAGGTCCGCGACAGGACGGCGATACCCGCCCCGCCAGGGAATGCCGAAGGCGAGATAATTGTCGCCGGCGCCGTCGAGCTTCGTCTCATCGTGCATCAGAGCTGGGTGCAGGCGAAACTCGTGACACCCGGATGACGATGCGTGCCGGCCAGCACCTGTGCCAGCCAGTCGGGCCGGGCGGCGGCGTCCGGATTGAGCAGCGCCAGCCAGGTGCCGCGCGCCTGCGCGGCCGCCAGGTTGTTGCCGCGGGCAAAGCCGTGGTTCTCGGGCTCGCGCACCAGCCGGAAGGCCGGCAGGCCGCTTGCATCAAGCTTGTCGATCGATCCATCCGAGGACGCATTGTCGAGCAGGATCACCTCGAACGAGCGATGCGTCTGCGCCTTCAGGGAATTGAGCGCGCCCTGCACATAGTCGCCGCCGTTGAAATTGACGATCAGCACCGAGAAGTCCGGTCTGGTTTCCAAGCGTTCCGGCTCCCGCATGCGTTTCCCGCTCAATAGGTCGGGGGCAGGGCCGGTGGCAAGGGCCTGTTACTCCATCAGGTCGATCCACAGCGCCATGGCGCTGCAGGCTTCCGGACTGTGCAAGGCGTCGCGCGCGACCTGTGTGAACTGGTCGGACTCGGATGCGGCCCAGACGCCGGCAGCCGCATCAAAGGTTGTGAACCCGATCTCGGACAGGCCGCGTGAAATCCGTGTGCAGATCACGCGGGCCGTGTTCTCGTCGCCGGTCTCGTTCAGTGTGGTGATCCGGTCGTTCAGATCGAGCCGCGAAAACACATAGTCATAAACCCGCAGGTCCGTGCCGACATTGAACGTCAGGATGTCAGCCGAGCTGACGCCTGCGTAATCCGGGAACTTCGCCCCGGCCATACTGGGTCTGGCTCGTGAACACCGACGGGATCGGCGGATCGAGATAAACGACCCATTTGCCGATGCCTTCCTTCTTGGTGCTCTTCTTGATCTCACCCGGCGGCGGCATGTCGGCGCGGATCACGAGGATCGGATCCGGCGTCCAGGAACGGATCGCAAAGGCACCGGTGGATTCCTCGGAAATCGACTGGCCGAACAGCGCGGTCGACTGGGTGTTGAGGAAGGTCGAGGCCTGAACCATGGCCGGCGCATTGAAGAAGGTAACGAGCGCCGAGGTCGGCGCGATGAGGTTAGCCGCCGTCTGCAGCGCGTTCATCACGTTCGCGCCGGCGCCGGCCTGGCGCTCATCCGCCAGCTGGACGCGGAACTTGCCCTCAATGGTCGTGTTCGGGCTCACCTTGAAATACGGTGTCGCGTAGACCGCGATGCTCTCGTTGGTCTCCCATGCTTCGCCCTTCGAATTGTCAGACCGGAAGGTCGACGAGAACAGGGCTTTGGTCGTCTTGATGTCGGGATTTGAGATTTCGAAGTCGGCGATCAGCGTACGTGTGACGTTGCGCGATCCCATCATGGTGCGCGACAGCCAGCTGCGGCTTTCCTTGTCATAGTTGCGCGTGTCTTTCTTGGACTTGAGCCCCGCGCCGGCAACTTCCTGTACGCCAAAACTGTCCGGATCGAGCGACACGATCTGGATGCGCGTATAGCGGTCCTGCAGGGCCGGACCCGTTCCCGTGATGAGCACATCCTGCTCGATCGCGACGTCGATGTAGGGCAGCAGATCCGACATCGGCTTGCCCTTCTTGCGGGCATCTTCCCTGAATGCCGTGCGCGCCGCTAGATGTCCGGCGCACCGGCGCCAGGTCGGCGGCAGGCTTTCGAACCCGTCTTCGAGTTCAAAATAGTCGTCCGGATAGTCGCCCGCGCCCCGGTCGATGTCGATCGGCGGCTCGCCGGGTTCTTCGGTGACCGGCGGCGGAGGCGGCGGAGGCGGGGGCGGCGGACTCGTTTCCGGTGCCGGCGGCGGGCTGAGGCGCAGGCCGCCAGCACCATCGCCGCGCTGCCGAGCATCAGACGGGCTGCCAGAACCAGTGTGCGCATGTTTGTCATCCCCTGCGGCTGTCTCGCCGCTCATGACAAATGGTTAACACTTTCTCCCGGCACAGGCGAGGGGTGCGTCAGGCCTCTATGACCCGCGGTAACGTCTGGGGCCGCCTTTTTCCGGCGTAAGCAAGTCTAACGGAAATCTTTACATACCGCTGCTTGTGGATTCCCGTGCCGCGGTGCAAAAGCCCCTTGCTGTCCACCGCAGCGACCCCATATTCTCACCGTGAGCAAAAGTGCTCATGCAGAACACCGGAGTGTGCCTCCCTTGTTGCTCACGATGCTGAAGGCCAAGCTTCATTCGGCCACCGTCACTCAGTGCGATCTCTATTACGAGGGGTCGGTCTCGATCGATCAGGACCTGCTCGATGCGTCCGGTATCCTGCCGCACGAGAAGGTCGACATCTGGAACGTTACCAACGGCGCGCGCATCCAGACGTATGCGCTGGAAGCCCCGCGCGGGTCGAAGACGATCGGCGTCAACGGCGCCGCTGCCCGCCACTTCGCGGTCGGCGACACGGTCATCATCGCGGCCTTCTGCGGCGTCGATGCGGCCGAAGCGCGCCAGCACGCGCCAACCGTGGTGCTCCTCGGAACAAGGCAACCAGATCAAGCGCCCGGCCTGAGGCGGGCCTCCGGGCCTCTTTCAGGGGCTGTGTTCCGGATACGGACGAAGGACCAGGTCGCGCGTGACGAGCACGCGCACCGGCGTGCCCTGCGCAATCCGCAATGTCGGCTGGACACCAAGTTGCTGGTCAACCACGCGGTCGCCTGCACGCGAGACGGTATCTGAAACGCCGCGGCGCACCGCGCGTTCAAGATCTCTTTCGCTCTCGTCGCCGGCCGCTGCGAATGCCCGGTCCCAGTCATGATCGGTGCGCCCGCCAAGGCCGGCGGCGCCGGCCGCGTCAGTGGCAGGCTCCGAGATCACGACCGAGGCGCCGTCCGGAAAGATGATGCGCTCCCAGGTAACGCGGGCGCGCTCTTGGCCGTTTCGCCCGAGCTTCAGGCTGAGCAGTTTAACCTGCGTGTGCAGATCGGTGGCAAAATGCGCGAGCGAGCGTTCATAATCCTGCGCATCAAACTCACGCGATCAAACGGCTGTGCGCATCTACGAGACGCAGGGAACGACGCGCCTCTGAACCAGCTCCGTGATCGCGACATCCACAGTCAAGTCGCTCGCTGTCCTACCGGGCTCCGGCCCGGCAAGGACTTCGACGCCCTCTACGAGCGAAAGATAAACCATGAATTCGTCTGCGTGAGTGTTGCGCCAAGGTCAAAAAGGGTCTGTCTTCGCCTGTAGACGGGACAAGTACGACTTGCCGCACCTGCCAGGTACGTTGCAGTGCGCTGAGGCCATGAAAATTCGCCGCCGCATCGCCATATGGACGACACGGGAAGCAGGCAAAGGAAAAGCGGAATATGGCAAGTGGATGGGCACGCGACGGCGCTGTTCAGGACCAGATCGACGACAGCGTGAGAGATGAACTGGCGGCTGCGCGCGCGCATGCCGCCGTCGGGTCCCGGGCTCGAAGATTGTGAAGAATGCGGGGAGACGATCCCGCTGGCTCGGCGAAAGGCGCTGGCCGGCGTGCGCACGTGCGTCGCGTGCCAGTCAGTACGCGACAAACAGCCGAGATTCTCCGTTTTCAACCGGCGCGGCAGCAAGGACAGCCAACTGCGCTGAAGTCTGATCGGAGTCGAAGGCCGCCATCACCGCAAACCGGGCTTCGCGCTGGCAGGCGCCGGCCTATTCAACGCCCGGACCGCGCGCGTTCGCCCTGTTCCAGGATTGCTTCAGTGTTTCAGGATGTCCGGTTCCAAACACATAGCGATCCGGACGGACCAAGACGGCTTCCGCTCCGGTCTTGTCAAACCACGCGGCAAGCTGGTCGGCGAAGGGCGCGATGCTTTCCCTGAGCCAGATCGGCGCGTGACAACAGCCAATGGTCGCGGCTCAGACAGTCGTCGAGACGCGCGCCGTTGGCGGCGACGGCCTGAGGGAAATAACTTCCCGCCGCCGCGCTGCCAGCGGCAATCAGCCCTTCGGAAATCGGCGGATAGGCGGGCGGTCCGGCGGGCAATTTGCCGAGCATCCGGCCGAGCTTGAACTTCATGTCACGCAGCAAGGCAGACCATCTGCTCGTTGTGCAGACCATCCGGCCCATCATGATCGCCATCGCGATCGTTGCACGCACATTCGGCTCGCGCTCAGGCTGATAGGTGTCAAGCAGCCTGTCGTCGGCGCTCCCTGAGGTCACTGCGGCAAGTTTCCAGGCGAGATTTGCGGCGTCGCGCAAACCCGAACACATCCCTTGTCCGGCAAATGGTGGTGTCTGGTGTGCGGCGTCGCCCGCAAGCAGAACACGGCCCTTTCGCCATTGCCGGGCGATCCGTGCCCGGAATGTATAGACCGCCTTCCTTTCGATCCGGACGGCGCCCTTGACTTTCCAGGGTTCGAGCAGCCTGTCGATGAAGGCATCGTCGCTGACCTCGTCTGCTGTTTCGCCCGGCAGGATCATGAATTCCCATCGATGGCGCCCTTCGCCCATGAGCACGCAGGTCGTCGGACGCCCGGGATTGCAGATCTGAAGGTTCGCAGTTGGCAATCTTGCATAGTCATCGACGAAAAGCATCGACCACCAGCCAGGGCTCTTCGAAGTTCAGATCTTCAAAGGTGACCGACGAGAGTTTGCGAACGGGTGAGCGCGCGCCGTCCGCGCCCACCAGATAGCGCGCCCGCACGACACGTTCGCCGCCGGGCGCGGAAAGGCGCGCCGATACGCCGTCGCCATCTTCATTGAAAGACGTCAATTCCCATTCGCTACATAGGGAGGCATTGGCCTGCATCGCCAGTGACCGCCGAAGCGCGGCCTCGACCGAAGGCTGGTGGATCATGTTGGCGGCTGGCCAGCCGCCCGCCCCGGTGCGGTCTGCGCCTTCAAACCGCAACAGAACTTCGCCGCGGGCATTCAGGAAATCATAGCGCGCGGCGCGGCGCGGCTGGTCTTCATGACTTCGTCTGCAACGCCGGCTTCCTGCAGGATGCGCATGCATTCGTGGTCGATATGGGCGGCGCGCGGAAGCGGATAGATGCCGGCCTCTTTCTCGGCAACGATGACCTTAACCCCGCGCTGCGCAAGCAATATTGCCAGGGTCACACCCGTCGGTCCGCCGCCGGCAACAAGGACATCGCAATCAAATGCCATGCGTCAGCTTTCCGCAACCATGGTCGCCTCAATATGCCCGAGCCCGTCGACTTCGCAGCGCACAACATCGCCGGCTTGCAGGAACTGGCGCGGGTCCATCGCGGCACCAACGCCGCCAGGGGTGCCGGTGAACAGGACATCCCCGGGCTCAAGTGTCATGCCAAGCGAAAGATGTTCGATTTGCTGCCAGATATTGAACACGAGGTGGCGGGTGTTGGAATCCTGGCGCTTCTCGCCGTTGACGAAGCAGCGCAGGCCAAGCGTATGCGGGTCGCCCACTTCGTCGGCCGTGACAATCCATGGCCCGAACGGCGCATGGGTGTCGAAACTCTTGCCAAGCGACCATTGCGGCGTCGCGTGCTGCCACATCCGCTCGGTCACATCATTGCCGACACAGTAGCCGAACACCGCAGCCGGCGCGTCCGCAGCGCCGATATGCTTGCCGCCTTTCCCGATGATCGCAACGAGCTCGACCTCATAGTCGTTCGTCATCGTGCCCCTGGCGATCTCGATATCAGCATACGGCGCATTGACGCTGGTCTGCGCCTTGGTGAACCAGACCTGGCGCTGCGGGGTTTCCATCTTCGACTCTTCGATATGATCGGCATAGTTTAGGCCGATCGCAAAGATCTTTCCCGGACGCTGCACGGGCGCCTCGAGCCTGACGGACGACAGAGGCAGGCCGCCGCCCGCCGCGGCCCTGGCCTCAGAGCAGGCTTCAGCGCGTCCCATTCGCGGATCAGGTCGAGCATGGTCGCGCCGAGGCCGCTGTCGATGATGTGGTCGCCGACAATGATGCCGGTGCGGGTCTGGCCTTCTGCGGTGTAGGTGGCAAGTTTCATGTGAGTTTCCTCTCTGGCCGGCGGCGCGGCAGCCGTTTCAGTCTGATCATCAGGACCATGACGAAAGCGACGAGGGCCGGTGGCGGCGGCCTGCTGCCGGCGAACATCGGATGCGGGGCGCCCCACTGGACGGCAAGAAGCGCGCTCACCGGCATCTTCTGCGGCGGGTCGGCCGCCGTGAA
This sequence comes from Acidobacteriota bacterium, assembly GCA_016712445.1. Classification (NCBI taxonomy): domain Bacteria; kingdom Pseudomonadati; phylum Acidobacteriota; species Acidobacteriota bacterium. Next base: position 28,648 of record JADJRB010000001.1, on the reverse strand, counting down.
CAGATCGCCGTCGGTCAGTGCTCAAGCTCGTTTCCGAAGGGATCTTTCCAGTAGTCGAAGATCTGGCTGCCCATGATGTGGCGGCCAACACCCCAGGCGGCGACGTGTTTCTTCGACTTGAGAAACTGATGCCCGAGCATCAGGTCATCGAGATTGGTCACTTCGAAGGCGGCGTGGAGCAGGCCGAGCTCTCCCGGGAGCTGCGCCAGGAATATCGTATGATGGTCGGAGGGCCTGTCGCCGCGGTCGCAGCGCATGAAGGCGCCGAGCGGGACGTCCCTGGCTGCCTCGACCTCGTCCGAGGTGAGGAAGCCGAAACGATCCTTGTACCAGGTCTCGGATGTCCGGAAGTCGCTGACCTTGAGCACGGCGTGGCCGATGCGGATGACATGCGCCGGAGACGCGTCGAGCCGGACGCTCTGGCGCAGGCGAGGCTTTTCAGAAGCGGTGTTGCGCGGCAGATCTGCGGCTGGTCGAACGGCTTCCTGTTCTGCCTGGCCCGCAACAACCTCGACGAGATAGCCGTCCGGATCAGTCAACCGGACAACCTTGCCGCCGCCCGGTTCGTGCAGGTCCTCGACGCGCGCGCCCTCGGAGGCCGCAAGCGTTTCCAGATCTTCAACCGACGCCGCGCGCAGGCCGACCGCCAGGTATCTCGCCTCACCCGGCTCTGTGACATGCAGGAACGCGCGCCCGTCGCGTCCCTTGCCGTAGAGCCTTCCGTTCTCCTCAAAGCAGATCAGTCGAAATCATCCAGGAAGGCGCGCATGGCCGCAAGATCGGGCGCCGAAAACCGGACGTGCGCAATATCCTCAACCCTGATCACCGGCATGGCATGCTCCTGAGGGAACCAACGTATTGACTATTTGGTCAGATATCTTGAATTTGACCAGATAGTCAACTAGGTATCGGACATGACCGACCTGTCTCCTCGCATTGCCCGCACGCGCGCTTCGCTTCTGGCGGCAGGGTTCGACCTGCTTGTCGAACGACCCATCGACGCCATTCCGATTGACGACCTGGTCGCCAGGGCAGGGGTGGCGAAGGGCAGCTTCTTCAATCACTTCAAGGACAAAAGTGACTTCGCCGCGGCGATCGCCAGGGAGGTCAGGCTTGAGCTCGAGGCGCTGGTCTCCAAAGCGAACGAAACAGTCAGCGATCCGGTTGAACGCATCGCAGGCGGGATGCGTGTCGGCCTCGAGTTTGCGATCCGGCAACCGAAACGGAGCACGGCGCTCTTGCGCAGCATGGGCACGCCGACGATGCGAGAGCATCCTTTGAACGATGGCCTGCGCGCAGACATTGAGGCGGCCGCCTCGCGCAAGCTCATCCGGCCGCAGGCTGAACGCCTCGGGGTTCTATACTGGCTGGGGCTCTGTCGGGTTCTGATGCAGGACGCCTTGATGGGCCGCATCCCTGCCAGTGAAGCTGACAGGCGTCTGTCGGATATGCTGGTGCTCGGCCTCACGGGGCTGGGCGTGCCTGCAAGGCGCGCTGCCGCAATCGCGAAGAAGCAGAGGATCGGAAGCAAAGCGGCAATCTGACCCCACGTTTGATTTCGCGCGTGAGGTCTCTGTAAGCCCGGACCTCTGTTCGGCTGAGGCCCGGGTAATCAGCGAAGGGACATCCGTTCCCACATGAGCCTGGCCTGAATGGCGAATGCGGCGCGTTCCGGCCCCTCGTTTGCATGCCTGCCGTCCAGTCGCCGCGCCGTGCGGCGGCGAAAAAGCAGGCACGTCCCGGAAGACGACTTGAAACGAGGCGGCGCGGGCTCAGACACAACACACCAGAGTGCGGGCTCCTCGGCCAGAGACGAACTTCCCGGCGCCGCAATCACGAGCCGGGTTTCGAGACCGCAGATATGCTTTGATACGCCCCGTTCGGGGTGCTTCCGGCGGGTTACCCTCAACCTCGCTTAACGCTGCTCGAAACTGATCTATCATTCAGATGATGCTGGTCGGAGGGGAGATGGCACGCCTTGATGCGGCGACAGAAGCCGCACAGTCTCCTAGGGTTTTCCTGTCATATTCTCGCAGGATGCGACTTTTATTGCCCGTCTGTCCGAGGCCCTGAGCGCGCGCGGGTATCTCGCGGATTTCGATAACTCCACCCATGACCCGGGCAATGTCGAGGCCGGCATCTCGGCCGAAGATGAATGGTGGACGCGCCTGCAGCAGATGATCACGCTGGCCGATGTCTTTGTGTTCGTCGTCTCGCCGGACAGCGCCGGCTCCCGCGTTTGCGATGAGGAAATCGCGCATGCCCGGAACATGGGCAAGCGGATCGTGCCGGTGCTTTGCCGGCCCATCGATTTTGCGAAGGCGCCGCCGCGGCTGGCGGCGCTGAACGTCAAGATTTCCTTCGCCGACGAGGCACGCTTCGACGCGTCGGTGAGCGAACTCGTCGACGCCATCGAACGGGATGTGCTGTGGCTTCGGGAGGCAACGCGGCTAGCCGTGAGCGCGGCTGACTGGCGCCAGTCAGCGCGGCCTGAACTACCGCTGCTGCACGGCGGCGAAATCAGCGCGGCAGAGGCCTGGTCCGCACGGCGGCCAGCGAGCGCGCCGGAAGTGTCGGAACTCGTGCTGGCCTATATCGAGGCGAGCCGGGCCGGAGAAACGCGCCGGCTCGAAAAGGAGCGCCGCTCGCTGGCCCGTCAACGCAGCCTCCAGAGATGGATCGGAGGGCTTGTGCTTACGGCTCTCGTGATCACGCTGGCCGGCGCGGGACTTGTCGTTCTCGGGCAACGCAATCTCGGACTGTCACGTTCGCAGATGTTCGCGCTGGCTGCACAGAAATTCTATACCGAAGAGGACTATGTACGCGGCCTGAAAATGTCTGTTCTGGCCGCGCGGGACAACTGGCTGTCACCCGCTGTGCCCGAGGCGGAGAACCTCCTGGCGTCAGGGGCGTTGAGCAGTTCCATGCTGGCGGATATACGGACCGGGGAAGACAAGTTCCTGGGCGCCTGGCTGTCTTCTGATGGCCGCCGCGTGCTGACCTGGGGCGAAAGCGGGGCCGCACAATTGTGGGACGCGGAGACCGGCGCTGCCATCGGCAAGCCCATGCGGCATCCTCGGGTTCAAGGCGCCGATGGGCCGGCCGACGCAGCGATATTCGCGGCCCGGGTCACACAGGCGAGCGGCGCCTGATGACACTGGCCTCTGATGGAACGGCGCGGCTTTGGACGCTCGACAAGCAGGAGCCTGTGGGCTCCACCATCGAGCATGACGGCCTCTCGGGCGGGAATTTCTCCAAGACGCGTCGCGCATCGTGACGTGGGGGCGAGACGGATTTGCCCGCGTCTGGGATGAGGAAGGTGCACCGCTCGCGGCGATTCCGTTGCCGCACGATACCGAATGGGCGGGCGCTGCTTTTTCCTCCGATGGCGCACGGCTGGTTACGTGGACCGACAATGGCGACGCCAGACGATTTGAAGCCCAAGTCTGGTCGGTCGGGCCGGATGCTGCAGCCATCGGTCCCTTGATCGTGCATCCCTGGGGATTGGGAATGAGCTGGGGTGACGACGCCAACAACACTTCTGTCGGCGCGGCGTTCTCGCATGACGGGAACCGGGTGTTGGCATGGGCCCACGGAATGGCCTCGATCCAGCCCGTCGGCGGAGTTTCTTCGGTTTTGCTGAAGCATGAAATGGTGATCGTGGATGAGGAACCCTGGTTGCCATCCGTTGGCGCGCGGTGGGAGCCCGGCGACAAGACGGTGACGACCTGGGGCGCTGACAACATGGCGCGGCGTTGGGATGCCGACTCAGGCGAACAATTGGGAGCGGCCTTTCCGCACGGGTCGGAACTGGACGGCGCCGTCCTTTCAGTCGATGGAAGTACGCTGCTCTCCTGGTCTAGCGGCTCCGCTCAACTCTGGTGGCTGGGCGGCACGCCCGCCTTCTCGATCGACATCGACGCAGAGCGCCCAATCCGCGGCGCGCAGTTTTCGCCGGATGGCAACCGCATGCTGACTTGGAGCTCGGAAGGCACTGCGCAGCTCTGGAATGCGTCGTCCGGAAAGAAGGCTGGCGTCGCATTCCGGCAGGACGGCGCCATTCAAGGGGCGGCGTTCTCCGCTGACGGCGACAGGGTAGTCACCTGGGGCCACGGCACCGTCCGCACCTGGCGCACAACTGGCGGAGCGCGGATCGGACGGGTGATGGTGCATGATGAGGGCGAGTATGTCATGGCGCGCGCGACCTACTCTCACGACGGGCAAAAGATCCTGAGCTGGGGGTCTCATGGCACCAAGCTTTGGGATGCGGCCACGGGTGAGCTGGTCTGGGCGTCCGGCAGCGTTACGACAAATGACGCCGCATTCTCGCGTGACGATACGCGCCTGCTGACCTCCGATTCCGGCGAGGGCATCCGGGTTTGGGACCTTGCCACGCTGAAACCCCTGGCTCCGGCGATCCGGCTTGAGCCGGAGCTGCGAAGCGCTGCGCTGTCTCCGGACGGTAGCCGGATTCTGACCGCAACGGAGGATCAGAACATCCAAGTCTGGAACGCAGCGACCGGGGCGAGGCTGGACATGCATGCGACCGGCAACACGATCCGGTACGCCGCTTACTCCGAGGACGGAACACGTATACTTACGCGCGCGTATGACGGCTCGGGACAGGAATGGGACGCCGTCTCCTTTGCCCGAATTGGCGAGCCCATTCAGGACAAAGATGTGGACCGGATGTTCGCTTATGCCGGACGGACATGGGGTCCCAGAACCGGCGGCAGAAGCAATGATGTGTTCATCGACCTGCGCACGGGCGAAACATTCGGCAAGCCGCGACAAGAGGAAGGTCTTGTTCTGGATGTCAGCCGCGATCATTCGCGCGCCGTGACGATAGGTTCGGAAAGTGGCGCCGCCGAGATCTGGGATCTTCGAACGGGGGCCTTGATTGGCCTGCCGCTGGAACAGCCGTCCTTGAGGGGGGCAGAGTTCTCGCCGGACGGAACCCGGCTGTTGATCTGGGGATCGGAAGACGACGGAACGGTCCGGCAATTCGATGTCAGCTGGACCGTTTGGCGCCCGACCCGGGCAGAACTTGCAGGCGAGATCTGCCAGCGGCGGCTGAGCGGACCGATCGTTACCGCCTTTGTGGACGACCTGCTCGACGACAGCCCGCGGATTCCTGTTCAGGATTCCGCTGGCGCTCCGATCGCCGCGGGCCTCGGCCGGATCGATGCGGTCGATGTCGCGGCGGCACCTATTTTGCGGGGACAGGAAGGCCAGGATGTATGCGGACCGTGGACCTGGCTGTCTGCGCTGCGCACCAGTCTGCCCAACGACCTGCCTTGGAGAACCTCAGGACCGGCGGCTGTCACTGAAAGCCCCCGCTAGCGACGCGGCTCGTCGTGCTTTGACCTGCCCCGGGGTTTCGAGCCAAAGTCTCGTTGCATGGCCACCGGCGGTTCAGGGACAAGCTGGGTCAGATCGTCAGCGCCGGCGACGGTCCGGGGCACCCGGTACCGTCAGAAACGCTCCAGTGACCCAGCTCCTCGGAAATCCGGCCATGAATTTGCAGACCCTCTCGATTGGTTGCTCAGAGACCCAGGTCCGGACCGTTCCGGGCTGGAATTTTCCGGCCCCTGTCAAACTGGCGGACTTGTGACGCCGGCAGGACTGATGAGGGCAGCGCGGCATTCGTAGCCCATGGCTTGGACTCGTCTTGCTGGCCAGCGACAACCTGAAGGTTCAGCCCGGGGCTGGCGGCTCGTCGGTATAGTGCTGGCAGAGCGCATCGATGACATCGCGCGCGATGCCATCGAGGCTGCGATAGTAGATCGTCTGCCCATCGCGCCGGCTGTCAACAAGACCCGCCGCGCGCAGTTTTGACAGGTGCTGGGAAACCGTCGACTGGGATTGGCTGGTGATTTCGGCCAGCCGATTTACGGGCAACTCGCCTGAGCTGAGCGCGCAGAGGATCATCAGGCGCGTTTCGCTCGCCATGGCTTTCAGCGTACTGGCGGCCTCGGCGGCGCGGCCCGCGACAATGTCGATCGCGCCGGCAGCCTCAAGCTTCAATGGCATCGGAAAGGCCTTCTCCTGTTTCAGTGGGCGCGCCGGGCTGTGCGGGCCTGACCGGCCGCCATTCCGGCCCCCTCAGGGCTATATAGATCGCGGGGATTACCAGAACAGTAAGGGCTGTCGAGGAAGCGAGGCCGAACAGCAGCGAAATCGCCAGTCCCTGGAAGATAGGGTCGGCGAGGATGACCGCCGCGCCGATCATGGCAGCGAGCGCCGTCAGCAGGATCGGTTTGAACCGGATGGCGCCGGCGTCCAGCAAGACCTGCCGCAAGGGCGTCTCGTCATCGCTCAGGTGGCGGATAAAATCGACCAGCAGGATCGAGTTGCGCACAATGATGCCCGCCAGTGCGATGAAGCCGATCATCGACGTGGCCGTGAACGCCGCGCCGAACAGCCAGTGACCGATCATGATGCCGATCAAGGTCAGAGGCACCGGCGTCAGGATGATCAGCGGCACCCGGAATGTGCCGAACTGCGCGACCACCAGGATGTAGATCCCGATCAGCGCAACGCCGAACGCAAGGCCCATGTCGCGGAACGTCACATAGGTCACTTCCCATTCCCCGTCCCAGAGCAGGCTGGTCCTGGTTTCGTCCGCGGGCTGACCGTAAAGGCTGATCGAGGGCATTTCCAGGCCCTCGGCCGCCCAGTCGAACGCCTTGATGCGGGCCTCGATCTCGAACATCCCGTAGATCGGCGCCTCGAACCGTCCCGCAAGTTCGCCGAGCACCATGTCGGCAAAGTGCCCGTCGCGGCGGAAGATGGTCAACGATCCTTCCTCCTCCCGCAGTTCTACAAGTTCGCCAAGCTCGGCCGGCGCCACGTCCGTGCCAGCGAGGCGCCGCGGCACCGGCGTCGCGGCTGTCTGCTGCGACCAGCTACGTTCGGAACTGGGCAGATAGACGCGGATGTTGAGCGGATCGCGGCCTTCGCCGCGCGGCGAGACGCCGACGGTCTGGCCATGAAAGGCCAGATTGATCGTGTCCAGAATATCCGACTGCAGAACGCCGGCGTCTGCAGCGCTCGGCTCGTCGATTCCGAAGGTCATCCGCGGCGCCGCTTCGCCGATGGAATTGTCGACATCGACGATGAAGTCGGTCTCGGCAAAGAACCGCTCGATGATGGCTGCCGTCTTGCGGCGCACTTCGGGCGTCGGACCATAGATCTCTGCCATCAGGGTCGAGATGACAGGTGGGCCGGGCGGTACTTCAACGACTTTCACGCGCGCGCCTTCGGGCAGGGGCACCGCTGACACACGCGCGCGCAGATCAAGCGCAATTTCATGGCTGGCGCGGCTGCGCTCCTCTTTCTCGGTGAGGTTCACTTGCAGGTCGCCGAGCTCGGGGCTGGCGCGCAGGAAGTAGTGGCGCACGAGACCGTTGAAATTGAACGGGGCCGCTGTGCCGGCATAGGCCTGGATCGTCTCTACTTCCTCGACCGGTGCGATGGCATCAGCCAGCGCAAGCAGCGCGCGTTCGGTATCTTCAAGCGCCGCGCCTTCCGGCAAGTCGACGATCACCTGCACCTCGGACTTGTTGTCGAAGGGAAGCAGTTTGACCGGCACGGCCCGGGTAACGAAAAAGAGGAGGGAAAGAAGCGTCGCAGCGCCCACCGCGATCAGGAAAATCCACGCGCTGCGCCTCGATGCAACAATCGGCGCGGCGACGCGCCGGTAGAATCCGCTGAGGCGTGTCTCACCAGCATGCACGTGAGCCTGCGCGCCTGCGGGCGCCCTGCTGACAATTTTCATCATCAGCCAGGGGGCGATGCCAACTGCCACGAAGAACGAGAACACCATGGCGGCCGACGCATTCGCCGGAATGGGCGCCATGTAGGGGCCCATCAATCCGGATACGAACATCATCGGCAATAGTGCCGCGATTACGGTCAGCGTCGCGATGACAGTCGGATTGCCCACCTCGGATACGGCATCAATCGCGGCGTCCGCGCGCGTGCGGCCATCCTGCATCGCCCAATGGCGAGCGATGTTCTCGATGATCACGATCGCATCGTCGACAAGGATCCCGATGGCGAAGATCAACGCAAACAGGCTAACCCGGTTGATCGTGTAGCCCATCATCAACGAGGCGAACAAAGTCAGCAGGATGGTCGTCGGGATGACGATCAGGGTCACCAGCGCTTCGCGCCGGCCAATGCTGAACGCAATCAGCACGACGATCGACACGGTGGCCAGCCCCAGATGGAACAGGAGCTCGTTCGCCTTGTGGTTTGCCGTCGCGCCATAATTGCGCGTGACCTCGACGTTCACGCCGTCCGGAACCAGCGGTCCTTTCAGCGATTCCAGCCGCTGGAGCACCGCTTCAGAGACGACAACGGCATTCGCGCCCGGCCGTTTGGCAATCGTCACGGTCACTGCGGGCCTTGCGTCCAGATGGCTCGCCTCGTCAGCTTGTATCGTCCACACGCGCGAATCTGTTTCAGCGCAGGTCACGCGGACATTCGCGACGTCGCTGAGATAGACAACGCGTCCACCTGCGCCCCGGATCTGCAGGCGCTCAAGTTCATTCACCGCCGCGACCCGGTCACCCGCCTGCACGATCAGGGACTCGCCTTCCTGGTGCGCCCGGCCAGACGGCAGCGCGGCGGCCGCGGCCGAGACGCTCTGCACCAGCGTCTGCAGCGAGACGCCTTGCGCCGACAAGGCTTCCACTTCCGGCTCGATCCTCAATTCCAGGGGCCGCCCGCCGATCACGTCGGTCAGGCCGACATCCTTGACCTTCGTCAACTCGCCTCGCAGCTCGTCTGCGACCATCCGCAGGGCTGTATCGTTCCAGACATTGCCGGTGGAGGCATCGGGCGAGAGCGTCAGGGTGACGATCGGCACGTCATTGATCCCGCGGCCGACCACGAGCGGCATCGGCACGTCATAGGGAATGGAGTCGAGGTTTGCGCGTATCTTCTCGTGCACGCGCAGGATGGCATTGTCCGCATCCGTGCCCACGGCGAACCGCGCTGTGACGAGCGCGCCGTCATCGCGCGTCTGGGAATAGACGTGCTCGACATCCGGAATCGCCATCAGGATGCTTTCGAGCGGCTTGGTCACCTGCTCGGTCGCATCCGCCGCGCGAAGCCCGGGCGCCGAGACCATGATGTCGACCATAGGCACGGAGATCTGCGGCTCTTCCTCGCGCGGGATCGAGAGCAGCGCGATCAGCCCGACCGCCAATGCCGACAGCAGGAACAGGGGCGTGAGGGGCGAGCGGATGGTTGCGCGTGTGATCGCGCCGGACAGGTCGGGCTTCATGGACGCGTTTCCGGCTTCTCGATCCGGTCACCGGGCCTCAGGCCCGAGAGAATTTCGAATTGCCCGGCCGTGTCCACCAGCGGCGCTGCCAGTGCAACCGGCGCGTCGATGAAGCGCTCGCCCACCTGGACCCGGACAAAGTCGACGCCGAAGCGGGTCGACACATAGTCTTTTGGAATCCGGATCGCTCGCCGCTCACCGACGGGCGCCAGCACATCAACCCGTTCTCCGAACAGGGGCCGTCAGACCGCCCTCGACTTTCGCGTCGGCGATGACGGAGCCCTGTTTCAGCTCGGGATAGATCCGGATCACGGTCGCCGTGCGGATTTCATCCGAGCGGGAAGGCAGCCGCAGCGAAATGGTCTCGCCTTCTTCCAGCGTCGCCGCGTGGCGCTCGGGCAAAGCGAGGCGAACGACCCCGTTCACCGTCGCAAAGCTGGCCAGAACGTCTCCCGGAGAAACAACCGATCCTTTGACCACGCCGACATCAGTCACATGTGCGTCCGCCGGCGCCAGGATGCGGCCTTCGGCCTCTCGGGCCGACAACGCGCGCTTCTCCGCTTCAGCTGTTGCTAGGCTTCGCTTCAGGACGTCGAGCGAGGTCTTTTCCTCATCTAGCCGTGCGCGCGGGTAGAAGCCCTGCGCCAGAAGGCCTTCATTGCGTGCAATGTCGCTTTCCCGCTGTTTCACCTGCGACTTCAGTCCCTCGATTGTGGAGCCGAGCGCTGAGAGCTGGGGGGAAAGGGTGCTGTCCGTGACCACTGCGACCAGGCTGCCGGCCTTGACGATCTGGCCCTCGACGACGTTCAGCTGCGTGACCACGCCCTGAAGGCGCGACCGGGCGGTCGCGGTGTCGCCCGCTTCAATGCGGGCAATGACCGGGCGGTAGTCGACCACGACCGCTTCTTCCACAGTCAGGGGCTGGGCATGGGCGATCGGGACCGGAGTCATCAGCATTGCTGCGAGACTGAGCCCCGTTGCCATGATCATTCGGGCGCCCGAAGGCCGCCTCGGAAGCCTGCTGCCCGTCATCCGCCCCGGCAGACGTTCCATCCCGCGTTCCTTCAATCTTTCAAATCCTTCGCTGCCGGACAGATCGAAACATCTTCATCCCGCCCGCAATGCGTATATTTACATATATTATGAAATAATAAAATATGCTAGACGCCGCTCAACAAAGGGGAGAGTCTGCCATGGCGAAGATTGTAGTTCTGGGTGCGGGCCTCGGCGGCGTCATCGCCGCTTATGAAATCCGAAAATCGGTCAGGCCCGAAGACGACGTGGTCGTGATCAACGAGAATCCCTTCTACCAGTTTGTGCCGTCGAACCCCTGGGTCCTCGTCGGTTGGCGTGACCGGCAGGACATCGTGGTCGACCTGGCGAAGCCGATGAAGAAGCGGCGCATCGAACTGGTCGTCGGCAAGGCCGAGAAAGTGGAACCGGACCAGAAACGGGTCCGACTGTCGGGCGGCCGGGACGTGCCCTACGACTATCTCGTCATCGCAACCGGCCCTGAGCTGGCTTTCGACGAAATCGAAGGGCTTGGCCCGGACGGGCACACGCAATCGGTCTGCCACATAGATCATGCCTTGCAGGCGCACGCTGCGTTCGAAGCGTTCTGCGCCGATCCGGGCCCCGTGATCGTCGGCGCCGTGCAGGGCGCGTCGTGTTTCGGGCCCGCCTACGAGACCCTCATGATCATTGAAACCGAGCTGCGGCGGCGGAAGATTCGCGACCGCGTTCCGATGACCTACGTGACGTCTGAGCCTTACATCGGCCACCTCGGCCTCGACGGCGTCGGTGACACGAAGAGCCTGCTCGAAAGTGAACTGCGCGAGCGACACATAAAGTGGATCACCAACGCCCGTGTCGTAAAAAGCTGAGCCCGGCAAGATGACTGTCGAGGAGATGGCCGAAGACGGCAGCGTCAAGCAGGTTCACGAACTCCCGATGAAGTTCTCGATGATGCTCCCGGCTTTCCGGGGCGTGGAGGCCGTGGGGGGGATTGAGGGCCTGACCAATCCGCGCGGTTTCATCCTCACCGACAGGCACCAGAGAAACGAGCGGTACAAGGAAATCTTCGGCATTGGCGTTTGCATCGCGATCCCGCCGATCGGCAAGACGCCGGTGCCGGTCGGTGTGCCGAAAACGGGCTTCATGATTGAATCCATGGTGACCGCGACGGCGGAGAATCTCGGCCAGATCGTCAGGGGCGAGGAGCCCACGCACGAAGCAACCTGGAACGCCATCTGCCTGGCCGACTTCGGAGACAAGGGCGTGGCCTTCGTTGCGCAGCCGCAGATCCCGCCGCGCAATGTCAACTGGTCTGGTTCCGGCGGCTGGGTTCACACCGCGAAAGTCGGCTTCGAGAAATACTTCATCGGCAAGGTCAAGTCAGGTGTGTCTGAAACCTTCTACGAAAACGCCGTGCTCGGACTGATCAAGACACACAAGATCAAGGCAGGGTGAGGCGAACGGCAATGGCATCCGAAAAAGACCGGAATATCCTGTGCCTGGCCTGCGGCGCGCTGAATCGTCTGCCAGCTGACAAGTCGCTGTCGGGCGCGAAGTGTGGCCGCTGCGCTGCAGGGCTGGCGACGCCGGAGCCCGTTGACATCACCTCCCAGCAACTCGCTGATCTCCAGTCCAAGGACACCGGCGCCTATCTGCTGGATGTCTGGGCGCAGTGGTGCGGGCCGTGCCGGATGATGGCGCCGCATTACCGCGCTGCCGCTGGCAGGTTGAATTCCGACGTGCGTTTCTTCAAACTCGACTCCGACCAGAACAGGGAAGCAGCAGCCCGTCTCCAGATTCGCGGCATTCCCACGCTCTTCGGCTGGAGCGGCGGCAGGCTCATCGCAAACCAACCCGGCGCCCAGACCGGGGCGGGGCTTGAGACCTGGATCCGCAAAGCCTTCACACTCGCCTGACCCTCAATCCTGTTCGCACGGAGACCATCCCATGAACCTTGACCGCGCTGTCCTCGCCTTTGCCGGACTTGTAGTCCTGCTGAGCCTCACGCTTGGCTATTTCGTATCGCCTTACTGGTTCCTCCTCACCGCCTTTGCAGGCCTGAACATGCTGCAGGCATCCATCACAGGCTTCTGCCCGGCCGCCATGATCTTCAAGGCAGCCGGCATCAAGCCGGGCAACGCCTTTCGGTGATGTGTGACTGACCAGGCGGCTGAGAACATTTCAGCCTTGCATGAGGCCGCTTCGTGCCAGGGGGCCGGCGGAGTTTCAGGCTGATGGCTTGCCGCCGCAACCGTTGCGTTCGCGGCATAGAAACGAACACATTGAGTTTATGGCGCGCGGGGCGGGTGGCAGGGGTCGCGGCCCAGACCGGCTCTGCCCGATGGTGCGCAGTGAAAAAAGAAAACCTCAGCGACCAGGCGCTGAGGAGGTCCTGCGAAAAATGTGCCTCGCCCCAGGGGTAGGGCGAGGCACGGCACTACCGCTTATTGCGACATCACGCGGAGGCGAACGCCGAGCGTGCGCGGTGTCGGACCTGCGCCCGCAGGTACGCCGGCATTGCCGACAAAAGTCGGGCCGCGTTCGTCGGTCAGGTTCGTACCGAACAGCGACAGCTCATAATTGTCCGTTCGCATGCCAAGCGTGAAGTTGGCACCGCTGTAGGGGTCTGCGATGCGTCCGTTCGACTGCAGACGGTCTCCGTTGCGGCTGTAGCCGATATTGCCGAAGCCTTCGATGTCCGCAGTAATGTCGCGGGCGTAGGAGGCGTCGATGCGGTAGTTGGACTCGATCGTGTTGACGACGCGCGAGCCGGGACGGAAGAGCGGCAGCGCAGCCTGAACAGCCGGGTTCACCGTATCATAGTTGGTGTCGTTGACGTTTCCGACGATGCCAACCGAGAGGCCGTCCAGCGGCGTGATCCAGCGCACCTCGAAGTCGAGACCCTTGGATGTGGCGTCCCCGAAGTTCGAGAAGCCGTTGACGCCCGTGATTCCACCCGGCGTGTTCGTCTGCATGTCCTTGTACTCGGTCTGGTAGAGGTTCAGGCCGATGTTCAGGGTATCGTCGAAGATGCGCCACTTCAGGCCGGCTTCGTAGTTCTTCGACGTCTCCGGATCGAGCGCCACCGACACCGGCACGCCGGCCAGCTGCAGCGAAGCCACCTGGGCCTGCGACTGCACGATTCCCGCGCGGAAGCCGGTGGCCGCCGTGATGAACATCGTCAGGTCATCTGTCGGCAGGTAGGACAGGTTCACGCGCCAGGTCGTTACGTCCTTTTCGTTGGGCAGCGAGCTTGTGGCGTCTTCGAAGGTACGTTCGTCATGGTACTGACGAAGCCCGACCAGCGGCACCAGCTTTCCGTCCATCAGATCGTAGCTGATCTCGCCGAAGATGGCGTGGCTCTTGGTGATGGTGTTGTTGTCAGCGTTGATGTTGGCCGTCGGGTTGATGAGCGTGTTTTCCTGCGGACCCTGGCCATCGAGGTACTGGCCACCGATCACCCAGTTGAACGGGCCTTCGCCGGTAGAGTAGGCGCGGATCTCCTGCGCGAACATTTCCGGGAAAAACTGGCTCGAGAAGAAGCCCGAAGGCGACTGCGGAATGTAGATGCCGAAGTTTCCGGACAGGTCGCTTGTGGCGCTGGTGATCGAGAAATTCTCGAAATCGACATCGGCGGTGAAGCTGAGCAGCTTGAAATCGCCGTTGCCGAAGCTCGGCTGTCCTTGCGTGTTCTGGTAATAGGCCGGCTCGACCGATGCCATGTTGCCGAGGAAGCTCTGGCGCGGCTGGAAGTGCCAGTACTGCGCACGCAGCGTGATATTGTCGGTCGGCTTCGCCAGCGCGACGATGCGGACATCGTCGTTTTTCATGTCGTTGACGCCAGTTTCGTCCGGGGTGCCGTCAAACAGGCCGTAGTATTCGTCTGCCCAGCCCGGGTTCTCGGAGGTGCCGCCGCTGATCCGCACGGCGAGACGGTCCTTGATGACCGGAATCGACACGGCGCCGGAATAGCCGAAATTGTTGCCTTCGGCGTCTTCGGTATGGGACGTTTCCAGTTCAGCGATCCATTCCATGTCGCTGAGGTTCGGGTCCTTGGTGTGGAAGATGAACACACCGCCCGACGAGCCCTGGCCGTAAAGCGTGCCTTGCGGTCCGCGCAGCACTTCCACGCGCTCCATGTCGAGGAAACGTACGGGCGGCGCGATGCCGAAGTTGGTGACGATGAACGGCACGTCGTCGAGGTAGTAGCCGATCGGGGAATCGCCGTTGGCATTGCTGCCGCCGGCGCCGCGCAGGTTGTAGGAGCGCGACGCAACCGATTGGCGCTGGCCTTCATAGGCGCCCGGCACCGCGGAGATCAGGTCGTCGATCGTGTTGATGTTCTTGACCTTCAGGTCTTCGGCTCCGAACGCCTGGATGGCGAGGGGCACGGACTGAAGTTCCTGGGCGCCTGACTTGGTCGCCGTCACCGTGATGGTGTCCAGCTTGCGATCCGATTCGGCGGACTTCGCCGGTTCGGTCGTTTCGGTCTGAGCAATCGCCGAGCCGGTGGCCAGTGACATCGCAAGCACGAGTGACACTGCAGAAGTACTGCAAAAACGTAGCATGTTTTCCTCCCTCAAGGATCTTTTTGTATTTCAAATTCCAAACGTTTGCATACTCCCATGATTTGAAGATGCCTAGATGGATTTCCAAGTTTCTTTCCGGGGCGTTGCCGAAATGCATCGGTGGGCGCAGGCTGGGCTGACCTGCGGTGCGGTGCAGGCCCTTTCGGCCGCGCAAATTGGCTGAATAAGCCTGAAAATTCGATATTGCCGCCTGTCGTGAGCGTATCGCGCGGTCCTTCCGCGATTCTCCGGGCTGGTCCTGAGCATCCGGGCTGCAGCGGGGAAGGGCGCTTGCGGCGCGCGTTTTCAGAGCGGCTTGCATAACTTGGCTGCCGGGTTTATCCAAAATCCAATCGGTTGCATAAAGCAAAGAACAAAACAGGGAGACTCGACCATGACCGCCATCCGGAACCCAATGACGTTACTCGCGCGAATAGCGCGCAACGTGCTCAAGAGCGCCGCGGGATCGCTCGCTTCGCTCCGCAGGCTGACGGTCGCGGGCCTTGTAATTTTCCTGTTCGCCCCGGGACTGGTCGCACAAGCCGGTCCGCTGCGGGTCGGCGCCGCCAAGGTCGACATCACGCCGGATGACGACAAGATGCCCGGCCAGTTCCTCGGTGTGCTGGACCGGGTCTATGTGCGGGCAATCGTGCTTGAGAGCGGGAGTTCGCGCGCCGCGCTGGTCACCGTGGACGTTGGCGGAATTCCTGCCCAGATTTGGCAGCGTGTGTCGGAAAAACTGGCGAAAGATCTCGATATTCCGGTCGAAAACCTCATCCTGACGGCGACGCACACGCATTCCGTGCCATTCGGTGTTGGCCTCAGCTACGAAGAAAAGCTCTTCCAGGCCGTCTCCGAAGCCGCCGATGCCCTGCGCCCCGCGCGCATGTCGAATGGAAACGGCGTCTCCTACATCAACGTCAACCGCAACATCATCGATCCGGAAACGAACCGTTGGTGGGAAGGCCCGAACTACGAGGGCGCCTCGGACAAGACTGTCGCGGTCGTGAACTTTGAAGCGCTCGACGGCGAACCGATTGCGGTGTTCTACAACTACGCGGTCCATCCGGTCATCACCGGTAACCTTGACATGATCAGCGGCGACATTCCTGGCGCCGCGTCAAAATACATTGAGGATTCGCTGGGCGGCGACGTGATCGCGGTCAATTCCTACGGCGCTTCCGGCGACCAGAACCCGATCTTCTTCCAGCAGACCTACGACCTTCGGGCGATCCGCATCAAGGATTTCGCCGCCAAGGGCGAAGACATCAGCAATGCCATGCCCCCGGGCGGACAGGGCATGGATCGCAGCAATCCGAAGGTTGCGATGTTGATGGAACAGCAGAAGCAGATGAACCTGACGCTCGGCCAGATGCTTGGGGAAGAGGTGTTGCACGTGCTGCGCACAGGGCTTACCCGGCCGGTTTCCGACATCAAGATCAAAGGCGCGCAGATGACGGCCATGTGCCCGGGCCGCAAACGGCTCGACACCGGCCGGGCCGGCTATGCCGGCGTCTATGAGGATGCTGATCCCATTGGCCTGAAACTCAGCCTCCTGCGTCTCGGCGACACGGTGATCGGCGGTGTGAACGCGGAGATGTTCACGCTGATCGCCCAGCGCCTGAAAGCCGAATCGCCGATCAAGCACACCATTCTTGCCGCCCTGACCAATGGCTCGGCAGGTTCTGGCTACATTCCGAACGACGAGGCCTATGGTCAGTACACGTTCGAAGTCGTTTCTTCCCGCCTGAAACAGGGCTGTGCAGAGACTGCAATCGTCGACGGCCTGCTCGATCTGATCGAAGAGACGGAATAAGCCAGCCTGGCGGCGCTCGCCCAGGACCAGTAATCGCCGGGCCGGACCTCAAGGTTCGGCCCGGTCTTTTTTTGGCTTGTCTGCGAAATACAGGTGCTGACGCGCAGGCCCGCCGCGCCGCCGCCTTCGGACCTTCAGCGGCCCAGTGCGTCCAGCGCGAGGGCCAATGCGCCTCGCGGACCCGCATCATGGCCCAAAGCGGGCGCGCAAATGATGTCCTTCACCGTATCGCGGGTCACAAAGGGCAAGTATCCCGCGAGTCGTTCGACCACTTGATCGCGCACGCTGTCCAGCAGGACCGGGCGCGCGGTCGCGACGCCTCCTCCAACAAGAATGCGCTCCGGGGACGCGGTGAGGAGCAGGGTGCAGGCAAGCTCGGCAATTTCCCCAGCGACCTGTCGCCAAAGCGGATGGGATTCATCCACGGTGTCTGCAGGTTGGCCA
The DNA here is from genome assembly GCA_016712445.1 of Acidobacteriota bacterium. Classification (NCBI taxonomy): domain Bacteria; kingdom Pseudomonadati; phylum Acidobacteriota; species Acidobacteriota bacterium. The sequence continues at coordinate 11,511 of JADJRB010000001.1, read as the reverse complement.
AAACGCGCTGCAAGGGCAGGCCCCGAAACCAGTCCTTCCGCACAGTCGCCGTGGAACGGGCAGACCCCTGCAAAGCCATCGCCGCTGGCCCGGCGAATACGGATGTGACCGATTTCAGGATGCATGGCGCCGTGCACCGCACGTCCGTCTACGATCAGGCCGCCGCCCAGCCCGGTCCCGATGGTGATATAGATCAGGCTCCGGCACCCGGCGCCGGCTCCCCAGCGATACTCGGCAAGGCCGGCACCGTTCACATCCGTGTCGATGGACCAAGGGCATGACAGGGCGCCGATCAGGTCGCCGGCCACCGCGGCGCCGCTCCAATGGGGCTTCGGTGTCTTGAGCATTGTTCCAAAGCCGGGCTTGTCCGGCGCAAGCTGGAGCGGACCGAACGACGCGATCCCGACCGAGTCCAGCGCGCGCTCGGCGTTCCAGCGGTGAAGCACATCGCGCAATTGCCCGAGGGTCCCGGCGGGCGTTGTGGTCGCAATCGTGAACTTTTCCAGCATGTCCGCGCCCTGCGCGAGCACGGCAATCGATTTGGTGCCGCCAAGTTCAATGCCGGCGATGCGATTTGACGAGTCCATGTCACATCCTGATTGGTCGAAGCGCTGCTTGCGCTCTTCTTGTCAAAAGAAAAAGGGCGCAACGACACGTCATTGCGCCCAGTTGTTGGGAGGAAACCTGTTCTTCTTCTTTCTGCAGGGAGCGGATCCTAGTTCGTGTCGGGATGTTTGGCGGGCAGTCTGCCGAGGTGAGTGTCGAAGAATTTGACCATGACATTGTACGCCTCGCGCGACTCCGGCACGTCCGGATTGGTGTAGAAACCGTGGAACATGCCTTCCCACACGTGCAGGTCGGCTTCCACGCCCAGCGCGACGAGACGGCTGTGGGTGTAGACGGCAGTGCTGAGGTCGAAACTGCGCGTGCCGGAAATGATCTGGGTCGGCGGAAATTTCGAAAGCACCGCATCCGATGTTGCCGGCGAAACCAGCGGATCGTTGAGGTCGGCCTCGGACAGGTATTCCATGCGCGAACGCGGGGGTGTTTGCGCTGCCGCGCCGCTCGGCGGCGCAAAGAACCGCCCTTCGCCGATGGCCGTGGCCGTAAAGCTCGCATCACCGCCGAAACCTGACACAGACGGCGCGGCGCCAGCGCAATAGATGCCAGCCGCGCCGGGTGTCGGCAGTCCGTGGGCCTGGAACCAGGCCAGCGACATGCCGGTCAGCATGCCGCCAGCCGAGCAACCGAACAGGCCAATATTCCCGGCCGGGTAGCTCTTCAGCAATTCGGTATAGACTGCAGCGACGTCTTCGCTGGCGGCCGGAAACTTGTACTCCGGGCTTTCCCGGTACTCAGGTGACACGACACGGAATCCGCCCAGGGCGGAGACTGGCATCGATTCCAGTTCGGCGCAGGCGGGCCAGCAATTGCTGAACCCGCCGCCATGCAGGTTGATCAGCACACGGTTCTCGTTGCCGGCCGTCACGCCGCCAGCCGGCGAGTAGTCATAAACGGGCACGCCCGCTATTTGCGTTTTCGTCAGGGTCACCGGAAAGAGGATCTTCTGGCGGTCGACAAAGTCCTGCAGGAACACGGGCGCCCCTAGCGCGTCCGAGAACACCATCCGCACCGGTGTCCGCAGCGTGTGAAGGTGATCGACGATATATGCCTTGCCTTCAGGGCTCATGAAATCCGAAACGGGCACCGCCATCGCCGGCACATGCACGGTGCCGTCAGGATCGACTGCCAACCGGCTCTGCGCCGGAGGCGCCGCGGCTGCTTCGGCCTCAGGGGGGCGCTCGTGTGCGCAGGCGGCACACATCACCGCCGAAAGGACAAGCGCACCGATCCGGAAGCCACGACCGGTCAAGATTGCCTTCAGGTTCATGCGATCCTCCCTTGTCCGGCACTTCGCTGGCCGCCTGGCAAAAGATCTGCAGGACGCACTCGCGCTCGACGCTGCCGATCACTCGGCGGGTCGGGGAAGGGGCCAACAGACGGTTGCCTTGTGTCCGACCTGACTACACAAAAGGCACGGATAATGCAAACGATTGCATATCGCGGCGCAAAAGTTGTCAGTTCGGTATTGCCGGGGCGGGGACCCAGACATAGCTCATGTTCGGTAACCACTGGCTGACCGCTCTCCGCGGCCGGGAAAACGTCGAGCCTGCGCTCGGTTTGCCCGGTTTCATATCGAAACAGACGCATTTTCAGGGAATCTTGCATGCCCCCTCAACATGTTTCGGGTTAACCGGTAGGATCATGTCCGAGGTCGCGGCGAAAAGGTCGAAATGAACAAGAAAGTCACCATGCTCGAGTTGGCGAAAATCGCGCGAGTCGACATTTCGACGGTTTCGCGCGCGCTCAACGATAGCCCCGTGGTCAAGGAGAGTACCCGCAAGCGCATCCAGAGGATCGCGTCCGAAATCGGCTATGCCGTCAACGCGCCCGCCAGCAGCCTGCGGCGCAAGTCCGCTCGGGCCATCGGCATGGTCATCCCGCTCGATCCGGTAACCGAACAGACCATGTCCGATCCCTTCTTCCTGGAGATGGTCGGCGCCGTCTCGCAAGCCGCCGCCGATCTGGACTATGATCTTGTTGTGACCGTGCCGCGCGATGCGCGCCAGGTTGCGGAACGCCGCCTGCTGAACACGGGCCGGGCTGACGGCATCATTGTGATCGGTCAGGCCGCGCGGGCCGATCGCCTGAACGAGCTTGCCGCCGTGCACACGAATTTTGTCGTCTGGGGCGGACGTATCAGCGGCGCCAAGTACACCACGGTCGGAAGCGACAACGTCAAAGGCGGCCATCTCGCGACGTCGCACCTCTTCAAGCGCGGCGCACGCCGTATTCTCTTTCTCGGCGACCCGACCCTGCCGGAGGTGAAACTTCGCTACGAAGGTTTCCTCAAGGCACACCAGGAAGCCGGCGCTTCGGTTGATCGGTCCTATACACTCAAGATGAACTTCAGTGGCCGCTCCACGTTCGATCAGGTGCTCGATTTCATCCGGGCCGGAAACAAGTTCGACGGCATTTTCGCCAGCTCGGACCTGCTGGCCAATTCCGCCATCCATGCCCTCGTGGCGCACGGGCTCAGCGTGCCGGGCGATGTCCGGATCGTCGGATACGACAACATCGGCCAGGCTTCGATGATGACGCCCCCCTTGACCACCGTTTCCCAAAACATCGGCGAAGGCGGTCGCCTGCTGGTCGAATTGCTTCTGGCCAAGCTGGAAGGCGAGAAAGTAAAGAGCTGCTTCACCAAGACCGAACTGATCGTGCGCAGCTCCGCCTGATCTGCCGCCTCTCAGGTCTGCTTCTGCGCAGCCGGCGCCAGTTCCTGCGACTCGAGCGGCACATCGACCATCTTGATCGGCGCGAAGGTCAGTTGCTTTCCCGTGGGCTCATATTCCGAATAGGGCGCGAGCAGGTGAAACTGCGCGGCGCCGGGATCGGTCTTCAGGATGCTGGCGCCGAACAGGTTTTCCGTATCCGGAATAAGTGAAGCACCGTCAGCATAAGCCGGCTTCCAGGGCCCTCGGATCGCGGCGGCCCGGTAGAGCCGCAGCACCTTTGTGACTTCGTGCGCGGGCTGGGATTCGTTCAGCCGGTCGCACGCCGAAATCATCATGAAGTAGTCGCCCGCTGCTGACCGGCAGATCTTGGGCACTTCGGCCTGGGTGAACGCTGCGTCGTCGGGCAGTGTGATCGGCGCGTGGAGCTTTTCGATCTCGAACCCGTTGGCCGTCCGGCGTACCGTGGCATGCGCGACGGCCGGACGGGCAGGCGCAATCTTCGCCGACCAGAACACTTCCAGTTTCCGGTCGCCGGCATCAAGGATGAACGGGTCGCGCCAGGCAAGGATCGGTCCGCCTTCTTCGCCTTCGTAAGCCCCGAGCGTCTCGCGCGCAGGCAAGTAGTAACCGGCGGCGCGGATATGGTCATAGTCCCTGTACGGACAGGACAGCGAAACGACGGCGCCGGCATCAAGCGAATAGGCGTTGTCGGACCGTCCGAGGCAAATGCTCTGCAGGAAGGGCCGCTCCGCGCCCGCTTCCCGCAGGCCGGTAAAGGCGGCAATCCAGTCATGGTCATTGCGCGCCAGCACGCCGCCACTCCAAACATTGCGTGCGAAAGCCCCGTCGCTGGCGCCGGACGGTTCGAAGAACGCGCCTTCATCCTTCCAGGTTCGCCCACCGTCTTCTGACGTGAAATGGCGGATATGGAACGGATAGTCATTGCGGTGTTCGGGCAGGACCGCGTCACCGGCGCTGTCGATGCGGTTTAGCGCGAGACAGTAAAGATGTGCCACGCCATCGATTTCCGCCGTCCAGGAATCCCAAAGCCACAACGCCGGATGCGCGATGGCGTTCTCAAACTTCTGGGTCGACGGCGGCGGAACCGAGGTCGGCTTTTGATTGGCCATGGCGATATCTCAGTACTCGCGGGAATCGGCTTCGGAGAGCGCGGTCCCGGCAGGATCGGCAACGAGGTTGTAGAGGGTGAACGCGAACAACAGCCCCGCCAGACCGGTTGCGAGCAGGAATCCGGTCTCCATGCGTCCGCCGCCAAATTCATCGCTGACGAAACCCATCAGCAACGGCGTGAAGGCGGCAGAGACGGCCGTGAAGAACAGGATGAGGCCGGCAGCCGCGCCATGCTTCGCCTTCGGCAGGCAGCTGATGCCCTTGGAGTTGAAGGTCGGGTAGATCATCGACATGAACAGGCCCGAAAGCGGCAGCAGGAACACGGCCGTTTGCTTGCCCATCATTGAGCTCAGCAGGAAGCACAGGAATATGGCACCGGTGAATGCAGCCATGACGACCTTCCAGTCGACAATCTGCAGGATCCAGATGGCGAGGAACCGTCCGACTGCGCGCAGGATGAAAAAGATCATCACGGCGTAGGCCGCAAAGGACATCGCCAGCGGCGTGCCGGTGAAATCCGAGAACAGGGTCGGCGCCCAGACGAAGATCGCCACTTCGCAGGCCACATACAGCGCAATTGCGACCGAGAACCCCATTGCATAGCGATTGCCCATCAGGCGGATGGAGCTGAACAAGTCAGCGTCGGACTTCTCCTGCTTCACGCTTTCGGGCGGAAAAGTCGTCCTCATGGCGGCGAGGATCATCAGCAGGCAGAGCGACGCGGCGATCAGGTAGAGCCAACGCCAGGAAAGTCCGGCCGAGTCGAGCGACACGACAATGAGAGGACCGATGATCGCACCGATGCCGAAGAAGCCCTCGCAGGTGTTCATGCGGCGCGTGTGGTCACTGGTGGACTCCGAGATCTCGCCGATCAGCGCGAGGATCGCCGTCTTGAAAATGCCGATGGCCAGGCCGCCGGCAAATAGCAGCGTCAGGTAAAAAAGGAAGGAGGAGGAGCTGAAGAAGGTCGCGCTGGTTGCGCCATAGAGGCCCAGTCCGAGCACGATCGCCTTTTTCCGGCCGATCAGGTCGGCCAGGAAGCCGAGCAGGATGCCGCTCAGCGCGATGCCGACCATGGTAGCCCAATGGAAAAGGCTCGCTTGCGTATTGGACAATCCCATCTCGCCCTTGGCGATACTGATGATCTCACCTACCGCGTCGGTGGTCATCGCAAACATGAAGAACATTGCGAAGGAAAGGGCCGAAACGAGCGGAAACCGGACAGGGCTTCCGGCCTGGCTCATTGTTTGCGTATCTTGTGTCGTACTCATGCCCGTTTCCTCCGGAACTCATTCGCTACCGACAATACAAACGTTTGTAAATCCACTCGCCGTCCTTTCCGGTTGCGCGGCGGCCTTGCGGAACGGGCAACAGTGACCCTGTTACGCACCGGCCGCCGCCCACCCGGCTACCTGAACAGGTCAAGATCAATGGACTCGGCCATTGCCTTGTATCCGGTGTCCGATGGGTGCAGCAGGTCTCCGGCATCGTACTGTTTGGCCAGGTATTGCGGCTTTTCGGGGTCGCGCACAGTCGCATCGAAATCGATCACGGCATCAAAGGCGCCGCTGGTCCGGATCCAGGCATTGATTTCGTTGCGGATCACATCCTTCTCCTCCGTCGCATAGCCCGGAAAGGGGGATCCGAGATCCGGCGTCAAGGTGGCTCCGATGACCCGGATCCCGTGCGCATGGGCGCGGTCAATCAATTGCTGGTAAGCGGCGATGAAATCCCCGGCGGATAGCGTCGGGAAGGGCTCGGTACGTCCGAACACGGTCAGCCCGCTCAAGCCGAGATCGTTGATGCCTTCGAGGATGATCACGTCGGTGACGCCTGGAATGGCGATCACCTCGCGGTCGAACCGCGCGAGCGCGCTCGGGCCGACGCTGTCCTGCAGCAGGCGATTGCCACCGATCCCCTGGTTGACAATGGCCACATGGCCCATGCCTTCGGCCCGCATGCGTTCAGCCAGGAAGTCAGGCCATCCCCGCATCAGCGGATCGCGGCTACCCATGCCGTCCGTGATGGAATCCCCGAAGGCGACAATGACGCGGTCGACATCCGGATTGTCTGTGTGGATCGCCGTCACAAGCGGGCGTGCGACCAGTTGCGTGGCGCCGTCCAGTTGTGCGTCGGCTGTCTTGTCGTCGCCGGGCAACATCCGGACCACGAGTTGCGGGTCGGCCATGGGAACAGTGACCGGCTCCAGCAGATGCAGGCTGACGGCGACCACTGCGCCGTCGGGAATGGCGAGGTCCACCGGGTCGCTCCATACCGGCGCGCCTGCTGACAGCGACAGGACGCCGGCCTCACCCGCAAAAGTCAGTGGGCGGATCGTGTTGGTATCGATCGAGTTGCCATCCGACAGGGCAATGCTCGCCGCACCGATCGACAGACGCGGGATCGTCGGGCCGCCGTCCACCACGACGCGCACCCGGTCGCCGCCCGCAGTCACCCGCATCGTGTACCGGATCGTGCCATCAAGCACCGGGGGCGTGCGTCCGCGGGGCGGCGCGCCGGCGGGGGCAGGCGGGGGCGCCAGGGAAACGCTGCTTGTCCAGCTGGCGACCCAGTTTTCGCGCCGGGCGGCCGCGATTGCTGCAGCGGCAGCGTCGTGGATGGCGGCATAGCCGAGCCGGTTCGGGTGAACGCCGTCCGGTGTCAACGCGGGGGTCAGACGGGCGCCATCGTCCGACAACAGGCTGTGGTAATCGGCATAGATCGATCCGGTTTCGGCCGCATAGTCTTCAAGCCAGGCGTTGAGGACCTCAATGCGCTCGGCCGGCTTCAAAGCCGGGCGCCATCCAAATTTGTCGGCCGGCGGAATACTGGCCAGCACGACGGCGATGCCGTTCTCCTGCGCCAGCGTCACCATCGTGCGGATATTGTTCTTGAAGGCATCGTCGCTGACCGGGCCGGTGTTTTCGGCCAGGTCGTTCGTTCCCGCCATGATGTGGACGACGTCAGGCTTCAGCGCCACGACATCTGGCGCAAACCGCACGACCATCTGCGCGCTCGTCTGGCCGCTGATGCCGCGGTTCACCGCGCCGTCTCCGAACAAGGCCGGATCGCCGGCGCTCCAGAACTCGGTGATCGAGTCGCCCATGAATACGACCCTGGGCGCGGGTCCCGCTGAGACCACGCCGTTCGCGTCCCGGTATTTGCAAAGGTTGGCCCAATCGGTCCGCAGCCGCGCCTGTTCCGCTGCCTGCACCTCCTGAAGGGCAGGCGTGCCACGGATGGCCGCGTGGCTGAAGTTGCTGTCGGGGTTCATCATGTCGGCCACGACCTGGTCCATGAACGCCGTCGTTTCGGGGCTCAGGGGCTTGCATTGGGCCGTGTCCTGGAGCGCCTGGATTTGCGCAGCGGGCGCCTCGGGGCGCAGGCTGCACGCTGCCAGCGCGGCGCTCGACACCAATGCGACAACAAAGTGGATCGGCTTGATCATCCGGTTTGCTCCTAGGGGGGACAATTTGGGAAACGGGTCGGTTGCCCTGACGGGCGGGCAAGGGCTGGCAATGTCATCAGGCCGGCCGGGCATCGCAGGGACAAGCCTGGCAAGCGGGGCGGGCGTGTTCGCCGGGAAGCACGTCTTCACTGCAGTAACTCCTCCCGTTTCGGCCGCTGGCGTCTCAATCCGGCGCACCGGGCTGGACGAATTGTTCTTGGCCGGCGCATGCGCCTCTTCAGGCAGAGACTAGGGTCCGTACTCAATTAGAATTCCCGTGATCGGGTAGATGTGATTCACTGCGCCCTGGAGGATGCTGTGATGAGTGATCTTTACTGGCTGGATGACGAGGCCTGGTGCCGTATCGAACCGTTGCTGCCTCGGGGGCGGCGCGGCGCCCACCGGGTTGATGACCGGCGGGTCATTTCGGGGATCATGCACATGTTGCGGACCGGCGCACGGTGGCGCGATTGCCCCGAGGTCTATGGTCCGTACACGACGATCTACAATCGCTTCAACCGGTGGAGCCGTCAGGGCATCTGGCGGGACATCTTCTATACCCTGACCGGCTCGACCGGCATTGTCGGGACCCGAACGGTCTGCATCGACTCGACCCATGTGAAGGCCCATCGCTCTGCAGGCGGCGCTAGGGGGGCCTTCCATCACGCCATCGGCCGCTCGCGCGGTGGGCGCACCACCAAGATCCACGCCCCTGACAGACGCCTCAGGCAGGCCTCTGACCTTCCTGCTGACGCCCGGCAATATACATGACATGACGCCGGCCCTGGATCTGCTCGGCATGATCGCGCCGCCCCGGAAACTACTCCAGACAAGGCCTATGACGCCGGACGCCTCAGAAACTGGCTTGCGGAAGGGACGCTGAGGCGGTCATCCCTCTACCGCCACGCGCAAGACGCCGATCAACTACAACCGCAAGACCTACAAAAGCCGCAACAGCATCGAGCGCATGTTCTGCAGGCTAAAGGACTTCCGGAGAATCGCCACACGCTACGACAAGCGCGCAGACATCTTCCTCTCAGCAATCTGCCTCGCAGCAGCCATAGAATGGTGGACCTAATTGAGTCCCGACCCTAGTCCATCCGCCGAACAAATAGCAATCGTTTGTATTTTGGCTTCGGGGGCTGTCCGACAGTTCGGCGCCAGGCGTCAGCTCCCTGTCGCGGCGGTCACGTCCAATGCATCCAGCTGCACGGCGGGGCGGCGTCTGAGAGCCCGGACGAGCGCGCTTCCGCCCAGACCTTCGGCGCCGTCAGGGCGTTCTGAGCACGTCGGCCGGCCGGCGCGACAGCGCCGAATAGCCTGCAGCGGCGCCGCCCGCGGCCGCGAGGGCAACGGCCGAGGCGATCACCGTTGCCGCCGGTTGCCAGGGCAGGGACCACTTCGCCTCGAACACGAACACCACGACCGGATAGGCGGCCGCAACGCCGATCGCCGTGCCGAGCAGCGCGGCGACTCCTGCCGCCAGACCGAACTCGGCCGCGTACAGGCGCAGGATTTCGCCCTGCGATGCGCCGAACACTTTCAGCAGGGCCGCTTCGCGCCGCCGGCGGCGTGCGAGCGCGGCAAACGTTCCGACCAGCACCAGCAGGCCCGCCAGTGTCACGATCCCGGCGGCTCCGTTCACCGCGGCGGCGATCTGGCTGAACAGGCGCGCGGCCGTCTCCAGCGCAGGGCGAGTCTGGAACACGACCACTTCGCGCAGGTCCTTTCCGAGCGCCGCGATGACGGCGCTTTCCTGCTCCGGTGTGGCCTTTGCGATCGCCACGAAGGATGGGCTCATGGCTTCAAGCGTGCCGGGCGACAAAATGAAGGCGGTGTTCGACCCGATGCCGAACTGCCCCCAGTCGGCCTTGCGCAGCGACGCGACCTTGGCGGTGATCTCGCGCCCCGCAATGCGGTAGCCGATCGTGTCGCCGACGCCGATGCCGAGCCCGCGCGCGGCATCGAACTCGACGGAAACGAGCAACGGCCCTGAATAGCCGGCCGGCCACCACTCGCCGTCTACAAGTTCCGTCTCCGGCGGTTGTTCGTCCAGATAGGTCAGGCTCGTCTCACCGCGCACAACCCAGCGCTCGGACTCTGCCACATCTGTCTCGACAAGCGGCTTGCCCTTGAGCGCGATCACGCGGGCGAGCACGAACGGGGCCTGCCGGAAGCGGCCCGGATCGCTGGTATCGATTCCGGCGGCCGACACGACTTCGTCGAAGGCCTCCACCTTGTCGTTCGGGATCTGCGAGAAAACGAGCGACGGCGCATTGGCCGGCGCTGTTGAAGAAATCTGCCGTATCAGGTTTGTCTGTACCGAGACGACCAGCACCAGCAATACCAGTCCAAGCCCAAGCGACGGCACGATCAGCGGCGCAAGCGAACCCGGCCCCCCAAGGTTGGCAAGCGCGATGCGCCAGAACCCGCGCGCGCTTCTGGCAAGTTTGCGCGCAATGCCTTTGACGATCCAGGCCGCGCCGGCAAAAATGGCCGCCGAGAACAGCGCGCCGGTCAGCAGCATGGCCGTGAGCATCGGGCGATAGCTGGTCGCGACCGCAATCGCGGCGAGCAGCGCCGCAGCGCCAATTGCCCACGACACTTCCAGCCAGGGCGCGCGCGCCTTTCCCGTCTGGCTGGTCTCGCGAAACAGGGCTGATGGCTTCGTTGACCGCGCCCGCCCGATCTCGGGCACGGCGAACACCGCTGCGGCCAGCAAGCCGAGGAGCAGCGCCTTCAGCACGGGCAGCGGATAAAGCGCCAGCGCCTGGGGAATCGGAATGGAGCTGCCGGCAAAGAAGGCGAGCAGGTAAGGCGCGGCCGCGCCCAGCGCTGTGCCCGCAAGCGCGCCGGCAAAGGCGAGGGTGCCCAATTGTAGCAGGTAGGCCGTCCGTATCGTGGCGGCATCTGCCCCGAACACTTTCAGCACGGCGATCGACTGCGTTCGCGAGGCAAGGAAAGCCGATGTGGCCTGCGCCACGCCGACGCCGCCCGAAACCAGCGCCGCAATGCCGATGATGGCGAGAAAACTGTTCAGTGTCCGGAGCAGGTTCTGCAGCCCGTCGACGGCGTCTTCCGGGGCGCGCAGGCGCGCGCTGCCATCGGGAAAGGTCTCTTCGAACTGCTTCCTTGCATCGTCGAACACTTCGCCGGGTTTCAGCAGGATGCGGATGTCAGCCCGGAACAGCTGGCCTGGGGTCAGCCGGCCAGCTTCGACCAGCGCCTCCAGCGCCACCATGGCTTCCGGCCCGAAGGCGCCGGGCGTGCCGATGCGGTCCGGGGCCGCGTCGAGGCGCGCTGTGATGACGCCGTCCACCGGTCCGATCTCCACAGCGTCGCCAATGTTAGCGCCGAACTTTTCGAGGAACGACCGGGTGACCACCACGCCCCACCGCTCGTCCCTCCGTTTCAGCGCCGTCTGAAGGTCGGCTTCGCCGCCGGACAGCTTTGCGGTCCCGATCAGCGGATAGCCATTGTCGACCGCGCGCACGTCAACTTGCGCCCGCACGCCGTTCGCGGCGCCCATGACATCGAGCGAGGCGGTCTCCGAAATCGTGCCAAGCCCCTCCGCGAAGCGCGCTCTTCGTCTGTCGCCCGGTGCTGCGCGGTCGAGAACCGGGCGTCGGCGCC